>DAYM01000008.1:0-15915 GCA_002506905.1 Methanomassiliicoccaceae archaeon UBA328
CAACTCGGTGGTAACTTAGGGGGAATATTTTATTCTCCGACCGGCGGAGGATCTACCAGGAGTTCGCCCATCGGATATTCTCTAAGGATATCACTTAATGAGATGTTAGCGGCGATCATTTTCCTCTCCCCTCTTCTGATCAGATTCGAGACCGCGCTATAGGTCACTCCGAATTCCTCTGCCATCATCCAGGGATTTTCTCTGTATCCGCATAGCACCGCCCGAGCTTCTTTGTAACTCAATCCTGCTTTTTCTTGAAGGATCAACATGGCAATGGCATAGTTTCCGAGATTACCCGAAATCTCTAATATTTCATCCATAATTAACAAATGTGTTAATTATATTTAAACATATTTCCAATTTACATTATTATGCCCTTTTTAATTTCGATATTTCTGTCTTATGGAGACGTGAATTTACAGTGTTGATTGCTGCATTGCCCTTCTGTGATTTGACGGTCTCCGCTGTATCGGTTTTTTTCCTTCCGAGTAGGGTCTTACGATCCATATCATAATTCTCGAACTCGCTGTCGCTCTCTTCTTGAACGATATCTGATCCCTCTCGGAGAGTTCCGCGATAAAATCCATGTCTTCCGGATCCGCGGAGTAGATGGGGCCGGTGGGCGTCATAAGACCGATGCGGCCCCCTTCTTCAGAGAGAATGTCTGAATAACCGGTGGTGAAGTCGGTCATTGGATCGCCCCCTTCGGGATTCCCTTTTGCGAGAATATCCTCTCGATGTATGCGACGGCGCCGTCACTCTGGCCGTCACACAACATACGGTAGACCGTGACCAACTCAAGTTCATATCCGGTGAGGCCGCGCCTTGACCAGAGTTCGCATGGAATGTTCTTTCCGGGGTTCGGACAATACCTGTCATACCAGATCTCGTCCCCTTCATGGCGGTATTTGCACCCGATGCACTTCGGAGAGATCATGCCTTCGACCTCCTGGCGATCGTCTCGATCCCATACCCGATCGAGCGGCCGAAGGCATTTCACGGATCGTTTAGGACCCTGGCGGAATAGATGCAGCCGACGCAGCGACCCTCGAGGATCAGACGCGCGGTGGCCGCGCACATGAGCCCCTCCTTCAGGGGACAGGGCACCGGCTCATACACGGAAAGCGCCCCCTTCGGCGAGCTTCCTGGCTGAAAAATTGAAATTCAAAAACCCAATGTCTGGGTAGGCAAGATTGGCGCGGAGAGGGAGATTCGAACTCCCGAGGTGAAACACCACCGGTTTTCAAGACCGGCGCCGTGGGCCAGGCTTAGCTATCTCCGCTTTGCCCATCAACTGTAATGGGTAGTCATATTTAAGCGATATTGCAATATCAAGCCTTGCTCAGAGGTTTGGGATCGTTCGGACCCAATTCCGCAGGCCATTTCTTCTCGAAGTAACCGCCCATGGCTCCGAACCATATTGTCTCTATCAGAAGCGAGATCACACAGGGCAATACAGCTTCGGGGGTGTCGGCCAGAAGCATTATGCACAAGGTGGATGCAAGGCCGGAATTCTTCCAGACAGACATGCCGATGTACACGAAGGACCTTTCCCTGTTGACGTTGGCCCTTTTCAGTACATGCATAAGTATGATGCTGACAACGAAGGTCCTGAATACACATGCTATGGCGATATACAGTACGACCACAGGCTCTGTAAAGAAATAATCGCGGTTGAAACCGACCGACAGCAATACTATCAGGAACATCATGATGTTGATGCCGATGACCTTGCGCGGCCTGTTCAGATGCAGATATTTCAGCGGATATGTCATTGCCAACGGTACGACGATGAACAGGACCACATATTTCAGGATCTGAAGCGGACTGATGGCGTCTCCTGCGAATACCATCGTCATCACGGGTGTGATGACCAGCGCCATGAAGTAGATCACGGTGGTTGCCAGGACCGAAAGGACCATGTCGCCTTTGAGATACAAAGCGAATGTTATCACCGAAACGGCGCACGGGACGGATGCCAGCATGACCCATCCGTTCCAGATTTCCGGGTATGCTCCCTTGAACAGCAGCCCCATGAGAAGGGCCGATCCGCTGCATATCACGAAACAGAACACCGCAGACCAGATGATCTCCTTTGAATTATCGGAAATATCCTTTTTACGCAGGACAAGACCGTCCATGGACAGGGACATCTGAATAATAAGCACCAGAATAAGAATCGTAGAAGTAATATCTCCTATGGAGCCTATGAGAAATGCACAGATCACTCCTGCGAGGATCCAATATCTGACATTTTCCACTATGCTTAATAGTGCCATGAGTGTGAAGGTAAAGGCGTCATATATTTACGTATTTCATTGGTTATTGAAGAATTGTACGACATCGCGTACGGCATCATCTGTCAATTCGGCATCGAGCTGTCTCTTGTAACGTGAAGCACGGGAGTCTAAGATGACCGCCATTCCTCTGTCCGTTTCGGTCCTGATAAGACGGCCTATGGCCTGTCTCATCTTCCTGATCGCGGGAGTCTCCTGAAGGTATTTCCATCCCATTCCGGGGCCGTAACGCTTATCGAACAGATCTTTCATGGCATCGGATTCCAAAGACGGCGGCGGGAACTGTATTCCCACCAATATGGCAAAGCACAGTTCGTCACCTGGGAAATCGATCCCTTCTGCCACGGAACCGCCCATAACACAGAAGAATACGCCGTTCTGACCTTTTCTGAATATATCCAGAGATCTCATGGTCTTGTTCTGACGTCCGGGTTCTTCCCAGTAGAGGGCCCTGTCGATATCCCTTTCGAGGAACGGACGCATGCTGTTCAGTAATTTGTATGAGGGGAAGAAAACCAGCGTGTTCTTGGTGACCGCATTGCAAAGCGATGCGATCCTCCTTTCGATCTTGGTGGTCATCGCCGGGTCTTTGCTCATGACATCGTATTTCGTGGTCAGATCGTCCACGTAGACCACGCGCTTGTTCTCCGGAGGGAAAGGCGAAGGGTATGTCCTAGCCCTGGTGGTCCTCGGAAGACCCATGATCTTGTAGTATTGCTCCAAAGGCTGAAGGGTTCCGGACATGTGTACGGCTCCGTCCTGCTCCTGCATGAATTTGACTATGTCCGCAGGGTCTATGCATGCTGCGGACAGGTATTCGCCGTCCTCTCTGGCCTTTATGGATTTTACGTATCTTTCCCCGCCGGAGGAGACCCAGTTCTGAAGCGCCACTCCCAAAGTGTAAACAGGCGACATGCTCTGACCGCCCTTTTCCAGAAGCACATCCATTCTGTCCTCTCCGAGCATGATCGTCTTCCTGATCGCCATATCGAGATCTGCGGGTCTGAGTTCGAATTTCTTGCACAGGCCATCTTCCACCGCACCGTCGGGGAGTTTGAACTCCTTCTTACCGAGTGTGATATACTGTGTGGCCAGCATTCTGATCAGGACCCTGACATAGTTGATGAAGTCGTCAAGAACGACGCCTTCGTAAAGTTCCGGTCTTTTGAATGCATCGCATTCATCGATGGCCGCTTCCACCATATGCAGGGAAATAGTGTAACTCTCCTGCTGTCTGGCGGCATCGATGAGATTGTGCGCCTCATCGACGATCAGAAGCAACGGGATATTCTCTCCGCCGAGATTGTTGAGGAAATTGGACCTGATATCTTCGGACAGGATGTGGATGTATGGGGCAACGATGACGTCGAATTCCTTCATCAGTGCCTTTCTGGTCTCGTAAGGGCACACTCCCAGCTGAACGCAGTACCTGTCCAGTTCATCGGAGGTGGGGAAATTGTGCTTACAATAGTCCTTGATGCCGTCCAGCATCTGTTTGGTGCGATCGTAGTATCTGCATCCGCCGGCCGAGTTCCTTACGCTCTTTGATTTCTTGTCCTCGCACATGAGCGAAAGGACATTCGGCGGAAGGTTGTCATATTCCTCTCCTCTGAAAAGCGGACATGCCTTGTTCCTACCCGTGAGAGTTATCCCGGAGACATCCTGTATGGTGGATATCGCCTTCAGCTCTTTCATAATTTGATCGCTCTGGGAGATCGTCCTTGTGAGATAGATGATCTTCTTTCCCGTCCTCTTTGCGTGCTCTAGGCCCGCTGCAAGGGCAACGATGGTCTTTCCCGTACCTGTGCCCGATTCGATGACGATGTGCCTGTGCTCGTCAAGAGCGGAGCGGATATCGGCAATTATATCGAGCTGCCCCTCTCTGGGGGCGTACGGCATGTAAGGAGCTTCCTTGTTGGCCTGATAGACTATTTCGGGAGTCGGTTTGGAATTTTCGAATCCCATAAGACTCGACTGATTGCTCTCTGCATCGTCAGACAATAACCTGCCGCATTGTCTGCAGCGTTGGCTTCCGGGTGTCATCAGACTGTGACAGTAACTGCAGAAGAGCGTTTGCATGGACCTCTTGATGGACCCCGTTAATATAACCGTTGCGGGGAGGTCGCCGAATTTGCCGAATCTCGGTCATTCCCAAGGACTCTTTCCGTCGAGCCAGCCCTGTTTTTCCCAGTGCTCTCTGTCACGGGGATTCCAGACGTTGTTTTCCTGGTTCTTCTTCATGAACTTGTAGATGATCTTCTCTTTGGCGCCCGGAGAAGGCTTTGCTTTGGATATCTTCGAAGCAAGTTTCGATGTTTCTTCCTGAATGTCATCCAGTTTATCCGGTGACATCTTCTCCCAGCTGGGGGAAGCGGCAACGACAGGCAGTCCGAAGGTCGTCGGAACGCCCCACATCTGCATCTGCTGTCTGATGAAATCAACGATCTCTTCCGACCCCTTTCCTGCACAGGACGATATTCCGATGCCGATCTTTTTGAACATCGAAGGTTCCGGTCTGTGGGCCATCCACATATATCCCATGTGATCGAACAATGCCTTGAGCTGACCGCTCACTCCCATGCAATATGTGGGCGAATCTATCACTATGCAATCGGAAGATATCATAGAACCGACGACAGCTTCCATCTTATCATGGTCGGGACAGTTCTCTTCGCCTCTGTAGAAACAGTTCTCGCAGCCGATACAGAATCCGGGACCGTCTTCCGGCAGGAAATATTCGTCGATATCGGCACCTTCGAATGCTTTTGATACAAGCATTTGGGTGATGTGGTATGTTATTCCTTTGTGCATCTGCCCGTGGACAATGACGACCTTCATAAATGTAACACGTTATTACAGTATTTACGACTTATGATAGACATCACTCATCGAGATCGTCGCCGTCTTTCGGCTCATCATCCATATCATGACGGTCGGCGTGGATGTTGATGTAATCCCCGGCCCCGTTCATATCGAGGGCGACCTCGCGCATGAGATGCTTCTCCGCCTCTTTCACGTTGTGAAGCATCAGATAGGTGTTGGCAAGGTCCTGGTGCATCTGCGAAAGAATGTGGACATCCGACAGCTTATGGGCCTCGTTCATCTGCTCCAAAAGGATGATGGCCGCTTTCCTGTCGGCTATGAACTGTTCCGTAAGTCCGCCTTCCTGTTCGATATCGCCTCTTGTGGCGTAAGAGAAGACGAGACACATCATATCGTCCAGATCCCCTCTTTTCAGAAGCTCCGTTCCCTCTTCGATGGCCCTGGTCAGCGTTTCGACGGCTTCGGAAGTATCTCCCAGGTCCATCTGGGCCTGACCTTCGAGGTTCAAAACCTCGAGGAAGCGGTTCTTGGACCAGGAATCCTCTTTCGCGATCAGGAGCGAATAGGCTTTCTCGACGAAGGGATCGATCTCTGCGGGGAAATTTTCGTCAACAAGGTCTTCGCAGCATCCGATGCACATCTTGATGATCTTCTTCCTGTCGTAGAACTGACTGGTGACCTTCAGATCGCCTAATTTGGTGGCTGCCATGGCATAATCGTCCGCCATGGGCCTGAGATCGTCACCGCCGCGGATCTCTCCCCTCGATACGTACGCTTTGACGAACACACCGGGGTCCACGTGTTTTCCGGCCGCTTCAAGATGATGGATGATATTAATGGCATCATCGAAATCGGAAATGGCCGAAACATAGTATTCCATCATCGAAAGGACGCATCCTCTCTTGATGTAGGCATCCATGAGCTCCTCATCGGGACCTCCTTCGGACTCTAATTCATTGACCTTGTCGTTGAAATCCTTGAGAGCGGTCTCCAAATGATAATCGGCTGTTGGCGCCATATACAACCCAATATCATTCACCGATAAAAATACCGCTATTCTCATGCGATGACAGGTACACGAAAAGCATCAATGCGCACGTAACTTAATATCGGGGGAATCATAACCCCTTTCCATGCAGCAGAAGCGCGTACTTGCCATTCACGACATCTCATGTTTCGGAAGATGTTCGCTGACCGTAGCCTTGCCCATTATCTCTGCGACGGGGCTCGAATGTACGGTAATACCGACGGCAGTCCTTTCCACACACACCGGGGGCTTCACAGGATACACATACCGCGACCTTACAGAAGATATCAGGCCCATCGTAGATCACTGGAAGACCCTGGACCTCAAATTCGATGCCATTTACACCGGATTCCTCGGTTCTTTCGAACAGATAGACATAGTTTCTGGCATCTTCGACGATCTGAAGGGCGAAAACACTCTGATAGTCGTCGACCCCGTAATGGCCGATAACGGTGAACTTTACAAGATATTCCCCGATAATTTCCCACAGGGCATGAAGAAACTCTGCTCCAAAGCGGATGTCATCCTTCCCAACATCACCGAGGCCTGTCTGATGACGGGCATCGAATACATACCCGGACCCTATTCCAAGGAATGGATCCACGACCTGCTTATGGAATTGGGAAAACTCGGCGCCAAGAAGGTCGTCCTCACAGGCGTCTACTTCAACGAGAAGGACCTGGGTGCCGCAGCCTATGATGTCGAGACCGATGAGATCGAATATTCCTTCCATGAAATTATCCCCGGATACTACCACGGTACGGGCGATGTCTTCGGTTCGGTCGTTGTTGCCGCCCTCGTGAACGGCCTCAGCATCGGAAGGGCAACATATCATGCCGTCAACTTCACTGCCGAGAGCATCATGAGGACCAAAGAAGCGGGAACCGACATAAGATTCGGCGTCAACTTCGAGATCGGCATACCCAAACTCCTGAAACAGATGGGGCTTTGAGATGAGCATCAGCTTTGCTAACCTGTCCGACATTCGCGAGATATCCAGAATGGCCAATCTGATCTGGCACGAGTACTTCTATCCCGATATCCTCAGTATAGACCAGATCGAATACATGCTGATGAAATTCCAGACCGAAAGGGACATCATCGATCAGATACAAAACCACGGATACCAATACGGATTCATATTCGACGGTGACAAAAAGGCAGGTTACTTCGCCGTTCACCCCGAAGTGAACGCGCTCTTCATCAGCAAGGTCTACCTTTTCAAGGAATTCAGAGGCAAAGGACTGGGTTCCGAGACCCTCAGGGAACTTCTCGAACTCGGAAAGAGCCAGGGATTGAGAAGAGCGTATCTGACAGTCAACGTCAACAATCTGAAGGCCTGCAAAGCATACGAAAGGAACGGCTTCAGGATCGAGAAGGATGTCAACACCGATATCGGAGAAGGCTACTTCATGAACGACCACATCTACGAATACGTCTACTGAGGCCTCATGTTCATACCTACCACTTCCGAAGAGGTCAGAAAAAGAGGATGGGACACCCTCGATATCATAATCGTCTCCGGGGATACGTACATAGATTCCTCCTACAACGGTGCAGCGCTCATCGGTCACTATCTCATAGATAACGGATTCAGGGTAGGTATCATCTGTCAGCCCGACATAAGATCGGGCGACGACATCACACGCCTGGGACAGCCCGAATTGTTCTGGTCCGTAAGTGCGGGATGCGTCGACTCCATGGTCGCCAATTACACCCCGACCAACAAATTCAGGAAGGATGACGATTTCACCCCCGGCGGTGTGAACGACAGACGTCCGGACAGGGCTTGCATAGCATACACCAACCTCATCAAGAAATACAGCAAAGGGAAACCCGTCGTCCTGGGTGGTATCGAGGCCAGTCTGAGAAGGATCGCACACTACGACGCATGGGCGGATTCCGTCAGAAGATCGATACTTCTGGATGCCAAAGCGGATATCATCACCTACGGAATGGCGGAACTCTCGAATCTGGAGCTGGCCAATTGCTTCCGTGACGGTAAGGATTGGAAGGACGTCCGCGGAATATGCTACATGTCATCGGAGGTCCCGAACGGATACATTGTGCTTCCGAGCTATGAGAAGGTCATTGTGAAAGCCGACAAGGATCCCGACTTCGTACGCATGTTCAGGGAATTCTACCAGAATTGCGATCCCATAACCGCCAAAGGTCTGGCCCAGCCGTACGCCAAGAGATTCCTCGTTCAGAATCCTCCCCAAAGGGTGCTTTCCGTAAAGGAACTGGATGCCGTCTATTCTTCGGATTTCGAAAATGCGGTACACCCGTACTATGCAAAACAGGGCCATGTCAAGGCCATGGACACCATCAAATTCTCCATCACCTCACACAGAGGATGCTACGGGGAATGCTCATTCTGCGCCATTGCCGTCCACCAGGGACGTACCGTCGTCTCCAGGAGCGAGGATTCGATCGTTGCCGAGGCGGAAAGAATGGCCGGATCTCCGGATTTCAAAGGCATCATCTATGATGTGGGCGGACCCACGGCCAACATGTACGGCATCGAATGCGCCAAAAAGCTCACCCACGGCGCCTGCAAAGATAAGAAATGTCTTTTCCCCAGACCCTGTCAGAACCTCCCTCTCGACCACAAGAGGCAGATAGACCTTCTCAACAGGATCTCTTCCATTCCCGGTGTCAGGAAGGTCTTCATAACATCGGGGATAAGATACGACATGATCGTCTATGACAGGGCAAGCGGAGAGCAATATCTGGATCTCCTGGTTAAAGACCACATTTCCGGGCAGCTCAAGATCGCACCGGAACACATATCGAAAAGAGTGCTCGATCTCATGGGAAAGCCCGATTCCAACGTCCTGTTGGACTTCAAGGACATGTTCGACGAGTCTAACGAAAGACAGGGAAAGGAACAGTTCCTTACCTATTACCTCATGGCTGCCCACCCTGGCTGCTATATGAGCGATATGGAAGAACTGAACGATTTCGTCCACAGGGAACTCAAGACCAATCCCGAGCAGATCCAGATCTTCACCCCTACGCCCTCCACCGTCTCCACCATGATGTTCTACACGCACAGGGATATCAACGACACGGTCGATATCAAAGCAGAACATTCCATGCAGACCAGGCAGAAACAGAAGGACGTCATTCTGAATTCGCATCCGGTGAGGAACAATGCACGCAAGGACAGATTCTGAACTGACCCGGCTGCTTATTCCGCTTGCCGGGAAACACAAGTACGATTCCATCAACGCGAGATTCAAGAACACCCGTGACCTGTCGGCTTCCTGGAGGATCAAATTCAATTCGATGGACCTCACCATCTCCGATTATCTGGATGACGCGCCCGACGAGGTCCTTTTGGAATTCTGCGAATCCATGATAATGGCCGCAAACGGAAAGAAGATCCCCCCGATGCCCGTTTACAAAGAGTGGGTCACCCGTGACAGATTCGTCTACGAAAAGAGAAAACTGTTCCTGAAAAGGAGCAAGAACCTGTCAAGGTCAGAACAGGGGACGACATACAACCTCATCGATTCCGTGAACAGACTTCTGGACTCCGGCCTGATCGTTCCTTCCGATATAGACAATTCCCTTTTCTCATGGACGGACCGTCCCAATTACAGAAAGGTCGGATACTGTTCCCCGCTTGTGAGGCTTGTTGCCATATCCAGCGCCCTGGACAGCCCGAATGTTCCCGAAAATGTCCTGGACTATGTGGTGTACCACGAGATCCTTCATCTCAGGCAGGGCTATCGTCCGTTCCAGAGATCGCATGATGCCCAATTCAGAGCAATGGAAAGACTCTATCCCGACAAGAAAGAGTGCGATAGATTCCTTATGGATCTGAAAAAACTAAATTGAATTGATTGTTCACTATCGGCACTGCCGGATATACGCTGGATAGCTATATGATCCATCGAAATAACTGAATTGATATCAAAAATACATGATTTTAATGAAAATGATATCTGCACACACCCCCGTTCAGTTAGTTCAGGATAAATAGAGAGAACGATTCTCCCATATATGCCTGAGAAGAAATTCGTTCTTGAGACCGCCGATGAGAATGTAGAAGTAGACATAGATGAGATCAAAACCCTTGCAGATGCCGGAAATATTGACGGCCAATATGCACTCGGGATGTCTTATCTTTACGGATGGGAGGTCCCGCAGGATATGGACAAGGGATATGAACTCCTGGAGAAAGCGGCAGAAGGCGGTCATTTCGATGCCATGACGCTGCTTGTTAAGATGTTCTTCACGCAGGACTACGAAGGCATGGACGAGAAGAGGGCTGTGGAACTGTCCGCCAAGGCGGCAAAGGCAGGCATCGCAGAGGCTCAATTCTACTACGGAATGGCGTTCCTCGACGGGATCTCCGTAGATCAGGACTACGTCCAGGCGGCCAAATGGTTCAGAAACGCATCCAACAAAGGATATGCGGAGGCAAGGAACTCGTTGGCGTACCTCTACCAGGAAGGTCTGGGTGTGGAGAAGGATCAGGACAAGGCATTCAAGATGTACAGACAGGCTGCAGAGAAAGGAAGCCTCAATGCGATGTATCAGACCGCTGCCTGCTACGAACTAGGAGTAGGTACCAAAGCTGACAGGTCCAAGGCCGCAGAATATTACAAAATGGCCGCGGAAAAGGGAGATGTCCAGGCCATGGACAGGCTGGGCATCGTCTACTACGGAGAAAGCGACGATCTTCCCCAGAACAAGGAAGAATCCTTCAATTGGTTCCTCAAGGCTGCAATGGCCGGATACCCCGACTCGATGTACTGTCTCGGATGCTACTATCTGGACGGTTTCGGTACCGAGCAGAACAAAGAAGAGGGAATGAAATGGCTCAATCTTGCCAAGGACGGCGGATGTTACTCCGCAGAGCAGCTTTTGGAAAAGCTTAATGAAGAGCCTACCGATTCGGAACACAGCGAGGAATGAAAATGAGCTCCGATCTTCTATTACAGAACGCCGAGAACGGCGAAGCATCCGCACAGTACGAATTGGGAATCGCATACTGTCTCGGCCAGAACGGCCGCAAGATCGACTTCAAAGAAGCTGCCAAATGGTTCCAGAAGGCAGTGGATCAGGGTTACCTTCCCGCGAAGAGGGAGCTCGGCATCATGTATCTTTCGGGAGAAGGGGTGGAAGCAGATGCTTCGAAGGCCTATCCTCTGATCAAAGAGGCCGCACATGCTCTGGACCCCAACGCGATGTATCATCTGGCTCTGATGTACGAGAAAGGCATCGGAGTCGAAAAGGACCTTTATGAGGCTGTCAAACTCCTCGCTTACGCCGCTAGCGCGAATTATCCGGGCGCAGACCTAGATGCGGAGAGGGTCAACGACGTGATCACCAAGGAAAGGAAGAAGTATCTCAGATCAAGACCTCTTCTGAATCTCGAGATCTCCGAGGTCGATGTCATGGCCGCCTGCTGCAAGCCCATGTATGAGGATATGCTCAGCGAGAAAGTGGTCGTCATGGATACGTTCTCGGGACCTCAGCTTATCGGAGAGGATGAGAACGGGAACGATCTCCCTCTGACCAAATGTCCCTATTGCGGAAAACCCGTAAGAATGGTCCCCAGAGATAAGAAATACTGATCTCCTTATCTTCGGCGTCTGGCACTGTTCGAATGGAATGTGACGGAATCATATCAACTAGGCCTATCCATCCATAACTCTTTATCATATATTGACGATACAGAATTGCAGATTGAATTCTTGCAGCACTCACAGGTGAAGACAATGGATGGGAACATGGAAATTATGGATCAGGTAAAACTGATGCGCGCCGTTATCGGCCGTAAAGTTATGGAGATCGACGATTACGAGGCAAAGGCCGCAGAGACCACGGGCGATGAGTCCGAGAAATGCCTCAACATGATCGATTTCCTCACGAATGATATCGCAGGATACAAGACGATCGTCGAGGACCTCAAAGACGGTTCCAACGACATGACCGGAAACCTTTACGATATCGCATCGCTCCCTTCCGAGCTTGCACAGCTCTATATGGACTTCTACCTCCCCAGCCTTCCCGAGGCCGACCGCGAGGAAGAGGACATGGCAATGGAGCTCAAAGCGAAATATGCCGTAGATCTCGCCAGATCCTACGTTATGCACGTCGGAAGGATGGCTCTCGTAGACCCCAAGATCCTCGATATGATCATGGCCAACGAGGAACTGATCGTCAAGATCGGAAACGAGATCCTCGACTGTCCTGAGATCGTCAACGCTCTCAACGCACAGCAGTGAAACTCACGGGGCTTCGGCCCCTTTCAATTTTATACTGACGGCCTGTCAGTCCTGTTTTATAGTACCAATACAATCAACCGCTCATGTTTGCGGACGCTTGCGAAAAAGCAGCTAAATTTACCCGTCCTGTTATCGTTTCAACGAGGACATACGACGGTACCGTGACCGCAAATTGCGGTGCTTTTATCATCATCAATGACGAAGGCTGGATCCTCACGGCGGGACATATGTTCGATTCCTTTGTCAAATATCAGGCCGACCGCAACAAGATCAAGGAGATCGAGGCCGTGAATCAGAATCACCGCCCCAATCCCGGAATGCCCGATAAGAAGATAGAACCCGACCCCAAATGGATCACGAATCATTCATTCTGGTGGGCCTGGGACGGCGTCAGACTTGTCGATGCGTACATAGACCGCAAACTGGACCTTGCAGTCGGAAGACTCGAACCTTTCAACCCCGCATGGGTCCAATATTACCCCAAATTCAGGAATCCGGACACTATGCGCCCGGGTACGAGCGTATGCCGTCTCGGTTTCCCGTTCGCTCATATCGAGTCGGAATTCATCGAATCCCAAAATGCATTCCGCATCAAGAAAGGCGTACTTCCGCTCCCGCTGTTCCCCAACGACGGCATCCATACAAGGAATCTCATGAAAGGAAAGGGAGACAAAGGCTACGACCTCCTCTATGTCGAAACTTCCACTCCTGGTCTGAAAGGACAGTCCGGCGGACCGATATTCGACAGAGACTGCAACATCTACGCTCTGCAGGTCCAGACGGCACATTTCCCGCTGGGATTCCAACCCACTGTGGAAACCAACGGCCAAAGGGTGGTCGAGAACCAGTTCATGAATGTCGGTCTGGGGGTCCACGCAAAGACGCTGATCGACGTCCTGAGGATGAGACACGTCAAGTTCACGATGGAAGGCGACGAATCGGGTTTCCGTATAGTTGACTGAATCAGGAATTCATCAGTTCGTCGATCTCTTCGGTACACTCCGAGAGGAATTCGTTGACGCTGTCTGCGGTCCCATCTTCGGTAAGGTCCACATTCAGGATGGCCAGCATCCCGTTCTGATCATATCCGTAACCTGCCGACAGGAATTTGATGCATGATTCCAATCCTTCTGCCGTATCGATCCCGTCTAATGCAGATAATACAGCGGCGATCGAATAAGCATAGATGCCGACATAATAAGGCGAATCGTAATAGTAGCTTGCTCAGAGCCATGAATACCTTTGCTTCCGAGTATACCATGTCGTCGTATTCCAAATACTCCAGCATGCCCGACAGCGTGCCCACATTTTCGGCATAGTCCTTCAATATCGGGATCTCATCCTCGGCAATACGATATCTCGGCGTAGAATGCATCATCACTCTCAAAGATCCGAGTGAGGTCCCAATCATAACCTGTCGGTACGACCTTTTTCGTTTCTTTGTTGTCGTCCTTTATTATCGCGACAGATACTATGGCCACGGTGACCGCCGTTGCTGCGATAACAAGGATTACCAATTTTTGAAGAAGCATCCATGAACGTACGACCGATGCATTAATCTGTTTCATAACTTACAATACAATTCGCTAACATCGTTTTTATTCAAATTGCAAATCGTAAATGATTAAGCTGATATCTTTATTTACGCAATTATTTTCAAATTTTTTAAAAACAAATATTTTTGTTGAATTTTGCATATTATCTTAAATTATCATACAGTATGTAATTTGTTAAGTTAATAGCTTTACTTGATTAATTAACTACAATCTAGTAAATTGTAAAATTGCAAGTCATAATTAATGTTGTTAGTTAAGTTATTAGCTTAATTTTTAATATACATGTTAAAAATTAACGAATTGATGTAAACTTTTGCATTATTTCTCAAAAATAAATTTTATCCCTCAATAATTGCATCAAATCTTTCATTTTCCAAGTAAAATGACAAAATAACCGTCCACGACGGACTCCCGAATATCGACTTGATTACCCCAAATGTGGACCGAAAACCCATTACTTTTCGTCAAAAATGATTGCTCTTTACTCCTATCTGCGATTTTTATCAAAAAGATATATGATCCGGAGCAAAATCTTCAAAATATCAAATAATTGCAAATTTCAGGGAAAATTAATGACCAATTGCATTACTGTTAATTAATATCGTGAGTAAAGCTACTGCATGTATTAATTATCAACTAATGAATTATTGCTCTCCGATCTCAAAAATTATACATTACCTTAAAAAAAACTCGATTTGCAAAACTAAAATGCAAAAATGGAACTCAGTTATGATTAATTACGTTAGTTAAGCAATCACATTAATTAATTACAGCTCAACAAAAAGAAACAATTAATAGCCGTTAATATTATTCGCAAACATGGAAGCAGATCCCAAGCAGAAAGAAGAAGCAGATAGAATCATGGCAGCAATGGCAAAGAGATTCGGAGAAGTTCCGACGATCAACAGGATCATGGCAGAACGTCCGGACATATTCATCCGCTCGGCCGCTTTCAGCAAAGCCATCCTCGAGAATCCGAATTCCGTTCTAGAACCGAAGATGCGCTATCTCTTGGCTGTTACAGCGGCAAGTGCATTAGGTTCATCATTCTGCATAGAAATGCAGGGCAAACACGCAAAGGAACTCGGCGCTACAAGAGACGAGATGATGGAAGCTATGCTCATCGGTTCATACATGGCGATGACCAAAGCACAGTCTGTTGCACTCCGCGGATTGGAATCAATCTACGGAAAACTAGAAGAATAAGCGGCCAATTGTTTGCACTTAATTAATAATGTGAGTTAAGCAACCACATATATTAATTAAGTATAGAATAAAAAATAAGTTTTATGGCCGGAAGCGGCAGATCCGCCTCCGGTCAAATGATTTCCCCCTAAGTTACCTCCGAGTTGATGCCCTTAGAATGCCGGCAACTTGGTTGGCATAAATGCCGGGAGGATTACCTTATTCCGGATTTTGTCTGAAGAATCGGGATAGATGATCGAGGAATCCTTGGCCGAAGGACGATGTAAGTCTTCAACAAAGGTCAGATCTTTGCAGGATCGGCCCTTCGAATCGATGGCTTCGCCTGAAACAGGGATCGAATGAAACCAAGGGCGAATACTCAGACCTCGGTGGGGTTCAGGGATCCATCCCTGAACGGCAGACTCATCTTGTTGATGGAGGCCCAGAGGTGTTCATAGCTGCCGGAGCTGATCTGCTTAGAGACGATGTTGCGGTTGTCCAGATCGGATTTCCTAAATTCCCTCAGCCACTTGAACCAGGCGAGATAGAGGTGCAGCCATTTCGTGGAGACGCCGTTGAATCTGCGCATGAAGCCTCCGATCTGTGAGTGCAGGTTGTCGATCCTCTCGAGTCCCTTGTGCTCCTTCGAGTCGTGTCTGGCATGGAATGCGACCTCGAGCTCGGCAAGCACCCTCGAGTACGAGCGGTGTTTGTCCGTGTTCACGACCGCCCCGCTCGAGATCCTGTTCCTGAGGGCGTCTATGGCGACTCTGTTCGTCATG
>DAYM01000008.1:16067-16775 GCA_002506905.1 Methanomassiliicoccaceae archaeon UBA328
CATTGTCACTCACACCCGTGACCACACAGATCTGTTCGTCGCTGATGCCACGGGGTTTAGAACCTCTTCCCCTGCGGGGCTCGCGGGGCATCGCCCCGCCAAGATTCCTCAGGGATACTCCCTTGAACGATTCGGCAAAGCACAGCTCGTCTACCTGGCATCCGCATCCGGACTTCACTTCGAAGGATGGCAGGTTCTTCGACAGTGCCTCAAGGGTCCTGATGCGCATGAACCATGCGGTCTTTGGTGTGACGCCGAGCCTTATGGCGACCTTCGGACACGTCAGACCGTCTACGAAGCATTCGGCGTACCTCATCCACGTCTCGTGTGGCAGTTTGGTGTTCAGCAGGATCCTTCCCACGTCACGGAATGCGAAGGTCTTCCCACAGCGACTACATCTGTATCTTTGTGTGCCGGCGGCGGTATGGCCGTTGCGCACATAGTCCTCACACCCGCATGCAGGGCATGCGGGATCGAGATCCTCGCTGCAACAATCGAACAGTTCACGGTCCAGGATATCTCTTATGGCGCTGATCGCCTGCTCGCGATCCTTCGCTGGTATCCCCCTGAAGAAAGCAGTGATCTCATCCGTGAATCTGTCGAGACCTTCCATGGTCTTATACATACCTTGGAAGTATAATAACCACTAGCTGTTATGTTTGTAATGCATGTAAAACTTAGGTATCAACTCGGTGGTAACTTAGGGGG
>DAYM01000005.1:0-28452 GCA_002506905.1 Methanomassiliicoccaceae archaeon UBA328
AGACCGGCAAGCTGAAGATCTGAACAACAAACCGAACGGACGGGAGACCGTCCGTTCATCCTTATTTTTATCCCTTTTTGATGCACACTTTATCAGGTATGATATCGTAATGAGAAAACTCCGGTCCGAATGAGCAAACATCCCCCGGAATAAACAAAAAATGGCGCCCGTGCTGGAATTCGAATCCAGGTCAAGAGATCCGCAATCTCACAGGATATCCAAGCTACCCCACACGGGCCGATTATGCGGAGACCTTATGTTACTAAGGAAAGAGGTTTTCAGAGTTCGGGGTGGCACAGGTAACGTGTGATGTAACCTGCGATCCTGTTCCTCATTGTTACAGAGCTGACGTCTGTGAGTGCGTCGACCATGCCCTTGTTTGCCTCGAAGTCCTTGCTGAAGGCCTGGGGGTATTTGTTGATGAGCTCGATCGATACTCTCTTGATGTAGGTGGGTCTTATTCTTCCCATATCTTTCACCGAGTAACCCGACTAATTGATATTCTCTATTTAAACCTTATCCGATTTTCTGGGATGCCCGCATGTGAGCTTCCCCTCGGGACACGGTCCCCTCATACACGGAGCGCCCGCGTTCTTGAATATCGTAGGAGATACTTCCTTGCAGAGTGCCAGCATCTGATCTGCCATCTCCCTTATCTCCCACTGCGCACGGTTGCAGCATCTGAGCGAGAAGAAATGAAGCAATTCCCTTGCGTTCATGGTGATCGTGATGTTGGTCGTGCATCCGTTCGGAAGGACATATCTCGCATCTTCCGGAGGCACCGTCTCGCACAGTTTGTTGTATGCCTTCCAGATATCGTCCATGGTCTTCTCGTAAAGCGCCTTGCATTCCGGATCGGCAGCGACCGTCTCCGGGATCACGTAGGTCGGTTCCTTCAGAGAAACATATCTCTGGCTCTGTTGGGAGAATGATGCTATCCTGTGTCTCACGAGCTGATGGGTCAGTGAACGGGATACCCCTTCGACGGAGAATGTGAATGATGCGTGTTCCACCACGGAAAGATGGCCCATGCCGACGATCTTACCGAGTGTCTTCTCGGGATCGGACTTTCCCAAAAGGTCTGCCGAGGATCTTTCCGAGTAACAGGACTTGCCGGCGGCCGCACATATCGCGTCCGCGTTCTGAGTGCATGCCAAAAGTTTAACGATCATTCTTCTCCCTTCTTTCCGATCTCGTCATTCCATATTGCGTCTTTTACTTTTTCTAATTTATCGGGGTCGATAAGCTCTGCGAGCCTTATCTTGTTGATCTTAAGGTCCGGAAGCTGCTCGCATATGCCTTCTACATGGGCATCTCCGACGAATATCACCATGGTGGAATACCTGAGGGATTCGGTCCTTATCCTTCCGGCCATGAACGTGTTGCGCTCATCTATTAGCTTCCTTACGAACGTGGGATACTTTTTCCTCATAGCGTCTATGTATGCCTTCTCATCCAAAGAAAAATCCTTCTGGGTCTTTTCGATCTTCTTTTTTCCGAACAGATTGTCGGTGTATGTGGACATGCCGTAACGGGCCTTCTCCGCGAAGGACATCTCGTCCTCCATCTCCTGCATGACCTTCTGAGCATCCCTGTCGATGCACACCACATCGGCGCCTATGACATTGGCCGTCTGTACCGCGGCGACCATCTCCCCTCCGGTCTCGGTATCGTTCTGCGATGCCATCCGGTTCTGATACTTCGCCGCCCTTCTGTAACTCTTCGGAAGATCCTGATTCTTGATCTCGCTGCCCTTGGGCGTGGGCTTCATTATCGCATCGTACCTCTTGCCGTCCAATTCCACAAGGACCGCCTGTGGCCAGACATTCTTTACAATAAAGGATACGGTTTCCGCTATACGGAACACATGGCCGACTCCGACCATCAGGATCATTGGCTCTCCGTCTTTCATCTTACTGTTCTCACTATGTCTTGTCTACCGGACAGCTCTCGATCCAATCCCCTTCGTAGATCTTGGTGCCGTCCGCGGCATAATGAATGCCGTATCCTTCCATGAATCCCTTCGAGAACCATCCGATATAGAAATCCCCTGCGGGCCAGGTGAGCTTTCCCTTTCCGCTCATGATGCCATCCTCGAAATCCCCTTCGTAGACGGTCCCGTCGGTCCAGGTCATCTTTCCGAGCCCGTGTCTCCTGTCGTCCTCGAACTCACCCTCGTATATCTTGCCGTCCGCCCACTGGAATGTTCCCAGACCGGTACGGGCGCCCATGACATACTCTCCTTCGTATCTGTCGCCGTTGGACCAGATGAAAAGCCCGGTCCCGTGCTCTGCGGGAGTGCCGTCTTCCTTTGTGACATACTGACCTAGATAGGTCCCGTTGTCGTATGTTATCTTGATGAGCTTAAGGCCGTCGGGGTCCATAATGGGACATGCATATGGCAGTCTTAAAGACGCCGCCGCATCATTCCGTATTTCCGGACACGTCCGTATCAAATAATGGAACGCCTATCACCCCCGTATGAGAAAATACGACCTCGTCTGCTTTGACATGGACGGTGTGCTGACAGACATCAGAAGCTCCTGGTGCTGGATACACAATGTGTTAGAGGTCGATAACGAGGAATCATACAGACTTTTCTGCAACGGGAATATCGACGAACCGGAATTCATGAGACGCGATATCGGCCTCTGGAAGACGGTGAAACCCGATATCAGCCGCAATGACCTTATCAGATACTTCAAGGACATGCCACTGATCGGCGGTATCCAGGAAACGGTAGCCTGCCTCAAGGCCAACGGGATAATATCGGTCATCGTAAGCGGCGGGATCGACCTCGCGGCCAAGATGCTCGCGGAGGAGTTCGGATTCGACGGATATATCGCGGACGAACTCAAAGTGGATGAGAACGGCGTACTGACCGGCGAAGGCATAAGACACGTCGATCTTGCTGACAAAGGCATCAACGTCAGGGATTACATCAAAGAATACGGCACCACGCCCGAGCGTACGGTATCCATCGGGAATTCGTTCACCGACATCAATATGTTCAAGAACACCGGCATGTCGATAGCATTCAACCCTACTGACATCTACACCGAGGAAGCGGCCACTTACACCGTCAGATCGAAGAATATCGCCGACGTTCTGGATTATATCCTGGTCGACGAACCTTGATGATCACGTAAAGATCGGGACCCGATCCTGAGAATTATATACCGAAGGCCCCGGATCTCCGGGACCTCCAGCCTTGGGTTTTATCATCTGAAGTATCAGATATCGCTGTCGTCATCCTCTTCGCCGGGGATGTAATACTGCGACTCGTCGAACTCTTCGTCCTCGAAGTCCATGACAGCGAAGTTCTTGGGTCTGATCTTGGCGTAGATCCTTCTGATCTCCCTTGCCTCCGCAGATCCCTTCCTCACCAAACGTGTCTTGGTCTTGATCGCGTGGATCACCGCATCGTAATCCTCGAACGACATGACCATTCCGACCGCGAACTCGTCATCGGGCTCGGCATCGATACGGAGAGGTATGGTCCTGCGGTTATCGTTGACGGAGACCTTCACGCTGAGAACATCGAACTGTTTCACCCAGAGTTTCTTGATCTCGGTCGCCCTGGCCTTCTCTTTGCGGCGTTCGTCTCCGAGATCGAGATAGGTCACACAGACCCTCCTTCCGTCATCGAGGTAGAACTCGTCCCCAACGGATATGATCTCGTCATCCTCCAACTGCGTCTGCGTCTTCTCGGTGACCTCGCCGTCGCTGAACAGGACGGGTATCTCGAACTGTCTCGGGATCTTGATGGAATCCGAGAACGTACGTCCGCAGTCCCTGCAGCGGAATGTTCCGGTGATGTTATCCTTGCCCATCCTGGCCTTGAGTATATCGTGCTCAGTAACGTCGTCGCAATCCGGGCACTCGTAGTAAATGAAATCGGGCATCTCTCTTTCGGCCATTTTTATCACCTGTCGGTCATGAAGGGATAATCGTGTCCCGGGACGACCATGTCCGCGTAGTCGATTATCTTTTTTAAACTTTCTAACGCAAGCTTCGCATCGTAGTTCAATCCGGGAGGCACCATCTTCTGCACATTCTCCTTCAGGGGGATGGCATCTCCGGCGATGGCGTACTTCCTGTCGGCATCGACGAATACGCTCATCGAACCGTGCGTGTGTCCGGGAGTGTGGACCAATCTGATGCCCTTGGCGATCTCCTCCTCTTCGGAATCGATGACCCTGGCGCCCTTGATATTGCCTTTCTCCCCGGAATGTACCAGGAACTCCGCTTTGGGAAACATGTCATTGTTCCCGATGTGGTCTGAATGCGTATGGGTCAGTACTACGATATCCACATCCTTGGGAAGGACCATCAGCTGCTTAAAGGCCGTCTTCATGTGTGGCTTTCTCTCCTTTGAGCTCGTATCGACGACTATGTTGAGACCGTCCGCACGAATGAGCGTCGAGGTGGAGTCTGCCTCGGTGATGTTGCCTTCGGCATCCCTTACGAGACTTCCTATGGTGAGGATATCCAAACTGATCATATTTCTGATAACGAACTTCGCGTATAATAGCAGTCCCCTTACCGAACAGCCTGCGTATGCGTATGTCCTTGAGCCATCTGGCGCAGTCCTTCATAGAATTGTCCTCGGACATGCCGAAGGAGATGAGGATCGCCGTCAGCGACCCCGTCCCGATGCCTTTGCTCTTCAGACCGTTCAGATACTCGGAAAGCCCAAGGATCTCAAGATATCCCTGTACCGCATCGATGAGTCCGATAGGAACACATATATTATCGATCGACGACTGCAATCCGTCGGCTGTGACTATTGATTTTGATTTGGTCATTAAAACCTGATGTCACAGCCGGCACTTCTATTCTGTGCTTCATCACGATTCGGTCTGTCGTACGTGCACGTGCGCGCCTATAAATGAAATCCTCTATTTCCTGTCGAGGTTAGGCTCTATATGTTCGACCTGCCGCTCGTCGTAGTCGCGGTATTCTTCTTCGTTGCCGCTGCGCTGCTCTTCTATGACGGCATACTCTCATGGATGGATGCGCAGGACCTCTATCTCGGCCATGGCGAAGGGTGCGAATGCGAATGCTGCTCAGACGAGGAGAAGAAGGAGTGAATCAGACCGCGGGCGACGCGCCCTTCGCCGAGAAGGGAAACGCGGCCCGAGAAACTGTTTTGTAAGGGGGCGGACGCCCCCGTATATCGTTTTATCAAGATCGGTATCTTCTGCCTTTGATGATGTAGTACTCGGCATCGTCCTCTTCGAACGTCACCTCTAGGCCGCATTCCGAAAAGAGTTCCTTCATCACATCCATGTCGGGAAGGTAGTCCCTGCATATCCGTTCGCCGCCGTTCGTATGGACGTTGTTGATATGTTCCTTGGAGGACGAATGGGCTATGACGAATGTTCCACCGGGCCTGACGGTCTTGGATATGACATCTATCGCTTTCATCGGATCCGGGAAATGGGGAAAGCACGAATAACAGACGGCGATATCGTATTTCCCATCGTCATCGAGGTCGTATATGTCCTCGACCCTGTATTCCAGTTTTTCTGATTCCGGGAATTTAGAACGTGCGACGTCGATCATCTTCTGCGAATAGTCTACGGCAGTGATATGGCCTCCCGAGATCCTTGAAAGATATTGCAGGATCATCACCCCGGTGCCTGTTCCGACATCGAGTATGGAATCGTCAGGGGCGATATCGAGAAGATCGGCGATACGTTCTACCTTCTCAGGATCATGTATCGTGATTGTATCCCATGACAACGCTTTTTCATTGAAGAAATCCTTCTGTTTAGGATTGGATTGTCTGCGTTCGAGAAATTTTTCTGCTTTGTCTGATAACATTTTCTCACTTCGGTATCACTATGCTTTTTCCGTTGAATTCGCACACGTCTGCATCGATCTCGTAGACAGCGCGTATGTTTTCTGGTGTGATTATCTCTTTTCCGCCGGCGGCGAATATCCTTCCGCCGGACATCATTATGAAACGGTTACTGTATCTGAGTGCCAGATTGATGTCGTGATTCACCATGACGGCGCACATCCCGTTGTCTCTGACAATGCCGGACACCGCCTTCATGACCCGGCCCTGGTTGCTCAGATCCAGGTTGCTCGTCGGCTCATCCATGATCAGTACCTTCGGCTGCTGTGCCAGAGCCCTTGCGATCTGTACGAGCTGATATTCCCCTCCGCTTATCTCGTTGACAAGTTTCCTGGAACTGTCGGTCAGTCCCATGATCTCGATGATCCTTCCGGTCAATCTGAGGTCTCTTTCTGACACATCGACACCCATATGCGGTTTGCGTCCGAGCAGTACCGACTCGAATACCGTGCTTCCGGATACATGGGCTCTTTGAGGGACGTATTCGACCGTCTTTGCGACATCGTTTGGATTCATCCCGAGGATATCCTCACCGTCAACCATCACGACACCGCCCTTCGGCTGATGGATCCTGTTGATGCATTTCAGAAGGGTCGTCTTACCGACACCATTCGGGCCTATGATCGACACGACATCCCCCTGTTCGGCTGAGAAAGTCACATCTGAAAGCACATCGTCTGAGGTGTACCCGAAAGACATCCCTGCAACTTCCAGTTTCATTTTCTGTACCTCCTGATGAGAAGGTATATGAATGCGGGTCCGCCCAGAAGCGATGTCAACAGACCGACAGGCAGTATCATCGGACGGACGATGTTCATAGCGACGGTATTTGCGATCAGCATCAGCAGCATTCCGAACACCATCGACATAGGGATGAGGAATCTGTGATCGTCGCCGATCATCATGCGCGCCATGTGGGGTCGAGGACCGATCCGATGTAGTATGCATTCATCAGTTCCGTTTCCCAGTTGGTTCCATAGAATTTGTAGACGAGTGTCGAATAGATGTCTCCGTTGTTCACAGCGTCCACTACTGTTGCAAGATCTGTTTTGTCTTCAGCGTATGTCGCATAGCTTGAGTCGTATGTCATAACATCTATGAAAATGTAATCCGCTCCCGCATTCATCAGAATCAAGACAATGATGGGTTGGCCCCGACAGCAACGTTAATGATACCCTCATGCGATATTCATTTCTATGAAATACGATCCCGCCATAAACATCGCCGAGGCCGACGATGTCTATCCGCCATCGGAAGACAGCATCATGCTCATCCAATCATTCGACGTGGAACCGCCTGAATCCGTATTGGAGATCGGGTGCGGTTCCGGGATCGTTGCCATCCATTGCGCCCACAGCGGAGCGGATGTCGTCGCGGTTGATATCAATCCTCATGCGGTGGAACTTACCGGAAAGAACGCCGAGGCCAACGGCGTCAAGGTGGATGCCAGGGGATCCGATCTTTTTCAGAATGTCCCGGAGAAGTTCGATACCATCGTCTTCAACCTCCCCTATCTTCCCGTGAGCGACGAAGGCGAGTTGGCAAAGGCATGGTCCGGAGGAGAGGACGGAATGGGACCGCTTCCCAGACTGGTGGCCGAGGCCCCCGATCATCTGAACATGAACGGAAGGCTCATCATCGTAGTGTCCTCATTGATGGACCAGGAGAAACTGGATGCCCTTCTGGACGACCATTACGTCAACGAACTCTCAGAGCTTCCGCTGTTCTTCGAGAAACTGAAGGTCCTGGAGATCCATCTCAATTGATGATCTTGCGGATCTCTTCGGACAGCAGCTCGTTGGCCTTCTGACCGTCGATCTTTCCTCTGAGCGCTCCCATGACGGGGCCCATCAGCGGACCGATCGCGGCCATTCCCTTGCTGCGGACGAAGTCCTCACGCTCTTTGACGATCTTCGCGATGACGGCTGATGCCTCATCCGCATCGACCGCTTCCAATCCGAGCTTCTTGATCGCCTTCTCCACATCGGTCCCGACCGCCATCTCCCTCAGGAGCGCCGGCAGGGCCTCCTTGGAGAAACGGTCCTCCTTGAGAAGGGAGAACATCCTGAACAGCTGCTTGTCCTTCACTGCGGTCATATCGAGGCCTTCGTGTTCGAGTTCCGTGAACGTGTTGAGGAACATGGTCGCCGCCACAGAGGCCATTCCGTATTCGTCGGATATCTTCGCGAATATCTCATCCTGGCTCTGTTTGACGATCTGATGCGCCTGCTGCGAATTGATCTTGTACTGCGCCATCAGACGCTTCTCGGTCTCCTCGGGGAATTCCGGAAGGTTCTTTGCTATGCGCGCAAGCCTTTCCGCCGTGATGATGGTCGGGGGCACATCGGTCTCCGGATACATCCTTGCGGCTCCGGGAAGAGGCCTGGAATACTTCGTCGTACCGTCCTGCAGAGGGTCCCTGGTCTCCTCGGGAACTCCGATGAGCGCCTGATTGGCCCTTCCTACGGCCATTTCCAGGGCCTCCATCGCTTTCTTCTCCTTTGCGGCGCAGATGACGAACGCATCGAACTCGCCGGTCATTCCGAGGAATTTCCTGAGATCGTCCACATAGGACTGCTCGATACCGTAGTTGGGAAGCTCGTCCGAATGGAATATTCCCTTCACGCCCTTCGTGCGTGCATACTGTGCCATCTCGGAACCCAGTCTGAGGGTCTTGTTGTCGCCGTTCATCACTCCCGCGAATCCGGGAAGTCTGACCGCGATGACCTTTCCTTTGTCGCCGAGTGCGCCTTTGATGACCTTGGACTCGGACGTCTTGAATATGTCGGTGACGTCGACGGTATCGAAACCGACCGCCTTCGTCCCTCTTTTTGTAAGGATCTCTTTGATCCTGAGAAGCATCTTCTGCCTGTTGACCTCGTTCCTCACGAAGTCCGGAAGCATCCTGAGCTCCTGCACACCTTTGATCTCGATCCGGGCTCCGCCGGGGATCGAGATGTTCAGGTCCTCCCTGATCGTACCGATGCCGCGCTTGACCCTCTTGGTGGCCCTGAGCAGCGTACCGATCCTCGAAGCGACCTCCATGACCTCTTCGGGTGTCCTCATATCGGGCGCGGTAGCGACCTCGATGAGCGGGATACCCAGACGGTCCAGCCTGTAAGTGATCTCGGAGGCGGTCGCCTCCATCTTACGTGCGGCATCCTCCTCGAGACAGACCGAGAGGATGCCGATCTTCTTGCCGTTGACATCGACGGAACCGTCGGTGGCGACAAGCGATGTCCTCTGGAATCCGGAGGTGTTGGAACCGTCCACGACGATCTTCCTCATGAACTCGACCTCGTCGATGATGCTCGCGCCGAGCATCGTGGAGAATACCAGCGTGGTCTCCATCGCATCGGCGTTCACATCATGTGGAGGCTCTTCGTCAAGCTCCACGAGACACGTGGTCCCGGGGCTGCACTGATACCTGTATCCCATGTGCCTCTGGAACTGTGCCAGTGCGGCGGGATCAATCTCTCCCATCTCGCTTGTTGTGGGTCTCAGCCTTCTGTAATAGCTGCCCTCTCCCTCTTCGCAGAGACAGCTCTCGCATGAACAGAACAATTTCTTTGTATCGAGCTGCTGGTGGATCTCGATACCGCACATCATCTCGTATTCTTCAGACATCGATGGTCCTCCTGTCGCTCATCTCGCCTGCAAGAGGCGTCTGCATTACCGCCTTGGCGGCCTCCGTGTCCTTGGTGTTGGCCAGGGCCCACATTAGTTTGACATATGCCGTTTCCGGCAGCATGTCCAGTACCGTTATCGCGCCTGCGGACAGCATATCCCTTCCGGTGTTGTAGACCTCCAGGTTCGTCCTTCCGTTCAGACACTGTGATGTGGCAACGACGACCGCACCGTTGTCGCATGCCTTCTTGATCAGCGGGACCATGTTCTCATTCACATGACCGAGACCGGAGCCCGCGATGACTATTCCCCTGCTCTTCATTATCGGGCCCTCGAACAGTGCAGGGTCCATTCCGGGGTAGAACTGAAGGAGGATCGTGTTTCCGTCCATCGCATTCCTTACCTCCGCCTTTCCGTCGGAGACCGGGCGCCCCTCGCCCGTGAACCGGATATTTCCGTCCCTGTCTATGTGTGCGACGGGGAGCACGTTGATGCTGCGGAACGCATCACGTCTGGACGTGTGCATCTTCCTTACCCTTGTACCCGTATGGACAGCGAACGAATCGTCTCCGGGGGTGTCGTGCATTATCACGAACACGCCCGCCCTGTTGCCTTTGGTGCAGAACCTTGCCGCCGCCATAAGGTTCGAGGAAGCATCCGAGGAAGGCCTGTCGGAAGACCTCTGGGCCCCGACGAGGACCACCGGCTTGGGAACATCCGGAAGCATGAACGATAACGCCGCCGCGGTGTATCCCATGGTATCCGTACCGTGGGGGATGATGACCGCATCGGCCCCGTTGTTGATCTCTTCCGCGACCGCATCCGCCAGCTTCTGCCAGTTGTCCACGTTCATGTTCTCCGAGAATATGGAGAAGAGGACGCGTGCCTCGATGTTCGCGACATCCCTGATCTCGGGGACCGCGTTGACCATGTCCGAGGTGGACAGGGCAGGATGGACCGCACCGGTCCTGTAATCGACGTAGGATGCAATGGTACCGCCGGTACCGATGAGGACGATCTTCGGCAGTCCCTTCTTGGGCTCCACCGTCACCTCCTTCCTTACTCTGGCTATGGGCTTGTCGACGACCTTAACCGTCGAATCGTCATAGATCCTGATACCTACGTTGTAACCGCTCTTGACCTTAAGGATCAGAACGTCCGGTGCGCTGAATTCGTGATGGGGCATAAGGGTGCCTTTGAAGCTGCGTCCTTTGGACTCCGCCTCAAGGACGGAACCCTCTTCCGCCCCTATCGAACCCAATAATTTGGAAAGTGATTCGGAATAGCTCATACTGTTCGTCGCCACATATCGGTTCGCTCTTTATGACACTTTCTAGTACGCGCGTATGCGCATTAGTCCTATTGAGTAGCAATATTAATAGGAAGAAACCTATCCTGTTCATTATGCACATAGTCCAAGTCGGTATGGAATACGATGTCCTGAGAGAGAACAACAAGATCGCCCATGAGAATTACCGTATGCTCAAGCAGCACGGTATCAAAAGCGTTGATTTCATGGGATCCATCGGTGCGGGAAAGACCGCACTCATCATCAAGCTCGGAGAGAAGCTCAGGGCAAAAGGCCTCAGGGTCTGCGCCATTGCGGGAGATGTCACCGGCGATGATGATTTCAGCAGGATGGAGAAATCCGGACTGGATGCTTACAACTGCAATACGGGCCACGAATGCCACCTCGATGCGAATCTTGTGAAGAAGACCCTCGAAAAGATCGACCTGGACAAATACGACGTGGTCTTCATCGAGAATGTCGGGAACCTTGTATGCCCCGCCGACTTCCCCCTGGGAACGGACTACAGGGTCGTCGTCATCTCCACAACGGAAGGGGACGACATGGTCAGGAAACACCATGACATCTTCACGCACTCCGACGTCGCCATCCTCAACAAGATGGATATCGCACAGGCCGTCGATGTGGACCCCGAGGCCATAGCCAGAGACTACAACAAGCTCACCGGCGGATTGAAGAACATTTACAAATGCAGCGTCAAAAAGGACGAGGGCATCGACGAGATCCTCGCGGCGCTGAAACTCTGAGGGATCAAAAATGAAGGTACTGACCGTGGGAGGCGGAGGAAGGGAACATGCGGCCGTAGAGGCGCTGTTCAGGTCCGGCGCCGAGATTTACGCAGTCATGAAGAATGCCAACCCCGGCATTCTTGCCAGGGCCAAAGAATACAAGCTCATCAGCGAGATGGACGTGGACGGTATCTGCGATTTCGCACTCGAGCACAACATCGAATACGCTTACATCGGCCCCGAGGCACCCCTCGGCGCCGGACTCACCGACGCCCTTGAGAACATAGGCGTCAAATGCGCGGCGCCCACCAAGGCCGCCGCCAGGATCGAGACCTCGAAACAATTCATGAGGGAGCTCGTAAGCAAATACAACATCGAAGGCAACCTCAAATATGCCAGCTTCGAAAATGCCGCAGATGCCGAGGCCTATCTCAAGACACTCAGCGAAGAGATAGTCGTCAAGCCCATCGGACTCACCGGCGGAAAAGGCGTCAAGGTCCAGGGAGAACATCTCCACAGTTTCGAGGAGACCATGGAGTACATCAACGAGATCTTCGAGAACCATGTCGGCGGAGCCGGCGTCATCCTCGAGGAGAAGGCCGTCGGAGAGGAATTCACCCAAATGGTGTTCGTCGACGGAAAGAAGATCGTCCCCATGCCGTTGGTACAGGACCACAAGAGAGCCTACGAGGGCGACGTGGGACCCAACACCGGCGGAATGGGATCGTACACCGATGCGAACCATCTGCTTCCCTTCGTCAACGAAGAGGACAGGACAGAGGCGCTGAAGATCCTCCAGGCCATCGTGGATGCCATGGCGCAGGAAGGATGCCCCTACCGCGGACCCATGTACGGACAGTTCATGCTGACCGCAAAAGGACCCAAAATCATCGAGATCAACGCCAGGTTCGGAGACCCCGAGGCAATGAACGTCCTGTCCATCCTCGTCACCGGATTCACCGGCCTCATCAAGGACATGGCCACCGGAAAACTGAAGGACGATGTGGAATTCGCTAACAAGGCAACGGTCTGCAAATATGTCGTACCCAAAGGATACGGGGTGAAGTCCGAATCCGGACATAAGATCTCGGTAGACATGGACGCCATCCAAGAATGTGGCGCCGAAGCGTATTACGCGAACGTCGACACGAACGCGGACGGAGAGCTCGTCACCGGAACATCCAGAAGCGTCGGTGTCGTCGGTATCGCAGATACCCTCGAAGAGGCAGAACAGAACTGCGAGAAAGCACTTCAGTATGTCAAATGCGACGCGGTCTTCGTACGCCACGACATCGGTACCAAAGAACTGGTCCAGCGCAGGGTGGACCACATGAAACAGCTG
The DNA here is from genome assembly GCA_002506905.1 of Methanomassiliicoccaceae archaeon UBA328. Taxonomy (GTDB): domain Archaea; phylum Thermoplasmatota; class Thermoplasmata; order Methanomassiliicoccales; family Methanomethylophilaceae; genus Methanogranum. Next base: position 12,873 of record DAYM01000005.1, read on the forward strand.
CGCCCATGAGATATCTGGCCGTAAAGGTCGCCTACACGGGCGAAGGATTCAACGGCTCGCAGAGGCAGCCGTATCTGAGAACGGTGGAAGGAGAGATCATCTACGATCTCTGCACAGTTCTGCATATCCGTCCCGAGAAGATCGACCTCCACATGGCCGGAAGGACGGACAAAGGCGTCAACGCCCTCGGGAATGTGGCCGTCTTCAACACCGATTTCGAGGACCCCGTCGTCCTCCTCAAAGCTCTGAATGCGAATTCCGAAAGGGTATTCTACAGAAGCTATTTCGAAACGGACGAGACCTTCAATCCCCGTTTCGCCGACTGGCGCATCTACGAATATTCCATCCCGAACAGGAACATAGACCCGAAGGCCGTGAAGGAATGCGCCGAACTTTTCGTCGGAGAACATGATTTCCTGAGATTCTGCAGGCCTGACGGAAAACCCACCGTCACAACGATAGAATCCATAGATGTCCGGGAAGAAGAGGGGGTAATGATCCTCTCGTTCAAAGCAAGATACTACCTCTGGAACATGATCCGCCGTATTTCCGCCGCGATCATTACCGTGGGAAGAGGCAGAGCAACACCGGAAGATGTCAAAGCGGCACTTGCGGGAAAGGAAGTGAACTTCGGTCTCGCACGCGCAGACGCCCTCACGCTTGCGGACACCGTCTATCTGGACAGAGAGTTCATACCTGTGGACCCGTATCAATTCTCATACCGTACCAACGAAGAGGACTTCCGCATAGCCCTCCGCAGAAGATACTACAACGGACTGGAGAAGAACAGATGAAAGGACTTACCGAGAACGCGAACGAGGTCATGGAAAGGCTCGGAGATACCGAAAGTGCCAGGAACACGGCGATCGCCGGTTCCAGAGCGGTCATCAGAAGCACGAAGGCAGTGATCCATTCGATCCATCTCGGAAAACCGGACATGGAGGCCGTCGGGATCATGGACCGTCTCATGGCAGATCTCATATCATCGGTCGGGAACAGCCCCGAGATACTCTGCGGTCCCGCGGCAGAGGATGCGATGATGGAATTCGCCGAAGCAAGGCTCTTCCTTGCCGTTTACGGCAAAAAGGAACTCCCGTCCTACCAAGTACTCGGGATATCCCCTAAGGCCTGGGCAATGGGCCTTTGCGATGTTTTGGGAGAGATGAGAAGACTTCTTCTCACGCATCTCATGTCCTCCGACCTCGGAAAGGCGAAGGACCTGTTCTCCGACATGGAGGAGATCTCGGACGCCATAATGCTCTTCGACGTTCCCGATGCGGTAGCGCCCATCAGAAGGAAACAGGACATCGCCAGAGGCATCATGGAGAAGACACGTTCCGATCTGGCGACCGCCATAGCCGCTTCGAGGATGAAGTTATAATCTCGGACGGCATTCTGTATCTTATGACCAAGGGTTCACTCGGAGTCATAGCCTGTCCGATGCTGGAAGATGAGCTCATCTACAGTCTGACCTCCGATATGGAAAAGAAACACGTCTATGTGGTGGACGTCGAAGAGGCCGGCAGCCTGAAGTATAAGATGGGAAAGTACGGCGTCGATTACGACCTTATGAGCGAGTATGACCTCAACACCTCTATGGACCTCGATCCGGACGAATACAGCGTTGTCATCCTGATGAACAAACTGGGCCTCCACGCAGAACCCAAGGACCTGAAGGCCAAGGTCGAAGAGGGGGTCCTGTTCTACGGCCCCAGATTCGATGTCCTTGCGATGTATTACGGATTATGCGGCAACTACGGATGGGACATCTCCAAATGGGCCAAGGACAGGATGTCCACCCCGGTCACGATATTCCGCGACGAAGAGGGAAAGGTCTGCGACGACTGCATAGGCGTTGCCGTCGGAGGCACTTCTAGATATCTCGGTCTGATCAAGAAGTACACCGGAATGCTCTTCCTCACACCCAGCATGGCCACGAACTGGGAGGACTTCCTGGGTTCCATGGACCTGTTCAAAGGGTCGGATAAAAGCGACAAGGCCATGATGAGGATGATCTTCGAGATGTGCGGCTATCAGTACGCGGTGAAGATCGATACCGGCCTAGGCGACAGGGAGCATTATCAGGAATGCGCCGAAGAACTCTGCAGGGAGATGAATCTCAAACTCATAACCGCAGAGGACGGCTGGGCCACATTGGGGCCGGCGAAGAGGCTCTACACCGAATCGAAGAAACTTCTCGATACCTGATCAAAAGAAGATGATGAACGGTCCGTTTTACGGGACCGCCCATATCATGAGAGCAGCCAGCCGCTTCTGACAGCGACCACTATCACGTATATTATCGCGGCTATGAAGATGACGATACCGATGGCCACCAGGATCCATACGAGGCTCCATCCGTTTCCGCTCTCGGCCGCTCTTACGAGTTTTCCGGAACTTCCGTTGTACGTGTGACCGGGAAGTTCGGAAAGGTCTGTGATCTTCGTCGTTCCGTCGGTGTCATAGAATGTTATGCCGAAGAAGGCATCGCTTCCGATGGATGAAACGCTCTCGGGTATCGTGATCGATGTAAGTGCGGTGCAATCGCTGAATGCGAACTCTCCGATCGTGGTCACCGACCCGTACATTGTGACCGATGTCAGCGAGGAACATGAATCGAAGGCATACTTGCCGACGGTCACCAGACTCTCGGGCAGGCTTACCGTCTTCAGATTGGTACAGTCCATGAACGCATCGTCTCCGATGGCGGTCACATTCTCCGGGATCGTGACGGACACCAGGTCCTCACAGCCGCTGAACGCACCGTCCTCGATCGAAGTGACCTTGTATTCCTTTCCGTCGATGGTCACTGCCGCCGAAATGGTGATCTTTCCGTCGGAAGGGAAAGTATCATCGTCGTGATCGTAGACGGCTGCGTTTCCGTCAAGTATCTCATATTTCACGCCGTCCTCTGTGAGTTCGAAAGCGGCATCCGATACTTCGCAGCCGCTGCAGAGAACAAGGACACCGGAGAACACGAGAACGATCAGTGCTGCGACCGCCGTTCCTTTGGTCATTAGATTCATATTCGATGACATTTGAACGGAGATAGTATGCGAACGCCCATATTAAACCATGGGCCGACGATCCCCGGTCAGCATCTGCCGGAGCATTTGGCCGGCGAGAAATACGCATCGCAGTACATGAACTTGCAAACATCCGTCTTGTCGATCGCGCCCAATGCAACGATTATCGCTTTGATATTTCCGGACATATCGTCACCTAGATCCGGCAGATCCTTCTCCGCATTGGACAGAAGGTTCAGCGCGGTCTCCGACCAATATTTGTAATCAGAGTCTGCATCCGGATCCTTTCCCACGCGTGCCAGCAATCTGGCTCCGTAGGACTTCAGAGACAGGACATATGTTGTGACATCCAAACACATGACCGTGGTATCGAAATACGTCATATAAAGCGATATTGAAAAGCTGAAAAAATGTAAGGAAAGGGGGTATTGGCCCCTGTTTATTCTTAACGCCTTGCCTTGGGCTTTCCGTAGTTCTTTACGGGCTTACGGTAGATGTAGATCGCCAGGATGATGATCAGGATCAGGAAGATCGCCATCAGCACATTCAGGAGACTGTAGCTGGAGTGACCGACATAGAATGTATGGTCATCGTCAAGTCCCGTGATGCTGTTTGCGAGCAGCGAGTCCTCGTTCACCTGGACGCTCAGGGTATGAGATCCGCCCGAGAGGTTCTCGGGTGCATACTTGTCATACGATGCGGTCTCGGTCTCTCCGGCTGCGATGGACACCTTGACGGGGTCGTCATTGACCTTCTTGCCGTCGACATAGAAGTCGAGGAGAAGGTTGGTGATATCGACAGTAGAGTTGTTCGTCAGATCGACCGACAGCGTGATTGCGGTAACGACCTTCAGCGATGCGCTGTTGGTTACCTCTACCTCATCTCCGTCGTCTACGGTGTACTCGAACACCACTGTGAGCTTGTACGTTCCCGCATCTTCGGGCGCCGTGACCGTCAGTGTCTCTTTGACACCGGGACTCAGGCTTCCGGTGGACGGGGATACCGCATCGGACTGGGTGGTACCGCTGCTGTTGGTGAGCTTCGCAGTGTATGTCACTTCGATCTGCTCGTATGTGCCCGTGTAGTTGAACGTTATAGTAGCGTCGACCGTTGCCTCGGTCGCAACCGAGCTGCTGTCGAATACTATGCTTGTCGTAGCGTCATCTGCGCTGGAATCTGCGGCCATGAGGCCCGCGCCTGCCATGAAGACAAGTGCGAGGGCCATTACTGCCACGATCATCGTGTTTACTTTCTGCGTGTGAACACCCCCCTCTTAGAGCCGGTCCAAACAACAAAGATCAGACCCAGGACACAGAGTGCCAAGAGTACCCAGAAGAGGGTAGGCACGGTGCTGGGAGTGTTGTAGATGTTGTCGCCGTCTGCTTCCATGTTGTCGGTATCCAAGGACACCTGGAGTGAACTCAGGGACATCGTTGCGACAGATCCGGAGACGCTGACAGCGCTGCTGTTCGTCTTGAGTGTCTCTCCGCTGATAGATACCGAGATATCCGCATCGGGGATCGCCTTGGACGATCCGTCGCTGCAGATGACCTTGACGTAGAGCGTTGTGGTTCCGAAACCGTTCACCGTGAAGGACGAACCGCTTGCGAATACCATATACTGATCTTCGTCGGCAATGGTCACTGTCCAATCCGCGTCATCACATGTTGCTGTGACCACTGCGGTCTTGAGGTAACAATCGTTGTTGGTGATCGTCACTGCATACAGGTACTCGTAGGTGGTCGATGCATCGTTGGATGCGTCATCGGCTCCGGCGACGTCCACGTATGTGTCCGTGCTGGTTCCGGTGAATCCCGTACCGCTTATGACGTGCGTTCCGATCTCGTTTCCGGAGATATCGGTAACGACGACCGAAAGGTTCTCGTTTCCTGCTCCGACGAAGTCCTCGTCGTAGTATCCCGTGATGGTCACGGATCCCGTTGCGCCTGCCGCGACGGTCAGTACATAGGTCTTATCGAGGACCCATGCCGATCCTGCGGTCAGGAGGTAGGTGTTGGCGTAATCTCCGTCGTTCTCGACGTAGATCGTGACCGTTCCCACTCCGTTGGAGAATGACTGGCTTCCCTCGGTGATGAGAGATGTGTTCTTGACACTGGTCGTCGTAGAGGCCATGTTCACGACCGCACCGTCCACAACTGCATCGGAGGTCAGAGTGACCGTCGAAGTGTAGACGTATGTGATGTAATCCCTGTCGCTGTTGGTCTGCGAGACCTCGGAGCTGAGGGTCATTGCCTGTCCCTTGGGGACCTCTATCTCGAACTCACCTGAACTTACCGTGAAGGGTATGGATATAGATCCGTACTCCATCGTCAGTGTTCCGTCGGCGGCTGCTCCCACGTATCCGGAGATGGTGACGACCTCTGCCTTGTTGGAAAGGTCGATCGTCACATTCGAAGATGCGTTGCTGACCGAACCGTATGCGATGGTCTCGGTTCCTGTGGATGCCGAAAGTGCCTTGAAGGTGTAGGAGAAGCCTACCTGTACGTAGTAGACAAGGGCGTTGTCCTCGTCGACATAGTAGGAACCTGTCTCCTCATCATCGTTCTCGAGTGCGGTCACCGTTAACGCGTCATTGACAGATGCGTTGAGTGTCACCGTAACGACCTCGATACCGTCGATGTCGAGTGCACCGCTCTGTCCGGGGTAGACGTAGACCGATCCGTCGAAGTAGTAACCTGTGCTTCCTGCGATGGTGGCCGTGTATCTTCCTACGGGTATGGTCTTCGATCCGCTGAACGTGTATGTGACATCGCTGTCTCTGTACAGGGTCAGTGTGATCTCGTATGTGGATGAGACCGTTACCTGCTTGACGTAGGTATCGGAATCCCCCTGCTTGTCGGGATCGGATGTGAGTGTCCAGGTACTGGACGAATCTCCAGTTCCGGACGAGAATTCCTGAGACTGTGCCGCACAGTAGAACTCCGTAGTGTTGAATCCATCGATGGATGCGGTCACTGCCTTGTTGACGGGCACGTAGAAGTATACCTTTCCGCTGGAGTTCGTCTTGATGACGATGCTGTAGTCATCGGTTGCGAAGGTGACATCGACGAATGCGATTCCCTTCGTTCCGCTGGACGTCAGCTGCGTGTAGTAGTTGAGCGTCATCGTGAGCGTACGGCCTTCGTCCATCTCGATATCCTTGGTCGCATCCGCGCTTACGGTGTATGATCCGAGGTATGCGCTGTCGTCTCCGTCATAGGCATACAGAGTGTATGTTCCTGCGGGGAGGACCGCAGAGTAATCTCCCTTGGAGTCGTCTGCCGAACTTGCCGTGAATATGTATGTGGATCTGTTGGAGGCGATGAATGCCACCGTAGCTCCGCTGGCTGCGTTTCCGTCAGAGTCCGTGACGTTACCGGAGATCGTGTATCCCGTAGAGGATGACATCGAGATCGAGGATCCCGTTCCGGTTCCGTAATAGACCGTGCCGCCGACGACCGCATATGCGGTGTACTGTTCGCCGGTGCTTCCGCCGCTGACAGGTACTGCCACACTGCCTGTGGTCGTCACGGTCATGTATCCCAGTGCCTCAACGGTGACCGCGGCGCCCGAGGGTGCTCCGGTGACCGAGATGGTCTTGGAATCATAGACCGTGACCGTGGATGTCTTGGATCCGCCGCTGCTCACCGTGATGGACGAGCTGGCGGAGATCATGATCTTTCCGTCGGTAGCGGAGAGGGTGTATTTGGATGCAGATACTGCGAGTACTGCCTTTCCGTCCTCGATGTCTGCCGTGAACTGGTATCCGTTGGATGTGTCCGTTGCGACGATCTGACCGTCATCGGGCGATGCACCGTATTCATCGGTGACCGTCACTGTGATGGTTCCCGTTTTCAGTGCAATGACCGCTCCGGAGTTGGATCCGGTAACGACATTTGCCGTGGTCGATGTGACCGCGGTACCATCGGCGTTGTAGACCGATACCGTGTAGGAATCGGGGATAAGGCCGGTGAATGAGAACTGACCGTTGGAGGTCTCGCATTCTGCGGTGTATCCGGACGTTGCTCCTACTATCTTTATGTAAATATCTGTCTCGTATGCTTCGCCGTTGACAGAGACCGTACCGGAGTATGTTGTGGCTCCGATGACGTAATCGGTGTCGATCTCGCCCGCATTGAATGTGGCAATGACCGTTCCGCCCGCCGTGGTCGTGGCTCCGGACGAGTATGTCACGTAGTAGTCTGCATCGGTAGGCACGACGACCTTGTACTCTCCGTGGGCGTTGGTTGTTGCAACGCTCGTAGGTACGTATCTGATCGTTCCGCTGGTATCGTAGTCCATCAGTGTGTAGACGATGACCTCGATTCCCTCGGCGGCCGCTGTTCCGCTGTCTGTGGTGTACGAGATATTTCCGGAAACGGTGTTACCTGTGCTCTCGGCATATTCCAGAAGGACGACACCGGACAGGTAGTTGATGAGTCCGCCCTGCTCATTCTGCAGTGCGATGGCCTCATAACCGTTCATCTCCTCCCATCCGTCGGATGCGAGTGTTGCGTCGCTGTCGGCGTTATACATGACCGTCCAATATGCTACGGAGTAGTTTGTGAGTCCGTATCCGGGGATCGCTTTGACGGTTCCATCGCTGAGCGCAAGAGCGTTGAGATAGGATACCGACGAGGTGATTCCGTAATAATCTGCTGAGGGGCCGATGAGAGACTTCCAGAAGAATGTCTCGTACATCGCGTCCGTGTAGCTGTAATAACCGGTGGATGTGCTGACGGAATAGAACTCTGTGACCTCACCATACGAGCCAAGCGTGTAATTATTGAAGTACGCGATCGAAGAGAAGTATGTACTGTCACCGTAGTATATCGGGATCATATTGCCGTTGACGGCAACGTATGAGATGTTCTCACCGCATACTCCGCATACCGCGTCGTAGAAGCTGTCGAGATCAGGCTCGCTGAGTTCTGTCGTGAGGTAGTTGATGAGTACGAGGTACTGTGCGTTCTCGCCTGTAAGGCTTGAACTGATTCCGGAATATGTCTCGATGTCCGAGTTGACCTTAAGGATCGCAAACGACGGATCATTGACGTAATCGGCAATTGTGTCGTAGTCGAGTCCCGCGGACGTTATAACGGACTTGAAGTCCGCTATATCATTGGTCAGCATCAGACGCACTGCCATTCCCGCTGTTGCCCCGGCACTGCCGTCGGCCAGAAGGATATTTGCCATGGCAGACGAACCGCCGCCGATCGTATCGGTGACAGAATCGAATCCGCCTTTGTAAGCTGCATCGCTGGAGTAGCTGAGCCACGTGACGAGGGCTCCTTCCTTCTCCTCGTCGGAGTAGGAGGCCCAGAGTTTGTTCATCGAGCTGGAATCTGTTGTTGATACTGTGTATCCGAGACCGCCGAAGTAGCTGTCGCCGTCGGCGTTCGTGGATGTGGATGCATCGATCGCATAGACGATGTTAGGTGCCAGAATGAGCACTACACCGAGTATGACCGCGGCAAGGGGTATGGGCTTTGCGATCTTCTTGGCCTTGGACTTGAGGTCCCCGCCTTTCATACCGGAGAAATAGTCCTTCAGACCGACCCACCTGATAGCGAATATGACCGCTGCAGACGAAACGACCGCGAAACCGATTCCCGCGATGACCGCATTGCTTGTGGAATACCATCCGATGAAGAACATCGCGAAGATGAAGAACATCGTGAAAGAGTAGACCTTTGAATCTGCATGTTTGCGGTACTTGTAGAGCATCCTGAGGAATACGAACACAGGGAGCCACATTGTGAGCCATCCGTAGTAGGCGGCGTATGCGGAGATCGATGTGTGCGAAGATGCCATAATGGCGCTCATGAGAGTTCCTTCGTAGTAGCTGTTGCCGTAAATGAGTGCGCTGAACAGATCGGGGGCTGCGAATGCGAGCACCGCGATGATAGCGACCGCGACAACGATGAGTGCCGGGATCATAAGAGCCCAGGACTTCTTTGCTGTGAAAGCGAACACAAGCACAAGTACTGCTGCAATTACTGCAGCCAGAAGTGCTCCGGAGAACAGTGCGCTCCACAGTCCTGCGCTGATATAGTAAGGCGCGGAAATGAGGACACCCATTAGGATTATGACGGAGTAGATACCGACCGTCAGGGAGATATCCTTCGATCTGAAACGATCGATGAGTGCCTGTATGGCCATAAGGGCAATGAGGCATGTCAATACGGTCCTGAACTGGTTCCATGACAATGCAATGACCAGGAACAGGATTCCCGCAATGAGCGTGTTCTTCAGTATTGTCTTGTTGCTGAAAAGTGCTTTGAATCCCTCGCTCTTCGACGTGTCGACCTCTTCGAATGCTTTGAGCATGAAGTAGACCATCCAGGCGAACATGAATCCGACAAATGCGTATTCTGTTCCGTTGGAGAACACAGTCGTCATGATGAGCAGGGCGAACAGAGCGTAGAAGAGTGCTGCAAGCAGGCCTATCTTCTCATCATCCCTGAACATCTTCTTTGCTACGAGGTAGACGGGGTAACATGTAAGGGCTGCAAGTATGGGTGTGGACCATGCAAGCGTACCAGCCGCTGCCGTGGCAGTGGAGATCCCGAACAGCGATACGAGTCCTGCGACGCCTGCCATGATGAAATCCATGAGAGGCGGGTAAATGTTCAACGAACCGAGAGGGTAGTTGAGTGCCGAATCGGTGGTGGTGAACGTTCCGCTGAGTATGCTGATGATCGAATTTAGGTGGCTGGAGGCACTTGTTCCGCCGGACAACGCATAATTGTCCCCTGCGGAGATACCATAGGCAAAAACGAATCTGATAACAAAAGCTATCACAACGATCGCCAACAGTGTGATCAAGCGCCATTTCTTTCTAAACCATCCTTGTCCGCTGTCGTCTGACCCGCGGACATCCCCTTCTCCCGAGGGGGCGGCTGACTTGATTGCAAATTTGCGCATTCTTAATTCTCCGTTTAAAGAATAATGGTTGATGAAAGAATCCCTATATATAGGTTTACCGCGCCCGCGTTTATATAATAGGGGAAAAGGAAAGGGTTAAACGGACAGTCTTTCAAAGAACTGTACGTATATCGTCGCAAATTGCCTTTGCGGCTGCTGCTGGGTCATCCGATTTACAGATGGCCCTGCCGACTATGACATAATCCGCGCCCGCGGCTATCGCTGCAGATGCGGAACCGCCCTGTGCGCCTACGCCCGGAGACATGATCTTCCTGTCTCCGATGATCGAACGGATCGCCTTGACCCTTTCCGGACGTGTCGCCGGAGCTATAAAGCCTGCAACTCCGCATCTGACGCCCATTCTGGCCATCTCCTCGGCATGAAGTGCCGTGAACATCTTTCCTCCCGGGTGGCTCATTTCGGTGACTGCGTAGATCTCGGCATCGTTCCCGGCCGTCTTCACGGCCTCCGTGAGGGAATCCTCTCCGGTGAAAGCATGGACTATAACGGCGGAAGCGCCTCTGGCTACGGCGTTCTCGACGATGAGATGGACGGTATTGGGTATGTCCGCGACCTTGAAATCGCAGACCACATCCGTAAGCTCGGACAGTTCGGTTATCATCTCCGGTCCGGCGGAAAGTACCAGCGGCCAGTTGATCTTGACGGCATCGATGTGATCGGCTACCTGATCGACGATGTTCAATGCCTTTTTCCTGTCGGTCTCGTCCAATGCGAGCACCAAACGCGTATCCTTCTTCATCATCCGCGTATTCGTATCCGATGATTATTAATCCATCGCCTCGATGACATATACAATGAGCATCAAAAGATTGGACTGCGGTTCCGCTATTAACGGAAAGGTCCTCGCAGAAGGCTGCAAACACTGTATCCAGGGTTCGAAAATGGTACTTTTGGTCACCGGAAGGTGCGAAACGGGTTGTTTCTACTGCCCCGTATCCGCCGAGAAGAAAGGAAAGGATGTCGTCTATGCCAACGAGAAAAAGGTGCTCAGCCCTGAAGAGATCATAGCCGAGGCGGAATCCATGGATGCCACCGGCACCGGGATCACGGGCGGGGACCCCCTCGGCGTGATGGACCGCACCCTGGACATGATCAAATTGCTCAAAGGACGCTTCGGTCCCGAGCATCATATCCATCTTTACACCTCGATGATAGATCCCGAAAAGGCCGTACTTCTCGAAAAGGCCGGACTCGACGAGATCAGGTTCCACCCCTCCCCGAGCGTATGGGGAAACATGGAAAAGACCCGTCTGAAAGAGGTGATCGACCGCGTGCATATCGACGTGGGCATTGAAGTGCCAGCAATACCCGGTATGGCCCTGGAATTGGATGCGCTCATCAAATACGCGGTATCCGTCGGCGTGAAGTTCATCAACCTCAACGAACTCGAATTCTCGGAAAGCAATTGGGACATAATGGAATCCCATGGGTTCAGGATCAAGGACGAGACCTCGTCCGCCATCCTGGGCTCGGAGGACCTGGCCATCGAACTGATGAAGAACAACAGAAAGGCCCCTATCCATTTCTGTTCGTCCGTGTTCAAGGACGGCGTACAGCTCAGGAACAGGCTCATCCGCCGTGCGAACCACATCGCCAAAGAATACGATATAGTGACCGAGGACGGCACCCTGCTGAAAGGACTCGTCTACTCCGACGATCTGGATGCCGCCGCGAAACTGCTCCGCGAAGAGTACGATGTTACCGACGAGCTCATGTATATCGATAAGCAGAAGAAGCGCATGGAGGTCGCCTCGTGGGTGCTCGAAGAGCTGGCAAAGGACCTGCCTTTCAAGTGCTACATAGTCGAGGAATACTCCACCGCAGACAGACTCGAGGTCGAGCGCACACCGCTCAATTGATGAATTTTCAATGTCTGGGTCTTTCAAAAAGTAAGTAAAAGGTAAAGTGTTTGGGTGAAAGCGTTTTCGGCCACCCGATGCCCGAAGGCATCGAAGGTGGAAGACCTTCAGTCTACGCTGAGGCTCTGGATCTCGTGGTGTCTGTTAACGATATCCCTTGCGATACGGAGATTCTTTCCGGCCTTGCCGATCGCACGTCCCTTGAGCTTGGGATCAACCGTGACGGTTGCGTGCGTGATGTTTCCACGCTGCTCGATAACGACCTTCTGAGGATTATAGATGTGGAAGACGTTCATTACGAACTGCTCCGGATCCTCGGAATACTCCACTACCTGGATGTTCTTTCCGGTCTTCTCCTTGAGCTTGATCACATGCTCGCCTTTCTTACCTACGGCAATGTTGCCCTGTCCTTTCTCGACAACGAACACAAGTTTATCCCCGACATCCATGCAATCGATCGCATTTGCTTTGGTGATCGATCCGAACAGCGCGATATACCTGAGCGTGTCCTCGGTTAGTACGATATCTGCTGCCATGTTCTCACAACGTTAAGATGTTAGAGGTACCCTTGTCGATGACTGCCAGTGCAGCGACAGAGAAGGGCTTACCGCAGAGGGCGCCAAGCTCCATGTTGTTACCCTCGTAGATGTGAACTTTCACATCGGTCTGTGTCTTCAGTGTCTCACTGGGGCAGTTCCTTGCCAGAACGATCATCTGGGCCTTACCTGCTTTAAGTGCTTTCTCAGTCTGGTCGACCCCGAACTCTACCTTACCGGTGGTGATCGCGGCCTTCAATGCCTTGCTTATGTCTATTACTTCGCTCATTCATCTTCCCCCTTTTTCTTCTTGGGTGTGTAAATAAGGTTTACTGCACCGGTACCTAGGGTGATCGGCTGTCCAACTATGATGTTTTCCGTAACTCCCTCGAGGTGATCGACCTCTCCGACCATTGCAGCATGCAACAGGTGAGCTGTGGTGATCTCGAATGCCGCCCTTGCGAGTACGGATGATTTCTTACCGGATACTCCATGCCTTCCGATGGCTTTGACGTAACCGTCGTTCGTCATCAGGTCTGCGACCAGCATGATGTGTCTGATATCGACGTCAAGTCCCGCTTCTCCCAGAGTGCCCATGACCTCGTGGATGATCGAGTTCCTTGCCGCCTCGATACCGAGTACGTCTGCGACCTCCAGGATACTGTTGGTCATGACGTTCTCCGCATCTACTCCTTCCACCTTCAGGACCTCCTTGAGGTTCGATCCTTCGGTGACGATCTTCCAACTGCCGCCTATTTTCGACAGAACGGCCCTTGCGATACCGTCAATGCCTTTGATCTTGGCATTCTTGACTGCATCGTACATCATCTCGAGTTTCTTGAACGAGGCTTCGTTACATGCGATGACGACGTCGAAATCTGATTTCTCGACGAGCCCGCGCACTGCCTTCACCTTGTTCAGTCTCTCTACGATGTCGTCCACGGTAAGTCCGCGGATCTCCATCTTACGGACATCGGGGCTGATGATCAGCCTCATGTTTGTGATATCCGTCTCCACCGACGCAATGTCCAGGAGCGAGGTCATCTCGATCTCGGACGCCACGTGGCGTGCCACGTTCTCATCTTCGGCGGCGATCCCTGTGAGGGGGATATTCATCGAAGGCGTACTGGGTATGCGCCTGGCATCGACAATTTCGATCAACCTGGGCAGACCCTGTGTGACGTTGATGTTCGCAACTCCTGCGTAGTGGAAAGTACGCATGTTCATCTGCGTACCGGGTTCTCCGATGGAATGGGCTGCCATCACACCGGCAGACTCGTTCTGGTCCATCAGGTGGGATGTGTACATCCTCTCCGCAACGGAGATGAGTTTCTCGCAGGTCTCGTCGTCGATATCTGCATCCTCGATGACCCTTGCGATATCGCATACGATCTTCATGGGCAGCTGTTTGTCGTATTTCTCGACGATTGCGAAAAGCCTCTTCTCGGATTCGGTGTACTCGTGCTGGTGGAAAACTTCCTCCATGGGCACGGCAACCGGCTCTTCGACGGCTTTCTTTGTTTTGGCGGCAGAGGTCTTGCGCACGGCGCGCTTGCCTATCTTGGCAAGGACCGATTCTGCCTCTTCCTCGGTGAGTCCGAGCTCGACGAGCTCTTCGGTACCTGCGGCGCTGATAGCGCTCAGGGTGTTGTATTTGGTCAGAAGAAGGTTTGCGACCTCTTCGCTGACCTCCCTGTTCATCAATGCCTTAAGAGTATCTTTCTTAGCCATCTCACTCACCTCCTCCGTCGTAATCGGTATCGAGATCGTCGTGCTCCTCGTTGTCTTCTTCCTCGGTGTACTCCATCTCGTCCTTCTCCTTGGCTCCGTAATCGTCTCCGGCGTCATTCTCGTCCATGTGGTGGAGAAGTTCCTCTGCGTCGTCTCCCATTACCTCTGCGAAGAGGTCGTCCAGATCGATCGCTTTTCCTCTTACGGTCCTTGTGGGGTCCACTCCGTCCTCTCCGTACTTGAACTGGATGACGGTTCCGATGGTGTTCCTGACGGTTCCGTCGCCGGTAAGTTTGAGATCTTCGAGAGCAGACACGAGCCTTCTCTGCATGTAACCGGACCTTGATGTCCTGACAGCGGTATCGACCAGTCCTTCCCTTCCTCCCATAGCGTGGAAGAAGAACTCGGTAGGCGTGAGTCCGGACTTGTATGAGTTCGAACAGAATCCTCTGGCATATGCGCCGAGGTCTCCCTTCTCGAAGTGGGGAAGGGTCCTGTTCCAGTATCCTCTTGCGAGCCTCTCACCACGAACAGCCTGCTGACCGACACAACCTGCCATCTGAGACAGGTTAAGCATCGAACCACGGGCACCGGCCTTCGCCATGATGACAGCGGGGTTGGACATACCGAGGTGTTTACCTGCGACACGTCCTGCTTCATCACGAGCCTGACCGAGGACCTTCATGACCTCCACCTCAAGGGTCTCCCTGAGTGAACGTCCGGGCATCTGATCGAGTGTTCCCTCTCTGTATGAATCCACGAGCTGGGACACCTTGTCGATACATTCCTGGTTGAAGTTCGCGATCTGAAGCGCTGCTTCTTCGGGAATATCCTCGTCGCCGATACCGGTACTGAATCCGTGATTCATCAGTGCACCGAGTGCAAGCCTTGTCACTTCGTTGAGGAACTGGGCCGCACGCTCGGATCCGTAGTCACGTGCGATACGGTCGAGGATCTTTCCTTTGCTGTTTCCGATGGCTTTCACATCGATGGTTCCGCTGATGAGCTCACCGTTGCGGATCTTGACAAGACCTTCCTCGGGCTCATCGTCGTAGATGTTCGCCTTGAAGGTCGTGTTGAAGTCCTTGGGGAGCACGATCGAGAAGAGCTGCCTTCCCGTCCAGTACGGGGTACCGTCATCGTCGATGAAAGGCTTGGGTATCTCGATGTTGTCCAGCTTGGACAGGATGTTCATTGCCTCGAACATGTTGAAATGAGGATTCTTGTGAGTCAGGAAGTATGCACCGGTGATATGATCGTGGATCGCACCGATGATAGGTCCTCCGTACCTGGGCGACAGGATGTTCTCCTGGACCTGCATGAGGATACGTGCTTCAGCACGGGCCTCGTCGGACTGCAGGACGTGAAGGTTCATCTCATCACCGTCAAAGTCTGCGTTGTAAGGAGGACAGTCGCACAGGTTGAACCTGAACGTACGTCCCTGCATGATCTTGACACGGTGGGCCATCATGGACATCCT
>DAYM01000005.1:28566-44805 GCA_002506905.1 Methanomassiliicoccaceae archaeon UBA328
CGGTGGGCCATCATGGACATCCTGTGCAGCGAAGGCTGCCTGTTGAACAGGACGACATCTCCGTTGACCAGCTGTCTCTCGACGGTGTAATCGATCTCGATGTTCTCCGAGACCTCCTGGGCGTTCCTCTCTGTGACCCTGATCCTCCTTCCGTCGGACCTGATCACGTAGTTGACTCCGGGAAGATAAGGTCCGTCGTCTCCGGGTTCGGGTCCGCGGGCGATCATTTCCCTGAGTTTATCGATATTGTGCTGGTTGACGTGCACGGGCACCGTAAGTTCCCTGGCTGCCTTGACAGGCACTCCCACGTCGTTGATGGACAGGAGCGGGTCGGGCGAGATGACCGTACGGGCCGAGAAGTTGACACGCTTTCCGGACAGGTTGGATCTGAAACGTCCTTCCTTTCCTTTCAGCCTCTGTGCCAGCGTCTTGAGCGGACGTCCGGATCTGTGCCTTGCGGGCGGAATACCGGATGTCTGGTTATCGAAATATGTGGTAACGTGGTACTGAAGCAGTTCCCACAGATCCTCTACGATCAGCTGGGGCGCTCCTGCGTCACGGTTCTCTCTGAGCCTCTGGTTGATCCTGAGGACATCCACGAGCTTGTGTGTCAGATCATCTTCCGATCTGTCTCCGGAATCCAGTGTGATGGACGGCCTTACCGTGACCGGGGGCACTGCAAGTGCAGTGAGCACCATCCACTCGGGCCTGCAGGTCGCAGGGTCGATACCCAGTGTCCTGAGGTCGTCGTCGGTGATACGCTCGAGTCTCTCACGTACCTCTTTCGGGGTGAGCTTGTGGTTGTCGTCGACCTCCCTGAATGTCGTGGGCTTGTCGAGCTTGATCTTGATCTGCTCGGCACCGCAGTAGGGACAGACACCTTTTGTGGATGCGTCCTTCGCGGTGATCTTGGAGAAGTTCTTCACGTCGATCGTGTCTCCTCCGAGGTCGACCATCTCATCCATGTCCTTGACACGCTCGTTGATCTGCTCGGGAGAGAGCATGAGCCTTCCGCATGAGCGGCAGGTACTCTCGAGGAGCATCTTGATGTCCTTGATGAATCCGACGTGGATCACAGGCATCGCGAGGTCTATGTGTCCGAAGTGTCCGGGACATTCGTCTACTTTGCATCCGCATGTCTTACAGCGGAGTCCGGGCTCGATGACTCCCATGTGAGGGTCCATGAGTCCCATGTCGATGGGGTAACCCTCATCGTCGTATGTGTCCGCGGTGATGATCTTCGTAGCGGACATCTTCCTGATCTCTTCGGGAGAGACGCAGGAAAATTTGATCGATCCGATCCTTTTCGTGATTCCGCGCATCATGTGAGGTCCTCCAGTTGAAGTCTCATAGCAACACCCAGGGACAAGAGTTCGTCCATGAGCAGTTTGAATGCATATGATGTCTGTACCAGATAGATACTGGAATTATTCTTACATACGGGGCAGTACAGCGAACCGTGCCTGTCCATGATGGCTATATGACCGCAGTTGGGGTTACCGCAGATGTACTGCTGTGTACCGTCGGACTCGTCGAGCAGACGGTCCTTGATGACCATTGCGGCTCCGTGACCGATAAGACAGTCACGCTCCATCTCTCCGAACCTGAGACCTCCCTGTCTGGAACGTCCCTCGGTAGGCTGCCTGGTAAGGATCTGCACAGGTCCTCTGGACCTGACGTGCATCTTTCCGCTGACCATGTGGTGCAGTTTCTCGTAGAAGATGACTCCTGTGTAAACTTCCGTCTGGATCATGCGTCCGGTCCTTCCGTCGTACATGACCTCTTTTCCGGAGCGGCTGAATCCGTTCCTGACGAGACCGTCACGAATGGAATCCTCTCTCTCACCGGAGAATGCGGTACCGTCGATGATACGTCCCTCCATGGAACCTACCTTACCGGCGATCATTTCGAGCACGTGTCCGATGGTCATACGCGAAGGAATACCGTGGGGGTTGACGACCAGATCGGGTGTCACTCCCTCTGCGGTGAAAGGCATGTCGCACTGGTCGACGAGCCTTCCGATAACTCCTTTCTGACCGAACCTGGAACAGAACTTGTCACCGAGCTCGGGGATCCTTTCGTCCCTGACCTTCACACGGACAAGCCTTGAACCGTTCTCGGATTCCGTGACCATGACCGAATCGACATATCCTTTCTCTCCGGGCCTTACGATGACGGATGCCTCCCTCCTCTTCTGAGGCGTAAGGAAATCTGTCTCTTCCTCAAGGAACCTGGGCGGCGATGTCTTTCCGATAAGGACGTCGCTTCCGACCACTGCGGACTCGGGCGATATGAGACCGTCCTCTCCGAGCGATGTGTATGCGAGATCCGCACGTGCACCTATGATGTCGGGCGAGGGAATCTCGAAGTGGTCCTCCTGTCCTCCGGGGTAACGGCGTTCCTCTGCACGGTAGGATCTCATGAAGGTAGACCTTCCGAGTCCTCTCTGGACAGAGCTCTTGTTCATGACAAGGGCATCTTCGATGTTGTAACCGTGGTATGAAAGGACCGCGATACAGAAGTTCTGTCCTGCGGGCCTGTGGTTGTATCCCATGAACTCCATGGTCTGCGTCTGTACCATGGGCACCTGCGGGTAATGCATGATGTGTCCTCTGGTATCGGGTCTGATACGGTAGTTGGCCGCGTGTATTCCCAGAGCCTGCTTTGCCATACCTGCACCCATTGTCACACGGGGTGCGGAGTTGTGTTCCGGATACGGAACGACTCCTGCTGCGACTCCGAGGATGACCATCGGGTCGATCTCCATATGTGTGTGCTTCTTTGTGATCATAGAAAGCACTGCGAACTCCTCTCCGCACCATTTGCATTTCAGAATGGCATCTCCCTCTTTTCCGGGGTTCATCCAGTCTGCATCCATGGGCGACAGGGCGTGGTGGCAGTGCTCGCATCTCTTGGGTACATCGTACGGAGAGACGAGGACGAGCGCGTCCTCTTCTTCCTCTGCATCGATCCATTCGACAACTCCCTCGCTGAAGAGGTCGTTCCATGTGACGGTACCTGCGCGGATGCCTTCGATGTGCTTCCTGCTGAGTACTGTCCTTCCATCGTTGACGATCAGGAGCGGGCGTCTGAGACGTCCCTCATCGCAGTTGATGATGATCTCTCCCATCTCTTCGTCGAAACGGACGTTGATGCAGTCGCTGATGCGGCCGACCCTTCTGTTATTCCTGACCATGGCAACAAAGTCCGCGGGCTCGGAAGTGGTACCGACGAGATCTCCGTTCACATAGACACGGGTTCCCTGCTCGTTCACATCAGAGAGTCCGTAATCTTTGAGGAACATCCTGACGGTTTTCTCGGGGTATCCTTTGGAGACATCGATGATCAGCGCTGCGTTCTTCACCAGACCGCAGTTCTGTCCTTCAGGTGTTTCCGAGGGGCAGAGTCTTCCCCACTGTGTGGGGTGCAGGTCACGGGCCTCGAAGTGAGGCTGGCTTCTTGTAAGCGAAGACGTGATCCTCCTGAGGTGCGACATCGAGGACATGTTGGATGTCCTGTCGAGAAGCTGCGAAACACCTGCGCGTCCGCCGACCCAGTTTCCGGTGGCGAGTGCGTGGAGCAGCTTGTGTGTCAGGAGATCGGGCCTGATCGAAGATGCGATGTTGATATCGGACTTCTTTCTTCCCCAGTTCCTCTCGAGCTGGTATTTCAGGTCCTTCATGAGGCTGCTGAAGCTTGTCCTGAAGAGATCCTCCATGAGGTCTCCGGAGAGTTTCAGTCTCTTGTTCGCGTAATGATCTTTATCATCTTCTTTCCTTTCTTTAAGGGAAAGTTCGAGAACGGAACGTGCGATACGTCCGAGGAAGATCGCTTTCTTCATACGGTCTTCCGCCGTGTCACCGAGGTGGGGCAGCAGGGACCTGTCGAGGATGGACTCGACCTTCTTCGTCCTGTACTCTTTTGCCTGACCGGCTGCGAAGTTCCTCTCGAGGAAGAGGATAGCATCCTCGGTCGTGTGGTATCCGTTCGGAGGGAAGTTCTTCTTGTCGAGGGATCCTTCGATGTTGGCGTAGACGATGTTCGCCATTGCCTCGTCGGAGACGATGGTGTCGTAGATCTCTTTATCGGATTCCATACCGAGTGCCTTCATCAGTGCGACGAGGGGTATGGATCCGGAAGCGACAGGCACGGAGACCATGACGGTTCCGTCCTTCTTCTTCTCAACGAGTGTGAGTGCACGGTATCCGTCCTTCTGGGAGAACACCTTTGCGATCTCCACTGCGGCACCGTATCTCTCGTTGTATTCGACCATGATCCTGTTAGGTGCGAGGTCTTCCAGTGTGATAAGTACCCTCTCGGTTCCTCCGATGATGAAGTAGCCTCCGGGCTCCCTGGGGTCCTCTTTCTGCTTGACCAGCTCCTCGGAGTATTCCTCGTCGGAGAGTGCACGCTCAAAGTGAGATTCGAGTACCTCACGGTTAAGGTTGCAGCCTCTGGACTTGACCATCATGGGAAGGTCGCCGACGTGCACCCAGCCGCCGTTCTCGAGATTCTCGTTCTCTATTCCGTCCTCGATGACCTCGAAGCGGACATAGACGGGGGACATGTAGTTCAGATTCCTGAGCCTTGCCTCCATGGGAGTGAGCTCGTGACTGTAACCGTTGGCCTCCATTACGGTGGGGGGTTCGATCTTGATCGTGGGTTTGGCTGCGGGATCGATGTTTCCGTCATCGTCCCTCCTTCTGCCTATACGGATCTCGATGTTCCTTCCGCCTGTGCGTTCCGGGTCCAGTTTGATGACACCGCGGTCGGCGTCGTCTGTGGGGACCCTGATATCGTCCACTATCCTCTGCATCCTGCTGTTAGGATTGTCGGCAGAGGCGAGGAAATCGTTGAAGGACGATATGTGATGGTTCACGATGTTCCTGTCGTTGAAGTAAAGTTTTACTAAATCCCTCAAAAAATCACCCTTTCGTTACGAGCCTATAGGCAACGAACTCCTGTGCTGTTTCGCTTTTTCTGACGATCTTGACAATGCGACCCTCCGCGATAGGGCCGTATATGCTCTCCAGCACCTTTATGCCTGCATCCGAATTCCTGATCTTGGGAAGCTGGTCGCGCGTCATGCCCAATTGCTTGAGTACAGCGTCAGCCTCTTCCTCGGACAGGAGGTGATGCTCAGGCACCAATACGTGCTTGAGAACATTGAACGAGATATTGTCTGATACCAATTAATTCACCTGCCAGTTTGCCCCGCTCCCGGTCAGCGGGAAATGCGTTTAAGAATTGTACTAAATGCTAATATGTTCCTCATACTTGATCCGCCGTTCGATCGCTCATGAAGAGACCAGCGGGCCTGAAGGGATTCGAACCCTTGACCACCTGATTAAAAGTCAGATGCTCTACCTAGCTGAGCTACAGGCCCTTGGATATCTTAAAGCTTGTATTTCGAGAGGAAATCATTATTGTATTTAATATCTCCCCTGAAGGAACAGCCTAAGATCCCTGATTTTCCCAGAAACCATTGGCAATATGTATGCTTTGCTACCAAATTTCCAACCTTAGACTGAAATATGCCAATGTCCATCACCTTTCCGATGACGGAATACCTGGAACTCAAGGTCGCCATGGCGAGGTCCCAATCCGAAACAGGATACGGAAGGGCCAGACTCGACAGCCATTCGCGCAGCGTCCTGAAATTGGACCTAGGCGACGTCATCGAGATCGTCGGCAAGAAGACGGCCGTCGCCAAAGTGTTCAAAAGCGACATCGAGGACGAAGGCATGAGCATAATCCGCATAGACGGACTGACCAGGACCAGCGCGGGTGTCAGTGTCGACGAGAACGTAAAGATACGCAAGATCACGCCGGAGAGCGCCGAGAAGGTCACCATAGCGCCGAACATTCCGGAAGGAAAGGTCATCAGGTTCGAGGAAGGCATCGAGAATGTCTTCAGGAACGGTCTGATGAACCGCCCCCTCATGGCCGGCATAGACATTCTGGTCCCTAACATCGCCCTCATGGGCAACCGTTCCACATTCACGGTGGTATCCACCAAACCGAAGGGCGCCGTCACCGTAGGTCCGAAGACGGAGATATGCATCGTCAACGAACCGGTACCGCAAAAGACCCAGACATACATAGGTCAGACCACTTACGACGATATCGGCGGTCTTGACGACGAACTGAGACGTATCAGGGAGATGATAGAACTCCCGCTGAAACATCCCGAGATCTTCGACCGTATGGGCATCAGCGCACCGAAGGGCGTCCTGCTGTACGGACCTCCGGGGACCGGAAAGACCCTCATAGCCGAAGCAGTGGCCAACGAATCCGGAGCATCATTCTACAGCATCTGCGGGCCCGAGATAATGGGCAGGTATTACGGACAGAGCGAAGAACGTCTCAGAGAGATCTTCGATACAGCCCAGGAGAACACTCCCAGCATCATATTCCTTGATGAGATAGACTCTATCGCACCCAGCCGCGACGAGGTGTCCGGAGAGGTGGAAAGACGTGTTGTGGCACAGCTGCTGACACTTATGGACGGAATGGGCGGACGCGGCAATGTCATCGTCATCGGCGCCACCAACCGCGAGGATGCGATAGACCCTGCCCTGAGAAGGCCGGGAAGGTTCGACCGCGAGATAGAAATCGGGGTCCCGGGAAAGGGCGGACGCAGGTCCATATTGGAGGTCCACACAAGGGACATGCCTCTGGCAGACGATGTGGACCTGGACAAACTGGCCGGTACGACGCAGGGATTCGTCGGTGCCGATCTGGCAGCGCTCTGCAGGGAATCCGCGATGAAATGCCTCAGCAGATACATTCCCCACATGGACCTGGACAAACCGATACCTCATGAGATACTCGCGGAGATGAAGGTCACGATGCAGGACTGCACCGATGCGCTCAACGAGATAGAGCCCTCCGGAATGAGAGAGGTGCTCGTCGAGATACCGAAGATCACATGGAACGATATCGGAGGTCTGGAACATATCAGAAAAGAGATCGACGAAGCGTTCATTCCCA
Organism: Methanomassiliicoccaceae archaeon UBA328; assembly: GCA_002506905.1. GTDB lineage: Archaea > Thermoplasmatota > Thermoplasmata > Methanomassiliicoccales > Methanomethylophilaceae > Methanogranum. Next base: position 35,560 of record DAYM01000005.1, read on the forward strand.
CCGAGGACAAGAAGTCCTTCGAGAGACTCGGGATCGAACCGGGAAAAGCGATACTCCTGTACGGTCCGCCCGGTACCGGAAAGACGATGATCGCAAAGGCGGTCGCCAACGAATCGGGCGCCAATTTCATATCGATAAGCGGTCCGGAGATCGCCAGCAAATGGCTCGGGGAGAGCGAGATGGCCATCAGGAAGATCTTCAAGAAGGCCAAACAGATGGCTCCCTGCATAATATTCTTCGATGAGATAGATTCCATAGCACCCAGGCGCGGGACCGGTGACTCCCAGGCATGGGAAAGGGTCGTCGCGCAGCTCCTTACCGCAATGGACGGCATCGAGAGCCTGAACCGCGTCCTTATCATGGCCGCGACCAACAGACCCGACATGCTGGACCCCGCATTGCTGAGACCTGGAAGGATGGACAGGATGATCCTGGTCGGCAAACCAGATCAAAGTGCCAGATTGGGAATTCTAAAGGTGCATACATCCAAGATGCCCCTGGCAGAGGATGTGGACCTGAACAGGATCGCAGACCTCACCGACGGCTACGTCGGAGCGGACCTTGCATCACTTTGCAGGGAGGCGGGAATGCTGGCATTCCGCAGCAACAATGATACTGAGACCGTCGGCATGACCTTCTTCGAACAGGCCCTCGAGAACATCAGGCCGTCGGTAGACGAAGCGACCTTCAGCAGCTACGAGAAGATGGGCACCGAGATCAGGAAACGCAAGACCGGATGGAACGACATCCCGTTCTACGGGTGATGAAATGGCAGACAGGATGTTCACAAGGGAACTTTTGGGAAAGGACGTGGAGACCGTCACCGGACGCAGGGTCGGTGTGCTGGAGGACCTGGTCATCGATTGCGACAGCGGCTCGTTGAAATACCTCATAGTATCGACGGACAACACGATCATAAGCACGACTCAGAAAGTGGACGAGTTCGGAAGACTGGTCGTCGCGACCGATTGTATCCGCGTCGACGGCGACCGCATAGTCATCAATTGAGGTCTTTCGCCATATACGGCGCTTCGAAATGATATCCGTGCGTCGCATAATATGCTCTCACACCGACACCGCTGGTGACCCTGATCCTCTTGCAGCCTTCCTTCTTCGCGACGGATTCGGCTTCGGCCAGCAATTCCCCGCCGAATCCTCTGTGCTGCCAATCCTCGCCTGCGACACCTATCGAGGTTATCTTTCCGAAGACCTTCAGCTCGCGGATTGTCGCCATCTCGGAACCGTCCGTCCTCAGACGGACGTATCCTATCAGCGAATCCTCGTATTCCAACGCGATGAAACGCTCCGTACCGCCGCTGGCCTCATATTCCGTGGTCTTCATTCCGACCTCGGATATGTCTTCCAGAACGGCTCCGGTATGACCTACCTCGCGACATCTGATGCATCTGCACTGCATGCCGTTCTCGGCCATATGCTGCTGGACCAGCTGCCTTATGTTCGACTTCAGTATCCCGCATGCGATCTGCGGAACGGGAATGTCTCTCTGGATCCTCTGGATACGCACATATTCCGGAACATACGCCTTCATCTGCGAAAGCAGTTCCACCGCAGTATCCACATCCAGCGGAGTGTAATCGCCGGCCTTCCACCAATCGTAGAGTTTTGTACCTGCCACCACCAGAGTGGGATAGAATTTCAGCATGTCCGGCCTGAAATCGGGATCGTCGAACACACGTTTGAAACATTTCAGATCGTTCTCCGGCGACGAACCGGGAAGTCCGGGCATGATATGATAGCAGACCTTCAGACCGTGATCCTTGCATTCTTTGGTCGATTCGATGACGGCGGCTATGCCGTGTCCGCGCTCCACACCCTCGAGGACCTTGTCATCCAGGATCTGCACCCCCAATTCGACCCTTGTGGCGCCGAGTCTCATCGCCGCCTCTATCTGATCGTTCAGGAACACATCGGGACGGGTCTCCACTGTCAGTCCGATGCACCTGTGCGCAGCGGTCTCGTTGATCTTCTGAGCCTCTTCCACGGTCTCGGACACGCAGCCGTTCATAGCGTCGAAACATCTGCGGACGAACCATTCCTGATAATCCCACTCACGGGATGTGAAGGTGCCTCCCATTATGATCAGGTCGATCTTATCGGTCTTGTGGCCGATAGCCGTAAGCTGTGTTATCCTGTCTGTCACCTGGTCGAAGGGATCGAAAGCGTTCCTCTCTGCACGTCTGGCCGCAGGTTCCTTTCCGGTATATGACTGGGGGGAGCCGTTGTCGACGCCTCCGGGACAGTAGGCGCATTTTCCGTGAGGACACGGATACGGCGATGTCATCACCGCAACGACCGCCACGCCGCTGCCCGTCCTCATGGGTTTCTTGATGAGGAAGGGTTCCAAAAGTTTCCTGTCCTCGGGAGAGACGTCTGCCAGGATCTCCGAATTGGGCGGGATGTTCTCCAGGCCCATCTTATGGCATAATTTCAATTTGAATCTTTGAAGATCGTCACGATCGGTCACAGTACCGTTCTTCACGGCTTCGATGACGAGCGCATTGTATTCCGATGACATACTGTCAGCTCATTCCTTCTGAGCTTTGGCCAGTGCCTGGAAATGCTCGACCGTCTTCCTGTAATTCTCCATCGCCATGGATACGTTCGCCTCTGTGAAGCTCCATGCCTTTGCGAGATCGCCGTATCTCAGGCGGTATCCCTTCCTCATCGCACCGTCGAACTCGACGTCGACGCTTTCCAAAAGGTCCATCGACTTCAGTTTGTTGATGTGACGGTATATGGTGGGTTTGGTGGTATCCATAAGAGCTGCGAGTTCTTCGACCGCCCATGCCTTGTTCGGATTGCCCATGAGGTAATCCATGAAAAGACGGTATGGGACGCTGTCGCGAATGCTTGTGGCCGATGTCTTCGGATCGTAACCCTTGGGAATGTATCCTATTTGGATCAAAAATGTCTCCGCAACGACGTTGATGTCGGTAACGGCATTCATTGGGGTATTGCTAACGACCTGTAATTCGAACAGTTTAACAGCTCCGCTTAATACATGATAAGAATTAAGGTGCTATATTAATTTCTATCGGGCAGAGCGAAAATATCGATCAGATCAGGTTCTTGACAGCTTCCAAAGCATCCATTACGCTGTTGTACGGAATGATCGGGGAAACGGGTATGGAAATGATCTTTTCGACCGTGGGGGCGATGATCGGAGCGCATATGATCGCCACCGCACCGTCGCGTTCCGCACGGACGGCCGCTATGATGGCATCCTCCACCGTACCGATGGCATACTCCCTGACCGCGATATCCCTTCCCTGGACATTCGTCGTCTTCGGCATACCTTCCATGAATCTCGGAGATGCGATGATCGCGACGAAGTTCTGCTCGTCCGCGTACAATGATTTCAGGACCTTGATTATCTGACGCACCGTACGCAGATTGGGCTCACGTTTCTCCTCCAGGATCTTGTACATCGTGCTTTGAGATATTCCGGATATCTGACAGAATTCGCTGAGGGACATCTCCAATTCCTCGTTCAGGATGTTCCTGAATGACTTTTGGAAACCGCCCTCTTCCCTGAGCATACTTGAAATAAGGTCCTCGACGGTCATTTCTTCACCTTCTCTGCCGCAGCCATACCGGCGATATTGCCTTCGCCGACAGCCTTTGCGACCTGCCACGGCCTTCCGGTGACATCACCGCACGCGTACACGCCGTCGAGTTCCGACTTGCAGTTGCGGTCCACTTTGATAGTGTCGTCCATCTCGGGCATGATGTCCAGGTCCATAGCGAGATCCGCAGAGGACCTTCCGCCCAGTTCTATGAACACGCCCCTGACGGCAACACCCCTGCCGTCCTTCATGACGGCGGACGATACTTTTCCGTCCTCTGCCAGGATCTCGGCGGGGAAACCTTCCAGCATCCTGACGCCTGCGTCCTTCACCTTCGCGGCCAACGACGCATCGATGTCCGCCTTTTCCGCAGACCAATACACTTCGGAAGCATATTTTGTCATCAGTACGGCAGATTCGGCGGCTTCGGATTCGTTACCGACTATCATGACCGGCACCCCTTTGTAGAAATTGCAGTCGCAGGAGGCGCAGTAACTGACGCCTTTTCCCAAAAATTCCTTCTCGCCGGGAACGCCCAGTTTCTTTCTGGATATCCCGGTCGCAAGGATAACGGCTCTGCAGGAGACCGTGTCCCCCGATTCAAGGACGGCCTTGAAACCGTCTCCGTCCTTCATCAGGGAAGAAACATTCTGTCTGACCATGACCGCTCCGAACGATTCGGCCTGTTTGACACCGTTGGAGAGCAGCTGCTCGCCCCCGATGACGCCGGGCGTGCCGAAGTAGTTCTCGATATGGGTCCCGACGAGCGCGCTGCCGGACTCTTTGCCGACAACGGTCACCCTGACCTTCTTCCTGGCCGCATGGATCGCTGCCTGCAATCCTGCCGGGCCCATACCGATGATCAGAACATCAGTTTCCATGAATCTCAGATCGTGTTGAGGTATTCGATGATGCTCTCTTTGGGCCTGAGACCGACGAGCTCGTCTACGAGGACCTTGTCCTTGAAGATGAGAAGCGTAGGAATAGCGTTGATGGAGAACCTTGCTGCGATGGCGTTGTTGTCATCCGTGTTGAGCTTCGCGACACCGACCTTGCCGGCAAGTTCCGTCGAAAGTTCCTCGATTATGGACCCCATTCTTCTGCAGGGTCCGCACCAAGGTGCCCAACAATCGACTATTGCGATCTTGTTGTCCTCTACGAATTTGTCGAAATTATCGGCGTTAAGTTCTGTGACCATTACATTCACCTGAACAGCGATGTTCATACAGGGTTAAATAGCTTTATTCTCATTATTATGATTAATGCTAGATACCGTCAGCGGTCTGAAAGGCCTGGAGATCTACGCCCCCAACGGGATTTTCGTGGGAGTCGTTGACGAGGTCATAATGAACATTCCCGAAATGTGCGTGGACGGACTGTTCGTCAAGAATGTGAATCCGGTGCTGGCAGAGAAGAATGTCAGCATATCCATCCCTTACAGATGGGTCATGAGCGTGGGAGATGTCATCCTTCTGAATGCATTCCCCGAGAAAAGGATAGTTGCCGGCGATTAATCGATGCACTTGAGCTTCGGATACTCGCCGAGGATGTCCACCATGACATCGAGGTCCATCCCGTACAGTTTGGATAATTCCCAATGAAGCGCTTCGATCCTGTCCGCGCCGCGGTCCGCTCCCTTGTTCCTCAGCTTTTCCACCGAGTGCCTGTGCGTGACCACCTTGTTATCGCTGACCAGATTGTCGGCATGAGCGACGATCTTCTCTTCCAGGGTCTTCGGCATATAGTCTCCCGGAGGAAGCTGAAGTTCCCTCACATCCTCCTTGTCCAGACCTGCGCCGGTGTGCTTCCTGACGATCTCGACGACCGCGTTCGGAAGACCGTATCCTTTGACGATGTCCGCACCGATGGATGCGTGGAGAATGGAATGGTCGACAGACCTTCCGATATCATGGAGAAGCGCTCCCGCGATGACCAGCTGAACATCCGCATTGCTGATGCCTTTCGCTATCTCCTCGGCGACCGCTCTCACGGTGCAGCAATGGACGATCACGCGCCTCTTGCACCCTGCGCGATACAGGAGATCGACGCACTCGGTATCATTCGGAATTCTTGTTGACAACGGTCTTCCCCCTTTCGTTAGGAACGACGGTCATCATACCGTCACGATCGGCATATAATGCCTTTCCCTCGGTGAAACGGTCCAGGAAGATCGCCAATGCGGCTATCTCGGAGTGAGGCTGATTACCGACGGACACGTTGAAATCCGCACGTTCGTAGACCTCGAACGGGACCTTCTCGGCGCCCACGATGATCATGATATCCTCGTCGCGGGGGATCTTGGGCAGCGCCTCGTCGACCCTCTGGCCGTACATCGTCAGATGCACTATCTTGCCTTTGAAGTCCTTAGTGGCCTGTTTCCAGGTAACGCCGGTCTTTATCGTGTAATCTCCGCCGAACCTTTCAACGACGCTATGGATGTTCTCTTCCAGCTTCGGATCCTCGGTATCTACATAGATACCTTTGGCACCGAGTGCTCTGGAAGACAACGCAACATGTGTAGTAACACGTTTATCTCTCTCAGGACGGTGCCCGATACGCATAATCCAGATATCGGCCATCTTACTCTTCTCTGATGAGTTCAATCCTATGACCGCGGTAATCCATCTTGACGGACCTGCGGACCAGACTCTTAAGCATCGTAGAGGACAAACCTAACGCCTCTGCGACGTCTCCCGAGAACTTTCCTTCCTTGCCGACCTGCTCGAGGATCTTGTTCTCGACAGCGGAATACTCTTCTTCGCCCATCATGGCCGCGGCAAGCACATCGCTTATCTCATAGACAGGCCATTGCGCATTGATGTTGAAAGAAGTGTAGTAGGTATGGTAGGATTTCTCAGGGTAATTTCCATTGGTCGAAAGCCAGCGTGTCTCGACCAGTTTCATTTTCTCAAAGAAAATGATAGCATCCCTGCCCTCCGGACCGAATTTTTTCTCGATCTCATCGGCAGTCTTCCATTCCAAGGTCACCTCTTTCAATACGTCCCTTTTTACCGGGGTGTCGACCGACCTGAGCATAGGCACAAGCTCGGACGGCTCATTGATGACCTTAATTCTGTTCATAGGACGTTAGCCATCGTTTCCTGCGTATATAAAATCTCTTGCATTTTTTCGTCGGTTTTAAGTTCTTTTGGGAAGAGGTTTTATAACTTCACTAGCATTCAGGAGTCCGATGGCAAAAGAAAAACCTATGGAGCTCAGGTGGCAGTGCCTCAACTGCTACAAGGTCTACAAAGGCCCCGATGCGGAGCAGAAAGCTCTGGATTGCTGCGGTTCCTTCACTCAGGGATATTGGGTAAACTACAGAAAATGGGGTACCCAGAAGTGGTACGGTCGCTGAAAAACGTACCGTCGTCACCTTCATAAAACCAATGGCCCAGCTTGGGCTATTTTCAATTTTCACATCTTCAGACCAAGGGTTTTTTAATAGATTATCGCAATCATCCCGTCATGCAGGCGGAAGATCCCAAGATGTTTTCCAGGACCATGGAAGAAATGGACCTCATGGAAAGACACTTGGAAATGCTGAAGGTCACGAAGGAATACCAACCGGTCGGCATCATACGCCTTTCTGAGATCTTGAACGTTCCGAAACACAAAGTCCGCTATTCCCTGAGGCTTTTGGAGCAGGAAGGATTGATCGTTGCCACCTCGGAAGGCGCGATGGTCACCGACAAATACGATCAATTCATGAAGGAACTGTCGGAACATTTGGACAATTTGGAGGACCGCATATCGAAAATACGTGCCGGGATCCCCCAAACGAACGATAATCTTTAATACAAGCCTTTCATTTGCGACAAATACAAGCCGTCGTAGCTCAGTAGGTAGAGCGTGTGACTGTTAATCACAAGGTCCTCGGTTCAAATCCGTGCGACGGCGCCATTCTTTCTAAATTTACGCTCATCAGCACGGTTTTTCCTCGACAGTTTTATATCCCTTCCGTAAATAACATGGTTCAAGGGCTCATAGCTTAGACAGGTAGAGCGCCCGGCTCATAACCGGGTGGCCGCCGGTTCAAATCCGGCTGGGCCCACCACCTTTTTACTTCCGGGATTGCGATTTTGCACCTGTGGCACATATGCTTTCCATAACGAGATTTAATATAGGTCGGTGTCTTCTTCCTAAATATTATAAGTGTCCGCTGTCGCGCGGACCTATTCGCGAAAAAGAGGGAGACTCAAATGAAAACACCACGTATGCATCAAGAGCTTACTGCCTGTCTCCAGTGTGGTTACTGCATCAGTGTGTGCGAAGCACACAATCAGACACCTTGGGAGTCAGTTACGCCCAGGGGAAAGATCTACTATCTGAACCAGCTCACACAGGCAGATGCTCTGGACAAACCGCTGAAAAGGGAAGTATCGCTCAACCCGTATTTCGTAGACGCAATGTACAAATGTACCGGCTGCGGAAACTGCGAAGTTGTCTGTCACGCTCAGATCCCGCTGATCGAGCTGTGGGAAAAGGTAAGGACCTGGCTGGTCGAAGAGGGCGTAGGACCCATGAAGGCCCACGCAGGAATGGCCAAGAAGGTCGCAGAATGCCACAACCCGTACGGCGAACCGGACTCCAAGAGAGGAGACTGGTGGCCCGCAGATGTTGCCAAGAGCGAAGTGCCCGACGTTATTTTCTTCGCCGGATGTACCGGATCCTACAGACAGCAGGGCATACCTCAGAACGGTGTACGTATCCTCGCAAGAGCAGGCGTTAAGATGAACATCCTCGGATCCGACGAGTGGTGCTGCACATCGCCTCTCCTCAGGACAGGAAATGACAAATACTCCCTCGATTGCGCCGAAAAGGTCGTAGAGAAAGCAGACGGAATGGGTGCCAAAGATATGGTCATGACCTGCTCCGGATGTTACAAGACGATCTCCACGGACTTCGGAAAATACTACGCCAAGGTCGGACAGAACGTCTACCACTTCTCGCAGTACGTCGAGATGCTGATCAACAAGAGGAAACTGCCTCTCAACAACGAGTTCAAAGCAAAGGTCACATACCACGACCCCTGCCACCTCGGAAGACACATGGGAGTCTTTGACGCACCCAGGAACGTCCTGAAGAAGATCAAAGGCATCGAACTCATCGAGATGGAAAGGAGCAGAGAGAACTCCAGATGCTGCGGTGCAGGCGGAGGATACAAGAGTCAGTACAACGACTTCGCCGTCAACATCGCCGCCGAGAGGGTCAGAGACGCAGAGGAGACAGGTGCAGACATCCTCGTCACATGCTGTCCGTTCTGTGTTACCAACCTTTCACAGGGAGCAAAGAAGATCCACTCCAAGATCAAGGTCATGGACCTTTCGGACATCCTCCTTCAGGTCACCGCACCCAAGGAAGAGCCTCCGAAGGACACTCCCGCACCTGCCGCAAAGGCAGATACCGCCGCCGCACCCGCAGCGAAACCTGCGGCCGTGCCTGCAGCGGAACCCAAAGCTACTATCGCACCTGCCGAGGAGAAACCCGCAGTTGCCCCCGCCGAGGAAAAGAAGGAGATCCCTGCAGCGGAACCCAAAGCTACTATCGCACCTGCCGAGGAGAAACCCGCGGTCGTGGCAGCAGAGGAGAAGAAGGTCATCGCAGCGGAAGCAGTTGCGGCCGCAGCGGCCGAAGAGGACCTCGAAGCCGATGAGGA
>DAYM01000005.1:44930-185230 GCA_002506905.1 Methanomassiliicoccaceae archaeon UBA328
GAGGACCTCGAAGCCGATGAGGATGATGATTTCGACAGAGATCCCGACAGATTCACCGACAACTCGCCCAGCGCTCTCGTGAGAAGGGCATCGTGGAACAAAGGCCTCAGGTGCAGAAAGGACTACGGACCTTACGCAGTCCCGATCGCATTCGTGAAGTCCAAGGTCGCTGTCTTCATTCTCGGAGACGGTGTCGTCGATCCCGAGGTCAGAGAGAATCTCCAGAAAGATGACTGGCTTGTCCTTGATTTCAAGGCTTCCAATGTCACCGACGGAGAGGATCAGGCAGTCGCCATCCGCGCGGCGGTCAAAGAGAACCTCAAGGTCCTTAGAAAGAAGAAGAAAAAGTAAACCTGAACCGAGGGGGTTCGCCCCCTCATCTCATTTTTAATTCATGTCATTCGAACAGCTTTCACCCGAACTTGTCACTGCACTACGGGAAAAAGGCATAACCGAACCCACTCCGCCTCAGAAAGACGCCATTCCGAGAATAATCCGCGGAGATAACATCCTCCTTGTCGCACCCACCGGTATCGGAAAGACCGAGGCCGCCATGCTCCCGATCCTCGACAGGATATACCGCAACGGGGGAAAGAAAGGCATCAGATGCCTGTACATCACTCCGCTGAGGGCCCTCAACAGAGACATGCTGAAGAGGATGGAGGATTACGGAAAGGCACTGGACATCACCGTCGGAGTGAGACACGGGGACACCTCTCAGGCCGAAAGGAACAAACAGTCGCAGCATCCGCCGGAGATCCTCATCACCACTCCCGAGACACTTCAGGTCCTGTTCACCGGAAAACGTCTGAGAGAACACCTGAAGAACGTCGAATGGGTGGTCGTCGACGAGATCCACGAACTTGCGAACACCGAAAGAGGGGCCCAACTGAGCATAGCGATGGAGAGATTGGTCGCATTGTCCGGCGAATATCAGCGTATCGGACTTTCTGCGACCGTTGGAAACATCGACAGCGTCAGAGACTTCCTGTCGGGCATCGGAAGGGAGATCACCGTATGCAAACACGATACGCACAGGGACTTCGATATCAGGGTGGAGTGTCCGGTACCCTGCGAGGACAGCACTCTTCTCGACAGACTTCAGAGCGACCCGGAGATCTTGGGGGTCATGGTCAGGGCCAGACAGCTCATCGAGGCTGGAAGGTCCACTTTGTTCTTCGTAAACACCCGCGAGACCGCCGAATGGCTGGCGGCCAGATACCATCTTTGGGACGAGAATATCTCGATCGAGGCCCATCACGGTTCCCTTTCCAAAGAGAACAGGATGGAGATGGAGGACCGTTTCAAGAATCAGGAGATCAGATCGCTGATCTGTACCTCGTCCCTCGAACTCGGAATAGACATCGGTTCCGCGGACCTGGTCATCCAGTATAATTCGCCCAGACAGGTATCGAGGATGATACAGCGTGCGGGACGTGCGGGACACAGGATCGGAGAGAAGATACGCTCGGTCATCTTGGCCACCGCACCCGACGAGGTCGCCGAAGCGATGGTCGTCGCCAGAAGGAGCGATGCCAAGGAGATAGAGTTCTACTCCGGAAGGAAATGTCCTTTGTCCGTACTTGCCAATCAGCTCATCGCCATGACCATGGTCGGCAGGACCACCAGGGACGATGCTTACAAAATGATCAGGAGGTCCAGCATATTCAGGGACCTTGACAGAAAGGTCATGGACGATGTCATCGAACAGCTCAAGAGCATAAAGATGCTGTTCGAGGAGGAAGAAGGATTCTACCGTTCCAGAAAAGGAATGAACTACTTCTACAGCAACATCTCGATGATCCCGGATGAGCGCACTTATCTCATCCGGGACATAGCCACCAGAGGAATAATCGGAACGCTGGACGAGAGTTTCGTGGCCACATTCGCAGAGCCCTTCGCGATGTTCATCGCCAAAGGCCGCACCTGGCGTATCGTCGAGATGCGCGAGGACGAACTTCTTGTCGAAGAGGCGAAGGATGTCGGCTCGGTACCGTCCTGGGCGGGATCCGATATACCCGTCCCGTTCGAAGTGGCGATGGAAGTGGGGAGGATGCGCAGACTCCGCAACTTCGACAAATATCCCGGCGATGACAACTGCCGCCAAAAGGTCGCAGACTATCTGAAGGAACAGGACGAAAGATGGGTAATGCCGACCGACCGTCTGATCACCGTCGAGACGGGAGACAGACTGGCCATTGTGAACTGCTGTTTCGGAAGCAAGGTCAACGAGACCCTCGGAAAGATCTATTCGGCACTTCTCATGGCACGTTTCAACGAAAGCATCGGTGTCACGACCGATGCATACAGAATCATTCTCGAACTTCCCAGGAATCTGGACAGAAAGATCCTCCTGGACACATTCCTTTCCATCAAACCGGGGACCATTGAGGCCCTGGCCAAACTGACCATCCTCAACTCCACATATCTCAGATGGAGATTCGTCCACGTGGCGAAGAAATTCGGCATCATCGAGAAGACCGCGGATCACAGATTCATGAACTTCAACAGACTGTTCGAGATGCACAACGGCACCCCCGCCTACAACGATGCCGTCGACCTCGTCCTCTACGAGGACCTGGACATCAAGAACACCGAACTTGTCGTCTCCATGATCAAAGAGGGAAAGATCGAAGTGAAGGCGGGACCGGTCTCGCCCATCGCAATCGAAGGCATCACAAGGTCTAAGGAGCTCATGCAGCCGGTCCGTGCGGATCACTCGATCCTCATGGCACTGAAAAAAAGACTGGACGACGAACTTCTGTACGCAACATGCGTGAACTGCACCACCCAATGGAGGGTAAGGGTCGCAGATGCGCCGAAACGCTTCGTGTGTCCGAAATGCGGAGGACGCATGATCGCCCTCCTGAAAGGGTACGACCGCGACATCGTCAAGAATTCGAAATCCTCCGTTCCGGACGAACAGAAGAAGAAAGATATGCAGAGAGTGTCCAGGAACGCGAATCTTGTGAACGAGTATGGAGGAAGGGCGGCCATAGTGCTGGCCGGAAGAGGGATCGGCTCCGACGGCGCCTCGAGGATACTCCGTACCATGCATGTTGACGAGGATGAGTTCCTCAGGGACATAATGAATGCAGAGATCCTCTACGCGAAGACAAAACGCTTCTGGGATTGATCAGAAATTGGAACCTTTCGCCTTGAAGACGGGTTCTTTGACCTCTTCTTCGAGTTTCTTGGGCTTCACATTGTGAGCTGCGAGGAATCCTTTTGAAACGACATATACTTCGGAAGAAGTATCACGCGATGCGGCGGGAGAATAGACCCTGACCGTCGTGAATCTCTTATCGAGCTCTTGCATGAGATCGTCGAACATGTCTCCCATGAACACTTTGCAGACCATCTTTCCGTTCCTCTTCAGGACACGGTCGCATACATCTACCGCATACATGCAGAGATTGATCGATCTTGCGTGATCTGTAGAATAATGGCCGGCTATGTTGGGGGCCATATCCGAAATGACGACGTCCGCCTTCCCGCCGAATGTCTCCAGCAGCTTGATCATGGTGGCGTCTTCGGTGATGTCTCCGATTATCGTGGTAACTCCGTCCAGAGGTCTGATGTATCTCAGGTCGACCCCGACGACCTTTCCCTTTTCGCCGACACGCTCCTTTGCGACCTGAAGCCAGCCACCCGGACACGCTCCGAGATCGACGACAGAATCCCCTTCCCTGAAGATGCTGAAACGGTCGTCTATCTGCATGAGTTTGAATGATGCCCTCGAACGGTAATCCAGCTTTTTTGCCAGTTTGTAGTAGTACTCGTTGTGTCTTTCTACAACCCAGCGGTCGTGTAGGCCCACGGTGTCTGCTATACGCTCTCCCTTTAAACGGTTTTGCGTTCAGCTGTCCGTAAAAAAGTATCTAATCCGGTGAAACTAACAGGATGAACTCGCTTACCCACAATTTTGAAACATACTAAAGACTGAAAATAATCAATCATGTTATTAACTAATATAGCCACCTCGACACACAACCAATTTGAGGTAAAAATGAAAGCCAACTTGAAATTGGTCATTATAACGATCATAGCGATCGTAACGATGACCGCAATTGTATCGATCCCTACCGAAGATGTTGCTTCAGACAGTGAGAGCACTGTCATCAGCACAGCTCAGGTAGTAAATGCCGATGAGGAGTATGACCTCCCTAACGATGTCGCCTTCACCACCGGCGGCTCTATAACTGTGAAATCCGACGGAACCCTTAATATAAACATCATGTCCGGAGGTCAGAAGATCTCCAGCAGTGTTTCGGAACCGATCATCATCCTGGAAGCGGGATCTGAGATTAACATATCTCCTTTGGACTCAAAAGAGATCGAGAGTGAAACGGAAGTATACTTCAACGGTACTGCAGATCTGGATGTGTCCGTTCTGATAGGTACGTCACTCAGTGTCGACATTTCGTTCTCGGCAACCAGCGGAACCAGTCTGACGATCGAAAAAATAGTAGCCGTATCATTCAACAGCGATGCGGATATCACTGCTAAAGTCGAAATGTCCAAGATGCCCACTGAAGGAGGCCTGAAGTCGATCAAAACGATATTCAGTGACGACTTCAAGGCAAAGGCCTACATCGACGGAAATATCGACGTCAACATCATGAAGATGTTCAATGTCAAATTCACCGGTTCGCTTGAGCTCAATGCCGGCGTCACATCCGGCAACTACATGATCACAGCCACCAGCAATGCCGAGGCCACAGCCGAGATCACTATCGGTGAAGAAATGACCGCCGTAACGCTCACAGAAGACATGAACATCTCTGTGAACTGCGAAAAGCTCGCGACCGCCGTTCAATCTCTCACCAATATAGCCGGCTTCTCCAAAGCATTGATAGAAAACTTCCCCGAGATCAGCGGAAGCGCGAAAGTGGTAATTCGGACCGGCACCATCGATATCCCCGTTGAAGACGTTTCCATAAGTGTCGGCAGCGCCACCGTTGCAGGCCTCGTACTGTTCAAGGACGGAAAAATGACCATCGAAGGCCGTTTCGGACTCGACAGCCTGTCCGTTGATTCGGGCGGCGACGAGTATTATGAACACACAGACTTCGCACTGGGCGGTACGAATCTCGATATCAAGGCCACCGCAAACCTGGACGGACTGATCAATGTGATATTCTATCACTTGTCATACGATGACCCCTTCGATGCGCTCAAAGACTTGGATGCCGAGATCGATGTGAGCGGATCAATAAAATCCGCAAAGTTACATACCATAACCGAAGGCACCGAAATGACATTCGTCATCAGGAACGCTTCTGCGAGCATGAGTGCAGAACTTTCCGATAACAAGCTCAGTGCGAATGTTACCGCCGGCTTAGACAGCTTCGAAATGATCGGAAATATCGGAGCATACGGCAAATCCTACATATCCATCAACAACGTAAGCATCAGCGCGGCCATTAACGACCTTGACCTCACCAAGCTCACAGGAGAATCTGCTCTCCCCACCCTAATAGCAAGTATAAACGATGAAAACACAAAGGCCTCGATGAGCAGCGCCATATTCAACATTGGAGAAGACACCGGCTTCACCGAAATATCGATCGGCAATGTGTCATGCGGCATCGCGGACGGCAAGATCAGCATCCCCTCCGTGTCTGCAAACGTGAACATCGATTACGCCGACACTGACGTCGACAGTATGAGCATGACCATTGACAGCCTTACGTTCGAGATCGATCTGAATGAATTCAAACTGTCATTTTCGGATATCAACGGAACCGTCAAACAGAACATGGTAGATGCCACGGTCAACACCATAACCCTGAGCGATGTCACCGTGGTTCCGGAAACGGACGATATCACTACGATCGCCGTGACCTCGGGTACAATATCCTTGGAAAAGGGCACCGGAATTGTACTGAGCAACTTGGGTGTAAGTCTCGAGGACGGGGTCACCCTCGACATCGGATCGAACTGCGTATTGCAGGTCAGCGAATTCAGCGCAACAAGCGGTGCCATATGCAACGCAAATGTCTGCACATACAAATTCACGGACGGCGATACCTACTCGATCGCAGTGAACGGATATACTCCGGATGTTTCCTTCCCCCGCTACTGTGTTTCGGTTGTATATACATCCGACGTAATATCCTCGGTGATTCTTATTGCCGACGAAGGCTACGAATTCTCAGAGTGGAAAGGGGGACTGAAATACGAACTCGCTGACGGCGTTGCCACCCTTACCGAATATAAGGGTACAGTGAAGGCGAACATTACCGGTATCGAGTACTCTCTGATCGTCGATGGCGCTGACGCCGTCAAATATGCCGCAGGCGAGCTGGTCTACATCACCACACCTACCAAGGATGGCATGGTGTTCATCCAATTCGTCGACGCTAACGGAAATCATGTGGACTACAGCAAAAACATACTGGTCATGCCCAGTAACGATCTGACCATAAGCTCTGTGTTCGGAGTTGCTGTCACCGCAGGAGACGGCATAGTAGATGTCGGCGATAACAACTTCTCGACCGAATTGACCGTTTCGTCAGGATCCGATTTCGCGTCCGGAATGTTCCGGCTGAATAACGGCATCCTTGTGAAAATATACACGGTTGTTAGTGAAGACATCGTTTTCAGCAGTATCGAACAGAACAGCAATAACAAGACCCTTACTTCAATGTACTGCAACCAGAGGGCCTACATCTATTACGGTCCGACAACGATCGAAAACCCCACTGTGTACCACGTCAACGAAAACGGAAACAAGTGCGCCCTCAATACAGAACTTGTCGAGGTCGACGGTAAAAAGTACGCGATGTTCTGCACAGAGGACTTCTCGACCTTCTACGTGGAAAGCGGTACCGCCGCACCTACGGTGAACACCGACATGACGACCGGTGCCGATGCTGTTGATACAGATTTCGATGACGGCGGCAACAGCGGCAGCGGCAGCGGAAGCAGCTGGATCTACATCGTTATCGCCATTGTGGTCATCATCGTGGCTCTGTTCGTGGTACTGCTCCTTCTGCAGAAGAGCGGAAAACTGCCTTTCGAACTGCCGATCAAGCTCTGATGCATCTTACGGCCTTACGGCCGGAAACCTTTTACCTTTATTTCCACCCCGCCGACCGCATTGTCCGTCACAGAGGTATCGTATATTCTTCCTGATCTCGCAACCAATTTAATAATGGTGAAAGACATCCCACGGTCAGTGATCCCACATGTCGACAGGATGGACATATTCCAAAGCAGGCGTTAACATCGACCAGAAATCGAGCGCTATCGAGTCTCTCGTCAGCGAGCTCAAATACAAGAGGACAGGCCTCGGACAGATGGTCCACATGCCAGGACTTTTCGCGAGTCTCATCGATTTCGGAGACAAATACATCACTTTGGCCACCGACGGTGTGGGAACCAAGATCCTTGTTGCAGAAGAACTCGGTATTTGGAACACCATCGGTATCGATTGTATCGCAATGAACGTCAACGACACCATCTGCGTCAACGCCGAACCCACTTCTTTCGTCGATTATATCGCGATCGACAAGCCTAACGACGAGATCACAAAGCAGATCGGCATCGGGCTCCAGAAAGGAGCAGAGCTCTCGAACATGGAGATCGTCGGCGGAGAGATCGCCGTCCTGCCTGAAATGGTGAACGGCGTGGACCTTTCCGGAACATGCATGGGATACGTGGAGAAGGACAAGATCGTCACAGGTGCGACATGCGAAGAGGGAGATCTTATCGTATCGCTCAGGTCCTCGGGTATCCACTCCAACGGACTGACCCTCGCCAGAAAGGTGTTCCAGTCGGCGGGCCTGAATATGAAGGACAAGACATCCGGTCTGTCCAAGAGCGTCGGTATGGAACTTCTTACACCCACGGAGATCTATGTGAAACAGGTCTTGGAGATCACCAAAGAGAACACGATCCACGGTCTTGTGGACATTACCGGCGGCGGACTCAGGAACATCCTTCGTATGAAGAAGGGCCTGAAATACATCATCAGCGACCCCGTCAAGCCCGACCCCATCTTCACAAAGATCCAGGAACTCGGACAGATCGAGACCGAGGAGATCTATCAGACGCTCAACATGAGCATGGGATTCGCGATCATAGCTCCCGCGGAAGATGCCGAGAACATCGCCTCGGAATACAAGAACGCCGACATCGTCGGGCGTGTCGAGAAAGGCGCGGGCGTATACCTCGAACCGGAAAAGATCCTGTACGAGCATTACTGATTGAGCTTCGCGTTAAGCGCGCCGCAGACCGCGCCGAGAGCGGTACAGGTCTCGAGAGAATAACCTTCGTCAGTGATATCCAGATTTATCTTCGGTATCGATGCGGGCTCCTTCGGGACACCGTGAGGGCCTATACCGAACACCAGAAGGATGCTCTGACCTCTTTCCACCATATCAACGACCTGGGCCAGCGGGACCTGCTTCTGTTTGTCCGGCTTGCTTGTGGTCAGTATAGGCTCCCCGAGCTGCGGCGGGAATCCTTTTGCGGGGTACGGGAACTTCATAAAACGTCCCTTTTCGGCAAGCTTCATGAAATTACCTCCGTGATCGCCGATACTCGTGGTACCGGCCACCCATTCCGCGACCTCCATGGGAGTGTTGGTATCTTCCGGGATCGGGAATCCGAAAAGTGCCAGGTTCATATTGAACGCCATAGCAAGGTCCCCTGCCCTGGCAATGACCCTTCTGTGCGGCTCTCTGAACTTCTTAGGGTCGTACGCATTGTACAGACCGATCGTTATCCTTCCTCTTCCCATATCAGATCCTCCTTCTTCCGACGACGGCATATGCGTCGCCGTCCAGGAATATCTCGTAATCGGGATACTCCTTCTTCAGACGCTCGACCTCTTCCAGCACCTGCGCCAGCGTGAGCCCGCATGTCTTGATATCGATGAATATCTTATCGGGCTCCATAGGCATACCTCACACATAACAGAGTAAAAAAGGAATGGTGCCGTGAGCCGGGCTCGAACCAGCGACTTCGTGATCTTCAGTCACGCACTCTCCCAACTGAGTTACCACGGCGTATGTCTCCTGTACATTCATTTTGTTTATAATAGTTTGCCATTACTCAGGGGCGTATTCTGCCCTTGGGATCGCTGCTAGGCGGTATCCTTTCGTCGGTATTGGGGCGGTATTCCGCCTCTGCGGGCATTTTTCCCTGCGGCATCTTGCCCTTGGGGACTATCTCCTCGGGAACTTCGCTGTAAGAGGCCGCGCCCGGCCTCTTCAGCCTAAGACAGTCCACGGTGCTGTTCTCATCCAATATCCCGAGATACAGCCTGCGGTTCGATACGACCAGAACGTCTCCGACGGCGAATATTGCCGCCGTGATCGCGTACAGTATCCTTGCGATACCGTCGGCCATCACGGCGGCCGCCAAAGAGATGAGGGAGGCCGCCGCGGCGACAGCGATGACTGCCGTCCAGGCGGTCCGGGCCTTCATCCTCAGGCCTCCGGTCCCTGAGCCTGCTCCTCATCGTCCGAGATGATGGGTTCTACGGCCGTGATCTTGTCGTCGCCGCGCATATCCATGATCCTGACGCCCTTGGCATTGCGCCCGGTCTCGCGGATCTCGTTCACGAACATACGGATGATCTTTCCCTGCTGGCTTGTGACCATCAGCTGATCGTCCAGGGATACCTTCCTGACACTGACGACGTCTCCGTTGCGGTCGTCGGTCTTGATGGTTATGACTCCCTTTCCTCCGCGGTGCGTGCGGCGGTAATCGTCGACATCGGAGATCTTTCCGTATCCGTTCTCGGTAACGGTCAGAAGCTTATCTTCCGGCTTTACGACGGCCATGGAAACGACCTCGTCGTCATCTGCAAGGTTCATTCCCCTGACACCCATGGTGTCCCTTCCGGTGGGGCGGACCTCGCTCTCGTCGAATCTGCATGCCAGACCCTTCTTGGATGCCAAGATGATCTGCTCGTTTCCGTCCGTTACGGCGGATTCCACGAGTTCGTCGCCCTCATCCAGCTTGATCGCCTTGATACCCTTGTTCCTGACGTTGCTGTACGCGCTGAGGGCGGTCCTCTTCAGGAGACCGCGCCTGGTACAGAATGCCAGATACTTGTCCTCGGGGAAATCGGAGACGCATACTGTGTCCTCGACCTTCTCTCCGGGCTCCAGATCGGCTATCATGTTGACGACCGGCTTACCCTTGGACTGCCTGCTTCCCTCGGGGACCCTGTATGCCTTCAGCCAGTGAAGACGTCCGTGGTTGGTGATGAACATCAGATAATCGTGAGAACAGGTGATGAACATGCTCTTGACATGATCCTCGTCCTTAGTCTGCATACCCATAAGGCCCACGCCTCCGCGGTTCTGCTGTCTGTAGGTTGCCAGAGGTATCCTCTTGATGTAATTGTCAGCGGATATCGTGATGACGACGTCCTCCCTCTCGATGAGGTCCTCCTCGTCCACGTCCAATGCGTTGACGTTGATCTGCGTACGGCGCTCGTCACCGTATGACTGGACCATCTCGTCCAGATCTCCCTTGATGATGCTGAGGACCCTGCTCTCGTTGGCCAGGATGTCCCTGAGGTCCTTCATCAGCTCGATCAGCTTGTTGTACTCGTCCTTGATCGAATCGATCTCGAGTCCGGTCAACTTCTGCAGCCTCATATCCAGAATGGCCTTCGCCTGATCCGAATCGATGTCCAGAAGGCCCTGCAGACCTTCGTTGGCCTCATCGGCGGTCTTCGATGCACGGATCAGGGCGATGGTCTCGTCTAGCATGCTCAGGGCCTTCATGAGACCTTCCAGGATGTGGTATCTCTTCTCTGCGACATCCAGATCGAACTGTGTCCTGCGGACGACGACGTTCTTCCTGTGCATGATGTACTGCCGCATCATCTCCTTCAGTCCGAGAAGGGTAGGTTTGCCGTCCACCAGTGCGAGATTGATTATTCCGTATGTTACCTCCATCTGGGTCTTCTTGTACAGATTCTCGAGGACAACGTTCTCGAGGGCATCCTTGTGAAGCTCGATGACGATACGCATACCGGACCTGTCGGACTCATCGCGGAGGTCTGTGATGTTCTCGAGCTGCTTGTTCTTCACCTGCTCCGCTATGTTCATGATCAGCTGGGCCTTGTTGACCTGGTACGGGATCTCATCGACGATGATACGGGTCTTTCCGTTGGACATCTCCTCGAAGTGGGTGTTCGCCCTGACCTTGATCCTTCCCCTTCCCGTCTCGTATGCGGAAAGTATTCCAGAACGTCCGTAGATGGTACCTCCGGTAGGGAAATCGGGACCGGGAACGTACTCCATAAGGTCCAGATATGTGGCGTCTGGGTTGTCGATCAGATATTTGATCGCGTTGCACACCTCTGTGAGATTGTGCGGGGGCATCTTGGTCGCCATACCGACGGCGATACCGTCGGAACCGTTGACCAGAAGGTTCGGCAGCTTTGCCGGAAGGACGGTGGGTTCCTTGAGGGAACCGTCGAAGTTGTCCATCATGTCGACGGTGTTCTTCTCGAGGTCCTCCAACAGATCGTTGGACATCTTGGACAGACGCGCCTCGGTGTAACGCATGGCTGCGGCGGAGTCTCCGTCGACCGATCCGAAGTTACCCTGACCGTCCACGAGGACGTATCTCAGCGAGAAAGGCTGTGCCATCCTCACCATTGCATCGTATGCCGCGGTATCTCCGTGGGGATGGTACTTACCAAGGACCTCTCCCACCACAGTCGCGGACTTCTTGAACGGACGGTTGCTCTGCAGTCCCAACTGGGACATGGCGTACAGGATCTTCCTGTGTACCGGCTTCAGACCGTCGCGTGCGTCGGGCAGTGCACGTCCTACGATGACACTCATGGAGTAATCGATGTACGAGCGCTGCATCTGCTGTTCTATACCCTGCTGTATGATCCTTTTCTCTCCGTCCATGATATCACACATCCAGGTTTACGACCTCTTTCGCATGCTCTATGATGAATTCCCTTCTGGGCTCGACATCGTCGCCCATAAGGACCGAGAACAGCTGGTCTGCGAGCATTGCGTCTTCTATGTGGATCTGTTTCATGACCCTTGTTTCGGGGTCCATGGTGGTCTCCCAAAGCTGCTGGGGATTCATCTCTCCCAGACCCTTGTACCTGCTGACGACCGCACCGGGACCGACCTCTTCCAAGGCCTTCTGCAGTTCGTCGTCGTCGAACGCGTAGATCTGTTTCTTTCCTTTGTGCACCCTGTACAGCGGGGGCATTGCGATATACAGATGGCCCTGCTCGATGAGCGGCCTCATCTGTCTGTAGAACAAGGTCATCAGAAGTGTTCCGATATGCGCTCCGTCCACATCCGCATCGGTCATGATGACGACGCTGTGGTACCTGAGCTTGGTGACATCGAAATCCTTTCCGAGACCGCCGCCGATGGCGATGGCGAGATTCTTGATCTCATCGTGGTCCAGAAGCTTGTCCGGACGGGCCTTTTCGACATTCAAAATCTTACCCCTGATGGGCAGGATGGCCTGGAATGCACGGTCCCTTCCCTGCTTTGCGCTTCCTCCTGCAGACTCTCCCTCGACGATGTACAGTTCGCATTTCGAAGGGTCCCTTTCGGAGCAGTCCGCGAGCTTTCCGGGCAGACTTGTGGTCTCGAGGACGGACTTCCTCCTGGTAGCGTCCCTTGCCTTTCTGGCGGCCTCTCTTGCCTCATAGGCAGAAATGGTCTTCTTGATGATCGTCGTGGCAACAGCGGGGTTCTCGAGCAGATACTCGGCCAATTTCTCGTTGACGAGACTGGTCACGGCCCTCTGGGCAACGCTGCTTCCGAGCTTTGCCTTGGTCTGACTCTCGAACTGGGGTTCGGACATCTTGATGCTGATGATGGCGGTCAGACCCTCACGGACATCGGATCCCTCGAGTGTTGTATCCTTGAGGAGCCCGTTCTGTTTTCCGTAATCGTTGATGGTCTTGGTGAGTGCCCCCCTGAATCCTGTCAGGTGTGTACCTCCCTCGACCGTGTGCTCGGAGTTGACGAATGAATCTATGGCCTCGTTGTAGCCGTCGGTGAACTGCATCGCAATGTCCACCGTCACACCTTCTCTCTCGCCCTGAATGACGATCGGGGGGGCGTGCAGAGGCGTCTTGGACCTGTTGAGGAACACGACATACTCCCTCACACCACCGTCGTAGTGGTATGTCTCGGTCTTGTCCGTCCTCTTGTCCGTAAAGACGATGGTAGCTTCCTTGTTCAGGAACGCCTGATAGCGGAACCTGTTCTGAAGGATCGAGAAATCGAATACCGTGGTCTCGAATACATCGGGATCGGGATAGAATGTGATGGTGGTGCCGTGGTTGGGCGAATCGCCGATCGCCTCGACGGAAGCGTCCGGGATACCTTTGTGGTATCTCTGGAAATATTTCTTGCCGTTCTGTTCGACGACAACCTCAAGGAGCGTGGAAAGTGCATTGACGACCGAAACTCCCACTCCGTGGAGACCTCCGGACACTTTGTATGTGTTCTGGTTGAACTTACCTCCGGCATGAAGGTCGGTAAGACAGACCTCGATACCGCTCTTTCCCTCTTCGCAGTTTATGTCCGCGGGGATTCCCCTACCGTCATCCTTCACGGTAACGGAATTATCGGTGTTGATGGTCACATCGACCGTGGTCGCATATCCGGCCATGATCTCGTCGATACTGTTGTCGACGACCTCGAACACCAGGTGGTGAAGACCCCTGGAGTCCGTGCTTCCGATATACATTCCCGGCCTTTTCTTGACCGCCTCGAGTCCCTTAAGGACGACCAGACTCTCTGCGTTATACTCGTTATCTGATTGCTTCCCATCCATTCGATGTTGCACTCCTTGATTTAATAACCTCCGTAGGCGGTGATGCTATATATATGAGCGTATACGCGCACGCGTGTGCGACGCGCGCGAGGGGCGCGCCATACGGTTAAATAAAATCTCCCCGATGCCACAGCGATATCATATGAGCACCATCATGGAAGAAGCCCGCAGAGGGGTCACCCCTCTGATCAAGAAGATCGCCGAAAAAGAGAAGGTCAGCGAGGAGTTCGTAAGGAACGGTATCGCTTCGGGACGCATCTGTGTTCCCTGCAATCCGAGACACGATCCGGAACCTGCGGCCATCGGCGAGGGCATGTCCATCAAGGTGAACGTGAATCTGGGAACCTCACGCGACATCGTGGACCTGGACAGCGAGCTCAGAAAAATGGATATCGCCATCAAATACGGTGCGGACGCGGTGATGGACCTCAGTACGGGCGGGGACATCGATGCCATACGTGCCAGACTCCTGAAGGAGTGCCCCGTGATGATGGGTTCGGTCCCCATCTATCAGACCGGCCTCACTGCCGCCAGGAAGGATGCCGTCGTAGAGATGACGGAAGATGATATCTTCAACGGTATCGAGAAACACGCCAAGGATGGAATGGATTTCATGACCGTCCACTGCGGTATCACAAAGGAGACCGTGGGATGGCTGAAGAGCGGCAACAGGCTCATGGACGTCGTTTCCAGGGGAGGATCGTTCCTTACGGCATGGATCCTTCACAACGAGGAAGAGAATCCGCTCTACAAGAACTTCGACTACCTTTTGGAATTGGCGAAGAAATACGAATTCACATTATCCCTCGGAGACGGCTTCAGACCCGGCTGCATCAACGATGCAACAGACCGCGCGCAGATCTCCGAACTGATGACCCTGGGACATTTGGTCGAGAGGGCCCGCGCAGCCGGCGTTCAGAGCATGGTGGAAGGTCCCGGACACGTTCCGCTGGACCAGGTCGCGACCAATATGAAGGTCGAAAAGAGCCTCTGTCAGGGGGCCCCGTTCTATGTTTTGGGCCCTCTCGTGACAGATATCGCACCCGGCTACGACCACATCGTCGGCGCCATCGGCGGAGCTGTGGCAGCCCAGAACGGAGCAGATTTCCTTTGCTACCTCACGCCCGCAGAACACCTTTCGCTTCCCGACGAGGATGACGTCAGGGAAGGAGTGATCGCATCGAAGATCGCCGCCCATGTGGGAGACCTGTGCAGAGGCAAAGGCAAGGAGAGGGACGACGCAATGGCCAGAGCGAGAAAGAAATTGGACTGGGATGCCATGTTCGATGTCTGCATCGATCCGGAAAAGGCGAAGAGGTACAGAGCCCGCGGATGCACCGAGAAACAGGACGGATGCTCCATGTGCGGAGATGTCTGCGCCGTCAAGATCGTGAACAAATATCTCATCAAGGATATCGAGAACGATCACAACGAATGCTGATTAGTTCATCTTGTTCATCGCAGACCTTACAGAGCTTGCGATGTACTCCGCATTCAGGTCTTCAAGACACAGGTATGTGCCGTCCAAGGCCCTGCATAGCTCAAGTGCCAGTCCGAATCTCAGCCTTCCAGTCTCCGTATCTATGACTATGAACTCCATCCCCTTATCGGCGAGGGACCTGGCTGTCGACAGCATCTCGTCCAGAGGCTTGACCCCGGGCGTGTAAGCGACATTGCATCTTCCGTCGGAAAGGATCACCATCACAGAACGGGAATTGGCAGACGAGTTCTTGCTTAGGATCTCGTACCCTTTGATCAATCCGTGTGTAAGCGGTGTCTTTCCGCCCGTGGGGATGTCTGCAAGGACCTTGTATGCCCTGAGGACGCTCTTGGTCAGAGGGAGCACCTCCTCGGCATGATCAGTACGGAATACCGCCATACCTATGGTGTCCCTTTTCTGATATGCATCCTTAAGCATCGACAGAATGGCGCCCTTGACGGCGACCATACGTTTCTGTGCCCCGATGGACCCGCTTCCGTCAACAAGGAACAGGATCTCGTTTCCGCGTTTCTTCTCCCTGACCTTCTCACGGAGATCGTCCTTGCTCATGACGATGGCAAGGTCGCTGTGATCACGTATTACCTGATACGGGGCCGCAGCGCATATGCTTGCACAGAGTGCTACGTCCTCTATCCTCCCCTTCGGGATCTGATAACCTATGCATCTGCCGGTCTTATCATCGGACATGGATTCGGTATGCTTGCCGGACCTTCCCTTGTTCTTGAGTCCGTCGTTCTTCGGCATGTAGTCTATGACCCTGAATGCATCCCCTACCTCGAACACCTCTTCATTCGCGTCGACATCCGGCATCGGAGGCGGGGGCATCTGCTCCCGATCGTCATCCTCCGGAGGTTCGGGAGGCTCTGGAGGTTCCTGATCCTGAGGAGGGTCCTCATCGTTGTTCTGATCGTTATCGTCCTCGGGCTCATCGTCCCAATCGTCATTCTCAGGGGGTTCGGGAGGCTCCTGATCCTGAGGAATGTCGTTGCGTCTATGCTCCAAACACATGGCGGCAGCCTTCTTCAGATCATCCAGATTCGCGGTCTCCCTGCCGTCGAGTGCGGCCAATGCGCATGATGCGTTCATAACGGAGATGTCGCCGCGGTGACCGCATACGTTCAGCTCGATACAGACGTTCGATATCGCTCCGCAATAACCGTCGGGCACCCTTGTGAATCTCGCTTTCTCCCTGGCGGTGCGTATCAGCTCGGCAGTATCAGCATCTTTCCCGGAGTACTCCTTCATAAGTGCCAGCGGATCTTTTTCAAAGAGGAACCTGCGCCTTACTATCTCCTCCCTCTGATCCTCATCTTCGATGTTGGATGTGAACACACAGATGTCGAAACGGTCCAGAAGATGCTCCGACATGGCACCCTCGTCCGGATTCATCGTCGCGATGAGAAGGAATCTGCAGTCATACGTTTCGGATATGCCTTCCCTCTCTACGACATTCGAGCGGAACTCGGCTGCGTTCATTATCTGGTATGTAAGATATTCCGGGAAAATATTCAGGTTCTCGACCAGAAGAATATTCTTATCGGCTTCCGCCAGCATGCTCAGGGAAGACCTTCTCTTGCCTTCGGACATCGCTTTCTCGAGGTCTATGCTGCCGAATATGCGGTCCTCTGTGGCATTCAAGGGCAGAGTGACGATCTTCCTGCCGGCGATCGAAGACGCCGATCTGGCCAAAACGGATTTACCGGTACCTTTCGGCCCGCAGATGAGCACGGAATTTATGTCCGGAGATGTGAGTGCACAGACCAGCGCCTCTTTGGCCGCGTCGTTGCCGACTATGGCCGAGAACGGGAATACTGGCCTTACACACTCATGTTTTCCGAGAGCCATTTGTCAAGTTCCTCCGTGTCCAAGGTCGAATCCTGGAACGGATTCCTTCTCATACGGTGCGGCATGACCAATTTGGAAACGTGCACCACATCAGACGGTCTCACATCTGTGCGTCCTTCCAGAGCGGCGTAAGCGCATGCTGCCTTGATGAGTGTCAGATCGGCACGGTGTCCGTCGACCTCCAGATGCAGCGGTATCTTCACTGCGGCCCTGATGACATCCTCCGTAGGCTCTATCTTCGCAAGGAGGTCCCTCGCATTCAGTATACGGTCCCTGTCCTTCTGCTGTGCATCGGCGAAATCATCCCTGAATCCCTCCGGATCCTTTTCGAAGTCCATTCTGCGTTGGATGATCTGCATCCTGCGGTCCTCATCATGTTCCGCGATAATGTCCACCACAAGACCGAAACGGTCCAAAAGCTGAGGCCGCAGATCTCCCTCTTCAGGATTCATTGTACCCACAAGAATGAACTTGGACGGGTGCGAATACGATATGCCCTCCCTTTCGATGAAATTAACTCCCATTGCAGCAGCATCCAAAAGAAGATCGACGATATGGTCATCCAGAAGATTCACCTCGTCGACGTAAAGGATGTTGCCGTTGGCCTTCGCAAGCACTCCGGGCTCGAACTTCTTCTTTCCGGTGCTTATCGCGTATTCAATATCAAGAGTCCCTGCAACGCGGTCTTCGGTGGAACTGAGAGGAAGCTCGACGACTCTCATGAGCACAACAGCTTCTTTCAATTCGCCTTTGTCCATCTTCTCCTGACAGCTGGGACAATAATTGTTGATGTCCTCCCATTCGCAGTTGCAAGCGCATCCGGCCACGACATGTTTCTCGGGCAGCAGGTCCGTCAGCGCCCTGACCGCCGTAGATTTTGCCGTGCCTTTCTCTCCGCGGATCAGAACACCTCCGATCAGAGGATTGATCGTATTGAGGATCAAAGCCTCCTTCATATTCTCCTGCCCCACGATCGCAGCGAACGGATATGTTAGCCTTTTTTTCATAAAATCACCGTATTGCTTGAATGTCTGGACACCGTCATACGTTACCGTGGGTATAATAGACCAACTGTATATTTAATTGCCTGCTTCTACATCCGTAATCATTATCAGCTGATATCGCAGATACACATGGAGATGACCGTCAAGACCAAGAACGACATGAATGATGTGCCGGACTCCGATGACGAGAATATCGTCACGGCCGAATGCCTCAGTAAGGAATTCGGAAATTTCACCGCTGTGAGATCCATTGACCTGCGGGTGAAAGAAGGCAACATATATGGCCTGCTCGGACCCAACGGTGCCGGAAAAACGACCACGATCCGTATGCTTACCACTCTTCTGACACCTACAACGGGTAAGATCACGATCGCAGGCTGCAAACTGCCTGCAGAAATTGCCGAAGCACGCAGATCCATCGGTGTCGTCCAGCAACAGATGAGTCTAGACCGAGACCTGACGGTTGCAGATAACATATTCCAGCACGGGATCCAACACAGAATGTCATTCAAAGAGGTCAGGGAACGTTCCAAGACGGTTGCAGAGTCGCTCGGCCTTATGCCTTTCTATAAGAAGAAGGTCGATGACCTCTCAGGAGGGTGGAAAAGGAAAACGGCCATTGCCTGTTCTCTGGTCCACCGCCCCCGTATTCTGTTCCTCGATGAACCCACGGCCGGTCTGGATACCCAATCGCGCTACATGCTCTGGGATCTCGTGCGTTATCTGAGAGATACCGGTACCACGATATTCATCACCACACACTATATCGAAGAAGCTGAGAATCTGTGCGACAGGGTCGCCATCATGAACAAAGGAAAGGTCGTCGCCGAGGGTGCGCCTGCCGAACTATGCAACCAACTTGGAGAATTTACCGTCGAATACAACGGAAACGACCATAAAAGGATCTACAGATACTTCCGGGATAAACAATCGGCGAAAATATTCTCCGACACACTCACAGATGCTCTGTCCGTTTCTGTCCGCCCCATCTGTCTGGAGGATTTCTTCCTCGAGAAGACCGGAAGGATCGAGTTTAAGGCAGGCAACGGAGATGATACGATATGATGGTCTGGGACATTCTGACCGGGGCTGGAAGGATGGCATGGTCCGACTTCCGTTTCCTTCAGTATAACTTCATACCGGTCGTAGTATCTACGCTTATCACCCCTCTCCTGTATTTCCTGGCTTTCGGATACGGCCTGGGAAAAGATGTTGTCATAGGCGATGTTGATTACATAGCTTACGTAATACCCGGAATCATTGCACTTTCCACGGTCACGTCCTGCTTCATGCTGACCGCCCACAAGATACAGGTACAGAGAGTGTTCTATGCCAGCTTCGACGAGGTGCTTCTGTGCCCCATAACCTACCCGTCTATATTTTTGGGAAAGACCGCCGTCGGCCTATTCAAAGGGTTCCTCTGCGGTACGATCCTGTGCATCATGGGCGTACTGATGTCGCCTGATTTCCATGTTACCTTCGGACTTATAGCAATGATGGCGCTATCATCTCTGACATTCTCTCTACTTGGTGTTCTGGCCGCGTTCGCAACAAACGCGATAACGACGATGAATGTGTTCAACAGCCTTGTCATAATACCAATGACATTTCTCTGCGGGACCCTTTTCCCCGTAGAATCCCTGCCGACAGCCGCGCAGTATGCTGTCGACATTCTCCCTCTGACACATGTATCAGAATGTATGAGGGCCTGCGCGCTGGGGTATGACTTCCCATGGATATCCTCGGCCGTTGTGATAGGTTTCGCGGCACTGTTCTACACGATCGCGTGGTTATATCTGAAAAAGGGAAAGGTCTGAACGGCCTCTGACCTATCGTATGCAGCAAACTGTCTGATAATCGAACAGTGACTTCGCAGCATGCCTCGAAAGACAGTCCGATCAAAACCCATGCGTTAATGCACGGTAGATTCGCTTTCCGGCTTTCCTACCGCCGAATCATCTGATTCCAGATACTTCCGGACAGTATCCTCGGATAATGTCTTACATACAACCCAAGATGCATCATTGATCTCGTTCTGAGTTGAGATACATGCATCATATGCCAGATATGATGTGAGATCGTGATCGAATGCAGCAAAATAAGTGGACATGACACAGTACTGTGTCACAGTTCGGCCAAAAGAACGGAATTGCAGCCCAGTCCCCTGACAGTCTTCTCCAGATCCGACTCCCTGAATGAGTTCATAAAATGCTTTTCCACTATGATGTCCGTCGGATCGGTCTCGATACCGTCAAAGAATTCGTCACCGTCCGTACCTTCGTAAGGATGACATTCACACCCTCCGATATACTTGACAAATATCACGGGCTTATTGTGTTCACGAAACATCCTGGCGATATTGTTCATTGTTTCGATACGCGCGGCACCGGTGTTTTTGGCATCTTCAGTGGTGATCCTGAATTTCTTCTGAACATCTATGACCACATATGCCAGATCCTTTCCGTAAAGATTGTCTATATCCATGACTGTCCCAGCCTGCATCGTTCTTATTGTATACGACCCAAGCGAGTACCGATTGGGAACATATATCCGACAATCAGATATGCTTGTCATGATACATTAATAATACCCAATCAACATTTCTTAAGCTTATGACTGCGACCTTCACATATAAGAATGGAACGGCTGCAAAGAAAGCAGATATTGTCTACATCAGTGTCGCGAACAAGAACAGCATGGCTCTTGGCACAGTGTGCAAAGATCTGAATGTCGAAAATGTATCGCTTAACGTCACATGCGCCGATTATGAAGATCTCGATGATTCCGAAGAAGAATTCATCAAACTGACCACAAGGGTCAGAAATTGTGACATGGTTTTCCTGCTATGCCACGGAGATCCGTCGTTCTTCAAAAAATATGATCGCTTGAAAAACATAATCGATAGTAAAAAGATCAAAATGTTCTATTCTGCGGCCCTTGATGAGCTGAATGACGAAAACTTCCCGCTGTTTGAATTTCCCAGAAAAGAGTATGACCTGATCACCACCTTATTTACTATGGGTGGCGATGACAATCTCAGATCGATATTATACTGGACCTGCAAAAACCTAGCGAAATGCGATGCCGAAGTCCCTGCTCCGATCAAACAACGTGCAGAAGGTCTGTACCGTAAAGGTGCACCGGAGGACATCGGCCTTGAAGACTATATCAAAGATTTCTGTGATGAGAAACCCACAGTAGGAGTCATGTTCCATCACACAACATACTCAAAAGGAAAGATCGACCCCATCGATGACCTGATCTGCCTCTTAGAGAAACAAGGATGCGATGTGATCGCATTTTATTTCAACTCATACCCTGACCCCATTCTCGGAAGTTTAGGCGTAAAAAAATGCGTAGAGAAGTACTTCATGCCCAAAGGAAAGAAGATCGTTGATTCAGTTATATCAACGACCGGTTTCTCGCAGATCAACCTATCCGACCCTCTTGCCTATTCTGAAGGAAGAACGATAGAGAACTTCTTCCTAAAACTCGGCGTCCCCCTTATTCAGGCTCCATCGGTATCGAGATCTGAAAAAAAATGGCGCGACGACATAACGGGGCTGAACGCATCGGAACTGAGCACGGGCGTGATATGGCCGGAATTCGATGGCCAGATCATTTCCGTTCCCTCTTCGTTCACAGAAAGCCTTGGCAACGGAAGATACCGTTCTACATCTGTCCCCGACAGGACAGAAAGAGTTGCGACGTTGGCAAAGGGCTGGGCCGAACTGAGCAGAAAACCTGCTTCGAAAAGAAGGATCGCCATATTATTCCATATGTATCCTCCCAGCAATGATCATCTTGGCGGTGCGGCCGGACTTGACACGTTTGCAAGCGTATGTAATTGTCTGCAGCATATGAACGCCGAGGGATACAGGATCGATAGGGTTCCCGATAACGGAAAAGAGATCCTCGATGAACTGCTGGCCGGAATAACTACCGACCTCAGGTGGACACCGGAAAGTGAATGGGCGGAAAGGGCTGCGGACCTAATTGACAAGAAAGATTATGACAAATGGTGGGCCGGACTTACCGACAAGGCAAGAGAGGGCATCATTCACGGCTGGGGCGACCCCATAGGGACCGTGATGAACTGCGACGGACGCATACTGGTCCCGGGAGTATATAATGGAAATATCTTCATAGGCATACAACCCAACAGAGGGCAGCATGAGCAGGCAGAAAGGCTCTACCACGATCCTTTCATTGTAATGCCTCATGCCTACTTGGCGTATTACAGGTGGCTGAAATATGTGTTCAAGGCGGACTGTATCGTACATGTCGGTACGCATGGAACCATCGAATGGCTTCCCGGAAAGGGAAATGCCCTTTCCTCCGACTGCTATCCTGATGCCGTTCTCGACACCATGCCGAACGTCTATCCTTATATTGTAGACGACCCCGGAGAGGGAATACAATGCAAACGCAGGACCAATTCCGTCCTGATCGGACATATGTGTCCTGTAATGACCAGAGCGGACGGCTATGATGACATCGCACTTCTGGACGGAAAACTGCAGGAATTGATGAATGTCACAACCACAGACCAGGAAGGCCAGATCAATGTCCTGAAAGAGGATATCAAAGAGATCGTAGACCGCATGGAGCTGTATAAAGAGGTGGGCCTTCCGGAAGGATGCACCTCCGATGATATCTTGGAAAAGGCTCCGGAGATCTATGACTACATATCCGACTTGAAAGATGCGTTGATCAAGGACGGCCTGCATATTCTCGGACAGGTGCCGAAAGGAGACCTTATGACCGAAATGCTTTACAGCTTATCCCGTCTGAAGAACGGAGAAATACCTTCCGTACGTGCTTCGATCGCATCTGCATGGGGCCTCGACATGGATGTCCTACTGGATAATCCGTCAGAAAAAGGAAAAGACGGCATCCTTAACGGCGTCTGGATATCAAAGGTGGATGAGGCTTTCACGGGGTTGCTTTCTGAAATGAAAGATGTCTCCTGTGAGGAAGACAGGTCGATGGAAATAACAAAAAAGATCGTCGGAAAAATGACCGACGACTTGAAAGACTCCATAGGATACATTTGCCGCCACACTTATCCTGCAATATGCAAAATGACCGATGAGATCGATAACTATATGCTGGGAATCGGAGGAAAATATGTACCTACTGGACCTTCCGGCTGTCCGACCAGAGGAAGTGCCCATCTGTTACCGACCGGCACTAACTTCTATTCTATCGACCCTGACGCGATCCCCACGCGTGCCAGTTGGAAGATAGGAAAACAAATGGCCGATGACATGATAGATAAGTATGTCAAAGACAACGGAAAATACCCGGAAAGTCTGGGAATAATCGTCTGGGCCACAGATGTCATGAGCACACAGGGCGATGATGTCGCATATATACTTCACTTGATGGGAGTGAGGCCCGTCTATGGTTCGGTCGGAGGAAAAGTGGTCGGAATAGAAGTGGTTCCCATCGAAGAATTGGGACGTCCCAGGATCGATGTTCTATCGAGGATCAGCGGACTTTTCAGAGATTCGTTCCCGAATCTTGTTGACATGATACACCATGCTGCAGAAATAATTGCCGACCTGGATGAAACGGCTGATGAGAACTTTTTGAAGAAACACCTTAAAGACGATATCCAGAAGTACATATCGGAAGGAATGTCCAAGGAAGATGCGAAAGACCATGCTCTGATAAGGGTGTTCGGAGACCCCCCGCTGCAATTCGGCACCGGTGTGGAAGTTTTGATCCAATCATCAAAATGGGACACTCTGGACCAGATCGCTGATACATTCACGATCTGGGGGGCCTATGCATACGGCGGAAAATGGAAAGGAAACAAAGTACCTGAACAATTCAAAAGAAGGACCGGAGCACTCGATGTTACTGTAAAGAACCATACCAGCCGCGAATTCGATCTTCTCGACATTGATGACGACTACTCCCACCTGGGAGGCCTTAATGCCGCAGTAAGGGTCTACGGAGGCGACAAACCTTACTCCGTGATGGGCGACAGTTCTGATGTGGACCGCCTTAAGACGCGCACTTTGGAAGAAGAGACCGCGTATGTCATGAGGTCCAGAGTATTGAACCCCAAATGGCTGGAAGGACTGAAACATCACGGATTCAAGGGCGTACAGGAACTGAGCAAACTCACCGAATATATGCTTGGCTGGGGTGCGACATCCGACTCAATAGAAGATTGGATGTACGACGCAGTAACGGAAAAATTCATACTCGACGAAGATACCCGCAAGTGGATGGAAGAAAATAATCCGTATGCCCTCAGAGAAATGATCGAAGATATGATTGAATGCAGCGACAGAGATCTCTGGAATGCTTCAGAAGACACACTGGCACAGTTGAGAGAACTGTATCTGGAGGCCGAAGGAGAACTTGAAGAGCTTGGCAGTAAGAAGCCCTGATCAACAGGAGACTCTGTCCTTGATATATTGCGCATACGCCTTTATCAAGGCAGATCTCAGATCCCCGCACCCTTCGATATCCACATTCAATGCTGCCGACAGCATATTACAACCTGCGTCCAATGCCTCCTTCTTCGGAACAAGTCCCCAACGGATCTCATCATTGAGAAAGAGCATTGATGATATTACCGACACAAGATACGGGTCCTCGGAACTGTCACATAATTCGTTCACAAATGCATTGAATTCACAACCGGACGCCTTTACCAGATCGTCAATACTGATATCGAACCTCTGTAACCTGCACAATGTGCTGGCCTGAGTCTTCGAAGATATCCCATTTAAGCGTACGGACTCGGTTATCGCACCGATAGATGTACGGCCGATGAGTTCACCGAGTTTCGAGTGCTTGCCTGCCCCCCACAGGAACAGTTCACTGCCTCTGTTGCAAACAACCGCTATATTTTGAATGACCATTCCTGAAGCGTGGGATCTGCCGGGCATCCCGAGGTCGAGATCCTGTAACACAGCAGTAACAGCTTCTGTCGCGGTTATGGTCGCACGTGCCATCCCGGAACACGGCATATGCGCATCTATGAACAAAACCAAGGAAACAGATCCTTTGCATCCATTGGCAGTATCTGCCGCTCTGACATAATCGGACGATGGGAAGCACATGAAGGAAACGTACCGTCAAGTAAAGGACGATCTGACGTACGGTTCGACAATGATATTCGATGCCGGTGCGAATCAGAAGGACATCTTGGATAGCATAATCGATGACGACAGGCATTTCCTGACGAGGAAGAAACTCAACAAAAGCGACGATAAGCTGTTCGCACAGTTCTCCGAGGAGACGTGGGAATGCATCGATGCAGAGAAGGGCGAATACTGTCTGAAGAAGATGTCCCCATCACGTGTGAACTACTATTTCTTCTCCGGAGAGCTGTATGATCTGGAGATGAAGGGCATGGAGAAGAAGGCCCTGAAGAAACTGAAGGAAGCGAAATCACTTCAGGACGATATCGAGAAAGGGAAGAAGCTCAAGAAACGCTATCAGATCGACAACGTGCTGATCAAAGCGACGATCTCTCTGCAGACGAAACTTACTGAGATATCCGATGACGTGGCGTTGGACATCCTCCGCGAGAAAGGAACGACCGGACGCGAGGGATTCTTTTGTCTGGTCTCGGACAGGGACATGGATCCATTGGAGGTCAGAACGATGTATCGCTCCAAGGATATCGCGGAGAAGCTGTTCTCTTCGATGAAGTCGAATATCGGCGTCCGTCCGATAAAGACGTGGACGGAGAACGGCGTGTACGGTGTGCTTTTGATAGGTTTTCTCGCTCAGGCGATGGTCTCCGTGACACGTATTCTTTCGGAGCCAGTGTCTTCGAGGGCGACATAATTCATCACAGACCCTATGCAAAAGTTGACACTTACCGTCGAAACAGACGTCAACGGAAGGAAGAGGCATATTCTCTCGAACTTCAACCCCGTGAATGTTGCGGTTCTGCGTTGTTTCGGCCTTATTTCGGAGGCAGAATGCATGTAACGGGCCTTCGAACGACTTAACCGAGATAGCGTTTCCGACCCGCGGAGAGGGGTCGGGGCAATTGTCAAATTATCTGATTCTCAAAATGATGCAGCGAAGCTTCTGTCAAAGTCAGGATATATATATATAGTTGGATGATTGGGCCAACATGTATTATAAATTGACATCTGACTTTTTCATACGAATGGCGCATTGTATATCCTAAATGAGATGATCAGGAATGTTTGACAGAAGCGTTATGATCGGCCCCAGAACCAAACTCTTCCAATCTCTTGACACATCTCGGCTCTTTCTTCGCAGCACCCGAAAGATACAGATTCATCGCTTCCGGCATGCAGCCCTTGTCCTCGAGCAACTGACCCATGACGAACATCGCCTTGGAATATCCCTGTTGGATCGCAGCATTCAGAAGACCCGCCGCCTTATCCTCATCCTTATCCGTATACACCCCGTTGAGATACATAAGTGCCAGATTGTACATTCCTCTCGAAGAACCGTTGTCGGCTGCCTTCGTGTACCAATAAAATGCTTTTTCGGGGTCGCGCTCTACGCCCTGTCCGAGAAGATACATGTCGGCGAGTGATGCCTGCGCCCTGAAATACCCTCCTTCGGCAGACCTCTTGTACCACTCGGCAGCCTGCTCGTAATTAATCGGCGTACCGTTACCGTGCCTGTACATCACCGCCAGATTGCATTGGGCCTTGATATTGCCTAATTCAGCGGCCTTGCGGTAATACTCCACGGCCTTTTCCTTATCTTTGGGAACACAGAGGCCTATGGCATACATATAAGCCAGATTTCTGCATCCGCTGCCGTCTCCGCGGTCCGCTGCCCATTGGAATGTCTCCTTGGCATTCATCTTATCCGCGTCTGTACCGTCCACCATGAGCGTACCGAGGTTCACCGCAGCCTGTATGCAACCTTTCTGCATGGCCTCACGGTATGAGTCCTTGGCATCATCCAGCCTATCGTCATACTGCTGTTTGAGCCCTGCATTGAACAGCGTATATGCCTTTGAATTCCCCCGGAGGGGCATATGATAACTATCCAACAACCGTCAGATCCTCCTGGTCTTCACCAGATAAACGTCAATGACAAAGAATGCCACACAGAACGCAAACAGGACGACGAGGGAGATCCACGGAAAACTCCAGTCCAATGCGGCGGCCCTTATGATCGAGCTTGAGTGTGTAAGCGGCAGAGCGTACAGAATCGCCTGGAACCATGCCGGCATAGCCGCCGCAGAGAAAAATGTACCGCAGAGGAAGGTCATCGGAAGGATGATCATGCTGCTAAATGTGGCCATACTCTGATGCGATTTAGCCAGTAACGCCGCCATAACTCCCAGGAACGAGAATGTGAAACATGAAAGTACAACCGATACTATCAGCATCGGCGTCACATACAGCTCGGAGGTCACGCACATTCCCAGGATATAGATCAATGTTGCACCCACCAGTCCGCGGAACAGGCCCAGGAATGATTTTCCCAGAATAATAGATGCGGGACTGAGAGGACACATGAGCATCTCATCGAAACTCTTGTAATACAGCCTTTGGACATTGAGTCTGGTCGCTGTGGATGAGAATGATGCCGACAGCGATGTCAGAGCAGCAATACCGGGAATGATGAATGCGATATACGGAACACCCTCCATGGTTATCCCGTTCCCGAGACCGTAACCGAATGCCAATAAGTACAGCAGGGGGCTCATGACACTCGAGACCAGGATATTCCAGAAATTGTGTTTCATGAAACACATGTCGCCCCATGCGACATAATATGCATCCTTGATCGTTTGGAACATCAACGCCCACCTACCGATTTACCTGTAAGCTCGACAAAACAATCCTCCAAGTTGGTATTCCTGATAACTATCTGATCATGATCGTCCAGGACCGAAACGAAATCCTTGGCCTGATCCCTGTCGGTGAAATATTTGTATTTGGTCTCCTCGTTCTCCCTATACTCGACAGCAGTGGAACCGACCTTGTTGCATAGTTCCTGAGGAGTGCCGAGTGCGATGAGCTTTCCGAGATCTATGATGCCCACCCTGTCACAGAGGAGTTCTATCTCCTCGATATAATGGGATGTCAGGAATATCGTAGTTCCCTCTTCGTTGAGCTTCTTGATAAGATCCCACAGCAGACGTCTGGCCTTGACGTCGAGGCCTACTGTGGGCTCGTCAAGGAACAATATGTCTGGCTTATGGACGAGCGCACAGACTATGGCGGCCTTCTTCTTCCATCCGCCGGACAGCGAATCGACCATCCTGTCCAGATACTCATCGAGACCGATGAAGTCGGATAATTCCTGAATGCGCTTTTTCCTTTCGTCCGCGGGAACCTTGTGCATCATGGCATGATGCATCATATTCTCCCTGATGGTGAGGTCCTTGTCCAGACTTATGGCCTGTTGGATGACACCCATGTGGTCCTTTGCGTTGCGGGGATCCTTCTTTATATCTATCCCGGCGACCTTGACTGTGCCCTCGGAAAAATCTGTCAATGTGGAGATGACCCTTATCGTAGTTGTCTTTCCGGCCCCGTTCGGACCTAAGAAACCGAACAGCTCTCCCTTCCTCACGGCCATGGTAAGACCGTTAATAGCAGCCTTATCGCCGTATTTCTTGACGACATCTGTCATTTCGATAATGCTCTCCACCATTTTTTCACCGTTTAACAAGTCTATCGGATTATACATCCAGAGCTTATTATCGTTATTGGTCAGAATGTCATATCTCCGATGCGATCCACAGAGAAATAATGACATTATTGTCTAAGTTAGCCTTTTATGATATGAAAGTATACATCCGCCATATGTTTCCAGACATCATCAGGATCGTCAATATATCTGTCAGTTCCGCAGACCCCAGTAGCATGATCGAACCGATCAGAAGTGTCTGCGACAAGGAAGGACTGAATGCCGATCTCTTCTGTATCGACGCATCGAGCGCGGGCGATGATCCCGGAAAATACAGAGAACTGGTGAAGAAAACAAAGGCTGCGGACCTCGTGCTGATGAGGTGCATGACGGACCCGACCAGATTCAAACGTTTCGAGGATTATGAAGATGTTCTCAAAACCTGCAAAGGATATGTTATGATCTACTCCGGAAACGCGGATGTCCGTTTCATGTATCGGGACCTCTTCAAAGGTACCGATGAGGAATTCCTGACATTGGGAGAATACGTAGGCGGCAGAGGAGAAGAGAACGATAGAGGGATCCTTTATTGGCTGAATGAGAGATTGGAAGGTTCTAGATTATGTGTCCCTCCTCCGATAGTCCAAAGAAAGGATGGGATCTATCATCCCGATTTTGACAGAGATGTGTCAAAAGAAGAATATCTGGCACATATAGACCCCTCCAAACCTACGGTGGGCCTGTTCTTCGTCGGTTCCCATTGGATCTACCGGAACCTTCTCCACATAGATGCTCTGATAAGAAGGACCGAAGCCGAAGGAATGAACATCATCCCGGTCTTCTTCAGCGTCAGTACGACCAAGACAGACAAGAGCAGGAGTACCGAGGCGAACGTCAGGAAATACTTTATGGACGGAAACAGGCCGAGAATAGATGTCCTCATTGTAAACTCCCCCTTCTCGCAACTGGTAAATTCCAGGGATACCGAAGGGATCCAAACACCGGACTCGGAGAACTTCTACAAATTTCTGACAGATGTCCCCGTACTCCAAGCGATGCAGATCAACGGAAAATTCTCCGACTATGAGAAGACCAAGGAAGGTCTCACCAAAGCGGAACTCTCATCACAGGTCGCATGGCCGGAGGTGGACGGCCAGATAATCACAGTCCCGATAGCCCAATCCGACGGGGACAACAAGAGATTGAGAAAACTGTACCCCATAGACGACAGGATAGACCACATCATCAGGGTCGCAAAAAATTGGGCCAGCATCAGACGGAAACCGGCCAAGGACAGAAGGATCGCGATACTTATGTATCAATCCAGACCCGACTCCGGAAAGATTGGCAACGCGGCGGGATTGGACGGGGTCGAAAGCGTCAATGACATTATGATACGGATGAAGGAAGAAGGATACACCCTTGACCATGTACCCGAGAACGGAAAGGCCCTGATCACCGAATTACTTGATAACATCACCAATGATCTCAATTGGACCCCCTCGGATTCGGTCAGGGACAAGGCCACGGACCTGATAACCAAAGACAGATATCTGGAACATTTCAATAAGATCTCCAGATTCAATCAACAGGCGATGAGGGAATGCTGGGGTGAACCGCCGGGAACGGTATGCGTCGATGACGGAAGGATCATCATTCCCGGAATGATCAACGGGAACGTATACATCGGATATCAACCGCTCAGATCCTGGGCCGATCAAGTGGATGCGCTGTATCACGACCCCAACGTGGTCATGCCGCACCAGTATCTGGAATTCTACAGGTGGCTCCAATACGATTTCAAAGCGGACGCCGTTGTCCACATAGGAACACACGGAACACTCGAATGGCTCCCGGGGAAGAACGTGGGGCTGTCATCGAAATGCTATCCCGACCTCGTTCAGAACGGACTTTTGGATATCTATCCGTACGTGATAGATGACCCCGGAGAGGGCATTCAGGCCAAAAGAAGAGCGGAAGCGGTATTGATCGGTCATATGTGTCCCACTATGGCCAGGGCAGGATCCTATGAGGACCTTGAACCCGTAGAGGTCCCGCTTCAGGAATATTTCAAAAGCAGACTGACGGCACCGAAGGACAGACTGGACAAATTGACAGCAGAGATCCTGGATGCATCGAAAAAGGCCTCCCTGCTGACAGACCTAAAGCTTCCCGAGGATATAACGGCAGACGAATTCTCGGAACATCTTGGAGAACTCCATGATTACATATCGGATGTCAAAGATACGATCATCAGGGACGGATTGCACATTCTCGGACGTGCCCCCACAGAAGAAAAACTCGACGAGACCCTTTACTCCCTGACAAGACTCCGCAATGGGGAAATCCCCTCATTCAGGAATGCTGCCGGCGCCGCAATGGGGCTGAACATGGATGCCTTGCTTGACGACCCGACTGGAACGGCCTCCGACGGGGAACTGAACAGCATGACCGTCGACAGGATTGATGAGAAGGTCCGGAGGACGATCCGCGACTTCCGCGACCTGAATTACGATCTCGATGAATGCCGCATTTCGGCAGAGAATGAATTCGGAAGGATGACCTCCGATCTCGATACCGTCATCTCATACATCTGCGGAACGCTTGTCACCAATGTCCGCAGAATGACAGACGAGATGGACAGCATGATGACGGCCTTCGACGGAAAATATGTACTCCCGGGACCTTCGGGAGCGCCTACCAGGGGCAACGCACACATACTGCCTATGGGTCGCAACTACTACGGCATCGATCCCGACATAATCCCCAGCAGGACGGCATGGAAGGTCGGGAAGCACATGGCCGACCTCATGATCGACAAATATGTGAAAGAAAGAGGATCGTATCCAAAAGAGATCGGTTTCATCATATGGGCGACGGATACCATGAAGACCAACGGCGATGACATGGCCTATATCTTATGGCTCATGGGCGTAAGACCCAGATGGTCCAAGACAGGCGGTCAAGTAATAGGTCTGGAAGTCGTGCCGGTCGATGAATTGAAGCGCCCCAGGATCGATGTCACCGTACGTATCACGGGATTGTTCAGAGACACGTTCCCCAACCTGATAGACATAATCGATGATGCCGTCAAGATAGTATCCGAATTGGATGAGACGGATGAGGAGAACTACCTCGCTGCCAATCTGAAGAAGGACATCGTCGAGAATATCAAAAGCGGCATGAGCATCAATGATGCGAACAGGATTGCCTCGGTGCGTGTGTTCGGTTCTGCTCCCGGGTGCTACGGTCCGGGAGTCAACCACGCCATAGAATCGGGAGATTGGAAGACCGTACAGGACCTGGCGGACATCTATGCCGCCTGGGGAAGTTACGGATACGGACGCGACCTGGACGGTGTCAGCATGAAGGACCAATTCGTGAAGAGGTTCGGGAATTCCGAGGTCACGATCAAGAATATGCCAGATAGAGAGATAGATATCACCGATATCGATGATGTCTACGGATATTTGGGAGGACTTAACGCATTCACCCGCGCATACGGAAAAAAGAACGTCATGTCCATAGTCGGAGACAGTTCCAATCCCGATAAAGTAAAGGTCAAAGATACGGACGAAGAACTGAAGTTCATATTCAGGAGCAAGGTCCTGAACCCGAAGTTCCTCGACGGACTGAAACAGCACGGATACAGAGGCGTGGGAGAATTAGCAAAGCTGGTCGAGTATGTGTTCGGATGGGGTGCGACATCGGATATCGTCGACGATTGGATGTATGAAAGCATGGCTGAGAAATACCTCTTCGACGAAGAGACCAGAAAATGGATGGAAGAAGAGAATCCCTATGCGATGATGGACATGGCCGGACGTCTTCTCGAGGCCATAGACAGGGACATGTGGGATGCCGATGAAGAGACGAAGAGGAAGCTTCAGGAGATCTACATGGAGGCTGAAGGCCTCGTAGAAGGAGCTTCAGACAACCATTGAAGATCGTTCTGCTTACTTATCGTCGCTATTGTTTTTTGATTTTCCTATCAGCAGGATATTGATACCGAATCTGCTATCCTCGGACACCTCGGTCTCGATGTAGAACGTCTCTTCGATGTTGTCCGGGATCATTATGTCCTTCGTGCTCCCTAAATGGTGTAACTTGCCATCTTTGATGATCATAACGCGGTCACAGTACCTTGAAGCAAAAACAAGATCGTGCGTGACGATCATTATCAGAAGGTTCTTCTCTCTGGCCAATTTCCTTACAAGTTCCAGAAGATCGAACTGGTGATTTATGTCCAGATGAAGTGTGGGTTCATCAAGAAGAAGGATCTCCGGCTCCTGCGCAAGCGCACGTGCGATCATGACCCTTTTCCTTTCGCCGCCACTGAGTTCGTTGATGTACCTGTCAGCAAATTTGAGGGTCTCGGTATCCTTCATAGCCTCATACACGGCTCTGAGGTCCTTCTCGTTGGTATTTCCCTCATCGCCCGCACAGGCATACCTCCCCATCATTACAGTCTCGAATACCGTGAATGCAAAAGTGATGTTGGTCGTCTGGGTAACGAATGCGATCTTCTTTGCGATGTTCTTCCTGGACATCTCCCCTACATTCTCGCCATCCAGTAAAACATCTCCCGAATTCGTTTTGAGCGAACGATTGATGCATTTCAAAAGAGTGGTCTTTCCACAGCCGTTCTGACCTAGGATACCGACAACCTCTCCGGCATTTGCTTCTAAGGATATGTCATACAGGATTTGCCTTTCTGCGTACGAAAAATCAACATTTTCAACTTTGATACTGCCCATCAGATCACTCCCATATCTCCTTCTTGCGCGTCCTCATCACATATATGAAGAACGGTGCACCGATCAACGATGTGAGAACACCGACCGGCAATATTATGCTGAACATCGATTTCGCGATCGTATCCATGACTATCATAAATATGCCGCCGCCCACGATACATAACGGCACCAACAACTTGTGATTGGGGCCGACGATCATTCTGAAAATATGAGGCACTATCAACCCCACAAATCCAATGACTCCCGAAATGGCAACCGAACCTCCGACCATGAGTGCAGTTGCGATAATCAGTATAATACGAACATTAACAACATTGACACCCATATTGGCGGCCTGTTCCTCTCCCGCAG
Organism: Methanomassiliicoccaceae archaeon UBA328; assembly: GCA_002506905.1. Taxonomy (GTDB): domain Archaea; phylum Thermoplasmatota; class Thermoplasmata; order Methanomassiliicoccales; family Methanomethylophilaceae; genus Methanogranum. The sequence goes on from DAYM01000005.1 coordinate 78,797, forward strand.
AGATAAGATTCAGCTCTTTTATCAGAATGAAAACAATGATCATCCCTATCGCCAGAGGCGCTATGGCGAGCGCAAACGAACTCCAACCACATCCATTCAGACTGCCCATTGTCCAATATACTATGCTGGACAGGACATCATCATTCACAACGTACTGCAGAAGGGAAACAAGGCCGTTGAAAAACGCACCCATTGCTACTCCTGCCAGGAGAAGTGTGTTTGATGCAACCCCGTATTTTGTACGTGCCAGCATGTAAACGACACCCATCGTAAGGAAACAAAAAATGAAGGCCATTCCAGGAACCATCAAACTGCCCATGAACCCGCCTACACCGAATGCCAATGCAAGTGAAGCTCCAAATGCGGCACCCGACGAGATTCCAAGTACTGATGGCGATGCCATCGGATTCTTGAAAAGACTCTGCATCACCAATCCGCTTAGTGACAAAGCAGCACCGACGATGAAACAGCACAATAATCTGGGCAACCTTACTTCAAAGATGATATACTCCATCGTGCCATCATGGATCGTTCCGAAAAGAACGCCAAACACTTGAGAAATAGAAAGGTGGTAGTTGCCTACCATCATGGCACATATAAATGTCGAGACGGCCAGGGCTGCCACCGAGGAAACAATAACGACGGTCTTCCTTCTCGATGTCTCTTCGAATTCTCTCAGATCTTCAAATGAATTCAATTCCGCCATCATTCATCCCCATTGTTGAAGACATTTTACTTACTGGTCCACCCTCATCATCTCATCCATTGTACGAGAATCATTGGTATAGAATATCAGTAGCTTGGGGTTATCTTCGAGAAGACTCTCGAGATCGTGATCTGCTCCATCAAGAAGACTTGCGTCAAAGCCCAGATACTGAACAATGACCTTTGCCATCGATGACTTGACAGTGCTTCCGCGTCCGCTCTCCCAGTACGCGTAAGTCGTATCCGTTGTACCGGATGTCTTGGATTCTACAGAATAGTAGATCTTGTAAAGCCTGAGCTGAATATCTTCAATAACCTCATCGATCGTCTCATCATCAAATCCCATGATACATCCGATTGCCTCTACGCAAGAGAACACATCAGAAATAGTCGTGGGACCGAAAAACGCATAATTCGCCCCAGTGCTCTTACAGGGATTGACATTGTTGTCATAGTAATCCGCAGTCATACGGGTTCCAGATGCAAAATACACCGCGTTATTTCCATCGCTCATCGCATCTTCGAGTGCTGATGCCAGAGTCTCGGGCTCTACCTTCTGTACAGATGTTACGCCCAGGTCGAAATAATCGGACTCCGAGACGCACTTAAGCATGTACTCAACATCATAATCCTCGAAATATGAGTAGATCATTCCGCCGGTGATCGCGTTTGACAGGAACTCCTTGACACCCGCGTTCGTGTAACTTTCTTCACTGTATACTTCAACATCATTCTCTGCACATGCAAGGAAATACATCGTCTCAGAATACATCGTTCCCATGACAACAGCCGTGTCACAGACAGACATCGTCATGGTCTCATCTCCCTTTGCACTGGTAGATACGGTAACATCTAATGTGCCGTCACCATTGTCAGAGATAAGAGAGCCCCATGTTCCGTATGTTTTCCAAAAATCAGTATCCGCTTTCGCATCATCTATGGTCAGTGTATCGTCTACAAGATCTCCATAATATGCTTCGTACATATCTTCCAGGGTCACAATAACTCCGGGAGTTGCAGAACACTGGCCCATATTGACCTCAGTAACTACCGCATTTAGTTTGTAAAGACCCTTTTTCTCGGCATCTTCGCCTGTTGCTAGGAGATATACTCCTATTCCTGCCACAACCAAAACGGCCGCGACAATGATTACAATGATCTGATTTTTCTGCATCTGAATCACATCTCAGAATAACGCTCCACATTTAAATAGATTGGCTAATACATCCAACATATTCAGCCAGAAAACGCCATAAACACACGTCCAGCAAATATCTGCGCAAATCGCGTAAGCTCGATGGCAACTCAAATGATGATAGATCGGCAGATCCTGTTTCAAACGATACGGGGCGGTAAAGAATGTCGGAAGCAGGCTTAAACTGATAAAATGAAAATGGAGCCACTGGAGGGAATTGAACCCCCGGCCTACAGTTTACGAAACTGCCGCTCTACCTCTGAGCCACAGTGGCATTGAATCCGACTATCGATATCAAGGATAAAAAGTTGTTGCTATCTCAACAGCATCCTTTTATGCCCTGTATGTAGGGAACATGTTCTTGAAAACAAGGGCATCCTTTTCGACAAGCGGCGATTCGCAGATGAAGGTACAGTCCTGCGGCGAACCGTCCAGTATGTCGGCCAGCAACTGCAGGTCGGGCTCCTTGGTCTCCAACGGAAGATGGGATATCTCGCCTTTCTCGCCGTACTTGATGCAGCTGATGTGGAAGTGTGCGATCTTGTCGCACAGCGGGAAATACTCGTCGATCAGCGCTTTCATATCATCTTTGGTCTTGAGACAGCCTACGCCCCTTGCATGAACGTGCGCAACATCGAGAACAGGCCTTACACCGTCGACGGAGTCCATGACCTGGGAGATCTCCTTCAATGTGCCGAACTGTCCTTTCTTGCCCATGGTCTCGACGCCCAGGATCACATCCTTGATACCTTCGTCATCCATGATGTTCCTGCATTTGGTCAATCCGTCGATCACAGACGGCAATGCCGTCTCCGGAGATTTGCCGTAGGCGGCGGCATGTATGACGATTATATATGCGCCGAGATTGTGTGCCGCATGAACGGTGTCCATCACCCAATTGATGCTCTTCTCCCTGGTCTCGGGAGTATCCGAATTGAAACTGATGAAATACGGAGCATGGCAGCTTAACCTGATATCCAGATCTTTGGCGCATTTGCCGACGGCCAATGCCCTCTCTTCCGAGATCCTCGCTCCGCGCACGAACTCGACCTCCAAAGCGTTGAGTCCAAGTTCTTTCGTGTACTTCAGGGAGCCTTCCGGTGTCTTCCCTGCCGACGGATATCCTGCGGGTCCGAATCTCATGCATCCCCAACGTCCTGCGCCTATTTTAGGCTATCAGGGCTTAATATCCGTAAGTCCCTCGGGTAGGACATGCATGTTTCGATGGATGTCTCCCTCGACCCGACCCTGGGCTGCGGACAGGCCCATAGATGGAGAAAGGAGGGAGATTCCTGGCACGGTGTTCTCGGAAACGAAGAGGTCGTTCTGACACAGACGGAGGACGGTTTCGACTGCTCCGGCACCGAAGACAAAAACAAAGTGCTGGCATATTTCAGGTCCTGCGACGATCTGCACTCGATCATAGAATACATCTCCGGATGCGATCCCATCGTAGCGGACCTTTCCGGAAGGTGCCCCGGACTGCGCATTCTGAAGCAGGAACCCTGGGAATGCCTGGCCACATACCTTCTTGCGACCAACGTCAACGTCAAGCGCATAGCGAAGATGGTGGAATCGGTCTGCGATACCTTCGGCACCCCTCTGAAGAACGGAAGATGCGCCTTCCCGACACCGGAACAGATCCTCGACCGCTCCGAACGCGTCTGCGAATGCAAGCTCGGATTCCGTGAGAAGAGGTTCATAGAACTTGCCGAAAGGACCGAGAACGGAGAGATCGATCTCGACGGGATATCGGAGAAGGATTACGAAGAATGCGTTTCGGAACTCGTCACCATCAACGGTGTCGGACCCAAGGTCGCAGACTGTGTGGCACTGTTCGGATTCGGCCATTTGGAGGCCTTCCCGATAGACGTCAGAATCTCAAAATGCATGGAGTCCATGTACGGCGTGACCGGAAGCTACAGGACCGTCTCCGAATACGGAAGGAAAAAGTTCGGCGAATACGCCGGATACGCACAGGAATTCCTGTACCACAGCGATCATATCTGAAGATCGAGCTTATGATCTCCCCATGTGCAGAGAGGCGCGGGCGCTCCGGTGCTGTCGGTGTAGATCTGGGCGAGAAGACCGATCGCTTTTATCGCGGTGCATATGCGGCACATCTCCGCAGAGATGTCCGATTTGCCTGCGGCGAGAAGTTTTGCGGATTCCCTGACCTCGTCCTCGAACACATCGTAATGCTCGCTGGTCTCGATGATAGAACTGCCTCCCCTCTTGTTCTTGAGATACTGGGAGATCGCCGCATCGGAGACCCCGAACATCTTAGCGACCTGAGACTGCTTGAGTCCGTAAGATTCCACGAGTTCTTTCGCAAGTTCCCTCCTGATGGTTGGAAGAACGTACCACACCACTATCTCGCAAGGGGTCTTCATAAAGTTAACAATAGATTAACCCCTATTAATAACTGATGTGTCGGGAATGACGGACAGGTTAACACCCCGTAAACACAGGGAGTATCAGGCACCGGGATTCGTCTTGAGATAGAACTCGGAAACATCCCAATCCTCTTCCTCGGAGGTCTTGCCCTCGTCTATCTTGACGCCGTACATCTTTGCCACTTCCTTGATGTAACGGTCGGCCTTGTCGCTGCCCTTGAAATCCTGGACCTTCGCACCGGACGGTGCGACCTTTCCTCTGAAGGATCCGATGATCTCGGTTCCGGCGAAGATAACGCTCTCCGTACCGCCGCAGAACTTCCTGATGTAATCCCTCAGATAGAGATGGAGATTGTCCTGGGAGTTGAGAAGCATCCTTTCGGTGAACGGCCTGGGCTCGAGATCGATATCCTCCCTGAGCATCCACCTCAGGGTGGGATCGTCAGCCAGGAAGAATCCTTTGACGAGGAATCCTTCGTCCTCCAGCTCGGCAAGGACCTCTCTGGTTATTCCCATCCTGACCCCCATGAACTGCGAAAGGTTCTCCGCCGAGAATATGCCGAAGTCCTTGAAGTGCATCTTGGCCACCTGCTTGAGCGCCTCCTTCTGCTCCACATCCCTGATCGGAACGAGACTGAAATATGAATCCGCATCCTGATAGACCATGGACTGTTTGGAAAGGGCCACTATGGACTCGGCCGTCTTGGTCGCGGAAAGCGGAGATACCGAGACGATCTCCTTTCTGGACACGGGCTGCCTGTCATTGATCAGACGGTAGATGGCCCTCATATCGTCGTCCATCTCCCCGTTCTTCGTCGCACGGAACAGAGACGCGAATTCCAGTGTTGTGTATCCGACGTACGGGGGACACAGCGACATACGTACCAGAAGTCCGCGTTCGACCTGTTTCTTCATGGTCGTGCGCTCGATTACCCTCGTGACCATCTCCTGATCGTTCCTGATGTATCCTCTTGCCGCGACACAGCGGTCCACGGTCGGATACTTGGAGAATTTGGATACCTTCTGCCTGTAGAACACATAGCTCAGGAACTCGTCCTCCGTGAATGTCCTGAGAACGAAACGTCCCTTGGCGTAGAATCCGTTGACCATGTGATAGTACTTGGATTCCATCAGCTTTGCGACATCTTCGGAGACCTGATCCGCAGATGTTCCCATGATCTCCCTGATCCTGACGACGTCCGTCCTCTTCATGTTGAAGAACTTCATCAGACGGTCGATGGCGTCCAGGACCTCCGGGAGGTCCTCTCCGTTATCGAGGTCCATTCCCCTGACCTCTATGCATCCGGACATCTCCCAGATCTCCAGTGCACCGATGACGCTGCTGCCTCTGACCAGCGGATAGATCCATTTGTCGCCGTAACGTGCGGAGAGCTCCGCCCATTTGGCTCCCAGATCATGATCGAACAGTGACAGGATCTTCACCGTCCTGTCGGGTTCCGGAACGTTCTCCAGCTTCGGGACCTCGTCGGGCATGATGTACATGACCGTCTGCGCGCTTCCCACAAGGATCGGCACCGCACCGACCTCCTTTGCCAGATCGTCCATCTCGTCGATAGGCGCGCCGACAAGGAAACGCAGCGCCTGTGCGGGTAACGGGCCGTGTGCGCGGATGTAGTTCTTCACCAGGTCCCTGGAGGGTTCTCCCGACGGGGGGTTCGGCCTGTACACCTTGTAGGTGTTCTCCGTACCCCAATCGTCTCTTTCGTCGAAAGCACGTATGATCTTCAGCGAACGGTCGAGCCTTTGGATGGAATCCTTGACGACCGCCTTGTCCTTACCGGTCTCTGCGACAAGCTGCCTCATTGTGGCATGTCCCATACCGTCTATCATGTTCAGGAGTTTCTTATCCTCGTCCGTAGACTCGTCCGGCCTGAGGGATGCCAGGCGGTCCCCTTCGTCCGACAGGACGAATCTGACCCTTCCCCTGACGAATCTTCCCAGAAGTATGTGCTCGGATTCCCTCATGGAGTACCATTCCGAAAGATCGAAATCCTTGACCCTGTTGAACACATCGATCTCACTTCCGGCGGAACCGTAGAAATGGAAGAAATCGTCGATGGTATCGAAATGCTCTCCCTTCGATACCCTGTAATTCTCGACCGTGTCGTAATCGTATACGTTCTCCTTTCCGGCCTTCAGCCTGAGCTTGTCTATCGTCCTCATGTACTGGGGGTTCTCAGATACCAGGAAGAATCCTTTCGCGAGTTCCTCGCTGCTTACCATCGACTCCAGCGAGGTCCTTGCCTCGTCCTCCGGTATCGAGAGCGCGTATGCGACCTCATGGACGGTAGCGGGTGCGAAACAGTCCAGATAACGGCATATGATCGTGTCGAGACTTGCCTTCCTGTTCTTCTCGGAGTATTCGACCCTGCCGAAATACCATCTGTTGTTGGCGGCGATGTCCGTCCTCGTGATAAGATACATTGACTCGAGCTTACGGACCGATCTTGCGGTCATGTCCTCGCTGATCTCCAATTCGGAGGTGATCTCGCTCATCGCGGTCCTGTCTCCGATGCAGCTGTAGACCTGAAGGTCCTGATCCGACAGCTCCCTGTCCTTCACCGTGGCCGCAGCGTAATCGGGGATCTCCGATGCGACCATGATATGAGGCTCGTCCAGGAACACCGTGCCTATGACCTTCTCCTTGATGAGGTCCCTGACCCATTCGTCGACGGTCTTCTTGTCCTCGTCGCAATAGGTGTAGATATTGCGTCCGCGTTCCCTGATGGCCTGAAGCGGACCGGTGCGCATGAGCAGCTTGGGGATATCCTCCTTGCACATGATGCGCCCGATCTTGTGATTGAAATAGGGGATCACCTGATCCTCTTCGAATTCGAAATCCTTGATGGAATCCCCGAGCGCCCTGGTCAGGACCTTGCGGTGCAATTCCCTGAGCAAAGCGGATTTGTCCTCCATGAGGACGATATCTGAGAATCCCGAGAGAATGATGGAATGCGCGAACGGCGACGGAGTGCCGGTGAACGGCAGGACCTTTACGCCCATCTTTCCGCTCTCTATCATCTCCACGACGTACTTGGCGTTCTTGATATCCATGTCATCCTCGAGGACCTCTCTGTAGGTCTCCTCGATAACGGGCTCGTTCTCCATATCTCCAAGAGTGTCCAGGAGATATGCGGACCTGACCTGCTGTCTGTTGACGGATATGGGGCGGCCCATGTAGTTCCTGAGGATCATGAAACTGCGTGCGGCAGTGTGTCTGAAACGGAGTTTGAATATCTCGGAATCCTTGATGGCCTTCTTGAGCACGGGTTCGAGGTCCCTCGATGAGAGCATCCCTGGTATCTCGTTGAGATCGATCTTCCTGGATGTACCGATCATGAAATTATCATCGGTGATGGTGACCGACACATTCTTGCCGATGATGTTGGAAAGTCTGTATGCATACGCTCTGGAAAGGGCATCGTTGACCCTTCTTCCGAACGGGAAATGGAAGATGATCCTCTGATTTCCGGACGGGTCTATGTACTCCTCTATAGCAAGAGTATCGGCATCCGGAATGAAACCGGTGACCGCCTTCTGCTCCCTCATATAGGATACGATGCTCCTGGCGGAACCCTCGTCCACATCGAAATCCTTGCAGATCTTGGGGACCAGTATGCTCGGGTCCTCATCGATCTCGTGCGTCATCTCGGTCCTGAAATTGGCGACATCCATGGACAGGTCGAAACTTCTGGGAAGCATCTCTCCGGCCCATGAGGGCACCGTGGGCTTCCTTCCGTTGGCCTCTTTGACATAGGCCATCATCCCTTTCGAACGCACGAACTCGTAGGACCTTCCTCCGAGAACGAAGACATCCCTGGGCGAAAGCCTCTCTACGAATTTCTCGGAAAGCTCTCCGGCAGTGGACCCGTGGCTTGTTATCACACGGTAGTTGGCCTCTTCGGGGATGGTGCCCAGGTTCATCAGGTAGATCATCCTGGATCCTTTCTTCCTTCCGAACTGGTTCTCCTCTTCGTCGTACCAGATCTTCGAATAGACGCCTTCGTGTTCGTCCTTGCTTCCGAGGTATCTCAGAACGTTGATGAAACTGGCCTTGGGAAGGTCACGGTAGCAGTATGAGCCTTTGACAAGCTCGTACGCATCGTCGACGTCCCACCTCATGTCAAGGCTCATGCCTATGACGGCCTGGGACAGTACGTCCAAACAATTTTCGGGGATGCCGACACGGTCGATATCGCTGCGGTGCGCAGCACGGCACATGACCGCGCATTCCACCAGATCGTCGGGATCGAATACCATCAGACGGCCTTTGGCAACCTTTCCAAAACTGTGTCCGCTCCTTCCGATCCTCTGAAGACCTTTCGCGACGGATTTGGGCGAGCCTATCTGGCACACCAGGTCCACCGAACCGATGTCGATACCCAATTCGAGAGATGTCGATGACACGACGCACTTTATCTCCCCTCTCTTAAGACGTTCTTCGACGTCCAGCCTGATCTCCTTTCCGAGAGAGCTGTGATGGACCTCGACGCTTTCCAGTCCGCGCTCTTTGAGCTTGTAGACGACGCTCTCGGCACCCGATCTGGTATTTGTGAAGATCAGGGTCGTGTCATGCTGGTCGACAAGCTCCTTCAGCTTGTCGTACATCATCGAGTTCACGATATCCGAGGACAGCGTGGTCATGTCCTCGGTAGGACAGATGACCTTCAGGTCCAGTATCTTCTTGGAATCGGATTCTATGAGCGTCACGTCGCGCATGGTCCCGCCCGGCTCGCAGCCGACGAGATATCCTGCGATCGCCTCTATCGGGGCCAATGTGGCGGACAGACCGATGCTTGTGTATTTGGTGTAACAGAAATGTCTTAGACGTTCCAATGTCAGTGACAGGAACACTCCCCTCTTGGAATCGCAGATGTCATGGATCTCATCCAGGATCACCCATTCCACGTGTCTCAGGGATTGGCTGAACTTCGGTGCCGCCAGTATAAGGGCCAGCGATTCCGGTGTTGTGATAAGTATGTGCGGAGGATGGCGGACCATCTTCTGCCTGTCGCTCTGCGATGTATCTCCGGAACGGACGGCCACCTTGATGTCCGGAACGGGCAGTCCCGATTCCGCCGCAAGCTCCCTCATTTCCGCCAGAGGCGTGTTGAGGTTCCTGTTGACATCGTTGGCCAGCGCTTTCAGGGGAGAGATGTAGACGCAGTAGATCCTTTCCTCCAGCATTCCTTCGGAAGCATAACGGGTGAGCTCGTTGATTATGCTTGTAAATGCGGTAAGTGTCTTTCCGGATCCCGTGGGCGAAGATACCAGAACGTTCTTCCTCTGGTGTATCACCGGGATCGCTCTGGCCTGAGGCTCTGTGAGGTTGTCGAACTTCTTGTAGAACCATTTTGATATCAATGGCTCCATGGTCGACATGACCTCATCCATGGTATGAGTCTTATCTATCTTCTCCAATCGCTCACCTGTAGTAGTGCTTGCCTTAGAACGAAGTCGTATTTATGCTTAAGGTTCGGACCCGGGAATATTGACCAAATTTTGGAAAAATGATACGCTTGCTATGTATGAATCATTGCGTTTTTCTGCGATCGGCCTCTGCTGTCGATCGGGCCAAAGTATAATAGGTAAATACGCAGATTGCGAACCGATGAGAAGTAAGACCCTGATAGCGGCCGTTGTTCTGGTATTCATTATGACCGCCATGCCTATCGCAGCGGATAACGAGGACAGCACGGGCGCTTCGACGACATACTACATCACAGGGTATGTCGTAGAGGCCCTGCAGTCCGAGAACTCTCCTCTGAAGGATGTCAGCGTCTCGATCTTCTACAATAACACGGTCACTTCTTCAGACGTTACCAACGAACACGGATTCTTCTCCATAGCCGTGACGAGTACCGACAACCTTCAGATCAAATTCGAGAAGGACAGCTACACCGTAAGGGCAGCCCCGGATTGCTTCAAGGAGCAAAAAGGCAGTTCATACTACCTCCTGGACCTCGCCGGCATCACTCCCGAGAAAAACACCTATCCGGTGACGTCCAGTTACGACGAGCTTCACTGCGTTATCATGGGTTCCACGACCGGACACATCTCCGGAAGCGTATCCTACACCGGGGGATCTGTCATAGGTGCGACGGTGACCCTCGTTTCGGCAAGCACCAGCACCAAATATGTTCTGACAACAGATGAGGACGGAACATTCTATCTCTCATCCTGCCCGACAGGCAATTACTACATGTCCGTGACATGCAACGGATTCAATTCCAGCGGAACCATCCAGGTGACCGTATCCGACGATACCGAACCTCAGTTGATAACTCTGACAAAGGCAGACATCACGCTGTTCCTGGGCATGGATGCGGCACATTTCCTCATGGCATTGGGCGTCCTGTTCGGCGTGCTGATATCCATATCGATGATACTGCTCACACGCCACAAGACGACGAGTATCTCCGTAGTGGACGATACTCCGGAACCCCCCGAAGAAGAAGACTGAATCAGTCTCTGACGAGATTTTTCCTTACGTCTTCGTAGAGACTGTTGCCGTGGGCATCCATCGCGACTATCAAAGGACCTAGATTCTCGGCGGAGAACTTCCACATGGCCTCTGCCATTCCGAGATCCTCCCATTCCACTCCGGTCACCCTTGACAATCCTTCCGCCAGGGATACCGCGGTGCCTCCGGTGGCCGCAAGATATACGCAGCCCACCTCTTTCATCGCGTCGAGGACCTCCTGCGACATGCCGCCTTTGCCTATGATCGCCCTTATGGAGAACCTTCTTATTATCTCGGGCTCCAGCTTGTTCATCCTGGCACTTGTGGTGGGACCGGCCGCGATGACCTTCCATTTATCGCCCTCGCGGACCATTATCGGACCGCAGTGGTACAGCACAGAATTGTTTATCTCCTTCGGGACGGGCTTCCCCTCGTCGGTGTATTCGATGGCACGCATGTGCATCTCGTCCCTTCCGGTGATGACCGTGCCTGTTATCGATATGACCTCTCCGAGTTTCAGCGACTCGGCGGTGTCGCGTGACATCGGCACTCTGACCGTTCTCATAACGTGACCCCCTGGGCATATTCCACTCCGCCGTCGGTTATTCTTACTGATGCCCTGCGTGTGGCCCAGCACCCGATGTTCACGGCGACCGGCAGGCTTGCCGTGTGGCAGTATGCCGTATTGATCTTCACTGCCAGAACGGTGGTGTCCCCTCCGAGACCCATCGGCCCCAGTCCGCTGCTGTTCAGTTTGATGAAGAGCTCCTCTTCCATCTTCTGAAGTTCCGGATCGGGATTCTCCTCGTCCAGTTTGCGGAGGAGGGCCCTCTTTGCCATTGCGACGCATTCGTCGGATGTGCCTCCGATGCCGACACCTACGATGCCGGGAGGACACGGACGTCCTCCTGCGTCCAAGACCGTGTCGACGACGAACTTCTCGATCCCTTCGACCCCGTCTGCGGGATTGAGCATGGCCAGATGCGTCATGTTCTCGGATCCGGCCCCTTTGAGCACGACCGTGATCTCGGTGAAATCGTCGTCTGTCGGGATGTAATGTATGATCGGCATTCCCTTTCCGAGGTTGTTCCCGGGATTCTTCCTAGTGATCGGGTCCACTGTGTTGGGCCTCATGGGGATCTCCCTGGTGGCCCTGGCGACACCTCTCTCGATATCCCCCGCGATGGTGGAATCGAACCTTCCCCTGACGTAGAATATCGGTATTCCCGTGTCCTGGCACATAGGTCTTCCCAGAACCTCTGCTTTCTTCACATTGTCCATTATCGCGCCCATTTGGGAGTAAGCTATAGGATTTCTCTCCCACATGGCCGCCGATTCCAATGCCCATCCTATGTCGACGGGCAGTTTGGTGTTGGCCAAGCGGAGCAGGTTGACGACCGTATCCTCGATCGTTTCGGGCAGTTTGATCATTGTAGCCATCTGTCTCACCACGGTATGTAATATAATGTTCCTTCAATGTCGGCGACCCTGATCGTCTCTCCGACCTCTGTCTCTTCCGGTACGACCACATCGACGGTGCGGTACGTCTTCGGGTCCATGGTCTGGACCTCTCCGCCGGTCCTGCTTATCACTGCCGCGTCCATGATCTCGGATGATTTCAGCAGTACGCGGATGTCGTTTAGTTCCGTGCGTTTCACGGACCTCTCCTTGAAATTGGAAAGATCTATTATCTTGCCGCCGGCGTTGGAAACACGGGTCAGGACATAGATGCGTTTCTGATACTCTATGATGTCCCCGACATGGAAGTCCGGCAGCCTGACAAGGTATGTTACCCTGTACATGTCCTGGCCGTCCCTGGTCTGTCCGACCAGCTTGGCAGCTTCCTTGGATTCTGCAGAATAGGAATCCGTAAGGACCTTGGCCAGTGCCTTCCCCAACTGGATGGATGAAAGATAGAAGTCCACTCCGCCGTGGACGATCTCTATCTTGGTGATGAATATGTCCCTGTGCGTACTGGACTGGACCGACACGTATGTCTCCATGCGGTCGATCACTTCCTGTCTCAGTGCGGACGGCAGGTCCTTGTCGTTCGACCTGACCTGAAGGATCGATTCGTAATAGTTGCCAAGGTAACGCGAGCACCTTTTGCAGACCGTGTTCTTGACACGGACGATGATGGAATCTTCGGACTCGACCTCCACGCCGGAAACATCCAGAAGTGCCTGGATACGGACAACGTAGTTCATATCGTCGTGTTCTTCGACGGCCGCGCCGATCTCCTTGATCTTCGCTTCCTTCATGACCGAGAACTGCTCGATGCCGGCGTCCTCGATGGCCTCCAGCCTGTCCTTGACCACCCAGCTTTCATGGATGCGGAACTCTCCGCAGTTCGTACAGACCTGCAGGTCCGTATGATGGGGCATCGAAGTGAGCTTCTTTCCGTCCAGGAAACAATCGATGCAGAGTCCGTCTATGGAACTCTCGCAATCCTTCCCGCATTTGACACAGAAATTCACATGATCACCACTTGGGCGTGCTTGACGCCCCCGATCTCGATCACATTGTCACTGTCGACGATACCCTCGGCGATCGCCCTCTCGACGACCCTGTTGCCGACGAGGTTCATTATAGAGACCGATTTGGTACGCTCTACGAACACATCCTCGGTGACCGACTCCCCTCCGTAGAACAGCTCGGACACCGTGATCTTCATGCCGTCTCCCGTGAATGTCTGTCCGAGGATGTCCTCGTCGCAGGCTGCCAGGATTATGTCGTTCTTATGTGTGTGTATCTTGACGCTGATCATATTCATGCCTTCTTGTACATTCCGTCGCGGGGACAGTATACGGTACCGCGTTCGACCAATGAGCGGAGCACCTTGTTGAGTTCGCCCTCTGCCATTCCCTCGGATTCGACATGTGCCAGCAGCTCATCCAATGTGATACCTTCCGGAGAACCGAACATATCCATCGTACCGAGTACGATCTTCGTACGGTCGCGGTCCTTCTTGGTGAATCCGGAGTCTATCGCTCCCATATCCCACTGGCCGTCGTTGGTGGATGCCAGGGATGAAAGGTAATATTCCACGAGTCTGACTGCCCTCTGCGCATCTTCGGCGTCCACCGTGGTGCTCAATTTCAATCTTGCAGATGCCTCGGAAAGACGCACCAAGGCCTCCAGCTGCCTGGCGGTGATGGTGATCGTTCCGTCCGCCCTGCCGATGTCCCTGATGCGGAGATAACTGTCCTGAATGATCTTGACGGCCTCGTCTGTCATGACGGGGACGACGTGCTTTGAATATGCCACATATTTCCTGAGAAGCTCGACATCGTAGTACGGCTTGACATTGGTGGTCATCTCTCTGACCTCTTCGACGTTCACTCCGTCCAATACCGCATCCTCGGGGATCTGCCTGATCTCACCGCGCCTGTGGACACCGAGTATATGTCTGGAAAGGTTGCTGTCCCTCTTGCGGTCGGGCTTGTCCGTCAGGACGAACAGGAGATCGAAACGGGATATGAGCGCCGGAGGCAGATCTATCTGCTCGGTCAATGTTCCCATTCCCTCGGTCTCGAACCTTCCGAACTTGGGGTTTGCCGCGGCAAGCATCGAACATCTGCACTGAAGTGTCGCGGTGATACCAGCCTTCGCCATGGATATCCTCTGGGATTCCATGGCCTCATGCAGCGACGACCTGTCCTGCGGCGTCATCTTGTCCAACTCATCGATACATGCCAGACCTTTGTCCGCAAGGACCAGCGCACCGGCCTCGAGCGTCCATCTTCCGTCTCCGAAATCATCTTTGACGGCGGCCGCGGTCAGACCTGCGGCGGATGCGGACTTTCCGGATGCGTATATTCCCCTGGGGGCCAAAGTGCTCATGTACCTCAGGATCTGCGACTTTGCGACTCCAGGGTCTCCGACCATCAGGATGTGTATGTCCCCTCTGATGGAGGTCTTGTCATCCATCTCCTTATGGCAGCCGCCGAAGAGCTGCAGCGCAATGGCGCTCTTGACCTCTTCCATGCCGTAAATTGTGGGCGATATGGACGCAACGATGTTGTCGAAGAGGTTGGGGTCCTTCGACATGCTCAGGATCTCCTTCTCGTCCTCTTCGGTTATCTGGATCTCATCGTACTCGTGCTGTTCGAACTCCACCGACATGACGTCGATGTACATTTCGAACACCGTTGATTTGTCCCTGTCGGGTTTCTCCACGGAACGGATGACACCGTTCAGCGTGATCCTGTTACCCGCAGTGATTATTCCGGAGATGTCGTCCTCCACGAATCCCGTGAGCCTTTCGGGCTGGGCACCTCCTCTGAGTCCTTCCGGACTCTCCTGTATCTCGACCTTCTGCGTGTCGATGTATTTCGACTCCTTCTCGTCGATTATGAAACGTACGGCCTGTTTGTTGCAGCTGCCTTCGGTGTTGGTGCACATCACCGGCTCCTTCAGCAACATGCCTGTCTGCTCCACCCACTGTTCCGCGTTGCAGCGTGCGCATCTGAACAGGGCATGGATCATCCTGGGCTTTACCGTGGTGGCCTTCCTTACAAGTCCTTCCACTGCCACCAGTTTTCCCAGATGCTTGGCTCTCAGAAGACGAATATCGACCTTGGCATCGCAGGGAAGCTCGGTTATCCTCAGATTGACCTGGTCCTTTCCGTCCCATGTCGGGGGAAGAAGTCCTTTGACGACGGCCTTTCCTTTCGTTATGCACATGTCCGGATTCTCGAGGACGAACATCGCAAAATCGATGCTGTACGCCTCGATGTCCTTGTACGAGACGAATATGCTCTTCTTGTCCGGGTAGTTTGCGGAGACCTCGCTGATCATCAGACGGTATTTGTCCTTGCTGAGGATCTCCTCCCAGCCTGCCGTGATGTCCTGTTCCTGATATGCGACCATTTCATTCGTCTCCTTTTGCGTGACATTCGCTGTCCGCCCACCATACCCAGCCGCCCATCTCCATGGATATCTCGCCTTTGATCAATCCCTGTCTCCTGAGCCTGTTGAATGTTTTGGCCAGATCGTCCGGGCATCTGTACTGGAATAACTCCTCCAGCCTTTCTGCGGCCTCTTTGGTGGTGACACGGTCATCTCCCAAGGCCTTCCAAATCAACGGAACCGCTTCGTCTAGCATAGCGGACTCTCAACATCGCGCCCGTACTTTTAATTATCGTCGCCCGGGCCGTCGGCGCCTTTGATGAAATCGATGTACTCGTTCTGTATGCGGACCACTTCCGCACTGTCCTCTGCCTTGGAATACTCGTCTAGGAGTGCACCGTTAAGACGGAGGAATTCAGGCGCCCAATTGAACCTCTCCAGGAAGGTGTCGGCCTGCTCCTTCTCGCCCAATATTATCAGCGACGCCATGACCGCCTCGGCGCTGTTGAGTTCCATCGGACGTCCCCAATTGATCGGGTTCGAGGCCAAAAGATACGGAAGTGCGCGTTCCTCCACGCGTTTCATCCTCGGAAACTGATCGATGTTCGTCCATGTGAGGTCCATGACCACGAGTCCCTTGCGCGCAAAATGACGGTCGGCCGGAGAAAGCGCCTTCTGCGAGAACGGTGACAGCACTATAGACCCGGAAGGGATATTCGAAAGCCTCTTGGCCTCCTTTCCCAATCCGAACTTCAGCATGCGCTTGGCAGTGCACTTCTTGGGGTCGCATTGATATTCGTCGTAGATGATGACCGGTATCATGCGGTTACCAGCGATCTGAGCTTTTCGGGGTCCTTCATATTCTCGGACACCCAGAGCCTGACCTTATCGGCCAGCTGCTCGTATGCATGACCGAGTTCCGCATCGTCGGTAGGGTGATAGTCTTTGACCGACCCCATATCGGCGAGGATCTGCTTGCCCTGCCAAGGTGTCTTCGGCGCCCACTCGTCGAAGGTCTTCTTCTCGGTATAGACGATGAGATCGTAATTGTCATCCTCGCGGAGATGATCGGTGTCCTTGAAGTCCTTGGATACCTGGCGCCTCATATCCTCTCCGGCAACGTACATGACGGATATGAGATCGCAATCCACCAGATCGTGCTTGGGGCCTGCGCTGTATATGTCGTATGTGTCCGGGTACAGCTGTTTTGCATAATATTCGGCAAGCTGCGATGTGCAGTCGTTCTTCTCGTCGACGAACATCACACGTACCTTCACTTCGGGTTTCTTCTTGAACATTGGACTCACCCCCTCAATACGTATGGTGAGTTAAAGGGTTATCCCGAGAGATCCGGAAGGAAAGGGTATTATCCGCGGAGTCGATGCGGTAAATGCCACGATGATGATCGTTTATCGAGCTGAATGTGATGATAGACGGGCGAGCTGAGTGGCATTCTTCCTTTTCTTATCCATAATCGTAAATATCGTCCCTTCTATGAATGATTATGAAGCCGGTCCTGCAGGTCGCACTTGACCTGATGCAGCTGAACAGAGCCCTGGCCATCGCTGAGGAAGCGGTCGCCGGCGGTGCAGATTGGGTCGAGGTGGGAACACCTCTGGTTAAGAGCGAGGGAACCAACGCGGTACGTGTACTGAGCAGGAAGTTCCCCCAGGCCAAGATCATAGCGGACACCAAGACTATGGATGTCGGCGGTGTCGAGGTCGAAATGATGGCCAAAGCAGGCGCAGACATTGTCACTATCCTCGGACTGGCAGACGATTCCACCATCGAAGAGGCAGTCTCTGTGGGAAGGAAGTACGGTGCGGAGATCATGGTCGATATGATCAACGTCCCCGACCGTGTGAAGAGGTCCAAGGAGGTCGAGAAACTCGGCGTATCCTATATCTGCCTGCACATGGGCATCGATTCCCAGATGAAAGGCGAAGAACCTCCCATAGACGTTCTCAGAAAGATCGTCGCCGAGACAAGCATCCCGGTGGCCGTTGCGGGAGGAATAACCCCCGACAACGCCGCAGACTACGTCAAAGCGGGAGCTTACGACATCATAGTCGGAGGCGGCATCATCAAGGTCCCCGATGTGAAAGGGGCCGCCGCCGCGATGAAGAAGGCCATGTCCGGCGTCGAAGTACAGTCCTCGATCGCAAAGAAATACACCGAGGATGATCTTTTCGAAGCATTCTCGAAATGCTCCACATGCAACATATCGGATGCATATCACAAACAGGGTGTCATCTTCGGACTTCACCCGTATATCAGGGACGGGACACGCATGGTCGGACGCGCGCTTACCGTCCAGACATCCAACGGAGACTGGGCCAAACCGGTCGAAGCGATAGACCGCGCCAAACCGGGCGACATAATCGTTGTCGATGTGGGCGGTGCGCCTATGGCGGTCTGGGGAGAGCTCGCATCCAATTCTGCCATGCAGATGGGTGTGAAAGGAATAGTCATCGACGGCTCCATCAGGGATATCGACGACATCAGAAAACTCGGATTCCCCGCATTTGCCAGAATGGCCGTGCCCTGTGCCGGCGAGGCAAAGGGATACGGCGGCATCGGGATCGAGATCACCGTCGGCGGTCAGAGGGTCCGTACCGGCGATTGGATCATCGGTGACGAGAGCGGACTTATCGTAGTCCCGAAGGAGATCGCGGTAGAGGTCGCGAACCGTTCCGTCGATGTCAATGAAAGAGAGGACCGCACCCGCGAAGAGATCCGCAGGGGTTCCACTCTATCAAAGGTGAACGAGCTCGCGAAATGGGAACCCGTGAAGTGATCAGTAGAGATACTGATTGTTATCCTCGTACTTCGGAGGGACCTTCTTGGCGGTCTTCGCCTTGGGCCTCTCCTCATTGTCACCGAGTTCTTCTGCCAGCTTATTCAGTCTTCTGATCCTTTCCTCGGTCGGAGGATGGGTGCTGAACAGACTTGAAAGGAAACGTTTGTTCTTTCCCGTGAACGGGTTGCAGATCATAATGCCCGCGTAACTGTTCTCGGTGTAGACATCATCGGTGGTCGCACATCCGGTCTCGATGTGTTTCAATGCCCTTGCCAATGCGCGGGGGTTCCCGGTCATCCTTGCACCGGTCTCGTCGGCGAGATACTCGCGGTTCCTGGATACTCCCAGCTGGACCAGGAGCGCCGCTATGGGTACCGTGATGCTCAATGCTATGGCAATAAGCATCATCTGTCCCCTGTTCTCGTTGTTGCCGCCGCCGAAAGCGACCATGTACGAGGCATACCTGGATGTGAAACTGATCACTGACGCCATGGTCGAAGCTATCGACATCACGAGGATGTCCCTGTTCTTTACGTGGGACAGTTCGTGTGCGAAGACACCTTCCAATTCATCATCGGGCAGAAGTGCCAGTATGCCTCTTGTCGCAACGACAGCGGCATTCTTGGGGTTCCTTCCGGTAGCGAATGCGTTGGGCATTCCGGTATCGGATATTCCCACTTCGGGCATCGGAAGATCTGCCTTCTCGGCCAGTTTCTTAACGATGTTGTAAAGCCTGGGCTCCTCGTATTCCGTGATGATGTGAACGTTGTTCGCTCTGAGCGCGGCCCCTTTGGACCCGTAATATGAATAGATGCAAAGCAGGACCGAAAGGACCAGCATCACGATCAGTCCGATGGACCATGCGTTGAAGATCGCCCCTATGAACGTACCGATCGCAACAAGGATCACCGTCATCAGGACGAACAGCATACCTGTCCTAGCTCTCCAGAACATCCTCACACCTCGTATTCCAATGTGTTCCCGACGTAGAAGTTCTCGACGCCGTGCAGTCCGAGCTTCACCCTCATCTCGGTGATCGCATCGCGGCTGGTGCAGTGATTCAGATGGAGATCTGAACACCCGGAAGATTGGAATGCCTCCGATACTTCCTGCGCCTTCGCCTTCTCCTTCTTCTCGATGTGGATGCCTCCGATATATGCCTTGGGCGCGGATCCGAACCTGTCCCTGACAAGATCTATGACCGTCTAGACCCCGCAGTGCGAGCATCCGCTCAGGACGACGGGGCCTTTCTTTGTCTTCAGGATGAGAAAACACTCCTCGTCCCCGTTGCCGCCTAGCGGAGGGGACATGAAGAGATTGTCACTGAGCTGAAGCCAATCGTCCACCGGTTTGAATACCATCTTCCCCGCGAGTTCCGCGGGAACGTAGAGACCGCTTCCCCTCATCAGGCCTTTCCTGCCCCTTGCCGATTCGGGTGCATATACATCGACGGGTCCCTCGATCCTCTCGAGAAGTCCTGCCAATCCGCCGGCATGATCCCTGTGTCCGTGGGATACCGCCACAACATCAATGGATGCGGGATCGATGTCCAGATAATCAAGGTTATGAGCGAGGTATCTGGGCCTCATTCCGGTATCGAACAGCGTACGCTGCCCGTCCACGTCCACGAGGAGTGCCAGTCCCTGGGCTCCGATGAGCGGGGTATCCACGGCCGCACCCTCGTCATATACACACAGAATCTTTGCCTGCATAGTAATCCTAGGAGGGTTATAATGTACCCATTGATATAACCAATACCTTAGCGGTGATAGAGGGAATCGGGTATGTCCTTGCATATCCTGCAGACGACCTCTTCGTCCGCCATTCCCGAACCGAGCATCTGCCTCACCTTGTTAGGGACCGTCGCCGGGGCCATTATCGACGTGGGTTTTGCGGGATCGTCGATGTAATCGGTCTCTATCATGAAACGCGTGGTCCCTTTGCCGAGGGCGGTCTTGATATTGGATTTGGAAGCGGGCATCGACGGCATCACTCCGAACGTCTCCTCCTCGGTGACCAACGGCGGAGAGCTGTGCTTTATGACCATCCCGGGGTCGAGACCGACCTTTCTGGCCATCTCGGAAAGGGAACGGTCGGTGTGGTCCTCGGACTCGCAGTGTATGATCAGCGGAACATCCAATTCCTTTCCCAATTCCATGCCTCTCTGCAGAACACGGTTGGCCGCATCGACGTACCTCTGTTCGGTGGGGAAGTGCGGACGTCCGACCTCTCCGATGGCGCATGCCTTCCCTTCGGCGATATCCTTGGCGGCGTCCTCCATGCCCTGCATGAGCATCTCCTCCGCGGCCTCCAATCCGTACTTCTCGGAAAGAGGTATTATCAGAACGGGATAGGGACCGACGGCCACGTTGATCTCGACGTCCGTACGTTCTCTTGCCTTACGTGCCAGATCATATGTTATCTTGAAGGATTCTTCGAAATCGGAACCCTTCGTGATGGGCACCTCCGCATACGGCAGGGTCACCAGGGTTATCCCCGTCCCTCCCGCCGCTTGGAACTCCAGAAGGGCATCCACGTTCCTGCCTGCGGGACTCATATGGAAATGATTGTCGTACACCGGTACCTTATCCATGCCTCCCCTACCGCCGAGCAACCTAATTATAGATTGCCTGCGATATTACGGCCGATGGACCGCAACTCCCGTTTCCTTCTGAAATCGTTCAGGAAGTACTACAAGGAATACACGCCTTGGATGCCTCCCAGACATACGAAGAGAGAGTTCGGATTCATGTTCTTCGACAGAGATATGATGCAGAGGCATCTGTCGTTCGGGACCGCGGACGACCTGAAGATATTCATGATCGCCCAGGCGCCCAGGCACAGCTACTATTCCACGGCATACTACAGGCGTCCCAACGCACCGACCATGGACGAGAAGGAATGGATGGGCGCGGAGCTCATCTTCGATCTGGACGCAGACCACCTGGAAGGCGCGGACAAGATGACCTACGACGACATGATGATACAGATCCGCAGCGAGATGATCAACCTGTACGATTCGTTCCTCACGGGAGACCTCGGATTCGCAGAGGACCAGGTCCATCTGGCATTCTCCGGCGGAAGGGGTTACCATGCGCACGTCACCATGCCCGATGTATTGACCTTGGGAACGCACGAGAGAAGAGAGCTGGTGGATTACATCACATGCTCCGGAATGGACATCGATTGGGTGTTCCCGATAGACCGCAGGGCAACGAAGACGGTCATGATGAGCGACGGTATGAGGTCCAACGTCGCCGAGATCAGACTCATCCCGGGAGAGGATTCCGGCGGATGGCGTCTGAGGATGAGGCACGGACTCATGGAGGTCGTCGAGGACTTCTGCACGATGGACCCGAGTGTCCTGAAGAAAACATACCCCTGCATCAAGACCCTCCAGAACCAATCACTGCTGAACGCGCAGACCAGGATAAAAAGTGCCAGAGGTTCATTTTTCGAGAAGAATGACATGAGCCTTCTGAACAAACACGACCAGGACCTTCTCATCAAGGTCATGAAAGAGGACAAGGCCCGCATGATGTCGGGAGAGGTCGATAAACCTGTCACCCCGGATATCAAGAGGCTCATCCGTCTGCCAGGTTCCGTCCACGGAAAGACAGGTCTCAGGGTAAGTCCGATCAGCAGGGAACAGCTCACGGATTACAATCCCCTGTTCTATGCGGTACCGGAAGCTTATTCCGACGAACCCACCAAGATCACGATGAAACGCCCATATCAGCTTAACATCAAAGACGACCGCATATCCCTGAAAGCGGGGGAGACCGAGGTCCCCGAATACGCGGCGGTGTTCCTTGTGGGCAGGAAGGAAGCCAATTGGGGATACGACTCCGAAAGGAAGGACTCGTTCTTCTGACCGCACCCGTGTTCTCCCGGAGGTCGGAAACGGCACATAAATGTCTGCGGAGCGGAATACCCCGCCGCTTTCCGACGTATTTATGCAGCAATGCGCCCTTTTTATAGAGTGTCAAGGCCAAAGCTTTATTAATTAAATATAATTCCCCACCAGAAGGTAATACTTATGAAAGCATTCCGCGTAACAGGTTCATTCGCAGACCCGAGGCAGGACAAGGGGAGGCAGGTCTTCTCCGTAGAGATGTCCGCCGAGGACGAGACAAGCGTCAGAGAGAAAGCACTTTCCACATTCGGAAGCAAACACAAACTCAAGAGATGGGAGATCGACATCACAAGTGTCGAAGAGATCCCCGCTGACCAGGTCACAAACCACGTCGTAAAATACGATATCGGTGAGTGAAATGAAAGATGATGAGCTCCGTCAGGCCATGGCGGTCCTTGACTCCTACAACAAGCAGCTTGAGAACCTGAACCGTCAGGCACAGATGCTCCAGGCATCTATGGATGACCTTCTCAGGGCACGTGAGACGCTCAAGGCACTCAAGGATGCGAAGGAGGGCGATGAGGTCCTTCTTCCGATCGGTGCTTCATCTTTCGTAAATGTCAAAGTTGCAGACAGGACAAAGGTCCTTGTCAACGTCGGTACCCGCGTATCGGTCGAGAAGACCATCGACGAGGCCATCGATTTCATCGTTGAGAACGGCAACGACTGTTCTGAGACACTCAAGAACGCCGTCAACGCGATGACACAGATCGAGAGCCTTGCCAACGACCTTACTCTGGCCATACAGAACGAGTACCGCGCCAGGCAGCAAAACAACCAGCAAGGTCTGTGAGATGTTCGATTCTCTCAAGTCGAAGCTGAAGAACGTCTTCCACAAGTCAGAAAAGCTTGACTCGGAGAAGATCTACGAGGAACCGAAGGCGGATGTCCCCCAGGGACAGACCCCTCCGGAACCCGAGAAAGTCCCCGAACAGGCGGCTCCCGCCGTAGAGGAGAAGCCCCTGTCCAGAAGGGAACAGATAAAACTTGAGAAAAAGAAGAAGGCAGAGGCAAAGGCCGAAACAAAGCACGCTCCTGCCGAAACTCATACGCCGTCTACCTCCGGAATGGTGGGAGACAGCGGTAAAAAGATCAAAGAGGACCCGCTCGACGATATTTTGGACGAACTCGAAGTGGCCCTTTTGGAATCCGATGTTGCATATCCTGTCGTTCAGGAGATCATCCTCGGAGTACGTGACAACCTTGTCAACAAGAAATACAGCCGCGAATTCACACTCGAGCAGGTCGTCGAGACGGCTGTCAAGGAATCGGTCCGCAACGTTCTGAAGGTCAACGAATTCGACTTCATGAAGTGGATCGAGGACCAGCCCAGACCTACAGTCATAATGTTCATCGGTATCAACGGTACCGGAAAGACCACGGCAATTGCCAAGATCGCCAACATGCTTCAGAAGGACGGAAAGACCGTCGTAATGGCGGCATGCGACACCTTCAGGGCCGGAGCGATCGAGCAGCTTACCGTCCATGCGGACAAACTCGGCGTCAAGATCGTCAAACAGTCGCAGGATGCGGATCCGGCCGCAGTTGCGTACGACGCCATCGAGCATGCCAGATCGAAAAAGAAGGATGTCGTCCTCATCGATACCGCAGGCCGTATGCAGACGAACAACAACCTCATCGATGAGATGAAGAAGATCGCACGTGTATCCAAACCCGCACTGAAGATCTTCGTCGGCGATGCACTCGCGGGAAACGATGCCATAGAACAGGCAAAGGTCTTCGATGCAGCGGTCGGTATCGATGCGGTCATTCTGACAAAGATAGACACCGATGCAAAAGGCGGTGCCGCACTTTCTATCGCTCACACCATAGGAAAGCCCATTGCATTCGTGTGCAACGGACAGGAATATGACGATATCGAGCAGTTCAACGCAGATTGGATGCTCGAGAGACTCTTCGAGTGATCAGACACACAATTTGTAGAACAGGGTCGCGAAGACCTTGGCATCCTTGATGATGCTGTCGATCACCACATATTCGTTAGGGGCGTGAAGGGTACCTCCGCCGTATTCCCAAACATATGCATCATATCCTTTGGCCCTGAAGAAATTGGCGCATGTGGCACCTCCGACACCGGTGGCGGTCGGTCTTTTTCCGATAACGGATTCCACCGAGTCGCAGAGCGCCTTGTAGACCTCCGTCTCCGTGGACGAGACCTTCCCCGAAGTGTGCCTGAGTACATCTGTCACAACTATCCTGATACCGGTCCTGCGCTCATATACCTTCGCCATCTCGTTCGCTGCCGCGAGGATGTCGTCGGGAGAATATTTCGGGATCACGCGAATATCCATGTAGAAGACGAACTTTCCGGGAATGGTATTGACATTCTCGGATGTTACCTCGCACTTCGTCGGTTCGAATGTGGAGATGGCGGGATCGAACAGATCATCGGTGTCGTTGAACTCCCTGGCGAACTTGCTCATGAGCTCGGACAGGAAATACGTCCCCACACGGAATGCATTCTGACCTTTGTTGGGAGTGGATCCGTGGGTGGTCTTTCCGATGACCTCGAACTTGAGCCAGATCAGACTCTTTTCGGCGATGTCGATCATCGATCCCTCGGGACTTCCCCAATCCGGGACCAGGAATACATCGTCAGGAGAGAAATAACCGTGCTCGAGAAGATATCCGATACCCATACGGCTGGACACCTCTTCGTCGGCCACATAGGCTATTCCGATGGACCTCTTTGAGAGGATATCGGA
The DNA here is from genome assembly GCA_002506905.1 of Methanomassiliicoccaceae archaeon UBA328. Classification (GTDB taxonomy): domain Archaea; phylum Thermoplasmatota; class Thermoplasmata; order Methanomassiliicoccales; family Methanomethylophilaceae; genus Methanogranum. The sequence goes on from DAYM01000005.1 coordinate 103,870, forward strand.
CGGAATAAACTTTGATGCGAACATGGATGAGATCACCGCCTGACCGTTATCTTCCGCTCCGCGGCCGTAGATCTTGCCGTCCCTGACAACTCCCTTGAAGGGGTCGGTCTTCCATTCGTTCAGATCTCCGGCGGGGACCGTATCCATGTGCGCTACGATCCAGACGGTGCCTTTTCCCTTGCCTTCCTTCTTTGCGAGGATGTTGGACCTCTTGATGGAAGGATCGTGCTCATCGGGAACGTCTATGCGCTGAACGCTGTCATATCCGACGAGACATCTCTGGAGCATATCTGCCCTCTTGCTCTCGCCGTTGCCGCCGATCTCCGGGGACATCGCAGGTATTCCGATCATTTCGGTCATGACCTTTGTGATGTCATCGCGTGAAGCATCGATATTCTCCAGAACGGCGTTCAGTTCCATATTTGACAGTAAATCAGTTGAAAATTCATATAGGTTATTGTTGAAAAATTTTTGAAAAGGGGGGATCTCCCCCTTGATTTGTATTCAGCACCTGCGAACGATCATCGTGACCGCGTTTCCGCCGCCGTAACAGAGTGTCGCAAGACCTGTCTCCTTGTTGCGGTCGTGGAGTGCGTATATCAAAGATGTGAGCACACGCATTCCGGAACATCCAATGGGGTGTCCGAGTGCGACGGCTCCTCCGTTGACGTTGAATTTCTCCTCGGGAACGTTCAGTTCCTTCTTTACCGCACATGATGCCGATGCGAACGCTTCGTTGTGCTCGAAGAGATCGATATCGTCGATGGTCATTCCGGCCTTTTTGAGGACATGCCTGGTGGTGGGTATGGGTGCTTCCATGATGTACTCGGGCTTAACACCGCGCTCGCCGTATGCGACGATCTCCGCAATGGGTTTGATACCGTGCTCTTCCGCCCAGGACCTGGACGTTACGATACATGCGGCCGCACCGTCGCTGAGCTGCGAGGAATTTCCCGCCGTGACGATACCGTCCTTCTTGAAGACGGGTTTGAGCTTTCCGAGTGTCTCCATCGTTGTATCGGGCCTGATACCCTCATCTTTGGAGAATATGGTGTCTCCCTTCTTTGAGTGGATGGTGACGGGGACGATCTCTTTGTCGAACTTTCCCTCTGCCTGGGCCTTGGCTGCCTTGAGGTTACTTTCCATCGAAAGTCTGTCAGCGTCCTCCCTGGTCACATTGAATCTCTCGGCAACGATCTCGCCGGTAAATCCCATGTGCTGGTTGTTGAAGATGTCCCAGAGTCCGTCGTGGACCATACAGTCGACCATGGGCTGGTCGTTCATCCTGAGTCCCCACCTGGCACCGTTGATGATGTAGGGGGCGTTGGACATGTTCTCCATTCCGCCGGTGGCCAGTACGTTGTACTCGCCGGCCTTGATGGCATCTGCCGCGTTCATCAGGGATTTGAGTCCGGATGCGCAGACAGCATTGACGGTGTATGATCCGATCTCTTCGGGAAGACCTGCGCCGATGGCTGCCTGTCTTGCGGGATTCTGACCGAGTCCTGCCGAAAGGACATTTCCCATAATACATTCCTCGACATCGGTCGTCTGAATGCCTGCCCTCTTCACTGCCTCTGCGAGTGTGAGTGCACCGAGATCGGTGGATTTTATTCCCAAAAGGGATTTTCCGTATTTTCCTATGGGCGTCCTTGCCGCACTGATTATTACTGCATCTTCCATCTTTATACCTCAAGTTGATTTGGAGTACACTTTACGACACAATATATATTAATGTCGGTCATCAACTACGGCAATTGACGAAATCAACAGGCTGTGATTCGCCCATTCTCTTCAAAGGTTTTGAAAGATGGCGCCTTGAATAAGTAGGCGGCTCATACCATCCCGGAACGATCCACCTGAACTCCTTTACGGACATCGGTTCTTTGGATCTGGTATGGCATTTCTTGCAGCGGAATCCCTGATCCTTTCCAGCGGAACCCATCGTCCTGCCGCATACGGGACATATCGGATTGGATACCTTATCGAAGACCTCTGCCAATTCCAGAACATGTATCTTTTCGACGTTCAGGGTCCTCGGGTCCTCTCTGAGCTCACCCATGACCCCTATCCTGTCTCCGACACGGAGATTGTCGAATACGTATCTGAAATCCTTGGAAGGTTCGTATGCTCCGCAGGTGACCTTCCCGTACTTCGTCATGATATCTACGAAAACGTGCCCTCCTTTGATGTGCTCGGCGGGAGAGATCACTTTTCCCTCAAGATAATAAGAACGTTCCGGGACCAGTTCCTTCGGATGATAGATTATATGATCGTCTGTACCCTGATTCGTAAGATAGATCACCCATCTGTCGATAGGCTCTGTCCTGATCATCTCAAATCCCCTGATCAGATCTTCCTGGACATCTCCTCTGAAACCGTACATCACCGGACACGGGGTCGCCGGTACCATCGCGACCTTCTGATCCCTGTCCTCCCAGCTGTTGAACGATGTTTCGATATTATGTTCCGCATCCCTGATGGTCAGCGGATCGAATTTGCGTTCGGTACCCCATCTGCTCATAGGTCTGTATGTCAGAAGTTCATATGTGTGATCGTGCGGTCTCCATGCCATCCCGCATGTGCTGCCGATAACACCTCTTCCGTTCCCTATCTCGAATTTGACGGCACCGATCCTTTTGATCTCGTTCTCGATATCCTTACGGTCCATTATCTTCCTTACACCGTTCCAATAGAATTCCTGGGACGGTTTTTTCCTGGAAATGACCAGACCCGGATTCGCATCATCCTCATGGAATCTTTCGATCAGCGGGATGATCCTCTTAAGAAGATCATTTTCGTTCGGTTCAAAATCCGTGCAGCAATCGAAACAATAGATGTCCCTGTTACCGATATTACCGATGAATCTCTTTTTTCCGACACCTTTTCCGAATCTCATGACCAATGAACCGTTACCCCTGGTCTTCCAGGGAGTTGCAGGGTCCAAACGGACAAGTCTGGGATTTCCGATAAGGTCCAGATCGTCGAGTTCTCTGATTATCTCGGTTGCCAAAAAGGTCGTACAGTTCCCTTTGTTGGAATCTGTATCGTCGACCGCTACATACATAACAGAGGCTATTCAATAATCCGATATATTCATTCTGATTGTATCGGGGTCATTTCGCTTACAAAGAATATGGAACCGTCATCAGAAAAATTTCCCGATATCGAATATACCGACTCTTCCGGCATCTCTTTGAAATAACACCTTATCGACCTTCCTTCCGTATCCTGAAACGAAAATGTGTATCCTCTCGATGTCTGATCGATATCGTAGACTATTCCTTTGATGCTGTCATCGGTCTCATCATCACTGTTCTCTCCGGGCATCAAAAATACAGATATCAAAATTATAACCGATATCGAAACACACATCAGAAAATATTTGTCATTGAGAATTCCTGTCATGATTCACTGATCTTTCATAAGAATATTATAAAGAAAGATATACAATTAAACAAACTCCCCCACCCCTTCATTTCCACTGCAGAAAAAAATAGATATTTTTAGAAAATAACAAAGAATTCTCGAAAGAAAAAATTGAAAGATCGATCGTTAGATCGATCGAAAATTGTTGATATCAGAAGAAACTTCCGATAGCGTACAGGATCAGAACGAATGCGACGATCCCAAGAATACAAGCTCCGATAACAAGCCATCCTTTCATTATTTTCACCTTTGCTTTACGCAATACAAAAGGATAATGAACGTTCTGTTATAAAAGGAATGTACAAAGAATAAAATCGGTCATAAGAGGTTTTATAATCTAGATCCAACTTACCTCATTCCATTGGAAAAAGTGGTAATGCGAATGGAAGAAAAAAAAGAAAAATCCATATTTGAAAAATATATGGAAAAAAGGAATATTTTGATAAAAAACAGAAACATCCTTCAATCCTCATACATTCCCGAACAATTACCACACAGAGACGAGCAGATCAAAAAAATAGCCGAGATCTTAGCTCCCTGTCTTAACAGAGACAAACCATCCAACATTCTTATTTACGGAAAAACGGGAACCGGAAAAACCGCTGTTCTGAATTATATCGGAAAAGAATTGAAAAAAGCAGATCCCGATGAAAAGAATTGCAGTTTCATCTATGTGAATTGCGAAGTCGTTGATACACCGTCCGGAATTCTGTATAATATATCAAATCAGATCATAACGGAATATAACAGAAAGATACCGTTCACAGGATGGGCATTGGATAAGATTTATTATGAACTTTCAAATTATATTGATGAGAAAGATAAGGTCTTCATTATCGTTCTTGATGAGATCGACAGATCGTTCAAGAAGAACGGTGACGATATATTCTATTTCCTTACAACAATGAATGAGATACTCAAAAAATCAAGAGTATCCATTATCGGAATAACAAATAATTCAAAATTTACCGAATTGCTTTCAACAAAGATCAAAAGCAGATTGGGTGAAGAGAAAATAGTATTCAATCCGTATAATTCGATAGAATTACAGGATATTCTTTCCGACAGAGCAAAATGCGTTTTTGATGAAGGGGTTTTGGATCCTGCTGTCATTCCGTATTGCGCTGCTTTGTCTGCTCAGGATTCCGGAGATGCAAGAAAAGCTCTTGATTTCTTAAGAATAGCAGCAGATATTGCTGAAAGAAACGGAGATTCCGTTGTTACCGAAGCTCATGTTAATTCTGCTCGTGAGAAGATTGAATTCGATGCAGTGATAGAAGTAATGAATACTATCACAAATCAATCAAAGGTCGTTCTTATGAGTATAATCAAGAATTTTGAAAGTAATAATAAGAAGATGACGACCGGTGATGTTTATACGACATACAGAGAGATCTGTGATATCATAGGTATGACACCTTTGACACAAAGAAGGGTCGCGGGTCTTATTTCAGAGTTGGATATGTTGGGTATCATTCATGCTCAGGTCAAATCTTTGGGAAGAAACGGAAGGACAAAGGAATTCTCATTGAATATCAATCAGGATATCATTGATAAATTCATGAAGAATGAACTGTTCCAGCCTCTCAAAAATTACAAGCCTTCAAAGCAGACGACTTTGATGTGATCCCAATCACACCAACTGTGTTTTATCTTCTTTATGTTGCAGTGGAAATGAAGGGGTGGGGGCCTTACTTTTTCCTTTCTTTATTCAATCTGTAGAATTTTGAATATTCACGATAATTAATGATCGAATTTGCTGCCAAGAATGCTAATAATATCGCAGCCAATGAGATGACCATACTCGGAATGGAATTAGGAACCCAATCGTTAATTCTATTCATATATTCATTCTTTACCAATTTAAGAATGCCGCCCCACGGGATCTCGATCCATGCAACAGAATTGATATCCTCATAGGTAACCAATCCTTTTGTTATCGAAGTGCTCTGGTCGAAATAATTGTTTGTGGATGCATTATCTCCCTTGGTCAGATATCCGCTGTACTCATATCCTTCCAGATCGCTGAAGTTAAAAGAGACCGTTTTATTTCCATATCCGATATTATACAGTTCCAAAGTGCCGGATAATTTAGTATAATCCGTACCGCTGGTGCATGACCAATTACCATCGAAATTTGCAAGGCTCGGTGCACTCCATGTATCGACACCGTAGATCTCTCCGACATATTCGAGATATAGTATCAGACGATGAATGACGGGATTCAGATTGCTAGACGGATTTCTCTCATAGACAACGACATTTCCGTATTCCCCGAAAGAAGAGTATCCGGAAGCATAGCCGTCTACATATGTCGTCAGCTGGCTATAACTGTCTTTGTTCTTCAGTATGACCATATCCCCGGTGTCGATTACACCTAATTGGGATTCATCGGAATGTTGCATGCTCCAGGATTCCACGTTCGTAAAAGTGGGATCTACGTCGGAAGCTGTTTGTATGTACAGATATCCTCCGCCGATCAGAGCAAATGCGACGACCATGATTATGATCGATTCTATGGCATCCTTGCGCATCGGGGCATCATCACGTTATTCCGTTATATTGATTTGGATTGATAATCATTTACCATTCTGGCATAGTGATTGAATCAATTTCGTCAACAGTAAAGGAATAATACGGAGACAACAATGACACTCTCGATGAAGAGACCTTCCAACGATGAGTATTTTATGTCCATGGCCTACCTGGTATCCTCCAGGTCAACATGTATCAGGAGGAAGGTCGGAGCCATTATCGTAAAGGACAAGCACATCCTCTCCACAGGCTACAACGGTTCTCCCAAAGGCACCCGTCACTGTGAGGAACTGGGATGTATAAGGGAACAGCTGAAGATCCCGTCCGGAACAAGGCACGAATTATGCAGAGGCGTTCATGCAGAACAGAATGCCGTTGCGCAGGCCGCATATTTCGGAGTAAGTGTGAACGGAGGTATCGTCTATTGTACGACCTTCCCCTGCTCCATGTGTGCGAAGATCCTGATAAATTCCGGCATAACCGAGATCGTTTACGACAACGGATATATGGACGAGCTTTCCAAGGAATTGTTGGCAGAAACGGATATTAAGATCCGCAGGTTCCAATTTGACGGAAAGAAGCTTCTCGACGATATTCCCTTAGTATAAATAATAAGAAAAAAGAGACATATGTTTAAGTAAGGTCAATGGATACCGAAGCCCGCAAATAGTCGGGGAGTGTAAATTGAGCCGAACTGACATACTTTCGGAAATTAAAGGAGCAGAAGCGAAAGCGGACGCCATGGTCGTTAAGGCCGAGGCTGATAAAAAGGACGCGATCGCGGAGGCTCGCAGGGATTCTGTTAAGAGAATTCAGGATGCTGAAGCAGCAATGCGCAGCTCCTATGAATCCGCCATGACCAAGGAAAAAGAAGAACTCGATGTTATGAGGTCTGAAAAGCTCGCCGTAGGTGAGAAAGAGGCCGACAAGATCGAATCTTCCTCCAACAGTCAGATGCAGGAAGTAAAAGATTTTCTAGAGAAGAAATTCGAGGAGAACATAAATGTCACTTCCTGAGTCGATGAGTAGGATTGTGATTGTGGGTACCAAATCACGCATGGATGAGGCCATTGAGGCATTCTACCAGCTGAAGGCACTCCACCTGATCGATCATACCACCGGCGCAGACGGACTCTCGATCGGTACGCCTATGTCCAGGAACGCAAAGGCCTCTGAGAGGCTTTTGAAGGTCAGGGCAATGGAGAAGGAACTTGGTATCAAAAAACATGCCAAGACCCCCAAAGTTCCGGTCGACGAGATTAGGAGTCAGATCAATGCTGACAGCGTCGAAAATGTCGAGAAGGAGATCATGTCTGTTCTCGACAGAAGGAATGATCTTAATCAAAGAATCACTGAGTTAAACTCTAAGAAGAAGAACTTGGAGCTTCTCGGACCGATCCCTGTGGATCTGGACCTCTATTCGGGGTACAAGACCATCACATCGATCGTTGGTTCAGTCACCGAGGATCCCACCGAGGTCCTGAAAACAATTGGCGACATCGAATATTTCGTATCTTTTGATAAGAAAGAAGGCGGAATCGTTGCTGTTTTCGCAAGGAAATCGGACAGGGACAAGATTTCGGCAGCTTTAGTCGATTTCGGATTCACGGAGATCACCGTTCCTGAGGGAAAGGGTCCCGTGAGCGAAGTACTCGCAGTGACAGACGAAAAGCTGACCGACCTCAACGGCCAGCTTGAATCGGTCGGGAAAGAACTCGAAGCGCTTCAGATGAAACACCAAACATTCCTTAAGGCATCTGACGAGCAGCTGTCTATTGAGATCGAGAAGGGAGAGGTTCCCCTCAAGGTCGCAGTTACAGAGTACTCGTACATCATGGACGCCTGGGTACCCACGAACAGAGTAGAAGACGTTAAGAACGAGCTTGAATCCAAGCTCGGCAACGACATCTACGTCGAGTTCCAGGAGACCCGCGGCAGAAGGATGGAAGAAGCCGAGGAAGTTGAGGACAGATACAAGAAAGTTCCGACAAAATTCAACAACGGAAAGATCACAAAAGAATTCCAGTACCCCACCAAATTGGTGTCGGTGCCGAAATATCAGGAAATCGACCCTTCGGTCCTTATCATGATCTTCCTTCCGCTTATGTTCGGATTTATGGTCGGAGACTGCGGATACGCCATCCCATTCATTATCTTGGGAGCGTACGGATTGAAAGTAACACACCACAAAGACTGGCGCGCCATCGCGACCGTATTGTTCTTCGGCGGTATTTGGGCATTCATTTTCGGATTCCTCTTCTTCGGAGAGGCCCTAGGAATGCACTTCGTCACCGGAGAAATCGAAAATACGATCTGGGGCGGAGGAGTGAATGTGACCTGGGATATGCTTCTCGGAGTTACATTCCCCGAGTGGTTCAGCGGACTGCTGCCTTTCGGCCACGGAGTCGGAAAGCTCGAAGCTGTTACGCTGCTGCTCAAATTGTCGGTCTACGTCGGAATCGTCCACCTTATGATCGGATACCTGTGCGGATTCTACAACAAGTACATCCAGCACGGATTCAAGGAGGCCTTTATCGAGAAGGGAGGATGGATCCTCTCATTCATCGGAATGGTCGTTCTCTGTTTCGTGCTTACACAGGTCATGATCGTCGAGGAGGCGTCCATCGTAATTCGCGGACAGCAGGTATTGATCGTTACTGCGATCGGATTCATCCTGCTTATCGCCGGTGTGATCATAAACTTCAAGAGAGAGAAGGCACAGGCAATTCTGGAACTTCCCGGAATGGTAGGAAACATTCTTTCTTACACCCGTCTGGCCGCTATCGGTATGTCCAAGGCCGGTATGGCATTGGCATTCAACTACATCGTGTTCGGTATGATCGTGGGAATCCAGAACGGAGTTTCCAGTATTATCATGTTAATTCTGGGTATACTGTTGTTCGCATTCCTTCACTTGGTCATCTGGACACTCGCCATCCTGTCCGGTGGACTGCACGCCTTAAGGTTGCAGTTCGTTGAACTGATGACGAAGTTCTTCGAGGGTAACGGAACTGAGTTCAAGCCCCTGAAGATCAAACGTGAAAAAACAATTTTAACCACAGAAAATATCAATAAAGAGGTATAAAAATGGCAGATGTTGGAACAGGACTTATTGCAATTGGAGCAGGACTTGCAGTCGGACTTACAGGTCTCGGTGCAGGTATGGCAGAGAAAGATGTCGGAGCAGCCGCAGTAGGTGCAATCACAGAAAATGAAGCACTCTTCGGTAAAGCTATGATCTTCATGGTTTTCCCTGAGACAATTGTCATCTTCGGTCTCGTTATCGCAATCATGGCTATCTTCATTATGTAAGTCTAGAGGCCCATCCATGGCACTTGACAACGTAACGAAGGAGATCATCGCGAACGCCGATGCACAGGTCTCCGAGATCAAAGCTGCCCAGGCAGCCGAGATCAAGAAGATCCAGGCAGAGACAGACGCGGCGATCGCCGAAATGAAAGAAAAAGAGGACAAAAAGCTCAAAGAAGCAGTTGAGCTACTCAAACGCCAGGAGCTTTCCAGTGCAGATCTGGAAAGCAAGAAAATCGTCCTGTCGAAGAAGAAAGAGATCCTCGCCAAGGCATTCGAGACAGTTCTCGCCGACCTTGAATCAGCTCCCGAAGACGAGAGACTGACACAATACAAGGCAATGGTAAAGGCAGCAAAGACCGTCATCGATTCCCCCAAGGCATTTGTCTCGGAGAACGACAAATTCACAGCCAAACAGCTGGGAGTGAAATCCGTCGAGACAGATTCGAGGATACGCGCTGGTATCATCCTCCAGAGTGAGGACGGAACCATCGAGGTCGACATGCAGTATGAGACCATTCTCCAGACGATCTGGGACCGCGAGATCAAAACTTTGTCGGATATCCTATTTAGGTGAGACATATGTTTAGGCGCAGCGGAAAGAAAGGCAACTATGCATACACCGTAGCTAGGGTAAAGGCCAAAAAGTCCCTCCTGATGAAAGAAGAGGATTACAGCAAAATGCTGATGATGTCCGTCCCGGAGATCTCCCGTTACATCAGTGAGACCGGTTACTCGAAAGAGATGACCGACCTTGCAGGAAAATACGTGGGATTGGATCTCCTGGAACATGCTACCTACGGCAGCATGGCAGCGGTATTCGGAGATATCCTTACAGCTTCACAGGGAGAATTGAAGGACATGGTCTCGGCATATCTCGCAAAATGGGATTACTGGAACCTTAAGGTCATACTCCGCGGAAAAACATACGGTCTCGATGCTGAAGGTATCAAGGGAGACCTTGTACCTGCAGGCAGTCTCAGCGCCGAAGCTTTGGATAAACTCATCTCATATGAAACTGAGGACGACATCCTTACAGGATTTACCGCATTGGCACATGTGGCGATCCCCGCAGAGGTCATCTCCGCCTACAAGGCCGAGAAGAACCTGGGGGTCATCGAGGACTACCTCGACAAATGTTACTATGCGAACCTGATCAGAAGCATCAACCCCCGTTCGAGACCCGAGTCGCTCTTCCTTAACTACGTTAAGCAGGAGATCGACGTGAAGAATCTCGAGACGATCCTCAAGCTCAAGCTCGAGGGCATACACGGCGAGGCAGTGATGAAGTACTTCATCCCCGGTGGAAAGCAGATAGACCTCAAGTTCGCGACACAGCTCGCGAATGCAGAGACGATCGATGTAGCAATGTCTGATATCGGCCAGCTTGACTTCTATGAAGATATCAAGGAAGGCCTCGAGACAGCTTCGTCATCGCTCATGGGCGTTGCTTCCGGAATGAAGAAGTACGAGATGGATCAGGCAAAGAAGTTCTCACATCTGTACCCTCTGTCCGTGATACCTGTGCTCGATTTCATGATCCACAAGGAGAATGAGGTCAGCAACATCAGGATCATCGCAAGGGGAACAGAGAGCGGATTGGATAAAGAAGCAATCAGAAAACTACTGGTGATCTAATGCAGATAGCGGTTATCGGAAGCGACGAGTTCGTACTGGGATTCAGGTTAGCTGGACTCAGGCGTGTGTTCGTCGCAGGAAAAGATGACTACCAGGACAAGATGGCAGAGGCAATGGAGGACCCCAATATCGGTATCCTCGCTGTCGATGCAAAGGACCTGGAGTATCTTCCCGCTAACGTTAGGACAAAGGTAATGGATTCGATCCAGCCTGTTGTCGTACCGGTAGGCGGAGATGAGAGCGACCTTCGTGAGAAGGTCAAGAGAGCAATTGGCGTTGACTTATACAAAACAGAGGATGAATAAATGAGCACTGAAGGTGTAATTTACAGAGTCGCAGGACCTGTCGTGACCGCCACAGGTATCTCGCCCAGGATGTACGATGTCGTGCATGTTGGAAACGAGCAGCTGATGGGAGAGGTCATCAAGATCGTCGGCGACTATTCAATCATCCAGGTTTACGAGGATACATCCGGTATCAAACCCGGAGAGCCTGTCACAAACACAGGACTTCCTCTTATCGCAGAACTGGGCCCCGGACTTCTGACATCGGTTTACGATGGTATTCAGAGGCCTCTGCCCGTACTCAGGGACAAAATGGGAGATTTCATCTTCCGTGGAGTTACCGCACCTGGACTTGACAGAGAGAAAAAATGGGAGTTCACTCCCGTAGCAAAGAAAGGAGACGAGATCGAGGCTGGTCAGGTTCTCGGTACCGTTATGGAAGGAACCATGCTCCACAAGATCATGGTCCCCCCTACGATCAAGAAAGGAAAGATCGACGAGATCAAATCAGGATCGTTCACCGTTGAGGAGACCATTGCGGTCATCGACGGAAAGGACGTTATGATGATGCAGAAATGGCCTGTGCGTGTGCCCAGACCCGTTCACGAGAAATATCAGCCTGATGTACCCCTCGTTACCGGACTCAGGGTCCTGGATACGATGTTCCCCCTCGCAAAAGGCGGAGCAGCAGCTATCCCCGGTGCATTCGGTACCGGAAAGACCGTCACACAGCAGTCCCTCGCAAAATACTCGGACGCACAGGTTGTCGTGTACATCGGATGCGGAGAGAGAGGAAACGAGATGACCGAGGTTCTGACAGAGTTCCCGGAACTGGTCGATCCTAAGACCGGACAGTCACTGATGAACAGGACCGTTCTGATCGCGAACACTTCCAACATGCCTGTCGCAGCAAGGGAAGCATCCGTTTACACGGGAATGACCATTGCAGAGTACTACAGGGATATGGGATACGATGTCGCACTTATGGCCGACTCCACCTCCAGGTGGGCAGAGGCTATGCGTGAGATCTCGTCCAGGTTGGAAGAGATGCCCGGAGAAGAGGGATACCCCGCATATCTGTCCGGACGTCTTTCAGAGTTCTACGAGCGTGCATCCCACGCCAAGGCACTCTCCGGTGAAGACGGATCCATTTCCGTTATCGGTGCAGTTTCCCCGGCAGGAGGAGATCTCTCGGAGCCTGTTACGCAGAACACACTGCGTATCGTCCGTGTCTTCTGGGCACTGGATACCAAGCTCAGGGAGAGAAGGCACTTCCCTACCATCAACTGGCTTACCTCGTACACAATGTACGACCAGCAGCTGAGCGGATGGTTCAAGCAGAATGTCGCACAGGACTTCCCCGAACTCAAAGCATGGGCCATGCAGGTCCTTCAGAAAGAGTCTGAACTTCAGGAGATCGTGCAGATGGTCGGATCCGATTCACTGCCTGATGAGCAGAAGATCACACTCGAGGTCGCTAAGATGATCCGTGAGGTCTATCTTCAGCAGAACGCGTACCACCCCGTTGACTGTTACTGTCCCCTTAGCAGGCAGTACACCATGATGAAACTCATCAAGAAGTACTCCGACCTTGCTAACAAGGCACTTGCAGCAGGTGTCGCGGTCGACAAGATCGCATACATCCCCGCAAGGCAGAGATTCGTTCAGGCAAAGTACGAAGAGAACATCGACTCAGAACTCGAGGCTGTATCGAAGGATTTCGACACCCAGTTCGCAGGATTGGGAGTGTGAGCAGATGGCAGACGTAAAAGTATCAAAAGAGTACAAGACGATCTCCCAGATCGCAGGACCTCTGGTCTTCGTCAAGAAGACAGAGCCCGTCGGTTACCAGGAAATGGTCAGCGTAAGGCTGTCTGACGGAACCATGAAGAGAGGACAGGTCCTTGACTCGTCCGAAGACATGGTCGTTATCCAGATCTTCGAGGGAACAACAGGTATCGACAGGGCGGCATCGGTCCGTTTCCTCGGCGACACCATGAAAATGCCCGTTTCCAAGGACATGCTCGGAAGGATCCTTTCCGGATCCGGTCAGCCCCTTGACGGCGGCGCAGCGATCATTCCCGAAGAGGAACTTGACATCCAGGGAGCTGCCATCAACCCCTGGGCAAGAGACAGCCCTGCCGATTTCATTCAGACAGGTATCTCGACCATCGATGGAATGAACACACTGGTCAGAGGACAGAAACTGCCTATCTTCTCAGCATCCGGTCTCCCTCATAACGAGATCGCTCTGCAGATCGCAAGGCAGGCAAAGGTTCTCGGAGAGAACGAAGAGTTCGCTGTCGTGTTCATCGCAATGGGAATCACCAACGAAGAGAAACAGATGTTCATGACCGAGTTCGAGAGAACCGGTGCACTGAAGAGCGCTGTGGTCTTCCTTAACTTGGCAGACGACCCTGCTGTCGAGCGTATCGTCACACCCCGTCTCGGTCTCACGACCGCGGAGTACATGGCTTTCGAACTCGGAATGCAGGTTCTGGTCATCATGACCGATATCACAAACTATTGTGAGGCACTGCGTCAGGTCGGAGCAGCTCGTGAAGAGGTGCCCGGAAGGCGTGGATATCCAGGTTACATGTACACCGATCTCGCACAGCTGTACGAGCGTGCGGGAAGGATCAAGGGAAAGAAGGGATCCATCACACAGGTGCCTATCCTGTCGATGCCCGGTGACGATATCACCCACCCTATCCCCGACCTGTCCGGTTACATCACCGAAGGTCAGATCGTTCTGTCCAGGGAACTGCACCGTAACGGTATCTACCCGCCGGTGAACGTTTCCTCGTCACTGAGCCGTCTGATGAACTCCGGTATCGGAAAAGGAAAGACCCGTGATGACCACAAAGCAGTATCCGATCAGCTCTATGCAGCATATGCAGAGGGTAAGGATCTCCGTGGTCTCGTTGCGATCGTCGGTAAGGACTCCCTGTCCGCAAAAGACAGGAAGCTTCTGGACTTCGCAGACCTGTTCGAGGACCGTGTGGTCCGTCAGGGCCGTGACGAAGACCGTTCCATCGAGGACACACTCAACATCGCTTGGGACATCCTGAAGGAACTCGACGTTGACCAGCTGACAAGGATCGACCGTAAGTACCTTGAGAAGTACCTTAAGAAGTGAGCAACATGAGCACTCATGACATCACACCGACCCGTTCCGTCCTTCTGGACCTCAAAAGAAGGATCAAGCTGACCCAGAGCGGTTACAAGATCCTGAAGATGAAGAGAGACGGTCTCATCATCGAGTTCTTCGAAGTAATGGAAAAGGCCAGGAAGATGCGCGCAGGCGTGACATCCGACTACGAGACGGCAATGCAGAATATCACTGTGGCCCGTGCAGTAGAAGGAGAACTCGCCGTAAGAAGCGCGGCTTACGCCCTTAAGGCAGATCCTCAGGTGAATGTCGGAAGCAAGAGCATCATGGGAATGATGGTACCGAAGGTAGAGGCAACAGCCTCTATGCACACCAACATAGTCGACAAAGGCTACGGTGTCATCTCAACCTCCGCTTACATCGAAGAGGCCGCTCAGGCCTTTGAGAAACTGCTCGACACTCTGGTCCGTGCGGCCGAGGTCGAGACCACCATGAAGAAGCTCCTCGATGAGATCGAGAAGACCAAGAGAAGGGTCAACGCTCTCGAGTTCAAGATCATACCCGATCTCAAGGACTCCGAGAGGTTCGTCAAATTCCGTCTCGAAGAGATGGAAAGAGAGAACACGACCCGTCTCAAGCACCTGAAGAAGAAGGGAGCTGCTGTAGAGTGAGATCGTTCGAAGACCGCTGGGACGAGATCAAGAAAGATCCCGTCAAGCTCAAAAGGCTGTTTACGGCCATTTGGGTAATAGCGTATTCGATGCTCATAATCGGCTTCATCCTCATCCTCTGGGTCTTACTGGCAGGAAATTAAACTCTTTACCAAAAATTTCTTTTTTTTGTGTTATCGATACGTTTGACGTTAAATAGGCCGACAGCCATTTACGGCCATGGCGAAGAATCAAACACTTACCATTGTGGCGGTCATAGTCGTTGCCGCATTGGTCTGTACAACAGGATATTATTTCCTGACCAAGGACAGCAGTGACGTCCAGGTGGACATCACCGGCGAATGGTATCTGTCCGGCGAGAGGGAATACATAGATTACGCCGGGGAATATCACTCCGCAACAGGCGATCTGGATTTCCTGATAATCGAAAAGCAGAATGATAACATATTCTCGGGTCAATATTACGACTCATACTTCTCACAGTGGATCGGGATCTGCGGCATAGTCTGCGGGAACACCGGCGAAGCATATACGGTGGCCTCGGACGGAATGAATGTGAATATCAATTTCGATCTCAACGATGACTTTGACGCAATGGTCGTTGTTATAGATAACATAAACAAGGATCAATCCGAAATAACTGTCGGATGTGCGCTGAAGACGGGCGGCAGCGGAGAACCTGTCGCGATAGCCGATGTGGCTTTTGCAGGCGGATGGGAATGTTTGTTCTACGAAGTGATCCACAGTGACGGTATGTATGAGACAGGCAAGTCTTCCGATACATTGTTCACCACACAGTATCAGGGCGATTCCAACGTATTCTGCGGTGAGATGTATTCGGAGCCCGTCAAGGGAGCTGTGATCGAGAAGAGCGAAGGAAATTACGCCGGACTGATAATCGGCGATTCATTCGCTGTATCCTTCACTGTCAATTCCGATATAATGACAGTGACAGAAGCGGCATATTCCGATATCGACCCCTCGCAGGCGTCGATAAAGACCAGTGCATTCGTCTCCGGGGATACGGGAGTGGTATCTGTGATATCCGCAGCGGATATCACAGGAACCTGGACATCCACAGATTTCTATTCGCTGTCTTGTGACGGAGATTCGTACGGAGGCGATATGGAGATCACGATCACCGAGAGAACAGGCAATTTCTTCTACGGTACGGTCGGATACAAGGAAGGCAGTATCGATACCCTTTCGAATATGGCCGGTGTATTGTATGTTTCCGACGGGATCGTACACATGGAAATGTTTGCTGTCAACGGAAATGAACGTTCGATCTATTACGCTGACGTTGAAGACGATGACATGACGCTCGCCGGAATATTCTACAGCGGAGAGTATTACGCCGACTGTGCTTCATTGGAACGCTGAATAAACAGGGGCTCCGGCCCCTTTATAATACTACAACACGCGGTCTTCCGTAGATATCCGGGATCGCTATGTCCATATCATAGACCTTTTTGATGTTCTCGGGAGTTATTACGTCCCACACATCTCCTGCCGCTACGATATTTCCCTTGTTTAATAACACGGCCTTATCGCAGAATCTCATGGCAAGGTCAAGATCATGGATAACAGCACAGCCGCTGATATTGTTTTTATGCACCAATCTGTGTATGCGGTCCATGACCTCTATCTGATATTTCACGTCGAGATTGCTCGTAGGTTCATCAAGGAGCAGAACGTGTGCTTCCTGCGCTATTGCGCGGGCCATCAGCACTCTCTGGGTCTGGCCGCTGCTCAGCCTGTCGAATCTTTGTGATGCGAGGTCTTTTACGTCCATCTCTTCCATGGCCTCCCAAACGATATCTTTGTCCCTATCGCTGAATTGCCATGTGATATGGGGTTTACGTCCCATGAGTACTACTTCGTATACTGTGGGGGAGCAGAGGTCAGAGGAAGAGTTTTGAGGCACATACCCGATATTCTTTGCCACTTCGGAACGCGGCATATCTTTGAGTTCTTTCTCATCCAGGACAATGGAGCCTTGTTGCGGGGTGAGAATGCCATTGATGCATCTGAGCATTGTCGTCTTTCCGGAACCGTTCGGTCCGAGGATGCCCATGAGCTGGGTTTCCTTGAGTTCTAGGTAGACTTTTTTTAGTATCTCGTTCTTACCGTAACTGAAGTCGATACTGTCTATTCTCAGTTGCATGAGAAAGGACATGTCCTTATGCTTAATAACACTAATTGTTGAATAATGAATACTGTTTAATACTAATGTTATATTCGTAATACTATGAATTCTAAGGTCGTTGCCTTGGCCGTCGTTGTGATCTTGATCGCAGCCGGAGCAGGAATCGTCGTCTATAATGGATTAAAACATGATACTGACAAGACGATCGATGTCAATTTGGAAACATTCGGAAACGCAGACAAAGATGATAGGATATCCGAGAACGATGCGGTAATGATCGAGAAGTATATTGCCGCCGTAGAGGCCGGAGATTCAGAGGCAATTTCCGAAATCGATATAAGCACTACATTTGCCGATGCCAATCTTGACGGATCCATCAATACAGAAGATGCCGCGCAAGTGCGTGCAATAGTTGCAGGCACAGCAGACAACATCTGGATGCTGGACGGAGTTGGAAATGAACGTAAGATCAGCACAGACATCTCGCGTATCGGATGTGAGTACTTCTCCAATACAGAGCTTTGTCTGATCCTCGGACAGGCCGATAAGATCGTAGCGGTCGACAATGCGCCTTACCTTTACAGTGATTTCTATTTCACGGAGTCGCAGCAGAGCAACATCACTAATATGTTCAACTGCAACAAACCGGATTACGACCTGATAAACACTCTGAACCTCGACACATATCTTCTATTCTCGGGTTCGGCAAGTTATGAGGCCAAACAGGAGAAGATCATCGACTGTGATGTCATCTATCTCGGCCTGTACAATCCGGATCTGACCAATACTGAGAAATCCAGTTTCGTTCAGGGTGTTCTCAAGGCAGGATATATCTTCGGAGCAGTAGACAGGGCAGAGGATTACATCAATTGGCTCATCGATTACAGGGACGAAATGCTCGACATTGCGGATTCCATCGATGATTCCGATAAGCCCGTTGTGTGCATGAGCAACTATACCAGCGGACAGTATTTCATGGATGATGACAGCAACCTTATCTCGGTGTACAGGACCAACGACCCCCTGGGACAGGCCGTAACACTTGCAGGAGGAACGAACGTCATCGAACTTCTCAGCGACAGTTCATTTGTCACCAGCGGTTCGTATGCCGTTAAGGTGCAGATAGATTCAATATTCAATGATGATGAATCCGTTGAAGTGGATTATTTCTTCCTTCACATGGTGAAATACACATATGGAGCGACCGTGAACAGCGGTGTTCCCGATCACGGATATCTCACTACAGACGATTCGGAGATGGCCGCAGCATATGCTATCGCGACCGATCATTCTCTGATAACCGACGAGAAGATATCCCTGATAGCCGGAGATTTCAGGAACGGATGTACCGGCGGAGTTCTTCTGGCAGCCTACATGGGCAGTGTGATCAATGCGGAGGCATATTCCGACATAGATCCCATCGCAATGCACAATGAATATGTTAAATGGCTTGGAATCGAAGATTACGATGTATCCGAAGACGGATTGTTAATCTATCCTTCTGTCTGATGGGGTGTACTGGTGTCATTATCGGCAAGGGTCTTTGGTGAAAAGGAATCTGATGCAGACAGAGAATCCATCAGGAAAGGAAATGCACGTAAGATCGTGTACATCCTGATAGTGTCTGTAGGTGTATTCCTCCTTGCCGCATATTCGATCACCATCAGTTCGACCACCATCACTCCACTGGAGGTCTACGAGACCCTGTTCAATCAGATATTCCCCGGTACGTTCGATATCCCTTCCAAGACCCAAGAGATAATCATGAAGGTGTACGCACCGCGTGTTCTCATGGCAGTTATAGTGGGTTCGATCTTGGCAATAGGCGGATGTCTCGTATCAACGATACTGAAGAATCCTCTGGCAACTCCTTACACCCTCGGTGTATCGTCCAGCGCCGCATTCGGTGCGGGAATGTCTATAGTTCTCGGCATTACTGCGGTGGCCGGACAGTGGGGCACCATGATCAACGCGTTCATCTTCTCGCTGATACCTGCCGGAGTGATACTGATGGCCACGTCCAGACGGAATATGATGGCGACCACTATGATCTTGGTCGGCGTGTCCATGTCGTATCTGTTCTCTTCCGCTAACACCATAATGCAATATTTTGGCGATGCGGAAGCGGTCAAACAGGCACTTTTCTGGGCAGTAGGAGACCTGAACGATGCTACGCTTGGACAGGTGCCTTATGTCCTTGTAACGCTGATATTCACCACTCTTGGGGCGCTTTTCCTGACCAAGGATATCGACGTCATGAGAATGGGTGATGATACAGCGACCGCATTGGGCGTCAATGTGAAAAGGACCAGGCTTGCCGTGATCCTTCTTGCATGCCTATCGACAGCGATCGCGGTCAGTTTCGTAGGTGCTATAGGTTTCATATGTCTTTTGGCACCGCAGATCTCCCGCATATTCGTAGGAGGCAATATCAGATATCTGATACCTGCTTCCGCAGCTACAGGAGCCCTGTTGCTGACGATCGCAGACATAATAGCAAAGGACCTGGTGAATCCGATCATACTTCCGGTAGGGGCGATAACGGCCTTGGTGGGAGCGCCGATACTGATCTATCTCCTCTTGCGTAACAGGGATACCGTGGTATCTTGAACGATAATTGTACCGAATGGATGTCAGAACGTCTGAAACATCCATATTTCGGAGAGCACGTGTCAAAGGAAAGTATGATGGAAGGGTGGGATCGCGCATCCTCTTCGTATTCCTACAAGAGATACGAGATCATCCGCGATCGCATGGTAGCGGACCTTCTCGGAACATGTGTATTGAGGAAGGACAGTACGGTATTGGACATAGGGTGCGGTAACGGATCGTTCTCTCTGTCGATTGCTCCGCATGTAAAGAAGGTCTATGCCATGGATGCCAGCAAGGGCATGCTCTCTGAACTGACAAAGGCCATGGAAAGATCCCGTATCGGCAATATCGTTCCCGTGGAATGTGATTGGGAGACTGGCAGTATCGAAGGCAGATACGATGTTGTAATGACCTCGCTCTGTCCTCCTACCAACACCCCAGAGTCCCTCATGAAGATGGAGTCTGTCTCCAAAGGAAAATGCGTCTATATATCATCGATAAATGAAAGTGCCAGCACACATGTCCGTATATGGAACGGCCTTGGAAAGGACTACTCCTTCGCAGGATACAATACCCAATATCCGTACGAATATCTGAGAGGGCTCGGAAGGGATGCGGTATTGAGGACATATGCTCAGGTAAACCACATCGATGTGCCTTACGAGACAGCATTGAATGATGAGATCGGAAGGTTCTCCCAATATGGAAGGAGCGGATCCGAGGTCAGGGGTATTGCGGAGAATGTCCTGCGGCCGCTTTGTACCGACGGCCGTGTAATATACGATCACGAAATGAAGATGGGAATGTTGGTCTGGACCCCGAAGATCACTTCATGAAATTCATCATGGTGGTCTTTCCGGTACCGAGGCCGACTATCGGCATGATCCCCGGGTCCGGGTTGAAGTTATGCATCTTCTGATACTCTGTCTGGCTCTGCCATGACGATGCATTGATCATGCGTATGCCTTTGTATTCCATCGTACCGGCCCCGTGAACGTGTCCGGAGACGAATATGTCGGGTACGCGGTCTATGATAAGGTAATCCTTCTTTTCGGGCGCCAGAGCGTTCCTCTGGCCGTACATGGGGGCGAGGTGACGTCTGATCATCATGTTCTTCATGACCTTCAGGGGGTCTTCGTAGGTCAGTTCCCTGACGCCTGCGATCCAATCGTCTATTCCTTTTCCGTGATACGACAGGACGGTCCTCCCCTCGATGTTCAGGGTGATCGGATTGCCGACCATCATGATGTTCGAATCGAACGATTTCCTGAATATCTCCGGAAGTGCGGGCTGCGGTTCCGCAAGACGGACAGCATCGTGATTTCCGGGGTGTATGACCATCTGTATGTGATCGGGAATGTCCTTGAGATATTCGGACAGCATCGAATACTGATCGTAGATATTGTCGACGGTAAGCTCTTCTTCCTGTCCCGGGAACACACCTATCCCGTCGACAACGTCTCCGGGGAATACAATGTAATCGATCTCCTTCTCGGTAGAATTGGCCTTGAGCCAGGCGATCATCTTCTTCCAATTGTTCTCCAGGAAGGTGTAACTTCCGATATGGACGTCCGAAAGGAATGCGACAGATGCGCTGGAGTCCGAAGGCACCCATTTGTTGCTCGAAGGCACATCGGGATGGTAGATCTCGTTCGCTATGTAGAGCTCTTTGTTGGATGTCGGTTTGCCGGCGATACCGATGACCTCGTCGTTGATGAAGGTCTCCCCGATCAGCGGCGAATCCTTGGAGATGAAAACGCTGCACATGGTCGTCTCATCCTCCACTTTGAGAATGACATGCCCGTTCTTCGTGTCCTTCTTCTCATAGATGATACCGATTATCTTGGTCTCCCTGTCCATCCTCATCGCTTTCTCGATGGGCATGGCGGATCCGAAATCCTTTCTCTTTTCGATGATCTTTCTCAGGGTGTAGTATCTGTTCCTGAAATAATTTGCAAAATCCTCGATCTTTCCCTCACAGGTGGAATCTCCCGTAACATCTGTTCCGGGTACGACAGAAATGTCCAATTTATGGCTGTTCTGTACCTTTATGGTCTTTTGAGGAGCATAGATCACTGTGTCTCCCGCTATTGCATCCATTACGTCCTTCTTAGTGACGAACATGGAATTCTCAGACAGTTTGGTGAGAACGGTGTTTATGAAATCGATCGGGTGCGAGTTCGAGAGTACCATTTCCAAAGCTTCGGGCGATAGGAAGACGTTCTTCCTTGCTGCTGCGGACAGTACCTCCTCTCTCATATCATCCCCATCTTTTGGGATGTTGATTAATGTTGCGCAGTGACGGGAGGAAGGGTGTAAAATATGCGTATGTCTATGCGATAAGCATGGTATCAGTAACGGTGTCTTGTCCTATCTATCCCAGTGAGGACCCCCAGAAGGTCAGGGCGGCAGTGCTCAGGATCTTTCCGGACATCTCGGAGGAAGAAGGTGTCGAAGGGAAGATCGTCGGTAAGGCATCATTGGATAATTTCTCGAAGATCATCAGGAAACAGGAGATCTTGGACAGCACCAGGGCCATGATGTTCAAAGGTGCGCGCGACAACACGACGGTCCTGCATCTGAACAAGCAGGTGGCCACGGTTGGAAAGGTATCGTTTACAGACAGGCATCCGATCCTCGGAAGCATCGATGTTACCGTTCAGGATGACGATCTCGAAGCATTGATCGACCGTGTGGCGCCCCAGACCGTGGACGGTAAGGAAGTGTTCCATTGATCGGGATGTCATGCACGGAGTTTGCAAAGGAGGATTTCGAGGACACTTGGCGTAAGGTCTCGAAGGAGTTTTCACATTGGGAGATATTTTCCGAAGGGAAGCAGATGATAGCTTCGGTCAAGGACATGTTCCTCAGGGACCGCGACCTCTATGACATGACATATTCTCTGCACACCGCGATAGCGGATACCAATGCGGGCGCCGTGAATGACATTCTCAGAAAAGCGACATTCGACGAATTCTATTCGGAGATGCAGTGCGCCAGGGATATGGACCTGCAGACCGTGACCATCCATCCAGGCATAGTTAATCTCGCATGTACCGGCCTCAGAGAGCGTTCCGTAGAATGTGCCAGACAGACGATGAAGAGTCTGGACCGCGCTTCCGCGGACCTGGGCGTGAAAGTGGTCATCGAGAACATGCCGAAGATGCCGATAATGCTCGGCGAGACCGCCGAAGAGCTGGCGCATATTGTGGAAGGAACGGATCTCAGTATCTGTTTCGACATCGGTCATGCGAATACGACCGGGCAGATCGAGGCGATGATCGATACGTTCTCGGACAGGATAGCCAATGTCCACATCCATGATAACATGGGCGAGAGGGACGAGCATCTGACATTGGGGGAAGGCAGCATCGATTTCCAACATGTGATATCTATGCTGAAAGGCTATACCGGGAATTACATCATCGAGTCAAAGAATCTGGATTCTGCGGTAAGGTCCAAGAAGGTCTTGGAAAGGTTACTCTGAGAGTTTATCGTTGAACACAGGGTAACCCTTGAAGATATTGATCAGGGCGTTCTTTCCCTTTGGAATTCTCTTTATGATGAACGCGATAGCTACAAAACCCATTATCAGGAACACACGCATGCCGATGATGCTGATGAAGCTCAGTCCGAAGCCGCTGTACATGAAACTCGACAGATAATCCGTCATGAAGTGCATCAGTATAGAGGCGTACAGCCCGAATCTGACGAACACGTAGCCCATCACTATTCCGCCGATGCAGGTAATGGCCGCCTTGGTCATTCCCCATCCGGAGTCGTGGGCGAGTCCGAACATTATTCCGGAGAATACGATCAGGACGACGGCCGCTTTGCTCATGCCGAATCCTCCGACCAGATATTTTGCGGCATTCAGTTTTTTTGTTCTGATGATCTGAATGACGAACATCGGTATGCCTATGAATATGACGCGTGTGATGATCTCCTCCCAGAACGAGGCATGTGCCAGCATCAACAGTAATTCCTCATGGGTATAATCGTTCATCCAGCTGCTGTCGATGGTCAGCCCGCATGCCATTGCGATATACATGAGGACGACCTCAAGTGCCAGATTTGCGGAGAACAGGATCGCGACCCAGAAGAGTCCCGTCTTCATGAGGTTCTCCGGTTCTCCTTCGGCTTTTGAGATCTTTGCCGCTTTCAGATATCTCCATATGCCGTAACAGACGGCAGCGGTCAGTGCGCATACCAGCATGATCCACCAGATCTCGGACCCTATACCGGTCAGCGTTGCTATGCGCGTCGGGGTCGGAATGATCACCTGGATGCCGATACCGAAGTCGCCTGCGATGGAGAATACCGCGGGGGATTTCAGGAGTAATATGAGAAGTTCGCCGGCAATGAACAGGCATGCGAACGCCGACAGTGCTATCATCAGTTTGTCAAAGATCGGGATCTGTCCTTTCACATGCGGGAAGCGATATCCGCAGCACCCGCAGTAATGGGCCCCCTGATCGTAGAATTCCTTACATCTGTCGCATTGCGGTTCCATGTCATTCACCTGCATATCCCTTTGACAGGACAGAGAGTGCCATTATTGTTTCTCCAGAATATCGACGATATTCTTCACTCTTTCGACCTCGGCAACGATCAGCACGGTCTTTCTGTATTTTGCAAGGTCGGCGATCTGTTCTGCAATGTATCTCTCGCGTGCGGCGGATAGTTTTCTGTAACCTTTCACCTTGTTGACGTAAGCATCCCATTCTTCGGCGAAGGTCTCCGGGGAGCTCATATCAAACTTCTTTTTCATTCCTTTCTTGGCGACCCTGTGTTCTTTGACGAATTCGGTGGCCTTTATGTTCTCCAGATAGACGTCTGTGAACTTGTCCTCATTCATATCAAGGGCGACAACGTTCAGTCCGTCGTTCTTGCAGAGATCCACTAATTCGCAGAATGCAGGGCACGGGAATTCGACATTGCCGAATTCCGAAAGATGGTGAGCGTAGACGAGATCAAGCTCGTTGACCTCGTAATCATCCATGTCGAGAGTATCCCTTTTCGACAGTGCCAGTATACCTTCGACGCTGAGCGGGAGACCGTACGCTTCGTATTTTCCGTACGCTTCCTTTACTTTGTCTGCCTCGGGGGTCAGACCCTGAACGACCGGTAGGATGTCTACCCGGCATTCGCCGATCGTCAGCCGGATCATTTCTTCGTGCTCCTCGAGAAAACAACGTCTGTGAGTTCGGTCTTGTCGTCCATTTTCTTCAGTTCGTCATTGGAGACGATGGCCGTTGTGTCGATATTGTTCTGGGAACGTTTCTTATCGACTATTATAAGCGAATGTTTGCCTGCGATCTTGGAGATCTCGGCCGCGATCAAAGCTTTCTGGATCAGTCTGTCGCCTTCGGTACCGAGTCCGGTGAACATCGTTATCTCCGGGCTGCGACTGATGGCATCGAACGGACTCTTGACCACGGGAATAATATCGAAACCGATCTCACCCATGTGTTCCAACGGTGCCGAGATCGACTGTTTCACTGCATATTCGGCATGTTTGCCGTCATGTTTGTATTCGAAAGGATCGAGAGGTTCGATTATGGGTACGTTGAGGAACTCTTCCAGCCTCAGTGCTGCATCGATCATCGCACCCATTCCGGATTCGTACATCTGGATGGTACGTCTCGATACTCCTGCGGTCTCCGCCAAAGTACCCAGACTGATATTGTTGATTTCCCTGATCTCTTTCAGAAGGTCGCTGTCGATCTTCACATACAAGCCGCCGGGGGCTGCGAATATGAAGGGAGGGACCTCTTCCAATAAGTGTTCCGCGAGGGTCTCGTTGGAGACTATCGGGATCTTGAATCTTGAGTAGATGATGCCTGCTTCCAGCGGTCCGGAACTCGAGTTCTCGCCTACGAGCAGCGGGTTTGCCTTCAAGGCATCTGCAAGGATCTTCATCTCGTCCGCATTCTCTTTCGAGAACGCATCAATGTTCGAGAGGACCTTGATTATGAGCAGTCTGTCATCTTTTCTTCCGACTATGTCGAAACAGATGCTGCGCAGTGAAAGCGCCGAAGAAACATCAAAACCGGCCTTGGCCAATATAGCCCTGGTAGTATTGATGAGATTTTCTCTGCTCATAGAAGTAAGAGTGGTTGTTCTTCTATAAAAAACACGCGAAGAGTGTTAGGCCGGGAGGTCTCCCTCCCGGTCATGTGGTCATTCGATCGAGATCCTCTTCGTTGTGCCGTTATGTCCGGCCGCATCGAAGGTTATCTCCAATATTCCGTTGTTGTAGACTGCTTTCGCGGAGTCTGTCTTAATGTCGCAAGGCAACGCAACGGTCTTGGTGAACGTCTTTTTGGGCGTTTCCGCCCTGACAGATACCGAGTTCTCCGTACTGTCCAGTACGATATCCTCTTTTTTGACACCGGGTATCTCCATGGTGACCCTCACTTTGCCGTTCTCTTCGACCACATCGGAGAAGGGTTCGACCGTACCGGGTCCGAGTTTGAACTCGTCCCTGGCGTTACCGAACTCGCGGCAGTGGGGAACACCGTCGGGGCCTTGGTACATTGTGTATCCGTATGTCTTGACGTTCGGGTCGTTGATGTTCTGCATCTCTGCGAACATCCTCTCTATCCTCTTGTTGAGAGTGTCGAAACTCTCTCCGAAGAAGTCGTCCCAAATATCATCACTTGCTGTCATATTCATCACCTTTTGTTTTCCTTGTTTTCATTATTCATTGTCTTTTGTTTCCGTATTCTTTGAGTTTGTCAGCTACCTTGGGGCCGAATTTGTCGACGGCCTTCATGAAGTCGTCCATTTCGACCTT
Organism: Methanomassiliicoccaceae archaeon UBA328; assembly: GCA_002506905.1. Taxonomy (GTDB): domain Archaea; phylum Thermoplasmatota; class Thermoplasmata; order Methanomassiliicoccales; family Methanomethylophilaceae; genus Methanogranum. Next base: position 130,388 of record DAYM01000005.1, read on the forward strand.
GGTAGCATCGATCTCTTCCTGCGTCGGCACCTTGCCGTCCTTGACCAGGCGTCTGACCGCGGTCATGACCGCTTCGTTGCATATCGCAGAGATATCTGCACCTGTGCAGCCTTCGGTGGCATCCGCGAGCTTGTCGAGATCGACATCGTCCGCCAGGGGCTTGGCCTTGGTGTGGATTCCGAAGATCTGTTTCCTGGATTCCTTGTCCGGGGGACCGATGTATATGCTCTTATCGAATCTGCCGGGTCTCAGCAGGGCGGGATCGATTATGTCGGGCCTATTGGTCGCGGCGATCACCACGACGTCGTTCATAGATTCGAGACCGTCCATTTCGGTCAGCATCTGCGAGATCACCCTCTCGGTGACATTGCTGTCGCCTCCGGTACCTCTCTCAGGTGCGATCGAATCGATCTCATCCATGAAGATCACACACGGCGATGCCTGCCTGGCCTTCCTGAACGTCTCCCTTACTGCTTTCTCGGACTCACCGACCCACTTGTTGAGGAACTCCGGGCCCTTCACTGATATGAAGTTCGCCTCGGATTCGGTGGCTACCGCTTTTGCCAGCATGGTCTTACCTGTTCCCGGAGGACCATATAGCAATATGCCCTTCGGAGGTTTGGCGTTCATGTGCTGGAACACCTTTCCGTATTTCAGAGGCCATTCGACAGCTTCTCTGAGCTCCTGTTTGGCGCTTTCGAGGGCTCCGATATCGTCCCATTGTACGTTGGGTTTCTCGATCAGCACTTCCCTCATGGTCGAAGGCTGCAGGTCCTTCAGGGCGTTGTTGAAATCGTCCATCGTGACGCTGATCTTGTTCAGCACCTCGACGGGGATCTCCTCGGCCTCGAGATCGACACTGGGCAGCACACGTCTGAGTGAAGCCATTGCGGCTTCCTTACAGAGGGCCGAAAGGTCTGCACCCACGTATCCATGGGTCCTGTCTGCCAGTCTCTTGAGGTCGACGTTATCCGCCAGAGGCATGCCTTTGGTGTGGATCTGTAGGATCTCGTAACGTCCGTCCCTGTCAGGGACACCGATCTCGATCTCACGGTCGAATCTTCCGGGTCTCCTGAGAGCCTCATCGATCGAGTTGGGCCTGTTCGTGGCACCTATGACCACGACCTTGCCTCTCGAGTTCAGGCCGTCCATCAGGGACAGCAGCTGAGCGACGATACGCCTCTCTTCTTCACCGGTGACCTCGTCACGTTTCGGCGCGATCGAATCTATCTCATCGATGAAGATGATACTGGGCGCGTTCTCCTCTGCATCCTTGAAGATCTCCCTGAGCTTGCCTTCGGATTCGCCGTAGAACTTGCTCACGATCTCAGGACCGCCTATCGAGATGAAGTTGCTGCTCGTTTCGCCTGCCACTGCTTTTGCCAGCATGGTCTTACCGGTTCCCGGCGGCCCATGCAGGAGCACTCCTTTGGGAGCTTCGACACCCAACCTCTTGAAGAGTTCAGGATGTCTGAGAGGCAGTTCGATCATTTCCCTGATCTTGCCGATCTCGTTGCCCAGTCCTCCGATATCATCGTAGGATACCTTGGGCACTTCCATTCCCGTCGATTTGGCAGGTTTTTCCGACACTTTGACGGAGGTTCCGGACGCCATTATCACAGCGTCTGCGGAAGGGGCATAGGATGTCACTATCAGGTCGATCTTGTTTCCCATGACGTTAAGGGTCAGCACATCGCCTTTGGTGAACGCGCGCCCCTCCATTACCTGGGCGAGGTACTCTTCTCCGCCCTGAAGCCTGAGGTCTTCTGTAGGCGAGAACGTGATCTTCTCAGCGTTCTTCGCAACGACCTTCTTGATCCCGACCTTCTCGTCGATCGACGTACCGGCGTTGCGCCTGGTGGATCCGTCGATCCTTATGATGCCGCGGTTGGCATCCTCGGGTGCTCCCCTCAGTACTTTTGATACTGTCTTCTTGGTGCCTTCGATCTGGATGATGTCCCCGACCTTGATGTCGAGAATATCCATCAATTCAGGATCGAGACGGCATATTCCTTTCCCGGTCTCACCGGGTTTGAGTTCTGCGACCTTGATCGCTTTATCGTTAGTCATTTTGATCACCTTTTCATTGGAGCATGGACAGCAGGTCATCGATCATCTGATCCACAGATGATTCGTTGACACCCATCTCCTTTGAGATGGTAGCCTTGTCCATGTCCGGGTTGTTCAGCATTTCGTACAGCAGGTTCCTGTGGTCGTAATCGATCACTTTATCGTCGATACTGTCCAAGAACGATCTTATGAGTCTGTTGCGCTCTCCGATCATCTGTGAACGTACCTCATTCAGCTCTTTGAGCTGCCCGTCTATGTCCGATATTCTGTTCCTAGTCTCCTGAAACTCCTTGGTTTCCTCTATTTTTGTGTCTTCTTTCTCTTTATCTTCATTTTTGGTTTCCGGTGATACCATGTGTGTCTCGAACATTCCGTTACGGAGATCGATCAGTATGGTGAACTCGCTGCTGGGGCGGTAGAAGATCCTGTCGGGACCTACGTTGCTGCTCTGTCTGTAGTGGACCACCATGCCGTTACGTTCCATAACATCCAGGTTCTTGACCACCGACTGTTGGCTGATCCCCAACTCTTTGGACAGCTGAAGGGGATAATGCGGTTCACGCACGATCGCCTGGAGTATGCGTCTTCTGGTCGGGTTCTCAACTACGGACAGTATGCGGTCCAGGTCATCCATGGGTATCACTGTAACTCTTTTGGTTTACAACTGATAGTTGTATAGTGATAGTTGTATATAAAACGTTGCTTTTTTGGGATGAATTACAGGAAAAATGAGAAAAAATGGGGGCGGACCCCCAATGGTTTGCGATCAGGACATGTCCAGGGGAACAGGAATCTCGGGTTCGAGAACGAACTTGAACACTGATTTGCCTTTGCCCTTGGAGAGATCTTTGATGGATGTGGGGATGTAATTCCTCTTTGTCGTCCTGTATATGACCTCGCTCAGTTCTCCGATGTAGAACCACACGAGAGATCTTCCGCCGGTACCGAGGAAAAGACTGTTCTCCATGGTGATCGTGAGCGGAATGTAGGATTCCCTTGTGAACGTGGTCCCGAATACACTCTCGGTGCTGCAGATCGTGGTTATGTAGTTGTCTGCGTTGATCTCGGGGTTCTTCTTCATGAAGATCCGGGCGTATGATCTGCCCAGAGCCTCCTGGATAGGTCCGCTGTCGATTCCGGTGGCATCCAATACGACCATGAAATACTTGAAGATCGACCTGTAGTAATACTTCGGATCATTGACGCATTCAAGCAGGATCTCCCTGATCTCACTGTATTCCTTGATGGTATCCTTCTTTCTGGACATCGCTTCCATGCCGTAGTTCCTGTAGACATTGGAACCCGGGATGGACCTGCCGGTGTAGATGATGCCGGCATTCTCGAGCTTGGTCAGGTTGGAGAATAGGGTGGACTGTGAACCTCCCAGTTTCTTGTTGAGACCTTTGAGAGTGTCGGGATTGGCCGCCAGAGCCTCGATGATACTGATCTGGGCGGGGTTGTTGATCATTCTCGGACACTTGTCGCGGTCTATGGAGATGCAGAACTGTTCTGCGGTACCGCTGTTCTTTCTGATCCTGATAAGGCCGCTGTCTAAGAACATGTTCGTCGGAACGGTCTTGTGTTCCGGAACGGGCTCTATCGTGAAAGTTATGGTATCGGCGGTGTTGGGGCCGTTACTGAGGATCATGTGAGGCTTTCCGGTCAATTCTTCGACGACCGCACAGACCATTCCGATGGTTCCGCGGAACGAGGTCCCCGGATCCTTGGGCATCTCGTCGTAGAAGCGCATGCGAATGGTCAGCGGGTTGCTGGAGGTCTGTTCAAGATGGGGGCATCCTCCTTCTTCGAAGAATTTACCCAGGACCTTGCACGCATCGTCCTTGGTCTTGATGTTGTGTTCTTTGACCATCAGCTGTCCGAGCAGCCTTCCTACCCTTTCCACAAGAGGTCCGATATCGATACCGGTCTTCACGGCACTCGTACACGCGAATCCCACAAGGCTCCTGTAAAGGGCGACGCCTTCATACAGATTCTTCTCCAGGATGAGGTCCAGGAGTTTATCGTACTCCGGGTGCGTGTCACAGGAGACGAGGATCTTCAGAGAGATGTTGGTGTAGTAGACCTTTCTGCGATCTTCGGAATCCCTGTACGAGGCGATAAGTCTCTTTTCTTCGAGTTTGTTCGTGTTGAACAGTACTGTCGATACAGGGAGCTTGAGCTCTCTGGACAGTTCGGCCAGGGTCAGGTTGTTGTATTCGATCAACTTCATGATCTCCATACCGGTCTCGTTGTTCAGGCATTTGATTCCATCATCGGTATAGAAGACACCGAATGATTTTCCTTTATCTTCTATTGACATACAATTCACTTCTAATGTTATTGAAAGATTTAAATTCTTTGAATCTGAAACTTAGATTACAAAATACAAACAATACAATTGAAAATGAACATATATACTTTTTCTTTATTCCCGTGTATTATTACTGATATTGCTATCAGAACAATCCAAATATGTAGACCTGATTGTGTCACTGATGCCCGGAGTACTGACGGATGATATTGTGGTCGTCAAGGACCAGAGAGAGGGATGCCAACTATTCAATAAAGGTAATTTTGGCTATCCCATGAGGGGCGGCGGTACGCAGCTCGATCTGGTGGAGGCAGTATTCCTCGTAGAATGCGACAGACTGGAAGTGGAATACGAAGGCAGAAAGATGGCCTTCGACGACATGTTCAGTTATGCGTCGTCGGTCAGCGAGGGATTCGATATCAAATATCTCGTTTACAGAGATATAAGGCAGCGCGGTTTTGTCGTCAAACAGGAGACCGGCGGTTTTGATTTCTCCGTGTTCCCCCGCGGTTCCACAATGAGCAACTCCCGTCCGATCTACATGGTGCGCGCAGTATCAGAAAGGACCGCCTTGGACATCACGAAGTTCGCGGCCGAGATATCTCAGACGGAGAACCGCGGAAAAAAGCTTCTGTACGGGGTCGTGGACGAAGAAGGGGACCTGACATACTACATAATGTCCATGCAGGATCCCGTCGGCGATGTGTACGGGGAGGCGGAGAGATGTCTGAAAGGGACATTGATCAGCGACCGTGTGTTCGTATTCTCGTCGGAGGATGCGGAAGAACTCCGCAAGGCAGGTTTCTACGGCAAGATGATGGAAGGCATCCTTCAGCTTTCGTTGATCGAAGGATGTTACCTCTGTTCCACAGGTCAATTGGAGATATCCTCGAATGACGGAACTCCCATGTCATATGGGGAACTGAGGGATTTCGGTACCAAGGTCCAGGACGAGTTCGATCTGCGCATGAAGGCTTTCGCAGACCTGAGGAAGCGCGGCCTGGTAGTGAAGACCGGTTTCAAGTACGGTACACATTTCAGGGTGTATGAGAGATCTCCGGACGAGTGCCATGCCAGATATCTGGTCCATGCAGTTCCGGCATCGAAGGTCACGATGTGGCCGGAGATATCCAGGACGGTCAGGCTGTCCGGCGGTGTCAAGAAGGAGATCCTGTTCTGCCGCATCAGCGATATGGTGGAATATCTGGAATTCAAATGGTTCAGACCGTGATCACGGGTGGAACGGACATCTTTTTCCCAGGCATTGCCTGTTCCTTTCATGGAACGTACACGTCGGCACTTCGCATTTCATCTCGACGCCGAGTTTTTCGGTGATGAATTTCGATGCCGTCATCAGGGTCAGGAAAGAATCCCTTTTGCAACAGCGCGGGCCTCCGACCTCTGCGATGGCGGCAAGACATTTTGACGTCATGAGGTTGGACATCCCCCATGATCCCTCGGTCAAAGGCGTGGCTCCCGTGAGAACGCTGATGAACGTTCCCGCACTGACCGCCGAACCGCAGCATCCGTAGTTTCCGCAGACGCCTCCCGGAACTGCCGACATTCTGTCGCAGATCCTTATGATGGCGGCGGGAAGGTCGATATCGCCTCCGCAGTTGTGATATGCGGTCGCGAGTACGCATCCGACAAGAAGATGATGTTCCGGTCCGTGCATGTTAACGGAAGGGTCCTTCATGATTCCGATCGCCAATTCGATCGGATCTCTGATCTCCGACCCGAGACAGGTCTCCACAATGACGACCTTGGCAGGAGCCTCATGGCACCGGTCGCAGACGAAATGTCCTTTCGGGCATCTGACGTCCGATATGAAATCCTTCCCGCAAACGGAACATACAGCCTTTTCCTTTTTTTCGGAATACACAAGTTCCTCGCCGCAGATAAGACAGCCTTCGGAGTGCATGGACCGTCAATGGCAATGATAAATAAAAAAGGCGGGCCGAAGCCCGCATGAGTTTCAAAGCTGGATCTCGATACCGAGTTTCTCGGTGAGTTCCTTGTATCTGTTCCTGATGGTGACCTCTGTCACACCGGCAACATCCGCGACCTCTCTCTGGGTCCTGCGCTCGTTGCACAGGATCGACGAGATATAGATCGCCGCCGCGGCCACACCGGTAGGTCCGCGTCCCGAGGTAAGTTCCTTCTCGGACGCATCCTTGAGGATCTCCGCGGCCTTGCTCTGGACCTCTCCGCTGAGCTTCAGTTCGGAGCAGAACCTCTGGACGTAGTCCTGGGGTTTTGTGGGCATGAGCTTCAGTTTCAGTTCGCGCGTCATGAAACGGTACGTACGCCCGATCTCTTTCCTTCCCACACGGCTGGATCCTGCGACCTCATCGAGTGTTCTGGGGACACCGCACTGTCTGCACGCCGCGTACAGCGATGCTGCCACGACACCTTCGATCGACCTTCCCCTGATGAGGTTCTTGTTGACCGCTTTCCTGTAGATCATAGCAGCTGTTTCCCTGACGTTCCTGGGCAGTCCCATTGTGGACGCCATTCTGTCCAACTCGGACAGGGCGAATGCAAGGTTCCTCTCGGTAGCATTGGATACACGGATCCTTCTCTGCCACTTTCTCAGCCTGTACAGCTGGGCTCTGTTCCTGGTAGGGATGCTCTTTCCGTAGCTGTCCTTGTTCTTCCAGGAGATCTCTGTCGAAAGTCCCTTGTCATGGATGGTATAGGTCATGGGGGCACCGGTACGGGCTCTTTTCTCGCCCTGTTCCACATCAAATGCTCTCCATTCCGGACCTTGGTCTATGAACTGGTCGTCCAAAACAAGTCCGCAGTCCTCGCACAGGAGCTCTCCTCTCTCGTAATCACGTACGAGGTGGTGGCTTCCGCATTCGGGACAGACCTCAATTTCTTCTGTTCCTTCTTTTACCTTTACCATTTTGGGTTCCTCTTGTTGTGAAGTATAGTGGTTTGTTCTTCAGTCCCATCCCTGCCGTTTTGTCATCCAGCTGGACAGACACATAAGGTTCATCGACAGGTCCGAAGATGCGTTTCACGTTTCCGACCTTCTTTTCTCTGCGATCGAAGACGGGATCGCCGATCTCCGGAAGTTTTTCACTCCTAACGACAGCCTTGCCGTCCGAAGTCGTTTCTTCCACAGTTCCAAGCAATTCCATTTCTTTACCTCAAAAATAGGTCTTAGTTATATACGCGCTTAGTTATACTCTGTATATATACTTTTTGGATATCTTTATTAACAAAATGACATTAGTATTTTATGTTAATCACTTTGAACGGGCAATTATGTAATTTGTGTGGACGGCGCATCCATCTATGCTGGCTGTTAACCGGTGTTACATACAATGACGCGGGCGATCGGGGTTTTTTAACGGCATTTACTGACCCAAGGTTTAATAATGCCAATAGTCTATCACGTGCCAGTTTCATTCGTAATGAATGTTAGAAAAACGGAGGCAAAAAAATGGATATCTGGAGTTTCCTTACACTCGTCATCCTTGTTTTCAGCATCGTGATGATGATAGCGGGAATATTCTCGGCCTATTTCGGTGCAGGGAAAAACAGGATGTACGGCGGCATCATCTTTGCAGTCGGTCTCGTTGCAGGCCTGGTCTGGTCCTACCTCACTATCTGGAGCGGCATCTCGCCCTTCTGTGACGTTGAAGTATGGGATGTCATGTACAATGCACTCATCGATCTTATCGGTGTACTGATCGGAGCACTTGTTGCGGTCGGTATTTTCCTGGTCGTTGTGCTTAAGAGTTAAACACAGAGGGGGTAAAACCCCTCGCAAATATCTTTATCACACTTTCTGTCAACGCTGATTATTTATGCTTCGATTCTGTCAGGCGTCTTAATGCCTAAAGTTTCTATCATTATGGGAAGCAAAAGCGACCTTCCGGTTGCGGAGAAGGCCATTGCTATCCTGAGAAGGTTCGATGTCGATTTCGACATAGCCGTCGCTTCCGCACACAGGACCCCCAAGAGGGTCGAGGAGATAGTCACTTCATGCGGTGCAGATGTTTTCATTTCCATCGCTGGTCTGTCCGCGGCACTTCCCGGCGTGATCGCTTCATTCACTTGCAAGCCGGTCATCGGAGTGCCTGTAAGCGGAAAGCTGAATTATGATGCCCTGCTGTCGATAGTGCAGATGCCCCCGGGAATACCGGTCGCGGCGGTCGGATTGGACCGCGGGGACAATGCTGCCGTACTTGCGGTAGAGATGCTTGCGATGACCGACGAGAGGTTATCAAAGGCATTGGCCGATCACAGAAAGGAACAGGCTGACAAGGTCGCGGCAGATTCGGAACAGGTGATTAAAGATGTTGGGTGTTGAGGATTTCGTCAACGAGGCAATAGAGGACATTAAGTCCAAGATTACCGGAAAGGCTATCATTGCCTGCTCCGGAGGTGTGGACAGCATGGTCGCTGCCACGCTTACAAGCAAAGCTATCGGAGACAGGCTTCTAGCCGTCTACGTGGACAACGGACTTATGAGAAAGGGCGAGACCGATGAGGTCCGCACCATGATGGAACACATGGGTATCAATTTCAAGATCGCCGATGCGGGAGAGCAGTTCTTTGCCGCACTCAAAGGCGTGACCGATCCCGAACAGAAGAGGAAGATCATCGGAGAGAAGTTCATCAGGGTGTTCGAGGCCGAGGCCAGATCTTTCGGGGCAGACACACTCGTTCAGGGAACTATCGCTCCCGACTGGATCGAGTCCGGGGACGGTGTCCGCGACACGATCAAATCCCATCACAATGTGGGAGGATTGCCCAAGGACCTCGGAATGGCACTTGTAGAGCCCCTCAGAGATCTGTACAAGGATGAGGTCAGGGATGTTGCCAGGTTCCTCGGTGTAGAAGCATCGGAGAGACAGCCCTTCCCCGGACCGGCCCTTGCGGTCAGGTGTCTCGGCGAAGTGACTCCCGAGAACATCGAGATCGTCCGTGAGGCATGTTTCATCGTCGAAGACGAGATCAGGAAGGCGGCAGCGGCAGGAAAGATGCCCCTCCCGTGGCAGTATTTCGCAGCGCTCCTCCCCACAAGGTCTGTCGGGGTCCAGGGAGACAGAAGGGCGTACGGAAGGACCATTGTCATCCGTGCGGTCGAATCCGTCGACGGAATGACCGCCACTTATGCCAAGATCCCCATGGATGTCTTGGATGTCATGGCCACCCGTATCACCAACGAGATGAAGAGCCAGGTCAACCGTGTTGTCTACGACATCACGAACAAGCCCCCGTCCACCATCGAGTGGGAATGAATTTCTTTACCGGGCTCTGCCCGGCCAATTATTTCTATATATGTTCAGTCTTATCATCCTTTGATGAAAGTATATGTCGTTGACAACGGAGGTCAGTGGACCCACCGTGAATGGCGCGTTCTGAAATACCTGAAGGTCGAGACCAAGATCGTACCGAACAACACACCGTTCGACGATCTCAAAGACCTTGACGGATTGGTATTGTCCGGAGGGGCACCCCGTGTGGCTACCGACGCGAATCTCATGGGAAACAACGGCGTATATTTGGAAAGGGCGGAGTATCCGATCATGGGGATCTGCGCGGGAATGCAGTTCCTGTCAGAATTCTTCGGCGGACAGCTCGGTCCGAGCGAAGTGCCCGAATTCGGCCACGTCGGTCTGAAGGTCCTCGATCACGATGATCTTTTCAAGGGACTTCCGGACGAGTTCAATGTCTGGGCATCCCACAACGATGAGGTCAAGAAGGTCCCCGAAGGATTCAAGGTCACGGCCACATCGCCTACGTGTCCCGTAGAAGGGGTAACATGTCTTACCCGTCCGATATTCGGTGTGCAGTTCCATCCTGAGGTGGAGAACACGGAGAACGGACCTCAGATATTCCAGAACTTCCTGGACATCATAGAGAAACACGATTATTGAAGCAATGGAAGGTGCACGCGGTATACGTGCACCGTTCCGTAAAATTTGTAAATCAGTTTTTAGACTGCCCGATGACTTCGAGCTGGCTCATGATGTTGTATATCAATGTCCTGCCGTGCATGGGTATGTTGGGATCGTTGGCGAGATCGTCTAAGATAGACAGTGCTCCGCCTGCGCGGACATCGATAGGCTCTTTTCCCATGAGTTTTGTTTTGGCGTCCGCCGCTCCTTTTCTGATGTTCCTGGGGACCGATGTGTCCTCTGCCAGCATATCCAATGCATCTGCTACCTGTCTGATCTTATCTGCCATATTAATCACCACTCAGATCGTTTCGAACTCTTCCTGGAGGTCGCTGACGAGCTGTTCCAAGACCTCTTCGAAGTTGGGGGATTTGTATTCTCTGACACCGCCGAGATCGCTCTGAATCCTAGCGACGATATTATTATTTTCTTTGACCAATTCAACATTACACAAAATCTCTTCCATGACTTTCACCCCGGAGATTACACGTTCCGAATCGGTAACTTGTATATATATTTCCCTCCTAAATATTTTTTAAAAATTCGTTTTTGCATTGAATATTGAAATCCGAGGCGCAAACTTTACCGTAACCTTTATAATAGGCATCCTTTTTAGGGAGAGTACTCAAGTGTTGCCCTCTAGTGGTAACGCAAGAGACAAAAAACGTCCCGCATTCACATGCTGGACAGTGGAAGGAGTAACATGAGCATAGAGAACAAAGCGGAGGATTTCCAGAGCAATGTCGAATCCAAAGTCGGCGGCCTCGGCAAGGGAAAATACGGAAGGATCCTCAAGATGGCCCGTACGCCTACCAGGGAAGAGTACAAGAAGACATGCTATATCGCAGCACTCGGTATGCTGATCCTCGGTGCGGTCGGATTCGCAATCTACTGGCTTATGATCTATCTTCCCAACTATTTCTGAACGGAGTGTTTGAAAGATGTCCGATAATATGGCAGACGGTGCAGTCCTGAACGGTGAATCCGGTCAGAAGGACGTGCACACGGGAGGGTTGGTCTCATGGGAGTTCCAGCTTAGCGCTGATTCGAATGAGGCGAAGCTCTTTCTCGAGATCACAACAGGCCCCGACGCGGACAGCGCTCCCGAGTGGGATGTTACTCTCAAATCTTCGAACGAAGAACTGTGGAATAACAGCCGCAGTAAGAGGGAGGTCGATGTAGACCTTCCCGGAAACAAGGCCAAGATCCTTAAGATCGAGGTCATTTGCCCGAAAGGAGCAAGGTATGACGACGAGGTTGTCATCGGTGTGAGCACCGGATCATCTTCCCTTTCGTTCACAGCAGTGGCAAAGCAATCAATCATGGTACTTAAGACTCAGATCGACCAGGAGAAAAGCGTCGCGGACAGTTTGATGTCCAAGGCCAACCTGGGCGAGAAGGATATCTACGCGATATTCGCACCCGCCGGTCTGAGAGGATACATTTTCGTAGAGGGAATGAACACCGACCGTCTCCGTGAGAAGACGAGGGATATCAAGAAAGCGCGTTCCTTTGTGGACGGAGAGACGAGCATCGAGGAGATCAGTCATTATCTCGTGCCCGTGTCTGCGGTCGTAGGAATCGTCGAAGGTGACCTCGTTGAATTGGTCAACGGACCGTTCAAAGGAGAGATCGCAAGAGTACAGCAGATCGACCAGAGCAAAGAGGAGATCACAGTCGAACTCGTCGAAGCAATGGTTCCGATCCCGGTCACGGTCAAAGGTGACAGCGTCAGGTTAATGGAAAAGGAGAGATGAACAATGGTAGATACTGTTGAGGCATTAGTAGATGGAGGCAGGGCCTCCGCAGGTCCGCCCCTCGGTCCGGCACTCGGACCCAAAGGAGTGAACATTGGACAGGTTATTGCGAAAATCAATGAGAGGACGAAGGCCTTCGACGGAATGAAAGTTCCTGTGAAGATCCTCATCAACGACGACAAGTCTTTCGACATCAAGGTCGGAACACCCCCTATGTCGGCACTCATCAAATCCGAACTCGGACTCGAGCACGGATCGAGCAACGCAAAATCGACAAAGGTCGCAGACATGTCGATCCCCCAGGCGATCAAGATCGCAACGATGAAGCAGGACAGCCTTCTGGGAGCAACCCTCAAGGCACGTGTCAGCGAGGTCGCAGGAAACTGCGTTTCCGTCGGTGTGACCATCGATGGAAAGGACCCTAAGGTCTTCCAGAAAGACATTAAGGCCGGCGTCTACGACGATCAGCTCAAAGACTGATCAATAAACTTCAAGGGGGGCATGACCCCCCGTTTTGAAACACATGGGGTCTTCGCAAATCCTTTGTGTATGAACCGCCGGAGAAATATCTCCGTGCGGTTCTCACTTTCAATTCTTGTTATCTTCGGAATGATCGTCGATCTTCTTTCCGGAGTGTCTGCTGACATATCTTTCGAACATCGGGTGGATATGCATGGCATTCACGGTCTCTGCGATGTCGTGCTTCTTCAGAGAGAAGTGTGAGAACAATATGACGATGGCGGCACCTGCCGCATCGCATGTGAAGTCACGTATCGTGTCGAACGGACTGTACTGCATATGAATTCCGAATGCCGCATCGGAAAAGATCTCGAAGACCTCCCATATGACGCTGAACGTCATAGTTATCAGGAAGATGTACACATGGATCATCTTGGGTGTCGCATGCATCTCGCTGTCATGCATTTCGATGTACTGGACACCGTAGAATACTATCATGGCGACCACCGCAGACGATATTGTGTGCGTGACCGTATCCCACATGGGTACGAGGTCGTATCTCATCAGGAGCACGCCGTAAGCATGCAGGAACACGGCTATTTCGGCCATGATGATGAACGCCGTCGGCAGAGTGATCAACTTCAGCCTTCTGAGAAGTATCGGAACAAGGCAGAACAGTGCGCAGAACAATCCGGTCACGATCTCATAGGTCAGACGTCCGGAGGATGTGACCGCGGAGACGATCGTCATTCCGAGAAGTATCAGAGATGCTATGATACAGACGATATTCTGGACCTTTATGTCATTCATTGGAGTTACCTCCCGTGTATGAAAGGAGGACCCTCCTGGGGACATTCTTCAGGTGGAACTTAAGGTACAAAGTATAGAATATCGAGAAGAAGAGTGTTATGGTCATCTGTTCCATGAGGTACCAATTGTAAATGAAATTAGAATGATCTGGGTCATTGAATACTGGGTAACCTTCGCAGTACATGAACAGGAAGATGTAGTATGCATACAATCCCGCAAGGGTGCATGCTATCAGCATAGAGTAGACAAGCATCCACCTTCTCGACATATCGGTCGTAAGGTGGTTGTTGATGTAGATGATCGTCATGTAGCTGTAGATCATCATCGCCCATGCCTGAAGTACTATCGAGATCGGCCACAGGTCTGCGAACATCGAGAATCTGTTTCCGAGCGTGAATGCAAGGATGACGAAGGCCGCCAATACGAACGGCAGCGGCATCATGATCTTGCCGCAGTAGGAAGATCCCCAATCCTTGGTGAAATGGTGAGGTACAAGCAGGAAGCACAATCCGAATATCGATGTGAACACCCAAGTGAGGTCGTTCACATAGACGGCTGCGGCCACGCATAGCAATGCGAGTATTATCGATACTGCCATTATGTGCTCGGACATGCTGCTCTTCATAGGGCTCAGCCTGATTACACATACGGGCTATTTAAACGTACTACATAATTCAGTGACGGGAATGTGCGGAAAACAGGCTTAAGGTTTATATACTACCCATTATTAGGAGGAGATGCTTGTAGGAGACCCCGCTAGGGATCGTTTGCACTACGAGGAGGAATTGTATTGGCAGAAAAACCAACCGTAATAGCCGTGCAGAAGGCACTTGAGAGTGCAAAGAAGCGCAATTTTACAGAAACGGTTGAGTTGGCTATCAATCTCAAAGACGTGGATCTTTCCATTCCTAAGAACCGTATCCAGGAGGATATCATTCTCCCCAACGGCCGCGGAAAGGATATTCACATCTGTGTGATTGGTGGTGGCGAATTAGCCTTGAAAGCCAAAGACGTTGCCGATCGTGTGATCACACCCGAGGAATTGGGAGCGATCGCCGATGACAAGAAACAGGCAAAGAAGATCGCGAATGACACCGATTACTTCATCGCCGAGGCGCCTATGATGGCCCTTGTCGGTAAGAGACTCGGTACTGTTCTCGGTCCTCGCGGAAAGATGCCTAAGCCCATACCCCCAGGAGTAGATCCTACCGGTATGATTACCAACTTCCGCAAGTCTGTTACCGTCAGAACGAAAGACAGGAGAACTTTCCACGTTCCCGTCGGAACCGTTGAGATGGACGCAGAGAAGATCGCTGAAAACATCGATCTTATCCTGAAGCGTGTCGCCCTCCGTATGGAGAAAGGTGACCAGAACATTCAGTCTGCATACGTCAAGACGTCCATGGGACCGTCAGAGAGGATCATGTAAGGAGGTCTAATATGGCACACGTCGCAGCTTGGAAGAAGGACATCGTCAATGAATTGGTCCAGGACATGGTCGAGAGCCCCGTTGTTGCAGTCGTAGACATGCACGGAATTCCCGGTCAGCAGATCCAGTCCATGAGAGCCGGACTTCGCGCTCACGCCAAACTCAAGATGACCAAGAACAATCTTATGCTCTTGGCTCTCGAAGAGGCAGCAAAGCAGAAACCCGGAATCGAAGGACTTAAGGACGCCGTACACGGTCAGTGTGCTATCGTATCAACGGATATCGATCCGTTCAAGCTTTACAAGAAACTTGAGGCTACGATGACACCCGCTCCCGCAAAGCCCGGAGATATCGCACCCTGCGACATCACCGTGTTCAAGGGACCTACCCCGTTCGGACCCGGACCTATTATTGGTGACCTTCAGAAATTAGGCCTTCCTGCAGCAATTGATGCAGGAAAAATAGTGATCAAGAAGGATACAACACTCGTTAAGGAAGGCGAAGCCATCCCCGCGAATGTTGCAGCAATGCTCCCTAAGCTGGAGATCCTTCCGATGATCGTAGGAATGGACATGAGAGTCGCCTACGAGGACGGAACGATCTATCAGGCAGAGACATTGAACATACCTGAGGGTTACTATGAATCAATGTTCGCTACGGCTGTTCACAACGCTACCGCACTTGCAGTAGAGATCGGATTCCCGACAAAGGAAACCATCGGACTGCTTATCGGAAAGGCGTTCAGGGAGGCAATGGGCCTCTCGATAACGGCCGCGATACCGACCAAAGAGAACATAGACATTCTTCTTGCAAAGGCAGACTCACAGATGCTTGCCGTTGCATCAGCATCGGGATATACCAACGATGATATCGCCGCGAGGTTAAACTCCGCAGCGGCGGTAGCACCTGTTGCAGCAGCTCCCGCAGCTGAATCTGCACCCGCAGAAAAAGAAGAAGAAGACGAGCCTGTCAGCGAGGAAGAAGCCGCAGCTGGCATGAGCGCATTGTTCGGATGATAAAATAAGGAGATGACATAAATGGAGTACATTTACAGCGCAATGGTGCTTTACTCTGCTGGCAAAGAGATCACAGAGGATGCAGTTACCGCAGTCCTGACCGCAGCCGGCGTCAACGTTGACGCAGGAAAGGTCAAGGCGCTGATCGCTTCGCTTGAGGGAGTCGACATTAAAGAGGCAATCGAGAATGCCTCTTTCGCCGCAGCCCCCGCAGCAGCCGCCGCACCCGCAGCAGCCGCAGCAGATGCCCCCGCCGCAAAGGCCGAAGAGCCCGAGGAAGAGGCAGTCAGCGAAGAAGAAGCAGCAGCCGGTCTCAGCGCACTGTTCGGATGAACAGTCAGTTGGTTCAGACAACACAAACCTCTTACACAAATTTTTTTATTTTGAACGCCCTGTGATATTGTTATGATTCCTACCGAGAGGGTCGCAGTCAGACTCACACCAGACACCGTCGCTGTGCTCGATACGCTCGTCAGATCGGGTGAATTCAGCAGCATGTCAGATGTCGTTATGGCCGCATTGAGGGAATTCATCGATTCCAGGTTCAAGGCAGAGGATATCCACAGGATCCTGGAAGACGCTTCTAAGAAGAAGGCAATAGATCCGGAATCATTGATAGCCCCTTCCGACACCGCAGATCTGGACGAGGCCATCAAGGCAGCGGTCAGCGGATATGTGCGTGACAGGATCGAACAGAGGTGAGCCTCTGTCGGTCATTATTTTCGGATGCGGAGGTAGCGGTTGCAATATCGTCTCCGGATCCGGCGGTCTTCCGTCAGAGACGGTAAACGTATCTTCCGAAAAGATGCCGACGATACTTTTGGAACCGGGTCTGAAGGATTGCAGGGGGGATCCCGCGCTCGGATGGACGCTTGCATCGGAGAAGACAGACACGATAAAAGAGAGGATGTCCGGGTATTCCGACGTCATGGCGGTATGCGTTCTCGGAGGCGGTGTCGGGTCAGGATCGCTTTCGGTGATATTGAAATGTGCCAGATCCTTGAAACTCAGGTCGGTCGCGGTGGTCGGCCTGCCGTTCTCGTTCGAGACCGACAGGCGCGAGAAGGCGCTCGGTCAGCTCAACAACGTCATAAGGGCCGCGGACCGTACACTCATATTCGACATGGACCGCGCATTGGATGCCGTGGAAGAGCCCGATATTAAAGCCCTTCTGGAAAAGACGAACCGTCTGATGTGCGATGCGATGAAAAGGGTCTCCGAGATGATGGAGGGGCCGTTCCTCAGTCTGTTCACCGAAAAGGCATACACCGTATCCTACGACGACTCGAAGGATCCGGAAAAGGCCGCAAAATACGGTATGATCAAAGGATTCACGGATTCGGATCCGTCGCACGGTAAGATCATCGTCAGCACGGATTCGGAATTCACGGATGCCGATCATGATATGATCTGCGATGCGATATGCGATCAGACCGGCATCCTTCCGGAGATCGTCCCGAGAAAGAACGGGACGGGTTACGGGATGATGGAATTCATTCCCATTGCTTACCGTTCTTTATGATCTTGGCGGCGTCGCCGAATATTCCCATGATCGTGTTGTACTCATACTTCGTAGGTATGGAACGGCCCATCATCCTTCTGAACATAACAGCCGTCATCTCGCGTCTGTTCTCGGGGTAGCCGATCTCATTCATGAGATCCATCAGGAATTCGAACATGAGTTCTTTCTCGTTATGGTCAGCAGGCTCGGCCTTTCTGTCCACGGAGTGTGCCTGGAACATCTCGTACATGACCAGGGTCGCAGCATGCGAGAGGTTCAGGATGGGATACTGCTCGCCGGTGGGGATATGGATAAGAAGATCGCATTTGTTCAGTTCGTCCTGAAGCAGACCGATGTCCTCGCGTCCGAAGACCAGAGCTATCTTTTCCTTGTATCCGCGTGAATGTTCGGCGAATTCCCTCGCCGATACGGGGACGCGGGTGTAATTCTTGTCACCCTTTGTGATGATACCGCTGGTACCTACGGTGAGGAAGCAGTCTTGGACGGCGTCGTCCATGGAAGTGACCGTCACTGCGTTGTCCAGGATATCGTTTCCGTGTTTTGCCCTGCGGCGCGCATCGTCGCCGATCTCGCAGGAAGGGTTGACCAGATAGAGCTCGTTTATGTCGAAGTTCGCCATGGATCTGGCTATTGCGCCCACATTTCCCTCGAACTTCGGACCCACCAATACTATGCGTATTTGAGGCATTGCCGCGGACCAGGACATAAATCTATATCAATTGTAGCCTTACTCCCTAATCGTGAGCACTCCTAAGGATCATCCTAGATACAAATCCCTCATGGTCAGGGAACATTTGGCTGAAATGGTCGATAAAGGGCTGGTCAACGAGACCGGTCTGATATCCCACGGAAGAGGCGAAGCGTTCGATTATCTCATGGGCGAACATACGGTCGAGCCTGTGCTGAAGGCTGAAAAGGCAGCAGCGGCATATCTTCTCAGGGCGAAGAACCCTGTCGTATGCGCCAACGGAAATGCGACCGTGCTCGATCCAAAGGGACTGATAGCGCTGTCGGAAGCTGTGTCGGCAAAGTTAGAGGTCAACATCTATCACCGCACCGAGGAAAGGATGAGGCTCCTGATCGATTATCTGGAGCAGAACGGAGCAAAGAAGGTCTACGGAAGAGCACCGGATGCAAAGATACCCGGACTTTCGTCCGACCGCGCATTGTGCACCAAGGAAGGCATATTCGATTGCGATGTGATCATCGTCCCCATCGAGGACGGCGACCGTGCAGAGGCCCTTGTGGCAATGGGAAAGGTAGTGATCTCGATAGATCTCAACCCCCTGTCGAGGACCTCGAAGACAGCAACCGTGTCCATATCCGACGATATGGTCCGTGCACTGGCAAATATCCTGAGGTTTGTCGGAGAACTGAAGGGAAAAGATAAGGAGATCGAGGACACGATCTCCGGTTTCTCCAACAAAGAGAGCCGCAAGGAGACGGTGGAATGCATCTGTTCCTCGCTGATGTCTGAATTCGACTAAAGAGTGATCATATGGAAGACCTGTTAAACAAAGGGAGTCTCAGACTCCATTGGGCGTACGAGCATATGCCAGTACTGAAGGAGATCGACAAACGTTTCAGGAAAGAACAGCCGCTGGTCGGTTACAAGATCGGAATGGCCCTGCACACAGAGGCCAAGACCGGTATGCTGGCTGTCACACTGGCGAACGCCGGTGCGAAGATATGCCTTGCAAGCTGCAACCCCCTGTCGACCGATGATTCGGTCGTTGTTGCGCTCAGGGAGGAATACGGTCTCGAGGTCCACGCCAAGAAGGGCGAGACGCAGGAAGAGTATTACACGAACCTGAACAGCGTTCTGAACATCGCACCCGATTTCGTCATCGATGACGGTGCGGACCTTATCACCATGGCACACACCAAGCGCAGGGACGTCCTCTCAAATATCAAGGGAGGGAACGAGGAGACCACGACCGGCGTCGTGCGTCTCAGAGCGATGGCTGCGGACGGAAAGCTCGAATTCCCGATCCTCTCGGTCAACGATGCCAAGATGAAGTACCTGTTCGACAACAGGTACGGAACAGGCCAGTCCGCATTCGACGGGTGGATGAACGCAACGAACCTCATCGTCGCCGGAAAGACCCTTGTGGTCGCAGGATACGGCTGGTGCGGAAAGGGAGTTGCCATGAGGGCACAGGGACTCGGAGCCAATGTCATCGTCTGCGAGGTCGATGCGATCAAGGCCATCGAGGCCAAGATGGACGGATTCAGGGTCATGAGGATGGTCGACGCGGTAAAAGAAGCGGAGATCATCATAACCGTCACCGGATGCAAGGACATCATCAACGCAGCGCACTTCGCAGTGATGAAGGACGGATGCGTCATGGGTAATGTCGGGCATTTCGACAACGAGATCAGCAAGAAGGACCTGGAAGCAGCATCTAACAGGTGCATCAGGGTCCGTGATTTCATCGACGAGTACGAGATGAAGGACGGGCGCAAGCTCTATCTCATCGCCGAAGGCCGTCTGATGAACCTTGCGGCAGGACAGGGACATCCCGCAGAGATCATGGATACCAGTTTCGCCACTCAGGCGCTCGGTATCGAATATGTGATTAATAATTACTCCAAGATGGAGAACAAGGTCTACGATGTACCCATCGAGATGGATTATACCATCGCAAAGATCAAACTCGCATCGATGGGTGTGACCATCGACGAGATGTCCGCGGACCAGTACAACTACGTCCACAGCTGGCAGGAAGGAACATAAGATGCGGATAGCAATGGTGACGGACAGTTATCTCCCCACCAGGGACGGGGTGGTCACGGCAGTGATAACCCTGAGGAAGGCCCTGGAAGACATGGGACACACTGTCTTCATCATTGCACCGGATCCCGGGAAGGAATATCGGGAAGAGGGGGTCATCTACTTCCGCGCTACCAAGTTCAAGAAGTATCCAGACTACTACATTCCCATATTCCCTTCCAACAAGAGGGAGGTCATCGAATCCCTCAATGTGGATGTGATCCACATTTACGGCGTGACATTCATGGCCCTCAAGGCCCTGATAGTCTCGCACACGACGCACATACCGACGGTCATGACGTATGTGACGAACGTCGTCGATGCATTGAGATTTTACTCGCCTCTGCCGCTTCCCCTGCCGATGCAGGAGAAGCTCGCATGGATCTATATCCGCAATATCCTGAAAAGACCCAGCTGCATCATCGCACTGACCCCGGAGTCCCTGAAGGAGTTCGATCAGAACGGTATCAGGCCCAAGCGCACAGAGGTCATTCCCATAGGGATCGACATCAGACATTTCGTCGAAGGCCTGGACGGTTCCGAGATCAGGAAGAGATACGGGCTGGAGAACAACAGGGTCGTCATCCACGTCGGCAGGGTGTCCTATGAGAAGAACATCCCTCAGGCGGTAGATGCCATGAGGTTCATGCCCGAGGACGTCAGACTGATGATCGTCGGCAAAGGTCCGGCACTGGAGGACCTGAAGAAGCATGTGCAGGATTCCGGTCTTTCCGATCGCGTGATATTCACAGGTTTCGTATCGGACGAGGAGCTTCCGCTCCATTATGCCGCATCCGATGTTGTCGTTTCCGCATCAAGGTTCGAGACCCAGGGCCTCACCATAGTCGAAGCAATGGCCTGCGGCATTCCCGCGGCATGCGCGGCCGGAAGAGCGTTCCTGGATGTTATCAAGGACGGGTACAACGGATATCTTTTCGGCGAGGCACCGGAAGACTGCGCCGAGGCATTGAAAAAATGCCTTGATGAGAAAGAGGCGCTGATGCCGGGTATCCGCGCCACGGCAGTGGAATATTCAACCGACACTGTCGGAAAGAAGCTTACCGCCCTCTATGAGAGCGTCTGTTCTAAAAAAGAGTGACCATAATTCTAATACTGTCCGCTCATATTATGGGGTATGTCAGAAGGAAGCGCACCGTTCCTATCGGTCTACGGTCACATAACAATGGACCAGATCCTGTCAGTGAAAAGATTCCCGCAGATCAACGAGACTGTGGATGTTGTGGAGAAGAACACGGTACTGGGCGGCACCGGCACGAATATCGCCGTGACCGCCGCCAAGCTGGGTGTCCCCACGGCCATCTGTGCATTCGTCGGTCAGGATTTCTCGCCGAACTACGAAGGGTTCATGCGCGGTTCAGGACTCATCATGGACGATTTCGTCAAGGTCAGTCAGTACGAGACCTCGCAGTGTGTCATTTTGAACAATGCCGAGATGGAACAGAAAGTGGTCTTCTATCAGGGGCCCCAGGGATGTGCCAGCAAGCTCGGTATGGATCTTCTGGGCTGCGCTTCAAAATCAAAATACGTTCATTTCTGCACCGGAGAGCCCGCTTATTACATCTCTCTGATGAAGAAGCTCTCGGGCAAAGGCATCCATATGGCAGTGGATCCCGCACAGGAGGTCTACAAGATGTGGTCGAAGGAATCGCTCTCGGGAGCATTTGACCAATGCGATGCATTGTTCTGCAACGATTACGAGGCAAAAGTGATCGAGAAATACCTGGGCATCGGCGATGTGCTGTCGATCAATCTTCCGGTCGTGGTGCGCACGCTGGGCGAGAATGGCAGCATAGCCAAGGTCGACGGCAAACTGTACGAGATCCCGACGATCAAGGCCGGAAAGGTCGCAGACCCCACGGGTGCGGGCGATGCGTACAGGGCAGGTTACTATGCCGGTCTGTACCGCGGATACAACCCGGTGGATTCGCTCACGATCGCATCGGCGGTCTCGTCATTCGTTGTCGAGAAGGTCGGTGCACTGACCAACACCCCCACGTGGGACCAGGTAATGGAACGCGCGGACAAGTATCTCTGATACATATGCCGCTGATAGCCATCACGGGTACCCCGGGAACGGGAAAGACCTCCGTTTCGGAGGAATTGAGGTCCAGAGGATACAAGGTAGTGGATATCAACAGGCATCTGAGGGAGCACGGCCTTCTCGGAGAGAAGGATGTTCCCAGGGACACCTACGAAGTGGATCTCGACGCCCTCAATGATTCTCTTACGGAGATCAGGGATTCTCCGGACACGGTCTTCATGGACAGTCACCTGTCCCACTGTCTGGATTGCCATGCGATCATCGTACTGAGATGCGATCCGAAGGTATTGGCGGAAAGGCTGAAGGCCAGAGGTTATTCCGAAGCAAAGGTCACCGAGAATGTCCAGGTGGAACTTCTGGATGTGATCCTGTGCGAGGCAACGGACTCGGACATACCGGTGTACGAGATAGACTGCACCTCGGGAACGGCCTCGGATACTGCCGATACGATAGTCGGTATTATTAACGGCATGGACAATGACCATTCACCGGGAAAGATCAATTGGACCGGGGAGATGGAAGAATGGTTCTAGACTCGAAAAGAAGCGCAGTAGACTTCGCGCTGACGCCTGTCGCAAAGAAGCTCATCAACGTAAATCCGAATATGATCTCGTGGGCAGGACTCATACTGGCGCTTGTTTCAGGTATCATACTGTATTTCAGCTTTGAATGTCACTGGCTGCTTCTTCTCGGAGCGCTGATGGTCATAGTCTCCGGTTATTTTGACGCACTTGACGGAAAGGTCGCAAAGCTTGCCGGAAAGGCCTCCAAGAAAGGGGATTATCTCGATCACGTGTTCGACCGTTACGCAGATGTCTTCATGATCGGCGGAGTCGCCGTCAGTGCATGGTGCAACCCGTATCTCGGAATGCTGGCACTTGTGGGTGTTCTTCTCACCTCATACATGGGGACGCAGGCACAGGCCATAGGGGCGCCCCGTCTTTATGCGGGACTTCTCGGACGTGCGGACCGCGTGGTCCTCAGCACACTGTTCCCGCTGATCCAATTCGTGGCGATCCTTGTCGGATACCCGTACATCGAGATAGGTGACATCTCGATCTCCTGGATGGAGATAATGATCATCTACTTCGCGATCGTCGGAAACGCAACTGCGATCCAGAGGGCGATAATAACCTGGAAGAATCTCAACAAGCCCGAACAGGAAGAATGATCATTCCTTGGTCTCCGGCCTTCTGGTGTAGTTCCCGGATTTGATCCTGTAGTACGTCAGAGGATGGTTCACGGTCTCGCGTGCACAGAGCTCATCCGGTTGGAAACAGATACCGTTGGTCTTCATCGTGGAGCATTCCGGCGGGGTGTATCCGTCTGTTCCGGACAGTTCTCCAGTGATATGTTTGATCTGATAGCTTGACTTCGATTCATCGAAATCGGGGGATTGGGAGAACAGGGCTATGATGCCGTCATAATCGACCCCCAACGCATGCAGGAACGTCACCAATGCGAATCTGGCACTGTGCGGTAGGTTCATTCCGTTCTGTGCATTTGCCAGGATCGTCCTGATGCACGGTGGCAGGCAGGCAGGGTCCATCCCCTTGCCGCCGGTCGGGCTCAGTCTGTTCTTCGTCTCGGCCAAAAGCATGCTCGCGGTGTCGGCATCCTTCTGAAGGGGCCTCTTGAATTCCTCCGGTATGTTGAGCGGAAGTTCCGATTCTATCCTTTCCTGAAGGGCGGTCTGAAGCAGACGGCTGAGCTTCTCTTTTTCCAAACGGACGTATCCGTTCTTGACATCGCTGTTGATAAGTTTCCATTCCACCGCTTTCAGTACACATGCGTACCTGAGATAATTCGGGAAAGGTATCGAAACGCGGTCATCAGTCTCGGCCGTCGCTCTGACGTCGAGTTCCTGTGAGATCGTCAGGACGAATTGGGGGCTCCCCTTCAGAAGTTCGTACATCTTGGTCCCTTCGGCCAGTGCGTATCTCTTCGTCAGGAATCTGTCATCGATCATCGAAACGATCATTCTGGCATACGGATAGCTGAGGGCCTCCATGAGCTTGTCGTATTCGCTTCTCAGGGGGACCTCCGACACGATATGGCTGTCGATCGCGTCAAGTACCCTTTGCAGCCCTCTCTTTCTGGCAACGGCATATCCCTCGGAGGTCAGCAATGACTCTATGTCCACATTGTTCTGGTCCGCAAATTCAGATGCAGACCTGAGGAACGGAAATCTTGCCGCGAGGGTCGTGTCCATGCTCCTTGCATGGATGTTGCGATAATTAACTTATTGTTCATTCGAAGACGATCAGATCTTTCAGGCCTTCGATGACGTTGCGGTCTTCGAAAACGGCATCCAATTCGGACAGATCCTTGAACGGTCTTTTCATGACTATGTTCGCCGCTCTCTTCTTTCCGATCCCGGGGAGTGCTTCCACAGCCCTCATGGGCATGGTGTTGATGTTGAACGGGAATGTGATCCCGGTGACCGAACGATATCCCCAATCGGTGATCAGGATGTCATATGAGGTCTCCGTATCAAGACGGTATGGAACGCCGACAAGAAGGGGATACGAGCCGATCTGACGTCCGAATGTGGTGTTCCCGTCATGCAGTTCCATATAGACATCCTTCATCACGGTCCCTTTGGGCGCCACACGTTCCAGCATGGTACGGTCTATATCCTCGCGGACGCTTTCCTTGAACTTTCTGAATTTTCTCTGGTCGATGCGGACGTTGAACTCCCTTCTGACGGGAAGGACCTGGCGTATGTTTATGCGTCTGACCATCAGCTCCTCGTCCCTGATCCTCTCGAGGATCTCCATATCGGCCCTGTAGGTCGCAGAGGTCTCTCCGTCGAGGCCGCATATGATGTTCAGTCCGGGCAGGAGTTTGGGAAGACCGTTCTCTCCTCTTTCCCCGCCGATCTCGTTGATCATCCTGACCGCGGTCATCACCTGTTCCGCATTGCTGTTAAGATTGTTCTCTTTGATGACGATCGGATCGGCAGATTCCATTCCAAGTGCCAGCACATTGCCGGATGTGCAGCATTCGGTCAGTGTTCTCAATACGGCGGACGACTCGTCCGGATACGTTGCTATGACCGCAGGGTTTGCGTTGTCGACATGGATTATGTCGAAACCCATCTCCTTCAGGCCGGTGAAAAGTTCCGACACCGTGTCCGGATCGGGCCTCGGTACTTCGCTCTCATCTTTCGAACCGTAGGATACGATACAGGTCTGTCCGCCTATCCTGATGTTCCTGACGCCGAGGTTCCTGAGCTTCCCGGCCTCTGCCAGGATGTCGGACGGTTCTCTCATCAGCGGCTTGCCCTTCATAGGTTCGATACAGTACGAGCATCCTCCGCTCTTCCACCTGTGGCATCCCCTGTACGATTCGATCTCGACCATCAGGGGATACGGGAAGTCCTGGTGCTGCCTGACGATGTCTGCTCCCAAAAGCATCCATCTGTTCCATTCGTCAAGGGTCCTGAGACGTTCTCCGACCTCTTTGCCGATCATTCCGTCATAAAGCGAGGCGGCAAGGTCCCTTTTGATACGGAAATCGAATTTCTCTGCCACATCCGCAGATGCCGCGGACCCGCCTACAAGTTTCCATCCTTTGAGTTTGGGAATGAGGGCATCCAGTTCCTTTACGGACATGGGCATCGAACGAAGATATTTTCCGGGCACGGTGTTCCCCGACAGTACGACGCTGACGTCGGCATCGGGCATGGGCCTGCCTTTGCGGATCATATCCACGGAAATGTATTCGACATCTGCGCCCGCATCGATGGCGGCGCCCGCAACGGCCCTGATCATCGGCGATATGTATGGCGGAACGCCCAATGCGGCAGGATCGTCGATGTATCCGTCGATGACCGCTACCTTGATGTCGCTCATGTTTCCCCGTATTACTTGTGTCTTATATATTCGCGGACACGCGGACGCGTCCAGAAGGCCTGTTCTGCGGACACAGTTAAATATGAATAGCGTTATTTCTCCGATTGCAATCCGCAGACATACTACGAAATTCGTAGTAAACTGGAGAAAAAATCATGGTTAACGAAAAGGAAATGACGGTTGAACAGCGTCTTGAGCTTGCAAAGAAGCCCGGAAAGGACGCAATGGTCATGCATAAGTATTATGGCGGTAAGATAGAGACTGTCCCGAAGGCCTGTGTCAGGTCGTTCGACGACTTTGCCATATGGTATTCTCCCGGTGTGGCAGAACCCTGTAAGGACATTGCCAAAAACCCCGATATGGTGTATGAACATACCTGCAAGTGGAACACCGTGGCTGTCGTATCCGACGGTACCCGTGTACTCGGACTCGGAGACATCGGACCCGAGGCCGCCATGCCTGTCATGGAAGGAAAGGCAATGCTTTTCAAGTATCTCGGAGGCGTGGACTGTGTCCCGATATGCCTTGACACCAAGGACCCCGAGAAGATCATCGAGACGGTAAGGCTTATTGCGCCGTCCTTCGGAGGTATCAACCTCGAAGATATTTCCAACCCCAAATGTTTTGACATCCTTGACGAACTCAGAAAGGACTGTAAGATCCCCGTATGGCATGATGACCAGCAGGGTACCGCGACTGTAGAGGTCGCCGGAGCCATCAATGCACTCAAGCTCGTCGGAAAGACGATCGAGGACGCGAACATCACCGTCATCGGTGCAGGTGCGGCATCCATCGCCATTACCAGACTTCTGCTTGCCACCGGATTCAAGCCCGGAAACATATGCATGTGCGATTCCAAGGGAATCCTCAACAACGACAGGGCAGACATCGATGAGGCCCACAGGCTCAAGAGAGAGATCTGCCACAAGACCAACGGTGCCGGTAAGACCGGAGGAATGAAGGAAGCGATGAAGGGAGCGGATATCGTTATCGCGGCATCCAAGCCCGGACCCGGGACCATCAAGCCCGAGTACTGCGACCTCATGGCAGACGACGGTATCATCTTTGCAACCGCAAACCCCGTACCCGAGATCTGGCCCTGGGAGGCAAAGGAGCACGGAGTCAAGATCTTCGCGACAGGACGTTCCGACTTCCCCAACCAGGTCAACAACTCCATGGGATTCCCTGCGATCTTCCGCGGTGTCCTCGATGTAAGGGCCAAGACGATCACAGACGAGATGTGTATCGCAGCTGCAAGGGAACTTGCCAAGTGCGCCGAGGACAAGGGACTCACACCCGAGTACATCATCCCCAACATGTCCGAATCAGAGGTATTCCCCAGAGAGGCGGTTGCAGTCGCTCTCAAGGCACAGGAGCAGGGCGTTGCACGTCTCAAGCTCTCGCGCCAGGAACTGTATGAGAAGGCAGAGTTTATGATCAACAGATCAAGGAACCTCACTCAGCAGATGATGAAGGAAGGCCTCATCAAGGAATACAAGGAGTAAACGGGATAATTCCCATCTTCAATTTTTTCCGGCTTGGGTATTGCGCTCGGGCCGGAATACCATACTGTCTTGTGAAGAGGCCGGTGTCGTATTTTTTTAAGTAGTATGATGTGATTTTGGTATATGGACTTCGAAGCGGTTCAAATCGCAGTAGGCACGGATTCTACTCTTGAGTTCGTTTTCTTTTTCCTGATGCTCACATACCTTCCTTTTGGATTGTATCAAGTGTATCTGATGTTTGTGAATATCTTGACACCGGACAGCAGATATATGAAAGGAATGAAGCCGTTAGAAAAGCCCAATAATATCATTGTTGTGGTGACCACCAACGGAATGGCGACGGACGTTGTGGAAAAGATCATAAAAAAGATCAAATCCTATTCTATGGGCATTCGTGTTTTTGTCATCAAAGAGTATCGTGATACTTTCGAATATGATTGTGATCAGATAGTGGTGCCCAAGGATTACAAATGTCCAAATTCATCCCGTAACAAGATGCGCGCCATGCAATACGGTATCAAGGTCCTGCACAGTATGGGTTACGGGAAAGAAACGTACATCTGTCATTTGGATGACGACAGTGTTGTTGATGAACCATATTTGGAATTTGTTGCGAATTATATGTCCTGTGAAGGCGGGCAGGGATGTATCCGTCTTCGTGCATTCGGGAGGCATCTGTTCTCATCGTTGTGTGATGTGATCAGGATATCTAATTGTGAAGCTTGGTGCAAGCATTGCAATAAGAAGAACAAACCGCAGTTTGTCCACGGAGAAGGCATTGTGATCCGGGCAGATGTGGAGTATAAGATCGGATGGGATTATGGTACGTATGGGGCAGAAGATCTGATAATGGGGCTCAAGATATGTGAGACCGGAGTATTCTGTCACATTCCAATGGGCAACATCTACATTGCGCCGCCCACCACCGTAAGGGATTATTACAAGCAAAGGCGCAGATGGTTCTGGTCAGTAGTAAAGAATGATGGTATTGTGCGTCATTTAAGTCCCAAGACATTCGCATTTTACATGTACATGTATTTTGTGGGATTTACCGGTCTGATCTCCATGATGATCTTTCCAATACTCGTGATCAGCAATGAGGCTCTCAGTTCGTACGTTATTCTGGTAGGAATAATCAACCTTCTTTGTTTCTATAGTTACTATCAGTTCGGTGCGGCCAGATTGGGATCGGACAGATATTGCTTCATTCTTTTCATACTACAGATACCGGTAGCGATTTTCGACGGACTCGCCGTGATATATGCTCTGTTATTCAAGCCCGACTTCTCAACCTTTGAGACGATCAAGAAAGTCTGATCATGGTTTTTTCTTTTCTTCGATGATACTATCCAGAGGATCGAACAGACTATGGCCGACCAGGGACTGGAGTATCACGACCATAATGCCTACAAGAATGCTTATTATCATCAGGATAAGCATTAATTCGCCGATCCAGGTCAATGCAGTGGTCTGATATGCATAAGAGTGTATAGCCGTCGCTAGGATGAAAACTGCGAGGATGATGATCAAAATGTATTTGTGTCTCATTTCGTGCAAGTCATTATTGCGTATCGGCCTAAAAATATTATCGACTTGTGTTGCATGATAAGAAAGGGGCCGAAGCCCCTGAATTGTTTACCTGTAGCCAAGGAATCCTGTCTTGTAGGAATCGATGGCACCCTGGACGATCTTCTTTGCTTCTTCGGCACCGATGATCTCATCGACGGCCGTCTGTTTGTTCTCGAGCGCTTTGTAGACGCTGAAGAAGTGCGCCATCTCTTCGAAGATGTGTCTGGGAAGTTCGGAAATGTCCTTGTAGCCGTTGTAGGTAGGATCGTTGAAGGGGATCGAGATGATCTTCTCATCGTTCGCTCCGTTATCGATCATCTTGATCGCACCTATGGGGTAGCAGTGGACAAGGGTCATGGGCTGAATAGGTTCAGAGCACAGTACCAGTGCATCCAGAGGGTCGCCGTCGTCAGCGTAGGTCCTGGGGATGAATCCGTAGTTCGCGGGGTAGTGTGTGGATGTGTAAAGGATGCGGTCCAGCTTGAGAAGTCCCGTTTCCTTATCGAGTTCGTATTTGTTCTTGCTTCCTTTGGAGATCTCTACGACGGTCATGAAATCGTCGGCAGATATCCTCTTAGGGTCCATATCGTGCCAAATGTTTGCCATGGAATCACTTGAAAATTAAAATTGGGTGTTTTTGAAATTGTTTAGGGGGTTTCCCCCATGGTTCAGTACACTGTACTGGAAACGCACTCGACGTTCTCGATGCCTTCAAGGTTATGAAGGGCTTCTTCGAGCTTGCTGCCGATGGATTCATTGCTGTCGTCGATATCGAATCCCGCAGTGACCTTCATGAGGCCGAAGGCAACGGGTGCGATCTTTGTCTCGATGACCTTCACTCCTTCCGGAACGACTCCGGGAAGTGCGGCGATGACCTTTTCCAAATCTACCTCGGTGCTCTCAGGCATGAGGTCGTATCCTGCTACTATCCGTCCCATTTATACCACCATCAAGGTCCAATGAACCCACATTTTTTGCATTCGTACGAAACGCCCTGGTCGCGGCACTGGTCGCACCTGCCGATCAATGTCTCCCCGCATTTGGGGCATTTGAACGTGGTGTTGCCCTGGCCGACAAGTCTCTTTCCGCATGAAGAGCATACTTTATCTTCTGCCATAATTGAGCGATACTATTTATTGTATATAAAGGAGGGGTATGTATAATGCGAAACCATTATTGTGCACTCCTGCGATAGGCGGTTCATGATGCCCCATCCCGACTGCGTTCCGTGTCTGATGAAGCGTGTGCTGTTCCAGGCGCGTCTTCTCGACAACGGTATGGAAATGGCCGCCGTAAAGGCCGGTCTGAAGACCTATGCCGCAGGCATAGACGGTGCCGATAATTCCGCCAGACTCGCGACTCAGGTTCACAGGGCCGCATATGATGCCATGGGGGTCGAGGATCCGTACCTGGAGCTGAAGATACGTGCGGACAGGGTCGCGGCCGAGTATGTAGGTCAGGCGGAGGATCTTGTGAGATCTTCGGATGACAGATTCTCGGCGGCGGTGAGAGTGTCCATCATCGGCAACGTCATGGATTTCGGATCGGGGATAGCATTGGACGACCCGGACGATTTCGGGAAGGTCTTCTCAGATCTGCTGGCACAGGGCATAGGGTCCGATCAGACGGCCGAACTCAGGAAGTGCGTGGATGCCGCAGATTCGGTGATCTACATCTTTGATAACTGCGGCGAGGACCAATTCGACAGGATCCTGATCCGGGAGATCGGAGATATGGGGAAGCGTGTGATCGGAGTGGCCAGAGGTGCGCCGATCCTTAACGATGTTACCGTCTGCGATGCCAAGCGTATCGGACTGGACGCCGATCTGGACGAACTGATGACCACCAACGCATTTGCGATAGGCATCGATATGGACCGTATCGGGGACGATCTCAGGAAGGAGATGTCCGGAAATGCGGTGATCATCGCCAAGGGAATGGCCAATTACGAGTCCCTGTCCGATGAAAGGATACCGATACCGGTGGCCTATCTGCTCAGGGCCAAGTGCATACCTGTGGCCGGTTCTTTGGGCGTATCCGTCGGAACCAACGTTGTGCGCGTCTGCGATCAGTCCCGGCATCAGTAAGGTAGATATCCCTTTAATCGGATTCTCGGATATTGGAGGGCAAGGTCAGATTGTCTTTGTTTATCCGAACGGAGGAATTGCATGTTCGAGAAACTCAAAAAGAGCCTGGCTGAGTGTCCTGTTGTCAAGATGGGAGATTATCAGTATTTCGTCCATCCGCTTACGGACGGGGTCCCATATATGGAGCCGGAATTACTGAGGGAGGTCCTCGATGCGATGAAGGCGATAGGAAACTTCGACTGCGATTACATCGTTGCGCCGGAGGCCATGGGAATACCTCTGGCCGTCCCGCTTTCGTTGGAATTGGGAATACCGTATAACGTCATCAGGAAGAGACAGTACAACCTTCCCGGAGAGGTCAATATCGCACAGTGCACCGGTTATTCCAAGAAGGACATGTACATCAACGGGATCAAAAAAGGCGACCGCGTGGTTATCGTCGATGACGTTCTGAGCACCGGCGGTACGATGCATGCGATAATAGATGCCATGAAGAACACCATCGGGGCCGACATAGTAGACGTCATCGTGGTCTTGGAGAAGACCAAACGCAAGGCCGAGATCGAAAGGGAATTGGGCGTGAAGATAAAGACGCTCATCAAGATCGAGATGGTCGACGGCAGGCCCGTGTGCACCGACTGACAAAGAAAGCTATAATGCTTGAAGGTATTAGGGGTGTATTATGACATCTGATGTGAGGCAGGCGGTCATCATGGTGGGAGGAAAGGGCACCAGGCTCAGACCTCTTACGGAGACCAAACCCAAGCCAATCCTTCCAGTCCTGGACAAACCGTGTCTGAGATATCTCATAGAATCTCTGGTCGATGCCGGAATAACCGAAGTGATCCTGGCATGCGGATACAGGTCTGATCAGATGACGGAGGCAATAGGCGACGGTTCGGACCTGGGAATAACGATAGAGTATTCCTACGAGGACGAACCCCGCGGTACCGGAGGAGCAATAAAGCTCATCGAGGACAGACTGGACGATACATTCGTAGCCGCCAACGGCGATGTATTCGCAGATATCTCCGTGAAAGGGGAGATCGAGAAGCACAGAGAGACCAACGCTGCTCTCACAATAGCGCTCACGCCTGTAAAGAATCCGTGCGAGTTCGGAATAGCCAGATTGGACGAGTCCGACCGTATTCTGGAATTCAAGGAGAAGCCCAAGCCTGAAGAGGTGTTCTCAGATCTGGTCAACGCGGGAGTATACATCGTTGAGAAGAGACTCATTTCGGAGATCCCTCCCGATACATTCTATGACTTTTCAAAGGACCTGTTCCCGATGATGCTTCAGAGGGGAGACAGGATCCAGGGATACATCCTCGGAGGAGTCTGGCGCGACGTAGGACGTCCGGCAGATCTTCTGGGTGCGAATCTGGCAATGGCCACCAAGAGATACGACGGCTATCTCTGGGGCGGGAAGAATATCAAAGGCTGTGAGATCCGTAAGCCGTTCTTCATGGGTAAGGACTGCGAACTGGTCGACAGCAACATCGTGGCCTCCGTCGTCCTCAGAGGTTCTGCGATCAGCAGCAGCAAGATATCCAATTCGATGATCATGGCCGATTGCAAGGTCGACGGTGCGAAGATACAGAACAGTATCATCGGCGAGGGCTGTGTCATAAAGGAAGGTGCCAGCATATCGAATACGGTGCTGGGGGACGGTACCATTGTCGAGAAAGATGAAGTCTTGACAGAGACCAGGGTGTGAAAGAATGGTAGAGCATATTCGTGCAAGGGCCCCGATGAGGATCGGGTTTGCCGGTGACGGTACAGATGTGGATCCGTATGCCTTCGACAGGGGCGGCATAATGGTCAGTGCGGCCATCAACAAGTATGCATATTGTACGCTGACACCTATGGAGGACAGCAAGGATATGAGTGTGAGATCGCACTATTACGGAAGGTACAATGCACCTCTGGACGGCGGTCCGCTCAAACTCAACGGCAATAACGATCTCATCAAGGCCGTTGCCAATTATTTTGATATCAAGAAAGGATTCGAAGCGGTCCTTTATTCCGATGTCCCCGCCGGATCGGGCGTAGGATGCTCATCGGTCACTTTGCTTTCAATGATCACTGCCGTGGCCAATTGGCTCGAGACCGACATGACCAAGGACGAGATAGCGAAACTCACATACCATCTCGAGAGGGAGGTCATCGGATTCGCAGGCGGATGGCAGGACCAGTTCGAATCCGTCTACGGGGGATTCAACATCCTCAGGTTCGGAGACCATAATGTCAAGGTCGAACCTCTGGATATCGAGAAAGACGTTCTCAACGAGCTTCAGTGCAGATCCATCCTGTGTTATCTGGGAAGGCCGAAGAAATCTGCGGACATAATCATGGCGCAGATAGAGGATTACAAGGCCGGCAGGAACGTGGCGGACCTGGACAGGTCGAAGATCATCGCTGAGGATATGGCCAAGGCCCTTGTCAATGCGGACTACGATAAACTGGGAGATCTTCTCGAGGATGAGTGGGAATGCAAGAAGAATCTGTCCGGAAACGTTACCAACCGTGAGGTCGACAAGATGTACAAGATCGCCAGAGAGGCAGGTGCCATCGGCGGTAAATTGACCGGAAGCGGCGGAGGAGGCTTTATTTACCTTCTTTGCGAATATGATTTAAAGGTGAACGTAGTGGAGGCCTTGAAGGCAAAGGGCGCCATGGTGACGGATTTCATGTTCGATCCCAAGGGCGTGACCACATGGAGGAATAACAGTGTGTGATTTGATTGCCGCCGAGCTGAAGAGAAGTTCCGAGACGATCGCAAAGATAGACCCCGCCCAGATCAGGGCGGCGGCCGACATGATACTCGAGACCGTCAGACACGATGGTCAGATAATTTTCATGGGCAACGGCGGTTCATCTGCCGATGCACAGCATATTGCGGCAGAGTTCTCCGGAAAATACGCTTTCGACAGACCTCCCATGGCAGGTGTCTGTCTTTCCAACATCGCTCCCGTTACAGCTATCGGAAACGATTATTCCTACGACCTTGTCTTCAAACGCCAGGTGGAAGCGATATGCAGGAAAGGCGACGTCGTCGTCGGCATGTCCACATCAGGCAACTCCAAAAATGTCATACTGGCACTCGAGGCGGCAAAGGCCAAGGGTGCAAAGACGATAACATTCACCGGCGACCAGGGCAAGATGAGGGAGATGGCAGATCTCGCGGTCATCATACCCACGACGGAGACGCCCAGGGTACAGGAAGGGTATCTTGTGGCCTGCCACACGATATGCGGTATCGTCGAGCGCGAGATGTTCGGCGATAAGACCGTGATGGTCGACCGAGACGGTACCATAGCCGTGGATGTCCCCTATTGTGCGGATCCAGACAAGATCGTTCTTTTCCCGGGAGCCGCGGAAGGTATCAGGGCGCTCAACGATGCAGGATACAGAGTGATCCTTGTCACAAATCAGTCAGGCATCGGCCGCGGACTTGTTACCCATGAGCAGTTGGCAAAGGTCCATGAGAGATTGTGCCAGCTGATCGAGGAAAAGAGCGGCGGACATTTGGATGCGATCTATTACTGTCCCCACCATCCCGATGACAAGTGCAGCTGCCGCAAGCCGGAGATCGGCATGGGCATCAAGGCCTTCATGGATTTCCCCATCGACCCTACGAGATCGTATATGATCGGCGACTATGATCGCGATATCCAATTCGGAAAGAGGCTCGGTCTGAAGACATTCCTCGTAAGTGAAGAGTTCACATTCGCCGATGCGGTGAAGAAGATATTGGATAGCTGATACTGATATCGTAGTAGTTTTCATATAATGGTTCAGGAATCCCATCATTGATACCTATGGTCGGAACATGTACGATTGTCATCCCTACTTACAATGAGGAAAAGAACATCGCCAATATGGCGAAATGCATCAGGCAATAGTATCCTGATTTCTACATAACCTTCATGGACGACAATTCCACGGACAGCTCCAAGAAGCTGATCGAGGAACTCAACGACCCCAAGACCAAATTGGTAACAAGGGACCCCGAGAAGAGGGGACTCGCTGCCAGTGTCCTTCAGGGCATCGTGGAAGCAAAGACAGATTATTTCATGACCATAGACTGTGACTTCCAGCATCCCCCGAGCGCATTGGGAGAGATGTACCAGAAGATGGAAGAGGGAGCGGATCTCTGTATAGGTACAAGGGAAGACAGATTCGCTCTCGGATTCGTTCGCTGGGCAGGATCGTGGGCATTCGAGATATTCATCGACCTGTATCTCATTTGGCACAGAAAGAAGATCTCGAAGGATGTCATGAGCGGTCTTATCGCAGGAAGGACCGACGTCTTCAGGCCGGTGATCCAGGAGAACTGGGACGGACTCGAGATGAAAGGATGGAAGGTCCTTGTCGATCTTCTCAAGTTCGCACCCCGCGACATCAAGATCTCAAAGGTCTACTACAAGTTCGGAAAGAGAGCCGAGGGAGACTCGCATATAAGCCCTATGGTGGTCGTCACAACATTCCACCAGTGCGGATGCGTCGGAAGGTTCTTCGCAAAGCTCTACGCCAAACTGAAAGGACTCGATTACTGAGTCGGCGGCATAATGGATGTGCCTCTCCACGACGTTACCCCTTCGGGTTCGAACATGAAGTCGGTCAACTCCGCACCGCCTTTCTTCAGCGCTTCGGCGACCTGAGGTTTCTTGTCGTACTCGCAAATGAAGTACATGAAGCCCCCGCCGCCGGCGCCTGATACCTTACCGCCGATAGCGCCGTTCTCTTTTGCGATATCGTACAGTCTGTCGATGTGCTTGTTGGTGATATTGTTGGAGAACTTCTTTTTGTATCCCCAAGCCTCGTCCAGAAGTTCGCCGGTGCTTTTCAGGTCGCCCTCTTCCAAAGTGGGGCCGATCTTCTTGGCGATCATCTTGGAGTGATCCAAAGCATCGATGTTCGAGCCCTTTTTCGAAGATTCGACCTGTGTCTTGATGATATCCGCGGATTCCCTGGATATTTTCGTGTAACACATGACCGATCTGCATTGGAGCTCGTTGATGATGTCATCCGGTATATCGAAAGGCCTTACGGTCACATTCTTTGCGTCGATATCGAGATAATTGAAACCGCCGTATGCGGCCGCATACTGATCCTGTTTTCCGCCTTTGAGGCCTATTATCTCTCTTTCCAGATGATATGACAGTTTTGCGATCTTGTCTTTGGTCATATCCTCGCCCTGCCAGTTGGCAATGGCGGAGATCATGGCGACCATCATGGTGGATGAGCCGCCGAGTCCCGAACCCGCGGGAACATCTGAATGGATGGTCATTTTGAAACCATCTTGGATATCAAAATAATTGGCAACTGCTTTGATGAGGTCCATGTTGCCGTCCAATTTCAGAGGACCGTTCTTCAGGGATGCTTTGTATCTGCCGTAGTAATGGGATTCCACGGTCATCTCTTTACTGTCCGCTATAGGCGTCAGCGTGCAGTACGCATACTTGTTAATGGTCGTATTGAAAACGCATCCGCCTTTTTCCGAGGCATACGGATCAACATCGGTGCCGCCACCGGCAATGCCTATCCTGAGCGGTGCGCGTGATCTTATGTATTCGGTCATCTAAGCTCCCATCCTTTTGCAGGCTACGCGTAGGCGTGCCTATACATCCCAAAATGAAATGTTCAATCCCTCTAATATATGTTGCCTATAAATTTTACTTTATAAAGCATTGGATATCTAAATCAATTTATTGTTCATATTATCATATTATTGTCATATACGGAAGATGATGGCGGAATCCCAGCAGCGGCCGTCAAATGACGGACGCGGTCAAACCGTCGGTCAAAAATGATTTCGCTGTCTATTTGTATTCTCAAATGTCTGGTTTCTCATCAGTATAAGGATAATTCACAATTTTTGTGAGAGGGATAAAATACGGGCATGTTTATTCGCTTTTCAGGAGAGTGTGAGAATGCACGTAATTTCCTTGATAGTGAAGAACGAGTTCGGCGTCATGCAGAGAGTTATGGGTGAATTTACCCGCAATAAGATCAACGTCGAAACGATCGTAGTCGGAAAATGCGAGCTTTCCGGAAAATCCAGGATGGTCCTGTCCGTTGTCGGCAAGGACGCGGCGGAGACGGCCATAGGCAGACTTGAGAAACTTCAGGATGTATACGAGGCCGAGCTGATCCCGGAATCCGGACAGTCGGCATATGCGCTGATGTCCACATCCAGCGGCAACGTCGGAGTCGTGGGAGGATCGGCACAGGTCGAGGAAATCATCGATCGCAGTAAACCCGAGAAATATGTCAAAGCGCTCAATGCGCTGTGATGGGATATCATACAGAAGGAATCACAATGGATAAAACAGAATTTATCTGGCTGGATGGGAAGCTTGTCAAGTGGGAAGACGCAAAGGTCCATGTTCTTGCTCACGCACTGAACTACGGTACCGGTGTCTTCGAGGGCATCAGGGTCTATCAGACCCCCAAAGGCCCTGCTGTCTTCAGGCTTAAGGATCACGCCAGGAGGCTTATGGACGGATGTAAGGTCATGGGCTTCGATATGAAATTCGCAGGCAAGACCTACGGATACGAAGACATCATGACGGCGATCAAGGATGCGGTCAGGGCTAACAAGAATGTTGACTACGCAAAACCCTGTGTCTTTCTCAGCGGAGAAGAGGTCGGTCTCAATCCGGTCGGCGTTCCCGAATCCATGGCCATCACATGCATCCACATGGGCGCATACCTCGGAAAGGCAGGAACAGAGGGAGCAAAACTGATCACATCTTCCTGGCACAGACCTGACAATCTCTGCGGACCCGCGGGAGCGAAGGTCAACGGATCATATGTCGCATCATGCCTCGCAAAGAGGGAGGCCATCCGTCAGGGTGCAAACGAAGCGGTCATGCTCAACTCCGTCGGACACGTCGCAGAGTGTACCGGTGAGAACATTTTCATCTACAAGGATGGAAAGATCCTCACGCCGTCATCTGCAGAGTGTATCCTCGAAGGTATCACCAGGAAATCGATCATCGAGGTCGCACGCGATCTCGGATACGAGGTCGTCGAGACAGAGGTCACAAGGACCCAGCTCAACACCGCAGACGAGGTCTGGATGACCGGAACGGCCGCAGAGGTCGCGCCTGTCACAATGATCGACGGAAGGATCATCGGAGACGGAAAGATCGGCGAGGTCTCGAAGAGCATCCATGCAAAGTTCAGCGAGATCGCGAACGGCAAGGATCCCAAGTACGAGTCCTGGCTCGACTACGTCAACTAAAACAATTCAGCCTTTCGGGGCCTTCTTTTTTAATTTTCATCATCTGCGGAAGTATCATCTGATACTGCCGTTTTTTCAGACGCGTGCTTGAAGATGTAATATTTGCTGAAGATCCAGTTCAATGCGATCTCCAGGACGCTTGTGACTATCTTGGCAAGGAAACCGTCCGTTCCGAAAAGACTCTGGTTGAGGCCGAGGCCGTAAAGTATCGGGAACAGGACGATGGCTATGATGCCGGTGAATATTCTGGCTCCGAAGAACGATCCGAGTTCTTTGACGATAACGCCGGCCTTTACAGACCTGCTTGAGAAAACGATCCATTTGTTGACGACAAATGCGAACAGGACACCGCAGATCCAAGAAAGGATGTTCGCGGCGTTGATCTCCATTCCGAGGTTGACGAAGACAGCATATGTGCCCCAGGTCACCAATGTGGTGAGTCCTCCGCATATGATGTAAAGGATTGCTTCCTTGTGTTTTGTCATGATCTCGTTGGGGGAGGCCATATCGATCCTAATTTTGAGAAAGGCCGTTTATATAAATACGTGTTGGGTGCGATCCGCTCATTCCGAATGGGCATCTTTTTCGGAATAATCGCCCGACATGACCTTGGAATAGACCTCTTCGATCCTAGGTATCAGAATGTTCCAGTCGTATCCTTTTGCGACGGATGCCGCTTTTTCGCCCATGGATTCGCATTTAGACGGGTCGTCCAAAAGGGAGTTCATCGCGGATGCCAACGCCTTGGGATCCTTGGGCGGTACGGTAATGCCCCCTTCCTTCACCGTATCCGGAAGTCCGTTGACATCTGTGCATACGATCGGTCTGCCGTAGGACATTAGTTCGATGGCGGCAAGTCCGAGGGATTCGAACAAAGAGGGCATGACGAAGAATTCGCATGACGCCATCAATTCCCTCTTCTCTTCGTCGCTCACCCATCCTTTCATCTCGATCTTATCTTCAAGTCCCAATTTGGAGATCTGTTTCGCAAGGCGGTCCGACTCCGGCCCCTTTCCGCACATTATGAGTTTGCAATCGACGTCCTTCATAGCTTCTATCAGATATTCCAGGCCTTTCGTTTTGACCTGTCTCCCGAGCGAGAGTATGAATCTGCCGTCCATGACCTTGCCTATTTTTGGGAATTCTCTGAGTCCCGATTGTACCGTGGTGACATAACCGGGAGAATATCCGCGTCTGATCAGGTCGTTCCTGACGTAGTCGCTGACCGCTATGATGTGGTCGAAGGTGTCGAGGCAGGATACGAATCTGTCATCGTTCATTTTCGAGAACGATGCCTGAAGTCCGATGCCCTCTCCCCACATGTTGTGGTATGTGAACACCTTCTTTCCGTCATACCTCTTCAGGTCCTTGGTGTAGCTGGGCGCCCATCTGTAATTGAAGTTGACAATGTCCGGATCTATGGCCGCTATGGCCTCGGCCACGCCCTCCGACGATACGAATGGCGGGTTGTATACGTTGATGAATTTGGATCTGAGGCGGACGATCTTGTAACCGTCGGGAGTCGTCTCTTCTTCGGCGGTGTCCGGGAGCCTGCTCGTCAGTACCGTGACGTCATGTCCTTTCCGGGCCAGGAGTTTGGAGGTGTCGTGCATCCTGTGCTCGATCCCTCCCTCGAACGGGTAGAAGAATGGATTGATGTCCACTATCTTCATTCGATCCCCTTCCTCTTTTTCACTACATAGGAGAAGACGAAGCTGATCGCGATGACCGCTATGATGAACACGAGCATAACGGTGGTCGCCATGTCGCTGCTGAAGTATGCGTAGAACACGTTGCTCATCATAGCTATCATTCCATATTTCAGAACGCATCCGATCACGACATATGCCAGACTCTTTTTCAGGTCCCATTTCATTATGGCGATGAACGCACCCGCGAAAGGTATCATGGGGGCTACTCTGTTCAACAGCAGCAGCCGTTCGTCGCTCAATACCAGGAACCCCGTGTATTTCTGGGCGACCCTTTCGATCTTCACCGGGATCCTCGCACGGCTGACGACGATATACAATGTCATTATTCCGACGATCTCGGCGAGCACCGCGACACCTAGCAATTCCAGGCTGTACGTGGCGGTAGGAACGGTCATGCATCCGAGTGCGAAGAACAGTTCGGGAAGTGTCGGGAAAAGGAAGGCATCCAGTAAGAATATGAGGAATACACAGAGTAGCATCCCCCATTCGTTGCCTCCGAACAATTCGTAAAGCCATTCGCCGATATTCACGACATCCCTCTGCAGTATTCTGTGTCATGGTTCATGTTTTATTAAAGCTTGGGACGTACGATATGACATTTTCGTACTCTTTCATTAAAAATGACGGCAACATTAAAACATCAAGTCCTGCATCTGGTAATGATAGGTTTGATCAACGTCCGTTTCTTTTCCGATTGGTCCGCTAAAAAGCTCATCGTATTGTTCTTGATAGTTGGCCTTCTGATAAGATTCGTGCTGATGCCTTTTCTCACATACGATTTCGATATTTATCATTGGGCTGTCATCATACAGAATATCGACAGCGGAAACAACCTCTACGACTTGGCAGGATATTACTACACCCCGGTCTGGGGTTACATAATGGGATTCATATCGATGTTCAAGGACCTTTTCCTGAATATCGGGACCATGGGTATGACATTCGTCGACATGCTGCCGATAGAATCGCTCAATTATCCCTATCACGTGGCCACGATAACTTCCATCGGATTCAACATCATGATGAAGTTCTTCCTGGTGATCATCGACGTCATCGTTGGATACATGGTGTACAGGTTCGTCATGGACCGTACCGGCAACGAGAGAAAGGCGGCCGTGGGATTCGGACTGTGGTTCCTATGCCCCATCGTTCTGTACATGTCATCTGTTCAGGGCATGTTCGATACTATTTCTGCGATGCTCCTTCTGCTGACGGTGTTCATGCTGTACCGCGACAGATGTTTCTTCGCGGGAGCTTTTTTTGCGACCGCTGTCCTATTGAAGTTCTTCCCGGCGTTCTGTCTGATCGTCCTGGTGGGATATCTTTACGCCAAGCACAGGGATGACGGTCAGTTCATGAAGAAGTTCCTTCTGGCCATGGCCGGGGCATTGGTGATGCTGGTCGTCCTGATGCTGCCGCAGATGATCGAAGGGCAGCTGTACGATGCCCTGTCATTCATAATAGGAAGGGCGTCGACCGCGGACCTTTGGAAATCGCTGTTCACGGCAGGAGGCATCATTATCGCTTTGGCAGGTATGCTGGGATTCGGATATCTGATGTTCCGTACGAAGAAAGAGGATGCGGACGATGCACTCATGATATATGTTCTTCTGAGTGCGGTATGCGCGGTGCTCATGTCGATCACGCCGCAGTACATCATAGTATTCATTCCGTTCTTCATAACGTACCTGTTATCGGTAAACGGTTCACGCAGGTTGTTTTGGATAATATCCGTCGCAGCGTTTGCGGGTGCGATCGTACTGAACAATTTCTCGCTGTTCTGCTCGCTGTCGGAATACACATCGCTGGTATCGGCGGAATGGGCGATATCGTCCATGCAGGCCTTGGAAGGTACGCTGTTCGGCTTCACATATGTCGATATCATTAATTGCATTGCCAACCTTATCCAATACATAGGAACGATATTGATAGTCGTATTGTACTTCGCAGATGCCGTCAATATCCGCTGGCCGAAGGTCGGCAGGGTCCTTTACGCAATAAGAGGAGGTGAAAGACATGAAATCGGACAGAGTGATTGAGATCATTGCGGCAGTTGTTATCGCCGTGATACTCATAGGCGAGGTCATTGTCTATACTACCGATCAGGGCAGGTATTCGTCTGGGGCCGTCCTCGAGGACGGAACGGTGACG
Source organism: Methanomassiliicoccaceae archaeon UBA328 (assembly GCA_002506905.1). Classification (GTDB taxonomy): domain Archaea; phylum Thermoplasmatota; class Thermoplasmata; order Methanomassiliicoccales; family Methanomethylophilaceae; genus Methanogranum. The sequence goes on from DAYM01000005.1 coordinate 172,648, forward strand.
TACACGATGTCCTCCGGAGGTTCCGAGAGTTACAATGTCATCATCTCCGAGAGCTCTTTGGACACGATGACCGAGATCTACGTCTATTATGACGAGACCTATGTTTCGGATTACGAAGAGGTGTCCGTACCCGTAGGTGCCAGAGCTCTCGATCAGGAATATTACATCGAACAGCTGGTCAAGCAGCTGGATTACAGGACGTCCGTCGAGATAACCGTGCTTGACGCATCCGGATTGGACGCTGCGATGGCCGCCGATATTGCATCGGGCGACATGTCCAAGGGGCTGATCGTGATCTCCGGAGCTCTTCCGGACCTGATCTACACCGGTAATTCCGCGGATGACATCTTTCAATGGATGAACGTCGGCGGAAGGCTGTACTGGCTGGGTAACATGATCGGATGCCAGTATGCGACCGTTGAGGAGTTGGTCCCGGTGGACAACTATCAGATCCTGTTCTTCGGGGTCGAATGTCTCAACGACGGAGATTCCGAGAAGGCATACGACGCCGTCGGATCCAACGATCTCAGGACAGATATGTCCCTTTCGAATAACAGCGTGAAGTACGCTGTCGATGTTGCGGCCCTTACGGCATACAAAGGTGCCGACAAGGTGTTGGATGCTGGATATTCCGACGGAACTTACTCCAGCATTGTGATGACCGATTACGGGAACGGTATGATCTGCATCATCTCCGGAGATTATTCCAACGATCAGCGTGCGGACCTGTCCCAGATGGTAGCATCGCAGCTGGCATATGATTCCGAGATCCTGTACGAGGATTCCGGCAATGTCAACAGGACAACGGTGACGAAGACCGCGGATATCGGAGAGACGGCAGGCAATGTGTCCGTCTATCTTTATTATGGCGGTTATTACACCGTCTACGGCGAGTATTATTCGTTGGTGTGACCATGGACGCCGAATACGTCGGGAAGAATAACGGTTCGGCTTTCATCTCATCGATCAAACGTCATCCGATCCTTTTCATTGTTATCCTCGGAATGGCCCTGAGGCTGATCCTGGGGGTCTTTCTGACTTACAATTTCGACGTCTCCCATTGGGCCCAGATCGTCGAGAACATACGTTCCGGGAACGGTCTGTACGAATTGGACGGTTATTATTACACCCCTCCGTGGGGATATATGCTGGCATTCTTCTCGGCCATCGGCGATATGTTGGGCGTCGGAGATCTGGGAACGCGTTTCCTGGAGGCATTGGCAGTCGAGGATTATCACGGCTGGCATATCTCTGCCACGGTGACATCCATATCTTTCAATCTTCTTGAGAAGGTCCCCATATTCCTGGCGGATCTCGGTGTGGCGTATGTCATCCGCAGTCTTGTCATCGACAGGACCGGCGATGCCGCAAAGGGAACGAAGGCGTTCGCGCTCTGGTTCCTCTGCCCGCTGACCATCATAGTAGGCGCGAATCTCGGTATGTTCGACGGTATATGCGCACTTCTGATCCTTCTGTGCATAATGTTCCTCAGGAGGGACAGGTGCTTCTTCGCAGGCGTATTGTTCTCCGCCGCGGTGCTTCTCAAGTTCTTCCCGGCATTTTTCTTATTTGTCCTGGTGGCCTATGTCCTTGTGAGGCACAGAGGGGACGGAAAGGGTGCGAGGAAGGTGCTGGAGGCGATCGCAGGAGCAACGCTGATGCTGTTGGTGATAATGCTGCCGAACATCATCGAAGGCAACGTCACGGACACGATAGCGTTCCTGACCAACAGGGCCGGTTCTGGGCTGGGCGCAGGATTCGGAGTGCTGGAAGCATACGGTACAATGGCGGCATACCTGGGATTCCTGGTGATATCTGCGCTTCTGGGATACAGGTTCTGGAAAGTAGGAGAGGGCAGCAATCTCGATGACAGGTTCATGTTGTTCATGTTCTTCAACGCACTGCTGATATTCCTGTATCCGTCGACCCCGCAGTACATATTGGTCCTGCTGCCGTTCCTGATCTATCACATGGTGGTCCGCGATACCGGTTTCAAGCTGCAGTATGCCGTATTGACGTTCGGTTCCACGATGTTCGCCCTTTCCAGTAACGCCATGCTGTTTCTTTCCGCGGCAGCCGCAGGTTTGGTATCCATCGATTGGGTCATGCCGCTCGCAGATGCATTCCAACAGTCGCTTTTCCTGGGGATCACAGGCATGGACATCCTCTATTTCGGAGGGGGCGTGATCCAATACATCGCCACGGTCATGATGGTGATCGGACTCTATATGAGGCTCAGGAATAAGGCAAGGTCTTCCGATGCGGTCCCCGCCTGACCTTTTTCTTTTAGGTAATTAATAAATACTACCGGGAGATAGGACATCTGCTCTTTAAGAGCCGATGAATGATGACGGTGCTAAGCACCGGAAAGAGGTAATTAAAATGTCTGTATTTGTAAAGTTTGAGACACCCAAGGAGCTTTCCGACAAAGCATACTCTCTCGCAGAGATCGCAAGAGACGGCGGAAAGATCAAGAAAGGAACCAACGAAGTCACGAAAGCCGTTGAGCGCGGAGACGCAGCAATGGTCATCATGGCAGTCGATGTCGAGCCCCAGGAGATCCTCGCTCACATGCCCGCACTCTGCGAAGAGAGGAATGTCCCCTTCGTCTACGTGCCCAGCAAGACCGAGCTCGGAAACGCTATCGGACTCGAGAAGCCCACCGCTTCTATCGCTATTATCGACGTTGGAAAGGGAAAGCCCCTCTGTGATGAGATCGCCCAGGCAGTTAAAGCCCTCAAGAACTGAAAGGTGAGCTGAATGGTTGACACTGACAGCATCCCATCAGAGGTAGTCGAGATAATCGGCCGCACAGGGATGACCGGTGAGGCTACTCAGGTCAAGGTCCGTGTACTTGACGGACGTGACAAGGGTAGGATCATCACCAGGAACATCATGGGCCCGGTTAGGATGGGAGACATCCTTATGCTCAGAGAGACCTCGAGAGAGGCCAGAAAGCTCGGAATGGGTAGGTGAATTAAATGGTAGACGAGAAAAGATGCTCGTTCTGCGGTGAGATCATCGAACCCGGAACCGGCAAAATGTACGTTAAGAAAGACGGTACGATCTACAACTTCGACAGCAACAAGTGCTACAAGAACATGATCGTCCTTAAGAGGGTCCCCAGGACCACAGCATGGACCGACAAGGCCCAGGCAGAGAAGGAAGCCGCCAGGAAAGCAGCAGAGAAGAAGGAGTGATCCCCATGGCCATGGAGAGAACCTACCTTATGATCAAACCCGACGGAGTCCAGCGCGGACTCTGCGGAGAGATCGTCTCCCGCTTCGAGAAGAAAGGGCTCAAGCTCGTCGCAATGAAGCTCATGCAGATCCCGAAAGAGACCGCAGAGCTCCACTACGGAGAGCACAAGGGAAAGAAGTTCTACGATTCCCTGATCGCATACATCACCTCCGGCCCCGTACTTGCAATGGTATGGGAAGGAGAGAACGCGGTCTCGGTCTGCAGGAACATGATGGGAAAGACCAACCCCCAGGAATCCGCACCCGGAACCATCCGCGGCGATTTCGGAATGGTCACCGGCGTGAATATCATTCACGGTTCCGATTCCCCCGAATCCGCAGCAAGGGAGATCTCGATCTTCTTCAAGCCCGAAGAGCTCATGACCTATGATAGGGTCATGGACAAATGGATCTACGAGTAAACAAACTTTTTACAACAAACCTCTTAATCCTTATCGGATGTGAGCAAAATGGCAATTAGGCAACCCGTAGTGAGCGTTTTAGGACATGTCGACCACGGTAAGACCAAGTTACTCGACAGAATACGCGGTACTTCCGTCCAGGCCAGAGAGGCCGGTGCCATTACGCAGCATATCGGCGCTACCGAAGTGCCTATCGAGCACATCTACAAAGTATGTAAGCCGCTCATCGGCAACAAGAAATTCAATGTCCCCGGCCTTCTTTTCATAGACACTCCGGGACACCATTCTTTCGTGACCCTCCGTGCAAGAGGGGGATCGCTCGCGGACCTGGCCGTTCTGGTCATCGATATCCGCGAAGGGATCATGCCTCAGACGATCGAATCGATCCGTATCCTGAGGCAGTACAAGACGCCGTTCGTTATCGCCCTGAACAAGATAGACACTATACAGGGATGGATAAGCGAGGATGGCCGTCCGTTCATTCTCTCCGAGAAGGCCCAGCAGGAACACACTCTCGAAGAGTTCAACGAAAAATTATACAAGGTCATCGCTCAGCTTGCCGAAGAAGGCATATCGGCTGACAGATACGACCGCATTGACGATTTCACAAAGGCCGTTGCACTCGTGCCGATCAGCGCCAAAGAGGGAGAGGGAGTACCTGATCTCCTGTTGGTATTGATAGGTCTGGCACAGCGTTTCCTCGAAGGCCGTTTAGAGAAAGGAGAGGGCCTCGGAAGAGGTACGATCCTGGAGATCAAAGAGGAAAAAGGTCTCGGAAAGACAATGGATGTCATCCTTTACAGCGGAACGATAAAGAGAGGGGACTCGGTAGCTCTCGGCACCAGGGGCGCACCCGTGGTGACGAAGGTCAAAGCGATCCTCAAACCCAAGCCGTTGGACGAGATCCGCGATCCTAGGGACAGATTCGAATCGGTGAAAGAGGTCAACGCCGCTGCGGGAGTGAAGATCTCCTGTCAGAACATGGAAGGCGTCATCGCAGGCGCTCCTTTCAGAGTGGTCAAGGGTCAGAACGACCCCTCCGTCAAGGAGCTCACCGAGGAATCAAGCATCAAGATTGAGACGCAGGAGAAAGGTATCAGCATCAAGGCGGATGCCATAGGTTCCCTGGAAGCATTGGCATTCGAGGCCAAGGCGTTGGGCATCCCGATCAGAAAATATGGTGTGGGTGACATCACCAGAAGGGATATCGTCGAGGCCGCTTACGGAGACAAGGAGAACAGCGTTCTTCTGGGTTTCAACGTCAACATCACAAAGGATGCCGAGGACGAGATGCCGAAGGTCAATCTCAAGGTCCTAACAAACCAGATCGTATACTCGCTTATCGAGGATTATCAGGAATGGGTGGAAGATACCAAGAGGTCCACCGATACCGACATGAGGTCGGAGATCGCATTCCCTGCCAAACTGAAGATCCTGCCGGGATGCATATTCCGTGTGAGCAAGCCCGCCATCGTAGGTGTCCGTGTTCTCGCCGGAAGGATAAGGCCCGGAGAGAACCTTTTGACATCAGACGGAAAGGATGCGGGAAAGATCAAGAGCATCCATACCGGAGAGGACACCCTCAAAGAGGCCAAACAGGGTGAGGAGGTCGCCATTGGTATCGACGGAGTCACCGCAGGCAGACAGATCAACGAAGAGGATATCCTTTATGTGGACCTCATCGGATCGGCCATCAAGCCACTGTCCAAGATCGACCTGACCGAGGACGAGAAGATGGCAATGGAAGATGTCATAGCCCTCAAGAGAATGGATGAGCCCTTCTGGGGAATGTGATATGTCCCAGCAGGTGCCCGTGTCCGACAAGGCCGGGGTAGCCATAGACAAAATGTTCTCGGAGGTCCGCGGTTTCGCGGACGATCTTTCCACGGCAGCAAGCATAGACATCGATCTGAATTACGATTTTGACAGGATAATGATGTGCGGCATGGGTGGTTCTGCCATCACAGGCGACATAATACATGATTGCGTGGTACGCGATGTGGATGTTCCGATAACCGTCCAGAGATATCCGTTCATACCCGGATGGGTGAATGAACGTACGCTTGCGATAGTTTCCAGTTATTCCGGAAACACCAGAGAGACACTTTCAATGTACAATCAGATAGTGGATCTGAAATGTCCCAGGATACTGATCACGTCCGGAGGGAAACTGGAAGAGCTCGGGACCCGCAACGGCGATCTAATACTCAGGCTCAAGAAGGGAATACAGCCCCGCAGTGCCCTGGGTGCGAACCTCGGATACATCGCATGCATCATGGATGAGGTCTGCGGCACACACTGCGGAGACGAGATACGCAAACTCGTCCCATCACTTTACGTTGCAAGGGACGAACTGGATTCCGAGGACAGCATAGCGAAGCAGGCGGCGGATTTCATCGGCGTCAGAGTGCCGATAATATACACTACCGCCGGAATATATGCATCGGCCATCAGATGGATGGGTCAGATCAATGAGAATTCCAAGATGCTGGCATTTGCCGGTTCCGTTCCGGAATTCAATTACAACGAGATCTCCGGATGGTCGGAAGGAGAGCTCAGGGACAGGTGTGCCCCCGTATTCCTTTATGAATGCGAAGCATCCGAAGAGATCAGGAAATTGGCGGATAAGGCGATAGGTTCCCTGAAGGAATACGGCCAGGATGTCTTTGTCGTCCCCATCAAAGGTGCCACAGCATTGGAGAGATCGCTCAATGCAGTCATGATAGGAGATTATACATCGCTCCATCTGGCAAGGTCTCAGGGCGTGGATCCCATGAGTGTCGAGACGATCAATGATTTCAAGAGACGTCTCGGAAACAACCTCCGCGACAACTGACGATACCAAAGGCTTTATAAAGGGTATTATTATAAGGCGCTTTACAGGTGTTCAAATGGTAGATTTCAAAGCTATCGTAAACGATGTGAAGACCGGCAAATCATATAACGTTGCCGTGTCTGGATACCACGCGAGCTCTCTGATTGGTAAAAAGATCGGAGAAGTCGTGGATGGAATATTTGTCGGACTTCCCGGATACAAACTTCAGATCACGGGCGGAAGCGACGGAAACGGCACTCCTATGAGAGGAGACCTCCCCGGAAGGGCAAGAAGAAAGCTCCTTCTTTCGGACGGCCTCGGATATCACGAGATTTATCACGGTGAGAGGAGAAGAGTTGCGGTTCGCGGAGCCGAGATCTCTCCTGAGATCGTGCAGATCAACATGAAGATCGCAGAGTACGGACCCAAATCCATTGAGGAGTCTCTTGCATCAGGCACAGAGACACCCGCGGAGAACTGATGAAGGTCCTCAAGCAGCCCGAGATCAACATCGGGATGATCGGACACGTCGACCACGGAAAGACGACCCTCACAAAGGCTCTTTCCGGAGAGTGGACCGACCGTCACTCCGAAGAAGTGAAAAGAGGTATCTCTATTCGTCTCGGGTATGCAGATGTAGCTTTCTACAAGTGCCCCAATTGTCAGGGCGCAGCAGCATTCGGCACTTCGAAGAAGTGTAAGAACTGCGGCGCAGATGCGGAATTCCACAGAGCGGTCTCGTTCGTGGATGCTCCGGGTCATGAGACCCTCATGGCAACAATGCTTTCGGGAGCCGCCCTTATGGACGGAGCCCTTCTCCTTGTTGCCGCAAATGAGAAGTGTCCCCAACCCCAGACAAAAGAGCACTTGATGGCACTGTCCATCATAGGTATCGATAAGATCATTATTGTTCAGAACAAGATTGATATCGTCACCCGTGAGCAGGCTATCGAGAACTACAAGCAGATCAAGGAATTCGTTAAGGGTACAATCGCGGAGAATGCACCGATCATACCGGTGTCCGCAAACCGCGGGGTAAACATCGACATGCTCATCGAGGCAATCGAAGAGCATATCGTATCGAAGGTCAAGAGAGATCTTGTATCGCCCCCGCTCATGTACGTGGCACGTTCATTCGACATCAACTCTCCCGGTACTGTTCCCGCAGACCTGAAGGGCGGTGTAATCGGCGGAACTCTTATCCAGGGTAAGCTGAAGGTCGGAGACGACATCGAGATCGTTCCCGGCAGAAGGGTGGAGACGCCCGGAAAAGCGACCTACGAGAAGCTGACCGCAAAGGTGACCTCACTGGAGGCAGGCGGAAAGAGTGTCAAAGAGGTAGTTCCCGGAGGACTCATTGCCATCGGTACTGCCTTGGACCCTTCGATCACAAAATCAGACGGACTCACAGGCAGGGTCATTGCAACCCCTGACAGCATTCCCAGGGTAACATATGATTTCGTCATGAAGACCGTTCTTCTGGACCGTGTCGTCGGATCGGCAGCCGATCTTACAGTTGACAGCATCAAGAGCAATGAACCTCTGATGCTCAGCGTAGGAACAGCGACCACCGTCGGTGTCGTCAAGAGTGCCAGGAATGATTCTGCTGAAGTAGCTCTCAAGATCCCTGTATGTATCCTTCCCGGACAGAGGGTAGCAATATCCAGAAGGATCTCCAACAAGTGGAGACTCATCGGATACGGTATCGTCGACCAGTGATGAGATGCAGACAGTCGTCCTTGACACAAACTCCTTACTCATGCCTTTTGAATTGGGATTGAATCTGGACCTTATGGTATCGGATGTCCTCGGTCAGGCCCACATGGTGGTGCCCGAACCTTTGTTGGGCGAACTGGCCCGTTCCAAGAACAAGTATGCCAAGGTCGCTTTGAAATTGGCAAACAAGTACGAGATAGTCCCTGCCGAGAAGAGAGGGGACGATTCCGTGATCGAAGTTGCATTAAGACTCAACGCCATCGTTCTCACGAACGACCGTGAGCTCAGAAGCAGACTCAGAAAGGTAGGCGTACCGTTGCTTTTCCTGCGCTCCGGTACACACCTGATACTTGAAGAATTGAAATGAGGATTAGGACGGCCGGACAGACATCCGACCGTCTGGATATGTTTACTCGACCACTTCGGCCTTTGTGATGGTCACGGTCTTCAGAGGCTTGTCGTTCCTGTCGGTCTCGACCTTCGCGATAGCATCTACGACATCCATTCCTTTTGTGACCTGTCCGAAGACGGGGTGTGCGTAAGGTGTGCGGGGGTTGTCCCTGTCGAGATACGTGTTGTCGACAAGGTTGATGAAGAACTGGGATCCGCCGGTGTGGGGGCGTCCCGTGTTGGCCATGGAGATGGTTCCCCTGACGTTCGAGTGTCCTTTTCCGAACTCGTCTTCGATGGTGTATCCGGGTCCGCCCATTCCGGTACCTTCCGGGTCTCCTCCCTGGATCATGAATTCATCGATGACACGGTGGAAGATCACGCCGTCGTAGAAACCCTCTTTGCAGAGTTTTACGAAATTGCCGGTGGTGATAGGCATGTCTGTGTACATTTTGATCGTTATGTCACCCATTGTGGTGTGAAGAATGACGTCTGTCATGCGACTGCCAATGCAGAGAGGGGTTATATCATTTTGCTGTCCGTATTGACGGTCAAAAGAAGGGAAATGGTTTAATCGAAGTACTTCTGGCACTTGTCGATACCGAAATCTGCGCCTCTTTGCATGAGTCTCTCGCCGATCTCCGTTCCGTCGAATGCCGTCTTCTTGTTGCAGAGCATATCGGCCACTTCGTAGATGACGTCGGGGGCCTTCCTGAATGCTTCCAGGTCTCCGCTTTCCAAGAGGTCCGTTATGAGCCCCTCGGTCTCGTCCGCATCGTATTCGCTGTCGAATCCTTTGCAGAACATCCTTGCGAGGTAGATCGCAGATACGGTGCATCCGTCATCGACGGAATCCGAATACCACGATACTGCTTCTTTAAGGTCCTTCTCGGTGCCCACTCCCGTCTCGTACATCCTCGCGATGCAGAATTCGGCGACCTCGTTGTTCATTTCGGCCGCCTGCATCAGGACCTCGAAGGCTTTCTTGTCATCAGTCCCGCGATAGGACATACCCTCTTCCAGTATTTTGAGGGATTCTGCATTTACCTTCTTTTTTGAGAAGATTCCCATAGCATACTGGTTAGGCTTGTGAATATAAGGTTGTTTTGTTCTCTGGATGTACGGTTCATCCATTGACCGGTTCGGCAGACAGTTCTTTCTTCCTCTGAACACCGGTCAAAAGGAACAACGGAATGGCCACGAACTGCGTTATTATGGAGAATATCACAAGCCAGGCGATATTGACGTCATACAGTGCACCCATGGCCCAGCTTCCCAGGAACCAACAGACACCGAATGTCGTCTGGAAGATACCGAATCCTGTGGAACGGACGTTCTTCGGGATAATATTGGTGACGACCGCTTTGAGGATGGATTCCTGCGCACCCATGCCGACACCCCACATCAGCACTCCCAATACCACGATGGGGACGCTGTCCGTCATGAACACGGGCAGAGCAAAGGCTGCAGATATCAGAGTGGATACCGCAAGCACGCCGATCCCGTACTTGTCGTACATCCATCCGAATATCAGTGCCGCAACAGCATCCACAAGCATCGCGGCGGCGTAGAGCAGGGGGAGGTATGTTGCATTGATCAGGGCCTCTCTCGAGACATGCATGGTGATCAATGTGAAATCGACAAAGCCCATTGCGAACAGGCCGGCGCCCAGCATATAGATCAGGAACGAAGGTTTCATGATCAGTCTTCCGCCCTTTTCTTTGGATTCGGGTTCGAAATCCTCCGGGTTGGGGAATTTGTGTTTGGAATAGATCAGCAGCGCGATTGTCGCAAATGCCGGTATGCCGAGCACTGCGAAGCACATCGAATATGCGGAGAACGTGTCCGGATTCGATTGAAGGGCCATAACGACGAACAGTATGACGGGGCCGAGGAACGCTCCCAATTGGTCCAATGCTTCCTGTATGGCAAAGCTCTTTCCCGCACCTTCCTGCGATGCGGCGAATGACAGGATCGTGTCCTTGGAAGGTTTCTTGATGGCCTTTCCGGTACGCTGGATGATTATCAGCAAGCAGGCCCAGATCCATCCGTTCTCGGGAATGAGGGCAAGAAGAGGAATGGCAACGCAATCTACGACATATCCGATGACCGTTAGTGTCCAGTATTTTCTGGCCTTATCTGCGATCACTCCGGTAACCAGACGCAGAGAGTAACCGATAAGTTCACCGAGACCCGATATGAAGCCGATGGCCGCTGCCGACGCACCTGCCAGGGAAAGATATGCGCCGAGAATGCTGGCCGCCCCTTCATGGGTCATATCCGAGAACAGACTGACTATTCCTATCAGGATTATGAATACCATCGCAGGTGTACGCGCTTTCTTTACGCGGTCGTTCAATCAGAGGCCTTCTTGGCACCTATCATTCTCTTTCTAAGATTTACCAATATGCATATGGCCTCTGCATCATCGATCATATTCGCATGTAGGGAAGAAAGCAGAGTGGTGAGATCGGGCGCCTCAAGATCGGTCTTCGCCCGTCTCTTTTACTAAGTACTCGTATTCGGAAACGCATGCACCGCTCAGATGTTCGTACAGGCTGTATACGGACATATCATTCACATCGCTGTCCAGGATAATGAATCCGTAATCGTACAGGTTATCGCTGAGGATCACATATTCTACGACGGGGTTCGGGTCATCGGCGGCAGACACTATGAACGCGGCGATCCCGTATTCCATCCCGCTGTCGACAACATAACCGACCAATTGGCGTCCCTGCTGTGCAGTGAAATGTATGCTGTAGGCGTATTCGAAGTCATACGTGCCTTCCATATCGCCGTTTTCTTTCAGCGTCATACTCCATTCCATATTCCATACGGTGCCTGATAGATCGACCACATCTTCTTCCACATCGTATTCGGTGCCGTTTGGCGTATAGAAACGTTCGACAGAGACGGCGACGCCCTTTATTTCGGGCGATTCGGCCGCACCGAGGTAGACCGCAGACATCCATTTTCCGTTGGATATCGTAGCTCTCCACATATTTCCGTCGATGTCCATGAAACGTGCTTCGCAGGTTATGTTCTCATCTTCGGTATCGAAAAGGCAGCCTTTGACGGCCCTCTCGATGACAGTACCGTTGTAATCCTGTTTCATCAGGCCCATGAAAGTATTGCCGTTGAATGATGTGAACTCGAAATAGCTTCCGTTGAGGTCCTTGCTGGTCCCGGTAAATGCGGTACCGCTGACCATTTCCCATGATTCTGTCAGATCGAAATCGTCAATTGCCGCATCTTCCGGCATGACCCTGTCCCTGGTGTAGATGATGGACCATAAGATGGTCCTGTCATCACCGGCATTAACGAAGGCCGATACATACAGGACGTTGTCGAGGCAGGTCGCATAATAGCTGTCCTTCCTTGTTTCGGTCCCGAAACAGCTCAAGAGAGCATTATTGTCGGATATTCCGGTGAAGGCCATTTCGTCTTGTATGAGAAGGAACAGGTTGTCTTTCTCGTAGATAATCCATATGTCTTTTTCTGTCAGGTCCGAGTCATTTACATCGTATTCGAATGCACGGCCGTCGGAATCGTAACCGTAGGCATAAGTGGCCTTCCAGTCGCCCGCGTATATGTTCGACTGGTCGTTATGGTTAAAGAAGTACCATGCGCAACCTGCTGCGGCGATAATGACGGCAGCAAGTATCACGAAGACGATGGTTCGGTCTCTCTCCATGTGATAGAACGGATGTGTATCTTAATAATATTTCTCCGTTCTTGTGGGCGGTTCGGTCGTTGTTGGTTTTTGTGTTCCGACGGCCGCCGGTATTGCCCAAGATATGGTTCGGGTACGCGATCTTGTGCGGACATGTCGTTTTTCGGCAGAAACGGCCAGTTTCAGACGAATACAGATCGCACCGCGTTATGTTGGGATACGGTCGGAATGTGGCGGGCCTATCAGGGGTTTTTAAATCGATGTCTCTAATGGAACATGACCCAGATGAACTGAAGTGTGAAAACAGGCGGGCCTGAAGGGATTC
>DAYM01000006.1:0-2040 GCA_002506905.1 Methanomassiliicoccaceae archaeon UBA328
TTCCCCATACGCCAAATTCCACTTTGCCTGTTATCGTCCCTGTCGTGTCCACAGTGACCTGCGTTCCGGCCGAATAGACTTCTTGATTCGTAGAACACGCATCGAACGCGAATCCGTCGGTGGGGGCGGTGATGCTCGTCGTACCGGTTATGGAGACTACTCCGCAATTATTGGAGAGCACATACTGTCCGTTACCGATGTTCGACCCATCCAATATCACATCCTCTAAAGTCAGATCACAGTAGTTCTGGACCAGCATCTTCACGCCGGACCTCCGACTGTGATGTGATCGTTCCGTTCTTCAATGTGAAGTTTTCGCACCCTGTTTCGAGATGGAATCCCTGCGTCAGGTAGTTGTCCCCCGATCCGACGGCGGGACCGATTACAGTATATGTGTGTCCGCCCAGATCGATCGTCAGCGACTTAGCCGCAATCTTGTATTGACCCCTTTCGGTATTGAAGAGACCTATTCCCGGACCTGTCGCATCATCAGCCAATTTAATCGTTTTTCCGCTTGCAGCATACCTTACAGCATCGACCAGATCGGTGAACGACCCGCCGTTGATCGTAATTCCTGTGTCCCCATTATCATTGAGACCGTATACCGTGAATGATGAGATGAATGTACCTGCGTTGATCACAAGCTTAGCTTTCGTCGCAACGTCAGCCTTACCGGTCGATGTTCCGTCCGAACCGTACTCGATCTTTCCGCTGACCGTTCCTGTGTAATCGGAACCGAATGTTACAGTCACTCCCTCTGCGTAACTGTTACTGGGCCAGTAGTAGACATCGAATGCTACCTTTCCTGAATATGCTGTGATGTCGGAACCGCCGGTGACCGTCAATGAACCGAAGTTGTTGCTGATAGCGTAAGAACAGTACGTGTCTTCACTGGCATCCACATCGAAGTTGTTGAGAGTGAGTGTACAATAATTCTGTATGCCCATCTTAAGTGTCGATTCGTTCGAGAGCTTGAGCGTACCGTCCTTCAATGTGACCGTGTTCCCCCTCTCGAAGTGGAATGCCTGCGTCGGCGTTCCGAGAGAGCCGACCGATGGGGCGGTTGCCGTGTATGTGTATCCGTTGAAATCCAACGTGATCGTTTTGGAACCTGCTCCGAGGAACAGACCTCCGCCCGTACAATCAGTGAGCAATTCAATCATCTGTCCACTCTCCACAGCTTGGAATGCAGATTGTAATGTCTGATATTTTGCATCACCGATCTTGGCGACGTCTGTATTAGTTATCTCAGCTGAAACCGACCCATCATCGACCTCGGATATGATGGCCATCGATGATGCCAGGACCGCCAAAGCGATCACGCCGGCAATTAGTATTTTCTTATTCATATTAATTCTCCCAAATACCCGCATGTCCTACATTGCGGGTGAAAAACAATCGTTCCGCATATCGACCCGGAATCGCAATCGATGCCACGATCTACGTTGCTGCGGAATTCCCGTGCAGAATCGTATAAATGATAAATCTCAGGCAGATGGGACTTGCCATCCGGGCGATCCAGATATTCTGCCGAGCCTGAAAACAGACGCCTCGACGTTATATGCTGATATATAGGGCGTATGAATGCGCATAATTCCCCCCCTCCTTGGCTTGTCATTTGTATTACCTGATTGCGTTTCGCACGTAATCATTCGATGACCTGCGGCCGGATAACCTGCCGAACGTTCGGCCGGCATCATCGGCTGCCGATCCAATCGTGCCGAGGATACTCGATCCTTGCGCGCGACATCTCGATGGAAATGTATCTGCGTCCGTATATAAAACCATATCCCGAGATAATAAAGGATAATCAAATATTGCGACAGAAACATATCGTAATCGAACGATATCTGATGATTCTACACGATGATATCACCAATGCTATTGTAATGACATATAGATCCCGAACCGTGAAGATACGGTGTTTACCAGAAAGTTTCAACCCTTATTCTTGATAGAAAAGAGTGCACAATGCAGAATCGATGAGGCGCGATCGACTTGTTTTTCGTCATATTGAAGGTTGAGAGAGGTTGAGAGAGG
>DAYM01000006.1:2161-20228 GCA_002506905.1 Methanomassiliicoccaceae archaeon UBA328
GTTGAGAGAGGTTGAGAGAGGTTAATGATCAATCTTCCCAACAACTACCCAAAGACCATTGCGGTTGGTTCCGGTACGTATGATCAAGCCCTTTTCTTTCAATGAAGACAGTGCTCTTGAAACACTCCCCAAACTAATACCTGTTACTTCGACGGTGTCCCTGACCTTGGCCATAGTGCCGATAAGATGTGCTTCGCCGTTAAAACTACAAGCTGCCGATGAATACTTCGTTTACCAACAAGCGGGAAATAAATCGCAACATTGCGACCATCATGTATGACAATACATGTTAAATCAATAATGAACAAAGACTTCAGAAACAAATGTGCGGCTTAGCCACAATCAGTATGTCAGAAGTCTGTAGTAGACTCCTGAAAATCAGCAGGTTTTACAAGTTTCAGGCTTTGAAATGCCCCCAACTACCGATTTTTTCGTTACAATTTGACCTGATAATACTATGATTTATAACGATTTGAAATAAAAATGGTGCAAAACCTGCTGATTTATCACCAACGATGCCCCCATCGTGCCCCCGGGGGCTTTTCAAGGCCCAAATGCCCCCAAAATGCCAATATTCATTCGGTCAATACTTAACGATTTGACGCGTTTTAACATAATATTACACATTGTTTCGAACAAAACAACATGATAAACAAAGAAATTTCAAGAAAACCTAACATTCGTTCGGCTCTTGTAATCAGCAGGTCTGGAGTTCGAATCTCAAAGGTGGCTCCACTCTCAATCTAAACAACCGTTGATTTTCTGTTGACTGATTCTTCTATGTCTCCAAGATGACTCCTTGGATCAAATATAGGCCAAAACCGTTCTGAGTATGAGATTCTCGGTCTGATTGGATGTAAGGAAATAGATGGCTTCCTTATCAGAGATGAATTCTTTGATTAGCCTTGTCTTTCCTATACGGCGTCTGCCGGTTATCAGAATGAAAGAAGATTTTCTCTCATATTCCTTGTTCAGGATCTTCATTTCGTTATCTCTGCCTATGAATTCTATACCGATCATCAGTAAATAGAATTATTATCTAAATAAAAATTATTTGAATAATAATCATTACTCATAACAGGCCCGATAGGTCCGAATGTGCAAATTACAATTGTCAACCGGAGTGAAAAATGAAAGTTGCGGATCCGATCTCGGATCATCGGACCGGACCCGCTTGAAATTCTCAAAGATATTTCTTCAGATCTTCTGCTTTGTCGGTCCTTTCCCAGGGAAGGTCCAAATCGTCACGTCCGAAGTGTCCGTATGCCGCTGTGGGCCTGTAGATGGGTCTCCTCAGATCGAGCATCTTGATGATTCCGGCGGGGCGGAGATCGAAGTTCTCGCGGACGATGTCCGTGATCTTGTTGTCGGAAAGCTTTCCCGTGCCGAAAGTATCGACCATCACGGATGTGGGCTGTGCGACACCGATGGCGTAGGATAACTGGACCTCACATTTCTGTGCGAGTCCGGAAGCAACAACATTCTTGGCAACGTATCTTGCCGCATATGCTCCGGAACGGTCGACCTTGGTGCAGTCCTTACCGGAGAATGCTCCGCCGCCGTGCCTGGCATATCCGCCGTATGTATCGACGATGATCTTCCTTCCGGTGAGTCCGGCATCCCCGTGGGGTCCGCCGATAACGAACCTTCCGGTGGGGTTGATGAAGAATTTGGTGTTTGCATCGACCATCTTGGGATCGAGTACGGCATCGAAGACGTACTTCTTGATATCCTTGTGGATCTGTTCCTGGGTAACATTCTCGTCATGCTGGGTGGAAAGAACTACTGTATCCAGTCTGACCGGGCGTCCGTCCTCTCCGTACTCGACGGTGACCTGTGTCTTTCCGTCCGGGCGGAGATAGCTCAGCGTACCGTCCTTCCTGACCTCGGTGAGTCTCTTTGCGAGCTTGTGTGCCAGCGCTATAGGATAGGGCATGAGTTCCTTGGTCTCGTCTGTGGCGTAACCGAACATCATACCCTGATCTCCGGCACCTGTGTCCAGACCGTCTCCGAGCGTTCCCTCGCGTGCCTCGAGTGCCTTATCGACGCCCATGGCGATATCGGGGGACTGTTTGTCTATAGCTACGAACACGGCGCAGGAGTTTCCGTCAAGACCTTTGCATCCGTCGTCATAACCGATATCCAATGCGGTCTTACGGACGATCTCGGGAACATCGAGCTGGGCCAGAGTGGTGATCTCACCGGTGACAAGTATGTATCCTGTGCAGGCGACGGTCTCGCATGCGATACGGGACATGGGGTCCTGCTCCATGCAGGCATCTACGATGGCATCGGATATAGCATCACACAATTTGTCAGGGTGTCCTTCAGTAACAGATTCGGAAGTGAATATATTTTTCTCCATAGCATACAACCTTTGAATAGCACCTGTATCTCTTCCTTATTTATATGGGTTCATCTGCTCCTCCGAATTATTATCTCTCGAAATAGGCCTATTCCATGTGAAATCCATGAAAGCATGTCCCAAGAACGGTACGGGCATGTCTATGGTTCCTTCTTTCCGGACATGTATCATCTTTATATCGTCCTTGTACATCATTCCCCTGTCGCCCTCGAACTACGGGAGTACAGCGAGATGAACGAGAATGGAAAACGATACAGCCGATCAAAAACAGGAACCCTTCGCAGCCTTCAAAAAACTCAACCTCTGTATCGGAACAGTGGTATCTGTGGAGGACCACCCCGACGCAGAAAGGCTCTACATCCTCAAGGTCGATATCGGAGAGGAAGAACCCCGTATCGTTGTTACCAACATAAAGAGTTTCTATGCTCCGGAAAAGATGCTCGGCAGGAAACTTCTCATCATTGCCAACCTTAAACCTGCGAATTTCCGCGGTGTGAAGTCGTTCGGTATGCTCATGGCAGCCGAAGATATGGACATGGGCGGAAACTCATTGCTCCTTCTGGATCCTTCATGTGACGTACCAAACGGCACCGTGATGAACTCGGGCCTGGAGAACACCGATTCGAGAGTGGATATGAAGCACCTCGAAAAGGTCTGCATAAAGGTAGCCAAGGTCGTCGACGGGAAATTCCTCGGTATGGACATAACTCTGCCGGAGAATGCCCCCGAGTGTGTGGCCGCGGTAATAGATGACGGTAAGGCCCTCGTCCTCGGCGATGGCAAAGAATGCGTCATGACCGTGTCCGGCGAGATCATGGACGGC
The DNA here is from genome assembly GCA_002506905.1 of Methanomassiliicoccaceae archaeon UBA328. GTDB lineage: Archaea > Thermoplasmatota > Thermoplasmata > Methanomassiliicoccales > Methanomethylophilaceae > Methanogranum. The sequence continues at coordinate 5,350 of DAYM01000006.1, forward strand.
GCACCTGCATTGTGATCGGATGATGACCCGCCGGCAACGAGCGGTCGCAGCATGACAGCCGATGGCGAAGGTCGCCGTGTCACTCAGCAATAATAGAACGCCGCATGTGAAACAAACAGATCCATGAACGGAAAATCAGTTTGTTAATGATATTCGTTAAATATTGCCGTTCAGATTGCAGCACGATATATTATGAGCGAAGTTAGAGCAGCACTCGTAGGCGCATGCGGAAGAATGGGAAATCTCATCGTCCGCCGTATTCTGGCTACCGAAGGCATCACACTTTCCGCGGCATTCGACATCGTCAATACCGGAAAGGACATCGGAGAGATCGTCGGCGTAGGCAAACTGGACGTCCCCGTCTCCGATTCCAAGGACCTTGCAAAGGTCCTGAAAGAATCAAAGACCGATGTCCTCATCGATTTCACCGTTGCCCCTGCAACTGCAGCAAACGCACCCGTTGCAGCAGGCGCCGGAGTCAATCTCATCATCGGTACCACCGGACTCACCGCAGAACAGAAGACTAACATCACCGAAGCCGTCATAAAGAACAAGGTCGCGGCAGTGATCTCATCCAACTATTCCATCGGTGTCGGAGTCTTCTTCAAACTCATCAAGAATGCCGCAGAATACCTGGGCAACGATTACGATGTGGAGATAATCGAGGCCCACCACAACCAGAAAAAGGATGCACCCAGCGGAACAGCGATGACCGCTGCCGAGATCATCAGCAAGGCCATGGGCGGCAAAGAGTTCGTCTACGGACGTGAGGGCGTCTGCCCCCGCGGAAAGGAGATCGGAATCCATGCGATCAGAGGAGGAGACATCGTCGGAGACCATACCGTGATGTTCATCGGTAACTCCGAGCGTATAGAGATCCGCCACCAGGCCCATTCGAGAGAGATCTTCGTGGGCGGTGCCGTAATGGCCGCAAAGTGGGTAGTATCTCAGAAGAAGGGCGTGGTCTATGCCATGTCCGACGTACTCGAGTGATCTGCAGATAGCAAAACTGTTTTCGGATCGCAGAACAACCTTCTGCGGTCCATTCACTTTTTACGGCCGGACAGAAGGCATACACAACATTGTGATTGAAAGGGCATTTATAACTATAAACCTAAAAAAAAGGTACGTCATCCCCAATCGAATTTAAATACGATTAATTTCTCACTTGATCGATGGCTCTGTCAACAAAACCCGAGATCGTCAGAGAGTTGCATAAACTGTGGCAACTCTTCAAGCTTGATAAGACCGATAAATGCTAGGAACGTGTGGACAAGGACATCGAGGACAATGACAACATCCCCGATCTTTGGTACATAAAGGCAGAACTGTGCAAGACCGATGTCCACATCCACAATTATTGTATCATCAAAGCCCAAGCCCTTCGTAAAGAAGGGTACGAACCAATCGTCTTTACGGACGAAGATCTCAAGAAAGATTCCCTGAAGATAATAGGCGAAGAGATATTCTCACGCAGCGAGAATAAAAAACATCTGAAATGACCTGCCCCCTTCTCAGTAAATATAATGTACTGAAAATGCATGCGGCCGTATCGTAGAGTGACATCAGCACCGGGAAACGAAATGACACTGATCGCATGCACCTGCCCGTATTGCGGCGGAGAAGTAAAGATGGAGGATACCCTGCTCAAGGGATATTGCACCTATTGCGGCCGCCAGATCATCAACGAGAAGGCAGTCGTGGGAAAGATCGATGTCAAAATGGATTGTTCTTCCGAGACGGTCAACACCCTCAAACTCATCAAATACTCAATGTACGACGGAGATGCGTACACTGCCAGGGCACTTTTGGCCAAAGCCATGCAGATGGACCCCAACAACTCCGATGTTTGGTATATGGACGCCGTTTTGGACAGAAAGAACGCCAATACCGATCTCGCCCGCGCCAAACAATTCCCTTCTTACGGAATATTCACCGAACAGGATGTCAAGACATACAGAAACTTCGACAATTCCGGAAGCCAGGCCGTATTCATCGTGACAATTGCGATGTGGTTCTTCATACTGGTAGCGTGCATTCCGATCGCGATCATCTTCAGAATGTTCTTCCTCATCCCGATAGTGATGATCGTCGGTTTCGTCATAGTCCTCGGATCATTCATGTACAAAGGGAAACACAGCCATAACATTCCCGAACCTGTGTTCGAAGATGAGACGGATGCAGCGAAACAGGTCGCATACAATGAGACCGTGGAACAAAAGGCAGATCAAAAATGAATTGCCGGCGATCCCCGCAACATACATATGATCCAGACATCGATTGATGCCCGTTAGTATAATTTCAAAGCAACCGTTATCGTCATTGTGACCATTCTGGTGTTCACATCCGCGGCCGCAGGATTGGCCTACAGGAACTGTACTGACAATGAACTCGAAGGCCATTGGTATCAGATCGATTTTTACGGGTACCGTAACGGAGAATACACCTCGCTGGGAGACGGCACTCTTTTCCTCGCCGTTATCGAAAGCGGCGGGACCGGTTATCCGATCTTAGGATATGTCTACGGAAATACCTTCGAGCTTACAACACATCTGGCTGACGAAGTGTTCGTTCACGGTATCGGACATGTTAACTCCGACGGCTCGATCTGTTTCAATGAATGGAACCGCAATGTCTATGCCGACAACTACCTAATGGAATCAATCTGAGCAGGAAGATATCATCCTTACCAGTTCATCTACTGACCCGGCTATCCTATTGCCGACGGCACCGGAGGTCATAAGATTATCTACCCCGAACTCGGCCGTACGGACGTCCGTCTTGATCGCAAAACATGGTTTGCCCAGAGCATATGCGTAACCGAGCTCGACGCATGCGCCCTCATCGGGGACCCTTCCGTCGAGATTGATGACCAGGATATCGGCATTCCTGACCTCATCCAGATCCTTCCCGAAGATCTTCGTTCCCATCTCGGTCTTTTTCACGGGATCGTCCATGCAGCCCTTATCGATGTTGAGGCTGCTTTCCTGCGGTAAAAAGACATCGAAACCGGCAGCGGCCAACGCATCCCTAACGGCTGTATTGTAATCTCTTTCAGCGGTACAGAACAAAGGTCCGGCAAAATAGATCCTCTTGGACATGAGCCTGCATCCGAATATCTTTCTTTAAGTATTTTTGTGGGAAAAAGGGCCTTTCGGCCCGAAATTGTTTAACAGAAGATCTTGATCCCTTCGGAGGTCTCTTTCGCATCCTTGTTGGACGGTGAGAAAGGACACCTCTTTCCTATGCAGTTGGGATTCTTCTTCATGTACTCGCAGACGATCTTCTCGGTCGGGAGTTTGATGTCGGTACCCATCTTCTTGTTGATGATCTTGGTACCGGTGATGATCGAAAGCGTACCGTCCCTCTTACAGCAGCGGGGACCTCCGATCTCTCCTGCCCTTGTGAGACACTCTGCGGTTATCAGCTGGGACTCTCCCCATGTCTCCTTGCAGAGGATATTCGAATCGGTGATGATGGAATACGCCGCACCGGTACTGACCGCTGCACCGCATGATCCGTTCTTTCCGCAGAATGCGGCGGGAACGAACTCATTCCTCTCCTTGTGAACGGCCAGGGCTTTCTCGAGATCGATATCGCCGCCGGCATTCTTGTAAGCTGTGAGAAGTGCGAATCCGACCAGGAGATGGTGCTCGGGACCGTGCATACGTGTGCAGGGTGCATCGAACATCATCTTTCCGATTTCGTAAGCATTGTCGGATTTGGTATTCATACAGATATCTTTGTACACTTTGGAGCATGCCTCGACCTGACATCTGTCGCAGACATAATGCTCCTCGGAACAGGTCATACGGGCCATGAATTTCTTATGGCAGAGGCAGCATTCTTCCTCTTTCATAGCTTCAAGGCCTTTCATTTCTCCGTTGCAAACCACGCATAATGTTTTCGCCATGAGATAATAAATCTCATATTCGATTTTAAGTGTTGTTATAAAGAGCTGTTAACAAAACAGTGAATATTACAGCAATACGGCCGAAATCGACATAACGGCAATACGTCCCGGTAATGAACAGATCCTGTTTCCGATGACCGTGTATCAGGATAAAGAAAGGCTGTCGCCATCGAAATATTCACCTGAAATGACTCAGTCCTTCAAAAGCTCCCCGTTCTCATCGGTGAATTCAACAGTGCTCATCCTGACCTTCTTGACCAAAGATTTGCTGATCATGCCCAATTCCAGCCAAGCTGCATCGAATACTGCGGAGGGTACAAGACAGTGAGGCGACAGATTCTGACGATTCTCCATGGAATTTATCGCGCTTGCACCGTAATCTATCACATCGTTCATCGTGATCTTGGTGAGATTCCTGCCATATGCCGCAACATCAGAACAATCAGACTCGATCTTGACATCGAGATCCCCGTCTTCTCTGAGCTTTACGGTCACTGTTGCCGTCTTATCACACATTCTCATATCTACCTTGACTGTTGCCATATCATCACTGATCCTAGATCGGCCCCGAAGGGCCGTAAATGGTTTAGTAACTGCGAACGTTGTTACCGGCAGCCGGCCTGTGGTATTTTCCGGTGACGGAAACGGGAACGATCTTGTATACGGCCGTGGGCGGTACCTTCTTGAGGTCCATATCGGTCTTTCCCGGAGCGAGTTTATCCACAAGTGCCAGAGGCATTTTTGTTTTCTCGTCATTGTCCTCGACGAACTCTGCTTTGCCGCGGATCACCACACACTCGTATACTGTTGTGGTATCGCATGCGGCAACACCGCAATCCTCGTATCCGATCCTGTCCCAAACAGTGAAACACACTTTCGGATCTGCCTTCACGTTATCGATCTTCTCTCCGAGCCTGCGTCCGCGGATATAGACGATACCGTCCATCATCACGAAATTCACGGGAACTGCGTAAGGGAAACCGTCTGCACCGACAGTGGATATTGCTCAGACATCGGCCTTGCCCAACAATTCATCGATCTCCTGCTTGGACATCTGATTATTCTTCATATTCGGTTGCATCTCAACACCTCATTCTATCTCCAATATCTTAAGGTCGACATTGACCTCACTGTTGACCTTGATACCGAAAGTATCTACCAAGACCTTAACGATATTGGGTGTAAGGAACACGGGAAGCCTGGGGCCGAGCATGATATCCTTCACTCCCAGAGACAGTAATGAAAGAAGCACGAGAAGTGCCTTCTGTTCATACCATGATATGTTGAAGGACAGCGGAAGTCCGTTGACATCCGTATCGAATGCCTTCGCCAATGCCAATGCGATCACGACAAGGGAATAACAGTCGTTGCACTGACCTGCATCTATGATGCGGGGTATCCCTCCTATGTCTCCGAGGTCTAATTTGTTGTAACGGTATTTGGCGCATCCTGCAGTGAGGATCACGGTATCCTTGGGCAGGCTCTTGGCGAATTCGGTATAATACGATCTCGATCTTTCCCTTCCGTCACATCCGGCCATGACGACGAAACGCTTTATCGCACCGGACTTAACAGCATCTATGATCTTATCCGCGAGGCTCAGAACTGTATCATGTCCGAAACCGATGATCAGATCCTTATCGTCGATGATCTCCGGTGACGAACACTTTCTGGCACATTCTATTACCTCCGAGAAATCCTTGTTGCCGTTCTCGTCTGCGGGTATATATTTCACACCTGTGACACCTGCCACCCCGGTCGTGAAAAGTCTGCCGCGATATTCCTCATCGGGAATGAGAACGCAATTGGTAGTGGCGATGATCGGACCGTTGAATGACGCGAACTCCTTCTTCTGCTCATACCATGCGCCCCCGTAATTGCCTTTGAGATTGTCGTACTTCTTCAATTCAGGATATGCGTTGGCTGGAAGCATCTCACCATGGGTGTAAACATCGATACCGGTGCCCGCGGTCTGTTCCAGAAGCATCTCCAGATCCTTCAGGTCATGACCTGTGATCAATATGCCCGGATTCTTCCCTACACCGGTACACACCTTTGTGATCTCCGGTATTCCGTAGGTCTCGGTATTGGCCTTATCCAAAAGTGCCAGACATTTCACTCCTTCCGACCCGCATTCCATATTCAGTGCTACAAGCTCGTCTACGGACAGCTCCTTCCTCATCGAACTCAGCGCCTTGCGTATGAATGCTGGAATGGATCTGTCCTCATATCCGAGCACCCTTGCATGATGATAGTAGGCGGCCAATCCCTTGAGACCTGCCAACAGCATCTCTTTCAAGGACCTCAGATCGTCATTGTCATCGTATGAATCGATACCGAGGCCTTCTTTCGGATGTCCTCCCGCTTTACAGAACGGACAGGGCATTCCGAGACTGTTCGTCAGGGCCTTGTTCTCGTCAAATGTCCTTAATATGAGGTCCTTGTCGAAATTTGTGTTCGTGAGCGTCATGAACAGACCGTCTACGACTCTCCTGTCGATATCATCTTGAATATCCGCATCCAACTTTTTATCTAGTGAACCGTCGGAAAGAAGAATAAGGGATTGGATCAGTTTGTCCTGGGCATCTGCCGTCTCTGCGGTCTTTCCGCATACACCGTTCTTCGTACACCCGGTCACCGGGATGCTCTCTTCGCATTGTCTGCATCTCATCTTATCACCTTTTACGAAACCCAAGATGCGATCGGACCGCACATGGTATATTTTTCGTAATAGATATGAAATATATACTAAGGTATATATACTGAAGAGTATCTGAATGTATATCATGGACAAAGCGTGCACAGTATACAGAACGATGGACTATCTCGCAAAAAGATGGACCATGATGATAATGCTTGAACTGTACAAGGGTACCGATGGCGGAAACGAATGGAAGAGATTCAGCACCATCAGGTCTTCCATGGCGGAGATCACACCGAAGGTACTGTCCGAAAGATTGAAGGAGCTGGAATCCCAGGGCCTTATCGAAAACAGGGTCGACAGCAGTTCCTTTCCAGTCAAGAGCGAATACAGACTCACCGAGGCGGGAAGGGAGTTGATGATCGTTGTCCATGATCTGAAGATGTGGGCACTTAAGTGGAAGATAGATAACGAGCCATGTAAGAATCAGGACTGCAGACTGTGTATTATATAAGAAAAAAGGGGCAGAGCCCCATTAAGATATGATCAGTCCAGATATCCCATCATCCTGACGTACTCGATGACGAGATCAGCGGCATTCTCGATGCCTATCGGACCTGTGTTCACAGACAGGTGGTATCCTGTAACGACTCCCCACATCTGTCCGGTGTATCTCTGATAATACATCGCCCTCTCACGGTCCTTGTCCTGGACCCTCTTGGCCGCCTCCTTGATGGGGATACCGTTCCTCTTTGCAGAACGTTCCATACGATCCTCCAACGGAGCGTGAACGAACACGTTGACGACGTTCTTGCGATCGCGCAGGATATAATCGGCACACCTTCCCACAAACACGGCAGGCCCATTCTCGGCCATGTCGCAGATAGCCTTGGACTGAGCGACGAATACGGGATTGGGAGCGGACACTCCCCAGAAATACAAAGGAGAATCCTTGGAACGCTCCTCCTCTTTCACCACCTCATCAACAGGCAGACCCGATTCATTTGCGGTAACAGCGATGATCTCCTGGTCGTAGTATTTGATCCCGAGTATCTCGGATATCTTCTTTCCGACCTCTCTTCCTCCGCTTCCGTTCTGTCTTCCTATTGTGATTATAAGATCATTCATTGACAGCACCTCCGTTGATCTTCGACAGGTTCCTGATATGAAGCCTCTTCATGGCGCCTCTTGCGATCGGCTGGGCTAAAAGCATCTCTACCCAGAATGCGGCAAAGAAGTTGGTGGGCCATCTTGAAGACCAATCGTTGAGACAGTCTCCGGTGATGTTACCGCTCAGTATCTCACCGACAAGCGGTCCGAGGAGGGACATCGATGCCGACATCATCGTAACGCAGAATATGATGTTGAAAACTATCCTGGTATTGAAACCGTCGGTAGGTTCCGTGAATTTTCTGACACCCGCGTTGGCGATCCTTCCTACGACGAAGGTCATGAGAAGCATGACGACGACCCAGATGAATGGCAGACTGGAAAGAGAGGTCTTTAGGACCTCCGCATCCAGACATCCGTTGTTCTGTGCAATGTTCAATGTGGACATTATGAACGCAGTTATCAGCGCGATAATGCCTCCGTACAGCAATCCTTCCCTGTTGCTCCAGGGCAGCCTGAGCTCTTCCATGATAGTGTCTCCTTTCCAGAACAAAGTACTGTGTCCGGAACCGGAGAAAAACGGCCCCTTATGATTATACGTAGCAAAGCTGGTATCGACCCTAAGGTCAAACCTTCCAATGTGAGGTCATATTTGAGTCTATTGGTCTCCTTCGGAGAAGGGCCGCCCTTTATAACAACATACTTCAATACAGATTCGCTTCATACGACAGCAGGAGTATCGGAATGGGACTGTTCGGTAAGAATAAGGACAAAGGAGAAGAAGACCTGGCCCTCGGAATATCATTATTGGAAACCAATGAGGAAGCAGCCCTTCAGGCATTGCATCGCGCCTGCGACAAAGGCAATGCGGAGGCCCAATACCGGATGGGCTCGTATTATGAGGATACCAACCCCGGATTGGCCCTCGGTTATTATGAGGATTCATATGACAACGGATGCCAAAGAGCGGGATTCCGCCTCGCAAGGATGAATATACTCGACAAGAACGGCGATGAGGAAATTGCCATCTCGATCCTTGCAGATGCATTTGAAAGCGGCGATGATTCATTATTCGAAGGCTCGCTTGATGCCATGTATGACATGGGCGTCTCACTGTTCTACGGAAACGGCTGTCTCGCAGATGCGGCCATAGGCACGGAACTTTTGGAAAGAGGAGCAGATCTCGGACACGTACCCAGTCTTGCGTTCCTGAAGGAAAGGGGGATAAGGTAATACCATGAACCCGACCATGTTCGGTATCGCACTCCTTATTGCAGGACTTATAGTCATCGTAATAGGCTTTATCCAATACCATCATGATACACACTACGGTAACCTCAAAGGAATATGTACTGGCACAGTTACACACGTATTCCACAGGACCGTTGGTAACAAGATCCGCAGGAGGATTACCGAATTTGAGGTCACCTACGAAATAACGGCACCGAATACAAACGCATCATCGGTGCCCTTGTAGATGAGATGGGAGCAGATGTCGGAAAAAAGATCGAACTGATCTACGATCCGAAAAGACCGAAAAAGGCAGACCGCGCAGATATGGTCCAAAAGAACAACGGACCGAAGATCGCAGTTATCGGAACGGTCGTGATCGTTTTGGGCGCAGCCATATCATTCCTTTGATACGATCTTGTGTTCGGCGACATTTTCGCCGATGGTCTCTGCCAAACGCGCACAGAGTTCGTCCGTACAGGGGATCGTCATCTCATTGCCCTTGCAGGTTATGCGTATCCTGTTACTGTACATCTCCGCCGAAGTGACCGACCTCCATTTGATGGATGTGTGATCTTGGGTCTGCATCAGGATACCGGTGGCAACGGTTGTCAGGCTGCTGCTGAAAACACCGGCAACGACAGTGTATTCTTTGAGTTTCTCGGCGGTTCTCACCGAACGCGGAAGATCGATACGTTCTATACGGTCATCGAAGACCGCGAATCTGACGTACTTCTTTCTCAGGACCGCATATGCCGTTATCGCAGCGACGATCAGTACGGCCAGGATCAGACCCGCGGCATATTTTGCCTGGGTTCCGCCGAACAGAGCCAGCAATACCAATAATACACCGAACGGAATCCCGATCGCCAACAATATCTGGATCATTGCGGTACGGTCGAACGGCGACACGACCGCGTCCCATTCGAATAGTGCACTGTCCGATGCCATGGGTACGAATGACAGTGAGCACTAATTAAGCGTACCTGTCGGATCCGTATCGATAGAAGGCAATTATATCTGTGAACATATCTCCCGGGCAATGTCTTTCGCATTTGAAGATCTTGAGAACACGATCGTATCGACGATACGGAAGAACGTCGAAGGAAAAGACATCGGCGTTGCGTTCTCTGGAGGACTGGATTCGGGTCTCGCTTCGGCCATCGCCAAAGAATATGCCAGATCTGTCACTTTATACACCTGCGGAACACAGCATTCCTATGATGTCGTCAAGGCCGAGGAATTGGCAAAGCAGCTGGACCTTCCCTGGGTACATGTGCCCCTGACCAAGGGCAATGTGGAGATACGCATCAGAGACCTCATCGCTGCAACGGGAACATCCGATCCGTTCACGATCTCCTACGAACTGCAACTCTACTGTGTTTGCCTGAACTGCAAACAGGATACCGTCCTCACCGGACAGGGCGCAGACGAATACTTCGGCGGCTGCGCCAAATTCGTCGATCAGTCCGATAATGCCTACGATGTTCTCACGAAAGCGGCTGTGGAAAGACTTCTCACCGTTTCGGTCCCCTGCGAGAAACAGATCGCCAAACATTTCGGCAAAGACCTTATCTACGCATACATCAACGACAGGATCGTCTCGGAGGTCGGAAAAGTCGATCCGGAACTTCTCAGACCTAAGGACATGGATTCCAGAAAAAGCGTCCTCAAGGATATTGCCGTCCATTTAGGCTATCCCTGTCTTGCAGACAGAAAGAAGAAATCCTCACAATACGGTTCGGGTACGACAGATCTCGTGCGTGCTATAGCCAGAGAGAAGAAACTGATGTACAATCAGTACATAGCATCCCTTTACGACGAGGTAATGAGCGGAAAGGTTCCGAACTACAGAGGTGCGGTCATCAATGCCCGTATCGATCCCGTGATCAAGGAACAGGCCGAAAAGATCCTCCGCGAACAGGGACTGTCACCGTCTGAAGCCGTAGAAAGATTCTATCTCAGAGTCATCGAGGACAAAGGCCTCAAAGACAAAAAGGACTGATATCACTGCGGTGTTCTGAGCATCGCGTAGAAATCGCAATCCGAACCGGAGATCTTGCTCTCGTTCACTACCTTGAAGCCGAAATGCTCGTACATCGCAACATTCTCTTTCTTATGTGTTTCGAGGTACAGGGACTTCTTCACACGATCCAGGTAGTCGAGCATAGGCCTCATGGTAGACGAAGACAATCCCGTATGGCGATATTCCGGCCTGGTACAGAAATTGAATACGTACCAAGCGTCATCATTGATATTCTCCTTCATGATCTTGAGTGCATACTTCTCGTATCTGCTCATACGCTTGGCTGCGGGCATACCCATCCTGCCGATAAGTCCGAATCCTCCGTTGAAAAGATAACGCATACCGCCGATGTTCGTGAATTTCGACGGAATGAAGATCGCGACGGAGCTGGCCTTATTATCGGCAGAAAGCGAAACAAGATTGGGAAATTGAATATTCATGGATACATTGAATATCTCCTCGACGAGCGGCTTGTTGTAGCCGCCATCAAAGAGGTAATCAAAGAAGGGGTAACCTTCATACGCTGTGCTGATGCTATCGGAAAAGGTCGGAATGTCTTCCTTCCTCATGCGATATAACTGAGAAATTTCCGATATTTCTGCACACATGATTAAATCAGTTCGTTATGAGTATTTAATACTGCTTAATCGATTTTTAAAACTATTTAACCAATCCGTTATAAGTCCCGGGAAGGATACACCGCATGTGATAATTCCGAGACCTTTGAGAAAAGGAGATACCATAGGCGTGACCGCCCCTTCATTCGGCGTGACCGATCAGACAGACATAGCCCGTTTCAGCAACGGAGTATCGAAACTGAATGAATTGGGGTACGATGTGAGATGCACTCCCGATGTATTTCCCGAAGATCCCGAGAAAATATGCGCCCCGGCCGAACAGCGTGTGGATGAGTTCGTATCGCTTCTGAATGACGATTCGGTAGGATGCATCATAGCCGCCAAAGGCGGAGACTACCAGATCGATATGCTTCCCATCATGGACTGGGATGCCGTCGAGAAAAATCCGAAATGGATCCAAGGCTATTCGGACAACACTGTCCTTCTTTTCAAGATCACCGCAGAGCACGATATCGCTACGGTATACGGAAGCAATTTCGGGGATTTCGGAATGGAACCTTGGCACAGGTCCGTTTCCGAGAACCTTCAGTTCCTCGGCGGGGATCTGAGAACCCAGAGATCGTTCGAATATCACGAAGCAGGTTTCAAGGACAGATCCAGCGGACTGGAACCTATCTCAGAGGATGAAAGGACGATATGGCGCAGCACTTCCAGGGATGTTTCCTTCCAAGGAAGATTGATCGGAGGCTGTATGGATGTCTTGGAATGGTATCATCATTCCAATAAAGCGGATGTCGGCGGATTTATTGACAGATATTCGTCCGAAGGGATCGTTTGGTTCATGGAGACCTATGATATGACCGAAGAACGCGTCCGCAGGATGTTCAGAGGAATGAAGAAGGACGGATGGCTCGAAGGGGCTTCCGGGTTCGTATTCGGGAGACCTCTGTTCTACACCGGAAACGATTATGCCGATGTCATCTCCGAAGAACTGTCCGAGTTGGAAGTGCCACTGGTATTCGATGCCGACGTCGGACATAAAGCACCCAGAATGGTCTTTGCCAACGGACTGCCCGCAAGATTTGACATAAAGAGCGGAGCATGCACCCTCACCTATCAGTGAGGATACAGCCCCTGTTGCGATCATCCCAGCGGCATTACCTGTCTTTCATGCTGTTCGTTCAGGACCTCTGCGAATGCCGTGTACATCGCCGATCCGCCGCAGATGATCCCGACGGCTCCGGCGACATATGCCAGACTGCCGATCCCCGACAGATCCTTGGCGGCTACCACAAAGAACAGGACCGTCAGCGTAAGGAAGACGGCCTTGGTGGCCGTATTGCCTTTCAGAGTTCCGAGGAACAGGAAGAGCGTCATAATTCCCCAGACGGCAAAGTATGCTCCGAGCGATACGGAATCTGCTGCTTCGACTCCGGGAATGACCCCTGTGTTGATGGCAACGAACGTCAGCCAGAAGAAACCGTATGACGTGAAAGCGGTAGCACCGAACGTGTTGCCTTTCTTGAATTCGAATATGCCTGCGATTACCTGGGCCAATCCTCCGTAGAATATCCCCATGGACATAATTGCGGAATCGGCAGGATAAAGGCCCAGATTGTGTAAAGATAGCAAGACTGTTGTCATACCAAATGCGATCAGCCCCAAAGGAGCGGGATTCGCGATAATGGCGGTCGGCGTACTGTTGTTGGCCATAGGACATCATCGAAATATTGTATTTAACTATTGCCGTCTTTTATATTCGTCAATTGTCGAATAATGATAAATTATCTGCATATATCACATCATTCTGGATGCATAATATTCGTAAAATATTATATCAACGTTAAGAATTATGGTACGCGTGGATAGAAATATCAACATATTGGAATACGCGCATTATTCCAAACTGGATATCAACAGTACGATCCCGACGGCGGCAACCATATTGCTGGGAATACTGACGATCATCGTAGGTTTCTATCCGCTGAACCAATATTTCGACTTTGTGATATTGGACTCGTCCACTTACGCTTTCACACGTCTTGTCTTCGCGGTCATCGTGTTGATCTTCTCGTTCATCGCATTGTACAAAAAGACGATCACAGAGGGCATACTGCTGTTACTGTCCGGAGTGTCTTCGTTGATATTCGTTCTATCGGAGATATCTTTGGGAATTGCGGGATTCAGCATCACATACCTTTTCTTCACGATCGCATTCCTGATATGCGCGGGAATATTCCTCTCGAGGCATCAATACCTGAGCGGGACGGCATCTCTGATAATGTCGGCATCGATCATTATCGCTGTCTTCGTCCCCGATGACATCTACGATATGGTATTCGGAACGGGAATGATGGTGTCCGGATCCATCTTCCTGACAAGCGGCATCAAGAACCTGTTCACTGCTGGCCTTGACATAGATCCGAAATACCGCAACTGTCCCATAGACGGATGCAGCGACGGGGAATATCCTCACATCCTTGTGTCCACCGCGGGCATATTGTCTTTCGCAATGCTTTCGCTGGTCCTTGGATATTACGTATTGGATACGACAGGCCAGTCGCAGCAGCTTTACATCGTGAAGATACTTCTTTCGACCATCGTGATGTTCTTCGGCGTCTATGCGATGGGGAAAGGCATACTTGACGAAGGACTGATGATGTTTACCGTGGCCCTGAGCACATTCATATTCGCGGTCACTCATCTGCTGCATGTAGGGGGCCCCATCCAATTCGACCTGATCATGTCGTTCATCATGCTGGCGATAGCGATCGAATTCGCATACAAGAAGGACATCCTGATGACGTTACATCGGTACTTCTGTTCCTTGTATTTGCTTTGGAATCATTCGAGGATCTCAAAGGAATACTGGAACTGGCGACATTGGCAGTAAAATTCGTCTCGGCCTACATTGCCATCGCCTATTGGATCTACTACGATACGGGGCGCTCCCGCATGCTGAGACCTTTCCGGATGGATTATATTGAACGATCATGAACATGGATCAGTGAAATACGGCGACACTTCCACGTATCTCTCGGTAGCCGCATTGCTGCTGATGGGACTGCTGTTGGTATGGGCGGGAGTCTGTTACCTCAACAATATCTGGAATTTCACCAGCATCAATGACGACACCTATCAGATCACCAAATTGATCCTTTCCATATTCGTTTTTATTTCTGCCTGGTATTCTTTCTCCAGATGTTTGGTCACCGAAGGCATTGTCGTCATGTTCACGGGAATATCCTCGACCGTATTCTCGCTGGGAAGCCTTTTGTACGGATTGGAAGGCCTGAACAGATTGGATGCCCTGTTCTCCATCGGCATCATAATGGCCGCCCTCCTGTTCCACCGCAGGAACAAATTCCTGGGATGTGCCTC
>DAYM01000006.1:20344-120489 GCA_002506905.1 Methanomassiliicoccaceae archaeon UBA328
ATGTGCCTCCCGTATATCTTCAACTACACCGGACAAAGCACCCTGATGGGACTCGGATTGCTGATCTCGGGAATGCTGTTCATGTATTACTCGCTCGGAAACCTTCTTTACGGAGAGACTGGAAAGAACATGTTGCGCGTCTCACAGAACAGGAACAATAATTCGGTCCTCAATTCGAAGAGCGTCTACGTCCTGACGATAGTGCCCGGACTTCTTTCCTTCGCTCTTTTGCAGATACTGGTGGGACTGCAATTCATTCTGGCCACAAGTATCTCGCTCTCGTATTGCTTTGCCGAAGCACTGCTTTCCCTGGCGATCATGATATTCGCCATATATGGTCTGTTCAAAGGGATCATCGCGGAGACCATTATGATGCTCATCTTCGCAGTATCCTGTTTTGTGTTCTCGTTCGTAGCGTTGAGCGGCGCCTATCCTTCGACCGTGGTGGACATACTGATGTCCGTGGTCCTCTTTGCCACAGGATTCGTCTTCATGATCAGGAAAGACTACATTCTCGGATGCAGCTCGCTTCTGTTCTCCATCGGAGGGTTCGCAGAAGGATTGTTTGCATTCTACATCCCGGCAGGAACACTGATAATCATCGCGGGACTGCTCTCATTGTATTATTCGCTGGACAGATGGGTCGTCCTGGAAACGGGATACAGGCTGCTTTCCCTGGATTGGATCAAGGCCACTATAGGCTGGCCGCAAAGATAAGGAACTGTTATATTCCGACGGTCCGATGCATACACCCGTGATAACATGTCCGTAAAAGATGATGTGATCAAAGCAATGAAAGAGAACGGAAAACCCATGAGCGCAGGCGAGGTCGAGAAAGCCACCGGCATCGACAGAAAGGAGATCGACAAGGCATTCAAGGAACTGAAGGCCGAAGGAGCGATCGTATCTCCTGTCCGTTGCAAATGGGAACCCGCTGACTGATCGCGGATCGGGAGACGGGGGAACAGTCTCCCGCCCTAAACAGTTTCAGATCGAATTCAGATCTGCCTTTAACTTTCTGAACGGGTCCTTGAACCTGTATCTCTGCGACCTGGTCTGTCCGGTCTTTTCGAGAACGGACATGTCTGCCAGTTCGTTGAGCTTCATCCTTATCGATTGCTCGCTCAGTTCAGGTATCCATCCCGCCGCTTCCGTAACGGTGAACTGATCGATCGCCTTTGCTCTGCTGACTATCTCCAGCATCGACCTGTCCATCTTCGGAGACAGGTCCTTGGCCGAGAACAATTCGATAGCTTCGCGGTATGATCTCAAAAGTGCCTCCGAGATGTACATTATCAGCGGACAGTAATCCTGGGTCGCATCGGTGTATATCAGCAGCGAATAGTACAATCCTTCATCTTTCAGCAGTTCCTGCTCGAACTTGCATACCTTGCTGTTCCTCAGCCCCATCTCCTGAAGGAGGATCTGGAATAATGTGCGCCCGGTCCTTCCGTTACCGTTCCTGAAAGGGTGTATGCTTTCGAACTCCTGGAAGAAGATGATCGACGTTATCAGTTCATCGAAGGGAGAGTATCTGAGCCACGTCAATAAAGAAGACATCTCCTCTTCTATCTTCTCGGGAGGACACGCGATGAAATATTCGAACCCGTCCTTCCCGATGAACGTTGTCGTCTCTTTCCTGAACTCCCCCACATCCTCGCTGGAATCCACATTCGTCAGCAGTTTCTTATGAAGCATACGGACCGTGGTTACGTCCCATGGAAGCGCGAATTCATTCTCCATGAAATAGGAATACATGTGGTTGAAGATCTCCCTCTTATTCCCTGCGGTACTGTCTTCGATATGGGCGCCGCGCGAGAACAGCATGGATAGTTTCTCTACCTCCTGGATCGGAAGATCGTTGCCTTCGACCTTGACGGACCAATGCACATTCGTAGAATAGGTGCCGACCACCAGATTCAGATAATCGGTATCGCTCAGGATCATCTTTCCCAATTCCGCATCTGCGGCACGGATCTGCTCAATGACCTTCCTGTACTTGATATTCAGACGGAAAATAGGGCCGAAAGGGATCTTGCTCCTGTGATGGACCGGATATTCGGTCACTTTATACTTCGAGTATTCTATTGATTGATTATTATAATCAATTATCATTATAACCTCAAATATTAAATATGATATATATAAAATACGATAATTCAATAATCAATTACAATAATAAAGTATAACAATCGGCAAATAATCGTAGAAAAGGGCTTATATGCGCTGATTATCCGAACAATCGATAACGTTATGGTCAACGCCGAGACAAAGAGATTCGTCTATCGCTACAGATGGGTCATATTCTCTATCCTGGTAATAACGTATTTCTTCGTCTACTTCCACAGGATGTCGATCAACGCCGTCGGAACGGAAATGATCGATGACATCGGAAGCGGTTCCAAAGAATATCTCAGTTCCGTCTACTTCTGGACCTATGCCGCCATGCAGATCCCGAGCGGACTGCTGGCAGACAGACTGGGACCGAGGAAGGCAACTACGATCTTCCTTGCACTTGCAACGGTCGGTTCATTCCTGACATGCATCGCGACCGATTTCACTGTCCTCGCTGTCGGAAAGATGTTCATCGCTGCCGGTATGGCGGTCGTGTACATCCCCCTGATGAAGATCATATCTGTTTGGTATTACAGGAAGGACTTCCCTCAGCTCAACGGTATCGTCATCGCTGTCGGAAACGTCGGTGCATTGGCCGCGGCCGCACCCCTTACCTATCTGGCGGATGCCGTAGGATGGAGAAATGTGTTCCTTATCCTCGCAGTTATCACGATGATCTTGGCCATACTGTGTCTCACATTCATCAGGGACCATCCCCATGACATAAAGAAGCCGAGTCTCGAGGAGATCAGGGAATCGGAGACCGGTGAGACCACAGAGGACAGAAGCGACGGAAAGGTCCCCGTCCTTTCCGGTCTTGCGACCACATTCAAGAGCGGAAGGGTATTCTGGACCATGGGCCTGGCCTACTTCCTCATCTACGGCACCATCATGGTGTTTCAGGGAACAACGTCCATAGCATACTTCAAAAGCCATGTCTACACATTTGCGCTTGCGGCATGGTTCGTCACGATGATCGGTGTGAGCAAGATCGTCAGTACCATCCTCATAGGAAGACTGACCAGCCGCGGAATAGTGAACTCTACGAAGAAACTGATGATGTTCGGTACCTTCATGTATATGCTCGTCTGGGCGGTCATCTGGCTGTTCGCCGGGAACATACAGAACGAATGGTTCTGGTTCTTCATCTGCGCATTATTCGGATTCTTTGCAGGATTCATGACACTGTCATTCTCACAGGTCAAGGAATGGTTCCCCATTTCCATATCCGGAACTGCGATGTCTGCGATGAATGTGCTCCTGTTCCTCGGAGCCAGTATCGGAACGACGATAGCCGGTATCGTCCTCCACAAAGAATACGTCCTTTCCAATTACAGCACCCTCTGGGCGATAATGTTCGCTGCAACGGTCATCGCATTCATCCTTGTGGTGCTCTCGAAAGAAAAGAAAGAAGGAGATGAGATGATCATGCCTAAAAAGACCATCTCGAAAACCAATAACGAAGGTGAATGATATGGTCGATATATTGAGACCGGACGAGGTCAGAAAGAAGTACGGTGAGCTGTTCTGTCAGAACTATCTGACATTGGTCGATGAAGAACACGGCACCGGGCAGATCGTGGAGATATGCAAATACCGCGGACCCGGACAGTGGGATATCGTCAACAGGAAACGTTCCAAAGGGATCCTCAGGAGAATACGCCAGGACGGTACGATAATCATCATGGACGTGGACCTCGGAAGGAAAGAACTCAACTTCGGACCTGTGACCGACGAGATCGGAGGCCAGGGAGTGTGCGGCATGGTCGTCGAAGGCGACATGGTCAGAACAAGCTGGTTCGGGATCGCCGGTGCAAGCATCGGAGTAGGAGCCTGTATCCCACAGTGTCCCGATGTCATCCACACGGAATATCCCGAAGGAACTGTCGTAGGCGGTGCCAACAGGGTCAATGTCGACATAATCACACCTAAGCGTGTTAGAGTGATCATCGGAATGGACGATACCGATACAAAGGAGAAGGGAGCATCTTGGGTTGTCTCACTGAAACTCGGAGAATCCTGCCCAATAGGAAAATTCATCGAACACAGGATCATCCAACTCAATCCGAAGGTCCCCAACAAGACCACCAATTGCTGTTCTACGGCCGTATCCTTTGCCGTCAAAGAAGAAGAGATCCCCGAACTCGTCGCATATTGCAAACAGTTCATCAAAGAGCACTCATACTCTCAGGATGCGGTCATGACCGTATTCAAAGGATTGGAGATACCTGATGAACTGAGGGATTTCGGGTGGAGCGCAAAGAGCGTCATCTATACTCCGGAAGATGCCGAGGAAATGGCAAAGAAGCACAATGTCGAGATCATCGAGGTGACAGGCAGAAAAGGCGTCATCGGCGCCGTTGCCGCCATTGGTTGTTTCGATCTCGGGGACAAAGCAGCCGGCGTTCCGGAAGATTTTGAATAAAAAGTTACAAAACGGCCTTCCGGGATAAATCTACCCAGATATATTTCCAGAAGGCCAATTATTTATACTCACATTTCGTGATTTCAGTCACGGCGTTTGTTATGAACAATGACAGGATCATCGCAGTATGTGCGATCGCCATTGCGATAGTATCCATCTGCGCTGCAGTATACTTCTCGACCAACGATAACGTCAGTTCCTCCGATGGGGACCTGGTTGGTCAATGGTTGTCGAAGGATACGATGTTGACGGCAATAATACAAACCTTTCGATCACCGACTCGGACATAGTATTATTCGATCTCTCAATTTATACTAACTCCTACAACACATTGAACGGATACACCCTCGGGAAGGGATCAATGGCATCTGGTGCTGAGGGTATATCTTCCGTCAGAAGAGGTCCTGAGTGAGAAATGGGTCCCTCCGATGATACGGAAGATACACTGACCGTATATTCCCGTATGACAATGAAGGTAGCAAGATGGAAGAGATCGGATATTTGATGCTGCAGATCTTTCTGCTCCTGCTGCTGGCCGAGGTCTTGGGCCAAGTGCTGAAGAAGATCAATATGCCGGAGATGGTAGGATACATCCTCGGCGGCATACTGTTCGTCAATCTTACCGTCTTCCTGCCCGGTTTCGGATACAGCATCCACTTCAACATATCTGAGATAGAAAGCGACAGCAATCATTTTCTGAATGTCATGGGACATATCGGTCTGGTCTTCCTGATGTTCGGAATAGGTCTGAAGACCAGGCTGAGCGATCTCGTGGATGTGGGAAAACCCGCCATTGTGATCTCACTTGTAAGTATCGCGGTCCCGTTCCTCGGAGGATATGCCGTATACTATCTGTTCGGCAGCGATACCAATGTTGCCATAATGGTCGGAACTGCTTTGTTCGCTTCCAGCACGACCATCACGGTCAATATGCTGAACTACTTCGGCATTTCGGAGACCAAAGAGGGAAAACTGATCGTGGGAGTGTCCATCATAGTGGATATCATCTGCCTGGTGATCCTTGCCGTGAACACCAGCATAGTCAGCCCGGTACACGAACATTCCTGGTGGATGAACATACTGGTCAGCCTAATATTCGTGGCATTGGTATTCCTGTTCATCGCACACACAAAACACAGAAGCGAAAAGAGAAAGGATCTGATGGACCGCTTGGATCTCGAATTGGAAGATATCCGCAAAGGCCTGTTCGTCGTTGCGATAATAACCTGTTTCGGGCTGACCGCGCTCTCCTACCTTGTAGGATTATCGGTATTGTCGGTGCGTTCCTTGCAGGGATGTATTTCGCGGAATTCGAGACCTCCAGTCACATTCACGAGAAATTCGATACGCTGACGAGATTCCTGCTTCCGTTCTTCTTCATCTATGTGGGCCTCAGACTTCACTTCGATGTCATGGGCATCAGCACCCTCACGATCGCTGTCGCGTTGATAGCGGTCGCAATAATCACAAAATACCTCGGCGGATTCGCTGGATGCAAGATTTGCAGGATGAACAATGCCGACTCCAATTTCGTAGCCTCATGCATAATCGCAAGAGGGGACATAGCCATCATAGTTGCCACACTGGCACATACAATGGGATTGTTCGATACCGACATGTATGCCGCGGTCATAATCATGGCCGTGACCACTCAGATCATCGCTCCCGTAGTAATCAACAAGATGTACAGGAAAACGAAACTGTGTGCGGATACAGAAAAAAAAGAAGAGGCCGAAGCAGTTTCAGAATGACCTTCATTCCTTTCCGAGCCTTTCCATCATCCTTTTGATGGATTTCTCGTAACCGTTATCTGACGGCTTGTAGAACTTCGTACCTGCGATGGCATCGGGAAGATACTGCTGCTGTACATAGTTGCCTTCGTAATCGTGAGGATATTTGTAGCCCGTACCTCTTCCGAGATCCTTGGCGCCGCCGTAGTGGGCATCTTTGAGATAAGAAGGAATAGGTCCCGTAGGAACCTCTTTGACGCACTTCATGGCGCTCATGATCGCAACACAGGCCGAGTTGCTCTTAGGTGCACATGCAACATATGCGGCCGCCTGTGCCAGTATTATCTGGGACTCAGGCATTCCGATGCGTTCCACAGCCTGTGCGGCAGACACCGCAACGACCAATGCTTCTGGGTCTGCATTGGAGACATCCTCTGCGGCACAGATCATTATCCTGCGTGCTATGAACTTCACATCCTCCCCCGCATACAGCATCCTTGCGAGATAATAGATCGCTGCATCCGGATCGGAACCGCGCATGCTCTTGATGAATGCGGAAATGGTATCATAGTGGCTGTCCCCGTCCTTATCGTATCCCAAGACCCTTTTCTGAATGCATGATGATGCTGTATCCAGATCGATGTGGATCACACCATCAGCGCCGGGATCCGTGGTGAGCGCACCCAACTCCAACGCATTCAATGCTGACCTGGCATCCCCGTTGGAAACGTCTGCCAGGAAATCCACGGCATCGTCATCGATAGCCAGCTTCATATTTCCGAGACCTCTTTCCCTGTCAGCGACCGCTCTTCTGATGATCTCTGCGATGTTCTCGGGAGACAATGCTTTGAGCTCGAATATCCTGGACCTCGATATCAGCGCCTTGTTGACCTCGAAATACGGATTCTCCGTGGTAGCTCCGATCAGGATTATGGTGCCGTCCTCGACGAACGGAAGCAGATAGTCCTGCTGCCCTTTGTTGAAACGGTGGATCTCGTCGATAAAAAGTATGGTCCTTTTCTCCTGCATACCGAGAAGGTCCTTGGCGCGTTTGACCGCATCCTCCATATCCTTCTTTCCGGCGCATGTTGCATTAAGCTGACGAAAATCCGCGTGAGTGGTGTTCGCTATCACCTGTGCCAGCGTTGTCTTTCCGGTACCGGGAGGACCGTAGAAGATCAGCGAGCTTATCCTGTCTGCGCGTATAGCCCTTGAAAGGAGACCGTTCTTTCCGAGTATATGTTCCTGACCTACGACCTCGTCAAGGGTCCTGGGCCTCATACGGCTTGCCAATGGCGCCTGTTTGCTCAGAACATCCTTTCTTGTGTACTCGAAAAGATCCATCGGGACACCATCATTTTAGACCTTATAATAATCGCGCCCGACCGTTGCGGTTATAACTCCGATACGCTATGTGCATGCATGAAGAAACTCACATCGAACCAGTATCTCGTCATCGGTATCCTGGTTTTCATAGTGGTACTAACATTGGGCCTGTACGCCGTCTATCAGTTATGAATCGGCCTTAGCGCTCTCGGCCTTGGACAGACGTTTTATGATCAGGGCCGCTACGAATGCTATTCCCACTGCGAGTACTACCGTGGCTCCCGGAGGAGAGTCCCATGCAAGGCAGAGGAACAGTCCCAGCACCGACAATATCACAGACAATACCGTTCCCAACAGCATCATGCTCTTCATATTGTGGGTGAACAGATTTGCCATTGCCGCAGGTATCGTCATCAATGCTATGATCATGATGATACCGACGACGTTTGCCACCATCACGCATGAGAGTGCGACCAGGATATACAGCACTAGATCGACCAGAGTGACATTCATTCCGGAGATCCGGGCATGGACCTGATCGAATGTCAGGATCTGGAACTCCCTGTACATGAATGCCACTATGATGAGTATCACCGCAGTCACGACGGCCATCGTGAGCAACGTGGACCTGCTTACGAGAAGTACATTTCCGAACAGAATGGTCTCGAAAGATGCGGGAACGACCACGGTACGGTCCATGAAACACATGAATATCACACCGATCGCCATTCCGACCGCCCAGAGGACACCGATCATCGTATCCTGCCTCAGGTCCGAGATCCTTTTGCAAACTACCATTATCACAGCTGCAACGACTGCGAAGATCACTGCGCCCAACATCGGTGTCATCCATCCCACCATGAAGACGGACATGACATAATATGCGAATCCCACTCCGCCGAATGTTGTGTGTGCTATTCCTCCGGTGGATGCTACCATACGGTTGACGACGACGTACGTACCTATCACTCCGCAGAGTATGCAGGCACAGACCGTCGCCATGAACATATTCTGTACCAATGATATCGAGAGGTAATCGAGAATGCTGGTCATTCCTTATCCCTCCCGCATCCGCACCCGCACTTGCAGGTACTTCCGGAAGAATGGGAGAATTTCAGGAACTCCGGAGGACAGTGGAATCCCAATTCGACCATTTCTTCCGTTATCTCCGGACGGTCGTTGCAGATGATGCGCCTGTTGATACATGCAAGTCTTTTGACATCATGCGATATGCTTGCCATATCATGAGTGATCAGCATAATGGAAACCCCTTCGCTGCTGACCTTCTTCAGTATATCGTATGTACAATCCTTCATGGACGGGTCCAAACTTGCGGTGGGCTCATCCAGAAGTAAGATCTTTGGTTCGGGGGCGAGGGCCCTGGCCAAAAGGACCCTCTGAAGCTGTCCCCCGGAAAGATCGCCTATTCTCTTTCCGCGGAACTCCTCCATCCCCGTATATTCCATGGCCTTATCGGCCATGGCCTTCTCTTCGCGTGAATAATAGGGACGATAGCCCTTGCGGACCCTCATCCCCATAAGGACGACCTCCTCGGCGGAGATCGGATAACTCTTATCGAATGCTCCGAATTGAGGAATGTAACCGATGTTCCTGACGCCTTTGGAAGGTTCTTCCCCATAGATCTTGATGCTGCCGCTCATGGGAGGAATTAAGCCCAGGATCGAACGGAAGAGGGTGGTTTTTCCGCCTCCGTTCGGACCGATCACTGCCAGGAAGTCGTTGGGCCTGAGTTCGAGACAGATATCTCTCAGGATCGCTTCGTTGCCGTAACCGGCGGTAAGACCGCGTATCTCTATGGGGAGTTCATCCATTGTTTTACGCACGCTCCGTAAGGTCCTCTTTCAGATAGCTTACGAACTTGTTGAGTTCGGAAAGCATATCGTCGGTCGTGGGATTCACGACGTAGACCGTGATCCCGCTCTCTTCGAGAGTGGCCTTCCCTTCGTAACCTTCATCGGTTATCGATACGTAAATCGTATTTCCTTCTCCGATGACCATCGCTACAGCATCTTTGACCTCTACCTCTCCGTCCGCTTCGATAGCGTACATGTCAAGGTTGAGTCCGTATGCAGCAGCATACTGCTCCAGGAAGTATTGCCAGGCAGGGTGCCAGACAACGACCGTGAAGGTCTCGTCACCTACAAGCTCTGCAAGTTCCTCGATTGCATCTCCGACCGCATCTGCCTCGCTCTTGAAGGAAGCCAGGTTGTCTGCGTATTTGTCGGCATTATCGGGATTCAACTCCGACAGTTTCTCCGCAATCACCTCTGCCATCTTGTAGAGGTTATCGGGGGACGTCCAGATGTGGGGATCTTTTGCATCGCCTTCTCCGGATTCGGGAGAGGGTAGTGCAGTGTATGAGATCTCATCTGCAAGGACAACGATATCCAATGTATCGGGGATCTCGCTCTCGGCCTCTTCCAGGAATGCTACTTCCCATTCGACTCCGGAACCGATCTCGAAATACACATCGGAAGTGTAAAGTTCATTGATCTGAGATACCGTTATGTTCACTTCATGGGGGCTTACATTGGCTCCCACGAGTACGTTCACGTTGTATTCATCACCGGCGATCTCCTCAACGAGATAGCCTTCCCAAGCCATGATGACACACATCGTCTGTTTGGAATCTGCATCTCCGTTGTCTTTGGTGATGACATAGACGGCTGCGCCTGCGACGACGATTGCCGCTACGATTATTGCTGCGATAGCTGTAGTTTTCATCAATTTTTTCAATTAGAATTCTATTATTAATATATTCTTATATTGTTAATAATATCTCCCTAAATAGTTATTGAATATTATTAACATCAGATAATGGAATAAAAGTATTATTATTTCGACAGAATAATTTAAGATGTGATAAGCAGTTTAACAGCTATAAATAACAAGGTCGTGATATCGATCGCGGTCATTGCAGCGATAGTTGCCGTATCTGCCTGCGCTTTCCTGATCCTTGACAACAACAAGGAAATCGCCGCGGTCATGATAATGAGTATTGGTATCAGACCGGATACAGCGGGTACGTGGACGGGACCTATGACAGCAGCCTGGCCGAAGATCCGTATATCCCGTTCTTCTACGACCTTTGTATATATGAGCAGCAGGAAAGCATATTCACAGGCAGCTACTGCGGATCGGCTGTCCACGGAACGATCACAAATTCGATCATAGCATTCTCGGGTAACTACAACGGCAACGAGATATGGTTCTACGGAGAATTTGACGATGATGATGTTATGTATGCATCCGTCATCAACTTTGACAGCAAGGGCCGGATGAACTCTTACTACACTTACTACTCCACAGATCCTGAAAAGGAAATGGTCATCGGAGACTATGAGGACATCAGAGGCGACTGGAGTGTACAGTATTCCAAGAGGATCACATCAGAAGGGGCCGAGGATATATTGGGAACGGACCTTACCATTCTCAGACAGCGCGGACCTGTATTCTACGGTAATATGGAGATGATGTTCGACGGAGCAATAGAGACCATCGATATCACGGGCATGTTCACGACAATGAGCGACAACGGTCTGGATGTCGCATTCATGCTTGACAGCAGAGGCACAGAATGGACCATGGAGATAGATACCGCCAACGATACCTTTGACCTGTTCTCCAACGTTCGTCTGTCAGACAACAGCATGATCTGCAACGAGAGATTCTACACCCGCGGGGACGGATCCGATATCGACAAGGAGATCATAGATCTCAAGGGGACTACATGGTACGAGAAATATTCATTCTGTACGATAGGCATAGGACAGTTCACAGAATTGTTTGAAAGATATGAGATTAACATCACCGAACAGGTGGGGTCGCTAATCTACGGAAAGATAAATCTGAAAGGCGAATACTGCGATGTGTCCGGATACATCATGAGCTGTGATCATATCAGACCGTCGGGTTACAGCGAAACAAGTGGCAACCTGTACGGATACGGATACATCGAAGACGACACCGTGTACCTGTGCGAATCATATTATCTCGAATATCTAGGAGGAACTACCGCTTCAGTTTGCACTTTCTCCCAGGATCCCGAGATCCCAGAAAGCGCCGACGATCTTATCGGCGTCTGGATGCCCGCATATGCTACAGGAATGAAAGAGGACAATATCATCCTGACAAGCAGCAATCTACAGGACGACATGGACCTCCTTACATACCGTCTCACGGTCATAGGTACGAACGGAAATATGTTCTGGGGAACGTTCGGAGGGACCGAGATAACCGGTACATACATCAACGGTACATTGACGTTCGCCGCCGATCTGGAAGACAACTATTACAACTACTCCCACGTCTCGTTCTTCGGCCTGTATGTGAACGATCATGTGTTCCAATCGTGTGAATTGTTCACCGAAAAGGATGGTTCGCACTCCACATGGCAATGCATTTACTCCAACCGTTCGCTTGTCGCGAACCCCAACATATCATCATACGGATTCGAAGAGGATTGGAGTGTACCCGATGAGTAATACAGATTCTATTTCGACGGGAACACTGCCACCACACTGATGGGCAGTTTCATCGAGATCTACAGAAGCGATAACTTCGTATACGGATCTATCGAAGAACAGAACGGTTCCACCACGAAGATGTTCGGATTCATCGGTTCGATCTACGCCAGCGCAGACAACTATGTGTTCAACGCATTGATCACGGATACTTCCGGAGATCTGTTCTACCTCTATATGAACAACGATGTCCTTTACATGAACGGCATCGACAAGGACAACTCCATCGGCAGCGGCACCACACCTGTACTGTTCCGCGCATACACCAGCGACGGCCATGAGCCCGAGATCCCTGAAGTGCCCGACTATATCGGCAGCTGGACCGGAGAAGGATGCACATATCTGTACTCCGACGGATCTACATCGACTGCACCCCAGGTCACTGTGGAGATCACCGGACAATACGAAAATCTTGTCACCGGGGTCATATCAACGAAGTTCGGAGATTACGACCTCTTCGGATACATCACATTGTTCCAACCCAGCGTTATGACGTTCTACATGGAGAATGATCTGGGCCGCCTGACATTGAGGATCGATGACGAAGGCAACGCTACGATGTTCGTGTACTTCAACGAAGATTCGCGTATATTGACCTCGTATCTCGAGGAGAACTGATCAAAGGTCCCTGATCTTTCTCGCAGGGTTCCCTGCGACCGCTACATTGTCGGGAACGTCCTTGGTGACGACCGATCCTGCACCGACCACGGAATTCCTACCTATGGTAATGCCCGGAAGAATGGTCGTATTCGCCCCGATCCACGCATTGTCTTTGATAACAACATGATCGGAGATGAGAGTTGTGCGGTCGTTCGGATCCAGAGGGTGATTTGTCGTCAATATCTTTACAAACGGACCGAATTTGACATCGTTTCCGATGGTTATTCCTCCCTGATCGCAGAAACAACATCCGAAATTCACAAAGACACGTCTGCCGAAAGAAATGAACTAGCCCCAATCGGAATAGAACGGGGCGATGATCACCGTATCTTCCGATATCTCGGAACACGTAAGTTCGCTGAGGATCCTCCTTACTTCAGAATTACCCGAATATCCTGTATTGATCGCAGCGGTCAGCCTTAAAACACGCTCGTAACCGTCCGACAGCTTCTGATGTTCGGGATCGTCGGCCCTTATGGGTTCCCCTGCCTTCATGCGATTGTAAAGATCCATGCGGACAGGACACCGATGGAACGATTTAATTACTGCGTTCCCTGACCGGCATCCTTCTTGTTGAAGGAACCGCTCTGACGGACAACCCTTGCGCATTCTTTCTGCGAATAGGGGACCTTCTTGGGAGCCAACTGAAAGAAGAGCTTCTTTCCGTTGTATGTGCTGTTGGAAACGGCCTTGGCTGCCATATCGGCGTATTTCTCGTTTACCTCGATGAACGAGGTCATATTTCCGAGACCGACCCTTCCGACAAGATCGTCCGAGAGTTTCGCTCTGCTTTTGACGATCTCTGTTATCTGGACCCTTCCGCAGGCATCTTCCTTTCCGAGGTTAATCTGCATAGCGACCATGGTAGACCTCTGTGCAGGGGTCTTGGAAGGGATGACCCTGACGGTCTTCCTGACGGGCTCCGGTTTGTGCATGGTGCTTCCGGAAAGGATGGACATGGCGTCCTCGATCCTGATCTTCGAGATCTTCTTGCCGGTCTCCTGCTCGTACATCCTCACACGGCGGTCCTCGACCTTGGTAACAAAGGAGATCGCAATACCTTCCTTTCCTGCCCTTCCGGTCCTTCCGATCCTGTGAAGGTATGTCTCCGCATCCGGAGGAACGTCGTAGTTGACGACAACATCAACATCGTTGATGTCGAGACCCCTTGCGGCAACATCTGTTGCGATGAGGATCTGGAATCTGTCGTTCCTGAAATTCCTGACGACCTTCTCCCTTCTTGCCTGCGGCATATCGCCGTGAAGCGAACCGACCTTGTATTTCTCTCCCATTTCCGTGAAGAGGTCATCGACCATCTTCTTGGTCTGGCAGAATACGATGGTCTTGGGGAAGTTGCATCCGACGATCATCTCGAGCCTTTCGTGCTTTCCGCCCCTTGAGACGGGGATGTAATACTGTTTGACAAGATCTGAACAGGGTTCGTCCTTTGAAACGAGAAGTTCAAGGGGATCGACCATGAAACGGCCGCCGAGGCGCATGATCTCGTGTGCCATGGTGGCGGAGAAGAGCATTGTCTGTCTCTCTTCGGGAAGCGCTCCCATGATGAAGTTCACTTCCTCTTCGAAACCCATATCGAGCATACGGTCGGCCTCATCGAGGACGGCCTCTTTGATGCATGACATGTCGAGAGCACCCTGTTCGATCAGGTCCTTGACACGTCCGGGCGTTCCGACTATGATATCGGCCCCTCTCTTGAGCTTGGAGAACTGCATGTTGTAGCTGGAACCTCCGTAGATGGCAACGCTTCTGTGCTTTGTGTATTTGGAAAGTCTGAAAAGTTCCTGTTCCACCTGTCCCGCAAGTTCCCTTGTAGGGCAGAGAACGATGGCGCTGGGCTTCTTCATTCCCGAAGGTATCCTGCCCATTACGATCGTACCGTATGTGGCGGTCTTACCCGTACCCGTCTGTGCCTGTGCGAGGATGTCCCTGCCCTCAAGTCCTACGGGAATTGCTTCCTTCTGCACCGGAGTGGGCTCTGTCCATCCCATATCCTGGATGGCCCTC
Source organism: Methanomassiliicoccaceae archaeon UBA328 (assembly GCA_002506905.1). Taxonomy (GTDB): domain Archaea; phylum Thermoplasmatota; class Thermoplasmata; order Methanomassiliicoccales; family Methanomethylophilaceae; genus Methanogranum. The sequence goes on from DAYM01000006.1 coordinate 35,170, forward strand.
AAAATCTTCGCATCTAATCCCAAATCTTCGAATCCTGTCATTTACACGGTCCCTAAAAAGTCCGTGCGGTTCATCCGGACCCCTTAACTATCCCGTGGGTAGCATTGCCCCTATATAAAGGAACGCATCAAACTCAGATAAGTCCGAGACCGGAGACCAGGATCACACCTACGAAGATCGGGCATACCCATTTGATCATCAGGCTGTAGAATCTGTATGTCTTGAACTCGGAGGATTGCGATACCTCTTCCTTGATGACCTTCGTACCGACCAGATGTCCTACGAAGATACACATTCCGATCGCAACCAAAGGCATCAGCAGGTTGTTGGTGGCGAAATCCAGGAGATCGAACATCGTCATTCCGAATATAGACATGGACGATAGCGGACCGAACCCGAGACACACTATGGATCCGAACACTACCGTATATATCATGAATAATGCGAGAGCGCGATTACGTGTAATCTGGAACATATCCTTCATGGATGCGACGACAGCCTCTGCGATAGAGATGGCAGAGGTTATTGCCGCGATAAGCACAACGGCAAAGAACACAAATCCGATGAATTCGCCGAACGGCATGGAATCGAATATGGAGGGAAGGGCTACAAAGATCAGACCCGGGCCGGAAGGGATGTCTCCCGAGAACTGTGTGAATACGGCAGGAATGATGAACAATCCCGCAAGGAATGCGGCTATCGTATCGATGATGGTAACGGAATAAACGGTGCGTTCGATATTCTCCTGCCTTTTCATGTACGATCCGTAGGTTACCATGATCGCCATAGCAAGGGACAGCGAATAGAATGTCTGACCGAGAGCATCAAGGAAAAGATCCGGAGTGATCTTGGACAGATCGAAACCCAGATAATATGACAGTCCGGCACCTGTTCCGGGCTGAGCGATGATGTAAATGGTCAAAAGTACTAGCATTATCAGGAATGCGGGCATGAAGATCTTATTCACGCGTTCGATGCCCTTGTTCACACCTTTGTAGATAACGTATGCCACCAGCACAACGAATATGAGGAAGGCAGCAAGCGAATAGTATGATGCAGCAAATTCACCGAAAGCTGTCGATGCGGTCATGTCCATATTCATCGCAAAAGCGGCCAGATATCCGAGGATCCATCCGCCTACGACACAATAATACGGCATGATCAGAACAGGGACCAGAACGGTGACCTTTCCCAGAAGCGATCCGCGTTTGTCCAATCCGGAATATGCTCCCTCCGGGGTCTTGCGGGACCTCCTTCCGAGAGCGATCTCCGTGATCATCATCACGGCACCGAACGTCATTGTGATCGCGATATAGACCAGAAGGAACGCTCCTCCTCCGTCATTTGCCGCGATCGTAGGAAAACGCCAGATATTTCCAAGACCGACTGCAGAAGCTGCCGCAGAAAGAATGAATGCGGTCTTACCTGAGAATTGCACCCTGCCTATTTCGGTCATTCGGAAGGGGGTAAGGTGACATCAGTTAAAATGATAACGACTGTAAAATTAGAAAATAAGGGACCTGCACGGCAATGCAGGTCCTGTATTCATCAAAGGTCCCTTATGGCGTCCTTCATGGACCTCACATATTCGTAGACGAACGGGGCGGCATCGCGGCCGTGCTCTTCGATCAGTCTTTCGATGGCACTTCCAACAATGACACCGTCGGAGAACTGAGCGAAATGCCTCGCCTGTTCGGGCTTGCTGATACCGAATCCGATAGCCACCGGCACATGCGATGATTCTTTGGCCGTCTTTACGATATCACCGATATTCGAACTGAAGTTCTCCCTTACCCCGGTGACTCCCATGGACGAAACGGCATAGATGAAGCCGGTCGCCTCGGCAGCGATCATCTGATACAGGTTGTATGAGAAACTGTCGTAGTTGTCGATGATCACTATCATAAGCTGTCACCCTCCGTTGATATTTTGAGGGCTTTGACAACTGCCGCGGCCTTGTTCAGACACTCCTGATATTCCTTTTCCGGAACGCTGTCGGCCACTATTCCCGCACCGGACCTTATGAAGACCTTTCCGTTCTTCTTGAATGCAAGTCTGATCGCAATGCAGGTATCCAGATTTCCGGAGAGGTCCAGATATCCGATGGCTCCGCCGTAGATTCCTCTCTTGTTATTCTCCAGTTTATTGATGATCTCGCATGCGCGGATCTTGGGTGCCCCGGACAGTTTTCCGGCGGGAAGAATGGCATCGACAACGTCCAATGCGTCCTTGTCGTCGCGCACCAGTCCCTTGACCTCGGAACCTATGTGCATTACATGCGAGAACTTCTCGATCGTCATGTATCTCTCGACCTCCACGGAACCGAACTCGGAGACCTTTCCGATATCGTTCCTTCCGAGATCGACGAGCATATTGTGCTCCGCCCTCTCTTTCTCGTCAGACAGGAGCTCTGCTTCCAGTTCACGGTCCTCGGCCTCGGTCTTTCCGCGGGGGCGGGCGCCTGCCAGAGGGAAGGTGCGGACCTCTCCGTCCTTCATCTTGACCAGCGTCTCGGGCGATGCTCCGGCGGTTCTATGTCATCGCTGCAGAAGTAGAACATGTAGGGAGAAGGATTGAGCGACCTGAGAGCGCGGTAGGTGTTCAGGAGGTTTCCTTCCATCTCGGCCTCCAGCCTGTTGGAGAGGACAACCTGGAAGATGTCCCCCTCGTAGATGTGCTTCTTGGCGGTCTCGACCATCTGACAGTACTCCTCTTCGGAGAACAGAGGCTTGATCTCACACTTCAGCACAGGTTTCTGGATCTTCTTGGGGGTTCCCTTCTTGATCAATGCCGCTATCTCGGCGAGGTCCTTCCGGCCTTCTCGTAATTGGCGTCCATATCATCCGTGGATGCATTGGCTATGAGAATGATCTTCTGGGTGTAATTGTCGAAGACTATGACCTTGTCGAAAAGCATGAGATCGACGTCTTTGAAACCCTCTTCGTCCTTGGCGTCCAATACGAGCGATGGCTCGCTGTACTTGATATAATCGTAAGAGAAGTAACCTACAAGTCCTCCGGAGAACGGAGGCAGATAGATGAGCCTGGGGCTTTTGTATTTTCTGAGTATCTCGCGGATCTTTACCGCTGGGTGGGCCGTCTGCTCCTCAGACAGTTCCGTGACCTTCTTGCCGTCGACCGCACGGACCTTCATCTGTCCGTTCTGACAGGTGACCTCTAGTGTGGGATCGTATCCGATGAACACGTAGAAACAGTGGTTGCTGACGTCCATTACCTTGTTGAGAAGACATATCGGTGTGATCATGTCCCCTGCTATTTCCATGCTGACCGGTACGACCTTGTACTCCTTTGCAAGCATACGCGCTTGGACAGTGACGGCCTTAGTTCCATTGGGATTACCTCTTACTGGATCGGACTATCATTATCTATGATATAAAGTTTAATGCATTGATGCATATTATTATACATTATACAAGTATTTTCAAGGACATACCGTCCATAATATCGTATAATTATGTACTTCAGAAATAGGATGCTGGTGAAGTATCATTATGGTTAAGTTAAAAAAAGAATAATGGGGGGAAAGATCCCCTGAAAGGTTTACTGGCCGGATACCGTCTGCTCTGCGGACTGTATGCACTTTGTCAGGACGGAATATGCATTGATCATATCCGATTCTCCGACGATGAAGATGGTATCGGTATGACAGCTGACCGTCTCTTCGATATTGATCCCCGCATCGGACAGATTTGTGATCAGGAATGCGATGACACCGCTCGTATCGACGATCTTCTCGGGCGATTTGACTGCGATCTCGACCAGATTCTCTCTGATCTTGATGATGTTGAATCTTCCGACAGTGTCCATGATCCTGTCTTTGAGCATGCGATCGGCGATGATGGTGACCGCAGAGGCCGACTGCACGCACTGCATGATCGAATTCTCGTTCCACAGGTCCTTGAAGAGATTGTCCATCTTGTGAAGAACGGTCCAATCGTTCTTTGCCGTGACGATACAGGTCTTCGTCCTCATCTCAAGCCTGCTGTCTTTGAGGATGTTTAGGATGCTGAGTTCGTGGTCCGTCGTGGTATTGAGCTTGCCGGCATAACGGCGGCATGCTATCATAACAGCTTCTTCGTTGTCCACGTCGAGATCCTTCATTATGGTCCTTGCCAGTGAAGAATAATTGATGAGACCTTTGGCTACACAATCTTTGATACTCGGATGTGCATCGATGTAGATCCTCGTCCTCTCGGCGAGACTCTCTTTAGATACATTTTTGGACATACGTTCCGAATATACTTCAAAGTATATAGATAATTGTCCCATTTGGGACAATATGTTGGAAAATGTTTGAGAAACAGACCTTTCAGTCTATGAATCTGACCTTGGATTCTTCGAATTTTCCGCGTGCTTCGGGCTTTTCATCCGGAATTCCGAGTGTTATGAGTGCCATGGGCACTCCCTCGGTCTTACCGATGATATCCTGAATGGGCTCGACGCGGTCCATGTTCGGATACATTCCGCACCAACATGTTCCGTATCCCATATCCTCTGCCCTGAGAAGCATGTTCTCGATGGCCGCACCGCAATCCTGCTGCCAATACTCGGAAAGGGATTCGTTGCCGCAGACGATAATGATGCATTCGGCCTGCGCACCCATTTTTGCATAGGGATGGACCTTGACGATCTTATCCTTGGTCACTTTGTCTGTCACGACAACAAATGTCCACGGACGCGCATTCCTGGCGCTGGGAGCCATCATCGCTGCCTCCAGGATCGAAACGATATCCTCTCTGGGGATCTCTCCGGGCCTGTACTGTCTGATGCTCCTGCGTTCTCTGATAGCGATAGATGTTTCCATTTTATCACTTATTTAACATATTAAAATATAATACTGTATATAATACATTGTAAGAAATTACAAAATGCGTTCAAAAATTTGGACCTTCAAATCTGAAGCAGTTACAATCACTTAAGAAATGCATAACATCTTTTTTACTTAAGATGTCAAAAGAATGCCACACCTCCTTCATCACATGTCTTTCACAACGAATATTGTCATATTCCGGCCTAAAGACTGCCTTTTCATATCATATTACATGAGATCTTACAGTATCATCTATAGAACGATATTCACATCCATCACTATGGATCAAAGGACGGGAATAGTGATAGCATCGGTAGCGTTGATCATAGCTATCGCTGCTATTGTCATCATTATCTCGACAGGGGACGATAAAAACTCCGGGGCCGATGTCATCGAATGGGAATGACAGTATGAGTCTGTACAGGGTGATGTACGACGGTACGGCGATGTCCTGCATATTGGATCTCGAAGAATAAGATAAATGAGCTTCGGTCCCCTTTTTTCCCGGGGTCCGAAGCTCTGAAACAATTTTTACTGTATCGCTTTCTTGAAAAGATACATGAACTGCGCAACGTGCTCCGGCTGCAGGATGAGCGGAGGTATCAGACGCACCACCTTTCCGTGACAGACATTCACGAGAACGCCGTTGTCGCGCATATATTTCTGAACATATGACGCGGTCTCGGGCGAATCCATCACTATTCCGATGATGAAACCTGCTCCGCGGACATCCTTGATCTTCGGACTCTGTATCGCCTGAAGCTCCTTCTTCCATGATGCTCCGACCACGGAGGCGTTCTTCACGAGGTGCTCTTTCTTCATGATATCGATGACAGCGCATCCCGATGCGGTCACCAGGGGGTTTCCGCCGAATGTGGTCCCGTGTGTACCGGGGGTCATCACCGATGAGAGCTCGTCTGTTGTGACAACGGCACCTATGGGCGTTCCGCCGCCGAGGGCCTTTGCCATCGTGATGATGTCGGGAATCACTTTGTAGTTCTCGATACCGAACCATTTTCCGGTACGTCCCATTCCGGTCTGGACCTCGTCAACGACCATTATCGCCCCCGTATCTGTACAGATGTCTCTGACAGCCTTGTAGAACTCCGGCTTGGCAGATACCACTCCGCCTTCTCCCTGGATCGGCTCGACCATGACCGCCGCCGTATCCTTGTTCACGATTTCTTTGACGGATTCTATGTTCCCGTACTCGTAATACTGGAAAGCGTTGCTGATCAAAGGCTCGAACGATGCCTGATATTTCGTCTGACCGGTGGCTCCGAGTGCCGCTGCGGTACGTCCGTGGAATCCGTTCAGCGCAGATACCACCTTCTGGCGCCCGGTGTAGCGGACAGCTACTTTGAGCGCTCCTTCGTTCGCCTCGGCACCGCTGTTCACGAACAGGGAACGGTTGAGTTCCCCGGGCGTTATGCTGGCCACTTTCTCTGCAAGCTTTGCCTGCTCTTCGACGTAATAGAGGTTGGACACATGGACAAGCTTCGCCACCTGCTCCTGCATCACTTTCACCCATTCGGGATGCGAATATCCCAAAGCGTTGACCGCGATACCGGCCACAAGGTCGAGGTACTTCTTTCCCTCCGTGTCGTAAAGGTATACTCCCTCTCCGTGTGAGAACGAAAGGTCTATACGGCCGTAATTCTGGAACAGGTATTTCGAACTCAGTTCCTTGATCTCTTCAAATTGCATTTCTCATCACTTCATTATGATCGTTCCGTGAGGGACATTCTTCATGAGGTCCGTCACGATGCTTCTCTTATCTTTTCCGTTTACCATACGGACGGTCTGCACACCGGCATTCAGCGCGTTGCGGCAGGCCTCCACCTTGGGGATCATTCCGCCGGAGATCACCCCTTTCTTAATGAGCTCGTCGACCTCGGCGAGCGTCAGTTTATTGATCTTCGATCCGGGATCGTTGACGTCCATCAATATTCCCGGCACGTCTGTTATCGTTATCAGTTCCTTGCACCTGATGCCTGCGGCTATTCCCGCGGCCATGGTATCGGCGTTGACGTTGAGTTTGTGACCTTCCGCATCTGCCCCTATTGGATAGATAACGGGCGTCACACCTGCATTGAGCAGGTCTTCCAGGGATTCGGTGTTGACCTCGCTGACCTCTCCCACGAGCCCCAGGTCGACAGTTATCTCTTTGCCATCCTCTAATACGGTGTAGGGCGCTTTCTTCCTGCAAACGGTGAATACGGAGCCTGCAGAGCCTATCGCCTTCACAGAGGCCTCCTCCAGACACTTGACGACATCGTTGTTTAGTCTCTGCAGGACGATCTCAGCCACCTCGAGACCTTCGGCGTCGGTCACCCTGACGCCTCCGACCTTCTTGGGCTGCATGCCTCTCTTCTCCATCTCGGCCGAGATCTCGGGACCTCCGCCGTGGACCAGGATTATCTTGGCACCGTCGCGGATGATCTGCGCTATCTCGTTGGACAGACGCATCAGATCCTCTTTGCCGCGGATGGCGTTGCCTCCGAACTTAAGAACGTAGATACCTTCCATCACGAACCCTCATGTAGCGTATTCCGCGTTGATACGGACATAATCGTACGTGAGATCGCATCCCCAGCCGGTAGCGGATTCCTTTCCGATACCGAGGTCCAGGGCAATACAGACCTCCTTGTTGTCCATTGCCATACGGACGACCTCCACTGAGCGCTCTTCCTGGAAAACAGGTGCTCCGCAGTCGAGGATCGGCACTTCCATGTCCCCTCCCTTGATGACAAGGTGGACATCGTCGAGATTGAACTTGCAGCCGCTGTTTCCGAGGGCCATCATGATACGTCCGTAGTTCGGATCGGATCCGAAGATGGCCGATTTCACCAGAGGGGAGTTGATGATCTTGCGGACTGCCTTACGTGCATCTTCCTTCGATTCCGCACCTGTAACCTGGACTTCGATGAGCTTTGTGGCTCCCTCTCCGTCCATTGCGATTGTCTTGGCGATCTTGGTCATGACCATCTGCAGCGCCTCTATGAACGCGGGGTCCTCCGAAGCATCCGCTCCGTTGGACATTCCGTTCGCCATGAGGATGCATGTATCGTTGGTGGACTGGTCTCCGTCCACGGATACCATGTTCATGCTGTCATCCAAGATCTGCTGGAATGTGTCCTTGAACTTGGGCGAGAGCTTCGCATCCGTGGTGATCAGCGAAAGCGTGGTGCCGTGAAGGACCTTCAGATGGGGCGAGATCATTCCGCTGCCTTTCGAGATCATGGAAACATACACAAGTGTACCGTCGCCGAGACGTACACGGACGGATGCTTCTTTCTTTATCGTGTCCGTGGTCATTATGGCCTCGGTGATCAGACCGTCTGCCTCGCGTCCCTCGTCGAGTTCCTTGCATGCACGGCTGATACCGTAACGGACCTTGTGCATGTCCATGAAACGTCCGATGAGACCGGTAGACATGACACCGACCTGTTTGGGATCGAGATTGAGCTCTGCGGCAACCGCCTGCTGCATGGAGACAGCATCTTCGAGTCCGCGGCGTCCGGTAAGCGCATTGGCATTACCGCTGTTCACAACGACCGCCGACAGCGTCGGCGAATTATCCTTCATCATGACCTGAACGGGTGCGGCCTTGACCTCGTTGGAGGTGAACGCCGTGAATGCCGTTGCGGGTACTTCCGAATACAACAGGCCGAGATCCAGAGAACGGTATTTCACACCGCTGTGGACACCGGCCGCTTTGAATCCCTGGGGAGTTGTTATGCCCCCTTCTATGAACTCTACCATTTCAAACACCTAATCCCGGTAGGTTAAGGCCTGCCGTCTCCTTCAGTCCGAGCATGAGGTTCATGCACTGGACCGCCTGTCCCGAAGCACCTTTGACAAGGTTGTCCAGGACACCGAATGCCACGACCTTGTCTCCCAGGACCTGGGATGCGACATGGGCATGGTTCGAACCGACCACCGCGCGGATGGACGGTTCCTTAACGTAATGTACGAAGGGCTCGCCTGCGTACTGTTTCTCGTATACTGCGGATATCTCCTCGTCGGAGACGTCCTTCTTGAGATCGAAGTAACATGAGGACAAAATACCGCGGACGATCGGAATGAGCTGGGGAACGAACATCACCTTGCTGTGTCCGCCTGCGAACATATCGACGACCATCTCGATCTCCGGAGTGTGACGGTGCTTGCCGACACTGTACGGGATGATCGATTCGCCGCATGTCGGGTGGTGCAGACGGGGCGAAGGCACCATGCCTGCTCCGGACGTTCCGCTCTTTGCGTCTACGATTATTTCCTCTTCCACCAAACCGGACTTCATGAGGGGCGCGCATGCCAATATGGCGGATGTCGCATAACATCCGGGGTTGGCGACTATGTCTGCGCCTTTGATCTTGTCGCGGAAGAACTCGGGAAGACCGTACACCGCTTTTTCCAGATGTTCCGGGTCCGTATGTTTGTGACCGTACCATTTCTCATAGGTCGGTATATCGTGGATACGGTAGTCTCCCGAAAGATCGATGACCTTGATGCCCGCGTCTGCCAATGCCGGAAGCTCCTGCATTGCGACACCGTGGGGAGTGGCTACGAAAACGAAATCCAGATCCTTCGTGTCCGAGATCTTCTCTGTGAAACACAGATCGTCCAAGTAACCCTTCAGGTGGGTGTGTATGTCCGACACCTTCTTACCGGCATTCTGACGTGATGTCAATGCTGCAAGCTCGATATCGGGATGCGTGCACAGGATACGGGACAGCTCACTGCCTGTGTATCCCGTTCCTCCGATTATACCTACCTTTGTCATGATCTATCCTCGATTTGGGGAAATAAGACTACCGACATTGTGATTAAAAAGATTATGTCTTATTCTGGACATTGATTGTCCACAAAGTAACACATGTTGCAGAATCTCCCCGTTTTTGTACTCAATGAAGTCACAGGGACACATATGATACCAGATGGTCGAAGTGTACGGATGTGTATGAAAATAGACACGATCCGACTCATCTTCCCGGAATGGAGAAGTCGGGCCAAGAATATTCGATACGCTTCTGTCTTAGGTCATCCTTCCTTTCGGGATCGAGACGGGTGAACATTCCCGCGGCGAATAACGGATAGAATTCCATCCCGTCCTTCTTCTCTATGACATCCCCGCCGAGGACCAATGTCCTTCCGTCACGATCTGCGGCCTCCGGCCTGTTGCCGATATAGATGTGACATACGGTTCCGGACAGGGGGACATCAAGATGATCCTCCTCCCGGATCACCTGATAATCCTGGGAGGCGATGACCTCGGACAGGATGTCCGGATCCCCCTCTCCTCCGATATATTCGGAGAATGCCTCGGATATCTTCCCGCAGATGGTTGGCGACAGGCCCCTTCCGTCCGACAGCGACATCGCCGCTATGTCGGAAAGCCAGGGATGGACCCTCTCGACAGTAAGAAAATCCCAGAATGTCCCATTGCTGTATGGCAGCCGGTCGCGGACGTTCATATTATCGATCCTGTATACACATTCGAACGCTTATCATTTCTCATTTCACAAATAAAAAATACCAAAAGACGATGGTCCTTCCGAATGTGGAAAATAGGTGACCTGAAGATCGACGGACGTGTTGTCCTCGGACCTATGTCCGGAGTGACGTCCAGAAGCTACAGGGATTTCATGAAACCCTTCGGTGTGGCCCTGTCCGTAACGGAGATGACATCCGATGTCGGGGTCATCCACGGCCTCAGAAGGTCCATGGACTATCTCAGATTCGGTCCGAACCCTCCTACCGCATTGCAGCTTTTCGGCAGCGACCCAAGTGTTCTGGCACAGGCATCCGAAGCGGCCCTTAAGGCGAACCGCAACATCGATGTCATCGACATAAACATGGGTTGCCCGGTCGCAAAGGTGGTCCGCAACGGATCGGGATCCGCACTTATGAAAGACCCGAAGAAATGCGGGGACATCATACGCAGCATCAAAAGGACGGTAGATGTGCCAGTAACGGCAAAGATACGCCTTGGATACGGCAGCAACATCAACTACGAACAGGTCATCGACGAACTGGAAGGAGCAGAGGTAGATGCCGTCACGATACATGCGAGAACCATGGAGGAACGCTATACCGGCACCCCCCATTACGATCTTATCAGAGGCCTGCAGGAACGGATGTCGGTCCCGCTGATCATATCCGGCAACATCTATTCCCTGGACGATGCGATCAACGATGTCGGGATGACCGGAGCATCGGGGATCATGGTCGCCCGCGGAGGAGTGGGAAACCCGTTCCTCATAACACAGATCGACCGTTATTACCGTACGGGCGAAAAGCTGCCCAATCCCACGATAGATCAGCAGGTAGACTGGTGTCTGGAACTTGCCGACGGCCTTATAGCGGAGAAAGGCGAAGAATTGGCCATGAACATCCTCAGGGGTGTGGCCCCTAAGTTCATCTCGGGATGCTACAGGAGCAGAGCATACCGTAACAGATTGGCCATCGAGACCACCGACCTCGAAAGCCTGAAGAAGATCCTTTTCGAGATCAGGGACAGGATGGGTTCCGAAAGGATACGCACCGAATGTCTGAGTAAGGACAACTGAACCGTTTTCTGCACCTCATCCCTCTTTTTTGTCTTCCCTGCGCACATACGCGCGCCAAAGATATTAACGTGAAGAGAATATGGGGAATACGATAAACATGGCATGCAAGAAAAAATGCGAGTCGAAAGAAGGAAGCGGCAGGGACAAGATCGTCCTCGCCTATTCCGGAGGACTGGACACATCGGTGGCCATCCACTGGCTTCAGGACAAATACAACCTTGATGTTATCGCGGTCGCGATCAACGTCGGACAGCCTCCCAGCAGCGACGATATCGTCGCACGCGCTCTCAGGAACGGTGCCATCAAGGCCGAGTTCGTAGATGTCAAGGACGAATACGTAGAGGATTACGTCTGGCCTGCACTCAAAGCGAACGCAGAGTATCAGAACATCTACCCTCTCAGCACGGCTATCGCAAGACCTGTCATCGTCAAAGCACTCGTCGATGTTGCCAAGAAAGAGGGCGCAAAATACATCGCCCACGGCTGCACCGCGAAAGGAAACGACCAGGTCAGATTCGATGTCGGTATCGTCTCCCTCGACCCCGAACTCAAGATCATCGCACCCATGAGAGAGTGGGTCATGACACGTGAGGAAGAGATCGACTACGCCCAGAAGAACGGCATCGAGATCATCGTCAAGAAGGAAAGCCCCTACTCCAGGGACGAGAACCTTTGGGGAGCATCATGCGAATGCGGACTCCTCGAGGACGCATGGCAGGAGCCTCCGGCAGGCGTGTGGGAACACACCGTCGACCCCGAGAAGGCACCCGACAAGCCCACATATGTGGAGATCGAATTCAAGGAAGGTATCCCCGTGGCCCTCGACGGCAAGAAGATGAAAGGCGTCGACCTCATCGAGAAACTGGACGAGATCGCGGGAGCTAACGGCGTCGGCCGTATCGACCACGTCGAAGACCGTCTTGTCGGTATCAAGAGCAGAGAGACCTACGAATGCCCCGCAGCGGTCACACTCATCGCAGCACACCGCGGAATGGAAGCACTCACACTCCCCAGGGACGTCATCGAGTACAAGAGAGGGTTGGAGCACAAGTTCTGCGAGATCGTCTACGACGGTCTCTGGTTCGGCGGCCTCCGCAAACCCATCAATGCATTCATCGACGAGACCCAGAAATATGTCACAGGTACCATCCGCGTGAAGCTCTACAAGGGATCATGCACAGTGGTCGGAAGGAAATCCAAGTATTCCCTGTACGACACCGGACTTGCAACATACGCCAAGGGCGACAAGTTCGACCACACATCCGCGGTCGGATTCATCTACTGCTGGGGACTTCCCGGCCAGACAGCCGCCAGAGCACACAAGAAGAAGTGATCGATTTGAGTGAGAAGGCACTTTGGTCAGGAAGGTTCGAAGGAGACATGGATGACTCGACGCTCCGTTTCACGTCCTCGCTGGACGTGGACTCCGCGTTGGCATTCTATGATATCATGGGATCGCTGGCCCATGTCAGGATGCTGAAGAAATGCGGCATCATCCCGGCCGAAGATGCCGACCTCATTATCGACGGTCTCAAAAAGATCGAGAAGACCCTTGAGGACGGAGAATTGGAACTCGACGAGAATCTGGAGGACATCCACACCAACATCGAGTTCAAACTCACATCCATGATCGGTCCCGCCGGCGGAAAACTGCATACCGGAAGGAGCAGGAACGACCAGGTGGCGACCGATTTCAGGATGTACCTCAGAGATGCGGCCATGGAGGCTGTCGATAAGGTCGACGACCTCATCATGGCATTGCTCAGGGTAGCCGAGGACAACGCAGAGACGATCATGCCCGGTTTCACCCACATGCAGCATGCCCAGCCGATCACGCTTGCACAGCATTTCCTTGCCCACGCCTTCAGGCTCGGCAGGGATGCCGACAGGTTCGTAGATGCGGTCGACAGGATGAACAAATGCCCTCTCGGCTCCGCCGCACTTGCAGGCACCACCTATCCTATCGACAGGAAGATGACCGCAGATGCGCTGGGATTCAAGGAACCGACCGAAAATTCCATCGATTCCGTGGCTTCAAGAGACAATGTGTCCGAACTTGCGTTCTGCGCCGCCATGACGGTGGTAGATATGTCTTCGATCTGCGAGGAACTGGTACTCTGGTCCTCACAGGAATTCGGATTCATAGAGATGGATGACAAGTACACCACGGGATCGTCGATCATGCCTCAGAAGAAGAACCCGGATATCGCCGAGCTTATCAGAGGAAGGACCGGCTCGATCATCGGCGGCCTCGTCGCCATGCTGACAATGTCGAAAGGACTTCCCCTGTCGTACAACCGCGATCTCCAGGAAGACAAAGGAGCGGTCATGGATGCGCTCGACAGCGTGACCTTCTCTGCAGAGATGCTTGCGAAGGTCATCCTTACCACGGATTATCACAAGGACCGTATGCTTGAGGTCACCCAGAAAGGATTCATCAACGCCACAGACCTTGCAGACTATCTTGTCACCAAAGGAGTCCCGTTCCGTGAGGCCCACGGCATAGTTGGAGAATCCGTAAGATACTGCATCGAGAACGGAAAAGGTCTCGAAGACCTGTCCCAGGACGAATTCAGACAATTCAGCCCCAAGATCGAAGATGATATCTACGAATTCCTTCCCGTGAAAGCATGTGTCGAAAGACGCAACTCGTACGGAGGAACATCTTCCGCATCCGTCGATACGCAGCTCTCGCTGGCGATCAAACAGCTGATGGCAAGGGATGATTCCGTAAGGGAAGAAACCCAGTTCATCGAAAAATGCTGGGAAGAACTTCTTAACTAAAACCTAGGGGGTCTCCCCCTTATTCAATATTATATCTCATGGTGATGGTCTCGTAACCGTCGCCTTTTCTGACGATACCGGTGTCCTCGAACCCTACCTTCTTGTACATGCGGATGGCGGATCCGTTCTTGGAATTGACACAGAGAACTATGCCTTTCAATCCCATCCCCTTGGCAATTGATACCATCTCGTGGATCAGCGCAGTGCCTTTTCCCTTCCCTCTGTATTCCTTCAGAAGATAGAATTTACTCAGGACCATAATGGTACCGCGAACGTAATATGCCAGATACCCGATGCGAACACCGCTGTCGAGTATGTATGCGTACTTGTATCCGTCTGCGGATATCTCTTCGCGGATCTTGTCCGGGGTCAGTGTCTCATCGTAGAATTTTATGACCGCACGTCTTTCGACAAAATCGTAGACCTCGATAAGAAGATCGTAAGCCATGGCTGAAAGCCCTTCTGCCTCGTCTACATCTACCCATTCGAGATCTTTATTCATGATAGTATTAAAGAGGCCCCTCCGGAGAGGGGCCGTTGTATTCAGATCTTGGCAAATGCCTGATCGAAGTCTGCCAGGATATCCTTGATGTTCTCGCATCCGATGGACAGCCTGATGGTCGTCTGCTTGATACCTGCGCCTTCGAGCTCCTCGGGACTGAGCTGGGAGTGGGTGGTGCTTGCAGGGTGGATGACCAGGGATTTCATATCGGCCACATTTGCAAGGAAGGAGAAGAGCTTGAGGCTCTCGCAGAACTTCTGTGCGTCTGCCTTCGTTCCCTTGATCTCGAAGGTGAAGATGGACCCAGCGCCGTTGGGGAAATATTTCTCGTACAGGGCATGGTTCGGGTGGTCCTTCAGCGAAGGATGGTTCACCTTGGCCACCTTGGGGTGCTTGTTGAGATATTCCACGACGGCAAGAGCGTTCTGGACATGGCGCTCGACACGCAGCGAGAGCGTTTCGAGTCCCTGCAGCAGCATGAAGGCCGTGAAAGGCGATATGCATGCTCCGGTATCGCGGAGGATGACTGCTCTCACCCAGGTAGTGAAAGCCGTGGGCCCGAAGGACTCACAGAAATTCAGACCGTGGTAACTGGGATCCGGCTCTGCTATCTTGGGATATTTGCCGGAGGCCTTCCAGTCGAACTTTCCATTCTCGATGATGACCCCGCCGAGGACGGTACCATGTCCGCCGATGAACTTGGTGGCAGATTCGACACAGATATCTGCTCCGTGCTCCAGAGGCCTGAAAAGATAGGGTGTCGCGAATGTATTGTCCACGATGAGCGGGATGTTGTATTTATGAACGATCTCCGCAAGCTCGTCGATATCGTACAAGGTAGCATTCGGATTTCCGAAGGTCTCGATAAGGACCGCCTTGGTGTTCTCCTGGATCGCATTCTCGAAGTTGCTGAAATCGTCGGGGTTGACGAACGTGGTCTTTACACCGAACGCAGAAAGCGTGTGTGCCAGAGTGTTGTATGTTCCGCCGTAGATGTTGTTCGACGCTACTATATGGTCTCCCGCAGAAGTGAGCGCCTGGAATGTGTATGTCAATGCTGCTGCTCCGGAAGCAACTGCAAGTGCGGAGGTTCCTCCCTCAAGGGCTGCGATGCGCTTCTCGAATGCAAGCTGCGTATCATTGGTCAGACGGCCGTAGATGTTTCCGTCCTCTTTGAGGACGAATCTGTCCGCTGCCTGTTTCGCATCCTTGAATACATAAGATGTGGAAAGGTAGATCGGCACTGCCCTTGCACCGGTAACCGGATCCGGCTCTTCCTGACCGGCATGTAACTGAAGTGTCTCGAATCCGAGTTTGTCCTTGTTGTTGGGACCGCTCGGGATGTTTGTGTTTGCTTTCTGTGACATTGTATTGCCTCTTTGCAGCTGAACTGCGTTATCTGTTGTCACCGAATAAATGTATTTACGACCTATTGTCGATAATATTCATATATGAATAATTATGAGGAAAAATGAAAGAAATATGAAGGATAATATTCAAAACAGAATATTAAATTTCAGCTGAAATTAGCATCGTCATCAGATGTGACTTCGTATTTGACGTTGGCGGAATTCAGATAATTCATGATGACCTGGGTGATCTTGGACAGGTCTGTAGCCTTGCTGAAGCTCTTGATGTAGAACTCCTTGCGGTCCATGGGGAAGACCATCCTGATCTTTCCTTTCCTGTTGTATCCCTCGGGCTTACGGTTCTGCCTGAGGTCGATCATGTTGAGTTCGACGAACATCTGGAAGATCTCCTCATCCTCCGGCATCTGACCGATCTCTTCCAGGAATGCCTTAAGAATGTCAGGGAAAACGGGTGCAAGATCCTTGTAGTCGGATTTACCTTTGAGAACAAAGTGATTGCTGTAGACCTTCATCGTTCCAAGTCATACATCGCCATTATTTAAGCAGTTTGATTGGTGGATCGTATCCCAGATGGGGAAACTTCGAACATATTCGTTATAATATTTTATATAGGCATTATTAAATCACCGTCACATGAGGACCGCTCTGACAATAGCGGGTTCCGATTCCGTCGGTGGTGCCGGCATTCAGGCCGATATAAAGGCCATGACCGCAGTAGGCGTACATGCCGCCACCGTCATCACAGCCGTCACGGCACAGAATACATGCAAGGTCGAAGAGATCTATCCGATACCTCCCGAGATGATCCAGGCACAGCTCGAAGCTGTACTGAAGGATTGTAAGGTCAAGGCAATAAAGACAGGTATGCTCTACAACGCGGAAACGGTCGAAGTGATCGTTGATACGATCGAGGACCATGAGGCCCCACTGATCGTGGATCCCGTTATGGTGGCAACAGTCGGAGACGATCTGTGCGACAAAAGTCTGACACGTGCATTGAAAGAGGACCTACTCCCGATATGCGAGCTCGTAACGCCCAATAAACAAGAGGCGGAAGTACTGGCGAACATGAAGATATCCAACAAGGATGACGCAATGTTCGCATGCGAGATCATCGGAAAACAGGGTTCTTCCGTCCTTCTGAAAGGAGGACACATAAATACGAACGTGGTCACAGATTATCTGTACCTCTCGTCTGAGTTCACGGAAATGAGATACCCGAGACTCAATAAAGCCGGACACGGAAGCGGTTGCGTCCTGTCCGCATACATCACTGCGAACATGGCCATGGGAAACGACCTGGTCAATTCGGCACTGATGTCCAGAAAACTGATGCAGGAAGCGATAGCTTCACAGTATGAGATAGGCGAAGGAGAACCTGTCGTCAACCCTACCGTCAAGGCAGGCAATGACAAGGTAAAGACCTCCGTCCTCGAAGCTGTGGACGATGCGGCAAGGAAACTGATGGACCTGATCCCCATAGAACTCGTCCTGAAAGGCGGCATCAACATCGCCTACGCCATGCCGAACGCTGCAGGACCCGAAGAGATCGCCGCAGTGGACAGAAGACTTGTCGTCCACAACGGAATGCTCGTGAAGAACGGCCCTGCGAAGCTTGGTTCGGCAGAACACCTGTCGTACGTCCTCCTTGAGATAATGAAGGAGAACCCCGATTACAGATGCATCATGAACATCCTCGACACCCCCGATACAGAAGATATCATCGAAGAGGTCGGACTCCGTTCCACTAAGTTCAACAGAAAAGGAAAACCCTCTCTGGCCGAAATGACCAAGAAGGCCATAGCCGAACTCCACGGAAAGATACCCGATGCGATAATCGACAGGGAAGAGAAGATGATCAGGATCGTCGGCAAGGATCCGAACGACGTTCTGGATAAGTTGGAATCAATTCTTTGAAACCGCGGGGAACCATCCCCGCACCTTTTTCTTTATAATAAAAAGAGGCCGATGCGCGAACGCACCGGCCGTTGAAAATGATCTCAGACCTGAGGTCCGCTGTCATCGTTGGACGTCTTCTCTTCGACCATTTCCTGCTTCTCCCTGTTCTTGTAGTATCTCTGCAGAACAAAGTAGAACGGAATGTAGATCAGAAGGATGGCATATCCTACGATGACTCCCTCGATACCGTACAGTATGTAACTGTAGTAGGTAAGACCGGGAACGAGCAGACAGATCTGGAAAAATGCCATACCGATGGCTATTCCGAGCCATCCGCGGGGACACTTCCACGGTCTTTCGAGGTTCTTGAACCTGGGGTCAAGCCTGGATTTGATGAATGCGAGCATTGCAATTCCGTTGGCCAGACAGAATCCGATGGAGGATGCTGCGAGGATCATTCCGGGGCTTCCGAGAGGGACCAGACACATACCGAAGATGAACTGGAAGACCATTGCGCTGACAGGTGCTCCGTATACATTCGTCGTACCGAAGAACCTGGGCATGTTGTCTTCCTTTGCCATCGTGTACATGGTCCTGGATGTTCCGAGGAAAGCCGTCTGGATGATCATGATCAGACCGGCCACCAAAAGCAGGATGGCTATGTACATTCCGTAATGTCCGAACGCGCTCTCACAGATGGGGATGAAGGTCATGTATCCGTTATCGAGGACACCGTCGACACCGAGAACTCCGAAGACAGAGGTTGCGACGAGGACGTACACGAACAGACAGATCAGTCCGCATGCGATCATTGCCTTGGGCAGGTCCTTTCCGGGGTTCTTGTATTCCGGACCGTAGACGGCGGTGGTCTCCCATCCGCAGGCACTCCACTGAGCAATTGCAAGCGTACCGAACAGGAACATAGCATCCATTCCGCCGAATTTATCGAACATCGGAGGCAGGAACTGATCTGTGATGTTGCTCATCGAGAAGTCTCCGTTGAAGAACGGAATGACCGCGATGACGACCAGGGGGATGATGGTGATCGCTGCAAGGATGGTACCCAACTTGGCTCCGCTGGCAAGTCCTCTGAGACCGATCAGGAAGATCAGAAGATAGATCGCCAGACTGACCACGATATTGATGACCATATTGGTCTCCATACCGAAAAGTGCGGCGACATAACCTGCGGCAAGGATCGAGAACACGGGAATGACCGCAGACCATGTGAACCAATAGTTCCATGCGCAGAAGGCTCCTATGAACTTTCCTTTGTTGAATTTGTTCGGATCGGCATTCTCTTCCGTAAACACTTTCTGTGCACAGCCTGGTACACCGGATGCTTGGAATGTTACAGACATCTCACCGATGGCGAAATTCTGAAGGAATCCCTGAACACAGGATATTCCCCAAATGACTATTCCAAATGCATATAAGGGCTCGGCCAAGTCATAAAGTGACGGAAGAATCAGAATAGGGACACCCATCGCAATGATGAGTCCCTGTTTCCAGTCAATGGATTTCACAAGTTCGTTGACTGTGATCTTTGACTCGGTCTTTGTTTCTCCCATGTTAATCATTAATCCTGCTCAATTGTTGAAAACCCGTTTCAAATATTGAGCGTCTCAACATAATACCAGCAGGATAGTATTTATAATTAGCTATTTTTTGTACAAATTTTTAATTCAACTATATAAATACTTTTGTATTAAATTACATTTTTTCAGTTATAGTATATATAATTATGTTAAAATTGTAGAACATAAGATAAAAAAATGCCGCGGACCGAATGCCTGCGCAGATCGGATAATGATGATAAGTACAATAAAAATATGAAGGTTGATTTAAGTGGTTTTTATCGGCCGAAAGACCGAACGATCATTCGATGGAAACGATCGTGATCTCGAAGTAGAGGACCTCGTTGTACTTCTCGCCGCACGTCCTGCATGTGAAGGTATCGGCGACACCGTCACTGGACGGGTCGGTCACGGACGTGATGTAGAAGTAGCTCGTTCCGAAATCTACCTTGATCATCTGAACTTCGATGTTTCCGACTGTGGATCCGGTCGACTGGTATTCGACATCATATGTGAATGTGATGGTCGATGCTGTGACAGCCGATACGTCCAGGGTTACCTTTCCGAAGTCACCGTCGTAGTTAACATAAGACTTTCCGGCCTCAGGTGAATACGTGATGACGACCATTCCAGTGGACTGGTTGTAAGATGAGGATGCGAGCCACCCGTATTTGGATGTGAAGTTGTTGTTAACTGCTTCTCCGTTGAGGTCCTCATATATGGATTCGAACTCTGTGACGGTCATCGTCTCTGTCGCACTTACGGTCTGACTCTGAGTGCAATCGACGACCTTGCTGGTGTCTGCGCAGACATATCCGTCTCCGACACCTACTTCGATCTTTACGGTCTCTCCGACCTTATGTCCGAGCAAGGCATTTTGGAAAGCGATCAGAACATCGTCTCCGCCCATTTCCACTTCGAATGTGGAATAGGAGGTCTTGCTGAAATCGTTGGCCTTAAGGATGGAATCGTCGGTACCGATGGATTCGTATGTAGTATCAAGAACAGCTGCATTCTCTTCGCCGTATGCAGCGTAAAGCGTAAGGGTGTAATTCACGGTCACAGTGTCGCCGTCATTGACCTGCGTATTGTCAGGAGCGAGGTATTTATCGTATACTCCCGCACTAATAACAGCACAACCGGCCAAGAGGAACACAACAAGACACACCATGAAAATGGGGTCTCTGCTCTTTTTGACTTTTTCTTTGTCAGTCATTGATACCGAATTTCGCAATGTCTGTTTACTATATAAGGGGTGCGGATTATCACCAGACGTTTCCTTTCCCTGTCAAAGGGTTAATTTACCTATATGCCGCTCCATCTTCCATGACGATGAAAGATGCGGGACACAGGACAGCCGTCGAAGCGGCCCTGAACCATGAGAGATACGAAAGAACGCCTGTCAACAATTTTGCCCTTGTCACGGCGGCAAGGAGCGCGGGGATAAAGGTCGATGATGCCAGATGGCATCCCGAAGTATCTGCAAAGGTATCGATCGATTACGCCCTGAAGACACACTCGGACTTTGTGAAACCGGTCCTTGACTCTCAGATCCCGTTCGCAGACCTCGGAATGGATGTCAAATTCCCCGAAGACGATTACGGATCGGTGAAATCCGTCAAAGTCACCACTCCCGAGGAAATAGACGACCTTGCATTCTTCGACCCTTCAAAGGCAAGCGAGTGTCCGAACTTCACAAATGTCATCGTCAAAGGCATCGAAGCAACTGCCAAGATGCTCCCGGAGGACCTTCACCTGTGCGGACTGTCCTGGGGACCGATAAGCACTGCAGGTTACCTCATGGGCACGGAGAACATGCTTCTCATGACCATGATGGGGGAAGAGGAACCGGTCAAGAAACTGATCAACAAGGTCGCCGATTTCGTACTCGAACAGCAGCTCGTCATGATCGATGCGGGCGCCACGGTAATGTGGATGGCGGA
This sequence comes from Methanomassiliicoccaceae archaeon UBA328, assembly GCA_002506905.1. Lineage (GTDB taxonomy): Archaea > Thermoplasmatota > Thermoplasmata > Methanomassiliicoccales > Methanomethylophilaceae > Methanogranum. Next base: position 56,647 of record DAYM01000006.1, read on the forward strand.
CCCGACATCTTCGGGAGACCTCATCTCACCCGATATGTTCGATGATTACTCATTCGGACCGATCAAGAAGGTCATATCCAAGACCAAGGAACAATACAAGGTCCCTGCATTCCTGCACATCTGCGGAAACACCACAAGCATCATGAAGAAACTCCCGGCCACGGGCTGCGACTGTTTCAGTTTCGACCATGCCGTCGATATCACCCAGGCGAAATCGCTTGCGGGAAGGGAGATAGCCCTCATGGGGAACATCGATCCCGTCAAGATGATACTTCAGGGAAATCCCGAGGAGATCACGCAGAAGTGCTACGAGATGATCGATGTTGCCGGACAGGACGGTGGATACATCATCGCACCCGGCTGTGAAACACCTCTTGCCAGTCCGGACGAGAATGTGATCGCCATGGGAAAAGCGGGTATCGATTATTGGAAGAACAGACACTGAACAGAGCAACTAATATACCTTGCAAGATGATATTAGCGGTATGTTCGACCTATATGTTGTCACGGACAGAGCGCTGTCCCACGGATTATCCGATGCAGAAGTAGCCAGGCTCGCCTATGCCGGCGGAGCGGACGTCGTACAGCTCAGGATGAAAGCTGAGGACGGAAAGGTCATGCTCGAGCAGGCAAAGATCATCAAAGAACTTGCCGACGAGTATGCGAAATACTTCATTATCAACGATAGGGTGGATGTGGCCATGCTCTCTGATGCGGACGGCGTCCATCTCGGTCAGTCGGATATCCCCGTAGCGGAGGCCAGAAGACTTCTCGGAGACGACAAGATCATAGGTGTCTCAGTCCACAATGTGGGCGAGGCGGTCACCGCCATGAACGACGGAGCGGACTATCTCGGTGTCGGTTCCATTTTCACGACCAGCACCAAACTGGATGCGCAGCAGGGACTCGGACTCGATGCGATATACTGTATCAAACAGGCCGTCGATCTTCCGATAGTGGCGATCGGCGGCATCAACAGGGGAAACATAACCGATGTCATCAGGGCAGGCGCGGACTCCGTGGCCGTAGCGTCCGCCGTTGTAGGACAGCCCGATATCGAAAAGGCTGCCCATGAGCTCAGGGACATGATCCTGAAAGCAAGACTAAGATACTAAAAATGCTACCAGGGAATCGCATGATAATAGCGATAACCGGTAAGAAGAACAGCCTCCGTCCTTTCGAAGAGCAATTGGAGCTCATAGCGAAAGGCAGCCCCGACATGATATTGGTCCGTGATAAGAACGCAGATGATGTGGATTATCTCGAATTTGCCAAGAAATGCAAAGAGATCTGCATGAAATATCATGTGGCCATGTCCGCGGATACGCATTTGACGGTCGCAAAGGAACTGGGCGTCTATCACATCCAAGTACCGTTCGATTTCTTTGTCTAACATACTGCCGATACCGAAGGATTCTCCGTCGGTGTCAGCGTACACAATTCCGAATAGACAAAGAAAGCGGAAGAACTGGGCGCTCAGAGGATCATTTTCGGAAGCGTGTTCGAGAATTCCTGCAAGGCCGGAAACGCTCCCAAGGGCATCGAAGCCCTGAAAGGGATCTGCAGCTGCACATCCCTCCCGGTATACGCAATAGGCGGGATCGACCCCGGAAATTCCTCATCTGTCTACAAGGCCGGTGCCGTCGGGATCTGCTCGCTGACCGGGCTCATGTCCGCCTAGGACCCGGCAAAGATAATATCGCAGCTCAGAAATAACGAATGAGGAGCGGCACTCATGATGGTTAACGGGAAGGAAACGGCGATCGGCGAAGGAATGACCCGCGCCGGCCTCATTGACTCCCTCGGATACTCGAAAAGCAGGATAGCCGTCGAACTCAACGGCAGCATCGTCCCGCGCTCCGAATACGACAATACCATTCTCGGTGATGACGACCGCATCGAGATCGTAGGGATGGTGGGCAGAGGATGAGGATCGTTCTGAACGGAACCCCCGCAGATACGGAATTCAAGAGCACATCCGAACTCCTCAACGGCATGTGTCCCGGCGGGATCGCTGTGGTCAACAGTTTCACTGCAGATGCTGATATCGAGCTCTCCGAAGGCGATTCCGTTTTCATTCTGAACAAAGACCATATCCCTTCCGAAAAGGAAGCAGATTTACTCATGTCGGCCCGCGACCCGTCGAGGATCCGTTCTAAATTGAGAAGTGCCAGCATAGGCATTGCAGGTCTGGGCGGTCTCGGTTCCAATATCGCCGCCATGCTTGTACGCTCGGGCATCGGAAGACTTGTGATATCCGATATGGATACGGTGGATGCGACCAATCTGAACAGACAGAATTATTTCTATGACGACCTCGGAAGACCTAAGACAGATGCGACGGAGGATCTGCTGAAGAGGATATCCCCATGCACCGAGATCGAAAAACATCAATGCAGGCTCACACCGGAGAACATTCCGGACATCTACGGGAACTGCGACATAGTCTGCGAAGCGCTGGACTCCGCAGAGGAGAAGGCAATGTTCATCAACACGGTCTTGGAGAAATGTCTGGACACAATTATCATTTCGGGCCTGGGGATGGCCGGACACGGCCACTCTAATTCGATAACCACCAAAAACGGTTGAATAAGCTCTACTTATGCGGAGACGGTACGAGCGAAGTATCTGGCGGTGTCGGATTGACCGCTCCCCGCGTGAACATATGCGCAGGGCACATGGCCAACACCGTCATAGGACTGCTCACAGACACTGAGATTTGAGGCAGGAAAATGGAAGATCCATTAATAATCGGAAATAAGAGATTCAATTCTAGATTTATTTTGGGCTCCGGCAAGTTCTCGTTGGAGATGACCGATGCCGTGATCAGGAACGGAGGCGTGGAGATCGCCACATTGGCCATCAGACGCGCCAACAAGGGCGGAGAGGAAGATATCCTCGATTACATGCCCGAAGGCATCACCCTGCTCCCCAACACATCCGGAGCCAGGAATGCGGAGGAAGCATTAAGGATAGCCAGACTCGCAAGGGAACTGGGCTGCGGAGATATGATCAAAGTGGAGATAATAAAGGACTCCAAGTATCTCCTTCCGGACAACTGCGAGACGATCAGGGCCATCAAGATGCTCAGCGACGAGGGATTCGTCGCCATGCCGTACATGATGCCCGACCTGTCCGCTGCAAGGGCAATGGCAGACGCCGGTGCCGCCGCGATCATGCCTCTGGGAGCCCCCATCGGAAGCAACAAAGGACTGCTTACCAAGGAATTCATCAAGATACTCGTGGAAGAGATCAATCTTCCAGTCATTGTCGATGCGGGTATCGGACGTCCGTCCCAGGCGTGCGAGGCCATGGAATTGGGATGCGCCGCGGTGATGGCGAACACGGCCATCGCGACTGCGAAAGATGTTCCCGCAATGGCCACCGCATTCAGGATGGCGATAGAGGCCGGAATACTTGCATATCTTTCGGGACCCGGAAGGGTCCTCGAGGACCGCGGAGAGGCATCAAGCCCGCTTACCGGTTTCCTCGGGAGGCTTTGAATGCCTCTGATAAAGGTAGATGCGGAAGAATACTACGATAACATGGAGCGCCTGCCCACAGACCTCATGGATCAGGTGCTGGCACTTACCAAGGAATTCGATCCGGCCAAGTACACCTCGTCGGATGTTGTAAGGGCATTGGAGAAGGACCACCTGCTGCCGGAGGATTTCGCGGCACTGCTCTCTCCTGCCGCGGACCCCTATCTCGAGAAAATGGCCGAAAGGGCCAGAGACGAGACCCGCAGACATTTCGGAAATTCCGTCTGCATGTTCACACCCATCTACACATCCAATTACTGCACCAACCAGTGCGTCTATTGCGGTTTCAACTGCAAGAACCAGATACACAGGGCAAAACTGTCGATAGAAGAAGTGGATACCGAGATGAAGGCCATCGCATCCACCGGACTGACGGAGATCCTGATCCTCACCGGAGAATCACGTACCATGTCAGATATCGAATACATCGGCGAATGCATCAAGGTCGCTGCGAAATACTTCTCGAGCATCGGCATGGAGGTCTATCCGATGAACAGCGACGAATACAGATATCTCCGCGATTGCGGAGCGGATTACGTCACGGTGTTCCAGGAGACCTACGATCCGAAAAGATACGCGGAACTCCATCTCGGAGGGCCCAAACGTATATTCTCATACAGATTCAACGCCCAGGAACGTGCCCTCAGGGGAGGGATGAGAGGAGTTGCGTTCGGTGCACTCCTGGGATTGGGCGATTTCAGAAAGGATGCCTTCAGCTGCGGTATGCATGCATATCTTCTGCAGAGGAAATATCCCCACGCCGAGATCTCCTTCTCTCTGCCGAGGCTCAGACCGTGCATAAGCAATGAGAAGGACGACAACCCAGTCCATGAAAGACAGCTTCTGCAGGTCGCTCTGGCATACAGAATATTCATGCCTTTCGCAGGTGAGACCATCTCGACAAGGGAATGCAAGGACTTCCGTGACAACATTGTCGGATTGTGCGCAACGAAGATCTCCGCAGGCGTCTGCGTAGGGATCGGGGGACGCGCAGAAGAGGAGAAGGGAGACGAACAGTTCGATATCTCGGATCCCAGAAGCGTGGAAGAGGTCAGGAAGGCCCTTGTGGACAAGGGACTTCAGCCCGTATTCAACGATTATGTGAGAGTCTGAGATGATAATAGCGGTCACAGACAGGGAACATACCATCCGTCCGTTCACGGAACAGCTCAGACTGATCGCCGAAGGCAGACCTGACATGGTCATCATCCGTGACAAGAACTGCAGCATAGATGAATTCAGGGAATTCGCCGCAGAATGCAGGGACATCTGTTCGGAATTCGATGTGGATGTGTGCGTAAATACCTACTGTCAGATCGCAAAGGAACTCGGGATCGAGAAGGTCCAGCTTCCGATGCAGATACTCTCCGAAAGGAAGGGAAAAGATGACAGCATCCTTACGGGGGCATCTGTCCACAGCATCCAGGATGCAAAGGACGCGGAAGAACTCGGTGCCGACTGGCTTGTTTTCGGAAATGTGTTCGAGACCTCATGCAAAGTAGGGAAGGCAGGTGCTGGGACTGATATGCTGAAGGAAGCGTGTGAAAGCACATCCCTTCCAGTCTACGCCATCGGAGGCGTAACGGCGGACAACATCCGCTCGGTCATGAGATCGGGAGCGTCCGGAGCATGCATAATGTCCGGATTGATGATGGCGGAAAGACCTTCGGAGGTCATAGACAGACTCAGAAGGAATTCCAACCGGCAATCTAAAATATCCATATTGTAATCACAGTACCATGTCTGTCCGCATCTCAGATATGATGGGTGCTGTGAGGCTGAAAAGACCTCTCGTTCACCATATCACCAATTATGTAACTGTCAACGATTGTGCCAATATCTGTATCTGCGCCGGAGGTTCTCCTGTAATGACGGATGAGGCCAAGGATATTCCCGAGATGGTGGCCCTTGCCTCTGCCGTAGTTCTCAACATAGGCACACTTAACGAGAGGACGATCTCCTCGATGATACTGGCGGGAAAATGCGCCAACGAGAAGAACATCCCCGTTATCCTCGATCCCGTCGGAGTAGGTGCAACGACATACAGGACCGAGACCGCTTGGAAGATCCTCAACAAAGTGAAGGTAAGCGTCATCAAAGGCAACAGCGGGGAGATAGCGGTACTAGCAGGTGCCGGAGGAGAAGTGAAGGGTGTTGATTCCGTTTCCGGTTCCGAAGGTACAGGCGCTGTACTGGCACTGTCTAAGAAAACTGGTGCCATTGTGGCATCCACAGGAAAGATCGATTACGTCTCCGACGGAAAGAAAGTGTATGTCCTGAGGAACGGGGACGACTACCTCGGCACCGTTTCCGGAACAGGCTGCATGGTATCTTCGGTGATCGGATGCTATGTCGGAGCATGCGGCGTGACCGCAGAGGCCGTGGCATGCGGAATATCGGCATTCAACATCGCCGCCGAGATAGCCGCCGAGAAAGCGTTCGGACCCGGGTCCTTCAAGACAAAACTTTTCGACTCCATCTACGGACTCGATGAGAAAGAGGCAGCGACCAGACTCAATTATGAAGAGGAATAAGACATGAAGGTCAGAAAGGATGTGGTGGACGAGCTTCTGGAATACAACCGCGAATTCGTGAAGAACGAGAGATACAAAGAGTTCAAGACCACGAAATATCCGGACAGGAAGATAGCCATCCTGACATGCATGGACACCCGCCTTACGAATCTCCTCCCTGCGGCACTCGGCCTCAAGAACGGAGAGGTCAAGATGATCAAGAACGCGGGAGGTATCATCTCGGATCCCTTCGGCAGCAGCATCAAGAGTCTGCTGGTAGGAATATACGAATTGGGTGTCGAAGAGATTATGGTCATCGGACACACTGACTGCGGTGCGCAGCACATCTGCGAAGAGGTCATGGAAAAGGAAATGCTCGAAAGAGGCATTCCAGAAAGGACGATCGAACTTCTGAAAGGCGAGCTGGATTTCCACGGCTGGCTCTCCGGTTTCGACAGCGTCGAAGGATCTGTCATCAACACCGTGAAAGCTATAAGGGAACACCCACTGGTGCCGAAGGACGTGGACGTATCCAGATTCCTGATCGATTCCCATACCGGCGAACTTACCATTCTGGACAGATCATAACATCTTCAGGTCGCCGGTGATCTTGTCGATATCCGAATTGGGCGCCGGACCTATTCCGATGCATGTGTACGAACCGGGAGCGATCTCGGTCCTTCCCGCATCACATATCGTTACCACAGTAAGGCCCTGTGCCTCGGCCACGGCCTTGTACTCGAACAGCTGCCTTTCGGAATCGACCTTGAGGACGATCTTTGCCTGTCCGCCGGACATCCAGGCCTCGAAATTCTTCTTGTCGCGCTTCTGTGCGGCAAGGGCACAGCCTACAGCCGCATGACCTGCCTGGGCGGCGATCTTCCCCTTGCTCATCTTGAGGTCGTTCCTCATAAGAATTACGACCTTGCGCTCTTCTCCGCTGTCCGATACACGGAATAACATGATTCCCCGATTGTCCGACACCTATATGAAAAAGAGGGTACAGATTTTTACGTGGAACGTCATACGGATTCTCATGGCAATGATCGATATCGAATACAGACACGCCGCCGAACCCCCAGCGAATGCGGGAGAGATCAGAAGGAAGACCGTCAAAGAGATGCACGATTACCTTTACGACCTCGTATGCAACATGCAGATGGAAGACGTCTCTTCCAAACTCATCGATACCGAATCTCCGGACGAGAACATGGTCTACATCAACGGCAAACCGATCCATGAGATCCTCAAAGGACTCAACATCAAGATGCTGGAATCCGATGATTCATGCGGTTCCGCACCCATGGTCAAGTTCGAACGCCCTCCTACCGAATGGAACACCGAGATCATCGAGGACATTCCCGACGTCATTATGAAGAACGCCATCGCCAAGGTTTTCGCCGACATTTACAACAACAGGATCATGTGATCCCGCGTACCAATACTATAAATGGTCCCTCCCGATACTCTCGGACGATGTTCGAAATAGTAAAGAGGGACGGATTGGCAAGGCTAGGTAAATTCGAGACCAAACACGGAGTACTGGAGACACCGGCGCTTTTACCGGTTGTAAATCCAAAGATCAATACGGTCACTTCCAGGGAGCTGTACGATGAGTTCGGCTTCCGCGCGATGATCACGAATTCCTACATCATCAAGAACACTCCGGACCTCAAGGAGAAGGCCCAGGCACTCGGACTGCACGAGATGCTCGACTTCCCCGGGATCATCATGACCGATTCGGGAACCTTCCAGAGCCATATGTACGGAGAGGTTGAGGTCACCAATGATGAGATGGTCGAATTCCAAAAGAGCATCGGAACCGACATCGGAACGGTTTTGGACATCTTCACCGAACCCTACTGGACCAAAGAACAGACCGCGGAATCCATCGAGGTCACACTTGAAAGGACGCAGTACGCCTGCGACATCAAGGGCGACATGATGATCAACGGTGTCGGACAGGGTTCGATCTACAAAGACCTCAGAGAGAGCTGTGCCAGAAGGATGGCGGACATGGACATCGACGTTCATCCCATCGGCGGCGTTGTCCCTCTCATGGAACAGTACAGATACTCGGACCTTGTGGACGTCGTCATATCATCCAAGAAAGGATTGAACCCCAACCGTCCGGTCCACCTTTTCGGAGCGGGACATCCTATGATCCTCGCACTTGCCACCCTCATGGGATGCGATCTCTTCGATTCCGCCTCATATGCGAAATTCGCAAGGGACGACAGGCTCATGTTCATCGACGGGACCTTCCGTCTTTCGGAAATGCAGTCCCTCGACTGCGACTGCCCCGCATGCCGCGGACACACGGTACAGACCCTCAGGAAACTCCCTCCCAAGGAGAGGACAAAGGTCATCGCAAAGCACAACCTTTACCAGATAACCCATGAGCTGGCACTTGTGAAAAGGTACCTCAGCGAAGGACGTCTCTGGGAACTTGCGGAAATGAGATGCAGGGCACATCCCGCACTTCTCGACGCACTCAGAAGACTCGAGGAATACCAGGACTTCCTGGAAAAGACCGAACCGATCAGCAGGACCGGAGCAATGTTCTACACCGGTGCCGAAACCAGAGGACGTCCGGTCTTCAAGAGATACATCGACAGGGTCAATTCGAGATATGTCCCCCCTACGGACAAGGCCGTCCTTTTCGTAGATGAGGGCTCCAAACCTTACAGCAGGGCCTACGCCGCAGATTTCGACAGGGCAAGGAAGGCAGGATACACGCCTATCGTCCTCTCGCCCTTCGGACCCGTGCCCGCAGACCTTGATGAGATGTACCCTCTGGCACAGTCGCTTTTCCCTTACATAATGGATATCGATACGGAGATAGAATCCAGTTCCACCACAAGGGAATTCCTCGACAGGAAGTTCAAGACCACCATCAAATATTCCGAGATCCCCGATGACGGAGACCAGGAATACGATGCCGACATGCTCAGAGCAATGGCGGTATCCAGATACCAGTTCGGAGAGGAGGCCACACAGGCACTCTTCCGCGGAAACGTCGAGCTTATCAAGAGCAGGAAGACGGGAAAGATCAGGAATGTCATCTCCGACGGAGAACATGTTCTTTCCATGCGTGCCCCCGACGGCATGTACTCCCTCAGGGTAGAAGGCGCCAAACGTATCACAGAATCTGTTCCGGCACCTCATATGAGAGTGGTCCTGATGGATGATGCCGTACCGTTCGTCTCCAAAGGAAGGAATGCATTCTGCCAGTTCATCACATCATGTGACGAGGAACTCGTTCCCATGGACGAGGCCATTCTTGTGGACAAGGACGATAACGTCATAGCCACGGGACGTCTCAATGTGATAGCCAATGAGATAGCATCACTCAAAAAGGGAATCGCCGTCAAGGTCCGCAGCGGATCCGGAGACGACGAGGCCTGAGGATTCCTCAGCGGTCTTCACACAGGCAAGGAGGTCATCGGCCGTGTTCCTTAAGGAACCTGCCGATGCGGCCTCCATTTTTAAAATAATGAAGTTTTCCTGAAGCTCCGTCTTCACAAACTCGCCGTTGTCCGGCGAGATCGCCGTCAGGACGGCCTCAGCGGTCTTCCTGTCGGGATATTCAAGACGGAGCTCCAGTGTTATCATGAGCTCATCTCTTCTGATTCAGGACGTACTCTGCGATAGCCTTTCCGACCTCGGCCGTCTTGAGCTTTCCGCCCAGATCGGGTGTGGTCTTTCCGGTATCGAGAACATGCCTGACGGCATCATGGAGCATCTGACCCTCTTCGGGATATCCCTGGTTGGTCAGAAGCATCTGCGCTGCCAGTACGGCCGCGATGGGGTTTGCCTTTCCCTGTCCCGCGATATCCGGTGCGGATCCGTGGATAGGCTCGAACATGCTGACGCCGTGCGGGTTGATGTTACCGCTTCCGCCCATTCCGAGTCCTCCCTGGAGCTGCGCTCCCAGGTCTGTGAGGATGTCACCGAACAGGTTGGGCACCGCGATGGTACCGAATGTCTCGGGACGTACGATCATGGCCATTGCCATGGCATCGACGAACATGAACTCCAGCTTCATCCCGTACTCGTCGGCCTTCTGCTGGAATATCTCCCTCTGCATTCCGTAGACATGCGTGCACACATTTGCCTTGTCGACGAGAGTGACCTTGTCCTCTCCCCTTGCCTGGGCGTACTTGAATGCATAGTCTGCGAACCTGGTGATACCTTTCCTGGAAAGGAATCCGATCTCGAACGCGAAGTCGTCTTTGGGCTCTGCATCGACATTGAGGTCGATGTCGAGGGTGTAAAGCTCTCTCTTTACCTTCAGTTTGCAATCGCCGTTTGAAGGTCCGAACTCTCCGCCTGCTCCCATGTAGAAGTCCTCGGTATTCTCTCTGAGGAAATGCATATCGAAAGGCACCTCCCTCTTCAGAGGGACCAGGGGGAACCATGATGTGACGGGTCTGAGATTGATGTACTGGTCGAATACGGCCCTCATCTTGAGAAGGACTCCCTGCTCCATGATACCGGGCTTTACCCTGGGGTCTCCGATAGCACCGAAGTAGATGGCATCCTTCTTCTTCAGGGACTCGATATCCTCGTCCGTGAGAAGCTCTCCGGTCTTGAGATATCTGTCCGCACCGATGTCGAAGAGCTCTCCGTCGTAATCGAACGTAGATATCTCAGTGACAGCATCCAATACATCCATTCCTGCCGCGATGACCTCTTTACCGATACCGTCACCGGGCACGATCGCCAAATGTTTCATAATTTACCCTCTTTGACCATGTTGACCAGACCGCCGCATTTCACCAGTTCTCCGATGAACGGCGGGTATTTCTGGAATGTGAATTCTTTTCCGGTGGTCTCGTTCCTGACCACGCCTTTCTCCGTGTCCACGGAGATCTTGTCTCCTTCGGACGCATCGACCTTGCACTCGACGAGCAGCAGACCGATGTTCATGGAGTTCCTGTAGAAGATACGGGCAAAGGACTCTGCGATGATGCATGAGAATCCTGCTTCGATCAGCGACAGGGGAGCGTGCTCTCTGGATGATCCGCAGCCGAAGTTCCTTCCGGCGACCAGTATGTCGCCTTTCTTGACCTGAGGTCCGAAACCGGGCCTGACCTTCTCGAATATGAAATCGTTCAGATGGTCCAGGTTGGTCGACACCAGACGCTCTGCGGGAATGATCTGGTCTGTATCGACGTTGTCGCCGAAACACCATGCCTTTCCTTCGACGGCCGCCATCAGCATCCCTCCAGCTGATCAGGTGTGACGATCTTTCCGGCGATTGCGGAAGCTGCCACTACCTGGGGACCTGCCAGATATACCTCTGAGGCCTTGTCTCCCATCCTTCCGATGAAGTTCCTGTTGGTGGAGGACACTGCCCTCTCGCCGGCTGCCAGGATACCCATGTATCCGCCCAGGCATGCTCCGCATGTAGGGCCGGAGATGAATGCTCCCGCGTCCAGGAATATCTGCATCAGGCCCTCGTCGAGCATCTGACGGCATACTTTCTGGGATGCGGGGACGACCAGGAATCTGACGTCGGGATGGACATGCCTTCCCTTGACGATCTTGGCCGCTGCGCGCATATCCTCGATACGTCCGTTGGTGCATGATCCCAGGTATGCCTGGTCGATCCTGACGTCCGTCTCCTTGACAGGGTGTCCGTTGCTGGGCAGGTGGGGGAATGCGACCATCGACTCGATCTTTGACAGGTCGTATTTCAGGACCCTGCAGTAATTCGCATCGGGGTCCGCATCGACGGCTTTGTAATCTCCTTTGACCGTATCTTTGATGTACTCTCTTGTCAGGTCGTCACAGGGGAATATCCCTGCTTTTCCGCCTGCCTCGATGGCCATGTTGGAAACGGTCAGTCTGTCGGAGACAGAGATGTTGGCGACACCGGGTCCGTGGAATTCGAATGCTTTGTAGTTGGCACCGTCCACTCCGATATCCGTGATGATCTTGATTATCAGGTCCTTTCCGCCGATGTTCTCCCTGAACTTGCCGGTGAGTTCGACCTTGATGGTCTCGGGGACCTTGAACCACAGGTGTCCGGTAGCGAATGCTACGGCGGCCTCGGTGGATCCGATACCTGTGGAGAATGCGTTGATACCTCCGTACGTACAGGTGTGCGAATCCGCTCCGACGATCAGTCTTCCGGGAGCTGCGAATCCCTGCTCGACCATCAGCTGGTGGCAGACACCGCCCTTTCCGACCTCGTAGTAGTTCTTGATGTCGTGCTTCTTTGCGAACTGCCTCATCTCTTTGGCCTGTTCGGCGGAAGCGACATCCTTGTTGGGAACGTAGTGGTCAGGAATGAGGACCATGCGGTCCTTGAACATCTTGTCCGTTCCGATCTTGTCATACTCTCTGAATGCTATGGGTCCTGTTACATCGTTGACCATGACGTAATCCACGTCCGCGATGACGATCTGACCCGCTTTTGCGTCTGTCCCGGATTTCTCCGAGAAGATCTTCTCTGCAATTGTTTTTCCCATTTGCAACCCTTACCTTGCAAAATCCCTGTTTATGGCCATCATCGTGGCGTCCACTGACGTTTCCACGATATCCAGGCCTACTGCCTTTCCGACGGACAGGTTGCCGTCGTTCTGGACGTTCTTGACCATTACGGTCACCTCGCATATCGAGTCGCTCTTACCCGTGATGGCGCTGAGCTTGTACTCTTCCAGCGAGATCTTCTCGTTAACGGCCTTTCTGATCGCATTTATCGCGGCATCTACGGGACCTACACCGATCGAGGCGATCGTTCTGTGGTCCTCACCGTCGATAGTGACCGTCACCGTGGCCGTGGATGTCGTATCCTTTCCGGTCAGGACGGTCAGCTGATCCAGAGTGACCCTGTTCTTGGTCACTCCCTTCTTGTACATTATATTGTCTACTATGGCCAGCAGTTCCGCGTCATCGATCTCTTTGCCGCCGATGGCGATGTTCTTGATCATCTCCATCAGTTCGGGCATGTGCTCCTGGGGGAACTTCACCTTCAGCGCGTCCAGTCTTCCCTGGACGGAGTGCGCTCCCGAGTGCTTTCCCAGAACGATATGCCTGTCGACACCGACCAGTTCCGGCAGGAACGGCTCGTATGTCGCGGTATTGTTCATGATACCGTGAACATGGATACCCGACTCGTGCGCGAAAGCATTCCTTCCGACGATCGGTTTGTTGTAGGCCATGTTAAATCCGGTGATCCTCTCCACGAGCTTCGACGTCTTTCCGATCTTGCTCAGATCCACGGTCTGAACCCCGTAGTTGGCGAACAGGTTCAGCGCCACCTCTTCCAGCGCCGCGTTTCCCGTCCTCTCGCCGATACCGTTCATGCAAACGTGTACTATCGTCGCTCCGGCCTCCACACCTGCGATGGAATTGGCAACTGCCAGTCCCATATCGTTGTGGCAATGCACTGCGATCGGGATCTTGATCTCCTTCTTCAGTGCACCGATCAGATGGTCCATCGCCCTGGGGATGATTACTCCCACTGTGTCGGGAACATTGATGGCCACCGCACCGGCCTCTTCGACAGCTTTGTAAACTGATGTCATGAAGGCCAGATCAGACCTTGTGGCATCCTCGCATGAGAACTGGACCTTCAGTCCGTGTGCCTCTGCGTATTCGACGGCATCGACCGCTCTGGCTCTGACCTCATCGGGGGTCATCTTCAGCTTGTATTTCATGTGCAGGTCTGAAGTGGCTATGAAAGTGTGGATGTAATCCACACCGGTGTCGATGACCGCATCGATATCTGAATGAACGGAACGGGCCAGACTGCACAGCTGTGTGTCCAGATTCTGGTCCCTGATCTTTCTGATGGTCTCTTTTTCGGTCTCACCGGAAGCCGCGAATCCGACCTCCATGATGTCTACTCCGAGATCGTCGAGGGCGAGTGCGATACGAACTTTATCATCTTGGCTCAGAGCAATTCCCGGGGCCTGCTCACCATCCCTCAGCGTAGTATCGAAGATCTTTACATCTTTAATGGGACCCACACCGGAGAGCGCAAGCTGGTTATATGGGCTGATTGCGAGCATATCTTCCATTTTCCTAGCGCTTTCACTGGTTTGTTGCGTTTTCATAAAAACCACCAAACCGTCATAGCTACCACTGCTTACTGAAGAAGAATAAGTTCGGTGGTTGCGCTGAAGATCATTTTTCAATCCTCTCTGACGGTAATTGTCCATGATTCACACATTATATAAATGTTAGGTGTTGTCCTTGACTACTCCATAGAATTTATATAATGCATCAGTCACAGTAATGGTACCAGATACCTTATCTCCGCTATTCGTAGCCCAGTAATCTATGTTGATTGAATTATCTGAAGGATTCCACAAACAATAATCGATTCCTATCTGAGAATATTTAGTTTCTTTTAACAGATAAACCCCATTGTCTTGCACGTAGTATTCTATCTTAGATATACCAGAAACTGAACCGTCTGATATCGGAAAATAATCTCCAGAACTATTGACTAGACAACTAGGCGTATAGAATTTAGTATCATCTGTAATTATTACTGTATTGCCATCATCCCATATACTCAATTTAATTGTGTAATTCGAATATATCTCAATCTGTTTTGGTGTATCATTGATGTTATGTGTCGTTAACAGCTCCTTATCGGCATACAATGAAACACTCAGATTTACCCCGAATGTGATCTTAAATAACTTGGGAGTCCAGATTGACTTTATCTGTAAATCACTACTTACAGATTGACCGTCGTAATCCCACCCTTTGAAATCGTATGTATCGAGCGAATAAGTAGGCTTTTCGATATTGAAAACAGACAATTGAGTTCCAGACAACAAAAACATCGTTAGGCCTGTTACAATTTCATCTTTTAACCCTTTGAACTCAACCTTATAGACCGAGGGCAATTCTGCATCCTGGGCAAAGAGATATTTCGTCCCTGATTTCGTTACTCCGGCCAGCGATTGGACCTTTTCTGAATAATCTTCCGGGAGCTTGTAACCTGTCACCGATGACAGCGTTATTGCTTTGGCTGACGATACGCAGAATGCATCTGTGCTTCCGTCGGCCTTTGTATGATCTCCCGGCGTGATCTTCACAACTCCGGGAAACACCGTGTCCCCGGTCAGAGTATATGTGAAGGATCCTGC
This sequence comes from Methanomassiliicoccaceae archaeon UBA328, assembly GCA_002506905.1. Classification (GTDB taxonomy): domain Archaea; phylum Thermoplasmatota; class Thermoplasmata; order Methanomassiliicoccales; family Methanomethylophilaceae; genus Methanogranum. The sequence continues at coordinate 71,818 of DAYM01000006.1, forward strand.
AGAACTATGGGCCGTAACGGGAATGTACGAGTCGTAATCGCTCGGCATCGTATAGCCGTCTGCCGGAGCGATCGTTACTTTATCCTGACACGTGACCTTTGTGACCTTCAATCCATCCACCGTGGCAGTGATGTTATTACCGACGGACACATCATATTCTATCAGTCTGACCCCTTCGACCGTTACCTTCTGTTCACCCTGGACGTCCTTTACCTCGATCGTCCCTTCCTCGGTCGTCAGAAGGCTTCCGCTGATGTAGATCCCGAAATCGGGACCGCACTCGTGATCCTTCAGAAGTTTGAATGTCAGACTGTACGCCTCTCCGTGATGGACGGCGTCCTCGGTCGATGTCAGTGTGTATCCCACCTGTTCTTCGGGGAGTACGACCTTGTACATCCTGACATCATAGATCCCGGAAACCTCCACAACGAGGTTGGAATTGACATTGTCTATGAAGATACGCGATGTTCCGTCCTTCTTCACCACCACACCGTTGACCTTGATCACCAGATCGTCGTCGATATATCCCGCCTTCAGGCTGTATGTCAGAATGCATCTGCTTCCGGGCTCTATCACCATAGGATCGGCTGTGATCGTGTATCTCACCGGATCGTCCGGTTCGGGCAGATATACCATGTATTTTCCTTCGATGTACGTTGCGACGACATCGCCCTTTCCGTTCACCGTATAGGATGAATCGGAATTGTATGAAACACCGGTGACGTCAAAATTGAATCCTGTCGGAAGTTCGGACAGTTCGAACGTGTCTCCTGCTGCGAAGAGACCGTATTTTCCGAAATATTCCGAAGTTGTGGTCACATCCGGATAATCCACGGATGCCTCCGGGATCACGGTACCGTCTGTGCCTATGACCTTGAATTCGTAAAGCTCGACGACAGAATAGCTCAGACCCGATAATGAGAATTCGACAAGACCGTTGTTCTTCTTGTGATCCGTGACCTTACCTACGGTCTCGTCGATCACGTGCGTGAAACCGCTGCCGAGAACGCTCTCGGGCACCTTCATGATAACGGCTCCGGTAAATCCGGACCCCATTATGCCGCCCACGAATGCAGGATCGCCGTTGTACAGGCCGACCGATCCCTCCCCGTCTGCGAAATTCTTTGTCAGGGAAAGCGTGTCGGCGGTCAGGATACCGTTGCACCCTGTTACCATCTTGCTGTCCAAAGCGATCTCCGTACCGTCCGGATAAATAATCGTCATGCCGGCCGGCATGTTCTTCATCGTGTTGCTGGATATTTTCAGAACATCGATGTTTTCTATGAATCTCATATCAATAATGACGTTTCCCACGGGAGTGTAGCCGAGATCGAAATTGACCTCGCCCTTTCCGTCATGGACCATTATTCCGTCGACAACGGCGGCATACAGGTTCTTCGTGCCTTTCACCGAAAGCGAATGCCCCGGATCGTATCTTTCACCGGTGTGCAGAGGATGGTCGGACCATCCGAAGAACGTTCGTGATCCCAGATCGGCCAGGTCCATTTCCTTCAGGATGAAATCACCGCTGCCGGATACTTCATCGATGACGGTCTCTCCGTCATAGTAAACGACCTTGGCCTCCGAATCGGTATTTAGGAACTGTACGGCTGCGAAAACTGAAGATACAGCTATGATCGCAGCAATGATGGCATAAACTGTCATTTTGTTAATTTTATCACCATTGATATTTCATTTATTATAAATGGCATATTAACAGAAAAGATAAAAAGGAATACGGTGGAAAAAGTTTGTTTTTGATAAGAGCGAGTGTACGTTTTACGCTCACTCTTTCTTTTCTTCGGCCTTCTTCTCTTCAGGAGCGACCTCTGTCGCCTCGGCGGGGGCTTCCTCTGCGGGAGCTTCTTCTGCCGGAGATTCTTCGGAGACCTCTGCGGGAGCTTCCTCGGAGACCTCTTCCGCTGCGGGAACGGCCTCTTTCTTGGACTTGGACTTCTTAACGGGCTTCGCCTTGGGAGCTTCTTCCTCGTCTTCCTCTTCCTCGGACTCCATTCTCTCCCTTTCGGCCCTGCGGAGTTCCTTGTACTTCTCCTTGGCCTCTTTCTCGGCAGCCTTCCTCTTGGCGATATCCTCTTTGAGCTGTGCCTTGGCAGCGGCCCTTTCCTCTTTCGGGAGCTCTCTGATCTCCTTCTTGCGCTGGGCCTCTACCTTCTTGTTGTGGTACTTCTCGTCGATGACCTTTTGCCTTGCGGCCTCGGCCTCGTCCTTCTTCGACTTGGCGATCTTCTCGTGCCTTACAGTTGCTTTCGGCTGATACTTGCCGTCGTTATTGTCTTTCTTGCTATCTGATTTGTGTTTCGACATCGAGTTCACCTTTGGTTGGCTGTTTCAGCCTGCCATGAATGCGCCATAATGATGGTTGTGTGATTTAAATATAAGGGTCGCGGCGGGATAAATGCCCTAACGGGCCCCGCCGCAACGGTAAATGTAAGATGTTTTGGAATTCGGAGTACGGGCTCAGCTTTTCCAAAGTCCGTGCAGGTTACAGAGTTCCCATGCAACGATGTTCTTTGCATCTGTCTTGAAGAATGCCTCCGGAACATCTCCGGGTTTGAGATATTTCCTCATGAGGATACCGTCTGCACATATCTCGATGTACACTATGTAGTGCTCGGGGGTCATGGGGTGAGATGCGTTCTTACCGACCTTTACGAGGACGCCTCCGTCCTTCTTCTCTATGTACGGCACATGCTTCTCTGTCTCTGCGTCGCCGGTCTTGGGAACGAGCTCCTCCATGTTCTTGGGGCACTCTTTTCCTTCTTCGGAAACATAGACCATTTCGAGGATGTTTCCGCATTCTCCACATTTATAGACTTTCCTTATTTTGGATGTCATTTGTTTTCACCCACCCTCAAATCACCTCATTCCGTATTTAAGACATCCCATCGGCCAGGCAATAGTAATAAATCCGTGTCACCCGATAGTACGGGAGATGATAAGAGCATATTACATCGAGTCGAAGGATGATATCATCATGACCGGCCCGGTGACGATCAGGAACGGGAGGCCGTATTTCAACGGAGCTATGATCCCCCTAAAGGAAGTGCCCCGCACCAGGGACAGGAGCACTGCCCTGCTGATCGATGCTTTGGGAATGCGCGTCAGGAACATGGATGACAAGGCGATAAGGGCCAAGCTCCCCGGAAGCGACATATGGTACATGACCTGCATCGAAAGGGAGGGAGATGTCTTCGACGGATTCCTCTCCAACGGCGATGCCCTGCTGATACCTTACCATTTCCTGATATCCGACAGCGTACTCACCGCGGCATATGAGCTTTCTGACAGCTGCATACCTACGCTGTTCCTGACGAAAGGAGAGGTCCTCAAAAGGAAAGGGACGGAAGGGCTGCGCGATGTTCTCCGCAGACTGAGCCAGATGAAGTACGAGAGGACCGTGGTCTTCGATACCGACGGCACATTGACCGCAGATGACTGGAAGGAACTGAACTATCAGTATCCGCAGATGATCCCGTATCTGAACAAGGACCTTCAGAAATTGGACGGGATAGATTTTCCCGATATCATATCGGACTGGCCGGATCTCCGTCAGATCTGAAGCCTGCCGATCCATTCGAGACATTCCGATGCGTAATCCCCGGGATCCTTATTGTCGGTTCCGGATATCTCCAGGGGGTCGGACCATTCCCTTCCCATGGTTATCGAGAATGCCCTCAGCTCACGGGAGACGTTGATGAAATCCGGTCTTTCGGAACCTCCGCATATCACCGCGGTCATACGGCCCCCTTTCCTTCTGTTCTCCGGGAACCAATAGGGCTGGAAACGCTCCATGTACCTTTTCAGGATGGCGGAAGTACCGCTGAATCTCACGGGTGTCGCAAATATCACCAGGTCCGAGGCCATGAATCTGTCCGTGAGCCTGTCGGCACCGTCGTCCTGATAGCATCTGCCGGTCTTTCCGCATATGCCGCAACCGGTGCAGAATCCCATATCGTGTTCGGTCAGATCCAACACCGACACGTCATACCCTTCGGAACTCAGAGTGTCCGATATCAGACCGCAGAGATAGGATGTAACGCCGTCGGGACGGCCTCCTCCGTTGACCAGCAGCACTTTCATGCCCTCTAATCGCAGAAAGTATCTTTATACCTTCTCTGCCATTTAACTGAAGGAATCTTAGATGACCGAATTCACAAAAGCCAAAACAATGGATTTCCCAAGGACCGTCAGGATAGGACACGATACTATCTTGGAGAGCGGACAGATCTGCGATGACCTTCAGTTCGGAAGGAACGGCACGATCATTACCGGGGAAAAGACCTACAGGGCTGCAGGGAAGACGGTCGAAGACCTGATGACCGACAGGAAGTACAATATCCGTGTGATATCCACAGGAAATGCTACACCGGAGAATGTAGAGAATGCGATCGCCGTCTGCAAAGAGGATAAAGCAGATTATATCGCAGCCGTCGGAGGCGGAAGCAAGATCGATATCGCAAAACTTGTGGCGGCAGATCTGAAGATACCTTTCCTGAGCATACCTACATCCGTAGCTCATGACGGTATCGCATCGGACAGGGCCTCGCTGAAACTCGACAAGGGCTCGAAATCGGTCCCCGCAGTATCCCCGATGGGAATAATAGCAGATTCGGCGGTCATCAACAAAGCACCCTACCGCTTCCTGGCGGCAGGATGCGCAGACGTCATATCCAACCTCAATGCATTGAACGACTGGGATTTCGCAGTGAGGATGAGGAATGTTGATTTCAGCAGTTCCGGATATGCGATATCCAAATTCGCGGCAGAGAATCTCATCGAGAACTGCCAACTGATAAAGCCACATTTTGAAGAGAGTGTATGGATGACCATGAGGCCCATAATCGCCTCAGGTGTGTCCATGTGTATCGCGGGGAGTTCGAGGCCTACCAGCGGCTCGGAGCACATGTTCTCCCACGCATTGGACCTGTTACATCCGAGCGGTGCGCTCCACGGAGAGCAGTGCGGACTCGGAACTATAATGATGATGGAGCTCCACGGAGGCAACTGGGAAAGGATCAGGGATGCGCTCCGTACGATAGGGGCGCCGGTGACGGCAAAACAGCTGAACATACCGGACCAGCACATCATTGATGCCCTGGTAGCTGCCAAGGACATCAGAAAGGACAGGTTCACGATTCTCGGAGATTGGGGGCTCACGGAAGAGGCCGCTGAGAACCTTGCCCGTTCCACGGGCGTAATCTGAGGGATAAAATGGTATTGATCACACTTGTCGGAGAACCGACGGCAACACCGGGAAGCAGATTCTACTATCTCGGTCCGCTTACCGACTGCAAAGAATGCAAACTTAGGAACGTCTGCTTCAATCTCGAACAGGGAAGCCTGTACGAGATCACCAAGATAAGGGAGCAGAAACACGAATGTGCTCTGAGGGAAGAACCTGTCAGCGTGGTAGAGGTCGAAAAGGTGGCTGTGTCCGCCTGTCTGCCCAAGAAACAGGCCATCGACGGAAGCATGATAACCTATCAGCCGCCCAAATGCGGAAATATCGGCTGCGAGAACTATACAAAATGTTTCCCGACGGGATCGGAGGACGGAAGGAAATATTCCATCACCGAGGTCGGCGGCAATGCCGAGTGTCCCGAAGGGGAGAAAATGGTTTTCGTAAAGATGATCTGAATCCTCAGAACTTCTCTCCCGTGATCCTTTCGTACATATCGACGTAGAGCTTGCTCACGCGGTCGATGACGTCCTGAGGAAGGGCGGGTATGTCAGGTTCGGGCTTTCCGGCCTCACGTGCGGCCATGAGCTTTGCGTGGTATCCGGTCTCACGGTAATACTGACGGACGAATTCCTTGGAGAGTTCGACGATATTGCCTTTGGCATACTCGTCTGCATCCCACCAGCGGTCCTCGTCAAGGGTTCCGAATGTATCGACGACGATGAGGTTTCTGTTCTCGTCGTATCCGAACTCTTTCTTTCCGTCGCAGTGGATCAGCTTGCGCTTGGCCGCCTCTTTGGCGATGATCTCATCGACCTTGAGGACGGTATCCATGATCTCCTTGTACTCGGCATCCGTGAGTCCGGCAATCTTCTTTGCCTCCTCATCGGTGAGGTTCCTGTCGGTGGCCTCGAGCTTTGTCGTGGCCTCCATGTAGGGGCGGGGAAGCTTCTCACCGTACTTGACCTGATGTCCCTTGGGGAATCCGAGGTCCTCTGCGGTGATCTTGCCTGCTTTCACACGGTCAAGAAGAGATCCTGCAACGTAATATCTGCAGATGATCTCCAGAGGGATGAGATAGTTCACCGTCTCGGTATTGATCTTATCGTAATCCCTGATAACATTGACCTTCTTCACTCTCATTCTGTCGGGTGCGGGCTCATCGATGTAGTGGTTCCTGATGCCGTTCTCGGAAAGCAGTCTGAACCAGAATTTTGCGGTCCTGCAGAGAGTTTCTCCTTTGTGGGGGATCTGCGAAGGAATGATCTTATCGAAAACCGAAATATTGTTGGTGTAGGCGAACTCCAGCGTGTTGTCGTCGACCAAATAGACCTCTTTGACCTTTCCGGTCATGATGTGCTGCATGAATCATGCGATTGAATGGCTGATATTAATATTCAGCGTGAGAGCATGCGGAACAAGTAGGATCTTTGGACACGGGAGTGACCTCTACCTCGCCCATTTCAAGGTCGGCAACGAGGATTTTGCCTTCTAACGTCTTTCCGATGCCCGAGGCGATCTTGAGGACCTCGTTCGCCTGTACCGAAGCGATGAATGCGACCGCAGAGGATACGGACGGATTATTATCGCCGTCATCTCCTTTCAGTATGCATTCCAGGCAGGGTGTCTTTCCGGGGACCATGACCGTGACCTGACCGCACATTCCGGATACTCCGCCGTGCACAACGGTCGCACCGCTCTTCAGGGCATAGTCGTTGAGTACCCTTCTGGAAGCCACACTGTCCAGGCAGTCCACCAGGATCTCGCAGTCGTCCAGAACGTCCGTGTTCCAATCATTTATGAAAACAGGATGGGGTTCGACGAACACATCGGGATTCAAGTCCTTTATCCAACGTGCTAAAAGTATCGCTTTCTTCTCCTGATCGCCGTCGCGGTAGACGAACTGACGGTTGAGATTTGTTATGTCCGGAGAGTCGCCGTCTATCAGGACCAGCCTGCCTATCCCCGCAGATGCCAATTCGGTGGCAACGTAGGTTCCCAACCCTCCGCATCCGATGATGCCGACGGTCGATTTCTCGATACGGGACTGGCCTTTGACACCGAATACCTCTTCCTGTCTGCTGTAACGGGGATTCATTGCGATACCATCTCGAAAAGCATTTCTGCGGCCTTGTCCGCGGAGGACCTCCTGATCTGAGCACGGTCGCCCTTGAATTTGTTCTCTCTGACAACGGTATTGTCGCCGTCGGTGACCGCAATGTATACCAATCCCACGGGTTTGGTCTCGGTGGCCCCTCCCGGACCCGCAATGCCGGTTATGGCCACGGCGTAATCGGATCCGTAGATCCTCTTCGATCCCAGGGCCATCTCTCCGGCCGTCTTGAAACTCACGGCCCCGAGGTCATCGAGGGTCTTCTTACAGACGCCCAAAATGTTCTCCTTTGCCTCGTTGCTGTATGTTACCGCACTTCCCAGGAAGTATGCCGAAGAACCCGCCCTTTCGGTCATCATGGCCCCGAACATCCCTCCTGTGCACGATTCCGCCGCAGATACTTTGTATCCTTTGTCGATAAGAACGCCGATGAGGGGGTCCAGATCCATCATTCACCTCCGGAGATGTCCCTCAGCCTGCTGACGCCGTCTATCTCGTCGATGACACGGGCAACGGCGGGAGGCACCAGAGAGCGCCAATCCTCTCCGTTCACCATACGTCTTCTGACCTCCGTTCCGGAATACATGTCTCTTGAGTACAGAGGTGAGTCCCTGAGTTCGAATCCCGCCTCGGAGAACAGACGCCTTGTGAAATGGTTGTTGCTGTATACGCGTTTGAACGGCGGTACCATCGAGACCACATGGGATACCCAAACGGAATATCTGTTCAGGTCCTCGATCGGGACGATACAGTAATCATCGACACCGGCCTCTTTCAGGGCCTCGTCGATCATGAGATACCTCTCACCCGCGGTGAACGGATTATCGGGCTCGTGAGAATATTGGGCACTGCCGATACCTATCACAAGACCCTCCGATTCCGCAGAGCATTTGCGAATGACCTCCAAGTGTCCGTTGTGAAAAGGCTGAAATCTGCCTATCACCAATGAGCGTCCGTGTCCGTCCATATTGACTGGTACAGTATTGTACAGATAAAAGGATAACCAACAAAACAGCGTGTTTTCGATCTTTCCGATCATTGTCCCATGGAGAGGACCTGGCGGAGCTCATTTTAGTTCAAAAACAGCAACAATAATTAATACTGTATCAAAACAATACTCAACACTGATTATAATACAACCAACAAGACCATCATTTGGTTCTCCTCGATGGCCATCATTGCTTCATTGTTCGTTGAAGGGATCGCCCTCACCGATGAACATGACAGCCCCGGTATCGATGACTACGCATCCAACAGCCTGCCTCAGATCACCACATTGATCATTCCCGACAGTATCACTACGATCGACAACGCCGCATTTTGGAACTGCAATAACATTACTTCCCCATATATCGGGACCGGAGTGACCGATGTAGAAGACTACAGTACGTTCAATTGCTTCAAATTCTTCGATGAGGACGATGTTGAACTGACCTCGATCGCAGATATCATCGGCCATTGTTACAACTACTCCGATTCCCTGAACGGAATGAAGGTCGCAGAAACATGTCAGGTCGAATTGGATACGGATCCCGATCACGGGTCTGTCATAGGTGACGGCCCTCACGGCCTGGGATCCGAAATATCCATACTGGCCATAGCTGACGAGGGTTACTCGTTCGTCGGATGGTATGATGAGGGAGACCTGGCATCAAAGGAAGCCAGATACACATTCGCCGTAACAGGGGATGTTTCCTACACCGCAGAGTTCAGGGTGGGACCCGAACCCTCAGACGGCAGCGTTTGGATCTGGATCACCGCAGCGATCGTGATAATACTTGTTGCTGCGGTCGCGGCATACTGCTTCGTCAGAAGCAACAGGTCCAATGCGTGAACAGAAGAAGAAAAATTAAAAGGTTTTTTTGAAAGGTATTTACTGGATCTCGGGCTCGGGCTTGACGACCGTATCCGTGATCACGGTCTCCGCCTGCTCCGCTTCGGGCTCGGCAGAAACAGGTGATGCGGGGGTCTCGTGGATCTCGAACACTTCCTTGGGGGCGTAATCCGCCGGAGGCTCGAGCTTCTTCACCGACGACTTGCCGTCGGGGCTCAAAGGCAGGAGCTTCTCCATGTACTCGGCCTTCTTGGGACAGTCCACGAACGCATACTCGATGACATCGCGGAATGTAGAGACCGTGTAGATGTCCATGGTATCGTAGTACTTCCTCTCGACCTGCACATCGTTTGCGTTATCGGCAGGGATGAGGGCCATCCTGAGTCCCGCAGATGCTGCGGCCTCGAGCTTTGCCGTTACTCCGCCAACGGGAAGGACCTTTCCCCTGACGTTCAGGCTTCCAGTCATTGCCAGATCCTGACGTATGGGGATGTTCTCCATTGCGGACAGTATGACTGCAGCCATCGTTATCGATGCGCTGTCGCCGTCGACCCCGTCGTACGTACCGACGTACTGCAGATGGATATCCATCTTCGAAATGTCATTGTCGCCGTATTTCTTGATGACGGCGGTGATATTCTCGACAGCTTCCTTTGCGATGTCTCCGAGACGTCCCGTGGCGATGAGCTTTCCGCCTTCCTTGGTCTGTGAAGGGGTGACCTCCGCTACCAGGGGCATGACCATTCCGGCGTACTCCGCAAGACCGTTGTTGGCACCGAGGACCGCAAGACCGTTGACGTATCCGACGGCAGATCCCTTGGTGTTTATGAGGTGATAGGCTTCGAGTCCTTCCGCCTGACGGCTGGCAATCTGCATCTCGAGTCCGCGTGCGGACTGTTTCGCATCGAGGATATCCTGCATGGAGACCATGTCCTTTCCCCTTGTGACCGCAAGGTCACCGGAAACACGGATAAGACCTCCGAGCTCTCTGAGCCTGAGACTGAGCTTTCCTTTCTTTCCGGAACGGCGCTGGGCCTCTTTGATGATCTCTCCGATGGCGTACTTGTCGAAGGGAGGGATCTTTTCGTCCTTGAGGACCTCCTGCGCAATGAATCTGGCTATCTTCAGACGGTTGTCGTCTGTGTCCACCATGGTGTCCCTCATGAACACTTCGTATCCGTAACCCCTGATCCTCGATCTGAGTGCAGGGTGCATACCGGATATCGCGTCGAGGTTACCGGCGCATACCAGGATGAAATCGCAGGGAACGGGCTCTGACTTGACCAAAGCTCCGGATGACCTTTCGGACTGTCCGGTGATCGCCATCTTCTTCTCCTGCATCGCAGTGAGAAGCGCCTGCTGTGATTCCAATTTGAGGAGATTGATCTCGTCTATGAAGAGGACACCTTTGTTGGCCTTGTGGATATCCCCCGCTTCGAGTCTGTCGTGCGAGGGGGTCTCAAGACCTCCGCTCTGAAAAGGATCGTGCCTGACATCGCCGAGAAGTGCACCTGCATGTGTACCTGTGGCGTCTATGAAAGGCGGCATATCTCCCGGATCATGGCCAACCAGCACTTTCGGTACTATCATCGTCTCCGTCTTCTGACCCAGCGGGTTCCTGAAGAGCATGAGCACTATCATCACGCCGAAAAGCGCGATCAGCAAAATCGTGAAACCGTATAAGAACGAACCTATGACTCCGAGCAGGATGATGGCTGCACACACATACAGGTATGTGGAACTCTTCTGGTTCTTCATGGCCGCCGCCTGAGCCTTCTGCTCATTCACAACGGCCTTTCCCTTTCCTGCGGGGAATACCCTTATCCTCGGTTCGTTCACATCTTCCGGATTGTGATAAGCGACTATGTCCTGAAGATCTTCTTTGGGAAGATACTCCACCATCGCGTTGGCCAGCATCGATTTTCCGGTACCGGGCTCTCCGATGAGCATGACATGTCTCTTTTGGGCTGCGGCCTTCTTGATGATCTCTACGGCTTCGTCCTGACCGATGACACGGTCGGACATCTTCTTAGGGATCTCTATATCCTTGGTAGAATTGAAGGTCTGAGCCTCTATCCATTCCTCGAGAGGTACGGTAGTTGGTTCTTCTTTAGCAACTGATCCTATCTTATCCCCTCTTTTTGTCCTTAGTTTGTTGTTGTATATAAATCTAATTGTAATCACTTCTTGGGAAGACCCTTCTTCTTATCTTCTCTGACAGCAAGGTACAGACCGAGTATGATCGCTCCTCCGAGAGCCGCCATTATGGCATATTCGAGATACTGGCTCTCGTACCAGGGATCCGCATCGTACTTGGTCTCGCTGTATACGGGATAGTCGAAATAGGCTCCTCCCGATGACGGATAATAACCTGCAACGTGATCTGTATTGACCGTCTCCGCGGAACAGAGGAGATATTTGTTGGAACTTCCCTGATTCCATGTGACGTCGACGGGATACCATTTGTCGTTGTCCATCATGACGGCGTTCCATGCGTGTCCTTCCAACTCCGGAGTGGTGTATCCGATTATAGTATAGCAGGTGATATCGTACTTCTGGCACAGTACCTGGAATCCTCTGGAGAATCCGTCGCACACGACCAATTTCGAATCCGAGACCAGGGCACCGTAGGCATCATGGGCGTAGGGGTCCCTGTCATCGTTCTTGTAATTGCTGTCGTAGGAAAGCCTCGATGTGAGGTATGAGTTGATATTGCCTATCATCGTACGCAGATCGGTAGTACCGACGTCGTATGCTTCGATGGCATCGTTGAGAGCGTCGACCTTCTCCTGAAGCTCGTTGTTATCGGTCTCCGGATCGTCTGCGTAGTTCTCGTCCATGACCACGGTAAGTGCCATACCGGAAACGCACGTGAGGTCGCCTACTGCAGAGGTCGTGTAATCCCATTCGATATACGACTCTCCCCAAGTGCACAAAGCAAGGGGGGCCTCCATCTTCAATGCGAAGAATGCCGAAGAGACCTCCTTCTTTACCAACGATTCCACATATTCCAGGCCTTTTTCCGAATCCGCGTAGATGGGATACTTAAGGGTTATGTCGACGGTCAGATCTGCAGCGGTCACCGCCCCGATCTCATCATAGATCACCTTGGCATTATCGCTGAGTTGGTCGTAGAATGAAGTGAAATCACTGTCGTATGTGTAATCCTCGTCCTCGGCAGAGGCCGAGCTAAGCATGCATCCGAAAGATGATATCATAACGAAGACTACAACTGTTAGGGACAGAACGGTATGGCCTCTGCTCATTGCGACGGACATGTGGTACGCCTTATTAAGGTGTCGGTAACCATATCGTTACATAGTTTCTGTATCAGGATACATCTTCGTTGTGGCTGCGGCGCCTGTATGCGATGATCAGGATCAGCAGCATCAGGATGGCCGCAACTGCGACGATCCACAGATAGCTGCTGTTCTCCGAGACCTCGGGAAGCATTATCATGAACGGCGACAGGGAATCGACGGTCACCCGGACCTTTCCGTCGGAAACGACGACATCGAAGCTTTCGACGGATCCGGTGGTCGTATCCTTATGGAAGACGGTCACGGTCTTTCCATTGTACTGGCTTCCCACGTCTATGGAGACGGTGACGGCGTTCAGGAAAGAAGGCTGTCCGCCGACGGTGACGAATGTGACCTCGTATGCGACAGGACTTTCTCCCTCGTGATCCGACCAGATGATATCCCAATCGCCTTCGACTACCTCTGTCTCCTCGACCGTGAGATATGAATCATACCTTACTTCGGATCCTCCGACCGTCACTTCTCCGTCGGCCCTTTCACGCTCATCGTAGACCTTTTCGATAACGATGTCGACGTTTGCGTCGGCATTGGAACAGAGATCGATGACATTTGTTCCCTCGGCATCGTCGATCTCGACGGCGAAATCGTTGACCGTTATGTTCCCTATGTAATATCCGTCCTCGGGAGTGACGACAAGCTTGTTGTCAGTGTCGGTCTCTGCGGTTATCGTACCGTTGACGACAGGAATGCCGTTCACCTCCACGGTTGAATGGGACCCTCCGGATTCGGCGACATTGATCACTGCAGAATTGTTGGAAGAAGCGGACTGACCTACGATACCGCCTACGTTGAATCCGTTAGCGTAATTTGTGCTGGATACAATGGTGGCGGTCAGATCTCCCGTATTGAAACATTCGAAGATGTCGGATGAGGAATAACCTGCCATTCCTCCCATGTAGACAGCAGATCCCTTGTTTGTTATGACTGACGAGATGTTTGCATTATTCTCACACCCGGATATAGAGGATATTACCCTTCCGGCAACACCTCCGATAGATGTGATGCCGTTCGAATTCAGCGAATATGCAATGATATAAAGTTCACCTGAATTGACACAATTCGATATTGTTCCGTGAGAATCTCCGACAATACCTCCTGCCGAGATATTCCCGGTAACGGTATTAAAGCGTACATAGAATTATCCGCCGTTGGAACACTTGTTGACAACAGATGTCTGAACGGTCGACGAATCGAAATCAGATCCGATGATACCTCCTATCTCGGCCTTTGCAACGGACACCGAAACATCGATGAATATCGTTCCGTCGAAACATGCCCCGTCTATCTCAAAGTAACCGTCGCTGCCCGAGAACGACAAAGCTCCAAAAAGACCTCCGACGTATAGCGAACTTCCTTTGTATACGTCACAAACGGTTATTTCTGCACTGCTGATCAGAGATCCCTCGATCTCCGAATCGTACATCTGACCAACGATACCGCCGACATAGATCGCAGACTGGTTCTCGACACTGTTATCCCCCGACGATTACGGTGTCAAGGACCGTACAACCGGATATTACATAATCGCTGCAATAACCTGCCACGGCACCGACCCACACACGTCCAGTGATGTTGCTGTCACATATCGTCACATTTTTGATAGTACCTCCGTCGACTATACCGAAAAGACCGGAATTGCGATAATGCATCGTGTCATGATCGCCCTTCTCGACATTATTGATCGTCAGACCGCTTATCATGTACCCGTTACCGTCAAATGTACCGTTGAAACTGGATGTGACTCCGGAGGTTATCATTTTACCTATGGGAATGAAACAGCTCTGTCCCGTAAAATCAAGATCGGCAGTCAACGTCACTGTCTTTCCTTAGAAATTGTAGCTGTAATCCCCGCTTATGAACACTCCGTTCACAATATCTGACAGCAGGTTCATATAGACAGAAGAATCGACAGAAAAATTGTCGTATTCGGCGTATATTGTCGATAGATTGGACTCGGTAATACCGGAAAAGGGAAAACTGTCGATATTTTCCATTACGACCTCGCTTCCCTCACCATCGACGGCATTGCTGTTCTCATGCTCCATAAGCATAACGGATGTCGCTCCCGCCAACAACAGGAACAGCACGACCGCGTAAAGCACCGTATTCGACCCTTTCTTGTCCATATTCTCACGAACTAATGTTGTCAGTTTGTACACTGTAATATTTTAATGACAACCATGTAACGACGTCGTGAGTGTTTGCTGATTTCCAATGCCATCTAAAACATCACCAATTCTGAGGACAGAATAATAAATACCCATGTCCTCTACCGGCCCCGTTATGAGATTCGACGAGTTGGATATCGTCCCGCAGATAAAGGAGGCCCTGACCGAACAGGGATTCGTGAACCTTCATCCGCCCCAGGCAGAAGCATTGCCTATAGCGCTCTCGGGAAAGAACCTCGTCGCGGCCATCCCCACGGCCAGCGGAAAATCTCTCATAGGATTCATTCCGGCCATGAACATGGTCCTGACTTCGGGAAAGAAGGTCCTGTACATCGTACCCCTCAAAGCGCTCGCATCCGAGAAGAGGGACGACCTCGAAAAATTCTCCCATTTAGGATTCAATGTCGTCATGAGTTCCGGGGACCTTGATTCCGACGATCGCAGACTCGGAGATGCGGACATCGTCATAGCCACGTCGGAGAAAGCGGATTCGCTCATACGTCACGGAAGTTCATGGATCAAGAAGGTCGGACTGGTCATTGCCGACGAGATCCACATGATACACGACCCGGGAAGAGGCCCCACCCTTGAGATCGCCCTGACCAAGATGATCAGACGCAACAAAGGACTGCAGGTCATCGCATTATCGGCAACGGTATCCAACGCCAATGATCTGGCACAGTGGCTGAACGCCGAACTCGTCACGAGCGAATGGCGCCCGATCCCCCTCAAAGAAGGGGTCTATTTCAATAACGAGATAACATTCGACGACTGCTCTTCGAGAGACGTACCTCCGGGAAGCGATCCCATTTGGCAGCTTATCGATCAGACCGTACAGGAAGGCGGACAGTGTCTCGTTTTCGTCAATATGAGAAGGTCCACGGAATCGATAGCCGTGAAATACTCTCCCAAGATGAAGAAGATCTCCGGAATGGAGCTTACCGAAGAAGAATCCGAGATGCTCGAAGGCGATGCGGATTCGACAGCATTGGGAAAGAAACTCGCGTCCTGCGTGAAATGCGGAATGGCCTTCCACAATGCGGGACTCACATACAAACAGAGACGTTTCGTCGAGGACAACTTCAAGAACGGCCGCATAAAATGCATCGCGGCGACACCCACCTTGGCGGCCGGTATAAACCTGCCCGCAAGAAGGGTCATCGTAAGGGACACGTACAGATTCGAATCGAATGCCGGGAATGTCCCGATCTCCGTGATGGAGGTGAAACAGATGTGCGGACGTGCCGGCAGACCAGGATACGACCCCTACGGAGAAGCGGTCCTCATCGCCAAGAACTACGACGATTACGAGCACCTCATGGACGATTATGTGATGCATGACACCGAGAGGCTCACGTCCAAGATCGGAAACGAGAATACGCTTAGAGGACATATACTGGGTCTTATAGCCACAGGCGATGCCTCCTCGGAAGAGGGCGTTGTAGATTTCATCAGGGAGACCTTCTACGGAAGCACATCCCAGCTTTACGGGATAGAAAGTGTCGTCGAGAGCGTGGTAGACTTCCTTGCCGAACAAGGTATGGTAGAAAGATACGGCGACGGGGTCCGTATCCTGCCGTTCGGAAAGAGGATATCCGACCTGTACATCGACCCGAAATCCGCCATTATACTGAGGGACGCCGTGAAGAAGATCGACAGCGATACCGACGACCTGATGATACTCCATGCCGCTGCGGCAACGCCCGATGTCATGGGAATGTATCCCAAGAAGGCGGACCAGCCCCTTCTGGATAAGATCGCGGACGAATACGACGGCGATTTCCTTGTGGATCCCTATGAGGACGATGACATGGAGATGTACGATTACTTCTACAGCGACCTGAAGACCGCCGTCCTCCTCAACGATTGGATCAACGAGATGTCCGAGGAGACAATCACGGACACGCTCGGAATAGGTCCGGGAGATATCAGGTCCAGGGTCGATATGACTGAGTGGCTCCTCTATGCGATGAACGAGATCGCATTGCTGTTCAACCCTCCGGCCACCAGACGCATCAAACCGCTGCTCACACGCGTCCAATACGGAGTGAAACAGGACCTTCTGGAACTTGTGAGATTCAGAGGAGTTGGAAGGGCCAGGGCCAGGATCCTTTACAACCACGGGGTGAAAGGGATGGCGGATGTCCAGAACATCGACGTTTCCGTCCTTGCATCGTTCCAGAAGATCGGCCAGGTCCTTGCGAAGCGCATGAAGGAACAGGCAGGATACGGTACAGTAAAGGAAGAACCTCCGACGGCGGTATACGATGAGGATGAGGAGGATATGCTCGAAAAAATGGCGGCCGAACACGGCGAGTCCTCTCCGAAACAGGATAACAACGGTAAGAAGGGACAGTCGAGTCTCTTTGATTTTGACGAATGACCGTATCGGTCAGTACCAGTTATATTAAAGGAAAAGAAGGGACCGACACATATGTGCCAGCCCCATGAGATGTTTATTCCGAAAGGATCCTTTCGACGTCTTCGACGGAGTTCTTGCACTTGATGGGTGCAGGACTGTTGGCGATGATGGTGTCGGGATCCTTGAGACCGTTTCCGGTACAGATGCAGACGACCCTTTCATCCCTGTCGATGACCCCGTTTTCCCTAAGCTTCTTGAGTCCGGCAACAGATGCTGCGGATGCGGGCTCGACACATACTCCCTCTCTCCTTCCGAGAAGCTGCTGTGCCGCGATGATCTCCGCGTCAGTGACGGTCTCCGCATATCCGTTCGTGTCGTAGATGGCGTGGAGTGCCTTCCTTCCGCTTACGGGGTTTCCGATACGGATAGCGGTGGCGACGGTCTCGGGGTGTTCTTCTGGAATGAAGTCCTTGCTCTTGGCCCTGAATGCCTTTGCAACGGGGGCCGCTCCTTCTGCCTGGATACCTGTGAGCATGGGGACCTTGTCGATCCATCCAACCTCTTTCAGTTCCATGCATGCCTTGTAGATGGCCCAGATGTTTGCCGCATTTCCGACGGGGAGGATGACCCTATCGGGAACATCGAATTTCAGCTGGTCGATGATCTCGAAGAGAACAGATTTCTGTCCCTCGGGGCGGTAGGGATTGATGGAGTTGAGAAGGTAAAGTTTCCTCTCATCTGACATCTTCCTTGCAAGTGCCAGAGCATCATCGAAGTTACCGTCGATGGACAGGACCTTTGCTCCGAAGAACAATGCCTGCGCAAGCTTTCCCGCGGCGACCTTTCCCGAAGGAAGGAACACGGCGCACTTGATGCCTGCCTTGGATGCATATGCTGCGAGCGAGGCGGAAGTGTTTCCGGTGGACGCGCATCCTACTACTTTTGCTCCGAGCTCTTTGGCATGGGAGACTCCGACGGTCATTCCGCGGTCCTTGAAGGAACCCGTGGGGTTGAGACCCTCGAATTTCACATATGCCTGTTTCACACCGATCTCCGCGGAAAGCGCATCGGTCTTGTAGAGAGGGGTTCCTCCCTCCTGTATCGAGACCTTGTGAGCGGGGTCTACGGGCATGAAGGGCGCGTATCTCCAAACTCCGAGAGGGGTCTTCTGGAGATCTTCGGGCCTCATTTCCTTGATGGGCTCGAGGTCCATCTTGACGGTCAGAAGTCCGCCGCATTTAGGGCAGACGGTCACGTAAGGATCTGCGACCTCAGCGCCGCAATCCCAGCATACTACTTTGTGGTTAGCCATTTCAAAGCCTCTTGCATCCGGTACCGCAGTTGGTGACCCAAGTGTCACACTTCATACCGTTATTAGCGTAAAGTTCCTTGATCGCATTGGCGATGACATCGCCGTTGTGAGTGGATTTGTCATAGAATGTTATGATGCAGGGTCCCGATCCTCCGAGGAAGGAGGTCAATGCACCATGTGACATGGCGACCTTCTCCGCTTCTTTCAGATACGGGACGAGATGTGCCCTTGCGGGCTCGACGATAATGTCCTTGACCGATCTGCCGATCAATGCCAGATCGCCTGTTTCCATTGCATGTACGAGCGCTGTCGCATTTCCTATTTGATAGGTCATATCCTTGATGGAGACCTCTCTGGGAACGACCTTCCTGGAGTCCGCCGTATAGACGATGATGTCCGGAAGGGCAAGTACGACACCGAGGTCCTTGGGAGGTTCGATACTTATGACCTCGAAAGGCTCATACGACCTGATGATCGTGAATCCTCCCATTATGCAGGGCGCTACGTTGTCTGCGTGCAGGCCGCCGGATGTGACATCCTCGGCATGGGCGGCACAAAGGACCGTCTCCTGCTTGGATAATTTCCCGCCGCACATGATGTTGGCGATGAATGCGCCTCCTCCCGCGGATGCTCCGGATGAACCGATACCGCTTCCGGGCCTGATCCCTTTCCTGATCTTGAGCTCGATACCGAAATCGGCACCGCATCTGCCCAATACGGCCTGTGCCGCGATGGCGACGGAGTTCTTGGTGGGATCCTTGGGGATCGAATCGCTTCCGGGTCCGGAAACTTCGCTTATGACTATGCCGTGCTCGGTCTTCCTTCCCTCGATGATATCATAGGGTTCGTGAAGGGCCAATCCGAAGATGTCAAAGCCCGGTCCGATGTTGGACGTTGTTGCGGGCGCTGCGACCTTTATCCATTCGTCACTCATTTTCATGCAACCTATTGGGGCGTACATCGAACCCTCTTATAATTCTATTCCCGCGCATATTATGCTGTCACGACGGCAACAATCCAAATACCACCATTCCATCTTCGCCCTCATGCGCAATGTGACCGTCATAGGCATGAGGGGGAAGACCCCGTTCGATGCCCTTGTATCCCATTTCATATCCCTCGGCGGGGAATCCATCCTCTTGGACCCCGAAATGGTCTGCGGAAAGGACCACATCCTGTCGGCTGCCATGCATGCCGAGAGAGCGTTCCTGCAGGGACACCACCGTTCCAAGAACATACTTACCGAGACCATCCTGTACGCCGCATGCGACAGGCAGATCAGCAAGGCGATGAAGAAGATGGGGCCGAAACCCGGGAATGACGGATATGTTGCGTGTCTTTTCGACATCGAAGATCCCAAACTCGACGATATCGGGATGATCCGGGACGATTCGCTCTTCGAGATAACCGAAGACAAGGTCAGATCCCTGGGCATACCGTACGATCCCGAACTTCCGCTCGAAGAACAGGTCCTTGAAGCGGTCGCGATGGTCGACCTTCTGAAACAGTGAAAAAAAAGGGCCTTTCGGCCCTTAATTTGTTTAATAGTCCGGAACGAACTTGAATCCGTAGTGGATGATACCGGCGGGTCCGTCCGCATCGAGCTTACGGAGCACTGCCCTTACGGGCATTCCGATCTCGATGTTCTCCGGCTCCACGTCCACGAGCTGACCGGACAGGAGTATGTCGTCCGAGGTCTTCACCATTACTACGGCGTACGGTTTCTGCCTGTTATTGCAGTCCGGTGCCTCGTGAACGACCGAGAACGTGTATACGAATCCTTTTCTGTCCAGTTTCACGGGGGTCATCTTACCGATACTGTCCCTGCGGCACTTGGGGCAGAAGGAACGTGACGGGAAGTAGATCTTGCCGCAGTTCTCGCACTTGGTTCCCTGAAGGTTGTACCTTCCCGGGATCTCTCTCCACTCTTTCGCTACAGATGCCATCAGATCACCTCCAGAATACTGACGGTGACAGCGGAACCGTTTCCTCCCGCCGACTGTGCCAGTCCGTATTTTGCATCCTTTACCTGCCTGACCTCGGCAGAGTTCCTGAGCTGCTCGGTGAGTTCCACGATCTGCGCGACGCCTGCCGCTCCGATCGGGTATCCTCTTGCCTTGAGCCCTCCGGAAGTGTTGACCGCGACATTGCCTGCATCGAAATGCGTCTCCTCGTTGAGGAATGCCTTTCCTGCCTCTCCGGTCTTGTATATTCCGAGGTCCTGCATGGCCATGATACCGGCTACGGTGTAGTCGTCATGGATCTCGGCCACGTTGATGTCCCTGGCAGTGATGCCGGCCATCTCGTATGCCCTTGCGGCCGCTGCCTGCGTTGCCTTGAACTCGGTTATGCAGTCTCTCTGGAACAGTGCCAGAGTGTCGCTTGCCTGAGCGACCGCAGATACTTTGACGTAGCTGTCGGTGTGCTTCTTGGCCTCTTCGAGAGGGCAGAGGATGATCGCTGCGGCTCCGTCGGAGATAGGTGCGCAGTCGAACATTCCCAAGGGGGTTGCGACCGCACCGGATTTCAGGACGGTCTCTATGGGGACCGCTTTCCTGAACTGTGCTCCGGGGTTCAATGCCCCGTGGAAGTGGCTGTTGACGGAGACCGCCGCGATCTCCTCGCGTGTTGCGATGTGATCGTGGATCATCCTCCTGGCTATCATCGCATAGTTGGATGCCAGGGTTATTCCCATTCCGGCCTCCCACTCCGCATCTGCGGTGGCGTCCATGACGGAGTTGATCGATGCGTCGTCGAGATCGGTCATCTTCTCTGCCCCTCCGACCATAACGGTGTTATGGATACCGGAGGCAACGGCCATGACCGCCTCCCTGAATGCGACACCTCCGGATGCTCCTCCGGCCTCTACCCTTGTTGCGGGTATGTGGTTGGTCACCATACCGGAATAATCCGCGATAAGCGCATCTACGTGCTGCTGGTTGATGAAACGTCCTGCGGACATGTTACCGATGAACAGACCGTCGATCTCGTCTCCCGAGAGGTTCGCATCCTCTATGGCCTTCATTCCGGCCTCGATGCCGAGACTCCTGAAGGATTTGTTCCAAAGTTCTCCGAATTTGGTCGCTCCGACCCCTATGATTGCTACATCCCTCATGTTATCACTCCGACATCAGGATCTTTCCCTTGTACTTGGCATACGTTCCGTAATCCAGGTAGACGGGATTCTCCAACACCCTTTCGATGGTGGGTGCGTTCTCTCTCTTGTAGTTCTCGATCTCGTTCGTGACGGTGATGTCGAACGCATCGCTTCCGGCTCCGGATCCGTACGATGTGACGAAGATCCTGTCTCCGGGTTTTGCATGGTCCAGTACGTTGGCGAGTCCGAGAGGGACGGCGCCGCTGTACGTGTTGCCGATATTGGGCGTGAGCAGACCGTACTCGATCTGCTCGGGCGTGAATCCGAGCTGTTTGGCGACCCTTGTGGGGAACTTTCCGTTAGGCTGGTGGAACACGGCGTAGGTGTAGTCCTCCGGTTTGGTCTCCATTGCCTCCATCATCATCTTCGCCGCGGAAGTGATGTGCCTGAAGTAGGCGGGCTCGCCTGTGAACCTTCCTCCGTGGAGCGGATAGGGCTGACCCTCTCTTCTCCAGAAATCGGGTGTGTCTGTCGTGAAGGACAGTGTCTTGTTGATCTTGGCGATGATGTTCTTGGTACCGATCAGGTATGCGGCGCCTCCGGCCGAGGCCGAATATTCCAGTGCATCCCCGGGTGCTCCCTGGGATGTGTCCGCTCCGATGGCGACACCGTACTCTACCATTTCCGATCCGACGAGACCCATACAGGCCTGGATACCTGCCGTACCTGCCTTACATGCAAATTCCATGTCGGCCGCGGTCATGGCGGGTGTCGCATCGATGGACTCCGCCACGATGGTAGCTGTCGGTTTGACCGCATAGGGGTGGGACTCGGATCCCACGTAGACTGCCCCGATATCCTCGGGGTTCACGTCAGGTACCCTTGCCATCATATCCCTGGCGGCCTCTGTTGCGATCGTCACAACATCCTCATCAGGCGACGGTACGGATTTCTGATAGATCATCAGACCTTTTCCCATTGCCTTGCCGTCTACTCCCCAGATCCTTCCGATCTCCTCGGGTTTGATCCTGTAACGGGGAACATACGCTCCGTAACTTACGATTCCTACATCCATTTAATTCCCTTCCTTGAGCTTATTCATTCTCTGCACCAGTTCCTCGACCGAAAGCTCGGTCGCTACCAGCGGGATGCCCTCGAGCTTGGCCAGCTTGATCGCAAGCTGATCCGTCTCGTCGGGACGCTGATACACAACCATTGCAGGGGTGAGCGGATGTGCACGTATCGCCACCATCGGCGAACGTCCGTAATGGACATTCGTGAAGATGATGGCCCTTTCGATGCTCCATCCGTAGATCTTGAGATAATCCTCGGAACTCAGATTCAAAATTGCTTTGATGGAATCCACGATCGTGTAACCGTAGATCCTTTTGACAGGCGTCTTCTCATTATTGAGATTCTTACCGTTTATGGCACTGATGAAGACATTCTCATCGATGCCGCGGTCAAACTCATCCATCGCAAGGATGCAATCCATGCGATAGTCCGGAAGATATCTGGAGATCACCGGCGATCCCTTTTCGATATCCAGCTTTATGAATGCCTCGACCATCTTGCGGATGACCGTGACACCGGGCGATTTCCTGCGTCCGGACTCATAATCGCTGATAACGGAATGGGATATGCCCATGGCCTCTGCGAGTTCGTGCTGAGAAAGCCCGAACTCTTCCCTCCACTTCCGAATGGCCTTCCCCGGGTCTTGCGAGAGTGCGATCTCCCCGGCGATCTTTTCCTTGAGTTCGCCTACCATCTGTCGAATACATCGAATTACATTATTTAATAATGTCGAATGTATAATCCGACAATCGACGGAATCACATCAGTTTGGACAGCATATTCTCGATCAATTCCCTGCGAAGGGCGTCCGCTACCGTCTTGAGGACCATGACACGCGCGAACTTCTTGTTGTTGGCGGGAATGACCGTCCACGGCGCATCAGCGGTGTTGGTGTACTCCATCACCCTGTTAAGGTATTTGTCGTATACCTCCCACTTATCGCGGTTGCGCCAATCCTCGTCGGTCAGCTTCCATTTCTTGATATCGCTTTCGGCCCTCTTGTTGAACCTTTGCAGCTGTTCGTCCGAAGAGATGTCCAGCCAGAACTTCAGAAGGATCATCCCGTCCTTGACCATGGCGGCCTCCATGGCGTTGATCTCGCCGGGCGCGCGGTCGTATTCCTCTTTTGTGCAGAGGCCCTCTATGGGCTCCACCATCATTCTTCCGTACCATGTACGGTCGAATATGGTGATGTGCCCTATTTCGGGCATGGAATCGCAGAATCTCCAGAGATACAGGTGTGAAAGCTCTTCCTCGGTCGGTTTCTTGATCTGCCTGACGGAATAACCTCTCGGATTCAAAGCATGGGTCAGATGTTTGATGGCCGAACCCTTTCCGGCGGCATCCCAGCCCTCGAATCCGATAACGAGCGACCTGTTGCTTCCCGCAAGCAAT
Organism: Methanomassiliicoccaceae archaeon UBA328; assembly: GCA_002506905.1. Classification (GTDB taxonomy): domain Archaea; phylum Thermoplasmatota; class Thermoplasmata; order Methanomassiliicoccales; family Methanomethylophilaceae; genus Methanogranum. The sequence continues at coordinate 95,693 of DAYM01000006.1, forward strand.
GCCTGAAGCTCATAAAGATCGTCGGAATACTTCTCCAGCATCTCATCGTAATTGGGACATTTCCTGTCCAGCACCAATCCGTTGCGCGGATTGGGACATTTCTCGACACGCAGGGCCTTGGTCTTGTAAACGCCGTTCTGCTCCCTGTCCAGGAGACGCTTCTTGATAACGTCTACCACTTTGTTCACGGTGGATTCCACCTGGCCGACCTGTATGAGGTCCCAGGGAGCGTGCTCGGTATCCGTTTCCTTGAACATCCTGCCGGACATGTTCGACTTGAATTTCATGGGATCGATCTTATCCACTGAAAGGAACGTGTTCTCGACACACGGCGGCGGAGCGTAATCGTCACCGTATTTCTTGATGATCTCGGGAGAGGCATCGAGCATGATCTTGATGACGAAAATCCCGTTATCCGTGAGGTATTTCTCAAGAAGATCGCAGGCTTCCGCCATTTTCCGGATCTCATCGTCATCGCCTTTGAATCTGTCGACCATTGCGGCGTACCACGACCTGTCGAACAGCGAGAATGCACCCTTCTCGGGTGTTGCCTTGAGATATTCGAAAGAGATCTTTGGGCCGTTGACCCTGGGATCGAAATGATGGTACGATACCCCTCTGGGCTCCAGACATCTGAGCACTTCGTTGATCACTCTGTGGATCACTCTTCCGCTGCATCCCTCGAAAACAATCAGGACAGGGATATTCTGAAAAAAAAAGTATTGCTGTATCTGATTCAGTTCCTCGGACGATTCTTTCGAAACCAAGGCTTGCATGAGAACTCGGAGTGAGTTTTTTTCTTATTAATCTATGTCTGTGCCCGGTACCTTCGGTGGCATATCCTTATATCCGACAGATGATGATACCATATTATGTCTTGCGACAACGACAATCATTTCTGTAAAATGTGTGCAGACATGGGCAATTTCGCCCCGGACACACTGAAGGCCATCAGAGACCTCGATCCCTGCTTCATGAGCACCCTCCACGAGATGGACAGGTTCATGACGGAGGACGGTCCGATAGACAAGAAGCACAAAAGACTGATGGCGCTCTCATGCGTCTGCGTCAGGATGTGCGAGGATTGCGTCTATCCTCAAGCACAGATAGCCAAGAACTACGGTGCGACCAAAGGGGAGATCCTCGAGGCCGTACGTGTCGCCGTATTGATCGGCGGTGTGCCGGCCTGGTCCTGCGCAAAGAAAGGAATTGCGAAACTGTTCAACGACTGGCACTGAGCCGTTCAGAGCAGTTCCCCAAACTTCTTCAAATATTCCTTTTTCACGAAATATGCCGCAATGAAATACGACAGACCTATGAACGGCAGGAACACCATGAACTGCCAGGGCATGGCCACCATTCCGAGGAACGAACCGATCGGCGTGAACGGCATCAGGGTTCCGACGATCAGCGCCATGAGCGATGCGAACAGGACGGGTTTGGATGCCCAGCTCTGGAAGAACGGGACCTTGGGCGTACGCAATATGTGTATGATCTGCACCTGCATCCAGAAGTTCTCGACGAACCAGCATGTCTGGAATAGGGCGGCATATGCTTCCGGATCGTCGATGTACTGACCGACGAACATCGGACATATCATGAATGTCAGCAATGAGAACGTTATGATATCGGTCATCGTGCTGAGAGGGCCGAACCTTGTGAATATGTTCTTGAGCGATACAGAATCCCACTTACGGGGCTGTTTGACGTAATAATCCTCGACCTTATCCCAAGGGATCGCGATGCAAGAGATATCGACGATCAGATTGAACACCAGAATCTGCATCGAGGTCATCGGCTCGAAATCAAAGAAGATCGTGGCTATAATAAGAGAGATCATGTATCCGAAGTTCGCGGAAGACGTCATCTTCACGTACTTGATCGTATTGGCGTAGACCTTCCTTCCTTCGACCGCACCTTCCCTCAAAATACCCAGATCCTTCTCTAAAAGGATCATGTCGGCTGTTTCCTTGGTGATATCGGCAGCCGTATCGACGGAGATGCTCACATCGGCGGCCCTCATGGCAACGACATCGTTGATACCGTCTCCGAGAAGTCCTACGGTATGGCCGTTGTCACGGAGAGCGGTAACGATATGGGCCTTGTTCTGAGGCGTCAGCCTGACGAATACGTCGACCTTTTCCACCGCCTCTTTCAGCGAAGCATCGTCCATCTTGTCGATATTGCTTCCGACAAGGACCTCATCTACGCTTATGCCGATGCCCTCGCAGACGTATTCTGTCACGAATTCGTTATCGCCTGTGAGCACTTTGACCCCGACTCCGTGCTCACGGAGTTTCTCGACGGCATCTTTGGCCGTCTCTTTGATGGGGTCCAGAAACACGATGAAACCGGAGAAGATCAATCCGAATTCCGACTCTGCGGTCACATTGCCGTCGGATACGGGCTTGTATGCGACTCCGAGGACGCGCATACCTTTGGAACTGTACCATTCTGTAAGACCCAGGATATCATTTACCGCCCTGGGTGTGAGCTCCTTTATGATTCCTCCTTCCGCCTCGTAGGCGTTGGAGATCGCCAGCATTTCCTGGATCGCACCTTTGGATATGAATGTGCATTCTCATCCTTCTTCACAACGACGGATGCCCTTCTCCTAATGAAATCGAACGGCACATCCCCCGCAAATTCGTAACCTTCGCAACTGTCGGCGATACCCGCATCTTCCGCATATTCGTCTATGGCCCAATCGATCTGATTCGTTGCGGATGAAAGATTGCTGCTGTTGAGATACGAAAGGATACCGACCCATTCGTTCTTGTTTCCGTATACGTCATGCGTCGACTCCACCGAGATACGGTTCTGAGTGATCGTACCGGTCTTATCGGTACAGAGAACATCCATTGCTCCGAAATTCTGGATGGATGTCATGTCCTTGACGATGACCTTGTTCTTGGACATCTCCACGGCACCTTTTGCAAGGTTTGCGGATACGATCGTCGGAAGCATCTCGGGCATCAGTCCGATGGCAAGTGCAACAGCAAGGATCAGCGCCTCCGGAATGGTGACATTCCCCTTGAGGACGCTGATGACGAACACTATCGGGATCAGCACCACCATGATCTTCAGAAGCACCGCGAGAACGGCTTTGCTTCCCTTGTCATATGTGGTCGACGACCTCTTTCCGGAGAACTTGTCGGTCATGGAACCGAATACGGTATCATCGCCGACGGCAACCACGATGGCCTCTGCGGAACCCTCTATCACGTTGGTGCCCATATATGCCATATTGGAATGTGCCAATTCCGAATCCTTGTCGGAAATGTCCGCATCCTTTGTGACGCCTCCGGATTCTCCGGTAAGGGCGGATTCATCGACCTGAAGATGACTCGACGATATCAATCTGACATCGGCCGGGATCACATCGCCGGTATCGAGACATATGATGTCCCCTACCACCAATTCCCTGGAATCGATCTCGATCTCGACCCCTTCGCGGCGGACCGTGATAATCGTCGACACCATGCTGATCAGTTTGGCTGCGGCCTTTCCGCTTTTCGTCTCCTGGACGAATGTAAGGATACCGCTGACAATGATCAGTGTGGTAATTACCACCAGCGGAGGCAGACCTCCGTCGGCCACGAAATACGAGAACAGTGCCAGCGCAGCCAAGACCGTGGTGAAGACATTTACAAAAGCATGATAAAGACGTTTGAGAACTATGTGTTTGTTACGATTCGTGACCATGTTCCTGCCGTATTGGATACGGGAGGTCGTGACTTCTTCGTTATAGTGGCCCCGCGGTCTGCTGTTGAACTCCTCCATGACCTTTTTCGGTTCATTTCTGGCAGCAAAATCAATCCTTTCTTCGGGTGTTAACGGACCTTTGACCACGAATGTGCGTATTAATATCACATATTTAACTCATATCGCAACCGAATCCGGAAAACGTTCCTTCAGCCATCTGACGGCATAGTACGCCAGCAGACCGCACAGAACGCCCATTGCGGCCCCTCCCAACACATCGGTGGGATAGTGGACGAAGAGATACAATCTGGAAAACATCATCAATATCGCAAAAGCACCCGCGATGACCGCCGCCCTGTACCTTTTGAAAAGACAGAAGACCGTGGCGGCCATGACCGCGACCGCGGAATGGGTGGACGGGAACGACGGACTTACCGGCGCCGAGATCAGCAGTTCTATCGGATAGATCTCGAACGGACGCGGACGATCTACGAGATATTTCAGGGCCGTATCGGCAAACTCTGCGGCAAGCCATCCTATGATGACCGCCGCACCTATCCAACGATATCTCTTGGAGACCAAAAGGACAGCACCGATCAATGCGAAGACGAGACCGTAATCGGCAACAGCCGACACGGACACCATCAGGATATCGGCCGCAGAAGACCTGAGTTCCTCCTGTATCCATATCAGAATATCCAATTCCGCTCCCATTTCCTAACTCCTCAGCTGAAATGACCTATCGAGTACAAATACTCACATGTAGATTTCACTACCATGGTCTCAAGAACCATCAAATGCCCCAATTGCGGGGGGATAGTCAGATTTGACGACTCGCAGGATACCGGCATCTGCACCAATTGCGGATACATGTACATCTGCGAGACCTCGGAAGAGCGTAAGGACTATGTCGCATTGGCACAGGCGCAGTTGGATCTTGAGAACTATGACGAAGCCCTTTCTTTCGCCGGCAAGGCCATAACTCAGAACGAGGACGATCCGAGCGCATGGCTGATAGAGGGCATTGCCGAGCTTATGCTCTCGTCCGAGGCGGACAACTACGACAATTGCATCCAATGCCTGAAGAGAGCAGTGGAATTGAAATTCAACCTGGATACGGCCTTCTACATGGTGGACAAGCAGTTCATCAAATTGCGCGATCTAGCCGAAGGGCGTCTGAAGGATACCAACGACAGATACTTTCTGGACCGCATAATCGAATATCCCGCCGCCGAGATAAGCATCATCAGAGGTATGACGGAAGGTACCGGTTTCGGGCAAAAGGCCGAAGAATACATCTCTTCGATGCAGGTGATATCGCCTGTTTCCTCGAGGGAATACATGAACAGGGGATTGGAAACGGCCGTGATGATCAACAGGAAGCATGACGCAGTAAGACCGGTCGCCGTTCTGGATCTTATCTACTCCCTGAGAGCGGCACCCGACCGGGCCGAATGCATGACCAGGTCGCCGAGACCATGATAAATGTCTCCGAAGAGAACATCCGCGAAGCGCTCATCCCTCCGTACCGCACGGATGCGGCAGATACTCTGAAGGTCTCGATCGCCGTCGAAGGATTGTTCAGCGACCTTATCGAAGATGCAGGATCGTACAACTCCTCAGAGGCTGTCCGCAAAGCGCTGTCTTCCCTTTGTGAGAAGAAATTCCACAAGATCAACAGTACGATCAACGAGATCCCGAAATTCACGCCGGAAGGTCGCAAGAAGCTTTCCGATGCCATAGCTGCAGAACTTTCCTGTGCGAAACATGTGAAGGACGGCATCTGGACCTGCCGTTCGACGATCAACAGGTCTGCCGAGAACATAACCCTGCTCATGAAGAAATCCAAGGAAGATAAAGAGGAAAGGGAAAAGGCACAGGCGTTCGCAGACCGTCTAACGGCGATAGCCTCACTGCTTTGATCTGATGCCGCTGAGTTTTCTTCTCAGTGACAGATAATGATCCTCATCGAACCCGTATCTCACGGCTTCCGCCCTGAGCGAGGATTCAATGGTTTCGTTCAGAAAAAGTTCGGCGTTCATCCCTGCAGGACCATCGGACAAAGAGGACCTCACGAATGCCGAATTCCTTATTTCGCGCGACATCACGATCAATGTGTTCAAGCAACCTTTGCAATCGCCCTCGAAGATCGCATCATCGGAACCTTCGAGACCGATGACGTATCTAACATCATTATCATTAAATGTCATATAATCCCGATTTTTGTATTTGGAGGAACCTCCTCCGTTATCCATCCGGAGGAGGTAAAGGGGTTTTTTGCTATTCGGACATCTATGTCCAGAGGAAGTAAACAGTTTGCATTACCCAAGAGTGTTATGCTCTTAGCACATGATACGCGTTCGTAGTATTTAATATGTACATATCATCCATCCATCAATATCCATCTAAAATTCCCAATAATACGCATATCGAAGGAGAGACAGCAGAAACGAGATCGCCCCGATACGCCCCGCGGGTCATATTTTAATAAGACGTTATTATAAGCAGAAGCAGGTGACAGAACAATGACAGCAATCGGCGACTGTACGAAGACGATCCAAACTGCAGAAGGCGAGATGACCATCTACAGCCTCAGGGAACTCGAGAAGAAAGGAATCATCAGGGACCTGTCCAAGATGCCTTATTCGATCAAGATAATTGTCGAAGGACTTCTCAGACAGGATGACGGGAAGCTCATCAACAACGATGATGTGAAGGCCATCGCATCATGGAATCCCGAAGAGAACACGGACAGCGATATCCCCTGGATCCCCGCAAGGGTATTACTTCAGGACCTTACCGGCGGTGCGGCCGTAACAGACCTCGCATCTATGAGGGAATCCGTAGCGTCCATGGGCAAGGATCCCGAGATCATCAACCCCCTCGTACCTGTCGATCTTGTCATCGACCACTCTGTCCAGACAGATTTCGCCGGATGTGCCGACGCACAGGAGCGCAACGAAGAACTGGAGTTCAAGAGGAACAAGGAGAGATACGCGCTTTTCAAATGGGCGCAGCAGTCGTTCAAGAACTTCCGCGCAGTGCCTCCCGGAAACGGTATCTGTCACCAGGTCAACCTCGAATATCTCTCTCCCCTCGTCCATGTCAAGGACAGGGACGGAAAGAAGATCGCCTATCCGGACTCGTGTTTCGGAACCGATTCTCACACTACGCAGATCGACGGCCTCGGAGTCGTCGGATGGGGTGTCGGAGGTATCGAAGCGGAAGCGGTCATGGTCGGCCAGCCCAGTTACATGAAGCTCCCGGACGTCGTAGGGTTCAAGCTCACCGGCAGACTGTCACCCGGTGTCACCGCCACAGACCTCGTACTCACCGTCGTCCAGATGCTCAGGAAGAAGGGTGTCGTGGGAAAATTCGTAGAATATTACGGACCCGGATACAAGAACCTCTGCCTCGCGGACAGAGCGACCATCGCCAACATGGGACCCGAATACGGAGCGACCATGGGATACTGTCCGATAGACGAACAGACCATAGAATACCTCAAACTCACCGGAAGGGACCCGAAACATATCGACACCGTCGAAAAATACGCAAAGGAACAGACACTTTGGTACGATTCCGAGCCCGAATACACCGATACGCTCGAATTGGACCTTTCCACGGTCGAACCCTGCCTGGCAGGATATAAGAGACCCCAGGACAGGATCCCTCTGTCCAAGATGAAGGAGGAGTTCGGCAACACACTCAAAGCCCTCGGCGTCGAGAAGAGAAGGATGCCGGCAGGGGATATGATGGGCGACGGATCTGTCGCCATAGCATCGATCACCTCATGCACCAACACCGCAAATCCCTCTGTGATGATCGCAGCGGGCCTTGTGGCCAAGAAAGCATATGAATCGGGACTCAGGCCCATGAAGTTCGTCAAGACCTCCCTTGCCCCCGGTTCCAGGGTGGTCACCGAATACCTTACGAATTCCGGACTGCAGGATTACCTCGACAAGATGGGATTCCAGTGCTGCGGATACGGATGCATGACATGCATCGGGAACAGCGGCCCTCTTTCCAAAGAGGTAAGCAACACCATCAAGGCAAACGACCTTGCAGTAGCGGCCGTGGCATCCAGCAACAGGAACTTCGAAGGAAGGATACACCCGCTCGTAAAGGCGAACTACCTTGCATCCCCTCCCCTCGTGGTCGCATTCTCGATCGCAGGACGTGTCGATATAGACATGGACAGAGAACCTCTCGGAGAGGTCAACGGAAAGAAGATCTTCCTCAAGGACATCTGGCCCTCGGACGAGGAAATAGCCGAGATCACCAAGGAATACGTCACATCGGAGACATTCAGATCGAAATACAAGGACATCTTCAAAGGCTCCAAGAGATGGGATGCCATCGAGTGCGAGGATTCCCCCCTGTTCAAATGGGATGAGAGGTCCACATACATCAGGAACCCTCCGTTCTTCGACGAGATATACGATCAGCCCGAGATCTCCGATGTGAAGAAGGCAAGATGCCTCGCGAAACTCGGAGATTCCATCACCACGGACCATATATCTCCCGCGGGAGCATTCGGTCCGACATCGGATGCGGGTAAATACCTCATCTCCCTCGGCGTCGAGGAGAAGGACTTCAACTCGTACGGATCAAGAAGGGCCAACCATGAGGTCATGGTCCGCGGAACCTTCGCCAACATCAGACTCAGAAACCAGCTCACGCCCGGAAAGGAAGGGAGCTCTTCCATATACTTCCCGGATAACAGGCAGGATACCATCTTCGAAGTTTCGAGAATGTATTACGACGATATCACCCCGCTCATTGTCATAGCAGGCAAGGAGTACGGTACCGGAAGTTCGAGGGACTGGGCCGCAAAAGGACCTCTCCTGCTCGGAGTCAGAGCGGTCATCGCCGAATCCTTCGAAAGGATCCACAGGTCCAACCTTATCGGAATGGGCATCGTTCCCCTCCAGTTCCTGGAAGGCCAGAATGCCGGAACCCTTCAGCTGGACGGCTCCGAGACATTCGATATAGAACTCTCCGATCTGGAACCCAGAGGATATGTCAAGGTCACCGCATACAGAGACGGCAAGAAACTCGAATTCGACACACTTTGCAGGGTCGATGTCCCCATCGAGAAGGAATACATCGCAAACGGCGGTATCCTTCAGTACGTCCTCAGGAAGATGATCTGAGCTATGATCGACAGCATCGAGAGCATCGTAAGAGAGGCCGGAAGGACGGTCAGAGAAAGACACATAACCTCGATAACCACCAAAGGTACGAAGGATAACATAGTGACCTCTGCGGATATCGAGACCGAGGCCTTTCTCAAAAAAAGACTGACCGGACTCATTCCCGGTTCCGTGTTCATCGGTGAAGAGGGAGACGAGAACAAACTGCCGGAAAAGGGATACGGATGGATCGTCGACCCCATAGACGGGACGGCGAACTTCTCCAGAGGCATCCCGATGGTCGGCATATCCGTTGCCCTGTTCAAAGACGGGGAACCTTACATCGGCGTCGTCTACAACCCGTTCACCGATACGCTCTTCAGGGCCGAGACCGGAAAAGGAGCATTCAGGAACGGCGTTCCCATGCATGTGTCCGACCGCCCGCTCGAGAACTCCCTGTTCTGCACCGCCTGGTGCACCTACCATAAAGAACTCTCGCCGCTGTGCTTCAGAGTGTCCGAAAGACTGTATCCCATATGCGAGGACATCAGACGCACCGGTACCGCCGCGTGCGAACTCTCGATGCTTGCGGCCGGTTCCGTGGATCTGTACTTCGAAATAAATCTCAGCCCCTGGGATTACGCCGCCGCATTGATATGCGTGAAAGAGGCCGGCGGAGTGTTCGGAAGGATTGACGGGGATATGACCTACGACGCTCCCGGACCCGTCCTGGCCGCCAACTGCGAAGAGAATCTCGAGTTCCTCAGGATGATCGTCGCCGAAGAGCGCGACAGGGGAGAATGACCTTCCGGCCATCTCGCCGCAAGGTCATTTGACGCCGCGACGTTCCTACTTCCGGACTCGGGAACTGAAAACAATACAAATCCTTTTATCAGTAAAGGGATTTCAGAGGAATGTTGGGCCCGTGGGGTAGCTTGGTATCCTTGTAGCTTCGGGAGTTACTGACTCCGGTTCAAATCCGGGCGGGCCCACATATGATTATCTAGATTCGTGTTACTGATATTAACTGCCAATGATTCTTCTATATAGTTCTAATAATCTTGTCTTATCAGGGAAAATCATGGAATCGTACCTTATAAGTAAAGAATTCGATGAAGGCGTCAAAAAAGTGGGGCCTGGATCTAAGTTTTGGTATAGGTGCAGATATGATCCCGTTCCTACTTCTGCAGTAAAATAATCATATTTATCGGAACCTAAACATGACGAATGAACAGCCAAGGCTGCTGATGATAGCAGGCCCTAATGGTTCTGGAAAATCATCATTGATTACCTCGTCAGAGATGGACAATAAATACGACTCTATTATCAATCCAGACAACTATGCTCGTGGACTGAACATACCTGACGAATATGAAAGATACACAACAGCTACGTGTATGTGCTCTGTTTTACGCAACAAACTATTGGAAAGTAAAGTAACATTTGGATTTGAAACGGTTGCATCAAGAGAAGAAACTGGATTTCGTAAAACGCGCAATATCTGAAGGCTATGCTTTCGATCTGTTATTTGTAACTGCAGGAAGTCTGGAGAATTGTTGCTTGAGAATACAAGAGCGCGTTCTTGCAGGAGGTCATGATGTACCTCGTAAGAAAGTTTTCTCCAGATACAAACATACTATGAATCTTCTTCATGAATTCTTATTGCTTGCAGATACGGCAAAATATTCGACAACAGTGGCAACGAATTGATCTGTATTCTAACAAAAAAAACGATAGATATATGCTCTCAGAAAAAGCAAGATCTATAGATTGGGTAAAAGAGTTCATTATACCATATATTTAATCTGAGACTGATCGCTCACTTTTATGGTGACTTGAGGATTTGAAGTCTTTCCAATACCCCGGTATACCATTGCATTGAATTACTGTCTCAATATGCTGGCTATTTCCGTTTATGATTGACGATCGGAACAATGATTCCCATTCACTCATAACATGAATTTTATTCAGTTGATGTTCAGTAAGGTCTGAAAGCCGGACATCGGTTGTCCAATGCTGCTCTCAGATGCTTCGCAGTATACGACCTCTTGCAATCAAGCAGGTCTTTGGGCGTTCCGGAGAACAATATCTCTCCTCCGAGGTTTCCTCCGTCCGGGCCCATATCGATCACCCAATCCGCCTGCGATATCAATTCCAATCTGTGTTCGACTATGACCACGGTATTGCCTTCTGCGACCATCGATCTGAACAGATCCAGCAAATGATCGACGTCCTTAGCGTGAAGGCCTGCGGTAGGTTCGTCCAGGATATATATTGCTCCTTTTCTGTGCAGCTCGCTGGCGAGCTTCAGCCTTTGATTCTCACCGCCCGACAACGTCCCCGTCTGCTGACCGAGGGTCATGTAACCCATGCCCACATCGACAAGACACTGCAGCCTCGATGTTATCCTCTTATCATCAAAGAATTCCATGGCCTGTTCAACGGTCAGTCCCATGACCTCGTCGATGTTCTTTCCCTTGTAGAGATAGGACAGGGCCTTGGGGTTGTATCTCTTACCCTGGCACTGTTCGCAGAGGATGGCCACCGGATCGGCGAATGCGACGTCGGGAACGATCTCTCCTTTGCCTTTGCAAACAGGACATGCACCTTTCGAATTGAAACTGAACCATTCGGCTCCCACATTGCCGTTGGCCTCGGAGAACAGCTTCCTTATGATGTCCATGATCCCCGTGTATGTTGCCGGAGTGGACCTGGATGATGTCCCTATGGGCTTCTGATTGATAACGACCGCATCCGGATGTTCGGATGCGAATACCTGACAGATGAGGCTGCTCTTGCCCGATCCCGCCACACCGGTGACCGCGGTCAGAATTCCCTTCGGTATGATCACACTGGTATTCTTCAGATTATGCAGGACCGCGTTCCTGACCTCGAAACCCTCCGTCCATGACCTGGAGTCAGGATTGAGGGTTATCTTCTTCCTGAGGCACTCCGCCGTTATCGTGTCGGCCTTTCTCAGCTCTTCCGGCGTTCCTTTGAACACGACCTGCCCGCCGTGGGACCCGGCAAGGGGGCCCATTTCGATTATCGTGTCGGCCAGTTCCATCATCTGCCGGCTGTGCTCCACGATGAGAACGGTATTGTGTTTGTCCCTCAGACCTACCAGCAGTTTTCCTATCCTCTCGGCATCTTCGGGATGGAGCCCTGCCGTGGGCTCATCGAATATGTATGTTATATCGCTCAGACTGCTGCCGAGATGTCTTACCATCTTCAGCCTCTGTGCCTCTCCTCCCGATAATGTATCCGTCCTGCGTGAGAGACTGAGATACCCGAGACCTACATCCACCATATGTTCCAGACAGTCGGCGATCTGCCTTGCGATAGCCGATCCGAGAGGACTGTCGATCTTCTTGAGAATAGGCAGAAGATCGCTTACCTGCATCTCATACATATCCGCGATGTTATGGCCGCCTATCTTTGAGGCCAATGCCTTTGGATTGAGACCGGTGCCGCCGCAGGTGTCGCAGGGACCTTCCGTCACGAACTGCGAGACCTCGTCCCTGATCTTCTTTCCCAATTTGGATATGTCCCTGTTGAGATACAGCCTGTTGAATCTGTTGATGACACCTTCGTAATCGATGTACGCTCCCTGCCCGGTGTTGTTGCTGATATACATCATCTTCACCGGCGGATCGGGACCGTATCTCAGATCCCTCCATTCCTCTTCCGAATACTCCCTCAGTTTCTTATCCGGGTCCAGAACAGGGCAGTGGTAATACATCCATCCCTGCCAGCTGCCGGTGGAGAATTGAGTGAATCTTATCGCATTCTCGTTGATGCTCTTATCGACATCGAACAGCGATGCCTCGTCGAGTCTGACCCTTTTGCCGAGACCGGAACAATCCGGACACATCCCCAACGGATGATTGAACGAATAACACACGGCACCGCCGGCACTGGGAACACCGACACGCGAGAAGAGCAGCCTTATCAGCGGAGCTATGTCCGTTACCGTTCCGACAGTCGAACGGACATTCGAACCGAGGCCTTTCTGATCGACCACTATGGACGGGGTGAGATCGTGGATGCTGTCCATGGCAGGACGCTCGTATCTCGGCATCCTGTTTCTCAGATACAATGGAAAAGAGGCCTGCCACTGACGATAGCTCTCAACGGCAACGGTATCGAAGGCCAATGAGCTCTTGCCGGATCCCGAGACGCCCGCCAAAACGACCAGTTCATCCTTCGGGATGCTGACATCCACATTTTTCAGATTATTCTCCCTGGCGCCGACTATCTTGATCGAATTGTCCATGCTCTCATTCCATTCCAGTATCTGGACGGCACATGTATCGGGAACAATGTACTAAACAGTTCACCCTCCCAACAAATTACTTAAACATATAACTAAATCGCATCTTCGAACCCGATGGCAGTAAAAGACCTTGAGGACCTGAACAAGTTATCCATGCTCCGTTCGAATCTGGATGCTACCTCTATAGAGGAAGTGCTTTCGACGGATTTTCCCAAGGTACGTTCGGACAGCAGGACCGCCGATGCATTGTCCGAAATGTCCCATTCCGGATATCAGGACATACCTGTCATCGACAACGGCGAATACAAGGGAATGATCTCGTTCAGCACATTCCTCAGAAGAAGGGACATCTCGCTGGACACCAAGGTCGGATTGCTTATCCGCAGACTGCCGACCCTTAATGCGGATACGGAACTCACCAAGATCGCCGAATACATGGTCGGAACAGACAGCAGACAGCTTGCGGTCCTCAACGAAAAGAAAGTTATCGGCGTTGTATCCAGACGCAACTTGATAGATGTGGCATCGCGTGTGAGGTCCATCGGCGACATCAAGGTCTGGGAGATCATGACGACCCCTATGGAATGCATCGATCAGGACCTGAATATCGGTGAGGCCGTCAAAATAATGAAAGTGTCCAATATCAGAACGGTCCCTACGACCGATAAGACCGGAAAGATCACGGGCATCATAGGAATGAAGGAGATCATCAGCAACTATTGGTCCGGCTCCGATCCGCTGGACAGCAGCGGATGGGCATCCAAACCCATAGGTCCGATCAGCAAACATGATGTAATGACCGCCGATTGGGACATGGACCTGAAGAAGATCACCGAAATAATGAGGGACAAGAATGTCTCCACCCTCCCGGTCATCGACGACGGCGAAGGAATAGGGATCATCACAGAATACGACATAATCGAACTTCTGTCCGCATGCAGGGAAAGGAAGGCGCTGTTCGTACAGATAAGCGGACTGGAAAAACAGGACCAGGCCAATGCTGAAACGATGTATCGCGACATCAGTACAAAACTCGGAGACATCTGCGCACTTTGCAGACCCGAAACGCTTTCCATCCGCGTCTCGAAATACGAGAACGAAGGAAAGACCGTATTCAGTCTGAGCGGAAAGGTCCATTACGAGGACAAATGCGTCAATGCAAAGGCCGCTAACGAAAACATCATACAGGCGAATATCGAATTGATCGATAAGCTGACGATCGCAGTGATCGAATGCGAAGAATCAAAGGCCCCGCTTAAACGCCCGTATCGCAGCAATTGATGTTTCTTCTATATTTGATTATCCTGATAATTGGTATTGTGTTATTTTATATGTATTGAAATCATATATTATTATTTCATATATGTTGGTAGTTTTTAACATAATATTGTTAGAAACCGAGAAAGATTTATTAAGATAAATTTGAATACATTCCATGAAATCATGGGATTGAACGATTTGAAGGATCTGAAGACGCTTTCAAGCCTCAGATCGCAAATAGATGGTATTTCCGTCGATCGCATTATTATCAGAGATTTTCCCACTTTGGAATATAATGATAAGGTAAAAAATGCAATGATATGTATGAAGGAATCCGGATTGCAGGAGATCCCTCTCGTAGATAACGGAAGATATCTGGGAATGATAAGTTACGATACCATTCTGAAGAACACCGAAGTCAATATGAATACAGGCGTCGGAAGTATCGTAAAGAACATCCCTCCCATAAGCAAGGACACGGAGATCACAAAGATCGCGGAAGACCTTCTTGTGAACAACTGCAGACAGCTTGCAGTGATTGAGAATGATACTCTGATAGGTCTGGTCTCCAGGAACGGCATAGTCAGGGTCGCATCCAACATATCCCTTCTCAAAGAGATCCGGACCTGGGAGATGATGAGCACTCCCGTATATTACCTGAAGCCCGAATCAACAATGAGGGATGCGATCGAGATAATGAGAAGGGCAAATGTCAAGACCATCCCGATAATGAACGATAAGGAGATCCCTCTCGGGGCCATAGGAATGAGAGAGGTCATAGACTGTATCGAAAGGTATGATCCCTACATTCTGGATGATTTCGTGATGATGGACGGAGCCGATATCAGATTGGACTCTGTCCGTACCGAGAATGCATACACCGCCGAATGGGACAGCGACCTCGGAAGTACGTCAAAGATGATGACAGAACTGAACACCTCCATGCTTCCCATAATGGATGAGGGATTCGTTGTCGGCGTTCTGAGCAAATACGATATCGTGGAATTGGTCTCGTCCTGCAGGGTCAGGGATGCCCTTTTTGTTCAGTACAGCGGACTGGAAGGCATCGGCAACAGCACCGTGGATCGGCTCTACAACGACGTCAGCCTGCTGATGGGCGATGTCTACAAATACTGCAAACCCGAGTCGTTCACGATCCGTATATCGAAGGATATTGTCAACGATATACAGAGATTCTGCCTTTCCGGCAGAGTGTTCGCCGAGTGCGGAACGTTCCAATCAACAGTCTACGGCGATGACCTTGTTCAGACGAACAGAGACCTGATAGAGACGATTAGAGTGCATGCGGCCGATCTCGAAAAGGAGACGGATCATTCAAAGAAGACAGGCAGAAAAACGAGATCCGTCCGTCGGGGATCCGCAGGATCGAATAGGGCAAAGACCAGATCACGATTCAGTATCTGATGCCGGTAGATCTGAGATTGTACTTCGGAAGATATTCGGCAAGCAGATCCAGTACCTCTTTCTCATTATCGACACCGAATACCCTATCTTCGGGAATATCCGGATATCTGATACGTTCGTCTATCCTTGTATCGGCCAGCTTTCCGCTCCACCCTTCGACGCGGTATCCGATGATCAAACGGCGAAGTGCCCACGCATTCGCCATCTCGGATAATGTACCGCTGCCTCCGCCGACAGCGATCACTGCATCGGAACTCGCGACCAATATATTCCTGCCCAGGTCCAGACCGGTGGGAAGACAGATATCCAGATAGGAGTTGGAATTCGCAGGGTCTGTTCCTGGGAGTATGCCGATGATGTCTCCGTCGCCGTGTTCCTTTGATTCGGAAGCTCCTTTGGAGGCGGCCTCCATGATCCCTCTCAGACCTCCGCATACCACACGGTAACCGTTATCAACGAGGGCTTTACCCAGATCGTATGCCAGGATGTATCTCTCCGACCCGGGAAGGACATCTGCATTACCGACAACAGACACAGTATAACGACGGGGCATGATATCCGATATCTGCATACAAGATGATATTTCTGCCGTTCAGGCCCTTTCGAGGTAGAGGGTATCTGTCTCGCTCATCCCGTTTTCCTCAAAAGTGACGAAGAGATAGATCGTATCCTCGTCTACGACCACGGCATCACCTGTCATAGTATCTCCGCTTTCTGTAATGAAAGAGATGTAGAGCACCTCGAGATCCGAAAGATACATTATTATCGCGGAGAAATTGCTTGCGTAATATCCATCCTCGATGTATCCGGACATGAGATTTTCTTCCTGTCCCTCGATAATAAGCTTATCATCACTTTCGATCGTGATGAACTGCCCGTCTGCGGCAAGTGTGTCGATACCCGTGACATTCCACTCGCCCACAAGGTCCGTCACTCCGGGATCTCTGTTGACCCGGTCTCGCCATGTGTATAGGAATATTCGTATGCTGTGAGTGAAGAAGAGACATTACCGTTATCGACAAAAAATGATGTCAGAATGTTGTCCCTGACCGTGAATTCGATGACATTGCCGAATGTAGTGGCAGCCATACCTCCGAAACAATCTATTCCCTCGTATGTGAACATGCCTGTACAATAAGACGAACCGAGCGTCTTCCCGTTATCATCCACAAAGGTTATCTTTCCCGAGAATACGGTTCCGTTGACATCTGTGAAATCCATGACTATACTGGGAATGTCATCTACAACGGCACCGTTGGAATAACCTGGCTTGCTGATCATCGTCCATTCTCCCAGATATTCTTCCAGATCCCCTTCGATGACCGCAGATGTGAAATCCTTACTGTAATAGATGACCGCCGACCCTATCGTATTCGTGCCGTCACTGTTACTTTTGATGTATTCTATCGCACAGTACAGCTTATCTGACTGCACGGTCGCCATCATACGGAGAGTATAGTTATCAAATTCCAGATGCGCAACGTACTGCACGTTGTAATATACGCCGGTCATAGCATAATCCGAGAGTTTTCCATATGCCATGCTGCCTTTGATACCGTAGATGTCGAAATCATACGCATACATGACACTGTCGTTTATGTCGAGATTGAACTCCTTGCCGTCGCTGAATCCCATCATGGACATTGCATACCAATGACCTACAATATCCGTATCTTCGATGTCTTCGCTGCGAACATACTTTGAGATGAGGACATGGTCCGAATATGTGGTGATCGCATACAAAGCACCGGATTCTATCCACATCTGGGTCACGGATCCGTCAGAATTGCACCTCATCATTCCGGTGCCTCCTCCCGAAGTTATGATGTGCATCGTGAAATCAGAATAACTACCATTCAGATATCTGACACCCAATACGACATTCGATCTCTCGTATGTTATCTCCAGATAATCTGTAAGTTCCGCTTTTATCGATTCACCATCATTATAGTTCTTAAGAGAATATTCGTTCACCCATGTGCCGGTCACATCCTCTGTATCCGGCAAAGGCTCGGGTTCGTCTCCGTTGCATGTGTAAGTATAAACCGCTACAGACATTCCTTCGCAAATAGCCAGATCATACGCTATGACATAGTAATACAGAGTATTGCCGACGAGATAGAACCTCAAGGTCTGACCTGTATCATTCATGATATTTCCGTAATATACCTCGGACCTGTCGATGGAAATACCGATAAAAGACTGCGTCATCTCAAATTCAGATGTGGAAACAGTGACCTCTCCGGAGAACATACAGCCTTCGAAATGCGTGAACTCCATGGCCGGTCTTGACAGTTCGCTCGTTTCGTCATCATGATACAGAACGGCAGACACGCATTCCCAATCCTGGACCATATCGGGATAAGGATCCGTTGAAGGAACGGGATCCGTTACCGTTCTTGAAAGATACTTTATCTCTGATGAAAGCTCGGTACCGTCTTCGACATCCGATCTCATTACCGATTTCAATATCAGATACTCCGAATTGACGTCGTATGTAACAATGATGGTTCCCGTCACGCCTTCTTTGTAGATATCGAAGATCAACCCCCCGCCGTTATATGCTCCCGACATATCGTAATCAAGATATCTTCCCGTGAAAAAACCGTCCGAACAGGTGAAGATGTCCAATCCTTCATAATAGGCCTCTCCGTCACTGTACTCGATAGTTTCGATATTTCCGTCGATATCCATTCTTTCACCGTAAACACAATACCAATGTCCGGTGAAATCGATCTCGTCCTGCTGCGATGTGGATATCGACGATCTGATAATGAGTTTCGATCGCTGAGAAACGCCGGACGGCCGGTCGGTACCGAATAAGTTAGGAAAAGGGGGGAAAACCCCCTGTTTATTCTCAGAGTCTCTCGAGGTCTTCTTTCCTGACCTGAGCGACGAATTCGTCGGTGGGAACGCTTCCGAGATCTCCCTTATCCCTGCTTCTGACAGAGACTATGGTGCCGTCATCGCTCTCTTTCTCGCCGATGATCAGCATGTACGGGACCTTCTCGAGCTGTGCCTCACGGATCTTGTATCCGATCTTCTCTTCCCTGTTGTCCAGCTTGACCCTGACACCGGCAGCCTTGAATTTCTCCGCTACCTTGGATGCGTAGTCATAGGATTTCTCTGACACGGACAGTACCTTGACCTGAACAGGTGCGAGCCATGTGGGGAACCTTCCGGCGTAATGCTCGATAAGGATACCGATGAACCTCTCGATGGAACCGAAGATGACCCTGTGGACCATGATAGGCCTGTGTTTCTCTCCGTCCGCACCGGTGTAGGTGATATCGAACCTCTGGGGCATCTGGAAGTCCAGCTGGATAGTTCCGCACTGCCATGTCCTTCCGAGGGTATCCTCGAGATGGAAATCGATCTTGGGTCCGTAGAACGCACCGTCGCCTTCGTTGACAACATATTCCAGACCGGAGGCCTTAAGGGCGGATATGAGACCGTTGGTCGCATCCTCCCAATCCTCGTCGCTGCCCATGCTATCCTCGGGCCTTGTGGAAAGCTCCACGTGATATTTGAATCCGAATTTGCTGTAGACCTCGTCGATGAGTCTCACAACGCCCTCGATCTCCTCGGTGATCTGATCCCTGGTCATGTACAGGTGTGCATCATCCTGAGTGAAGCATCTGACCCTGAACAGTCCGTGAAGTGTTCCGGACCTTTCGTGCCTGTGAACGAGACCGAGCTCTCCGTACCTGATGGGGAGCTCCCTGTAGGAATGGGGCTCGTTCTTGTAAACGAGGATACTTCCGGGGCAGTTCATGGGTTTGATACAGAACGGCTGATCGTCGATTGTCGTGGTATACATGTTGTCCTTGTAGTGATCCCAGTGACCGGAGGTCATCCAGAGTTCCTGGCTGAGCATCATCGGCGTGCAGATCTCCTGGTATCCTTCCCTGATATGGAGCTCCCTCCAGTATTCTACTAGGGCGTTCTTGATGATCGTACCGTTAGGCAGGAAGAACGGGAATCCGGGTCCCTCGTCCATAATGGCGAAGATGCCGAGCTCCTTTCCGAGCTTTCTGTGGTCCCTCTTCTTTGCCTCTTCGAGCATGTTGAGATACTCTTCGAGTTTCTCCTTGTTCTCGAATGCGGTACCGTAGATCCTTGTGAGCATCTTGTTCTTCTCGCTTCCGCGCCAGTATGCACCGGCAAGCGAGATGAGCTTGAATGCCTTGATACCTTTAGTGTACAGGATGTGGGGTCCGGCGCAGAGATCGACGAACTCGCCCTGTTTGTAGAATGTTATGACCGAATCCTCGGGAAGGTCCTCCACGAGCTCGACCTTGTAGATCTCGCCCTTGTCCTTCAGATACTTGATTGCCTCTTCCCTGGGAAGTGAATATGTCTCGAGTTTGAGATTCTCCTTGATGATCTTCTTCATCTCGACCTCGAGTGCATCGAGGTCTTCCTGGGTGAATCCTCCCTCTTTATCAAAATCGTAGTAGAAACCGTCGTCAATGGCGGGTCCGATGGCAAGTTTTGTGTCGGGGTAAAGCCTCTTCACAGCCTGTGCCAGAACGTGGGCGGTAGTGTGCCTGATTACTTTGAGTTCATCTTCGCATTCCGCTACCGTACCATCGTTGTATAATGCCTTCATTCCATTACCTCTTACCGAGTAAGCACGCACGCGATTAAGGTATTTTTATATAAGCGTTATCTCGCCTAGATCCAGATTGGGATCAGAAAACAGCGGGACGGAGCTTGTGGTATGCCAATGTCCGGGTGTCTCCCGCAGCGGCGGCCACTAATTCGGCAACATGCATGACTGGCACACCGTTGGGATATGCATCGTATCTTGTGAAGCACATCGGACATGCGACGAGGATGACATCGGCACCTTCGACCTCTGCCTCCCTTTCTTCCATCAGCGGCTCGGTGATACCCTGGACCGCTTTTCCGCAGCATCCGAAATCATTGTCGACATATTCCGCACCCAATGCCTTGGTGACGGCGATCATATCATCCAGAAGGTCCGAATAATGGCATCCGGGTTCGATAGCGACCTTGATCTTCTTGTGGAATTTCGGCAGCTTATCCTTTCTGTCGGCAAGGAAGTTCACGATATGAGTTGCATTGACATCCGATCTCCTCAGCTCGGCCTCACATCCGGGACACAGGGCAACGATGGGCTTTCCGGATGCGGAATCCCCCATATCCTTCTTGATCGCGTCCCTTTCTGCGAACGTCATCGTCCTGAACGGCAGGGGATAGGTACAGCATGTGTTCTTGGGAAGTTCCGTACAGCCTTCCCCCACAACCTCCATTGCAACAGTGCCAGCATATATCAGGAATGGAGCAAATGACTCTACGATACAGCCCGACATAAGATACTGTCCGCCATCCTTCCAGACCGGTCTCAGCTCAGAACGGGACACGTCGGATACGGGCCTTACAAAACCGGTCTCCCTGTAGACCATGGGGATCGATGAACCGACGGCCTTTGCCTTCATGTACAGCATGACGGTCACGGGATCCGTGTTCTTACAAACACGGGAACATGCTCCGCATTGAACGCATTTGGTGACATTGCCGGGCTTTCCCGCCATGACCTCTTTGGGATCGCATCCTCCGAATCTGAATGAAGGGCATACCTTCTCGCACGCTCCGCATTGGATACATTTCGCCATCCTGTCAGCTATCTCGGCCATGATCTTTTCGGACAATGTTTTACCTCATAAGTAGGAAATAGACAAGTCCCAATGCCACAACGGCCGCCGCAATACAAAATGCAACAAGCCTTCCTTTGATGGCACCGCTGCGCTCAACGGATGTCGTGGGCACTTTGGAACCATGCTTGGAAGCTCCGCAGTACGGACATACCTTCTCATCATCGGACATCAGGGTACCGCAGTTCTTACAGAACTTTGCCATAAAGGACGTGATTGTATTCGGAGATAATAATCTGTTGTCTCCGATTTCGTATGAAGAGTATGAATACTGTCGTAATACGAATTATAACATAAATACATGGCAATAATCGATAATACTCTAAACAAACTTATATTCCAGCAGAACTATGCCCATCTGTTACAATGACGGGTATATTCGCGATTAACGGAAGCCCAAGAAGGAACAAGAACACCGCAAAGATGCTTGACAGTTTTCTCGATGGGGCAGGCGAGTCAGGTAAATATGCAACGGAAAGGATCGATCTTTTCGATTACAATATCAGAGGATGTACCAGCTGTTTTGCATGCAAGAGGAACGATCCTGACACATACGGGGTCTGCGCACTCAGAGATGACGTTTACGACATCCTCCAGAGACTGCGCGGTGCGGACGGCCTTGTCTTCGGATCGCCCGTATACTTCGGCAACATAACCGGACAGTTGCTGTGTTTCGTTGAACGTCTGCTCTATCCTCTGATAAGTTATGAGAAAGACTTCAAGATACTTACCAAGAAGAGAATGCCCACGGCCTTCATCTACACCATGAACATGACCGAGGAACAGTGCAACATGTACCATTATCCTGCCATCTGGGCTCCGCTGGAAGAGAACATAGGCGTTGTCTTCTCACGGCCTGAAAGGGTCTGCGCATACAACACGTATCAATTCGACAACTACAGCAAGTACAAGTCCGCCGCGTTCAACGAATCCGAAAAGGCACGTCACAGAGACCTGGAATTCCCCAAAGAACTGCAGGATGCATATGAAGCGGGAAAGAGGATGGCCGATGAGGCAGCCACCGGTATCGACCAGACCCCTAAGACCGCTTACGATTTTATTGCTGCTCCCAGGAATCGGCCCTGAGCTCGTCGAGAGTGTAGTAGCTTGCCTTGAGATTCTTTGCAAGTTCTTTCGAATGATGCAGTTCGGTAAATTTCTTCTCCGAATCGATCACTATCCACTTGACGCCGGGAACATCCATCTTCTTGGCCAATCCGAGAGCCTCCTCTACGGGATCGGTCTCGGTATCATCGGGATCGAGACAGATGTTCGCATTACCGTCGGTAACGAGGATCACATAGCATTTCTCGCTCTTGTGCTTCTTCGTATAGACCTTCATGTAGTCGCTGAGGTAGACCAAAGCGGCAGAAAGAGGGGTCCTCTTTCCGACCGGCAGATTGTCCAGAAGCTTGTAGATGCATTCGACCGACCTTGTAGGCGGCAGAAGCATCTTGATCCCTTCCGAATTGAACGTCATGAATCCGACACGGTCCTTCTTCACATACTGCTGTTTGAGCAGGGAAAGGATCGCACCCTTCACCGCCATCATCTGATTGCGTATGATCAATGAACCGCTTGTATCTACGGCGAAGAGGAATGTGGAGGAACTTCTGACCTCCCTGACCTTCTCTCTCATATCCTGCTTCTTGATCAGGACCGCCATGTCGCTGTCCTCGGCCTCGTGACGTCTGCGCTGATACGGAGACGCCGCACGGACCGTGGCATCGAAGGCAAGATCGGGATTCTTCTCGTCCGTGACCCTCGAACCGACATATCTGCCGGACCTGGTCGCACTTTGCTGGAACCCTCTCTTTCCGCGATTCTCTGCCGCGCCGCGGGTCTTTCCCGCCTCTTTCTCGAAGAGATCGATGGCCTCGAAGGTCTCACCGATCTTAGATATGACATCATCGACGTCGGCCACCTTCCATTTACGGTGGGGCTGACCGTCGTCTTCCTGAGGAATGTTCTCTGCATCTTCGATGAGCGCCTTATTCTCCTGGGCAAGCCTGTCATCGTTGTGGATCCATGTAATGGGGCTGTTCTCGTCGGACAGTATCGGGACGGGGGTCTTCTTCTTGAGATCCGTCCTTCTGCCCTTGAGCACCTTGCGCCTGTGCGCAAGACACATGACCGCCGCTTCCTGGATATCGTCTTCCGTAAGGGACGTCCTTCCGTCAAGGGCCGCCAGTGTGACGGATACCTTCATCACGGAAACGTCTCCGCGGAGACCTCCCATATCTACGGTCGCACAAATATTGGCGATAAGCAGCGCATCGTCATCCGTCAGCTTTACGCTGCGGATGATCTCCTTCGCCTTGGCTATCCTGTCCTTGACGGCCTTTTCCTGATCCGCATATTTCTCCGCGAACGCGTCCGGATCCTCATTGAACTCCAGATCGCGTCTGAGGATCTCTTCCCTTCCTTCATAGCCGTCCGGATAATCCACATTGACGCAGATATCGAAACGGTCCATGATACCTGGATTGAGATAGGAATCGTGGGTATTCATCGTACCGATCAGGGTCGTGTTGCATTTGTACTCGGTGGAAAGGTTCTCCCTTTCGACCTTGACCCTTCCCATCAGTACCGAATCCATTACGGAGCTCAGCATCCTCTGTTCGAAGAGATTCACATCGTCCATGTAAAGGAAATTACCGTCCGCACGGTTCATCAGTCCCTCTTCGAGACAGATCTTTCCCTCGGTGATCGCGACCTCCAGGTCCAGACAGCCGAACAGCTGCTCATCGGTCACGTTCAGGGGAACGTTGATGATCTCCTTTCCGGAGATCTCGCCCAGAGAACGTGCCACGACCGTCTTTCCGGTCCCGGATGTACCCTTTATGAGCACCCCCTTGATCTGAGGATTGACAACAGCACACAGCAACGCTTTCTTGGTCTGCTCCATGCCGTATATGGCCGAGAAGGGGTAGTGCGCGGGCTTCAGAAGCCCAGACATACGTCCAGCTCCTTCTCGTCGAAGGTGACCTCTTCGAATGCACGCTTCTTGAGACGGTGGGAGAGTACGAGTGAACCGACCTTGCGGATATCTTCCTTCGTTACCTCGGTCCTTCCTTCGAAGGCTGCATTGGCCTTGGCGGCCTTCATCATCGTGATGTCTGCCCTGTGTCCCTCCATTCCGAAATGGATTGAGACCATGACGACATCGTGCACGAGAAGATCGCTGATGGTGACCTTCTTGAGAAGCTCGCGGGCAGCGATGATATTGTTGCGGAGCTCGTCTGTATCCTTCTGATATTTGGCCATGTACGCCTCGGGATCCTGATCGAACTCCATCCTGCGTTTGATGACCTC
>DAYM01000006.1:120671-148293 GCA_002506905.1 Methanomassiliicoccaceae archaeon UBA328
AGACTTCCCTCTTCGGGGTTCATGGTTCCCACAAGGATGAACTTTGCAGGGTGCGAGAAGGAAACTCCTTCCCTCTCGACATAGTTGACTCCCATTGCAGCGGAGTCGAGAAGCAGATCGACGATATGATCGTCCAGAAGGTTGACCTCGTCCACATAGAGAAGGTTTCCGTTGGCCTGAGCAAGTACACCGGGTTCGAATTTCTTCTCGCCCGTCTTGAGAACGTGTTCGAGATCGAGGGTTCCGGAGATACGGTCCTCGGTTGCACTCAGCGGCAGCTCGATGACGTCCATGGACCTCTCATAGGATTCCAATTTCTCGCCTTTGGCAAGTTTTTCGCGGCATTGCATGCACATCCTCTTGGGGAATCTGGGATCGCAGTGGAAAACACAGCCCTTTACGGACATGACCGGGGGAAGGACCTGTGTAAGCGCCCTTACGGATGTTGATTTCGCGGTTCCTTTCTCTCCTTTGATGAGAACCCCGCCTATGCCGGGATCGATGATGTTGAGGATCAGGGCCCTCTTCATTTTCTCTTGACCGACAATACGGACGAACGGGAACATTACTTGCTCTTTTGCCATTTTATCATCTCTTCAATATCAATACGCGTAATATAGCGTATGCTTGACTAAATATCCGTTAAGAATTTTCAATATAAAACAGTTATTATCCAATGAGGCAATAATTTATATAACAATTGATAAAAAACGTACAAATCGTAATAAAGTTTAAATATAAAAATAAAAAAAAGTTTAGAACATGCCGATGAAGCAGCGATGGACCGTATCATCGGATGTCAATTCCGGGTGGAAAGCGGTGACCAATTGGCAGTTGTATCTGGCTGCAACGATCTTTCCGTCGATCTCGGAAAGGACCCTGACGCCTTTTCCGACCTCGGTGATTATCGGTGCGCGGATGGATTCCATGGGAATGTCACCCTGATCTCCGAATGCCGAGACCGCAGAGAAACTGCCCAGCTGTCTGCCGAAAGCGTTTCTCTTCACGGTCGCCGGAAAGGTCGAGCGCGATCTGCCGGGGCCGTTATCGATCTTCTCGGCAAGAAGTATCATTCCCGCACATGTACCGAATACGGGCAGTCCGCCGACGATCATGTGCCTGACAGTATCTGCCATGCCCATGTCGGCCAGCAATTTTCCCATTACGGTACTCTCTCCGCCGGGGATGATCAGGCCGTCCATCCCTCTTTCGAGGTCGGACGGTTTCCTGATCTGAAAGTGTTTCTCTCCAGACGGTCGAGAACCTGCTCGTGTTCCGCAAATGCTCCCTGGACCGCAAGGACACCTACGGTCATTGACCGCGCTCCGCCATCAGGACCTTGATCTCGCTCTCGTTGATGCCGACCATTGCGGGTCCGAGATCTTCGGAGAGCTTTGCAAGAATGGCGGGATCGTTGTAATTTGTGACTGCCTGGACGATTGCTTCTGCGCGTTTGGCAGGATTTCCGGACTTGAAGATACCGGAACCTACGAAGACACCTTCCGCACCGAGCTGCATCATAAGTGCCGCATCTGCGGGAGTTGCGACTCCGCCTGCCGCGAAATTGACAACAGGAAGTTTTTGGTTATCGTGAACATATTTCACAAGATCGATGGGGGCCTGGAGCTGTTTAGCCGTCTCGTAGAGCTCGTCGCTCTGAAGACCTGCGATCCTCCTGATCTCGGAATTGACCGCCCTCATGTGCCTGACGGCCTGAATGATATCTCCGGTGCCGGGCTCTCCCTTGGTCCTGATCATCGATGCACCCTCGGAGATACGCCTGAGGGCCTCTCCGAGGTCCTTGGCGCCACAAACGAAAGGCACCTTGAACTTGGTCTTGTCGATGTGATACACATCGTCTGCGGGCGAAAGCACTTCGCTCTCATCGATGTAATCGATCTCGATGGCCTCGAGGATCTGAGCCTCTACGAAATGTCCGATACGGACCTTGGCCATGACAGGTATGGAAACGGCATCCTGGATGCCTCTGATCATCTTGGGATCGCTCATCCTGGAAACTCCGCCTGCCGCACGTATGTCTGCGGGGATCCTTTCCAATGCCCTGACGGCACACGCGCCTGCATTCTCTGCGATACGCGCCTGATCGGGAGTGGTCACATCCATGATCACTCCGCCTTTCACATCTGTGCGAGTTCCTTGTTCAATCCGTATCTCTCGGTCATTATACTCGGGTGTCGCATATCATACGCATTATTTGGTTATGGATGGTCCACGCCGTATTTTGTATATCCAACGATTCGATTCATTCGGATGACGAGGACTCCCTGTACTCCTTATCTTTCGTGAATCTCGAGACGACGAATGCGGCAAGACAGAACAGGCATGCGACGAAGAACGCGGGCCTGAATGCATTGACCAATCCGTCCGGTATGACCAGGGGAAGAACTATCCCCGCGGCAAATACGGATTCCAGGATCGCCACACCGGCAGATGAACCGGCCTGTCTGAACGTGTTGATGATGGAGGACAGCTGACCTTCCTCTCCGGGATCCGCATACCTCATGGAAAGATTGGTAGAGGCCACGAGTCCGATACCCATTCCCATACCCATCAGGAGCAGCGCCACGATTATGAACGGCAGGCCTGTGTCCGCACCGAACCTGTTCATCATCAGGAATCCTGCCGCGGATATGAGACATCCGATGGAGACCATTCCGCTGTTGATGCCGGTCTTGTCGGAGATCTTTCCAACGGTAGGACCCACGAGCATCATTCCGACGGAATTGGCCACAAGTATCAATCCCATCTCCAAGGTCGAATAACCCAGCACGAGTTCGAGATAGTACGGAAGCAGGAGATACGAACCGGCCATTGCCATGAACAGCAGCAGTGAAACAAGATTCGTACCAACGACATCCCTTATGCTCATCAGCCTGACCGAGATGAGAGGCCCTTCCGTCCTCTGCTCCCACCAGATGAGAAGACCCGCCATCACGAAGGCCGTGACGATAAGTGCCAGACTGATATCCGAGAACCACCCGTTATCGTTCGCGGAATTGAGATAATAGATCAGGGTGAACATCATGATCACCATGAGCAGCACTCCGACGATATCCAGCCTCTGCTTCTCTCCGCGGATCTCGGTGACCCCTCTCATGCTGTAAGTGGATATCAGCAGAGCGAGGATCCCGATGGGCACGTTGATGAAGAAGATGTAAGACCAATGGAAATTACAGAGAAGACCTCCCAGGACGGGACCGAATGCGGTTCCTGCCGAAGCGGCCAGTGTGATCGCGCCGACCGCACGTCCCCTGGATCCGGGAAGATAGGATGATACCATGGCCAATCCCATGGAAGTGATCATACCGGCACCCATACCCTGAACGACCCTCATTACGATGATGGTGTTCAGACCTCCGAGGTCCATGGTACCCGCCAATCCGATAGTGAACGACATCACGGTGAAGATCACGGTACCGGTGAGGAACACCTTCCTGTAACCGTAATTCGTACCCATCTTTCCCCAAAGCAGGATGAAACAACAAAGTGCCAGAGTGTATCCCAATAAGATCCACGAAACATTGGTCGTAGAACCGCTTGTAGAGAATTCGGCAGCCATTGTGGGAAGGGCGACGGCAACTATGGTCGAATCCAACGAAGCCATGAACGTTCCCAATATTATGCTGAAAAGTATCAGTTTGCTCTTAGGGCCCGCGGCGGATGCTCCGGCACCTTCTTTCATAGAAAAGGAAAATGTTTTCATCGATATAAAAAGAGGTAAGGTCCGGAAGGTCCTTCGGCCCTCCGGGGTCTTGTTCAGACCTTTATCTTGTATTCTCTCAGGTGCAGCAATCCCTTCTCGCATGCGTGTTCGCAGCGTCTGCAGGCGGTTCCCGCGCATCTGTCCGATTTGACCTGGGCAAATGTCCTGTCCCCTTCTTTGACGATCTCGATCGCCTGTTCGGGACAGGCCTTCATACAGCGGTGGCATCCGATACAATCGAAGACCTCTCCGACAAGTATTGTTCCGGGCTCATCGAGAATGAATATCTTGCTGTTCTCGGTATCCGGAAGATCCGTACGTGACAGCCTTTCTACGGTGATCTCTCCGGCCGATTCGGACAGCGGAGGCAGATTGTAGATGTCGAGCATGTTGTTGTACTCGGATGCGGGCATACCCGTGCACCAAAGCGAGTATTCGATGGAATAGATGTTCTTGAACACTTCCGAGGTTGCGAACATAACGTGTGTCGCTCTGAGCTTCTTTGCGAACTCGCGCAGGTCGTTAAGGTCCATGTCTCCGAGAGCTACCTCCCTGGCAAGAGCGATGGATGTGTTTCCGAACTGAACGATGTGCTCGGCTCCGGGAACGACCATTCCGATCTTCATTGCCTTGCGCGCATCGACGTACAGACCGGATGCTCCGGACATGTATGCCTTCTTCACATCGCCTGTCCAAATGCCGGCTTCGCGGAGAAGCGTGAGGAATCCCGCACGGAGGGCACCGATGGCTTTTCCCGCCTCGTCGACATCGTGGGAGGTGATGCAGATATCGTCCTGAAGATGGATCTTCTCATCGGGCGTCTTGATGACGGGCGTATCGATCTTTCCGCTCTCCATTCCGCAGTACAGTGCGGCAACGACCCCTGTTCCGGTGATACCGATGGCCTTTCCGTCCATCTCTCCCTTCGCAACGAGTTTGCCTGTCTCGGGGTCGACCTTGTCGCCTTCCCTGTCGATCATGCTCTCGTCCAGGACCTTGCATTTCCATCCGTCCGCTTCCATATTGACATCGGATACCGCACCGGGGGCTGCAAGCATTCCCCTCTCGATCTCCTGACCTTCGAGGGCGGGTCCGGCGGCTGCCGATCCCGTGTAGATCTTTCCGTCAACGATCAGGGCCATCTCGGCATTGGTACCGTAATCCACGACGATGACCGGCTCCTTCTCCTTCAGTATGTTGGTCATCTTCAGCATGGCTATGGCGTCCGCGCCGATCTCATGCGTTACCGCGGGAGGAATGATGACGTCCGCGTTGGGAACGTCCTTCAGTCCCAGTTCGGATGCCTTGAGCATCTTTCCGTTCCTCTCGGGAGGAACCACACCGAGGGATTTCAGCATGTTCTTTCCGGCATATGCCAGATCTCTGATCTCGATGTTCTCGAAAAGCGACAGCTGGAATGTGTTTCCGCTGACTCCGATACGTTTTACCTTCGACAGGTCGATACCGAGCGATGCGAACAGCTGGTTCGCGGCACCGATGATCAGCCCGTTCGCAACATCCTCGCCCGACTGGATCGCATAGTTGACGTGATCGATGACGTTCATTCCGGGTATCGGATGATGCTGGGTGATCGCTGTTGCGATGGTCTCGCCCGTGGCCATATCCAAGGCCTGACAGCGGAGACCGCTTGTTCCTATATCTAATGCTAAGCAATAGTCTGTCATATTTATCTCCTGCATTTTCTCTTATCCGGACATGAGAACGAAGCGCTCTGCACCGCCATGACGGCCACTCCGATATCCAGCGGATCGTGGATGATGGTCGCTTTGGCATATGCCTCCCCGTCGAACGTATGAGGTACGCCTGGCGATGAGATGATTGCTCCTTCTCTGATGTATTTGCTGTCGATATGTGCCGGCGATGCGTTCAGTATCAGATCGTTCGATGAGATGGCCTCACCGACATCCTCTATGACCTTTACGCCGGGATTCTCCTTTGCGACAGCATGGGCCTTGGCCGTGTCAATGTCCGTGATGCCGACCTTGGCCCCCCTTGCTAACAGTAATCCGGCAGCCCTGCTGCCTACCCTTCCCGCTCCGACCACCAGGACGGTCTTTCCGATCAGTCCCTTGGCGGCCCCGTTGAGGACGGCGACATAACCGGAAGCGGTACAGAATGAATTGTTGGAATATTTTCTGGCACGCGTGTTGTACGCTATGAACTCGTAATCGTCTGCCAGGAAGACGATGTCGGGATCCTTGGACAATGCCTCCGCAAGTCCGGTCACATCGTAAGTGGATGTTACGAAGGCATCCATGTCCAATGCGCGGCAGATATCCGCTACGGACTCCGAGAACCTTGTGATCACGCCCATTCCAGATGTGATCGGAACGACACCCACATAGTAATCATCGAGATCGATGGACTCAGGCACTATGGAAACGGCATCGCATGCCATCTGTTTGGTGGTCATGCCCGCAGTGCGGACAAGCATCTGGTTAACATCTTCCAGCGTGTTGGATATGTTCTTGACATCATCATCTGTAAGTCTTGTCATCAGACCACCTCCGGCGACCTGTCGATATACTCTTCAAGATCGCATTCGTTCATGGCATTGGAAATGAATCTCTTCCTCTTCTCGAGGACCTCCGCCGGGGTCTTTCCGCTGTTTATCACGGTGGCTCTCCAGACGCTCTTGCCCGGCATGTAGTCCGTGATGACCTCGTCCGCACCGAACAGCCTCTCTGCGATATACGGCTTCTCCACATGACCGAATTCCTTCTCGCCGCAGGTGATCAGGTTCCCGTCACGCACCAGATAATGTTCGTATACGGAGCAGTTTCCGGAATTGGGCCTTTCGACCCCTTTTCCGAGCGCGGAATTCACCAGTTCCTCCAGGAGATTGATCCCCGTACCGGCCTGTATGGCCATCGGGGTCTGACTGGGTATCCTGGAATCTATCTCGAGGACACGGAGTCCGTTCTTGGTGTATATCGCCTCCACGTCCATGAGGGCCTTCAGGCCGATTCCGTTCGCGATGTCCACACCGATCTTTCCGAACAGTTCGTCGTCCTCTTCCTTCAGGATGTTCG
Source organism: Methanomassiliicoccaceae archaeon UBA328 (assembly GCA_002506905.1). Classification (GTDB taxonomy): domain Archaea; phylum Thermoplasmatota; class Thermoplasmata; order Methanomassiliicoccales; family Methanomethylophilaceae; genus Methanogranum. The sequence goes on from DAYM01000006.1 coordinate 127,449, forward strand.
GTTCGCATACGACCCTTTTGCAATCGTAATTGTGATCGAGGACGATCTCCGTCGTCACATAGGACCTGGCGGATGTTCCGTTGCCGATGACCTCGATCGAAACACTATTTCCCGAGACGAATTCCTGCTGGATGGGCTCGTCTCCGAGTTCCTTGACGACCTCCAGAGCCTTCTGCCTCTCCTCCTCGTTGTTGACCTCGCTCACGCCGATACTACCGCTCTGGCATGACGGCTTGACAATGATCGGGAATCCGCATTCCGGCCATGGTTTCGGCAAAGGCACGCCTGCCTCCGCCATGATCCTGTTGGACCTCTCCTTCGAGCATGATATCTCGTATGCATGCATATCGAACAGGAGCGGCTTATCGACGGCCGGGACCTCTTTGCACAAGATGTGCAGAGCATCCAGTTCCTCGCATGCGGGTATGACCGCATCGCAATCGGAGAATATCCTCTTGGCCGTCTCGGTATCGTTGACGACATCGCATAATACGAAATGATCGGCCAGGGAGGCTGCGGGAGCGGTGCTCTTCCTGTCGATGACCAGAGACTCGTATCCTGCCTTCTTGGCAAGCAATACTGCCTCCATTCCCTGCAATGCGCCGCCCACGATACCTATCTTCATCTTCATACCTTCTTGATCTCTGCTTCGCGTTCGGTCAGGAATGTCCTGTACTCCGACTGGGAAGCGACACGCCTGCCCATGTTCTCGAGCATCTCTATCACGTAATCTACGGAACGGTGCCCGTCATTGATATTAAGTTCGGGCTGTGCCACGCCGGCAAGCTCCTGATAGGGCGGAATAATGGAGGTCACCACATTGGCGCCTGCATCTATCCTTGTTCTCATACCGGCAATTCCCTCGACATCCAATGTGGCGGGGATCAGCCTGTCCGGGAACAGAAGTCTCATTACCGCGATGGCTTTGAGCTCCTCGGTCGAATCATGGGGGACAATGTGCTCCATAGGCGTTCCGGCCTGGGGGACGAATGTCATGGCCCTGATCTGCTGACAGCCCAGAGATCCCATTCTCAGAGCGGCATCTGCCCTATCGCGGGGACTTTCGCCCATTCCGACAAGCATACCGTCCTCGGTCAGAAGTCCGGCCTCCCTTGCCCAGACCCTCTGGTCGATCCTGTTCTGATAATCCTGTTCAAGCCTGAGTTTGCAAAAGAGCTCCTTGTTGTAGGTCTCCTGATAACAGGCGAACCAATCAGCTCCGGCCTCCTTGACCTTGGCGAAGGTCTCTCTGGGAAGCGCACCGGGAGAGAGCATGATACCTATATCGACGGTGTCCCTGACACTCTTCACGAGATCGATCAGTTCCCTGTTCCCGTCTGCATACATCTTGGGATCCTCGCCCATGGTGAGGTCTACCAGATTCACACCCGCATCTTCCAGACTTCCGGAAAGTGCCAGGACCTCTTCTTTTGTCTTCCTGTATCTGGGAAGTTCGTTGGTCCTTCTGTAATAGCAGAATGCGCAATTGTTCTTGCAGTAGGTCGAGAAATACACAAAACCGTAGATGAAGACCCTGTTCCCGAACTCCTTGTCCCTTACTCTCCTTGCGGCCGCGTAGAGGTCGTCCAATTCAGACCTGTCCGTTATGGCCATCAGTTCGGTTACTTCGTCTATATTGGGTCTGACGCCCTTCTCGGTCTTGCTTATTATCTCCGTTATTTCCATATCACTGCCTCAATTGATCTTGTACCCGTTCAGGTAGTTCAGACTCCTGCCGGTCTTCTTCACGCTTCCGTCGCCGTCCCTCATCATGATAAGACGTTCCAGACCGAATCCCGCACCGCACCACGGCTCATGTACATCGAACGCCGGATCGAGGACGTGGGGACCTACGGCCCCGGACGATACTTCCTCTCCGTCAACGAGGACATCTATGGTCTCCTTGTACACATCGGATTCCTCTCTGGATAATTCGTAATCCAATCCGACCACACCCATTACGATGTCGATGTACTTCTTCAGTTTCTCGACGGTATCTCCCTGAGGACCCATGTCCACCAGGTTCAGCATTGTGAACTCCTCGAGATGGTCGTTGCTGTGGGACTCCGCCCTGAAGCAAGATCCGATCTCGAAGATCTTGACCGGCCCGTCGGTATGGTCCCTTAATTTCCTCATCACATAGTACAGGTTAGGTGCCAGCATAGGCCTGAGGCATCTCTTACTGTCGATGAAGAACATCTGTTTGTACAGAGGGTGGTCCTCCGTGATCGTCATTTTGGCCAAAGCGGCCTTGGATACGATGGTGGGTGTACGGACCTCGATGAAACCATCGGCAATGAGCGCTGCCGCAAGGTCCTGTTCCAATTTCACAAGCCTGTGCTTGCGGGGTTCTGCAATGAGATCCTTTATTCCCTTCTCGTTCTTTGAACTGAGCTGGGACATCAGTTTGATAAATGCCTTGTCCCTCTCTTCCTCGCTCTCGAAAACTGAATTGTCGCGAGGATCGTCTCCGTACTCTCTCAAACGCTGTATCTGCGGGTCTGTAAATCTGTACTCCATTTCAAGTCACCATTTTGAACTTAATAACACAAATGGCGAGAGACCGGGGTGTCGATCCCCGCTGGCTAGGTTTTAGAGACCCGCTGCTCGCCGGAGCGTCCCCCATTTGTTCTTCTGCGATCGGGCTAGGCTGCCCCATCGGTTCAAGGGGCGGCTCAGGCAGGATAGTACTACGCGGTCATATCATCCCCTCACAGGTCGAGACCGCATTTCCTAAGCGTCGCAAGCGCTCTGTCGTATACCTTCAGGTACTCGTTCGAAGGCACGACCTCTTTCATATCATAGCAATCCTGGAATCTCTTACCCGTTGGCGGGTGGGGGAATTCCTTCTCATAGATGCTGATCACATTGTTCAGCATCTTGTTGGTCTCGCCGACCTCCATTCCGACAGCGGCCGTGGCTGCTTCGCTGAGCATCCTGGCCTCCATTCCTGTCGTCTTGTCCTTGACAACACCCTTGCATGCAGCGGAACCTGATACCAGTTCCCTTCCGGAAACTGTGTCCGTAACTGCCTGGGCGGCTGTCTCCAGGAGGCACATCTCTGTGCACGGTCCTGCGAGAGTGTAATATTGATTTCCCAACAGAAGGTTGGTGTTCGCATCCACTGCGCATGCGGCGTGGGCTGCGATCTGAAGCGTCTCCCTTGTCGTGGTGCTTCCCCATCTGATATGGATCGGACCGTCGAGGTGGAGATCGCAGTTGAAGAGCACGAACGATGCTATGGTCGCGGCCACATCACATATGGCCGTCTCCTCGACACCTCCGCAGTATCCTCCGTAGATCGGCATCTGCTCTATCATGATGGTGTCCCCGTTGGAGACCCAGCCGGCGATCATATTGAGAGCGCCCATATCCATCTTCATCTCGTTGAGCTGCGATGCCTCGTGCAGATCGTAATATTTGAGGCCGTAATCGGTAAGACTCGAAGAGAGACGTCCCGCTGCAGACAGCGGGGTCTCGGGCCCCTATATGCACATTCCGGGCCTGCCGACTATGGAGCATGCCTCCCTGACATGTCTGATCTCGGCCAATGTGGCCCTTATCTCCCAGGGAGTGTTCGTCGTGGCGGGATTGCCGTTGACAGTGTTGAGGACACCGCTTACAAGGGTATCGACACCTCTCTCCTGGGCATAGCTCTGCATCATGTAAGGGAATATCTCTTCAGACACCGGAGCTCCCGTAGGGCCTCCCTGAACGATCGGCCTCTTCTTAGAGTCTCTGTGTCTCGATTTGCATGAGACCTTGTCCTTCCCCTTACCGAGTTTCAGTTTGGTAGGCGCGGTCTTCAGACCGTCGAATACCTCGTCCTCGGTAACATTGAGGACCTTTCCCAAATTAGTGTTATAATAACCGGAGGTCACCAGCATGTCGACGCCGGCCATGAACAGCCTGTCGATCATACCCTCGTCATCGGGTATTATCCCGCTGCCAAATTTGATATTGTACTTTTCCTTCATGATCATAGCATTGGTAGGAACAGTAACATAATCCCAAGTGTCCTCGCGGACCTTCTTGCCAGCGTTGAATCTATTGAATGCTTCGAACACATCAATGGGTCTGGCTATGGTCATGCATATAATAACGTTGATAACAGTATATAAATTTTTACCATATAAAAAACAAACATTTATATATCTATTTTTTAGACGAAACTAAAAATCATCAATGGCAAATATCAACGAACAAAGTAAAAATGATCCCGGGATACCCGCGATTATATTGTGGTTTATTGGAGAAAATCACATGCTGGAGCAGGTTCGGGGGGCCGAAGCCCCCCTGTTGTCCTCCCGGGGTGGACTGTCAGTTAAAGAGTTTAGTGCTTGATGTCCAGACCGGCGTCGCGGAGTGAAGCAAGAGCCTTCTCGTATACTTCGAGGTACTCTGCGGTGGGCTTCACGGTCTTAACATCGTAACACTCGCGGAAGGATTTGCCTTCGGGAGCATCGTTGTAGTGCTGCTCGTATCCGGATACGAGGGTCTCGATGATCTCATTGAGATCGGATACCTTCATTCCGGCTGCGGTCCTTGCAGCCTCTCCCATGACCCTGGCTTCCATTCCGGTCGTCTTGTCCTGTACGACTCCCTTTGCGGCTGCAGATCCGGAGAGAAGTTCTCTTCCGGAACCGGTGTCGCTGATGGCCTGACATGCGGTCTCGATGAGACACATCTCTGTGCAAGGTCCTGCCATGGGGTAGTACTGGTTGGCGAGCAGGAGGTCGGTGTTTGCATCGATGGCTGCTGCTGCGTGTGCCGCGATCTTGAGTGTCTCTCTCGAGGTGGTTATTCCCCACCTGATGTGGATAGGTCCGTCAAGGTGGAAGTTTCCGCTGAAGAGTGCGAACGAAGCAAGTGTTGTTGCAACATCGCAGATAGCGGTCTCTTCCAATCCGCCGGTGTATCCGCCGAAGATAGGCATCTGCTCGACCATGATCGTATCGCCGGAGGTTGTCCAGCCTGCGAGCATGTTGAGTCCGGTCATGTCCATCTTGAGCTCATTGAGCTGTGAACACTCGTGGGGATCTGTGATCCTGTGTCCTGCATTTACTGCATCTGCAACGAGACGTCCGCCGGTTGTCAGCGGTGTCTCAGGTCCCTAAACACCGAGTCCGGGGCGGCCTGCTCTGACACGGGCTTCTTTGGTCGCACGGAGTTCGGCCATGGTCGCACGGATCTCGTAAGGTGTTCCGGATTTTGCGGGGTGTCCCTCGATCGTTGTCATGACACCGTCGACGAGTGTATCGACGACTGCTTCCTGAGCGTAGGACTGCATGACCTGTACGAAGATATCCTCAGAGATAGGCGAACCGGTAGGTCCTCCCTGGATGATGGGCTTTACGGGGCTGTTTCCGTGTCTGGGATAGAAACGGGCAATATCCTTTCCCTCTCCGAGTATGAGCTTTGTGGGGGTCTTCTTGATCCCTTCCCATACTTCTTCCTCTGTGACCTTCATTACACGTCCGAGGTCCTGGCAGTAGTATCCCGTGCTGACAAGCATCTCGAGACCGGCCTGGAACAGGTCGTTCTTTGTCTTGTTGTCCTCGGGGATGGTTCCGTCGTTGCTGAAATCGAGTTTGTATTTCTCTTTGAGCGCAGTTGCGTTCTGAGGAATGATGGTGTAGTCCCAATCGCTTTCCGGGACCCTCTTTCCCCTTACGAATCTGTCATAGACGTCGCATACGGTAAGTGCTCTGGTAGATACCATTCCCAGCACCTCACATCAGGGACTTGACGAGATCTACGATCTCACCTGCGGTCTTCGAATATCCGTCAGCTCCGATCTGGTCGCACCACTCTTTGTTGCAGGGTGCTCCGCCGAAGATGGCTTTGTAGGGTGCGTCGATCTCTTTGATAGCTTCAACGAGTTCTCTCTGACCCTCGAGTGTTGTTGTCATGAGTGCGGATCCTCCGATGACCTTTGCATCGTTGTCCTCTGCTCCGTCAAGGAAATCCTGTGCGGACACATCGGGTCCGAGATCGATGACGTTGAATCCTGCACCGCGAAGCATCGCGCAGCAGACATTCTTTCCGATCTCGTGGATGTCTCCTTCGACTGTTCCCATTACTACAGTACCACGGAGTTCGCCGTCGCCTGCTTTCATAATGGGCTCGAGCATTTTGAGTGCGACTTCCATTGTCTTTGAAGCTGCAACTACCTGAGGTAGGAAGATCTCTGCCTTATCGAATCTGACTCCGATATCTTCCATTCCCTTTCCGAGGCCGTACTCGACGATGTCCTTTACAGGGATCTTCTCATCGATAGCCTGCTTTGTTGCGTCCTGGACAAGTTTGATGTTCCAGGTCTCGATAGCGGTCTTAAGGTCCGCCAGAATCTGTTCTTTAGCCATTTCTTCCTCTCCTTTTTAGACAGGATCACTCCAATCTTTCGCTTTTTGAAGAACGTATCTGCTCTTCTCAAAGCGCTGTAGAAAATATCTTCATCTCAATATATATAGTTTTTCATATCATTATTCCACTGTTTAAACTTTGTATTTAAGTCTTTGTATTTGGCCTACTGATATATTTATATATTGGTTTCTTCAAACCGCATATTTTGCAATCTGCAACGGAGATCGGACCCCGGAAAACCGAGCTCCGAACTACTGCTGCTGTTTCCTACAATCGTGTGATTATACAGGTATAATTTATATTTATCTAAAATACATGAACAAATGTAATTCTAATTAGTTTTTCATTAGATAAATGTCTAATTCAAACTTAAAAACGGTTGTTCAATTATCTTTAAATATCGGAAAAATGCGAAATCGTCTAGAACCATACCCGGACTGCAGGGTATCTGCCCTCACGGATCGGCTGTGAAAAAAATAAAAAATGTAAGGGGCATGAGCCCCGTTTATTGTTTCATCAGATCTTCGAGACCATCTTTCTTGCGACGACGAATCCGAATATGCTGACTGCAACGATCACTATCATCCAAAGATACTCCGAAGCCGGAATACCCCCGGAGAAATAATCGAGCAGTGCTGCCCAATTCTCCGACATTTTCAAGCCTCCTTCTTCTTGTGTACCTTAGATGCAAGCTCCTCATACTGAGCCTTTCCGATCGATGTGAACCTGTACTTGTACAGGAGTGATCCCTCTCTGAACTTTCCGGTCGTATCGATCTCCGACTCAACAGACTCGATGAATCCGGATGCTACCGTTTCGATGAGATCGAAATTGACGGAGTCTCTGTGGAAATCTCCCTTCATTCCATACTCATCCATGAGCTGCTTCACGAGATCGTAATTCCAGATCTCATCTCCGTCATACAGGATCTCCAGTATGCGGAACTTCATAGGACGGCCCCTCATGATATCACTCATCGCTGGCACCTCCTCTCAGGGATTCCATGTCATCCGTCTTCTCAGTGAACAGCAGGAACGTACCTATGATACAGATGATCGCTCCTACGATGTAGATCCAGGAGAACGTTCCGCAGAAGATCAGAATGAAGACCACTGCCATCAGACCGTAAAGCGATCCGACAGCCTGTCCCCTTCCGACCCCTATGAGCGGGAACGCCTTGTACCATGTGACGTAACACAGACCGAACGTGAGTCCCATCATGAGGAGCACGAGGAGTGTGGTAGGCTCGAATATGCCCATGATACCGTCCATGAGCGGCACACCTGCGATCAGGAGTATGGGTATTGTGATCACCCACCAGATGACGCATTCCATGATGAATCTGAGTGTGAGAGCAACATCGGGTTCGGAGACGTCAAGTCCCTTTCCTGCAACTGCTCCCTCGATTCCCCATCCCAATATGGCCATAAGTCCTCCGACATATCCGAGGATACTTCCGCCGGCAGACAGATTCTCCATAAGGTCCAGTGAATAGATGGTGATACCTCCTGCAAGGATGACCAACAGTCCGATCTTTGCCCTAGTAGAGATCCTCTGCTTGAGCCAGACGATGGACAGTATCATTCCGATGACAGGGTAACACAATGCGGAAACAGCCGAGAATCCGGCACCGATGAAGTACGACGCCATGTAGCTACCCATGATGGCCATAGGACCACCGCATATAGCTCCAAGGAAGTAGTACTTCGTACAACACCTGAGTTCGCAGACCGATCTCTTCATCTCTTTGAGCTTTCCGAGACCCGCACACCAGAACATCAGCACCAATACGACGAACAGTGCATTAAGTCCTGTGATCAAAACACATAACAGTAAGTTTCCAACCTCATATCCGTACTGGGCCACGAGATTTTCTCCCATGGTCGTGAACGGAGTAAGACTGAAAGAAAGGTTCCCGGGGATATACCAAGCACCCCAGAACACTGAACAGAGAATGGCCATGATGTAACCAAGCTTCACCCTCTCTTTGGTGTTCTGTTTCTTCATTTCCTCAACATTCAAATTAATTCCCCCATATATTCTGTAAAGAATAACAGTGGGGAGTGCCCGAAGGCACTCCCTTGAAAATATGTTTACTTCTTCTCAAATGCAGCTGCGAATTTTGCAGTAGCATCGGATGCATTCTCTGTGTAGAGATCTGCTCCGATCTCGTCAGCCCACATCTGGGTAACAGGTGCTCCACCGACGTTGGTGAGCAGTTTGTCCCTGACGCCTGCTGCTTTGAGTTTCTCCTCAAGGGTCTTCTGGTGGACCATTGTGGATGTCATCAGTGCGGATGTTCCGACTGCAACGGGCTTGTATTTCTCGCATGCCTCGACGATCTGGTCGAGAGGTACATCCCTTCCGATGTTCTTAACATCGAATCCGGTGACTTTCAGCATGATGGCGACAATGTCCTTTCCGATGGAGTGGATATCTCCCTCGATTGTGCATATGACGACTGTTCCGAGTGCAGACTCGACCGTGCTGCCCAATTTCTCGAGCTCGGGGTTGAGTACGTCCATTGCGGCGTTCATGGCTGCTGCTGCTGCCATGACGTGGGGCAGATAGACTTTCTTCTGCTCAAAGAGTGTTCCGACCTCGGTCATTCCCTTGGTGAAACCATCCTGGATAACATCGACGATGTCGACACCTTCTGCGATTGCTTTGTTTGCTACTTCTACTGCTGCTTTGTTGTTGTAAGACATAACAGCTGCTTTTGCTTCCTGTGTTAATGATTCTTTTGACATTTACATACCTCTTGGGTTAAGTTGTGAGTTTACTGGTTCGCGACGAAGTCCTTGTCTGCCTGCTCTACGATCGCCTTGATCTTTGCAAGCTTGTCTTCTGGTATAGGCAATACCTTGTGGTTCTTCAGGACGTCTACGACGATCTCGTGTGCAACATCTACGCAAGACTTGCTGCCTGCTGCTCTCCAGTCTCCGATCATGTCTCTGTTGAAGACAGTGGGGTCGGATGCGAGATCGATGTTTGCCATTGTTGTGGGGTGACCGATGAAGTCCTTTCCGACTCCAATCTCCTTTGTGACATCTACTGCGAGTGTTTCGTCGTTAACGACCACACCTTCCATGGCCTTTCTCTCCATGGCGATGATATCGTTGTCAATTACCAGCTGTTCCATTGAGAACGTCTGTCCGAGCTCCAACATTCCGGATCCATAGATGCTGTTTGCACCGGCCATTGCGGGGAGGAACGATGTGATCGTCTTCTCGTGTGCGGCCTGGGAATCAGGAACCTTGGCGTCAGTCTACATACCGGCAACGAACACAGGCAGTCCGTAGTACTGTCCGAGTTTTGCGACCGATGCACTGATCAGTCCGAGTTCGGGTGCACCGACAGGGGCTGTTCCGTGTTTGAGGTCGAAGATTGTTGTGGAGGATCCGTAGAATACGGGTGCTCCGGGCTTTGCGAGCTGTGCAAGTATGATTCCCGAAAGGATCTCTGCGTTGTGTGTAACGAGTGTTCCCGCAAGGTGGACAGATGAGGATCCGCCGGCCATTGCCATCGAAAGGACGTTGACCGGGATTCCGTACCTGGCTCCCTGGATGATAACCTGGGCTGCGTTGTGACTCAGCTCAAGAGGGCTTGTAGGACATACGAGCATGGACATGATGGGTCTCTCGCGTGCGAGTTTCTCGTCGCCGCCGTAGAAGGCCTTACACATCTCCCAGTAGTACTTCACATGGTCACCGACAGGGTCGATGTGGTGGAAGTGCTTCGAACTGTTGACAATGGAGGTGTACATCTCGTGGACATCCTCTGCTCCTTTTCCTGCCCAGTCCCTTGCGGATACTGCGAGTGAGAAGTAGCTGATTCCGTCTGCCCAGTCACAGAGTTTTGCGATCTGTGCAAGGTCGTTGTCATTGGAGTCACGCGTCTCGTATTTTCCGTCTCCGAGGTATGTACATACCTGGATACCGGTTCCGAAACAGGTGTAGTGGACACGGCCTTTCCATGACTGCTCGATAGTGTGCTCGTCATCCCTTCCGTAAAGGTAGAATGTCTTGGGTGCAGAAGCGAGTGCCTTGTTCATGACGAAGTCAGGGATCTTGACCATTTTGGTCTCGAAGTTGACCTCACATCCAGCCTCTTCGAAGAGTTTAAGACCCTCTTCGTCGGAAACCTGGACACCGTAGTATGTCAGGACATCTCTTGTTGCACGGTCGATTGCTTCGATCTCATCTTGAGAGAAGAGCTCGAGTTTAAGACCATTTACTGCTCCTTTACCAGGATACTGTATTGTTTTCATTTTTCTTCCTCCTTTTTTCCCCTTTTTGTTTACCTCAGCATTCCCCTGAATTTCTCACAGCTGTTGATCTTGATATCGAGAAGCTTCTCGATGTTCATCTTGGCTGCGATTCCTCTGGGTGCTCCGGGCAGTCCGGTGACAGTTCCGATCTTGAGTTCCTCTCTGAGTTCCCTCATGATGTATTCGTCAGCGATGTCCAGAGTTGAGATGCCGAGCTTCTTGGCAACATAATCCTTCGCCTTGCCGACCTTCATGTTCTTGCTGTATTCCATCCTTGCAACGAGGTCACCAGCAGATCTGATACCTCCCATTCCGGATGCCATAAAGTGGGGGACTGCCATACCGGCGGTGTCACCCACACCAACCTAAACACCATCGACTTTTGCGATCTCTACCATTGCCTTGTTGCACCTTGTGACTGCGTCATTGGGTGCTGTCTCACACATCGGAATTCCTCCGACTCCCATTCCCATGTTGACATGGACGGGTATGTTGGACTCTTTTACACATTCCTTTACGAATGTCACCGAACGGGCAAGGTTCCATGCGAGGCTCCTGCTCGTGTTGGTGTTGACGACGGCTCCGAACACATTGGCTCCGGCCTTCTCAGCGAGTTTGCACTGCTGGTGGGGGTAGAGTCCTGCGACGACCTGTCCGTCGTACTCTATCATTCCGTGGATACCCATGACAGACTCTCCTGCCATTCCCACGTTGATGTATGCGTCGGGGCATGCTTTTCTGAGTGCCTCGACTCCTTTGAAAGTACCTACACAGTCTGCGTCTCCTGCGGATGCAGTTGTGTCGAAGTTGAATCCGTCGGCTCCTGCCGCGATGATCTTGGTTCCTACGAACTCGATATCCCTTGCAAGGTGCTCTGCCGCTGCCTCGGAAGCTGCCATCGATTCCTCGATCTTGAACTCCCTCATGAGGTCTGCAGGGTTGCTGTAAGGTCCGTCAGGTGCGTAGTAGAGACCCATGTTAGGCATTGCTCCGTAGAAGTACGGAATAACGATCTCGTTCTGGATCTCTTCCATGGTCTGCATCTCGTTGGAGATGACGGGCTTCACGGGTTTGATACTGTAATCTGCGTGTGCGAGTTCGAATGTGTCTGCTCCGAGTGCCCTCTCGTGGAGAAGTGCAGCCTCGAGCCTTCCCATGTCGACTCCGTTTCCGCTGTTTCCGTTGTCACCGGTGAAATCAAGCTGACCGATATCGTATGTGAGGACGACCTCGTTTCCGGGTTCGACTCCGACGATCCTGTTCTTGTCAGCGATGATATCGAGGAGCTTGTCGAGTTCGTTGGCATCCAGTATGGGTACGCCTGCCATATCTGCTGCGTCTGCCGTACCGGCCTGCATATCGTCAAGTATCTGCTGTTTGGTCATGGTGACTCTCTTTCCGTCACCCATCCTTGTGTATATGTCTGCCATTTTAATTACCTCGTTTATGCGTCGGAGATGAGTGTTTTTGCTTTCTGTGTGGTCTCGGATGCGGACTCTCCGTAGATGTCTGCTCCGATCTTGTCAGCGTATGCCTGTGTTACAGGTGCACCGCCGATCATAATAGTGACCTTGTCGCGGATACCTTCGGACTTCAGAATGTCGATGACGGTCTTCTGGACGGTCATTGTCGTTGTCATAAGGGCGGACATTCCGCAGAATGTGCATCCGCCTTTGATCTCGTTGATAAACTGAGGTGTGGGGACGTCACGTCCAAGATCGTGAACGTCGAATCCGGCGCACTGAAGCATGGTCGAACAGATCGATTTTCCGATGTCGTGGACATCTCCCTCGACGGTTCCCATTACAACAGAGGCCTTTGCCTGTGTGGATGTTCCGGAAGCCTTCATCTCGGGTTCGAGGATCTCCATTGCCTTCTTCATACCGGCTGCGGCACTCAGGACGTGGGGCAGGAACAGCTTTCCCCTCTCGAAAAGCACACCGACCTCGGTCATTCCGTCACCCATAGCGTTGATGATGTCGTTTGCAGGCATTCCCGCTTCTCTGGCTGCGTTTACTGCTGCCTCGATTCCGGGAACTTTGTATGCGACCATTGCGTCGTGCAATGCTTTGATTTCATTTTCGTTTGCCATATTCTCTTCCTCTAGCAAGCTGCACGAATATACCTTCGTCCAACCTCTGTATAATGAATTGTACTGTCACATATATAAAAATAACTCAATTTTTGTAGATAAGTTTATATATAAATGTACACAAATCTAAACCGACAACGTTTTTCACCAAAAGATGTATTTAAAGATTTCTTTTTCGATGTTTCCCAAAACAGTAAGTTATATTACGCAAATCACAAAACATCTCATTTTTTTAGAGTTAATATTGACATAATCATCATAATTTATATTGATTTTGTAAATATATTAGAGAGTGAAGAATATTGAGTCCCTCGATAAACGTAAAGTACACCGAATCGTATCTCATGTCTATGGAGAAAGACAAGACTGCGGGCCAAAAGCTCGAAGAAAAACTCATGGTCAAACCGAAGAATCTCGGCGAGATCGACGGCTCCATGTTGAAAGAGGCTCAGAAATTCTGCGAAGGATACAAAGAGTTCCTCGGAAACAAGACGGAGCGCGAAGTTGTCGACTATGCTCTGCCCATTTTGCAGAAAAATGGCTACAAAGAGTATGAATTGGGCAAAAAATATGCCCCGGGAGAGAAGGTCTATCTCAACAACCGCGGAAAGAACCTTATAATGGTGACCGTAGGAAAAAAGAGTCCCGCAGAAGGCCTGAGGATCGCTGTAGCCCATATCGACAGCCCCAGACTCGATTTCAAGCCCAGTCCGATGTACGAAGACACCGAACTCGCCTATTTCAAGACCCATTACTACGGCGGCATCAAGAAATATCAGTGGACAACGATCCCGCTGTCCCTGCACGGTGTCGTATCATTGGCCGACGGAACCTCCGTCAAGGTCAGGATCGGAGAGGATCCCGAAGATCCCGTTCTCTGCATCACGGATCTCCTGCCCCATCTGGCAAGGGACCAGATGCAGAAACCTGCACCCAAGATCGTGGAAGGAGAACAGCTCAACGTTCTCATCGGATGCTGGCCTTACAAGGATGAAAAGGTTTCCAGCAAGGTCAAGCTCAACATCATGAACCTCCTTGCCGAGAAATACAGTATCACCGAGAAGGATTTCCTTTCTGCAGAACTCTGCGCCGTACCTGCATTCAAACCTACCGACATGGGCCTCGACAGATCCATGGTCGGCGGATACGGACAGGACGACAGCGTCTGCGCATACGCGGAATTCATGGCCGAACTCAAAACAAAGAAGCCTGAATACACGACCGTGACCGTCTTCATCGACAAAGAGGAGACCGGTTCCGACGGTGTCACCGGCATGAGGTCTTTCATGTTCAAGGACTTCATCGAGGATTTCGTCTCCGCATACGGAGCGGAAGTGCGTCACGTCCTAAGGAGGTCCATGTGCCTCTCGTGCGATGTCAACGCTGCGGTGGATCCCAACTGGCCAGAGGTCTTCGAGAAGAAGAACTGCTCGTTCCTCAACTACGGGCCGGTCATTTCCAAATACACCGGTTCCGGCGGAAAATACAGCACCAATGATGCTTCCGCAGAGACCATGGGCTACCTCAGGAGGATCCTTGAGGAAGCAAAGGTCCCATGGCAGGTAGGAGAACTCGGAAAGATCGATGCGGGCGGAGGAGGAACCATCGCTTCGGAGATATCGATACACAACATCGATACCGTCGATATGGGTGTCCCGTTGCTCTCGATGCACTCGCCTTTCGAGGTCACCGCGAAAGCAGACACATACATGCTGTACAAGGCGGTCTATGCCTTCTTCAACAGCAAACTTGTGAAACCTTAAACTCATGAGAAGGGTGCGGGAGAGGTCCCGCACCCGACCCAACTCATTCTTTTTCACTGCAGATCTCACAACGACTGCCCAAATTATGTTGATACATTCAATATAATATTATAGAGAAATATCAGAGATATCATTATATTGAAACTATCATCATTTCCATCGTTAAGATCTTGTGATGATTTGACGGCTTCATTCAAAAAACAACATTTTTACACCGCATATGCCAATATTTTGAATTATTACTGCGATATTCAAAGATTTTTGATAAAAATCCTAAAAAACCTCAATAAATTTATTTTGATTGGGACATTATTTATGATGATTTCATCAACATAATTATATATGGCATAGTTGATAGTAGATATGTTGTCACGGAAGTGACATGAGGCAGCGTTGATCGCTTCTAAAGGAGCGGTCAAAGCGATCGGAAACCGAAAGGTAAGCCGATGAGAGTGGTGCAGACCTCTGCAAGGAAATCTGGATCCTCGCAAAAATTGCCCCACGTAACGCTTGACTAAGACAAAACGTCTTGGCCTCAACATTATCGAAGGTTCAGATATGGACTGGACCGACGAAGCCGGATCTTCCGGAAAGGGACGGACCGAGATCCTCCAATCAAAACAATAAAAATTCTCGGTTATCGCCCCAGGCAACAGGGGCCTTTCATTAGGCCCTTGTTGTCGATCTCTTATAAAAAGACAGCCTAAAAACGGTCAATTTATAAAAAAAATTATTTATTAACAATATCCATACCGAGTCTTGATATGTCCGGAAAAGAAGACCTTTATTGGAACTCATTTCTTCCCATGTTCTTCGACAGGGTCGGAACGATCATGAGAAAGAACATGACCAAGATCGTTGAGGAATACGGTCTTAACAGCGGGCATGCCATTTATCTTATTGCGTTGAACCTCAAGAACGGCCAGACATTGATGGAACTTTCCCGTTTCCTTGATCTGGACCCTGCAAACACCAACCGTGTGATCAAGGTCCTCAGAGAAGGGGGCTTTGTCTACGATGACAGGAAAAAACAGGAGAGCAAGAAATACAGAGTCTATCTGACCGAGCAAGGTTGGGAACTGTCCACTAAGATCATGAACGATGTGGTCGACCTCACCAACAGTTATTTTGAGAAAGTGCCGCATGAGAATATACTCATCATGCGTAACACACTGATCGCGATCCTGAAGAACATGGACCCCGATATCGAGACATATATGAAGTCCAAATACGCAAATCCGTACTTCACATACCTTACCACTGTTCCTCTCGATGATGACTATCCAGTCGTTCCGAGACGTCTGCAGACGATCAACAATAAGAAAAAGAAGACCGAATAAGGTCCCGTTTCTCAGCTCCGCTCTCCGAGCGTATTTTTAACGGCGGTGAAGCTGAAAGTGTCCTTACTCACTAAGAATATATATCGCGATGACGTTGCAGAAATCGATGTCTAAGATCGTGACCGTGGTTACCAGTTCAGACGAAAAGGGTTGTACGTATAGGATCGTCCAGAGAATAATGGACGGTGCTATGGGTCTGTCCCTCAATACTTTTGAATTGGTGATGACAAAGAACTTCCGTTACATCTCCGGATGCGACCAATGCGGCCGCTGCAAGAAGACGGGTCATTGCATCATAAACGACGATATCACCCCGCTCTTAGATTCTATCAGGGATTGCGATTCCCTCATCTTGGCGACTCCGCTTATTTTCGGAGATATGACCGCACAGATGAAGACCGTCATCGACAGATTCACCTCGTTCCTCAACGCCGACGGGACTCCCAACATTCCGGCCGGAAAGAAGATCGCCATTGTCGTATCCTGTACCAAGAATGAGAAGGCGAATGCAGAGCACGTTATCCATCTTCTCAAAGATGTTATGGTGAATACGCTGAAATTCGAGCTTGTGGGCACGATTCTGTATACAGGCGTAGGCTCGAGTGTGCCCGATCCCGTGCTCGATGAGGCGCGTGTTATCGGAAATGCGCTGACATCCTGATCGGATCCCGATCGTTCAGAATATCTCCTTTCAGCGTATGCTTTGCGGTCTTTGAGATATCTTAACACTTGTACAGGGATAGTCGCAGATGTACAATATGTGTCTAATTTTGTTCAAATCTGCAATTCATATTTAAAACTTATTAAGTTTTTAATGCGTTATTTTAATTTTTTTGAATTTATATTTAAACTATTCGTTTTAGCATATAATTCAAATTGTCTCTTTAATAAACAATATTTAAATGTTTCTATTCATTATAGATAGTATTAAATATGATTTATTTAGATGATTAATTATCGATTGATGTTCTGCGAAATGCAGAGACCAATCAAGCGAGAGTTACGCAATCTCTCTTTCAAAAACGAAACGATCAGCGGATGCTCTCTTTGGAGAATTAAAATGTCGGAAGAAGCCAAGATAACACTGGCACGCACAGTGTCGTGGAAGCAGGGAATGTTCATAGCCCTGGGAGTACCGTTACTGATCCTCCCTTCGATCTATGATGTTTCCTCCATCATTTGGGGAATGTGTATTTTCGTGTGGGTCGTATCGGTCCTGCAGGGATTTGTCCAGAACCTTGCATACGGAGAAATGGTCACATTGTTCCCGAATGCTACCGGTCTGCCCGGATGTGCACAGTCAGTATATGAGTCTAAGAATAACAATAAGAAATTTGATAAGGGAAAGTTCGTAGGCGCGTTCTGCGCCTGGTGCTACTGGTTCGCCTGGTGCCCCGTGGTCGCCATATTCACAATGATGATCGGCGACTACCTGTGCGCAATGTTCGACCTGACGCTTACCGGAATGGCCGGCGTCGGATTCTACCTTATCATATCTTTGGTCATCGTTTCTGTAATGTATGTTTTGGGAACCCGCGGCCTGGAAGGCGGCGCAAAGGTCGGTCTGATCCTTGCTGTCATATCGCTCGTACCCATCATCATAATCCTTCTCGGAGCACTCGCAACGGGAATGTTCGACTTCGGAAACATCGTAAACGATTGGGCCAGACCCGAATGGAGCTGGAGCCTCCAGGACATCGTCCTGGTGTTCGGATGTTTCGGACTTGCACAATGGAGCGCATGCGCATGGGAGACCGCTGCTATATACGGCCCGGAATACAAGGAACCCGGAAAAGATGTTCCCAAGGCCCTGTTCGCCTGCGGATTCATCTGCCTGATCATGTACTTCTTTGTGTCAACGGTCGTCTACGGCTCATTGGGCCAGACAGGTATCGAGAGCGCAGGATACGCAACACTCGAGCCTATCGCAAGCTTCGTCTTCGGAGAAGCAGGTTCATACATCGCACTGTTCTTCCTGATCGTGGCGATGATCCTCATCATTCAGACAGGATTCCTCGGTTCCTCCAGAACACTCCACTCGATGGCACAGGAAAGGAATCTGCCCAAGTGGTTCGAGAAGACGAACAAGCACGGAATGCCCGCGAACGCTATGCTGTTCGTGTGCATCTTCAATGTCCTCCTTGTGGCGATCATGGAATTCAGTGCATTTGTACTGAATATGACGACCACATCGATGACCATACTGACTGCCTCCGCTATCGGTTACTGTATAGCGAACATCATCGCCCTGCTGGCCTTTGTGAAGACAAGAAGGGATGCCAAGTTCGCAGATATGGACAGACCGTTCAAGGCGCCGAGGTCATGGAAGTATGTGATCTCCATAATGGTGTTCATCCAAGCATGTCTGTGGCTGCCCAGTCTCCTTTACTGGAGTTACTATCTGTCCGGCGGTTTCATAGCGATCGCACTGGGTGTGATCATCTTGCTCTGTTTCATCCCTATCTGGATGCATGTGCAGAACAAGAAGTCGGAACACCAGGGGCCAAACAATTCTTCGAACACTCCTCCGTCCGAAGAATGATACCTTTAGATCTCCGGGTCCCCCTCCCGGAGATCATTTTAATAAAACCCAATTACTCTTTTTCGCCGTAATAGATATTCACGGCACTGAAGTTCTTGCTGTAATATCTGGCATTCTT
Organism: Methanomassiliicoccaceae archaeon UBA328; assembly: GCA_002506905.1. Lineage (GTDB taxonomy): Archaea > Thermoplasmatota > Thermoplasmata > Methanomassiliicoccales > Methanomethylophilaceae > Methanogranum. Next base: position 145,940 of record DAYM01000006.1, read on the forward strand.
GAATCCGGCTTTCTTGAACTTGTCTAGCATGACATTTCCGTGAGGGAATCCCTCTACCGAAGATGTCAGCCAATCGTATGCGGGCTGCCTTCCGTCGATGCTCTTTCCCTTGTCGTATTTGCGGGCGATCTTTGTGACCCTGTACTTCATGTAGATCTCGTAGAAGTAGCGGACGACCTTGTTGTCCGGCTTGGCCAGATCTGCGACTATGACCTTTCCACCCGGAGAAAGTACCCTATACATCTCGTCGATCGCCTTCTGAACATCGCAGACATTCCTGAGCATATATCCGGATGTGACAAGATCAAACGTGTTATCCTCATATTTCAGATCGAGAGCGTCTCCGACCTCGAATTTCACGGGCTTTGGGATGTCCCTCTCGGCCATCTTCTTCTCCGCGAGTTCCAGCATCCTGGGTGTGATGTCCACGCCTGTGACGGAGCCTTCGGGCCCTGCCCTCTCGGCCACCATGAATGCTATCTCGCCGGTACCGGTACCGACATCCAAACACTTCTTTCCCAGGATCGGCTCCACCTTCTTCAGCATGAACTTGTGCCAGCCGGTGACCATTCCCATGGACATTATGTCATTCATCTCGTCGTAGTAGTCAGCGATCTCGGTGAACACGTCCTTGACGTATTCTTCCTTGCCCTCGAACTGCGTTCCGTTCGGCTTTACTTCATCGGTCATCAGATCAACACCCCAACGACGGCATATTCTATTAAGTATCCTATCACAAGAAGCACACCAAAGTGCCAATTGAGTTTGAATGCCAAAGGCACCAGGAGCCTGTTGCACTTGGGATCCGCAGGGGCCTTTGCACAGTTCTTGACCAGTATGTTGAGATCGTACAGAGCAACGAATGCAAGTGCGCATTCCCATGGTGCGATCTGAAGGACGATCAACAGTGCCAGTATGATGAATGACACCGAATTCAGGAACAGATAGAGACGCTTGCTGTTCTCATAGGACATATGACCGGAAAGGGTCCCGACGTGCGCTGCTTTGTCCTCGTAATAATCGCGGGTCTCGTTTCCGCTCAGGACCGCTGTTATCATGAGCGCATTGGGCAGGGAGATCATCAGGACCTCCCATGAATAACCGCCGGTTAGCACCAGGTAGGTACCGATGGGCATCAGGATCCCCATCAGGAAGAAACATCCTATCTGTCCCATTGCGTGATATTTGTACGAAACACCGATGGTATAGAGCGCGGCGCCGCCGATACCCAGCAATCCTATGATCAGGATCTCCCATCCCGAATACCAGATGAATACCAGTCCTATCAGCGCCGTTATGCCGAGACATACTATGCCCATCATGTAGATCTGCTTCGGCCTCATCGCTCCGGTAACAAGTTCGGGCGATCTTGTGTGGTTCTCGACGGTGTCGGTACCTTTTACGAAGTCCCCGTATGTATTGAAAAGATTGGCGGCAGACTGAAGAAGACAGCCGCCTGCCAGGATCAGCAGGAATATCAGTATATTGAACGACCCGTCCTTCCAAGCGACCGCTCCTCCGATAAGTACGGGAACGATCGCACCGTGAAGGGTCCAGGGCCTGAATGCGTTGTACCATCCGGCCTTTACCGGTTTAACATCCTGCATATCAAAGAGTATTGTACAAGATATTGATAAACATACCCCGAATGTAAATAAAATCTACACTGGCCAAGCATACCTTTTTTTGCATAGCAGGACATGCCGCTTCCCATGAAAGTAAAAGCGTTGCTGTGCAGCAGTGCGTTTATGATGAGTCTCGCACTCATCCTGGCATTCATTACGAACTTCTCAGGTGTCTTTCCCAGCGATGTACTCACATCCGACATCAGAAGCAAGATCACGATCCTGCTCCTGGCGATCATGCTCACTGTTTCTTTGTCCAGAGTTCCGACCTCCAATCTGAAACCCGATAAGGCCATTGTCAGGTCCGTAATACTCGGATTGGTCGTGGCCTCGGCCATCCCTATCATAGGATATCTTCTCCTCGAGAACGGAGAATACAGCAATTATGCTGTCGGCTGGGTCTTTATCGCGGCAACACCTTTCGCAGCATCTGTTGCCCCGCTTTCATTCATTCTCCGCGGAGATATCGAACATGCCTGCAGATCAACGATCTATGTCTACATCATCGCGCTTATGTGGATCCCTCTGGTGATCTACGCACTCATCGGCAAGATGGTAGATATGAAGAGTGTCGTCATCACCGTCATCGAGATCATCGGCGTACCGCTGATACTTTCCAGATTCTTTACAAAGGTCAAGATACCCAAAGACGCTATGGCCATCGTTCTGAACTGCATCATAGGATTCCTCGTATGGTTCTCGGTCAGTCCCACCAACTTCGGCGGACTG
>DAYM01000006.1:148417-213167 GCA_002506905.1 Methanomassiliicoccaceae archaeon UBA328
GAGCTTCGATCTTCATCATCTTTGCATTCATCGCCATCTGCAGGACATTCATCCTCGGAAATGCGGTCGAGATCGCAGAGAAGAAGAGAGGGATACACTGGAGTCAGAGAGTGACCGATATCCTCATAACATCCTATAAGAACAAAGGAATTGCCATCGCACTCTGCGTATCTGTGCTGCCCGGCCCCATGATCGGCTATGCCATGGTCGCGATCACGGTCTCGATCATAATCGAGATATGCTGGGTCATATTCATGGACTCCGTCCTGTTCTCCAAGAGGAGGATGGAACGCGAACTGAAGGCGGAAGGCTCAGAAGTCGTCAATTCTTGAAACATCCCTTGACGACAGGTCAATGATCCTGTCGTCATCGGACACTTCTCCCCAGAGCATCTCGCTCTGAGGATCGTATTCTTTCTTTTCCCTCATATCGGATGTGCTGCGGTTCGCGTAACAGTAGATACAATCGTGGCCGCATGTGTCGTAAGCTCCGATGTCGATGTTCTTCACGCATCTGCAGCCTGCCCTCAGCGGAGTGGACATGTCTTCGAACGGCACGCACAACCTTGCCATATCGGCACGGTCTATGCATCCTCTGGGTTCTATTCCGTATTTCGAGAGATCGTAATCCGCACAGCAATAACTCAGGGTCATATCGTATTTGGACGCTACCTCGGACATCATCTTTCCCATGGCATCCTTTTCCGCGTTGGTCACCGATCTGAGGGTCCCGGAATATTTTCCCAATTTACCGTACATGTCGATGAAACTGAATGTGCATCTCCTGGTGTATCCTTCCAGTTCCCTGCAGAGAAGTTCGAACTTCCTTCTGTGATAATTGATGTCCATCTTGCTGTTGAAGATGATCGGATCGTAACGCCAGATCATGCGGTCATTGCCTATGCGGTCGGAGATCTGCTTGAAAGCGTCCGCGACATCCGCCTTGAAAGGCATTCCCGGCTCGATATCCTTGCCGTACGGAGTTATGGTGACCTGGAAGGTGTACATGTATCCCATGGAACCTATCTCCTTAAGGTACGGGATCATGGGACGGGGATCCTTGGTCATGAAGGCCAAACAATCGACGTTGCTGCGCCTGAGGTCCACTTTGTATACTACGGTCTTAGCGACCGGATTGCGGACAAGCGCATATCCTGCGCGCAGCCTGTTCATGAACCACTCTGAATGGAATGCGGGAATATCGGTCCTTCTGCTGGCACAGATTATCATAAGGACCGCTAACTGATATCAGAATTAAAAACTTCCATGACAGACCCGATAAAAATCAGAGGTAATAAGTACGCATAAGGCCATATAATGAATCCCATGGCAGGCAGCATACATACATACATGACCGTGATTGGAATGGTGAGTATCTCCGAAGACGGAGAAGGAAACATCAACGGAGTGTATCTTCCCAACTGCAATCTTCCGGTCATGGAAGACCGTGCGACAGACATACTGGACGAAGCTGCCGGTCAGATAGAAGAATACTTTTTGAGAAAGAGGAAGGAATTCGAACTTCCCCTCGTAACAGAGGGAACGGAATTCCAAAAACAGGTATGGGATGTCATTGCCGAGATCCCCTACGGCGAAACAAGAACGTACTCCGAGGTCGCCGGGACAATAGGCAACAGGAATTCGTACCGCGCGGTAGGGACCGCATGCGGACTGAATCCCCTGCCGATCATCATACCCTGCCATCGCGTCATAAGTGCCAGCGGTGTAGGGATGGGATATGTGGGAGGCTCCATACTCAAGAAGAGACTACTCAGTATGGAGCGCGGCGAATGATCGACGTCATATCCGAATTGGAATCCCTGGCGGATCCCGAATACGATGCATTCAACAGAAAACTGAACCCCGGGATCGGAAAGACATACGGTGTGAGGGTCCCGCAGCTCAGAGCCCTTGCCAAAAGAATTGTGAAAGAGGATGACTGGAGATCGTATCTCGGGACAGAACCTTCCTGTTTCGAAGAACAGATGCTTCACGGAATGATCATCGTCACAACAGATATTCCGATGGATGAACGCATGGGATACATCCGTGAATTCGTCCCCACCATCGATACTTGGGCGGTATGCGACATATCCTGCGGCAAATGGAAGATAAAGAAGGAGGAAAAGGAGGTCCTTTGGGATTACTGCGTCGAAGCATTGGATTCCGATGAGGAATTCGTTATGAGGTTCGCGGCATCCACCATGATCGGGAACTTCCTTGACGACGATCACATAAAAGATGTCCTGGAACTCCTGACATCGCACTACAATCCGGGATACTATTACCGCATGGGCGCGGCATGGTGTCTCTCGTTCTGCTACATACATTATCCCGAACTTTCCGAACCGTACATCTTCTCCGATAAACTGGACACGGATATCATGAGCCGTACGGTCAGCAAGATATGCGACTCGTACAGGGTGGAAAAAGAAGATAAGGTGAGATTAAAAGGTTTGAAGAAGGAGATCCTTAACAGATCTCCTCGATCATCTTGAAGATCTCTTCGGCATTTTCCTTGCCGACACGCGCTCCCTTGCGCTCGAGGAATGTCCATCCTCTGTCCTCGCAGTCCTTCTTGAAATCCGGACTGGTGACGGCTATGACCTTTCCGTCCTGGAACGTGTCGTTCTCGAGCATCATTGCGAACATATCCTTGGGAACGCACACAACGACCTTGTCGAAGGGCTTTGCGACATATTCGAGCTTTCCGAGATAATCCTTCTTGGCCTGTACGGCCTCATAGTCGGCTTTGCAGGACATGACATGGTCGTACGGCGCAACGGTATAGTTTCCCGGAACGAATCCGAAATGGGAAGATATGACCCCGAATGAGACGTCGCACATCTTTTTATCGTTCTTGGAAGCGGTATCCAGCCTGGCGACCAATTCTTTGACCTCGGTCATACGTCCGCCGAACATCTCGAAGGCACTGGCGATGCCGTCCTTCAGGAATACGGTGGAGTCGTTCGTCACAACGAATATCAGTTTCTTGTCTGCTTTGACCATTATCATACCTTCCTATACTTGAACGCTATGTGACAGCTTCCCTCTTCGGATACCATACACGGGCCCTTGGGGCTCATGGGTTTGCATGATTTTCCGAACATCGGACACTGTTCCGATTTGATCAGTCCTCTGAGGACCTCTCCGCATCTGCATCCTTTGGCCTCCGCCTCGACCTCCGGGGTCTTGGCCAGGATATCCGCATGTACTTTCGTTGCATCATGTGCAGCGAACTCGGGTTTCAATGCGAGTGCGCTCTTCGGGATGACCGGGAATCCCCTCCATGCCCTGTCGACCGGTTCGAATGTATCTTCGATCAGTTTCCTGGCAATGGGATTTCCTTCCGGCTTGACCAGTCTGGTGTACTCGTTCTCGACATCGATACGGCCTTCGTATCTCTGTTTTGTGAGCATGTAACATGACATCAGGATGTCCAGAGGCTCGAATCCTGCGACCACCTGAGGCATCTTGTACTTCTGCCCGAATTCCCTGAAGCACTCGTATCCCGTGACAACACAGACGTGTCCGGGCATGATGAGGCCGTTGACCTTGTTCTCTCCCATGTTGAAGATGGTCTCCAATATCGGAGGACAGATCCTGTGGCAGCTGTATATACTGAAATTGGGAGGAAGCTCCTTGTGAAGAGGCACTGCGGTGGACGGAGCGGTTGTCTCGAATCCCACCGAGACAAAGACCAGAGGCTTGGTCTGTTCTTTGGCCATCTTGACCGCGTCTTCTATGGAATAGACTATCCTGACGTCCGCTCCATCGGCCTTTGCGTCGAAAAGGGAGCCGATGGTCGTGGGAACGCGCATCATATCGCCGAACGCCGTGATGGTCACACCGTTCTTGGCGAGGGTTATGGCATCCGCGATCTCTTTGCTTGTAGTGACACAGACCGGGCATCCGGGTCCCTGCTGGATCTGAACGCCTGCATCTGCAAGCATATCCTCAAGTCCGAAACGTACGATCGTATCCTGATGCGTGCCGCAAACGTGCATGAACTTGCTCTCTATTCCCATATCCTTGATGAGCTCCAGGATCTTCTTAGCCGTGGTTTCATCCCTATACTTGAACATTATTCAGCCTCTTCGATATCGATATTTTTCACGCAGCAGGTCTGTCCCTTGATAACGGTCACGGGACCGCCGCACTCCGGACATGCGAGTATGGGGATGAGATGCTCCTCTGTGTACTCTCCCATGTCGAGATTCTTGGCAGGACCTACATAATCGCAATTCTTGCATTCGAGCTCTATCTCCTCGTCCTCGATGTTCAGGACAGAACCTTCGAGGATCGTACCTCTGGTAACGACCTCGTACGCAAACTGCATCTGCTCTTTTCCGAGGTTTGTCAGCTGACCTATGATAATGGTGACCGCATGGACGGAAACAACATTGTACTTCTCTAATTCACCCAGGATCGCCCTGACAAGATCTGATGTGACGGAAACCTCATGCATCGACTCCTGTATTGCGCTCCTCGTTTTAACAACTATTGTTGTAATGCGTGGATACAAGGAATCGGAAAAGCAAAAGAAGGTAAGAGGTTTCGAGATATCCGGGCCCGTCAATCCTTGCTGAGGAAGAAGGTCTTGACCTTTGAGCTGAACAGATATGCCAGGATAATGAGCGATATCACGATGGCTACGATACCCGACATGAAGGACTGCTCTATGAACAGAGTGTACAGGCCTCCGATGAGTATGAGTGCGTAAACGATCACACCGAGATACCAGAAAATGGACCAGCCCATAAGGAAACCGTATCCGATGATCAGTGCGATTAGACCGACTGTCATCGTTCCGATACCCATTCCAGCCGTCGTTTCTGCGAGTCCGGGGACATCGATGTTCAAATATCCTAAAAGTCCGAATATGACCAGCAGAAGACCGCAAATGAACGAAAGTCCGCCGATCAGTGAAACCAATATTGGTCTACCAAACATGGAAGCTGAATCTGATTATTCCATATTTAAGAAATTCGTACTTCGATGTTTCGTCAGAACCAAATCATCCCTGTCAAAACGGTCAGTTCGATAGATGACTGATATTTCAGACCTGCCTCCGGCATACGTCGGAGATCGGAACGGCAGCGGTACGGTCACTGTTTTTCCGAGAGATAGCGGTCGCACATTTCCCTGACGGAACACCTTTCGCAATGCGGATGGTTCGGGAGACAGACGACCTGCCCGTGTCTGACTAAATATCTGTTGATATCCGACCATCTGTCCTCCGGTGTGATCCTCATGAGTTCGTATTCGGTGGATTCGGGATCCTTGGTATGGACGAGGCCCATGAGATTCGCGATCCTGTGAACGTGCGTATCCACACAGACGGACGGGATGTCCATGGCGTATGAACGGACGCATGCCGCCGTCTTCCTTCCGACCATGGGAAGCGATGTCAGCTCTTCGGTGGATTCCGGAACGGCTCCGCGGTATTCGTCCCGCAGGATCCTGCAGCAGTCCACGATGGCCTTCGCCTTCTGTTTCGGGAAGCCCGCCGGTCTTACGAGTTCGGCCACTTTGTCGGGATCCGCTTCGGCGATGGCATCAATGGAATTGTATTCCCTGAAAAGATTGTCCGATGCCTTTCTAGTGTTATCGTCGCGCGTCCTCTGCGACAGGATCGTTGCCACCAGCACATGGAACGGATCGCATTCCCATTCGGGATTCAGACCTTCGGAGGACCTTCCGGGATATGCTCCCCTGTTGTACTCCCTGGACAGCGTATTCAGTATCCGGCATATATCTTTCTCAGCCATTTCAGCGCATCTCCCGCCATATAGAACGACCCTGTTACCAATATCTGGCCGTCCGCGATCCTCAAGGCCTCTTCTATGGCCTTTCCGACATTCTCCTCTTCGGTCACTTCTTTGAAATAATTCCTCATGATCGAAAGGACACGGTCCATCGGGGCCGCCCTCACCGAATCGGGGACTGTGATTATCACCCTGTCTGCGATCTGCGACAGATTCTGGGAGATGTGCTCGATATCCTTGTCGCCCAGCACACCGAACACCAATGTTACCTTTCCGCATATCTCCGAGATATCCTTCGCAAGATCTGCCGATCCCGCACGGGTATGCGTGACATCCATGATCAGCGGAAGACCGTCCAGCTTCTGCATGCGGCAGGGCCAGACGACACTCTTCAGTCCTTTTTTCAGATTGCATCTGAGGCACTGCCCGTATATGGACAGCTTCGACACGGCCTCTATCGCCATGGCGGCGTTCTTCGCCTGATGCCTTCCCGGTATGGCGACCCTGTACTCTTCCTCCTTATACGTGAACGAAAGCATCTTCGGGCCGTTGTTCTCAATGACTATATCGTCCGGATCGACCCTTGTCAGCGGCGCTCCGCGTTCCTCTGCGACGTTAGCGATCACTCCGAACGCGGGTTCCGGATTCAATGTGATGCAGGGAACACCGGATTTGATTATCCCCGCCTTCTCGAAAGCGATCTTCTCTACGGTATCTCCGAGGTATTCGGTGTGCTCCATGCTTATGTTGCATATCACACAGACATCCGGAGTTATCACATTGGTGGCATCGAACCTTCCTCCCATGCCTACCTCTATCACGGCGTAACCGACATCCCTCCTTCTGAAATGTACGAAGGCCATGGCGGTAGTCACCTCGAAGAAGGTGCATTCCATACCGTCGCCGTCCATTGATCTGACCACGGGCATTATCTCCGATGCCAGTTCGGCCAGCTCGTCGTCGGTGATGCATTCGCCGCATACCCTGATGCGTTCGTTGAAATCCGTAAGATGGGGCGATGTGTACAGCCCCGTCCTTATCCCGGCAGTACGGAGGATCGACTCTATGCATGCGCAGGTAGAACCCTTTCCGTCCGTGCCCGCCACATGGATGCAGCGAAGCTCCTTCTGGGGATCTCCCAATCTCCTCATAAGCTCCGTTATGTTGGTCAGGCCCAATTTGATCCCGTGGACCTGGAGTCCGTAAAGCCACTCCAGGAATTCCTCTTTACCGATCACTGTATCCCTCTTTTCATGCACAGTTCCTCTACAAGCTCGGAATATCTGATGTTCCGCTTCTTGCAGATGCTGCGAATAACATCCATCATGCCGGAACCGTACTGCGCCGCCTTCTTCTCCTTGTCTGCTATGAACGGATATCCCAACTCCTCCGCGACATCCTTCAGTATCCCTTTCCTTCTACCGTCCCTTGGCATTATCGCATCGATGCCCAATGAATTGACGGCATTTACGACCTCTTCGTCCAAGAACGGATAAAGAACTGTCTTTCCGAAATGATCCGCGACCTTTCTCTCGTGATCCAACGTCGGACCTGTGAGCTTTGCTATGTCCCCGGCCCTCATCTTCTGCAGTTCCTCTTTTCCGAGGCCGAGATACTTGGAATAACCCGCGAACAGTTCGTCTGCTCCCTGCCCTCCTATAAGGATATTCTCTATAGAGTATCTGCAGACCATGAACGGCGGTGTTTCGAAAGCAAGGGTAAGCGGACTCGATGTGCCTGTGACCGAGATCATCTCGTCGAGGATCCCGACCATATTGTCTTCCGTGAGAGGTATGATGTTCGTTTCCGTCCTCAGGTCCGACGCCATCTCTCTGGCCATGCGGACATCGTAGGATTCTCCGTACCCGACGGTGTAAAGACTTACCGAACGGGCATATTCCATGGTAAGTGCGGCAACTATTCCCGAATCCAGGCCTCCTGAGAAGGCAACGGCCATATCCTTCCCTTCGGTCAGCCTGCGAACGGCCGACCTGAGAGCCTCTGATATGACCTGAACCTCGGAAACCATGATACTTGAATCCCCCGCTCGGATATAAGATTATAACTCATCGAAGGACAGAAGCGCCGATGCTATGCTGGGCGTGTCCGTATCCACGCCGAACCTCTTCTTCAGGAACATATCCGTCGTTGTGGCCGGATAGAACAGGACCGCGTCCTTCACTCCGTCCTTCTCTCCGATACAGCGGGCCTTCTGAGGCAGCATGACCACTTTGGCGATGTCGCTTCCGGTCGTCGTCAGCAGGACAAAGTCGTCGGAAAGCCAAACAAGGTCGGTCCTGTCTATGTACTCCTCCGCCTTTCCGGAAGGAATATCGAATCCGACGGTCTTTCCGTTCTCGTCCTCCATCATCATGACGTGACCGTCGGGGACCTCGAACGTATAGTCGCAGAATATTACCACGTGCTTCGAACGGCCCCTGCAGGCCGCAAGCGCCCTGTTGTCGATGGGCATGCCGAAAGTAGTATCCACGATATCATCCTCGCGGGCGAACAGTTCGTTCAGAACATCATCGTCCGGAACAACGGCCTGATGTATGCCGGGAGCATTCATGAGCTTCTCCGCGATGGCTTTCGGATCCATGCTCTCCGTATTCATCTAGCATGTATTTAAGAACGAAACCCGCGTGTTAAGAATTCTGAAAAATCGGGTCCGTAGTAACATTAAATAACATGAATTCAGATTACAGGACATGGACGGAGTCACCCGTATCGGTGTATCATTGGAGCCTGAACTGCTGAAAGAATTCGATAAACTCATCTCGAAGAAGGGTTATGTAAGCAGATCGGAAGCCATACGTGACCTTGTCCGCGATTCTCTGGCCGAGAACGAATGGAAGAACGATAAGGAGTACATGTCCGGGGTCATCGTAATGGTATACGAACACGAGGTCACCGGGATCGGCGAGAAACTCACCGTTCTCCAGCATGACAGGATGCAGAACATCAACACTTCCATCCATGTGCATCTCGACCACGACAGGTGTATGGAGGTCATTATCGTCGAAGGCGAACTCGGCCAGCTCAAGGCCCTGGCAAACGATATCTCCGCAGTAAAGGGCGTGCTCAGATGCAAACTTACTATGGCATCGCGCTCCACAGGCCACCTGCACCACATAGGCTCAAGAAGCTGATCCCGACACCTGAATATCGGGCCGGGGCCCGTGACAAGGTTATTTAACCCTTAAGGACGTCGAGGGGGACGCATGAGAAAGCTGATAATCACTGAAAAGGCCAACGCCGCCAGGAGGATCTCGACGATCCTGTCCAACGGAAAGACCCACTCCGAATCCGCGGGCGGCGTCACCGTCATATCATTCACAGCCGACGGCGACGACTACACTGTCGTCAGTCTCAGAGGTCACATTATCGAGCTTGATTATCCCGAGGAATACAACGACTGGGCAGGCAGCTCCCCAGTCGACCTTGTACGCGCACCGCAGATCAAGACCGTGCGTGTGAAATCCATTCTCAACAAGATCGAAGAACTCGTGAAGTTCTCCGACGAGATCATCATCGCAACCGACTACGACAGGGAGGGAGAGCTCATCGGTATGGAGACCGTCCACGCCGTGAACGCCGACATGTCCAAGGTCAAAAGGGCGAAATTCAGCGCCTTGACCAAAGGAGAGGTCGAAAAAGCTTTCTCAGACCTTGCCGAACCGGATGCAAAACTTGCCGACGCCGCAGAGGCCAGGCAGATCGTGGACCTCTCATGGGGAGCGGTCCTCACAAGACTTATCTCTCTTTCCGCCGGACAGGTGGGAAAGAACTTCATGTCGGTCGGAAGGGTGCAGAGCCCTACGCTAAAACTTCTCGTTGAAAGGAACGAGGAGATCGAAAGCTTCGTCCCCGTTCCCTATTGGAACGTCGTGGGAAAATTCGGAATGCTCGCCTTCAGGGGGGAACATGAGAAGAACCCGTTCTGGGAGAAGGAAGAAGCAGAGGCCGCACTCGAAAAAGTGAAGGCCGAGACACAGGGTACCGTCACAGACTTCGAAGTGAGCGAGAAAGAAGAGTACCGCCCGTCGCCTTTCGACACCACCATGATGCAGGTAGAGGCGAACAAGATCGGTATCCCGCCCACGGTCGCCATGAAACTGGCAGAAGACCTGTACACCGGCGGTTACATCTCATACCCCCGTACCGAGAACACGGAATACCCGAAGAGTCTCGGTCTCAGGAACGTCCTGGAGAAACTCAAGGACTCCAAAGATTTCAAAGCAGAGGCCGAAGAGCTTCTCAAACAGGAAAGGATCAGCCCTTCGAAGGGAAAGAAGAGGACCACGGACCATCCGCCTATCTATCCGACCGGCGGAGCCTCGTCGGATAAGATGAAGGGCGACAAATGGAAACTGTACGAACTCATCGTCAGAAGGTTCATGGCCACAGTGGCACCGAATGCCAAGGCCCAGATCACCGACGTCACGGTCGACGTGGGCGGAGAGAGATTCAAATCACAGGGTTACGTCCAATTGGACCAGGGCTGGAAAAAGTACTACAAGAAGTACATGAAGATCACGGAGACGCATCTTCCCAAGCTCGCGATAGGCGACAAGATGGACATCAGGTCCTCCGGGATCGATGAGCTTGCCACCAGACCGCCGTACCGCTACAACCAGGGTTCGCTCATTCAGGAAATGGACAGACTCCAGTTGGGAACCAAGAGTACAAGACACGATATCATCGGCAAACTGTACTCCAGGAACTACGTTCAGGGCAACTATATGATCCCCACCGCAAGCGGTACCGCACTTACCAAATCATTGGAGAAACACGGCGGAGGTATCACCGAACCCGACATGACCGCCAATCTGGAAGAAGATATGCAGAAGATCAGCGACGGCATATACACCCTCGATGAAGTCGTGAAGAAATCGCAGGATATGCTCTACGACGTGGCTGTGAAGATATCGTCCGAAAGCGAGGCGATCGGTACCGAGATCAAGGCCGCATTAAGAAGCCAGCAGTTCATCGGCATATGTCCGTCATGCGGAAAGAACATGACAATCAAGAAGTCCAAGAACGGCAACTTCATCGGATGCGACGGCTACCCCGACTGCAAACGCGCGTATCCCATGCCCAGAGGGGCCATGATCCAGCCTGTGGAGACACTGTGCCCGGTCTGCGGACTTCCTCAGCTCAAGATCGTACGCAGAGGCGTTCCGCCGTCTATACAGTGCATAGATCCCAAATGCAGCAGCAATACCGAGAAGAACAACCTCGGTGTGTGCCCTTCATGCCACAAGGGAACGATCAGGGTCATGTATTCCAAGGCCGGAAAGCGTTTCGCAGGCTGTTCCGAATGGCCTGCCTGCAATCAGACCTATCCGCTCAGGCCCAGAGGGACCATCACGCCTACGAATGATTCCTGCGAAGCCTGCGGCTCGCCCATGATCGTTTTCGGTTCCATGACCGAATGTATCAATCCAGACTGCCCGACCAAGAAGAAGAGCACGCGCTCGAGAACGGTCTCCGCCGCTACAAAGAGCGACCGTGTCGGAAAGGTCGTAGTCGTGAAGAAAGACTCCCCCAAGAAGGCGAAAACGGTCAAGAAGACCGTGAAACCCAAGGCAGGATCTAACACCGAATGATATGCCATCTCGGAATCAATTCCCACTAAATTACCGGGATCTCAATTCTTTATGAGGTCCCCGTATCTTTACTATAAGAGTGATTTCGCTATTTGATCAAGCAGTTTATATATGCCCGGTCTGCAATCGAAATGCACGTTATTACGATGCTCTTATCAGTAACAACATAACTAAAATTCGTATTATTAATTTGATTAATAACACAACATTGAAAAATTATTAATTTTTCAAAAGGTCTCTTCTTCGTCTTCGACGTAGGTACCGTCGAAACGGGAGTTGAGCTCATCGATCTCTGCAGATATGCGCAGGTTCCTGCATGTTGCGCATTCAAGGTCCTTACCGAGTTTTTTCTTGATCTGCATCTCGTTCTTATCAAGACCTACGATGCGGCCGCATGAGCAATAGATCTTCAAAAATGACCTGGGACCAACGGTGTCCAGTGTGCAGGATTTATATGTTTTGCCTGCCAGACCCATGTCCGACCTAATGATGCTATCGTTGATACTAATGCCCCCTTGCGATCATCTCGATCACGGGCGTATCACCATCCATAACGCCTGATCAGAACGATTGAAATCCCCATTCCACAGTTGGGATATAAGCTTTATGTTATCACAATTTACGAAGGAACGGAAAAATGACAAAATAAAAGGGAAATGCCGATTTCTTGGAGAAATCTTTATATACTAAGATTTAAAAGATTTCGGGACTCCAAAAAGGAATCCCGAATTTGATCATCACTTGCGGAAGACCTTGGTTCCGGGGAAGACCGCCTTCGAACCGAGATCCTCCTCGATCCTGAGAAGACGGTTGTATTTTGCCGTCCTCTCGCCGCGGGCAGGTGCTCCGGTCTTGATCTCTCCGGTTCCCCATCCTACGGACAGGTCTGCGATGGTGGTATCCTCGGTCTCGCCGGAACGGTGGGATACAACGACGTTGTAACCGTTGTCGAAACTCATCTTGGCAGCGTCTCCGGCCTCGGATACGGTACCGATCTGGTTGACCTTAAGGAGCAGCGCATTGGCGGCTCCGATCTCGATACCCTTGCAGAGACGCCTCGTATTGGTCACGAAGATATCGTCTCCGACGATCTGCACCTTGTTGCCGATCATCTTGGTGAGTTCCGCGGTCGTATCGAAATCGTCCTCCTGGAAGGGATCCTCGATACTGATAAGAGGGAACTGTTTGGTGAGCTCTTTGTAATGATCTGCGAGCTCTCCTGCGGAAAGCTTCATGTCGTCCACATCGTAGACGCCGTTCCCGTAGAATTCGGATGACGCCGCATCGATGGCGAGGAACACCTCTTTGCCGGGCTCGTATCCCGCTCCGGAAATGGCGCTGACGATAGTGCTGAGTGCTTCGGACACCGTATCGAACGGGGGAGCGAATCCTCCTTCGTCTCCGATGTTGATAGCGCCCACTCCGTACTTCTTCTTGAGAACGGATTTAAGCTCCATGTAGACCTCGGATGCTGTCCTGAGACACTCGGAGAACGTAGGTGCTCCCGCGGGGATGATCATGCATTCCTGGACCCTGAGATTGCCTCCGGCGTGTTTTCCGCCGTTGATGATGTTGAACATCGGGACAGGAAGCGTAACATGGTCCTTTCCGATGTATTCGTAAATGGGCTTTCCCTCAGCCATTGCTCCGGCCCTTACGGCCGCAAGCGAAACGGCCACAGTGGCGTTGCCGCCGAGCCTGGTCTTGTTCTCGGTACCGTCAAGATCGATCATCGCATCGTCGATCGCCCTGAGGTCTGTGACATCCATTCCCTCCAGTTCCTTGGCGATCTCTCCGCGGATGTTCTCAACGGCCTTCAGGACTCCTTTTCCGCCGTACCTCTTTCCTCCATCGCGAAGCTCGTGCGCTTCCCACGTTCCCGTGGATGCTCCGGAAGGTGCGATCGCGGTGATCCTGTGACCTTTGACTGTTATCTCGGCCTCGACAGTGGGATTTCCTCTGGAGTCCAATACTTCTCTTGCCCAAACTTTCTCGATCTTTGCTGTCATTTCTTTCCCTCTGCGGGTACATCTCTGAGCGCATACTGCTCCAAGTGGCTTTTCAGGATGTACTTATCTTTGTCCGTGAAATCACGGGCGTTCACGGATACCACCAAAGAGAACGGCTTTCCGTAATCTGCGGTTACTATCTCGTGTATCAATGTCAGGACGGAATTCATTCCGTTCTTGTATATGAGTGTATTAAGATTATCAAAGACCACCAGGGGTCTGTCGGCCTCTTTTATGAAGTCCTCGATCTGACTGAGCATCGTGCCCAGGCGATATACGTCGAAGAATTCCCCCTTGTTCCTGATATCCAGGGGAATGGTCGAAACGGTACAGCCTCTGAACCTCTCGCTCATCGCTTTGGATTTTGCGGTGGTCACCATGAGGATGGACGCTTTGTCCTTTCCGAATGATGCCGTCACGGAATAGACCGCTCTCGTGGTATCCTGGAACAAAACATACGACCTTCCGAATTCCAGTCCCATCTCTTCCATGGAACGGGCATTGATCTCGGCGTATTTCTTCTTGAAAAGACCTGCCTTCTCCTTGACCGGTCTGGCCGGTCTGACTATCTCGTTCTGGTCGTCTTCCATGTTGTTGACATCTGCCAGGACCGTTGTTATGTCCGAGGACAGGAACGGTTTTTGGATCAGCGCCTTGACGTACGGGTTATCTGTGGGGATATCTTTCTGAGCGCCTTTCAGCACTATGACGCGGACCTTGGTCTCGGATTCGGTCTCACACATACGGTCTATGATCTTCAGACCGTTGCCTCCTTCCATATCGGCATCCAAAAGGACGAAATCATATGTTCCGTCCAATGCCATCTCCGCAACAGAATCCGATTTATCCTCGATCTGCACACTGTAATTCGCGCCGGTGAGGACCTCTTTAAGGACCTCCCCTATCGCCAGATTGTCTTCGACCACCAGAACCTTCATTGACAACTCTCCGAGGGACAATCGTTAACTGTCGTCAGACTATAAAACAGGTTTGCGGGTCGCCGTGAAGGCAGACCGACAGCTTACGCTGTAACTAATAAAAACGGCCATGCGGCCGGAAAATTTAATGAAACAGTGAGATCACTGTTTCCTGCTCTCTTTTGCCTTAGGCCTGAGATTGCTGTAACCGCACTTCCTGCATTTTGTTGCTTTGGGAGGGTTGGTTGCATAGCAATTCATGCAAACGGATTTGTCAAGGAGCCTGTGCTCGGCCTCTTTGAAACGTGCCATCTTAAATTCCTCTGAATGAACGATTATAAGAAGGTCCTATATAAGGTTTCAGCATGTTTTTTCGAATAAAGAACGCTGTTTGATGAAGTCTGCCACATAATCGCGGCCGTTACCGCACAGCATCTCGTGGGTCAGGTAATCCGGACGTATCGCATCGACGATCTCCAGACACTTCCTGTCGGTGTACGGCCTGTGCTGATCTATATGTCCCACATGCTCGTATGAATCGCCCATGAGCTTCTCGTATCCCTGTGCGGTGTCCACTTCTTTCTCCTCGAAGGAATGCCTGTATTCCGCAGACGCGCTGTAGTGGAAATGCATGACCTTGATCCTGTCGCGCATATCCTGCGGATACCTGTCGACTATACGCATCACACCCTCTATGGCGGACCCCTCGTCGTAAGCGTCAGGGAGCGTGTTCATCATGTGTCCCGTATCCAGACAGAAACACCAGTTGTCGAATTCGACCTTGTCCTCCAGAAGTTTATATTCCCAAGGTTCCCGGAGTTTGAGTCCGGACCACCAGAGATTCTCGAATGCGAGCATTATCGGCGGCTCTCCCCCTTTGTAATCGGCCGTTGCCGCATTGACCATCTCCGCAAATGCCTCCAGGTAAACGCGGTCGTCGGACGAATAATGCCGGCTGAACACCTGGGACATGTCCGTATTGCCGGCATGGAGTACGCCGTATGCGGGCGACATCGGAACGACGCGGTCGATCATCCTGCGTATATTGATGACGATCTCTTCGCGGTCCACACCGTATGTTATGTAATCGAGATCGCCGCGGGAGTATCTGTTCCGGTCTATCTGTCCGGTCCATCCCCTGTACCAATCAACCGCATACGGCAGATGGACCGACGGGGAATAGGGATAGTACTCCTTCGGGACCTCGTCATACAATGTGAACAGTTCCAGACCGTCGCAGCCGATACTTCCCAGGAAGGATCCGAAATCTCCGTCTGTCAGTTCGTTCAAAGGCTGAAAAACAGAGAAAGAAAGAAGATGTTTCATAAGATGGTAAAGGGTTTAGATCAGGTCGAAGGCAGCGTTGAGGGCCGCTTCGACCGCAAGGTTCTGACTGTTACCTGTACCGATGATCAGCACATCGCTCTGCGTGATCCCGGTGTCCTTGCGTATCTTATACGCAACATCCGGCTCCTGTTCATCCAACACCCAATCGGGAGGGATCATCAGGTTTCCGTCCCTGATGATGATGGTCGTGCATCCGGTGGCGCCGGCCTTGATGCCTGCGTCACGCTGCTGCATGCCGTTGTCGATCTTGTCGGAAACACCCATAACGATAATGCCCTGATAACAGTCGCCGATAATGGACAATCCGAGAGGAGGTACCGACACAACTCTGATCGGAATTTCATTGAGGAACGTCATTCCCAGCTTTGTGATCGAGATACCGGTCTGTTTGACCTCGATGAACTCCCAATCCTTGAGAGTATCGATTATCCTTCTCATGCTTCCCTCACCGATACCGATGAGTTCGGCAAGTCTTTTCCTGCCCATCCTCTTTCCGTCTGAAAGAAGATAGAGCGCCCAGTAGATGTTCGCGTCGCTGAAACGGAACATCGGGCCGAATTGGGGTACCTCCATTATCTTCATCTGAACACCTTTCGCGGCCCGGCGTTATCAGAACGTCCTGACCTTACCGTTGATGATAAGCTCTGTGACTTTATCAACATTGTCCAGCCAGTCCGCTGCAATTGACTCGGCCTCTGCCTTCCATTTTCCGATCTTGGGGTTGGAATCGGCACCGACGTCGACAATGTCCACAGAACAGTTCAGCGGCTGCGATACGGGCTTTCCGATCTGCGAAAGGATCCTGACACGGACCTCTGCATCTGCACCTACCTTCTTTGCAATGTCGTCCGCCATGAGCTTGGACATCACATTGTAGATCTTTCCGATGTGTGTGATCGGGTTCTTTCCGGAAGTTGCTTCCATGGACATCGGCCTATAAGGCGTGATGAGTCCGTTGCATCTGTTACCTCTTCCGACGGATCCGTCGTCTCCCATCTCCTGGGAAAGTCCGGTGCATGTGAGGTAGTAGACCTTTCTCTTGTAGTCGTCACCGGTGTTGATGTCGAGCTTGACGCTGACCTTCTCGTTTCCGATGACCTTGAGTGCATTGTCGTAGACCGCGCTGTGCATCTCCTCCATGATGGATCTGTATGCTTTTGCGTCCTCGATGTATTTGTCGACCATTGCGCATGCGACGGTGAGTGTGATCTTGTTGTTGACCCTGGAGGCCATGACCTTGATATCCTGTCCGGATGCAGGTATGATCTTCTTCATCTTGCCGTTCATGTATTCCTCGGTCTTGAGTACGAGTTTGTCCGTGATGGAGTAAGGTGCGTAACCGACTCCGAAAGACGTGTCGTTTGCAAGGTGGCCGGATGCTTTGTAGACACCGGTCAGATCGTCGGATCCCATTCCGAGCTTTGCGTCGAGGATAATCTCCGAATCGACGTCGAGGTTGGGGAAGGTCTTGTCGAGATACTTCCTTGCGGCTGCCAGTGCGACAGGTTTGCAGGGAAGCTCGAGTACGTCCTTTCCCGTGTCGATCTTCGTGGTAGCGCGCCCTACGAGGAGGATGTATGCCGGATCGATGATGTGCCCGCCGCCGAACTTGGGTGCTGCCATACCGGCTGCGATCTGCGTCTCATCGGTGTTGTGATGGAGAACATGTCCGACCTCTTTGATGTACATTTTACAAAGGGCTTTACTGACCTCTTCTCCGAGCGCATCCGCGACGGAGTCTGGGTGTCCGATCCCTTTTCTCTCGACGATCTCGATCTGCCTCATCGGGAGGGGGACCTCGTTCACGCCGTTAACATAGATATTCTTCTTAGATGTCATATTATTCCCTCCGCGCATAAACATCATGCACGCTGCAATAACAAAAATTCATAGTAGCTTATTGTTTATAAATGACATTGACAATAATATTCATATAAGAATATTTGATTATATATTCCCATGAATTTCCCTCCGTCATCCGATATCAGAAAATTACGCAAATCCCTGGACATCACCCAGAAGGAACTCGCCGACGCCTCTGAAATAAGCCAGAGCACCATAGCGAAGATCGAAAGAGGGACCATCTCAGCAAGTTACGACACCGTCGTCAAACTCTTCAGGACCCTCGAACGCCTCAATGAGGAGAACAAGAAGGAGATGATCGCCGCAGATGTCGCATCCAAGAATGTCATCACAGTACAGAGTACGGACAGGGTGTTCGTCGCAACGGAACTTATGCGTACCACCGGATTCTCGCAGCTTCCGGTCCTTCAGGGGGAGACACCGGTCGGAAGCGTTTCGGAGAGGGGCATCTTCGATCTTCTGAGATCGGGAAATACGATGGAGGACCTCAAGGATGCGGAGATCTCTTCCATCATGGACGATTCCTTCCCGGTGGTAACGGAGAACACATCGATATCCGCAGTGACGACGATGATGAGCGATTGCAACGCGGTACTCGTAGCTAAGAAAGGCAAGGTCATCGGCATGATAACAAATGCTGATATGCTCAAACTGATCTGAGTTCCCTATCGGTCAGACCGTAAAGTGCCAGATCGTCGGCGACAACGGTATCCGGGAATATCTTCCGGGCCTCTTCGAGCGATACACCGCGATCCTTGTAGCGGTTGCTTATGTGTGTGAGAATGAGATGTTTGCAGCCGCATTCCTTCGCCGTTCCGGCGGCCTGGGCCGCGGTCGAATGATAATGCTCTGCGGCCATTTGTTTCTCGGGCTCGCAATAGGTCGCCTCATGGATGAGAAGGTCTGCTCCCCCGGCAGCCTCTTTCAGACCGGAACAGGGAACGGTATCTCCGGAATAGACCATTTTCAGACCCGGCCTCGAAGGACCGATGATCATCTCGGGTGTGATATCCCCGACCGCTTTGCCCGATTCCAAAATACTGTAATCGCTGGGCCTCAATCCCAATTCGTCCGCTCTCTTCTTATCGAATTTTCCTCTGCGGTCGTTCTCGCATAGGACGTATCCCAACGACGGAATATTGTGGACAGTCTCGAAACAGGTGACGAAATGATCCTTGAAACAGACCCTGTCCCCGGGTTCCAGATCCATAAGTTCCAGAGGGTACGGGATCTCGCCTTCGCAGGTGTTTAGCATCGTCGTTACCGCATCGGACAGACCCTTCGGACCGCATACCTTGAGAGGGTCCTTCCTTCCGGACAATCCCATGGTCTGAAGAAGCCCGGGCAATCCGAAAAAGTGGTCGCCGTGCAGATGGGTTATGAAAACTCCATTTATCTTCATAAAAGAGAACGGAGACACCATCAGCTGTCTCTGAGAGCCCTCTCCGCAATCGAAGAGAATCATGTCCGTGCCGCCGCGAACGGCGATACAGGACGGCGCCCTGTCCCTGGAGGGCACACTGGCGGCCGTACCTAGGAACAGGATATCCAACATCGGCCACCGTCAGTAGACCGAGTCAAGTTCCCTTGAGGTCTTCGATTCCTTCTTGTATGCTTTGTAGTGCTCTTTGCAAAGATGCACACTGCGGAGATCCGTAGTTTTGAGTTTAAGATCGGTATCGGCGACCTGCTTGATGTTAAGGGACCTCTCGGCCTCCTTGTCACATCCCTCGACATCGCATATTTTTGTCTCTGTGGAATGTTTTGCCATGCTTGTATAATCGGATTGCCAGAGTATATATTATTTCCCTCGGGATCGTTCGATCTTCCGCCTCTCGGACGGTTGTTGATATCGATGGACCAGCGGAATTAAATGATACCAGCCCATTACCCCCTCTATGACCAAAGTGGCACCTTCAATGCTTTCGGCTGACTTTTCCAGATTGGGCGAGGAACTGACCCGCATAGAGAAGGCCGGAGCGGATTGGGCGCATCTTGATGTTATGGACGGGATGTTCGTTCCCAACATAACCATCGGACCTTCTGTTATCAAGGCCATCCGCCCACTGTCCAAGATGCCCTTCGACGTCCACCTGATGATCGAAGATCCTGTCAGATATGTTCACAACTTCGCAGATGCGGGTGCGGACATGATGACCGTTCACACCGAAGCGAACGGAGATATCATGGCTGCCGTCGACAAGATCGGGGATCTCGGCTGCAAGGCCGGGATCACCCTTAACCCTCCCACCCCCGTAACGGATTTCGACAAATACCTCGACAAGGTCGACCTTGTGCTGATAATGACCGTCCAGGCAGGATTCGGAGGTCAGAGCTTCAGGGAAGAATGCATCGAGAAGATCAAATATGTCAGAAAATGGGCGGATGAACACAATCCCAAACTCGAAATCTCCGTGGACGGAGGTATCAACCGCGAGACGGGAAAGAGGTGCGTCGATGCCGGAGCAACGGTGTTGGCGGCGGGAAGCTCACTTTTCAGATCGAACGATATGGCTTCCGAGATAGCCCTCTGGAAAAAATACGGACCTACGCTCTGAGGTATCCAAATGGGAGTAAATCTTTCCGGACTCACAGAACCCAGGATCATAGAGCTTTCGGAGCTCAGCGGCAAGACCGTTGCGATAGACGCCTACAACATGATCTATCAGTTCCTTTCCATCATCAGACAGCCAGACGGCAGTCCGCTGTGCGATTCGCAGGGAAGGGTATCGTCACACCTGTCCGGTATCCTTTACAGAACATCCAACCTCGTATCGCAGGGAATAGAACCGGTCTTCGTATTCGACGGGAAACCGAATGCCCTGAAGAAGGCCACCCTGGACGAAAGGAAGGAAAGACGCGAGAAAGCAACTGCCGAATGGGAAGAGGCCAGGGAGGCCGGGGATATGAAGAAAGCATTCTCCAAGGCCCAGCAGACCTCCAGAATGACCCCCGAGATCAGACAGTCCTCCAAGGACCTGATCAGGGCCATGGGACTTCCCATAGTCGATGCACCTTCCGACGGAGAGGCACAGGCGGCATACATGTGCAGCGCAGGTTCCGTCTATGCTGCGGCATCCCAGGATTTCGATTCGTTGCTGTTCGGAGCGCCGACCCTGGTAAGGAACATGACCATAACCGGAAGGAGGAAGATCCCCGGAAAGGACATGTACAAAGATGTGAAAACAGAGCTCATAGATTCGAAGGAGTTCCTTGAGACCCTCGGGATCACCAGAGAACAGTTGGTGGACATGTGTATCCTGATGGGCACCGATTTCAACCCCGGGATCTCCGGCATCGGTCCCAAGAAAGGACTGAAACTTGTGAAGGACAACGGCGATCTGGAACATATACTTCCCAAGATCGGAAAGGAGATACCTCACTACGAGGACATACGCGAGATCTTCCTCGGAGGAGAACACGCCGATGGCTATCAGACCAAACCCGAACCCGTCGACAGAGAGGCCGTCCTCGAACTGATGACCTCGTATGATTTCTCCGAGAACAGGATCAATTCCACATTGGACAAGATGGAGAACGCACGTTCCGAACAGAACGCCCGCAGAAAACAGAGATCCCTTGATTCCTGGTTCTAAAGCGCATCTTTATAACTAATATCATTATAGCCGACCTTACCGCCGGGCAAGATAGACCCAGCGTAATGAGGACGAGCGATGATAAAGCAGGTCCGCGCTAATTATGATGCGCCTAATATGGAAAAGGAGATCCAGGAATACTGGAAATCCGTTAATGCTTATGAAAAAACGAAGGCACTGAGGGCAAACGGAGAGAAATTCTACTTCGTGGACGGTCCGCCGTATACATCCGGTAACGTTCACCTCGGTACTGCGATGAACAAGACGATCAAGGATATCCTGATCAGGTACTGGAGGATGAACGGATACAATGTCCGCGACCAGCCCGGTTTCGACATGCACGGACTTCCTATCGAGGTCCAGGTCGAAAAGAAGATCGGGGTCCACTCCAAGAAGGAGATCGAAGAGGGAGGTATCGACAAGTTCATCGATGCCTGTAAGAAACATGCTTACTCCCTTCACGCCGATATGACCAAACAGTTCAAGGATCTCGGTGTCTGGATGGATTGGGACCACCCCTATCAGACCCTGAAGCTCGACTTCATGGAGTCTGCCTGGTGGACCGTGCAGCGTGCATACGAGCGCGGACTTCTGAAACCTTCCAACAGGGTCGTCACCTGGTGCCCCAGATGCGAGACTGCTCTCGCCGAGGCGGAGATCGAGTATTGGGACGAGACCGACCCCTCGGTAATGGTCAGATTCCCCCTCAAGGACGAACCCGAGACATCGCTTGTCATTTGGACCACCACGCCCTGGACGCTTCCCGCGAACATGGCAGTGGCGGCACACCCCGACTTCGAATACGCCAAAGTGAAGATGTCGGGCGAGAAGGGATCCGAGACCATCATCTGCATGGAATCTCAGATCGAGTACGTTATGAAGAAAGGAGGCTACGAGACCTCCGAAGTAATCTGGAAGAAGTCCGGTAAGGACCTGAAAGGAATGGAATACATCCCTCCCTTCGACATCGATCCCAAGTACACCAGGCCCAACGAGTGGACCTACAGGGTCGTCAATGCTGACTATGTCGAAAAGGACAACACAGGTCTGGTCCACACGGCACCCGGATTCGGTCCCGACGATTTCGAGACCGGAAAGAAGAACGGCATCACCTCATTCTGTCCCGTCGGAGAGTCCGGAAGGTACACCGACGAATTCCCGATGATGGCCGGCCGCAAGGTCAAGACCGTCAACGAAGACGTCATCAAATATCTGGACGAGAAAGGCATACTGTACAACACAGCCAAGATCTCCCACAGGTACGGACACTGCTGGAGATGCAAATCACCCATCATCTACAGGAACACACGTCAGTGGTTCATCAACATCCCCGCTGTCAAGGACAAAATGCTCAGCGAGATCGACCGTGTGAAATGGACACCCGAATGGGCCGGAGCATCCAGGGAGAAGAACTGGGTCGAAGGCGCCAGGGACTGGTGCATCACACGTCAGAGATACTGGGGAATACCTCTTCCCGTATGGGAATGCAAGTGCGGCGAGATCAAGATCGCCGGACAGTACAAGGACCTGGAAGGCGGAGACGGATATACCCCCGGAATGGACACTCACAGGCCTTGGATCGACAAGGTCACATTCAAATGCCCCAAGTGCGGAGGCACTATGCACAGGGTCCCGGATGTCCTGGACGTCTGGTTCGACTCCGGTGTCGCTTCCTGGGCACAGCTTTCCTATCCCGCGAAGAAAGAAGAGTTCGATGAGTGGTGGCCTCCGAAGTTCATCGTCGAGGCACACGACCAGACCAGAGGATGGTTCTACACCCAGCTTGGAGCCGGTGTCGTCTCCTTCGACAGAGCGCCTTACGATGAGGTCATGATGCACGGATGGATGCTCGACATGAAAGGAGAGAAACTCTCCAAGTCGAAGGGAAACTCCGTCGATCCCGCAGACATCATCAAGAGGGTCGGAAGGGACCCGCTCAGATTCTACATGGTCGAGAGCAACGCCCCCTGGGAGGATACGTCGTTCCAGTGGAACCCCAAGAACTCGAACCCCGAAAAGAACAGCGGCCCCGGAAATGCCAGGAAGACCCTGAACACCTTCTGGAATGTCGTCAACTTCGCTTCCACATACATGATCATCGACGGTTACGACCCCGATGCGCACACATTGGAATCGGTCAGACCCTATCTCAGGGACGAGGATCTCTGGATGCTCTCCAGGACCGAAAAGCTCAAACAGGCCGTCACCGACGGACTTGAATCCAAAGAGCTCCACAGATCCGTACGTGCCCTTGACAACTACATCATGGAAGACCTTTCCAGGTGGTACGTCCGTCTGGTCAGGGACAGAAGCTGGTCCGAGGATCAGGATGCTGAGAACGACAAGATCGCTTCCTACTTCGTCCTGTATCACGCGATCATGAGCACGACGCTCGTCATGGCGCCTTTCGTCCCCCACATAGCCGAAGAGGTCTACAGGGACATGGGCGGCAAGCTCGAGTCGGTCCATATGGAAGATTGGGTCAAATGCGACCAGAGCCTAGTAAACGACGGTCTGGAACACAGCATGTCCCTCATCCAGAGCATCATCGAGATCGTTGCTGCCGAAAGGGCAAAGATGGGCAGCAAGCTCAGGTGGCCCCTCAAAGAGGTCTACATCAGCGGAAACGACGAAGGTGTCAACGATGCTGTCAGGGTCTTCGAAAAGGTCCTTACCCAGCAGGGTAACATCAAATCGATCGGATATCTGAAACCCGAAGGATTCGCGGAAAGCCAGGATATGGAACCCGTCGATTTCACCGAGGGAAGAATATTCATCGACTTCGAGGTCACACCCGAGATCGAGGCCGAAGGATATGCCAGAGAGCTCATCCGCAGGATCCAGCAGATGCGTAAGGATATGAAGCTCAACGTCGAGCAGTACATCAACTGCGACGTCAAGGCGGAACCTTACCTCCTAGAGCTCTTCGAGACCTGGAGAGATCACATCTCCACAGAGGTCAGGGCAAAGAAACTCACTTTCACCGACAGCCCGGACGGCCAGGAAGTAAAGACCTGGGATGTTACCGGCAAGGATATCGTCATCGGTATCACTCCTGCTGAACAGTGAAAATTATTGGGGGGAGACCCCCATTTTTTTAATAACTTGTTTATTGGATGTTCAGAAGACGGTCCAGCGCTCCTGGGACCCCGGTCACTACCTTGGGATCCGCTTTCAGCTGTTCCGGCGTAAGCCATTCGAAAGCTACGTTCTCCTCGTTAAGAACGGGCTCTGCGGAATCCAGGATGTACAGGAATGCCGTGACCTCCCATACAATGTCCTTCTCTCTGACATAGAACGGCTCCAATACCCTGTCGGCCTTGTCGACCGGTATCCTGGTCTCTTCCATGATCTCCCTGGCGGCCGCATCTTCTGCGGACTCGCCGGGTTCGATCTTACCGGAGACTAATGAGTGCGCCCCGGGGAACGATCTTGCGGTATCCGGCCTGTGAAGGACAAGCACCCTTCCTTTGACCATGATCGCCGAGGACACTGTCCTGATGTATCTGGCCGTCTCGATCGAGATGGAACCGTCGGTACCGTTGACAGACACTATGTCCCCATCCCTGAGGATATCGGTATCGATCATATCTACCATCGGAATGGAGGATATGACCGCGCCTGTGGTGACGATCGTCTCTGCAGACCTGTTGATCACGGCAACAGGTGCTGTTCCGTGGACCATGAGATCGTACATCACGAATGAACCTACGGTGCTCCCCTTTCCCTTAGGGAAAACGAACACCTTGCCGGCGATATTGCCGTCTGCAACTCTCAGATCCCCTGTGGAAGTGTCCACTCCGCCGAGGAAGCTGAATGCCTCATCGTACTTGATGACCTTTCCCTTGGCTATTCCGGGAGAGATCGATCTGCCTTTTATTATCAAAGGACCACCTCCATCAAAGCGGAGATGTCCCTGCACATGGTCTTCTGGGAGCACAGTGTGGGAAGATAGTTTCCTGCCTTTGCAGAGTTTGTACCCGTGCGCTGGAACGTTCCTTCGATCGGGGAAACGACCATGCATGTATCCGCAAGGACAAGACCGAACTGCTCGAGGATGCGGACCTCGTCGGGACACTGGTCCCTTACTGATGTGGAAGTGCAGAACCAGATCTCCACGTCCTTGTTCACTTTCTTCTTTCCTTTCAGGAATGCCGCGATATCCTTCACTTCCTTGACGGTAAGATGGGGACATCCCAATGCGATAAGCTGGATGTCATCGGTCGTGTTGAGTTTGTCGTACGCGGCCTGTATCTCTTCCTTTCCGATGTGGATGGTCTCGAGACCGCTGACGTCGAACTTGGATGCTTCGGGCGTTGTGCCTTCGACATGGAACAATGCGACGGACCCGGATGCCGCCATAGCACCGGCCATGGTCTTTGCATCCTCCAATGTCGGTTTGATACCCCTGTAATACGGGACCCCTCCGCCGATGGCCATGCCGACGGCCTGGCCGAGCAGAGAATGGCTGAACAAAGAACCGTCGATCTCGGCATCTATGACCACCGTGGGCTTCCTGTTCTCATCGAGATGGAGCCCGTAGTTGGCGGTCTTTCCCAAAATGGCCGCGGCCAACGCTCCGGGACCTCCTTCGCGGTTGGTCCTGGCTCCGATGTAACTGTTTGCAAATGACAATGCGGAAGACTCTGCCCAGGCGATATGATTGCCGAACTTGGGTACGTTGTCTCCCGTGTACGGGGTACATGAACACGTGGTCTTGATACCCATCCTTCCGTAAAGATCGATGATCCTGAGCTGCTTCTCTGCGAACTCCGGTGTTATATGCATCTCCTTCCATCTGTCCCTGTCCATTCCGACGGGGTTCAATGTTGAAAGGACGGAGACCTTAGCTCCTCCGGCGACCATATCCTCGAGATATTTCAGACCGCCGTCTCCGATCGTCTTGTATGATGCTCCGGAAAGATGGGCGGACGTGATGTCCACAAGGTTCTCTGCGCCGTAGACCTTACCGAGGGCGACGACAAGTTCCATCGCCTTCTGCGCTCCAGCTCCCTTCTCTCCGTTAAGTATTGATTCCTCTTCCCTTGTGAGGTCCATAGAAGGTGTATGGATGCTCAAATCATTAATGTTGTGCCGTTCACTGAGGCAGGAGAGGTCTCAGACACGCGGGGTAATTCTTTTTCTCGTCTCTGTGGAATGCGACGCACTCTTTACAGTGTCCGTGTCTGGGGCAATCGGTCTTGGGACAAACACAATTCGGTTCGAATCCGGGTATTGATGCCATATACATGATATAAGAATAGAAGGATTAATGATTTTACTTGGTTTCCCATCATCTGTCAGCTTAGATTCGGTCTTTGAATCCGAGTCCTCCGCCAGCAATGATCGTACCTGCGGTAAGAACTGCTGTTGCGATAGCAAGTGCATCGGCAGAAACGTCGCCCACTCCTACAACACCGACACCGAGCTTTATGATGAAAGCAAGGATGATGAAGTAGATGATCGCAAAGACCAGATACAGGATAAACGCAAGAATTGCGTATATTATTCCTTTGAAATCCATTTTTATTTCCTGTCCTTTTCAGGACATTTGTTATTTTATTCCATAATATATAAAACTTTTTGTAAATTCGACACTGTCCAGCAAATTGATCATACCTTGATCTTATCCGAATTATTCCACTGTTTGCTGAACAAAAAAGACAGAATATCGTAAAATATGAGACAACAACAGCGAGCTCGCCGGGATTCGAACCCGGGTCTAGGGCTCCGGAAGCCCCTATGCTATCCAAGCTATACTACGAGCCCAAAAAGTGTAAGTGGATTGGGGAAGATGGTTTTGCCGGAAGGTTAGATACTCCTTCCGGCGATCCTGAGGCTCCTTCTTTGAGAGGGAGGGAGCCGAATGAAGATTCTTCCTCACTGCTTCTTGCTGAACTCAGTGTATCCGCATTTTCCGCAGGAAACACGGTCCTTGTGCGTGGCCATGAAGACTCCGGGTCCGCACTTGGGGCATGTGGGTTTGGTCCTGGTGAGCGCGTCGCCATCGACCTTGTATGCATCCTTTTTCGAGGATGTCTTGGATTTTGCTTCTTTCTTTGCTGCCATTCAGATCACTCCTGTGCAGGTGCATCCTCTGCAGGTGCAGCGGGTGCCTCTTTCTCAATACCGTTCCTCTTCAGAAGGTATTCGTTCTCGAACTCAAGTGCGGCCTCTTTCGAATCGTAGACCTTTGCGTATCCCTTGGACTTGCCGATTCCGTAGATGCTCTCGAGCGAATCTACGACGACACAGACCCTCTTGGTCTTGAGTTTCTTTGCGATCTCTTCGGCGACTGCATTCCTTCCGGGTGTAGATTCGCCGACGTGGTCTATCGTGAAGTATACCTCTTTCCTCTTCATGATAGGCGCTTCTTTCTGGTTGGTTATTTCCATCTTCATTCTAACTCCTCCATTTTCTCTATGAGTAGTTCGATCTCTCTTTGGATGCTCTCATCCGTGGTCACGAGTTTCATCCCTTTGCCCGGCCAGCCGTAGATCACATATGAGCCGAGCGGTGCGAGAAGGATACACGGCATTGCCGCCAGATCCTCTTCGCCCTCGACATGTATGATCTTCCCGTGCCCTCCGAGCGATTCCCTGATCGCCGTGACGAGTTCGGGGGTTATCTCACCCGCCGGATTCCTCACAACGGTCTCCTTCAGCCCTTCGTTCTTCACGAGGGCCGCGAACCCGGTCATCTCGCGCCTTTCCGTCATTCCATCATAGATGGAAAGGGAAGGCACCAGACCGTGTTCCCTAACGGTCAACGATACCACGTCGCCCACCGTTATAAGCATGTGCTTACTGTCAATTTTTGATAATCCGCTTTCCGGAAGATCCTCACCCAAGGGTCTTTTGAAAAGGTCCCTCGATGATTCGGGAACCCTTCTGCCCTTGGTGAACATCTCAGCGGACCTTCAGTGCATATCTTCCGTTGGCCGTGATTCCCATCTTCTTGGCGATCTCGGATTTCTCGAAATCGACGACTGCGACCAATCCCTGCCATTCTTTGGTTGTCTGGCCTCCGCAGCGGGGACATACATCGTCCTCGCAGACGAAATTGCACTGTTTGCATGCTTTGAGCACTGGTCCTACCATCACTCATCACCTGCTGTTGCTTCTCTCTTCTTGCGGTCCTCTTCGAGCCACTGGAGCTTTCCGAGTCCCGGCTGACGCATCGTAAGTCCGATCTTACTGTCCTGGGGATTCTTCTCGTTCAGATCGAGACTGACGATCCTCGCTTTGACGATATCTCCGACCGCAAGTGTCCTTCCGGTATCCTTTCCGACAAGCCTCTGGTTGACCTCGTCGATATCGACACGGTCATCCATGACCTGACTGATGTGCAGAAGTCCATCCAGAGGTCCGAATCTAACGAATGCTCCGAACTTGAGAACCTCGACAACGACACCCTCGATGACCTCGCTGTCTTTGGGTTTGAAGACTATCTGCTCGTACTTCACTGTCTGAAACACGGCGCCGTCACCGTGAACGATACGTCCGGGCCCGATGGGCTGGACATTCCTAATGAGAACTGTAACCGCTTTGTCCTCTGTGAGCCTTCCTTCGTAGGTATCCCAAGTAAGTGCATCGATCACTTTCGAAATATCCTCACCAAGGTCCGCGGGAGGTATGCGGACTATCCTCTCGGCCTCTGTTATCATGTACATGGCAGATCCTCTTGAATAATCGCATTATAACCAACTCGTATATAAACCGTGCGCGTTGGATTTGTATATTAAAAGGGATGGGGGAGGATCTCTCCCCCTGAAAATGTGTTTACACGAACAGTACGGCTGTGACCAGACAGATGGTGGACAGCAGCTTTACGAGAACGTGGATCGAAGGTCCGGCGGTGTCCTTGAAGGGATCTCCGATGGTATCTCCGACGACGGCCGCTGCGTGAGCAGGTGAGCCCTTTCCGCCGAAGTTGCCCTCTTCGATGTACTTCTTGGCGTTGTCCCAGGCACCTCCTCCGTTGTTGAGGAAGTTTGCCATGAGAATACCGACGATGGTACCGACCATGATGAGTGCTCCTACCGCCTGGTAGGCAACATCTTCATATCCGGCGATGCCTGCGAATGCGTACCTGTAGATCAATCCGAAGATGACCGGTACGAGGATAGGCAGGAGCGCAGGAACGACCATTGCTCTGAGTGCACCGCGTGTTGCGATATCGACACAGTCTGCGTAGCTGGGTTCTTCGGTTCCCTGCATGATGCCGGGGCGCTCGCGGAACTGCCTGCGGACCTCTTCGATCATCTCACCGGCAGCCGTACTGACAGCACGGATGGCCAGAGATGCGAAGAAGAACACGAGAACTGCTCCTACGAGTCCTCCTACGAATATGAGGGGGTCTCCGAGGTTGACGTTGAAGACCTCTGTAAGGGTCACTCCCTTGATCTCGGCAACGATCTCGAAGAACGCTGCGAACAGAAGGAATGCTGCGAGTGCCGCAGATGCCATTGCGTATCCCTTTGTGAGGGCCTTTGTCGTGTTACCGACCGCATCGAGCTTGTCTGTCCTGTTCCTGACCTCTTCGGGCTGGTTGGACATTTCCGCAATACCTCCGGCATTGTCGGTGATAGGTCCGAATGTGTCCTCTGCGAGGATGAATGCGGACGAAGCGAGCATTGCGATGGTACCGACGGCTGTTCCGTAGAGTCCGAAGAGAGTCTGATCTGCTCCGGCGGGTGCCGCGAAGTATCCGAGAAGGTATGTCGAGATGATAGCGATGACGATACAGACAACGGGCAGAACGGTGGATTCGAGTCCGAGGGAGATTCCCTGGATGACGTTCGTTGCCGCTCCGGTCTCTGATGCCTTTGCGATGCTCTTGACAGGCTTGTGGTCACCGGTGTAATACTGGGTGATGTACACGATGGCGAGACCGAGGGCGATACCGACGATTCCGCATCCGATGTAGTTCATCCATGCGTCACATTCGGGACTGAGCATGTAGTACACGGACACACACATGAAGACCGCCGCAAGGGCGATGGTAAGGTAGTATCCGAGGTTGAGCGCTTTGCATACATCTGCGTTCTCATCCTTCAGGCGGACGACCATGATTCCGATAAGGGAAGCGATGAGTCCGAAGGCCATGATGACCAGGGGAAGGAAGACCCAGTTGTTGGAAAGGTTCATGCTCTCGCCGAGAGCAACGACCGCTGTTCCGATGACCATAGCACCGATGATCTCGGCTGCTGTGGATTCAAAGATATCTGCTCCACGACCTGCACAGTCTCCGACATTGTCACCGACAAGGTCTGCGATGACGGCGGGGTTCCTGGGGTCATCCTCGGGAATTCCCTTTTCGACCTTACCGACAAGGTCTGCACCGACATCTGCCGCTTTGGTATAGATACCGCCGCCGAGCTGTGCGAAAAGAGCTGCGAATGAGGCACCGAATGCGTATCCGACGACCGCGTGCAGAGTGGGTGTAAGCGATGAACCGTCCTCTCCGCCGATAATGACGCTGTAAACGAGAACGACCGCGAAAAGACCTACAAGGCTGAGGGTCGAAACGACGAGTCCCGAAAGGGCACCGCCGTGGAATGAGCATTTGAATGCATCGTTGAGTGAGTTTCTGGCCGCGCTTGCTGTCCTGATGTTGGAGTTGACCGATACCTTCATTCCGATATAACCGGAAAGGATCGAGAATCCAGCACCAATGAGGAATGCAACTGCGACTTTGATTCCGAGGTAATCCTTGAAACTGTCGACCATTCCGGCCAACGCAAGGATCACTGCGAGAATGATGCTCACGATACCTATCGTCTTGTACTGACGCCTGAGATAAGCCATGGCGCCGGTCTCGATAGCATCGGAGATCTTCTGCATCTCGGGGGTGCCTTTGTCTCTCTTCCAGACATCCCTGAAGAAGTATATTGCGAAGACCACCGCAACTATCGCTGCGACAGGGATCATAAACAACATGTTGCTTGTATCGAATAAGTCGATTATCATTTGTTTAACCCCTTTGGTTAAACCACGTAATGTCGAAACCCTATATAATGGACACGCGTAAGTTGTCTGTTTCAGATAAAAGGGCCCTGTCCCATGCCCCTTTCGGAAGCATATTCCCTCATGTTACAGAGACCGTCGGTCGTTGCCACATACAATCCCCCGTCACGGTCGATGTATCCCGGGCCCAATGTTATGATCGGATTGATGACGGGAAGACCGAACACCTTTCCGGCCAGATATGCACCGATATCACATGTGAGCGACAGGATCACGTCTGCCTTCGATGCCATTTCTGCATCGTACTTCGAAACCACCTTCGCTTCGAGACACGATGCCGACGTGTGAAGGATGCCGACGATGTTCACCCCGTCCTTGGAAAGAGCATCGGATAGTCTGACCGCAGAGGCTTCCCCTCCGACCTGATCTGATAATCTGGCACATGTATTGCAAGTCCATAAGAGAACGTTCTTACCGGACAGCTCTCTGAGGAGTTCGCGATAATCCCTGTCACGTACCATCATGATCATGCCTATGCCATGGCGGACGCCATATATAATAATGAAAGCCTTCACCCTCCTATGGATGCGGTGACACAGAATATCGTGGCGCTTGTGGCGGTATACGCACTGATAGGCGTGACACTGGCACTCTGCATCCTGTATTCCAAGAGACACCCGGACAAGAGCATCAGGAAGATCATCCACATCATGATCGGGAACTTCGTCTTCGTATGGTGGATGTTCACCGATCCGTGGATCATGGAGATCTTCTTCATCATTCCCTTTGCGGTGCTGATCCTTTATTCCGTCATCAAAGAGAAGAACAGCACCGTGGTCGACCGTGCGGTGAAGGAGGGCAGCAGGACCGGCCTGCTGTTCTATGTGATCTCGATAGGCATCCTCGTAGCTTTGCTGTTCGGTCATTTCGCCGCCGCATCCGCGGGGATCCTCGCGATGACGTACGGAGACTGCATGGGAAGCGTCATCGGAAAACGCTGGGGAAAACACAGGACGATCAACGGAAAATCGCTAGAAGGCAGCCTTGCGGTATTCGTTTTCTCTGCTGCTGCCGCATTCGCTGTGTTGACATTCTATTCATTCCTGATCGCGGGCGGATACTATTCCGGAGATGTGACAGGCATCATCCCGATATGGGCGATGTGCATCATTGCGGGTGCTGTTTCTGCCGTACTGGAACTGTTGGTCCCGGGTGACTTTGACAACCTTGCCGTACCTCTCGGAACAGCGGCAACACTGTGTTTATTGGGGCTGTGATATATGGCTTGGTATGTGATCGACGGAATGGACGGAAGCGGGAAGAGCACCGCCGCAGGGACCTTGGAAAGGATCCTTTCCGAAAAGGGTCGCAGGGTCCGGATCTACAACCATCCGAATGACGAATGCGTATTCGGAAGGATGTCCCGCAGATGTCTCCTGAAACACGGGACACCCGCAAAACTGTTCTCTGCCGCATTCCTGATCTGCGACATCATCCATTCGCTGTTCTCCATGAAACGGTCCGATTGCGATGACGTGATCTTCACCAGGTACACCATGTCGGCATGTTACCTTTCCTCGAAGGTCTTTGTCCCGGTATACGATATCCTGACCGCGATCCTTCCCAGACCGGACATGGGCCTGCTGCTGGATGTCACTCCCGAGACCGCCTTCAAAAGGATCCATTCCAGAGGAGAGGATCTGGAGATGTTCGAGAATATGGAATCGCTGGAAAAGACCAGAAACAAAATGCTGTCCGTTTCCGATAACTGGACGATAACAGATGCAGAACTGACGCCTCGGGAGATCGAGGACGTCCTGCGTTCGATCGTCAAAGGATGATCATTCGTCGAGAACTCTCTTGGCCAGAGAAACTATCTCCGCGCCGCTGGCGGAATATCCGTCGGCGCCGATCTCGTCGGCCCACTGCTGACTGCAGGGAGCTCCGCCGACCAACACCTTGACCGTCAGACCTTCCTTGTTCACCTCGTTCACAAGTTCCTTCTGGACCGTGAGCGTGGTCGTCATCAATGCGGATGCGGCAACGACCGGTGCTCCGACCTCCCGTGCCTTCTCCAGGAATTCGTCCACGGAACTGTCTGTTCCTATGTCGATGACGATGTATCCGGAACCGCGGAGCATCGCTGCGCACACATTCTTTCCGATCTCGTGGATATCTCCCTTGACCGAACCGATGACTATGTGTTCCGTATGTCCGATGTCGGATGTCTTCATGCAGGGTTCCAAGATCTTCAGTGCCAATTCCATTGCCTTGGATGCGGCTACGACCTGCGGAAGGAACACTTTGGCCTCATCGAACATCCTGCTGATCTCGTCCATTCCCTTTCCGAGGCCTTCTTTGATAATATCGGACGGAGAGATACCTGCCTCGATAGCTTCGTTCACGGAACGCTGTACAAGTTCCATGTCCCAAGTCTCTACAGACTTGGCCAAGTCTGCCATTATCTCCCCCTTTCCCCTCATATTATCCCCTGCCGATGCTGTAAGCATGTTATAACTGTTTTATTGATATTTAAAGTATCGCCATACGCGCCACTACAATTGTGACCGCTCGAACCGATATGATGGCATAATTAACATCCCATATTTGCAATTATAGACAAACATCTATGAAATTGATAATTTGATATTAAAAAATAGAATTCTGTATGATATGGACGATCATTAGGTCATATATGTTGCTCTATTCTTCTTATAAAGAAAAACGTTGTCCGCCAAAGTATATAATATGGAATGACTTGGACGCGCATATAGAGATTGATCTAAATGGCCAAAGGAAAATTGGAACTCATCCCCGTAGAGGATATCAAAGTGAAAAAAGGAATGACCGTCGACGAGATGCTGACCGCAATGGGCCGCGCAGGCGGATTCACCGCACAAAAGCTCGCAGATGCCACAGACATCGCCGAATCGATGATCAAGAAGAAGGACTGCCTCAGGATCCTTTCATTCCCCGCATGCATAATGGCAACCGGTACACGCGGTGTCATTGTGGACATGGTAAAGAATCACATGATAGACCTCATCATCACAACCTGCGGAACACTGGACCACGACCTTTCGAGGACCTTTGCCCACTACTACAAGGGCGACTTCATGATGGACGACGCTATGCTCAGGGACGACTACGAGATCAGCAGACTCGGAAACGTCCTCGTCCCCGATTCCTGTTACGGTATCGTTCTGGAAGATAACCTCCTCCCTATGTTCGAGGACATCTTCAAGGACACCGACTCGCTCACGACACACGAGATCATCGACCAGGTCGGAGCAAGGCTCGACAACGAAGACAGCCTTCTCTACCAGTGCCACAAGAACAATGTGCCTATCGTCGTTCCCGGTATCACCGACGGATCCTTCGGATGCCAGCTGTGGATGTACTACCAGTTCCACAGAAAGCTCAGGATCGATCTCTTCGCAGACGAGCAGATGCTCAGCGAAATGACCAACGAAGCGAAGTACACAGGTGCCATCATCATCGGCGGAGGTATCTCCAAACACCACGTCATCTGGTGGAACCAGTTCCGCGGCGGTCTTGACTACTGCATATACCTGACGACCGCAGAAGAATACGACGGCTCCCTTTCCGGAGCCCGTATCAGAGAAGCGGTCTCATGGGGTAAGGTCAAGGAAGACGCCAAGAAGATGACCGTCGAGGGAGATGCTACCATCACCCTCCCGCTTATCTACGCAGGCGTCGCCAACAGACTGTTCTGAAGAGGATAATAAATGTCAAAGAAGGTTCTGGCCCTCCCCGGAGACGGGGTCGGGCCGGAAGTGATCTCATCCGCAGCCTCCGCGATAAGTGCATCCACGGAAGATGTAGACCTTGTCTTCGGGGACATCGGTGTGACCGCCTACAACAAGACGGACCATTACCTCCCTCCCGAGACCATCGATCTCGCGATCGATTCGGATGCGATCATTGCCGGAGAGGTCTTCAAGAAGAACGAGGACATCAAGTACCGCGACCCTCTCCGGGTCCTTAAGAAACAGCTTAATCTTTATTGTATAATGAGGAAGTTCCGTCCGCTCAGCGATAATATCGGATGCAAAGGGACCGACCTCATAATCATGACCGGCAACCCCGATGCGCTTATGAATGTCATCGAGAAAGAGAATCTCGACGGTGTCATCTCCGAGAAGTTCATCACCACGGAAAGCTGCAGGAAACTGTTCCAGATGACCATGAGGGTCGCCGAGAACAAGGGAAGACACAAGATCACCTGCGCACACAGGTCAGAGATGTTCCCCCACATGGACGGCTCGTTCGTTGATCTCTTCTACAAGGAAATGGCCGCCTCCCCGTTCACCATCGAGGATGCGGAGGTCGAAGAGATCGCATCGAGACTGATCGTGGACCCTACATCGTTCGATGTACTGGTCTGTACCGATATCTACGGTGCCACGCTTTCCGGACTCTGCGCCGGATTGGTGGGAGGTACCTATCTGACCCCCATGGGCAGCATAGGGGATACCCAGGGACTCTTCGAACCCATGCACGGACCGAAACCGAATGTGGAAGGCGGTATCGTGAACCCTACATCCGCGATCCTGTCCGGAGCCCTTGCCATGGACCATATCGGCCTTCCCGAAGCGGGAGAGAAGATCAGGGAAGCTGTCAGAAAGGTCTATGCTACGGGAAAGGTAACGCCTGACGTGGGCGGAACTGCGACCTGCGCCGAGTTCACCGATCACGTTATCGAAACCATCAAAAACCAGATGTGAATTCTGATCTGGCACATTTGAGAAATAAGAATTAAGGAGTTTGGGGGTAAAGGACGCCTTCCGGCGTGTTCATTCCGCGTTCTGTCCGCTATCGTCTTGCCCGTGATGATGTCGTCCCTGACGGGTGCCCCGTCGTTTATGACATGAACATCCATCTGCGGGAAGGCAATGACTATTCCGTTCGCATTGAACTTATCGTTGATGGCCTCTCTGAGCTGACCGGCGTACAGGTAGCTGTTCTCGAAATCGTCCACGTAAGCCGCGAGTCTCATCGTGAGTGCCGAATCGGCGAACTCGTTGAGCCTTGCCGCCGGAGGTTCGAAGGAACCGTCCTTGATCACGTGTTCGTGTTCGTTGGCGGCCTCGACCATGAGCTTCTTTGCGAGCTTGACGTCGGAACCGTATGCAATGCCGACGAATATGAACACACGGTAGGCCTTGCTTCCCTTGGTCACGTTGATTATTGTCGAAGAGGTCACCTTGTCGTTGGGCATGGTGAACACCTCTGCGTTGGCCCAGTTCTCGAACTTGGATATCATGAATCCGACATCCAGCACCTTGAGTGTATCCAACGAACCGTCCATCCTGATGAGGTCTCCGGGCTTGAAGGGCCTGGTGCACAGAATGCTCAGTCCGCTGAAGAACTGGGTGAGTGTGCTCTGGGCTCCGTAACCTAAGACGATACCGATGATTCCCATTCCGGTGATTATGTATGTCCAATCGGCTCCCAATTCGGTAAGCGCCCATCCGAACGCTCCCATGGCGATGACTATCTTTCCCAACGCTATGAACAGCGGGATAAGCGAATCGTCCCCGATCTTCCTCCTTCTGAGGTAGATATTGAGTGATGCGTCGTAGACCGCCCATATGAGGAGCGCGCCGAATGCTATGTACAGTGCTCTTGCGGCCATGTATGCGAAATCCTGTATCATCAGGCTTCCGCCGTTGATGAATATGGATTCCGAGACGGCGAATGTCAGCATCATGCCGAGAAGTCCGGCCCTGGATGTTCCGAGGAACTTCGCAGTGAGGTCGGGATTCCTCTTGTTGCCGACCGCCCTCACTATCCTGGGATAGATCACGATGGCGATGAGCACGGTGATGACCAGGAATACGATCAATGAGATCAACGCGGTCATCCAGGATTCCATATCGGAATCCCAGATCGTCAGCATCTTGTTGTATGCGCCTCCGGGGGCAGAACCGGCGTTGACCGAGAGATTGATCGAATACGATATCTCTTGGATCTCGGTTCCGGTCTCGGGACCTTCCATGACAACGAAGTTGAACATGAGGATACCGGTTCCCGCCGAGGAGTACTTGCTTACGGATACGTCGACGACGAACTCGTAGCTGTTGTCGAAATCCCAGTCGATATTAATCCGAGCACATAACCATTCAAATCGACCGTTCCATTATTATTAAACGAAGTATAACTATCTTTAGCTGTTGTTAGTTAGTATGTTCCTCCACTACCTACATATAACTCACGTTCTGCCGCATCACTCGACTCTGTATCAGGCTCTACAGCAATAATGCCAAGCGCAGCTACGGACAATATCAGAACGATACCGAGTGCCGAAAACGCTGCGCTCATCTTCATACAACTAGGATGTATTTTTCGATATTATAACTTGTCCATTGTCTAAGAAAACTATTCCGTGCTTTTGTAATATCTTATTAACTGCGATCGACCTATTTCCAAAGACAATAGATATTAAACGCCGATATACCAGACATATCACAGAACGACATCTTCGACCGTTGCGGAAGAGACCCTGACAAGGTCCTTAGGGTCCAATCTGAGGGAACAGCCCAATCTCCCTCCGCTTATGAAAATCTGCTCATATTTCATAATAGATGCATCTATGATAACATCACATCTTCTCTTGATACCAAGCGGACTGCAGCCGCCCCTGACATATCCCGTTATCCTGTTGATGTCCTTCACATGTATCGGTTCCACGGACTTCTCGCCTACGGCCTTGGCCGCCTTTTTCAGATCGATCTCCTTTTCCGACGGGACAACGACGGCGTAATACCTCTCGCTCTTCCCCTGAACGATGATGGTCTTGTACGTCAGTTCCGGAGGCGTACCGGAATGTTCCGAAGCGGAAACGGCATCGACGAACTCATCACATTCGTAGAATATCGGCTCGTACCCGATCTTTGCCTTGTCCAAGATCCTCATTGCATTGGTCTTCTGTTCAACCATCGAAAAGTGATATTGAAAAGGACTAGAAAAAGTGTTTGAGAAAAGGGAGGAAGGCCTCCCTGTTTATGATCAGATATCGTTCCTGGTCTCTTCCGCGACCTCGTCGAACTCATCGTACATTTCCTGTGTGGGCTCTTCCGTAAGAAGACTCACGACGATCATCGTGATGAATGCGAGGATGAATCCGGGCAGTAGCTCGTACATTCCGGTATCGTAGATGAGGAAGGATCCGTCTCCGATTATTCCTCCGGACACCAAACAGGTGTTCCAGAATATGATCGTTATGAATCCTACCAACATTGCGGCAAGCGCACCCTTTCCGTTGGATCTCCTCCAGAACAGAGACAGGATGATGACAGGTCCGAATGCCGCTCCGAATCCCGCCCATGCATATGAAACAAGATCTATGATGCTTCCGTTCTTATTCAATGCCATAAGGGCAGCGATGACGGCAACGACGATAACGACCGCTCTGGAGACCCACATCAGCTTCTCCTGTGTGTGTTTCTTGTTCTTCGAGGCTTGTACATATCGTTCGTGACCGCTGCGGATGCCACCAGGAGCTGCGAATCCGCTGTGCTCATGACAGCCGCCATAAGGGCCGAGTACAGGATACCCGCGAATACGGGTGCGAAGATACCTCCGACCAGAATTATGAAGATGTTCTCAGGATTGGTGACCGTGATGCCCTGATCGATCGCGTATGCCCTTCCGATAACACCTATCAGGATGGCACATGCCAATGCGATGACTATCCATATGGTTCCGACACGGCGGGCGACCTTCACATCTTTCGGATTCTCGATGGCCATGTAACGCACGAGGATATGCGGCATACCGAAGTATCCCAATCCCCAAACAAGACTCGAGATTATCGCGATGACGGTAAGCGATGTGCCGTCGGCATTCTGGAATATATTGAGGAATCCGGAACCGACCCCTTCGAGAATGTTGGTGACATCGCCCCATCCTCCCAACATTCCCATTGCCGCCAGCGGAACGATGATGATCGCCACGAGCATGAGCATGGCCTGAATGAAATCGGTCCAGCAAATGGCTTTGAATCCTCCGAGAACGGTGTATATGATGATGACACCTATCAACATCGCATACACGTAATCGACCTCGGGGAAGATGGCCTGGAAAACATTACCGCAAGCGACGAATCCCGATGCCACATATATCGTGAAGAACACCAGGATGACGATGGCGCTCAGGGTCCTGAGATAATTCTTCTGATCCCTGAAACGGTTGGAAAAGTATTCGGACAGCGTGATAGAGTCCTTGGTCTTGAAAGTGTAATTCCTAAGGCGTTTTGCTATGAGAAGCCATGCAAGTTAAGAACCGACGGCCAGACCGATACCGATCCAGGCACCGCCGATACCTGCCGCGAAGATCGACCCAGGCAGTCCGAGCAGAAGCCAACCACTCATATCCGAGGCCTGGGCCGATAATGCCGCAACGTAAGGATTGAGCTTACGTCCTCCCAGCAGATAATCGGAAAGGCCATGAGACTTATTGTAGAAATAGTACCCGATAAAGAGTACTATTATGAAATAAGCTATGAATCCCAAAAGGACCAGATAATCCATTTTTATAACTCTGTTAATGATTGTTCATGAAATGGCAACATATTATTTAATTAAGTCTACGAAAATTTATCTGGCAACACTTCAATTTTACGAATATCCTATAAAAATTACGATATTCGAATTATTCTGACAACGCATATCCGGGTGCGGACCGGACAAAGGATAATATGAGCCGTATAGGTACCCCTGTTCAATGAAGGGCAAGGGAGAATTCATACCGTCCAAATGGACGCTTCTGTTCCTTTTGCTTCCATCCACGATGATCATGATGGGCGGCGCCGTGGTCGCTCCGGCATTGCCTGCCATCAGCGAGGCCTTCCCGGAAGCATCTCAGACCATGGTCTCCCTTATCGTAACAGTTCCCGGATTGGCAGTGACAACGACTGGTTTTGCGATAGGATGGGCGTCCGACAGGTTTGGAAAGGTCAGGATGCTGGCACTGTCCGCTTTGATCACTGCGATAGGCGGTTCGGCCGGATTCTTCCTAGATTCCATACCGCTCATCCTCGTATCCAGATTTGCAGTCGGCGTCGGTATCGGCGGAATGACCGTTACCACCACCGCGCTTATTTCCGAATACTACACCGGGAACGACAGGATAAGGGTCATCAGCTATCAGTCCGCTGCCATGGGCGCCGGAATAATGTTCCTGGAAGTGGCCGGAGGACTCACCGCCGAC
This sequence comes from Methanomassiliicoccaceae archaeon UBA328, assembly GCA_002506905.1. Taxonomy (GTDB): domain Archaea; phylum Thermoplasmatota; class Thermoplasmata; order Methanomassiliicoccales; family Methanomethylophilaceae; genus Methanogranum. The sequence continues at coordinate 188,731 of DAYM01000006.1, forward strand.
ATAGGCTGGAGGGAACCTTTCCTCGTGTATATGGTGGCCATGGTGTTCTTCTTCGGGATCATAATGAGCATGCGCGAACCTACAACGAAGATCGTGAAGGCCAGCGGATCGGAGAAATGGGACCGCCACGATACAAAGACGGTCGTCCTGTGTTATTCCGCTGCGTTCCTGGGACTGATGATATCGTATATCCTTCCCACGAATCTTCCGTATTACGTATCGGAACTCGGCGCATCCGGATTGACCAGCGGGATACTCATTGGATGGTTCGGAGTGTGCGAAGCCATCAGCTGCATGATGTACAGGAGGATCTCGATGGTAATGGACAGAAAGGGGATGATGGTGTTCTCGTTCCTCATTGCCGGGATCGGTTACTCTCTGATGTTCATTCCGAATTCGTTTGCCATCATAATCGTGAGTCTGGCACTTATCGGATTCGGACTGGGATTGATTACGCCCATCGTCATCAATTGGCTTTCCACCGTCGTGACGAACAATACGTCCGGAAAGATCATGGGAGGATATTCCATGGCACTCAACATGGCACCTTTCGCCTCCTCCATCATATCCGCACCTCTGCTTGCGGCCGCCTCGTCATCCTACGAGACGATGTTCCTGCTGCTCGGTATGATATCATTGATCATCGGAGCGCTCTGCGCCGTACCGTTATTGAAAAGAAAAAGCGCGACGGAATGATCAGAACATTCCTTTGGCGGTCCTGAGGTCTTCCTGCGTGTTCACATTCACTGCGAACTCTTTGCAATCTGTGCAGTAATAGGAATCGATCAGATATTCTCCGGCAAGCGTCTTCTTCCTGTCCATGATAGACAGGCCGGAGACCGCCCATGTCCTTCCGTACATCTCCATCGTGAAAGAAGGCTCGATCCCGAGACCGCGGACCACGCCGACCTCCACCAATGCGATATGCGATTGCATCGTATCCGGATCAAAAGATTCGATAAACTTATCCAGTTCACTCGAGGAAAGAAGAGGCACGTCCGACGGACATGTAAGTACGAAATCCCCGTCCATATTGGCGAAGGAATCATGAAGGTCGTCCATGAAACTGACACCGGAGGTCCTCAGTGTCCTGATACCGGTCTCTTTCAGGAAACGCTCGGTCTCCAGAGTGTTATCGCTGACCGATACCAGGATGTCGGAGATGTTCTCGGAACCTTCCAGTGCCTCGACGACCCTGAGAACGGAGGGTTTGCCCCCGATGATCTGCATGGGTTTCTCTATACCGCATGCACCCATGCGGGAGCCTTTGCCTCCTGCGTTTATCAAAGCCTGCATTTATTCCCTCAGAGCATAAGACAGATGACGGTCAGTATGAACAGCGAACAGATCGCACGGGAGATCTCGTTGGTCGCTCCGAGGACATCGCCGTTCGTGAATCCGAATGTCTTGTTCGCGAAATAGGATGTCAGATAACCGGCGGCTATCGACATGACGACACCGACAATGACGGCCACGACATACTCCCAGAAATTGCTGAAATCGAACGCGGCAAATCCCATTGCCAGATTGAGGATGGCCCACGATATTGCCAGAGTGGCAATCGCAAGTACCACGGTCACAACAGTGGACATCATCAGGGAGTTCTTCGTCACACAGCGTACCTGCTCTGCGGCCATTCCATTTCCGGGTTCTCCGAATGCGGCGGCCGCGACCATTGCGTTCTTGACGATGATCTCCATAGGCCAGATCATAATGAGCAATACCCATCCGAGGGAAGCATATGATGTTCCGGAAAGAAGGATCACCGTAAGTGCCAATCCGAAACCTCCGGCACCGATGGCCGTGTCCTTGAGAGCCCTTATGTGCTTCTCCCTGTCGCCGGTCGCGATAAGACCGTCTCCGAGATCGACCAATCCGTCGAAGTGAAGGAATTTGCTGACGACGAATGCCGTCGCAAGGGCCAATACCGCTATGACTATCGTATCTACGCCCAAAGCGAAGAATATCGATGAGACGAAGAATGCAAGGGCACCGATCAGGAGACCGATGGCCGGTACGAACCAGAAGTTGAACTCCATCGATTTGATGTCCTTCTCGGTGGGATTCGTTCTGAATACGGTGAAGAAACCGATCATTGCCTTGAAGGCCCCGCCCAGACTTCCGCCTGCGGATGTTTTGGTCTTCTTCTCTTTCTTCTCGGCCTTTTCCTTTTTCTCGGGTTTGGAACTGTCTTTCTGGGTCAGTTCCTCCCTGTACGATACCTGTGCGGACTCGGACGTCTCCTCGATGGGCTCTCCCACGCGTTCTTTCTTCTCGTGGGCGACTATGACCGGCGCATCCGACGGCACTTCCTTCTTGGGTGTGCTTTCCGTCTTCCTTTCTTCTTCCATGTTATTCCTCCAAGGGATACTATGTCCCCGTAATCGCTATCAGTGTTATTATTGTGACGTGTGATCTTCGTTGTCGAACAGCGCGGCGTATATGAACGACATCACTCCGCCGATGAGCCCGCACAGCATATCGTCTATGAAAGGCCCTGCTTTTCCTATTATTCCCGGTTTGTATCTGTCGAACCTGTGGAATTCGAAGATCCCTCTGGTGCCAGATATGTATTGGGCGATCTGCATTCCGATGATCTCGTCCGCTATCAGATGAATGGGATCCTCCTTGAACATGCCTCTGGGCATGGCGCAAATGCAATCCTTGTTGCCGAGGTCCTCCAGGGCGATCGCGCCCTGCACCAATGATGATACATTGATATCCTGGCACAGTACGCTCATCTTCTCGTCGAACATCTTCCTGAGCTTTCTCTCGTCCCAATTGGGATTGGGAAGATAGATCTCCATGGAAGCATCCCACATCTGATCGAGGGTTATGCCTATGCTTTCCAATCTGTCGAGGAATGTGCCCATGACAGGATAATCAGCACGTTTCACCAGATTCGATATGACTGCGGCCTTCACGGACCTTGCCATGGAGATTCCGAGGGAGACACCGGTACCGGCATACTCCTCCCTGTTGTCTCCGATGGGCGAGACAATAGCCATCGAATCCGATGTCGTTCCCGTCTCGCAGTATCCCAATGCCGCCATTGCGGCGGATTTTGCCTCCACCATCGGCATGAATATGTTGACCTTTGCCGAATCCGTCAGCGATACCGGCGATACGCCGATGATGTTGATCGTTCCCACAAGCGCCCTGTGTCTCTCCATAGAGATCTCATGGCGCTTCTCCCAGTTGTCCAGGACCTGACCCGCGACCACCTGGTTGCTCAGACCGGCCGTGACAGCTGCAAAGGTATTGCTCCCTTCGTAGTCCGATTCCGTTGCCGTGAATACGTACTTCACTTCGGTGGCGGTCATCATTCCGACCGCATCCCCGGGAAGCCCGAGCCTTATCCTTTCAGCCTCCATCGTACCCCTCGGGTCCGAACAGTCGAAATCGTGCGGCACCTGCATGATGAACAGGGAATCGGTCACCGCATGCCCTCCGTTGAGGACCGCACTGCTGAGGACCTCCATCCTCTCCGTCAGATGCAGAACGGCTGTCGCCATCTCCCCGTTCTCCGAGATCTCTGTCCCTTTTACGTATTTCATATTAGACCTCCGAATAATCCGCCCAAGATGCCTTCGAAGAAGACCTGGACGTGAACTCCTATCATCGCGTACAGAGGCAGCATGATCAGGAGTATGAAAATGATAGATGTGAGCTCGACCAGATGGTAGCAGCGTGTGATGTCGTCGACCGTGGGCAGATGCCCCGTTCCCATCACGTAGACGCCTTTCTTCTCCATCGAGATCTCCAAAGCGGCCGCGCACGCGGTCATCGGATATCCGCTGTTGGGACTGGGCGTCTTGGTGTGTTCGTTCTTTGCGGCCTCCGTTATCGACGGATGGTCCCCGAACCTCATGATCTTGGCCGCCAGGACGACGAAGTAAGGCGATACCCTGGCCGTCAGGAATCCGAGGACGTCGTCGAACTTTGCAGGGAAGAATCCCAGATTTCCGTATTTCTCGTTGAGATATCCCCACATCGCATCCATGAGATTTGCGCATCTGAACATTATCGCTCCCGGAAGACCGAGGAGTCCGCCGTAGAATGTGGGGGACATAACGCTGTCCACAAGGTTCTCGGCGATGGTTTCGCAGCATGACGATGCTATGTGTTCCGCATCCATCCCTTCGGTGTTGCGGCTTACGATCATCTGGACCTTGACCGCGGCATCCTCGACCTTCCCGCTGCGCAGATCGTCCTGTATCGGCCTGCAGTGTTTCCTGAACGAGAACACCGCGAATGTGACCTTCATGAACAGACCGGTGAGAAGTATCCAGACGATCTCGGCCAATGATACCGATACCGTCCCGATATCGAAGGAGATATCCGTCTTCGCGACAAGCATGCACACGACGGTGATGAACGAAAGCGTGACGAACAGTATCAGCAGGAACATAGCCAGATAGGAAAGGAATCCCCATAATTTGGCAATGCGCCCCCTGTCGGTGATGTGCCTGTCGATCCAGCCCAGCATCAGGCCCAGCCATCTCAGCGGATGGAACCTGTTCGGCAGTTCGCCGATGAAACGGTCGATGAGCAGTGCGACCAAGATCACAAAGACAGCATCGACCCAAAGTTCCATATCAATGCCTCAGTTCTTTCAGCGTCTTTTCCACCGCCGCGACGAATCTGTCGTTGCGTTCACGGTCCTTCACGCTGTATCTCACGTACCATTCGAAGGGAGTTCCGAAAGATTCGCAATCCCTTACCATAATGTTGCTGCGGAGCATATGCTCCTTGAATTCGGCACACCTGACCCCAAGCGGCCTTAATGAATTGAAATAGAAGAACGAGTCGGAGACATTTCCGGCCGGGAAACCGATGTCGTTAAGCTGCTTGTTCATGACGGCCGATTCCTTTGCCATTATATCCGCCGCTTTGCGGACGTAGTCCATGCGTTCCCCGATAAGCACCTTGGCGACGTTCTGTTCTATCTGACCTACGTTCCAGGTCATACGGACCTTCTCCATCTGCTCGGTTATCGTATCCGACGCGAATCCGAATCCTATCCTTATCCCCGGGATCGCGAATGATTTCGTCAGGGAACCCGCGACGACCAGATTGTCGTATTTGTCGACAAGTCCGACACAGGATATGTCGTCATGGTCCGAGACCAATTCCAAAAGGGTCTCGTCCAGGAACACCAGCACTCCGGCGTCCGAACACTCTTTGACGATGCTTTCGATCTTCTCCCTGGGCTCGATACGTCCGGTAGGATTGTTCGGATTGCATATGTACACTGCCCTGACACCGAAATCGATGGCATCCGTAACAGCCTGCGGATCGATGCGGAAATCATCTTCCTCGGTGAGATCGTTCCATTTGATCTTGGCACCGACTATCCTGCACTGCTGGCCGTATTCCGCAAAGGAGGGTCTGTTGAGCAGGACGATATCTCCCGGGTTGAAGAACGTGTTAGGGAAGTTCCTGATGATATCAGAAGAACCGGAACCGATCATTATCTTCTCGGTGTCCACTCCGAACTCCTTCGAAATGACACTCTTGAGCTCGGAACATGAATCGTCCGGATAGTGGCCGATACCGTCTGTGGCAGAGAGAATGATGTCGTTGATATCTTCGGGAGGACCGAACGGATTCAGATTGTGACTGTAATCTTCGACGTTTCCGAGTTTCCAGGCCTGTCCGCCGTGGATGGTCTTGGGAAGGTCCGCCAAAGCGTCCCTTGCCCTTATCGGTCTTTTTCCCATACTGTTCCCTGCCGAACGGGCGATACGATGTTTCAATATACATATCTTAGTACTATCTGACACGCAATTATGCATAATATGTCACACTGGATATAGTTGGATGTAACCGTGGCCTACCCCTCCAAAAGCATAACAAAGTAATTTAGGCAAAATCCTGATTCGGTCATCATGGCAATACTCTCGGACAAGGATATTCTGGCCGGAATGGAATCCGGATACCTAGGTATCAGCGACTATCACGAAAGGGGACTGACCCCTAACGGCTACGACCTTCGCATAGCCGAGATCTCCGTCAGAGGGGATCCGGAGATCAAGAAGGAAGGCACCGTGAGGATCCCTCCGAGGACGATGTTCTACGTCTCCACCATAGAGAGGGTCAGAATGCCCGTCGATTGCTGCGCCCAGCTCTGGATGAGGACCACCTGGATCAGAAAAGGATGCATCGGGGCATTCGGAAAGATCGATGCGGGATTCGAAGGGACGCTTACCCTCGGAGCATACAACGCAACGGATGATGTTGTGGAAATTCCCATCGGCGAAAGGTTCTGCCAGATGATATTCGAAACACTGACGACGGCATCCGATAAGGACTACTCCGTCAGAAGCGGACATTATCAGGGACAGACCGGGGTCACCCTGGAACCCAAGAAGAAGTGATCAGTCCCGGACTATATCGAAGACGTAGACGCTCATCGTGGGCGAATATGTCTTCATCTCGGACACCCTGTCAATATGCATGCCCAGCCCGAGCTCTGCCATTTTCGGTCCGAGTCCGTCCCTGAACGATCCGAGTTCGGTGCGTTCCATGATCTTATGAAGATGGATCGTCGCTCCGGGCTTGGCCTTGGCGAGTGCGTCCGGAAGGAACTGCTCCGCCATCTGCGGAAGGTTCATGATTATACGGTCGGCATCCGGAAGGTCCTTCACCACTTCCCTTGCGTCCCCCGTCATTGGAACGAGATTATCGATATGGTTGAGTTCCGCATTCCTTTTGGCGAAATGCTCGGCCTCCGGATTGAGGTCTATGGAATAGACGATCTTAGGTCTGGCACATTTGCAGATGACCGTTCCGAAAGGTGCGACACCCGCAAACATGTCTATGATCGTCTCCCCGTCCCTTACCAGCGATGCAACCCTTGCCCTTTCCGTTGCCAATCTCGGATTGAAATAAACCTTGGCGGGATCGGTGAGCATGCGGACCCCGAACTCGCGATGGACAGTCTCCGAACTTCCCGTACCTGCGATCTGCTCGAGCTCCCTTATCCTGAAATCGCCTTTCACACCGGAATCCAGCATGACCGTGCGGATATTCGGGGTGGTCCTCATCAGAGCCTCTCCGATCTCGTGTTTGTACGGCAGAAGGTCATCTGTGAGTTTCAGAAGAAGGACGTCGCCTATGACGTCATGGGAATTGGGAAGTTCTTTCTTAAGATCATCCGGAATATCCAGAAGTTCCCTGTAATCTGTCTCGCGGTGCTCCTGGACCCTGAGTTCGGCATCGACCACGGGATAATCTCCGTACGATGCGGAAAGTATCGGTATCAGAAGGCAGTTACTGTCAGATCTTATCCTGGAATCGAGGTCCAAAAGACCTTTCTCTCTGAGGACGGACCTTACGGCCTCCCCGTCCTTCTTGGGAACACGGATGCATCTGACCATTTACATCCCCGGGATCATTCGTCATCCTGGATGATCTCTTTGGGAGCTCCGGCGAAGTCTACGAGCGCGTAGGCTTCCATGAAGTGGAGCTTTCCGGGAAGTACCAGTGTGTGGAGCGGCGTACCGAGGTCCATCTTAAGAAGGTCCTGAGGATAGCCTGCGAAGACCTTCTCGTTCTCGGAACCTACCTGACATGCGACGCATATGAGGGTCTTGTCGGTGATGAGACCTTCCTGCCATTTCTTCTCGCCTTCGATCAGCCATTCGATGGCTTCGTAGGCCGTCATGTATCTGAGCTCGTCGGCACGGATGTCCAGAAGGATCATCGTGTGAAGTCCCCTGTCGTAATTCTCCTTGATATGGTCGTAGGGGGACTTGGGCTGGTAGTCCATCTCCAGAAAAGGAAGCGTGACCGTCCTTCCGAACTTGTAGGGCTGAAGACCGAGGGATGTGGGACATGCTCCGAAAATGGAGACTCCGTGGAACACCCTGACCGGGATGCCCTCCTCTGCGGCCTGTATCCTGAGGTCCACATGGGTGGTCGCAAGCATCGTATCGCCTGCGGTGACAAAACCTACTCTCATCTTCTTCGCATCGGCGATTATGTCCTCGGACTCCTCGACCTGCGATCTGTAGACTACGGCGATCTCCTTTCCCAAGACCTCTTCGAGTTTCTTCACGTCTGCGCCGATGAGGGTAGATGTGTAGAATTCGGCATAAATCTTGTCGCACTCTTTGAGCGCGTTGAGTGCCTTTACGGTCATTCCGTCGGTACCGGATAGTCCCAATCCTGCGAAGATAAGTTCGGATGTCATCATCGCAGCATCGGTATCATCCAATTAAATCATTCGGTATAGAATAATGGTTAAGGGGGTTTAAGGTCCGGGAGGGTCTCCCGGACCGCTGAACATCACTGGTTCAGGGTAACGAGGGCGTCGACTGCCCAGCAGCCGCAGCCTTCCTTGCCGACGATGACGGGGTTGATCTCGAGTTCGTGGATCTCGGGGTTCTCCTCGGCCACGACGACCAGCCTCTTGATCATGTCCTTCATGGCGTCGATATCCGCCACGGGCATTCCCCTGGCACCGGACATCAGCCTGTACGCCTTTGTGGACGTGATCATATCGTCGAGCTGTTCCTCGGACATGGGGACGTGCACCTGTGCGATCTCCCTGAGAATCTCGACATAGATACCGCCGAGTCCGAAGGACACGACAGGTCCGAACTGGGGATCGCGGATCATGGACAGGATGACCTCCTGACCGAATACCATCTGCTGGATGGAAACACCCTCGAGCTTTGCCGTGGGCTTTGCCTTCTTACAGTTGTTCATGATCTTCTCGTATGCTTCCCTTGCCTCTTCGGGTGTCTCGACGCCGACGACGACTCCGCCGATATCGGTCTTGTGTGCGATATCGGGGGACAGGATCTTCATAACGACGGGATATCCGATCCTGTTGCACTCTTTGACCGCTTCATCGGCGCTCTTGACGGTCGCCTCACCGGGTGTGGGCATTCCGTACGCCTTGAAGATCTTCTTACCCTCGGCCTCGGACATTCCGTGCCTACCCTCTGCGAGGGCCTTGTCGATGATCTCCTTCGTCTTTGCCCTGGCGCCTTTGACGTCGGGTGTGATGAGGGCGGTCTTCTTCTGCTCCTCCCTGAGTGTATATTTTCTGAGGATGGACAGCGCACGTACCGCTCTGTCAGGTGTGGGGTAGCAGGGGATCTTTCCTTCCCTGAGGATCTTGTTTGCGGCCTCACACTTCACACCGCCTGCGAAACAGCATGTGGTGGGTATGGGGATGTCGTCCCTCATCTCTACGATGATCTTTGCGACACTTACCAGGTCGGCTGTGTCGAGAGGCGATCCCATGATGACGAGTCCGCCTACCGACGGATCCTTGATGGCAGCGTTGATGGCTCCCCTGAAATACTCGGGTTTTGCATCTCCCCTGATGTCGATCGGGTTCGTGATACCTGCGACGGTGGGAACTGCCGCTTTGATCTCCGCGATGGTCTCGGGCGTGAGTTTTGCCGCCTCGATGTAAGGTGCATCGAATGCCGCGTCCGCAGACATGACACCGAGTCCGCCTGCGTTCGTGATGATCGCAATACCGTTCTTCCTCATGGGGCTGCATGTGCTGAACACCATGAGTGCGTCATAGAACTCATCCATGTCGAATGCTCTGTGGATGTTGAGCTTCTTGAAGATGACATTGTTGACCGCATCGGAACCTGCGAGGGAACCTGTGTGCGAGGATGCCGCTTTGGATCCCGCCTCGGTCTTTCCGGATTTGAATACCACGATGGGCTTTCTCTTGGGCATTTCTTCGACTGCCTTGATGAACTGGTCTCCCCTGGAGATTCCCTCGAGGTACATTCCGATGACCTTTGTGTTGGGGTCATCCGAGATCTCGGGGATGATATCTGCCTCGTCCAGGTCGCATTTGTTTCCGAAGGTGATGAACTTTGAAAGTCCGATACCGTTCGCGCATGCCCAGTCCAGAATGGATGAACCTACGGCTCCCGACTGGGAGAAGATTGTCATGTTCCCTTTCGGAGGGAGGAGGTGCGAGAATGTCGCATTGACGCCTGCCTCGACGTTCATGAGTCCGAAACAGTTGGGTCCGAGGATCCTGACGCCGGATTCTTTGGCAACCTTCTTGAGTTCCTCTTCCATCTTTGCGCCTTCGGGGCTGTCCTCTTTGAATCCTGCTGTGAGAATGGAGGCCAGCTTGATGCCTGCCTGACCGAGTTCTTTCACGGTCTGGATGACGAATGTGTTCTTGACGGCAACTACTGCCAGGTCGACCGGCTGTTTGATATCAAGGACAGAGGCGTATGCCTTGTATCCCTGAATCTCTCCGCCTTTGGGGTTCACAGGGTAGAGTATTCCTTTGAACCCTGCGTCGATCATGTTCTTAACGAGCATTCCGCCCAGTTTGTTTACGTCCGATGATGCGCCGATAATGGCCACCGATTCGGGTGCGAAGAAGTTCTTCATAAAAGAGGGGAATGAAAATATCTCTTATAAACTTAACCGATGTTCGTGCGGGGTTTTAGCGTTAATCGTAAAAATAGCTACGAATATCGTTTTTTATTCGAATTTGATAACGAAATTCGATAAATTTCGACAAAAAATAGATTATTTTTCGCTATATAGCAATTTACGACGTTTAATTACGTCAATTGACGAATAAAATTCATAGATACATACCTTTTAAGTATGTAATTCCAATAATACTCTGCCGAAGCGGCCGAGGGGCGCGATCAATGAACGCCATAGGCACGCAGCGGCGTACAGCGATCCTATCCCTATTCATTTAGGGCTCTTGCGGTAGCAGCGATGAGTCATCGTAGCCATGACCGGAAGCCAACGTAGGGTCCGACAAATACTCCCGGCGTAAGTCAGTGCTTCGAGGCCGATGTCATCATCGGACGATGATAAAGTGTGTTAACGCCCGGGAAACAATACTTCTCCCGGGCGCCGGAAACAATGATCTTGTTATTCTTTCTCGGTCTCCGTTATCGCCTCCTTTTCTTTGTTCTCGGGTGCATCCCATCCCTTCCGTTCCTCAGATGATCGCGTAGAGTTTGTCTATCCAGCTCTCCGCGTCCTTCTGCCTCGGGAACTTGGCCTCTATTGCCGCCAGGTCCGTGCTGTGTCCGTCGCCGGACGGATCGAATCCGACGATTATGTGGCAAAGCTCATGATAGAGGCAGTAGTCCAGAACATAATCCGGGATCATGTCGCTGTCCAAAATACTGGACATGGTGATGGATTTCATAAGGACCGAACAGCTTCCGACCTTCTTGGACGAATCCTTGGTCCATGACAGTTTGATGACGGGGTCGTTCTCTATCAGGCCCATATCGATGAGTCTTCTGTAGGAGTCGTTCAGATCCTTGAACTTCCCGACGGGCGACCTTGTCGTATTCCTTGTCCTTCTGATGTATGTGGCCTGCTTGTTCTCGGCGAATTCCGGGGCCGTGACCCAATCGCACATCTCCTGGGAGTAATCCTCGGTCCCCGTGCCCATGATCCTCGAGAACAGAGATCTGCAAAGACCTCTCAGAACACCTTCGGGGGCGTCCTCGAGATAATCGGACACTTTGAAGTCTGCCCACTTGTAGGTTCTCTGCCAGCGGACCTTGAATTCCTTGAAGGCCATGAACTCTGCCTGGACCTTGTCGAATCCGTATTCTTTTCCAACCTCTGCGAAGATATTATTCAATTGCTCTTCTGATACCATATTGTCTTTCTCCAAACGACGTCTTTGTCGTATGGATAATTGACCTGTTTTTCGGACCTATTAATACGGACAGCTACAGTTAGTGTAGATTCTGCAACAATCAGCCTTTTACGCTGTTCATCAGATATCTTCTGTATGGAAGATAAGAAGAACGACCGCGAGATCGCCGACAAGATCCTCAGGTCCATCGAAGAGGCGTACGGCTTCGTACCTACTGTGAACAGGATAATGTCGGAACGTCCGGACATCTTCGTGCCCGCAGTGAATTTCAGCAAATCGATATTGGAGAATCCGAATTCCGCCTTCGACGCAAAGACCAGGAACCTCCTGGCGATATCCGCGGCATCCGCTTTGGGATCGCCGTACTGTCTGGAGGTCCAGATGCAGCATGCCAAGGACAACGGCGCATCGAGGGAAGAGGTCATGGAGGCCCTTCTGATAGGTTCCTACATGTCGATGTCCCGTTCCCAATCGATCGCGCTTCGCAAGTACGAAGAGAAATACGGTCCCGCGGACCGGACCGAATGACGAAATTAACAAAGTGACTTGGAAGATACTATCTTCCTTATATAGTTACAAAATATCCCTAATCCATGGTCCAAATAACAGCCGATGCGGAGAAATTCATCGACGAGCTTATGGAAAAGAACGGAAAGGTCGGATACGGTATCAAGATCTACCTTTCAGGTTTCGCCTGCTCCGGACCCCAGTTCGGAATGTCATTCCAGCAGGGTGCGGGAGAGAAGGAGAAGGTCGACAAGACCGCCCAGAGCTTCGAAATGTACTACGACGCAGAGACAGAAGACGCGCTGAAGGACTGTGTCATCGAATTCGTCGATGACCCTAACTTCGGAACCGGACTCAGCATTCGCAACCCCAACTTCAACGGTTGCGCCTCATGCGGCGGCGGTTGTCACTAAGCGTCCTTTCGGGGGGATTCGGTCATCCCCCCGCTAACCTTTTAAATATTACAATTCTAACATGATGCGATGACGTACGTCTCCCATCCCAATATCGCCCCCGGCAAGGTCGAGGAGCGCAAATACCAGATCTCTATGGCGGAGATGTGTCTCGGCTGTAACACGCTGGTCATACTTCCGACGGGATTGGGAAAGACCGTTGTCGCGCTGCACGTCATCGCAGATCTGGTCGATAAGGGGAAGGCCCTCATCCTGGCCCCTACGAAACCTCTCGTGGAGCAGCACTGCGAATTCTTCTCGGGAATGCTTCCGAAGAAGAAGGTCGGTTCCATGAACGGACTTATGAGACCGGACACGAGATGCTCGGTAATCGAGGCCAACGATGTGATAATCTCGACCCCTCAGGCGGTCGCCAACGATCTGGTATCCGGAAAGTACGACCTGTCCGCCTTCAGCCTGGTCATCTACGACGAAGCGCACAGGGGAGTGGGGAACTACGCATACGTCACGGTCGCGGAATACTGCGGACCGAAGATCAGATGTCTCGGACTGACGGCATCGCCGGGAAGCGATATCAAGAAGATCGAGGAGGTCTGCAACAACCTCCATCTCACAAGGATCGAGATGAGGAACGATGACGACCCCGACGTGTCCCCGTACGTTCACGACACGTACATCAACAGGATAGAGGTCAACATGCCCAAGGACCTCACCGACGTCGTATCCCTGCTGAAAGGCCTTTTGGACCATTACTACCGCGAACTTGTGGACCTGCATCTGGCAGATCCGGGATGGCCGATGTCCACGAAACACATGCTGACCGTGGGCAGCGTTCTCCAGAAAAGACTGGCCAAAGGCGAGAAGACGGCCATCATATACAGGGGGCTCACAGTTCAGGCGATCTGCGTGAAACTCCTCCATGCCCTGAACCTCGCCGAAACACAGGGAATGAGCGCCCTCCGCCTCTACATGACCAAACTTAACGACGAGGCCGGCCCCGCGGGGACCAAGGGCGGAAAGGAGATCGTAGGCAAGAAAGAATACAAAGAGGCCTGGACCATCGTGAACAACACGAAGGTGGAACACCCCAAGGTCTCCCGCGTGATGAGCCTGGTGAGCCAGATAATCAATTCCGGAGAAGGGAACAAGGTCATGGTATTCACCCAGTACAGGGACACCTGCGAACTTCTCGTTTCGAAGATGTCCGCGATCCCCGGTGCGAAGGTGGCGAAACTCATCGGCCAGTCCAACGGCGGACTGAAACAGAGGGAGCAGATCGACGTGCTGGACGATTTCCGTTCCGGAAAATACAATGTCATAGTCTCCACATCCGTGGGAGAGGAAGGGCTGGACATCACCAGCACCAACGCCGTGATATTCTACGAACCGGTGCCTTCCGAGATCAGGACGATCCAGAGACGCGGACGTACAGGCAGGAAGAACGACGGAGAGGTCTTCGTGCTGATAGCCAAGGGCACGATGGACGAGGTCTTCGAAGAGAGCAGCAAGAAGAAGGAACAGCTGATGCGTTCGCGTCTGGAAAATCTGAACGAGACCCTCAACAAACGCGCCGGGATCAAGATATCCAAAGGCCAGACGCATATCGGGGAATATTGAGGCCACTCGAACGGTTGATATATCGATAGGTCATATCGCGTCACTATGCTTTATTCCGAACTCGCGGAGCAATTCGATGCGCTGGAACACACCAGCAGCCGTCTCGAAATGACCGCGATGCTGTCACATTTCTTTACGACCGTGCCTCCGGAGAACCTGCGCATCATCGTCTACCTCTGTCAGGGAAAACTCCACCCGGATTTCTACGGAGTGGAACTCGGAATGTCCGATAAACTCGTCCTCAAGGCGATCTCGTCGACATCCGGAACACCTCTGAAGGAAACGGAGAAGATGTGGACGCTCATGGGAGATCCGGGAGCGGTCGCGGAACAGCTTATCGGAAAGAAGAAGCAGATGACGCTGTTCTCCGAACCTCTCACCCTGGAAAGGATGGTCAAGAACCTCCTTGCCATAGAGAGCGCCGACGGAAGGGACAGCCAAACGAAGAAGACCAAACTGCTGGCACAGCTGCTTCATGACTCGTCACCCATAGAGGCGAGATACCTCTGCAGGATAGTCACGGGAAGGATGAGGGTAGGTGCGGGATCCATGACGATACTCGATGCCCTCGCAGATGCCTTCGCCAACAGGGAGGACCGCCCCGAAATAGAGAGGGGATTCAATATCACATGCGATCTGGGTCTTGTTGCCGAGACCCTTGCGGAAAAGGGGCTCGAAGGCGTAAAGGAGATGAAGATCACGATCGGGAACCCGATCAAGGTCATGCTCGCGGAACGTCTTCCGTCCATAACGCAGGTAGTCGAGAAGATGGGCGGCAGATGCGCCATGGAATACAAGTACGACGGTATCCGCGTACAGGCCCATATCGGAAAGGACGGAGTGAAACTCTACTCCAGAAGACTCGAGGACCTCACATCCAATTTCCCCGACATCGCAGACGCGCTGAGGAAACAATGCAAGGCCGAAGAGGCCATCATCGAAGGGGAATGCGTCGCAATAGACGGAAAGACCGGCGAGATGCTTCCCTTCCAGAGCGTCACACACAGAAGGAAGAAGCACGGAATGGAGAATGCGATCAAAGAGTTCCCAGTGAAGATCTTCATGTTCGATATCATCTATTCCGACGGAATAGACGTCTCCCTGTATCCGTACCCCGAACGCAGGTCGAGACTCGGAGAGACCTTCGATCTCGGAGGACAGGTCGATATGACCACGATGAGGATCATCGATTCTCCCGAAGAAGGAGAGGAATTCTTCAACGAGGCCCTTGCCGCCAAGTGCGAAGGCATAATGGCCAAATCACTGTACCAGGACTCCGTATACAGAGCGGGTTCCAGAGGATTCCTGTGGATCAAATACAAGAAGGATTACGAAGCGGCGCTGACGGATTCCTTCGACCTCGCGGTCGTGGGAGCGTTCTTCGGAATGGGGAAAAGAGCCGGAAAATACGGTGCTCTCCTCATGGCGGCATACGATGACGAGACCGGAAGGTTCGGCACCGTCTGCAAATTGGGAACGGGATTCGACGACGCCTTCCTGGCCTCCATGCCCGAACTTCTGGACAAATACCTGAGCGAAGAAAGACCGTCGTCGGTGGACGCGAAGATGATCCCCGGGGTCTGGTTCGATCCCACCGTAGTCCTCGAAGTTGTCGCGGCGGAGATCAGCATCAGCCCCATACACACCGCGGCGGAAGGCATGTTCAACAGCGATGCGGGATTGGGGCTCAGATTCCCGCGTTTCACGGGACGCGTAAGGGATGACAAAGGTCCCGAACAGTGCACCACCGTACATGAGATATGCGAGATGTACGAACTTCAGGAGAAAAAGGACTCCCGTTTGGGCGAGTGACCATCTTAACGCGCGGAAACCTTTATTATATAGATGTCATTCGAGGGAAATATGCAGACCTACGTTGTCGAGAAGACCGATAAAAGCATCAAAGTTGGTTTCAAAGACGTCAACCTCACCATGATAGCGCCCCTTATCAAAGCGCTCGATGATGACAAGGATGTCGAGATCGCAAGGTTCATCGACAAACACCCCGAACTCAGTGACAGGCAGATCTACGTCGAGGTCAAGAAGGGAAAGCCCGAAGACGCACTCGACAGGGCCTTCAAGAAGATCTCGGAATACTACTCCGCTGTCAACGAGTGAGCATTTTCATGCAGTACAGGAACTGCAACACTGCCGAGGCCAATGTCGGCATGAGTTTTTACATGACATCGGCCGACGGTACCGGAGGACGTATCAAGACGTTCCCCGAAGATTTCGTCGTCAGAGAGATCTCCGACCATCCCGATCCGAAAGAGAACGGGAAGTATGTCATAGCCGAGGTCACCACAAGGAACTGGGAGACCAACAGGCTGGTCAGGCTCCTTGCCAGGAATCTCAACATATCCAGAGAGAAGATCGGTTTCGCAGGCACCAAGGACAAAAGAGCGGTCACAACGCAGCTCATGTCCTTCGAGATGCCCATGTCCAAACTTGAGGGAATGAGCCTCAAGGACGTCACCATCGATAATCCCTATCTCGGAAAAAGGGCGATCCAGATCGGCGATCTTATAGGAAACACATTCAGCATCCGCGTAAGGGAATGCGATGAAACACCCGAAGAGATCGAAGCGACCGCGAAAAGCGTCATCGCAGACATCAACAAAAAGAAGGGATTCCCCAACTATTTCGGGGTCCAGAGATTCGGAGTCATACGTCCCATCACGCATATCGTCGGAGAATACATCGTCCGCGGAGATCTTGAAGGAGCGGTCAGAAAATATCTATCCGAACCTTCGGAGTACGAAGAGGAGGATGTCCGCATGGCAAGAAAGGAACTTGTCACCCGCGATGATTGGAAGGCACTGTACCCAACGATCCCAGATCAGATGTCCTTCGAGAAGACCATGGTCGGCCATCTCGCAGAGAATCCCGGAGACTGGGCGGGGGCCATCGACTCCCTTCCCAAGAACCTCCAGATGATGTTCGTCCACGCTTACCAGTCCATACTTTTCAACAAGATGCTCAGCAGGAGGATGGAACACGGACTTCCGCTCAACCTTCCCACGGTAGGAGATATCATCGTCCCGCTAGATGCAAACAGGAATCCCCTCCACGAGGATCCGATCCTCACAACGGCGAAGAACATCGACCTCGTCACCAGACAGGTCCGCGCGGGAAGGGCATACGTCACCATAGCGCTGTTCGGAAGCGAGAGCGTCCTTGCCGAAGGAGAGATGGGGGAGATCGAAAGGTCCGTCATCGAAGAGGAAGGCATCAAAGCAGAGGACTTCATAGTTCCCGGCCTCAACCACTGCAGTTCTAAAGGAAGCAGGAGAGAGGTCATCTGTCCGGTAAGGGATCTGGAATTCAGACCGGAAGAGGACGGCTACACAGTATCGTTCTCGCTTCCCAAGGGCAACTATGCCACATGCCTCATGCGTGAGTTCATGAAATCCGATATGGAAAATTACTGATCCATGCTGCGCTTCAGCGCCTTTGCGTGATATATCCCGACGTGGGCATTCTTCACAAAGTCCTCCACGGGCATATCCTTGGTCAGACCGTCTTTGCCGATACCGGAGATGACACGGTTATCGGTACCCGAGCCCATCACCTTGTAGATGTACGCCACAAGCTTCTTGGCCTCGTCAGCATCCTTTGTGGAACCTGCGACGAATGCGCAGGGTATCGATATTATCGGATCCTTTTCCAATCCGACGCAATTGCCTTTGATGATCGCATTCATGGAGAGTTTCTCCATCCTGTCGAACTCCGGGGTTCCCGGGATGATCTCCCCGTATTCCGACATGTTCGACAGATATGCCAGCACGGCATCTGCGGTCTCTCCGTCAAGGTCCAGAGCTTCGATGAGATCGGGATCGCTGAGCGGCGTTCCCGACATGTACGCACGTCTGAGGACACGCTCCGCCAGTCTCTTGACGCGTGCGGGGACCTTGTCCTCGACCGGCTTCTTTTCCTTCGGAGGGGTCAGCTTCACATACGAGAGATAATCGGCATCCTCGTTCAGACCTACCTTGGCCAAGGCCTCGGTTATCATCTTCTTGGAATCGTCATCCCTTTCCGCACATCTGAGGAATTGGGAGTACATCGAACTGACCTCTTCCCTGTTCCCCATCTCCGCGAATATCTTAGCGCGCAGGGCCAATGTCGGGGCGGTCTGATCCGTAACGTAGGCGGTCTCTATGCTCTTGAGCGCCGCAGGGACCTTTCCCACGGCAAGCTGGCACACTGCCATGTGCCTGTGCGCGGCAACGTTCTTCGGATCCTTGATGACGGCTGATATGAAACTGCTGATGGCCCCGTCATACAATCCGAGGCCTTCCTGGACGAAACCGCGCTTCATCTGCAGGGATGATGTCACCTTTCCGGAAGATATCGCCGCGTCATAGCAAGAAAGTGCGCCGCGGGCATCGCCCATCCTCGAACGCAGGTCCCCTTCGGCCTCGCATATCTCGGATATCGGGCCCTTTTTCCTGACCACATCGGACAGGAACGCATCCGCACTTCTGGGATCCCCGGACCTCTCGTATATCTCGGCCCTCAGGAGGATGAACTCCGTGTTGCCGTCATCGGTGGCCAGAGCGCGGTCCGCCATCCTGGAGGCGCTGTTGAGGTCACCGGCCTTGAGCATGGACCTTGCGATCTCGCAATATGAATTGCCGTCGACCTTCTTTACCTTGGACAGGGGTTTGGATTCCTCCTTCTCGTTATCCTCTTCGCGCTGTATCTCGGTATACAGTCTGTTGGCCTTGCTCATATTTCCTGTTCTGGCATATATGTCGGCAAGATCGGAACGGACGGCGCGGTCCTTGGGATCCGACTCCAGGATCCTTTCGCATACTTCGACGGACCCGGCATCGTCCTTGAGTCTCATCAGAAGGTCCTTCTTCCTGTGAAGCAGGTCCAGTGAATCACCGGCTTTGCTGAGCGCACGGTCCAATACCTCCTGTGCCTTCTCCGTATCGTCCATCGACAGATAGAGCGACGAAAGCCTTCCTGCGGCCTCGGGATCAGACGGGTCCCTGGCAAGCAGATTTTCGGATATCCCGATCGCCTTATCGGCCATTCCGGCGGCGGCGCAGATGTCCCTCTGCAATCTGAGTATGCCTTTATTCTCGCTGTCCGAAGCATGTGCCAGATCTAAGAAACATAACGCCTCTTCGTATTTTCCCAAAGAAGCGAACATCATACCTTTCCTCACGAGGGGATATGATGAGTGGGTGTCGAGACTGATGGCGCGGTTCATCGAATCTATCGCACCGGGAATGTCTCCCCTCTTCTCGCGGACAGATGAACGGGATATCCAATATTCGGGTTCGTCCGGCTCCAGAAGGACAGCCTTATCGAATGCTTCCTCCGCAGAATCCAGATCGCCGTCCATCTCGTCGGCCATGCCTTTGGAATGCCACAGCAACGGGTCCCTCGGATCCATCGCGATCGCCGATGCGAATGTGGCGGATGCCTTGGTGTACATTCCGGATTGATATTCGCAATTGCCTTTGATCCTCTTCACGAGGATATCGTCTCCGAACCTCTTGCCGTACTCGGAACACATCTTGATGGCGTCCCCGTACCTCTTGTTCTCGGCCAGCGTCATCATCATCTCGATGAGGGCATGCGCATCCGCATCCCCCTGCACAGCGGCCTTGAGGTCCTCGACGGCATTCTCTTTTTTATCGAACACGGCCGCCTTGGACATGGCATTGGATGCCTCCTTGTTCATCGGATCGATGTCGAGGATCTTGCGGCAGGTGTCCACAACGGCATTGCCGTCCTCCTGTCCGATACGTATGCGGAGCATGACCAGCAGAGCATCCAGACAGTCATGGTCCGTCTTCAGGATCCTTTCGATCTCCCTCAGAGCACGATCGGTCTTTCCCATCTCCAAAAGGACGGAAGCGTACTGGATCCTGCTTTCCTTGTCCTTTGTATTGTTGCGCATGGCATCCCCGGCCGCATCCAATGCGGCATCGAGGTCCCCGCAGCCTACCTCTATCTTCGATTTCAGAACACCGGCCTTCGCATCGCCCGGATAGGTCATCAGAAGAGGAGATATCGCCTTGAGCGCTTCGTTGTACTTTCCCCACTCGTAAAGCAGTGTGGAACATCTCATGTACGAACCGAAATGGGCCTCTTCGGTGTCCAGATACTCTATCATGCACTGAACGGCCTCATCGGTCTTCGTACAGCCGCGGTAGGCTCTGATCAGACCTCTCATCACAGGGTCAGCCATCGGATCGAGGGACTCGGCATCCCTGTACAGCGAAAGGGCATGTTCGTAATCCTTTCCGCGGAGATACGCGTCCGCGGTCTCGCATATTATGTAAACGCAATTGGGCCTTTTGGACAATAAGGCATCGTACATCATCTGAGCCGAACGCCAGTCCTTCTCGTCCATGGACATCCTTGCCGAGGCAAGCATGTATTCGGGATCCTTCGCCCTGTACTCCTCGGACGACACCATCGCACGGGTGGCCCTGTCCCTGCTGCCTCTGAACCATTCGCGGTAGATCTCGTAGAGAGCTTCGGGCTTTCCGCCCTCTCCCACCTTTCCGAACGGTATGGGTTCTTTCCCGGAGACCAGCAGTTCGATGTTCCTGCGGTACATCCATCCGCCTTCGGGATCGATCAACTCGATGAGCTCATAGAACATCGGGAACGACGGATCGCTGCATCTGGCACGTACGAGTTCCTTCCTTGCCGCCGTCTGGTCCCCCTCGGCCATGTCTATCTTTGCACGGACGCAGCATGCCAACGGGATACTGCCGTGCTTGGCCTTCGCCACCACCTCTTTGGCAGCATCTATGTCCTCCGTCTCAAGGAAGATCTGCGCTGCGGTGAGTGCGGGAACACTGTCCGAAGGACGGCTCTTGGAGACCAATCTGATAATGAGGTCCTTCTGTTCCGTACACCTGCGTTCATGAACGAGCTCTATGGCCCTTGACAGAACTGCGGAATCTATATTCCCTTCGTGATCCAGAAGATTATCCAGCCAATTCAGGAACTGCTCATCGCTCTTCCAATTGCCGGACTCCATCCTCTTCCAGAGGTCAAGATTAAATCTATCGCGAAAGACAGGTTCGGAACCCATGACCGTGTATAGGTCAGATAATAGATAAAGATGCAGACTCGGACCCCTAGAGGACGGAAAACGATTATATAGGTCCAGTAATTAAGGGGAGATGTTGCAACCGTAATCTAGTTGGTTAGGATTCGAGCCTTCCAAGCTCGTCGCCCGGGTTCGAATCCCGGCGGTTGCACTCATCTCATTTTACAACCGTACTATCAATCATGCACTCCTCCTGCAATGGTTATGTCCTCTATCGTTTGAAAATGCGTAGAAGATCTGCACAAACTTATTCCATTGAAATTGAGCTTGTGACTCACATCCTGAATTAAGTACCTCTGAGCTATTTGACACGAATATTTGCCGAAAGTTGCAGGGTCGCCATGATGCATTCGCACGTGGATATGAAGTCAATAATAGATCCGGACAAGATGCTGTATGCTCCCATTTCTGCGCTGGGGCCGTGAAAGAGATGAAAGCCTGACCTGAATGCGGCACCCTTATCATCGGCCTCCGTCCATCCCTGAACGATCTGACAGATCGCCGATACTGTCAAAGGTCCCTGATGGCTTCGTAAGGCGTGACCCGAATGGCCTTCTTTGCCTCTTCCTTGGTCAGTCCGGCTCCGAGGGCGACCGTCCATGCGGCCTTCTCGTCCATGAGGTTCTCGGGCGCGTGCGTATCGGAATTGATGACCATCTTCGCACCTGCGGCCCTTGCCATGTTTGCTACATGCCCGTTGGTGATATTGTGGCCCATCCTTCCGGTGATCTCCAGAATCACGTCGTTGGCCTTTGCGATATCGGCCTCTTCCTGCGTGATGAAACCGGGGTGTGCCAGCACATCGATGTCGGGATTCTCTACGGAGGCCCTGTTGGTTCCCGGCATGACCGGTTCCGTGACCGTCTCTCCGTGAACGACTATCCATTGGGCCCCGAACTTCCTCGCCTGTTTCGCAACTTCGGCGATCTTTCTCGGAGGCACGTGCGTGATCTCGACACCGGGAATGACCTTGATGTAATCCTCGCAGAGGTCCACGGCCTTGACCACATTCGTCACGACGAATTCCACGTTCGTCATGTCCACGTGGTCCGTGATCGCGATCGCATCATGACCGAGTTCCATGGCCCTTCTTACAAGCTCGGCGGGAATGAGCTCCCCGTCGCTGAATATCGTGTGTGAATGAAGATCTACCCTCATTGTCTCCTCTCCGCCAGTTTCTCGAATGTCTTCGAAAGATCGATGTCCTCTCCGACGATCGCCACCATCGTGTGGTAGATCATATCGGCGAGTTCCCATGCGATCTCGTCCTCATCCTTGTCTTTGATGGCAAGGACGAATTCCGCCGACTCCTCGACGATCTTCTTGCACATCTTGGTCTCGTCGTTGAAGAGCTTGCATGTGTAACTCTCGTCCGAAGGGTTCTCCTTACGGTCTCTGATCACTCTGAGCAATTCCGGAAGGATCTCCGCGGTGCATTCGGGAGAGCCCTGGATCGTCTTGAAGAAACAGGAAGGCGCTCCTGTGTGGCAGGCCACTCCGGTCTGTTCCACACGGTAAAGCAGAGTATCATTGTCGCAGTCAGTTTGGATCGATACGATCTTCTGGACGTGACCGGATTCCTCTCCCTTCTTCCAGAGTTTCTGTCTGCTTCTGGACCAGTAGTGGGCATATCCCGTCTCGAGGGTGAGTTTGACGGCCTCTTCATTAGCCCAGGCCACCATGAGGACCTCGTTCGTCAGGTAATCCTGGACGACGACGGTTATCAGACCTTTGTCATCATAGACGAGATCGGTCATCTTACCGCGATCCCCCTGTCCTTGAGGTATTCCTTGACCTCTCCGACGGTGCATTGGTTGTAATGGAATATGGATGCCGCGAGTGCCGCGGATACGTTGGTCTGAGCGAAGACATCGTAGATGTGCTCCATCTTTCCGCATCCTCCGGATGCTATGACCGGTATGGAGACCTCGTCCGATACTGCTGCCGTCAGCGGAATATCATATCCCGTCTTGACACCGTCGCGGTCCATGGAGGTCAGAAGGATCTCCCCCGCTCCGAGGTCTTCCGCTTTCTTGGCCCATTCGAGTGCGTCTATACCGGTGGACCTCGTTCCTCCGTATGTGAAGACCTCCCAGTGGTCGTCCACGCGTTTTGCGTCTATGGCAACGACGACACACTGCCTTCCGAAGCTCTCTGCGGATTCGGTGATGATCTCCGGGTGATTGAGCGCCGCCGAATTGATGGAGACCTTGTCGGCTCCCGCGGACAATGCATCGTGCATGTCCTGGACGGTCCTGATGCCTCCTCCCACGGTAAGGGGGACGAATACCCTCTTCGCGGTCTCTTCGACCAGTCCGAGTATTGTCTTCCTGGATTCCAGCGAGGCCGCGATATCTAGGAATGTTATCTCGTCCGCTCCCTGTTTGCTGTATTCTTCGGCGAGATCGGGAGGGTTTCCCATATCCTTAAGATTGACGAAATTGACACCTTTCACTACCTTTCCGTCCTTGACATCAAGGCAGGGGATGATCCTCTTGGTCATCATTCAGTTCACCTTCACGCTGTCTTTCGTGCTCAGCTCTGTCTTTCTGGGTACGACCGCCTCTTTGAGGGCCATTCCCATGGATTTGAACGAGGCTTCCACTATGTGATGCTCGTCGAATCCTCTGATCTGCAGGATGTGCAGCGTAATGCCCGCGGACATCGCGAAACTTCTGAAGAAGTGGTGGTACAGGTTATCGGGACAGTCGATATCCGCGTACGGACGGTCTACGATATCCAGAGAGGTCATCACCAGTGCGTCGTCCATGGGAAGGGTGGCTGTTGCCATCCTCGTTATGGGTGCCGTACCGAGTGCCTTTGCGAATGCCTCGCCCAGGGTGATCGCCGTGTCCTCGATGATGTGGTGCTCGTTGTCCCCGGACGCATCGAGTTTGATATCGAATGATGCGTATCTCGCGAGGGTCTCCACCATGTGCTTGAGGAACTGGATGTCGGTGACGACATCGAAATCGCCTTTACCGTCTATGTTCAGCTCGACGGCGACCTTGGTCTCCCTCGTGCTGCGTTCCATCTTGACTGTCCTTTTAGCTGTCATAATAACGGAACGGAGTAGGCCTTGAGCCTATATAAAATATTGATTGGGCGCACCCGCGTACGCAACTCAGACCTTCATCGAAGTTATCGGTACCGCATACACGCCGTCCGGACGGCG
>DAYM01000006.1:213293-239256 GCA_002506905.1 Methanomassiliicoccaceae archaeon UBA328
GTATGCGTATTTTGCAGATCTGTATTTTTTCATAAAAATACAATCCGAAACATGTATGGACTTATCAGTGCCAGTATATGAAAAATAAAAAGGTTTGATAATGTGCCGGCGTGAAGTTCAGATCTCGCCTTTCCAGTAGATCATCGCATTGCAGATGGTCGCGGCGATATTGCTTCCGCCCTTCCTTCCGCGTGCCACGATGTACGGGATGCCTGCCTTCATGATGAGTTCCTTGGACTCGACGACATTGACGAATCCCACCGGCACTCCGATGATGAGCGCGGGCCTCAGACCCTCTTCCCTGATCAGCCTGTCGAGCTCGACAAGGGCCGTGGGAGCGTTGCCGATCGCAAATATGACAGGGCCTTTGAGCTTTGCGCCCTTGCGCATACTTATCGTAGCTCTGGTACATCCCTCTTTCTTGGCCTCTTCAACGACATCGTCATCGCTGATGAAACAGTGTACCTCTCCGCCGTACTGCTTGAGCTTTCCTTTGTTGATACCGGCCGCGGCCATCTTCGTATCGGTGACGATGTGGGCGCCTTCCCTGATCGCTTTGATTCCGATCTGGGCCGCGTTCTCCGAGAATGTCAGGTTATCATAATAATCGAAATCCGCAGAGGTGTGGATACACCTTTTCAGAATGGAGAACTGAGGTTCCGGAAGTGTCCTTCCATTGAGCTCCGACGTGATAATCTCCATGCTTCTCTTTTCGATATCTTCGGGTTTTACAATTTCTAATTTCATTTTACTTTCTCCAGAATCTGTATCCTCTGAATCTGCTGTTCAGACAGCGGTTCGGACATCAAGTCCGAACTATTATAAGTTGGCGGATACATCCCGATTCATCCATGTCAGAGGATACTGTCTTCGTCGGCGGCAAGAGACTCAGATGCGGTTACACGACCGGCACCTGTGCGGCCGCCGCATCAAAGGCCGCGGCCCTTATGCTTTTGGGCGGAAAGAGGGTAGAACAGGTCGATATCACCGTTCCCAGCGGAAAGACCCTTCAGATAGATATCCACGAGATCTCCGTCTCGGAGGACAGTGTCAGATGCGCCGCGAAGAAGGACGGCGGGGACGATATCGATGCGACCCACGGGGCGCTTGTCTTCTCGACCGTAAAGAAAAGGAACGACGGCAAGATAATCCTCGACGGGGGCCACGGAGTCGGAAGGGTGACCAGGAAAGGACTCGATCAGCCTGTGGGGAACGCCGCCATCAACCACGTTCCGAGACATATGATACTCGAGGCCGTGAACGATGTCGCGGAATCCTTCGGATGGACCCGCGGACTCGATGTGATAATCGATGTTCCGGAGGGGGAGACCATCGCGAAAAGGACATTCAATCCGAATCTCGGTATCCTCGGAGGGATATCCATACTCGGGACCTCGGGCATCGTGATGCCGATGAGCGAATCCGCATTGATAGCCACGATCACGAAGGAAATGGACATGCTGGTCGCCGAGGGGCACAAATACATTCTGCTTGTCCCCGGGAACTACGGAAAGGATTATTCCGAGGGCATGGACAACATAGGGGCCGCTTCGGTAGTGAAATGCAGCAATTTCCTGGGTGAAGCATTGGACCATGCCGTCGAACTGGGTTTGAAAGGCGTTCTCCTTGTGGGCAACATCGGAAAGCTCGTCAAGGTCGCCGGCGGCATAATGAACACGCATTCCAGGAATGCCGACTGCAGACTCGAGATACTCACCGCATACACCATAGGGGCGGGCGGCAGCGCAGAGGTTGCGAAAGAGGTGCTCAACGCGGCCACCACGGAGGCGGCATTGGACATCCTCAAAGAAGCGGGACTTATGGACAAGGTCATGTCCGTGCTCGCCGACAAGATAGAATATCACATGACCCATCGTACCGGCGGAAAACTGGAGGTCGGCGCGGTCATGTTCTCATCGAATTACGGAAAGCTCTGCCAATCGAAGAGCGCAGAGCACCTCATGAAGGAGCTGGACGAATGATCAGCATCGTCGCCTTCACGGCCAAAGGATGCGTCCTGGCCGAAAAGATTGCCGGTGTCCTGAAGGACAGGGATTGCAAAGTATTCTCGAAGACGCAATCCGAATCCGCGGATACGGCGAAAATAGAAGGTTCCCTGTCCGAATGGACCGTAAAGGCCATGGAGACGTCCGAAGCGGTCGTCTTCGTAAGCGCCACCGGCATTGCGGTCAGGATGATCGCCCCGTATGTGAAAGACAAGAAGAAGGATCCTGCCGTGGTCTGTCTGGATGACAACGGAAGATTCGTGATATCATTGCTGTCGGGACATGTGGGCGGTGCGAACAGGCTTGCATCGGAGATCGCATCGGCCATCGGTGCGGTACCCGTCATCACAACGGCCACGGACGTCAACGGAAAGTTCGCCGTGGACCAGTTCGCCGCAGAGAACGGTATGAGATTCAGAGGGAAGAGGATAGCGAAAGAGATCGCATCCAAGCTCCTGGACGGAAAGACCGTGGGATTCGTATCGGACTATCCTGTGGAAGGCGGTCTTCCCGCGGGGATCTCCGAGAAAAGAGATCACGATACGGGCATCCTGATATCTTCCGAATACGAACCGGAACTGCCCTTCAAAGACACGCTGGTACTTGTACCGGAGGACCATGTGGTCGGTATCGGGTGCAAGAAGGATATCCCTTACGAAAACGTGCGTTCGCTGTTCTGCGATACGCTGAAGAAGCTGGATATCTCTCCGGACAGCGTAAGGGTCATCGCCAGCATCGATCTGAAGGAGGACGAAACGGCACTGAAAGAGCTCTGCAGGGAGTTCGGACTGCCTTCGGTGTTCTTCACCGCAGATGAGCTCAACTCCATGGAGAACATCGGTTTCTCCGGATCGGATTTCGTAAGGTCCGTCACAAGCGTGGACTGCGTGTGCGAAAGGTCTGCGGTCAAAGCATCCAAAGATGGAAAACTTATACTCAAAAAGACCTCGAAGGACGGTGTGACCATCGCCGTCGTCAAAGAGGATTTCAAGATCATATTCAAAGAGGGAAACAGATGAAGGGGGTTCTGATTTTTGCAGGAACGACCGAGGGAAGGAAACTCACGGAGTTCCTCGGTTCGCATGGTGTCGAAGTGCACTCGTGTGTAGTCACGAAATACGGAAAGGCGCTTCTCAGCGAGAGCGATAACGTGAAGGTCTCTTCCGACAGACTCGGAATGGACGGAATGTGCGATCTCATGAAGAAATATCCGCTGGTCATCGATGCGACACACCCCTATGCCGTAACCGTCACGGAACACATCAAAGAAGCATGTGCCAGGACAGGTGCGGAATACATCCGTCTGCTGAGACCTGAAGGAAGACACTGCGGGGATCTGAAGGTCGTCGACACCATAGACGAGGCCGTCGAATACCTGAAGAACACCGAAGGCAACATTCTTGCCACCACCGGCAGCAAAGAGGTCGCCAAGTACGCGGACCTCAGGGACAGGACCTACGTCCGCGTATTACCGAACGCCGACAGTCTGGAGAAATGCATATCCGCCGGTTTCGAAGGCAAGCACATCATCTGCATGCAGGGACCGTTCGACGAGGAACTCAACTACGGCATGCTCAGACAGACCGATGCGAGATTCATGGTAACGAAGGATTCTGGCCAGCCCGGAGGATTCGGCGAGAAGATATCCGCCGCATCGAGGGCCGGAGCGGAGGTCATTCTTATAGGAAGGCCCGTAAAGGAAACGGGAATGAGCTTCGACGATGTTGTCGGCATGCTCAGGGAAAGATACGGTATCGAAGATACCTGCGAATGCAAAGAGGATGACAGACGCAGTTTCGCCGTCATCGGAATAGGCATGGGAACACCTCAGGGCCTTACCGTCGAAGCACGCGACACCATCGCATCCGCAGACCTTGTGGTCGGTGCGAAAAGGATGGTGGAATCCGTCGGAATGGTCGGCAGCGATATCCTCGAAGAATATGCCGCAGACAAGATACTGGCATATGTGAAGGAACACCCCGAATACCGCAGCATCGCCGTGCTCGTGTCCGGAGATGTGGGATTCTACAGCGCGGCAAAGAAACTCATAGATTCCGTGGACAGGGACGAGTTCGATCTCAAGGTCGTATGCGGAATATCGTCACTGGTCTATTTCTGCTCCAAACTCGGGACCACCTGGCAGGATGTCCATCCCGTAAGCGCCCACGGAAGGAGCCTCAATATCATCGGAGAGGTGAAGAGACACCCGAAGGTGTTCTCCCTTCTCAACGGAACGGAAGGCGCAAGATCGCTGTGCTCGGTACTCATCGAGTACGGTTTCGACAGCGTCAACATCACCATCGGTCAGGACCTCGGCAATCCCGGGGAGAAGATCATATCCGGACACCCGTCCGAGATCATGGACAAGATCGATTCCAAACTCTGTGTGGCACTTATCGAGAATCCGAACTATTCGACGGTGAATCCCATCTCCATACAGGATGACGAGCTCATCCGCGGAGACGCTCCCATGACCAAATCCGAGGTCAGGGCGCTGTCCGTGGCAAAACTGAAACTCGGCGACGATTCCGTCGTCTATGACGTGGGAGCCGGCACCGGCTCGGTATCCGTCGAAATGGCATTGGTGGCCGTCGGGGGAACGATCTATGCCGTCGAGAAGGAAGAGGAAGCAGTGGAACTTATCAAGAAGAACAAAAAGAAGTTCGCCGTGCCCAATCTGGAGATCGTCCCCGGCTACGCACCGGAAGCATTGAAGGACCTGCCCGCACCGACCCATGTGTTCGTCGGCGGTTCCGCCGGAAACCTCAAACAGATATTGGAATGCGTGCTGGAGAAGAACCCGTCCGCACGTTTCGTCGTCAATTCCGTCACCATCGAGACCATGGCGGAGACCATGGAATGCATCAGGGCCATGGACCTCGTCGAGGAGGACATCGCCTGCGTCAATGTATCGAAAGGAAGGAAGGCGGGAAGATACCATCTCATGACCGCACAGAACCCGGTCTACATAGTCACATGCAGGGGGAAGGGCAACTGACCCTTCCGAGACTTCTTCTGACCGCACCGGCCAGCGGAAGCGGCAAGACCCTCATCACATGCGGGATACTCCAGGCCCTGGTCAACAGGGGGCTGAAGGTATCATCGTTCAAATGCGGTCCCGATTACATCGATCCGATGTTTCACAGCAGGGTCATCGGGACCCCGTCCAAGAATCTGGACCCGTTCTTCACCGACACGGACACCATGAGATATCTGTTCTCCAGGTCCGCCGAAGGACAGGACATCTCCGTCATCGAAGGCGTCATGGGATACTATGACGGCATCGGCATGGCGACCACCAGAGGAAGCACCTACGATGTCTCCGAAAGGCTGGAATGTCCCACGATACTGATAGTCAACTGCAGGGGGGCAAGCCTCTCCGCCGTGCCCGTGGTCAAGGGTTTCAAGGAGTTCAGGAACAACAACATCAAGGGTGTGATCCTCAACAACATGTCCGCCCCGGTGTACGCCGAGGTCTCCAAGATCATCGAAGAAGAGGTCGGGATCAAGGTCATCGGATACGTTCCCAAGGTCACAGACCTTGTGCTGGAAAGCCGTCATCTGGGTCTTTGCCTTCCGGGAGAGATAGAATCCCTCAAGGAAAAGCTGAACAAGCTCGCGGATGTCTTGGAGGGATCACTGAATATCGACCTTCTCATAGAGCTTGCAAATACCGCTCCGGACCTGGAATACATACCTCCGGAGATCGAAAAGATCGACGGTAAGGTGAAGGTCGCATTGGCAGACGATGATGCGTTCTGCTTCACCTACGAGGACAACATCAGACTCCTGGAGGAATGCGGCGCGGAGATCGTCCGTTTCTCGCCCATGCATGACAGAAAGATACCGGACGGGGTCGGAGGCGTCATCCTTTCGGGAGGATACCCGGAACTCCACGCCGAGACGCTATCTGCGAATAAAGTGATGCTCGAGGACATGCGCAGCAAGATAACCGCGGGGATGCCATGCATCGCGGAGTGCGGCGGTTTCATGTACCTCCACAGGGAGATCGAAGGTTCCGACGGTAGGATGTACCCCATGGCGGACGTCTTCGACGCCGAGGCCGTGAACAAGGGAAAACTGAACCGTTTCGGATACATCACGGTGTCATCCGAGGGAGGATCGGATATCCTCAAAAACTGCAGCATAAAGGCGCACGAATTCCACTATTGGGATTCGGACGACTGCGGTACCGATTGCACCGCGGTGAAATCATCTAACGGAAAGAGGTACGAATGCATGCACTGCAAGGGTCCCCTTTCCGCCGGATTCCCCCATCTCTACTACTATTCCGAACCAAAGGTCGCATACAATTTCCTCGTGTGCTGCTCCCGTTTCTTAGGCATGGATTGACCCTCCATCCAATCCTGTTCGGAAATTTCCTTTCATTTTATCGAACGGAAACGGCCTTTTTAACGAAGTTCGGGACCTTGCCCGTGCTCATACCCCATTTTGAGATACTTTTCCAAAAATGGCCGTTTACGGCGAAAGAAACGGATTCAAATTTTTTGTATCCGAGCGGCTTCCAAACTTCTAACGATTATAGTTTTTAGCTGAATTTTACGAATTTCGTTAAAGGATCTGCGATGCACGATAAACTCCCTGCGATATCCGCTGTGGCGCCGAAAAACACCGTTTCCACTGCAACGCGAATAATGCCCGAAAAACGATAAAAACATGTTAAAATATTCAAAAAACACGTTAAATAACGCAATACAACCTATCCTAATGTAGAGTATTACAATAATGTATATACAGTGTCCAAGTGTAATGTGTTATTTAAGGTGATAAAAACTATGGATAACAAAAGATCATTGATCATGACGGCAATGGTAGTTGTAGCCATACTGCTCATCGGTCCGGCAATGGTGGGAGGAGACGCGAACTCAGACGGAGTGAACGTCCCCACTATTAATGTTACCGTGATCACAACAGATGAGACGATCACAATAAGTGATGGTATGACCCTGACGACACCATACGTCATCAAAAGCGGTACTTTGACCATAGAACTTGAGGGCTCGGCCACATCCGCCACTCTGTACAAGAGTGTGGGAACGAACCGCGCAATGTTCTACGTCGACGGCGGTGATCTCGTCATCGGAGATGGAATCACCATCAGCGGCAGATCCGGCAGCGATGCCGAAGACAAAACAGCATCCGTCGCGCTCATTGTGGTGAACAGCGGAAACGTCACACTCGGAACGGCCAACGGATCCGGTGTCACGATAACCGACGCTCATTCCAATTACCGGAGCGGCGCGATCGCTATCGAAGGGGGAGTAACAACTCTGTATAACTCCACGATCACAAACTGCAGCGGTGCCTTCGTCGGTGCTGTACGTGTTGAGACCGGAAGTTTCGTCATGAACGGAGGCTCCATCAATAACTGCAGCGTGACCGGAAACGGCGGTGCGATATGCGCAGTGGGCGGCACTGTTGAGATCAACAATGCAACACTCAGCGACAACACATCGACGACCGAGAACGATTCCCACGGCGGCGGTGCGATATACGCGACCAACGGCAGCAATGTCACGATCAACAGTTCTACCCTCAAAGGCAACAGCGTTCCCAACCCCGTCAAAGGCGGAGGAGCGGGAATACTCGCAGTGAACGGATCTGTTGTAGTGATCAACGAATCCACAATAACCGGGAACATCATGATCCCGTGTCCCGGATCGGATGGCAATAATTAAACAGACCGACTCCGATCGATCGATTTAGAACTAATGACAGATAAAACGATACTGCAATTTCAATCGACATCAATTGTGTAACGATATCCCGAATATAACATGCTCTGGAGCTGCATCCGGGATAATTCAGCTCTTTCCGTCCATGATCTCGTTGATCGCCTGGAGATGCTTGGCGACCTCGATACCTTTCTCGGTCAAAGATACTTCGGCACGGTTATTACTGAAGTTGTCAGTCCTTATCTGTACCAGACCCTTGTTTTCAAGCATATTCAGCTTGTCGGGCATCCTCGGATTCATTGAGATCCCCTTGTAGATCTGACTCTTTATGCATGTGCCGTTCTCATAGAGGAACAACATTATCGAGATGTTGTGCTTCTCCTCCAACACGCTCAGATTGTTGTTTTTTTCTGTCATTCAGACCCCTTATTACGTTTATATAGAATATTAGGTTGGTTGGTTTTTAACAATTTTATATATTAATCCTAACATATTTAATACTCTAGAATCAACGGTCGAAGATCCGCCTCCGAAAAATGAATTTCTTAAACAGCGTATAAGATCCGACGGCATCCGTATGAACAAACATCCGATCGGAAATGTGACAAAAATGGGATGAAATGACAATCCAGCTCAAACAGTCGTTATCACAAAAAACGAATGAGTGCTCCCGACGGGATTTGAACCCGTGTCGAAGCCTCGAGAGGGCTTCATGATTGGCCGCTACACTACAGGAGCTGTACAACACCGATTGCGGTATCCTTAATAAAGATTTCGTACTATGAATTATCAAATGATACTCAAATCATCTGGATATCCGGATCATACATTGAATTTGACATCGGGAACGTATGCCGGGGTCCTCTTGTGCTCCATTGCGGCGACCTGCTTCCTGAGCTCGGCCACCTTCGCCTCCGGGATCCCGACGTCCTTTGCTATCTCCCCGTCCGTCATGGACAGCGCAAAGCCGTTCAGAACATGGTCGAGATCGCGATAGGTCACTCCCATCTCGCTCTCGTCCGTCTGGCCTTCCCACAGACCCGCGGTCGGGACCTTGTCGATATACTCCTGGGGAACACCGATGATCTTGGCGACCTCCCAGACCTGCGTCTTGTAAAGGTCCGCCATGGGGACCATGTCCGATGCTCCGTCCCCGAACTTCGTGAAGTATCCCATCATGAGCTCGCTTCTGTTGGAGGTTCCAACGACCATGTAGTTCCTCTTCTTGGCGTTGTTGAACAGGACGATCATCCTGCACCTGGCAGATATGTTCCCTCTTTCCAGCGGTGCGATATCCTTCGAGAACAATGCGGCGGTGAAAGCATCCACGGCAGGCTGGATGTCGACCATCTTGTACGTCGTACCCCAAAGCTTGCTGAGATCCCTCGTACCCTTGTAATCATCCAACGCAGTGACGGAGGTGGGCATGAAGATGTTCAGTACTCTGTCCGCTCCGATGGCATCCACGCAGAGCTTGGTCACAACGGCGGAATCGATACCTCCGCTGAGTCCGACGACCAGACCTTTGCAGCCGGTCCTCTCGACCGCACCTCTGATGAAATCCGTAAGCTTTTCGACGTCCTTTGCATCGATCTCGTGGAGCTTGTTCTCTGCCATGCGTTCTGTATCCCGCTGTAGATAGAAATAAGTTGGTCCTTCCGAACGGCAGAGTTATACGCCGTCCCCGCATCTCCCGTGGCATGAGTGTGAAGATAGCCATGTGTCAGGTACGCTCCACCGTCGGAGACGTGGGACTGAACCTCGACAGGATCCTGAGTACGATATCCCAAGTGAACGCAGATGTCTACGTCTTCCCGGAACTGTTCCTTACAGGTTACGGCGCGGATTACGGATCTTTGAAGGAAGATGTCGAGATGGCCCTGAACAAGCTCACACTCTGGTGTTCGGAGAAGGATATAGCCATCGCCGTCGGCGCTCCCATGTACATCAAAGATACGATCAGGAACTCGCTGTACTTCGTCACGCAGAGCTCCACCATCCGTTATGACAAACTGTATCTGGCTAAGTTCGGAATATATTCCGAACGTGTATTCAGACAGGGAAGCAGACCGGTCATCGCCGAATTCAAAGGAATGAGGTTCGGACTGTCCATATGCTACGATATCTTCTTCCCGGAGATCTTCAGATTCTACGCCGTGAACGGTGCCGATGTGAACATCTGCATCTCAGCATCGGCGGAGCCTTCGAGGGAATTCTTCGAAAGGGTCGCTCCCGCAAGATCGCTGGAGAACGTCATTTATACCGTATTCGTGAACAACGTCGGAGCGTTCGGGGATACGGAATTCTTCGGACATTCCCGTCTCATCGGACCTATCGGCAATACCGTTTCGGAAGCGGATGAGAAGGAATGCATAAAGTGCGTCTGCGTCGACGGAGAGGTCGTCCGCAATGCGAGGAAGATCAGGACGCACATGAGCGACCTGAGATCGGATATCGACTGGCACGTCTGATCAGTACTCGCCGAGATCGCTCAGGGTTATGTATCTGGCATCAAGCCATTTCGCAAGTTTTACGGCATCCTTCTTGCCGAGTCCGTCACTGGTATCGATGACCGTCCACTCCGTGTTCGGGATGTGCATGATCTTGGTTATCTTCTTGAGCTCCGAGACCGGGACCTTTCCCTTCTCGGCCGCCACGTTGCCCTGACCGTCGGTTATGATCACCACGTAGCACCTCTCGTCGGGATGTTTCCTCAGATAGTTGATGAGGTATGCCCTTGCTTCCAGCAAAGCACTGTTCAATGGTGTGGAATCGCCTGTCGGTGTATGTGCCAGAGTATCGCAGATCGTCTCTACGGAACGTGTGAACGGAACGGCAAGATCGACCCTGTCCGCCCTGAACGTCATCAGACCGGCCTTGTCCCTCTTCACATAGTTCTCCTTCAGCATGGAACGGATGGCGCCCTGGACCACGTCCATCATGCGCCCGACCACCTGGGAACCGCTCACATCCGCCATGAACAGGAACGAACAGCGGTCGCGTCTGACCCTGACCTTCTCGCGGATATCCTGCGGCTCTATCGCGATGCTCAGACCCTTGTGGTCGCGTGTCCTCTGATACGGAGCGGCGACACGTACGGTGGCATCGAATGCGGGATCGGCTGTCTTTCCGTTCGGCACCCTTGCCCTGACATATCTCCCGGAATTGTTCTTCTGGGTTATCTCCGCCCTCTTCTTTATTCCGACCATCTCGTGAAGGCGTATCGACTCGAATTCTACGAGTTCGTTTATGATCTCGACGGTGTCGAGACAGATGTCGTCCTTCTCCTCTTTGGGCTGTTCGGCAGGCCGCGGTTCGGCCGTGGAATGGGTGACGATTATGGTATCGACGTCCAGTTCGTCGGCGTTAGTCTCCACCTCGACCTCCTTCCTCACATCGATACCGTCGTCCTCCTGTTCCTCTTCTTCGATGATGTCCCCGGGATCCGCTTTCCTGTGCGAAAGGCACATGATGGCCGCCTCGCGGATATCGTCCTCCGCGATAGAGTTCCTTCCGTCCAGAGCAGCCAATGCCCTTGCTACCTTTGCGGCAGCTATATCCCCGCGGTATCCGCGGATGTTGAGCTCCGAACATATGCGGGAGATCTTGTCCGTCTCCCTGTTGGTGATCCTTATCTTCGGCAACAATTCTCTGGCACTGTCGATATTCCTGCGGATCTCTTCATCCGATGACCTGCCTTCCCGGGTATCCTTCCCGACCAGATCCATACTCAGAGAGACTATGTCCGCCCTGACCTCGGAATCTTCCTCCGTGAAGATCGTGACGCAGATATCGAAACGGTCTGATACTGTAGGGGACAGTTCCTTCTCGGAGGGATCCATCGTCGCCAGGACCGTCGTATGCAAAGGATATTCGGCGGAGATCCCCTCCCTTTCGATCTTGATCCTTTCCGATATAACCGATTCCAGGATGTCGGAGGAGGCCTTCGGGTTCAGAAGATTGATGTTGTCTATGTACAGAAGATTGCCGTCGGCGCGGCGCAGGATCCCTTTGGAGGCAACGGTATGCCCTTCGACTATGGCCTTCTCGATATCTATTCCGCCGAAGAGTTGGTCGTCTGTGACATTCTGGGGAACATCGATCACGTATCTGTCGGAGATGCTGTCGGCAAAGGACCTTACAAGAACACTTTTCGCAGTGCCCGGAGGACCTTTGATCAATACTCCTTTGATGGTATCGTCGACCGCCGCGCACATAAGCGCCCTTTTGGCGCGCCCGAGACCTATCACGGAGGAGAACGGCAATCCCGTTCTCAGAGTGCGTTGAGACATTCTGCCAACTCTCTTCTGTCGAACTTGGTGTCTTCGAAGGGTTTCCTCTTGATACGGTGGACCAGCACCATCGGGGCGACCGCGGCGATATCGTCCTTGATGACCTCCGTCCTGCCCTCGTATGCGGCGTTTGCCCTTGCGGCCCTTACCAATGTGATGTCCGCCCTGTGCCCTTCCATGTCGAAATGCAGAGCGACCTCGGATGCCATGACCACGATATTCCTGTCGACCCTGACCGAACAGAGCAGTTTGCGGGCTTCGACCAGACGTCTGCGGATGGCATCCGTCTCTATCTCGTAATCTGCGGTGAAACCTGTCGGATCGTCATCGAAAGCCATTCTGCGCAGGATCACCTCGGACCTCTGTTTCGTGTCCCTCTCGCTCTGTATCTCGGCGCAGAGTCCGAATCTGTCCAACAGCTGGGGTCTGAGTTCCCCCTCTTCGGGGTTCATCGAACCAACTAGAATGAATTTAGACGGGTGGGAGAAGGATACTCCTTCCCTTTCGACATAGTTCACGCCCATTGCGGCGGAATCCAGCAAAAGGTCCACGATGTGGTCTTCTAGAAGATTGACCTCGTCCACATAGAGAAGATTCCCGTTCGCTTGCGCCAGAACGCCGGGTTCGAATCTCTTCTTACCGGTACGCAGAACGTTCTCCAGGTCCAATGTACCTGCAACACGGTCCTCGGTCGCACTCAGCGGAAGTTCGATAACCTTCATGGGAACGGTCTCCGTCTCGTAATCGCCGGAAGCATATTTCTCCGAGCATTCGGCACAGAGCTTGTCCGGATGGGACGGATCGCAGTTGAAAGGGCATCCTTTCATCACCGTTACCTGCGGCAATACCTGCGTCAGCGACCTTACCGTTGTCGACTTTGCTGTCCCCTTCTCACCTCTGATCAGGACCCCGCCTATTCCGGGATCCACAATATTCAGTAAAAGGGCGCGTTTCATGTCGCGCTGACCTACGATCGCTGCAAAGGGAAACATCATTCTACTTATCGACATTAGACCACTGCTCCAAGTAATATCTTCCGTCTTTATGAAAGATTGCCGTCTGCTTATCTGCATCTCCCAGTATATATCTCCCTGCCCGACCCTGTTCCGATCGCGATACGGAATATCTCAAAATAGTCTGAAAATGACCATATAATGCAGAAATCAAAAAACCAACTCAAAAGACTTATAAAGCATAACCTGTTAGCCGTGTCCCGAGCCGAGATAGTCCAGCCCGGTAAGGCGCGAGCCTGGAAAGCTCGTGGGAACCTTTCCCTCGGGAGTTCAAATCTCCCTCTCGGCGCCATTTACCATTTTATTGAACGACAGCTTGGGCGCTGGCCGTCAATGATCCGTGTTCAGAAACTTGAGCGGGGTCATGATCGGCATCGGGGGGTTTCCGTAGCCTTTCTCCGTCAATGACAGCACGATACCAGCCCCTTTCCTTCCCGCCGAGCACAGCATGACGGCCTTCTCGAAATCCCTCATTCCCGAATTCACGGCACTCATGATGTCCTCCACATCCACGTCCAAAGGTTCCACGAATCTCATGAACCTCGTGACCACCGCTCTGAACGCATCATCGCCGCCTTCCCTCCTGGACGCAATATGGTATATCCTATCGATGCAGAAGACGGAGCAATATCTTTCGAGCGTCTCGCCTGACATGATATTGATCAGCGCCTCGAGCTCTGCCGCGAATTCCGACCTGTCGAATAGGAAGGCCATCACCAATTCCGTGTCAAGATAGACCCGGATCGGCAAGCACCATCACCGGCCTTGGCCTCCTCTACCTTGAACACTCCGCAAAGGGAGCCTACAGCCTCCGAAAGCGAATCCGCGGTGTTTGTCACCGTGGCCACTGCCCTGCTGTGCCTGGTTATGATCACGTCCTCTCTGGACGAGATGTCCGGGCAATACATCATATTCGATCTGAAATCCGATACTGAAACGAACATTTTCCTCACTCCGAAAAAAAGGTTTTTTAAAAGGTTTGATTGAAGAATAAACACTCAGACTTCGTTGCTCACTGCGGCCTTTCCCACTTCCCCCGTTCTTACTCTGACCGCTCCGGCGACATTGTAGATGAATATCTTTCCATCACCGACCGATCCGGTGTATATCGCCTGCTTGGTGGTGTTCATGACCTTGTCCAGAGGGATGTCTCCGACCACGATCTCCACCTTGATCTTGGGCAGGAGCGTGCTTTCCATCTCGACACCGCGGCATATCGTGGTCTGGCCCTTCTGGGCCCCGTATCCTTCCACGTATGTGATCGTCATTCCGGTGACGCCAATGGCGTCCATTCTCTCCTTCAGTATTCCGAGCTTGTTGCGGCCGGTGATGATCACGACCTTCTTCAGACCGGAACCCTCGGGCTCGCTGTAATCCGTGACCTGTATTCCGGGAGATTCCGACGGACCCATGGGCTGTACGGGAAGTCCGAGCTCGGATTCCTCGTGCACGATATGGAGATCGGGGACCATACCCGAATACGCGTTCGCCAGTCCGTGCTCTGTAAGGTCCAGACCCGAAAGTTCCTCTTCCTCGGAAACACGGAGTCCGACGGTGTGCTTCAGAACGAAGAACACCGTACCCATGCATATCACGGTCCATGCGCCGATGGCCAACATACCCAGTACCTGAATGCCGAGAAGGTCCAAGCCTCCTCCGTACAACAGACCCGCCACTCCTGAGAAGCAATCGGGATTTGCCAGGAATCCCACCGAGAGGATACCTACTATACTCGAAAGTCCGTGGACGGCGAATGCTCCGACAGGGTCGTCGATCTTGAGCTTCTTCTCTACAAATTCGGCTCCGAAGACGACGACCACTCCTGCGATCAGCCCGATGATGACCGCTCCGTAGTAGTCAACGGCCGCACAGCCGGCACAGATCGCCACCAATCCGGCCAGACATCCGTTCAATGTGAACGAAACATCGGGGTGTCCGTATCTGACCCAGGTCGTGACCATCGCCCCTATCGTACCGCAGGCTGCGGCAAGACAGGTTATCAGAAGCACTTCGGACGTCAATGTTCCCAATTCAAAGGTCGAAACTCCCAGTGACGAACCTCCGTTGAACCCAAACCATCCGAACCAGAGGATGAACACACCCAATGCGGCGATTGTCAGGTTATGACCCGGCATTGCCACCGGCGTTCCGTCCTTCTTGTACTTTCCGATACGTGGTCCGAGGAAGAATGCTCCGAGAAGGGCTGTGATACCTCCGACCATATGGACCGCCGTCGATCCTGCAAATCGACATATCCCATGTTGAAGAGCCAGCCGTCGCCGCTCCAGACCCAGTGACAGACCACCGGGTAGACAAATGCACATATCGTGATCGAGTAGAGGATGTATGAAGAGAACTTGGTACGTTCTGCCATTCCTCCCGAAACGATAGTTGCGGTCGCACCTGCGAATACCAGCTGGAACAGGATGTATGCTCCGGATGTGTATCCGTTGGATAGGTCAGTATGTGAAAGGAACAGATCCGGGAATCCAATGAAACCAAGACCTGCTACGTCAGTTCCGTATGCAAAGCTGCAGCCCACAGCCATGAACACGACCGTTGCAAAGGCCATGTCAAGGGTATTCTTCATGATATGTTTCCGGCATTCTTCGCTCTGGTGAATCCTGATTCGACCATGGCAAAACCGGCTTGCATGAAAAATACCAATGCTGCTGCTAACAGAAGCCAGACAGTGTCAATCGCATTGTAAGATGCGATCGCGTCCAGCGAATCCAGCAATTGATATCCGTATGGTGCTAACAATATTATGTCACCAATTGCTGTCATGAAATAAATGTATATAACAATTTTGATTTATTAGACATTTGTCTAATCATAAATCACATAAATAGATGTATAGATGACTAAATAATCTATATATTGGACATCAAATGAACAAACATCCTTCAGACGGATGGACAGGAAAACAATAATGGGAAAAAGAAAAACGGTTTATCCTCAAACTCAGAGGACGTCGGGATCCGGGATCGATATTTCATGCGGCCGCGTCGAAATACTGTCTTGTGAACCCGACAGACCATGAAAGGACTATCATCATATCCAAGACAACCGCCATGATCCACATGATATCCGCGGTCTCCAGGTAAGCCATTACCAGATATCCAGCAAACAGCAGAAGAGCTGCCAATGTCAGATGCCATGCATACCACTTTCTGAGAGTGACCAGCTTTCCGCACACCAAACAGACGATTCCTATTGCCAATGTTATCACAGAGAAAACGGGATACGATGCGCCGACCGCTGCTATATATATACCAAGAACACGCCCGCTATTGCGAATGTGATCTGCAGTATGCGAACGATCAGAGGCTTATCATACATGAAGCTCATAGACGGTCTTAGTTCATTTAACTATTAATACATTATTATAATAGACAAATGTCTAATGAATATTCAAATTTAAGATGAAGTTAGAACGTTCGAGATGATCTTCAAAACAGACCGTCCCATTATAAGGATCAACTGAAACGAATGCGAAATGCCAGATGAAAGTTGAAAATATCAAAAATAGGTCCTTCAGTGACCCGCATGTTTCCGCGCGGGTCGCCGGAGAACCGAATTGTTTACATCGGCCGAGACACAGCAGTGTCCGCCCGATCAGTGTTTCTTTTGGGTCTGCGAAGGTGTGGCTGCAGGCGCACTCGTGTGGGCTGCCTTTGCCTGAGCATCTTCGTGGCGACGCTCTTTGTTGTGTTTTCCCATGATTGAATGTATTTGTGTTTCTATATATACGTATCGGCTACCGACAATAATTTTGGTAGGAAAATTCAAAAAATTAGAAAGGAGGGGAAGTCATTCCCCGGTTGCCGTATCTCCCGACGGCTGATCTCCCTTCTCTCTCCTCAGCAAAAGGATAAGGACGAATGAGACGACACATGTCGCAGCTGCGATCAGGAAGGACAGGGTGTAATCTCCCGATCCGGAAAGATAGTTGTTCAGGAACGTGAACGTCAGGGACGATCCGCCCAATGCCAATGAGACTATTCCGTAATTCACACCCATGTTCTGCGTTCCGAAATGGTCCGCCGTGAGGGTGGCATAAACGCCGGAAGCTCCTCCGAAGGCAAGACCGATTATAGCTATGCACACAAGGAACAATACGTCCTGCGCGAAGATCGCAACGATTATTCCGACGGCCGTGAGTGCCACGATGAGGAACAAAGCCCTGAGGCGTCCGGTCTTATCGGACAACCAGGTGATGAGAAGACGTCCCGCGGCACTGCTGGCACCTACGATCATAACTCCGAATGTTGCCATGGCATCGCTGAGTCCGCGTTCCATTCCGAGAGGCTTCAGCAGAGGGTTCAGGATGAAGAACGCAGGCAGCACGAAGAACAGCGAGAGGAAGATCAGATAGAACGACCTGGTCCTCAGCATCTCTTTCGCGGTATACTGCTTCTGGGCCTTTGCGACATTGACACG
This sequence comes from Methanomassiliicoccaceae archaeon UBA328, assembly GCA_002506905.1. Taxonomy (GTDB): domain Archaea; phylum Thermoplasmatota; class Thermoplasmata; order Methanomassiliicoccales; family Methanomethylophilaceae; genus Methanogranum. The sequence goes on from DAYM01000006.1 coordinate 230,744, forward strand.
GACCCCGTTCTTCGATACGGTGTAGTCCTCGGGAGGACTCACCAGGAACAGGGAGCAGACGACACACACGAGAAGGAACAGGATCCCGAATATCTCGAAGGTCATCGGAACTCCGACCTCACCGAGAAGGTATGAACCGACGGGTGCGAATATCACGGTCGAGAATCCGAATGCCCCGACCATCATGCCCGTGGCGAATCCGCGTCTGTCGAAGAACCATTTCTGGACATTGGCAACGGTACATGTGTACACAACACCGACACCCAGTCCGCCGATGACCGCATATGTGAGGAACAGCAGGGAAGGACAGCCGGAAGTAACGAAGGCCGTCGCGAATATGCCCAGAGACATCATGATGCTTCCGAGGACCGCGGTCTTTCTGGGGCCCTGGGAGATCATTATCTTTCCCCCCAGGATCATACCGACCACGAAAGCCACCATCATGACTGAAGTAACTAAGGCCGCCGAACCGGAATCCCAGGACAGGTACTCGGACACGGGGCTCTTGAAAACGCTCCACATGTAGATGATACCCGCACACAGCTGGATCACCATACCCATCGCAAGAATGACATTCCTGTTCACTTTCCTGTCCTTACTTCCGTACATCAAAGCACCTTGGGCCCACGATGAATGATTGATATATTAGGTTTTGTACATTAATGTATAATAATATACATTAGAATAATAAACAACAGCGATCCGCAATAAGAAAAACTCAAAAATCAATTGTTGGCCCGGTCCCGAAGTTGGGGGTCAAAAGACCGAGCCGATTGGAGGATGGCATCGGATAAGTATCCATCCGACATCCCCGGACACCGAACCGGTATGCCGTCCATATCGACATACCCGATATCCGAAGATCACCGGCAAATCCGAGACCAACATGATACATTACAAGTTACGACACTTCTAACGTACAAAAAAGCGAATCGAGAAGTAGTATATAAAACCGTATGCCGATACCGAAATATCGGCATACAGTATGGGTTTACTTTGCCTGACGGCAGATGAGGACAGGACAGTAAGACATCCTGGCCACTTTCTCCGCCACGCTTCCCATGAGTGTACGGGAGATACCCGTACGTCCGAGTGTTCCGCAGACGACAAGATCGAAATTCTTGGACTCCTCGATGATCGCATCGGCAGGACGTCCGGTGACGACCTTGCATTCGAGATCGACACCCATCTGCTCGGCCTTGTCAGACACGTATTTCAGGGATTTTTTGGAGGTCTCGAGCATGTACTCCCTCTCGTCCCCCATTCCGTATCCCTGTGCGACAGCGGCATAGCTTCCTATGTCGAACACGCATATCGCGGTCACCTTTGCTCCGATCTCCTTAGCAATTGAGAGCGCGTCATCGACTGCGACCTTGTTACTATCGCTGCCGTCGACCGCTACCAAGATATTTTTGTACATACGGTAAGGATTGCATTCAGCCATTATAAATGTAGCTGGGAAGATTTGTCACGTCTAGTCGCGGGTACGCGCATCTTATTAAATAGGGCGGCATATCATGTGACAATAATACTTAGAAATAAGGTGAATCAAAAATGTTGGTAAACGCAGAACTCTATGTCAAAGACCTGCCCGGCCAGTTGGTAGGCTCCCTCGAGCCCATATCTATGGTCAACGGGAACATCGTGGGAGTCGTCCACAATCGTGATATCATAGTCAATCAGAGGATCTGCGTCAATGTGACATTCGAGGTCGGCAGCAATGACGACCTGGAAAAGCTGAAGAAGGCCTGGAAATCCAGGGATATCCTCATAGCATCCATCGGTTCGGTCTACAAGACCTGCACCATGGAATATCTCCTTGTGGGGTCGTTCAGCGCATCATATGTGGAGAGCCTCATAGACGAAGCGTCCAACGTAGTATCGTTCGAATCTGTGGATGTGAACTATTCAACGGCCAATGCCACCAACACAATGACCGCGATGATCACCGCAGAGGTCCTCAGCCAGGAAGATCTCGAAAAACTTGACAAATTCCTCGTATCCGCCTGCAGGGAAGGCGGTATCGTCTACATCAGGGGGCTCTGAGATGAGAATACTCATAGCCGGTTTCGGAACCGTCGGACAGGGATTCGCGGAAGTACTGGCCGCCAGGAAGGAATTCCTGAGGAACAGGTACGGAAAGGATGTGCGCATAGTCTGCGCCATGGATTCCAAGACCTTCGCGGCGGACCCGAAAGGACTGGAACCCCTCGAACTCGTCGCTACCAAAAAAGCTACCGGAAAGGTCGGAAAAGAGACCTACACCGATTCGGTGAAGGTCATGGATTCGGTGGAATACGATCTCCTGGTGGAGGTCAGCCCCACAGACATCAAGACCGGCGGTGTCGGTCTCAAGAACATAAGGAATGCCCTCGAACACGGAAAAGATGTCATCACGGTCAACAAAGGCCCTCTGGCGCTGAACTTCTCCGAACTCATCGGACTTGCGAAGAAGAACAAATGCAAGTTCCGCTTCGAAGGCTCCGTGGGCGGCGCAATGCCCATAATCAACCTCTGCAGGGAGAACCTTGTGGGAGAGAACATCAAATCGATACGCGGTATCCTCAATGGTACCTGCAACTACATCCTCAGCAAAATGGACAACGGACAGCCTTTCGAGCAGGCGCTCAAAGAGGCACAGCAGATGGGATATGCGGAAACGGATCCCACCAACGATGTCGAAGGATACGACGCCGCCTGCAAAGTGGTCATCCTGGCCAACTCGATATTCGGCAGGAATGTCACGTTCTCGGACGTCAACATCACCGGCATCAGGTCCATCACCGCAGAGGCGGTAGCACTGGCCTCGTCGCACAACATGGTGATAAGGCTCATAGGAGAGGTCTCGGACACCAAGCTCGAGGTCTCGCCCCGTCTGATACCCAAGGGACATCCCCTCGGATTGTCGGGAACACTCAACGCAGCACAGATCACGACCGATCTGGCAGGACCGGTAACGGTCACCGGACACGGTGCGGGACGCATAGAGACAGCATCCGCCATACTCAGCGATTTCATATCGATAATGGACGACAGGGACTGAAATGCCTGAAGAACAGATAATCATTTACGATACCACCCTCCGCGACGGGGCACAGAGCGAAGGGATCTCCTATTCGGCGCAGGACAAGATCGACATACTGAAAGAACTCGATATGTTCGGGATCGGATTCGTAGAAGGCGGATGGCCGGGATCCAATCCGAGGGACGACGAGTTCTTTGCGATGGCCGAGGACCTGAAGCTCAAGAACTCGGTGCTGACCGCTTTCGGAAGCACCTGCAGACACTACATCGAGGCGAAGGATGATAAAAATCTCCAGAACCTTGCCGCATGCCCCGCGGAATGGTGCTGCATATTCGGCAAGAACTGGGATTTCCAAGTCACCGATGCGCTCTGCATCCCCCTGGAAGAGAATCTCAGGATGATCGAGGAGAGCGTCAAATTCCTGAAGGTTTCGGGAAAACACGTGATGTACGATGCCGAGCACTTCTTCGACGGATACTATGCCAACCGCAATTATGCGATGAAATGCCTCGAGGCCGCCGTGAAAGGCGGTGCCGAATGGCTGGTCCTATGCGACACCAACGGAGGTTCCATGCCCGATGAGATCTCCTCTGCCGTAGAGGATACCGTACTCTCGTTCAGTGTCCCCGTCGGGATCCACTGCCACAACGACACGGAACTGGCCGTCGCCAATTCGATGGCCGCCGTAGACAGCGGTGCGACCATGGTGCAGGGAACCATCAACGGTATCGGCGAGAGATGCGGAAATGCGAACCTGTGTTCAGTGATCGCGAACCTGAAACTCAAGATGGACTGCGACGTCCAGATAGCCGACATATCCAAACTCACGGAAGTTTCGAAGTACGTCAGCGAGATATCGAACACCGTTCCGTCGCCCGGCCTTCCGTATGTGGGAGAGAAGGCGTTCGCGCACAAAGGCGGTATGCACGTCTCCGCCCTGATGAAGGACCCGCGCACTTACGAACACATCCCTCCGGAGACCGTGGGGAACAAACGCAAAGTTCTGATCTCGGACATGGCCGGAAGGGCCAGCATCAACGCGAAGCTCAAGGAGTTCGGAATGACCATCTCCCTGGACGAGAGCAAGGAGATCGTGGACAGGATCAAGAAACTGGAATCCAAAGGATACGAGTTCGAAGGGGCCGACGCAAGCTTCGAACTCATGGTCAGAAGGCTGAGAGGAGAGATCGAACCTCCGTTCAGCGTCATCGGATTCAGATTATTCATAGACGATGTGGGGGACAACAAGCTCACATCGGAAGCAAGTATCAAGGTGGAGGACAAGGAAGGCCATGTCGAGCACACGGCGTCCGACGGGGACGGTCCGGTCAACGCTCTGGACAATGCGCTCAGAAAGGCGCTGTCCAAGTTCTTCCCGATACTGAACGACATCAGACTCACAGATTACAAGGTACGCGTGCTGGACGAGGGATCGGCCACCGCGGCCAGCGTCAGGGTATTGATCAGATCCTCCGACGGAAGGTCCAGCTGGACCACTGTCGGCGTATCTCAGAACGTCATAGAGGCGTCCCTGAACGCATTGGTGGATTCGATAGAATACGCCATTCTCAAAGATCGCGAAAACAACAAGAAGGGATCGGAATGAACAGAACCGTCATCACATTGGTCGGAAAGGACCACACAGGGATCATTGCGGCAGTTTGCAACTACTTCGCAGAGAACGATATCAACATCCTGGACATCAGCCAGACGACCGTCCAGGAATTCATCAACATGATGATGATCGTCGACCTGAGCAAGTACAGGAAGAGCTTCAAAGAGCTCAGCGAAGACCTCGATAAGGTCGGAGAAAAGGTCGGAGTATCGATCAAGGCCCAGCACGAGGACATCTTCGATATGATGCACAGGATCTGAGAGAGATGTTGGAGATCAACGAGGTCTTCGAGACCAACGCCATGATCGCAAGCGAGAACCTGGATGTCAGGACCATTACCATGGGTATCAATCTTCTCGACTGCATCGACTCCGATCTCGACAAATTATGCGAGAACATATACAACAAGATCACCACACGTGCAAAGGACCTTGTAAGGACCGGCGACGAGATCGGTCTTGAGTTCGGCATCCCCGTGATCAACAAAAGGGTGTCCGTCACCCCCATAGCACTCATCGGTGCGGCAGCATGCAGAACGGAAGATGATTTCGTCAGGATCGCTGAGACCCTCGAAAAGGCCGCATGCAAGATCGGCGTCAATTTCATCGGAGGGTACTCCGCACTCGTCCAGAAAGGAATGAGCTCGGCGGACAGACTCCTCATCAACTCGATACCGAAGGCACTGAAGGCCACTGACCACATATGCAGTTCCGTCAGTCTCGGTTCCACAAAGACCGGTATCGACATGGATGCCGTCAGGCTCATGGGCACCATCGTCAAGAAGACGGCGATGGAGACCAAGGACCAGGATTCGCTCGGCTGCGCAAAACTCGTCGTTTTCTGCAACCCGACGGATGACAACCCGTTCATGGCCGGAGCCTTCCACGGTGTCACCGAAGGGGATGCGGTCATCAACGTCGGTGTCAGCGGACCCGGTGTAGTGAAGACCGCGATCTCAAAGGTCAAAGGAGAGAACTTCGAGGTCCTCTGCGAGACCATCAAGAAAACGGCATTCAAGGTCACCAGAGTGGGACAGCTTGTGGCCAAGGAGGCCTCAAAGAGGCTTGACGTACCATTCGGCATCATAGACCTCTCGCTCGCCCCTACGCCCGCCGTAGGCGACAGTATCGCCGAGATCATCCAGGCCATGGGAATGGAACGTGTGGGAGCACCCGGAACGACGGCCGCGCTCGCCATCCTCAACGACCAGGTCAAGAAAGGCGGCATCATGGCATCCTCCTATGTCGGAGGACTCAGCGGCGCATTCATACCCGTATCGGAGGACAGCGCAATGGCGGAAGCGGCAGAGATGGGCGCACTGACATTGGAGAAACTGGAGGCCATGACCTGCGTATGCTCTGTAGGTCTCGACATGATCGCCATACCCGGAGACACTCCGGACACAACGATATCCGGAATCATCGCAGATGAGATGGCCATCGGAATGATCAATCAGAAAACAACGGCTGTAAGGGTCATACCGGTCATCGGAAAGAAAGCGGGAGAGCACGCAGAGTTCGGCGGACTTCTCGGAAGCGCACCGATCATGCCTGTCAACACCTTCGGATGCGCAGACTTCGTCGACCGCGGCGGAAGGATACCGGCTCCGATCCACAGTTTCAAGAACTGATCGGAAGAACTGTCTTTCAAAAACCATTTTCAATCCTTTTCAATTTCTACGATCTGAATCAGATTATTTTCAGAGATTGTTTCGATGACCCTGTCGGAAAATGACCTCAGGGATCCGAAGAACGATATCAAAAATGCAAACAATGCAAAGAACAAAGAAAAGGAGTGAGAAAAAAGTTAATCCCCCTTTAGAGGGGCAAGATCACAACTAGGATATGCAAGAGGTGGGAGCAGAGGGATTTGAACCCCCGTCAGCGGGTTTCCACCACGGGGGGAGCTACCACCCGCGAAATTAATGAGTCATCGCTCCAGTTAATCATCAACTGTCAGCAAACTCATTCTAATCACGCTCAATAACTGGAGCCCGCCAGTCTGCCAGGTTAGCCTATACTCCCTTGGTAGACCGTTAGATCACGGTCACTTCTTGCGCATCTTTGCTGCTCTCTTTCTTCTTCTCATTTTCTTCTTGCGCCATTTCCAACGCTGGTTACCGCGTTTCTTCCAGGCGCGTGAGCTTCTCTTCATGATAGTTCCTCTTGATGGCCGGCATCACGCTGGTACCGGTCCTCTGGCGGGCCCGTCGGGAATTTCGGTCCCTTTTTATGGGGGCTTTCGAACCCGAGGCGTCTGGCTTAGAAGGCCAGCGCTATATCCTGGCTAAGCCACGGGCCCCGCTAGCCCTTCATCTACTGCTACCATTTAAAGGTTTACCTTCGGGAGCCCCCTTTTGAGGGGCCCCAAAGGCCTGCCGTTTTAGGTGCAGTTATCAGCACAGCAGTATGATCTTATCTCCGGACCAGAGGGTCTGAAGATACGGCCAGATGGATGAACCGGTGATCAAAAGACACACGGCCTCTGCGATACAGATGAGAGCCAGGACGACCATGAAAGGCCACCAGTTGAACAGCTTACCGAACAACATGACCAGCTTCTCGGCGAAGTTGGCGATCATATATACGATCGCACCCGCCACGAATGCCACGATCAATCTCGGCCATCCGGATGCCAGTACCTCCAGTCCGTCGATATCGGCACAACGTCCCAAGAGGACGTATGCCATAATGATGACGACCAGACCGATGATGACGGCGATCTCCACCTTACGGAACGGCCTTACGATCATCGTAAAGGCCATCAGAATGATGATGACCGCTGTAAATGTGCTCCAAGATGCATATTTCGAGAACGTCATAGCTATCATGATGATTCCGAATATGAGTCCGAGAACCATCATCAGCTTGTACGTTCCCGAATTCTCATCCTTCTTGTAGGTGTAGACTATCAGCAATGCTATTATCGCACCGATAAGAAGGATCACTTCCGGGATGTGGAAGGCGTAAAAATCCTCCAACCATGAAATATCCATGCACGATAATTGCAGTGACCGATAATAATACTAACGACGAAGTCGAAGCCATTATATCCCTGGACCTCGGATACATAAGCATGGATCTGGGAGCCGTTGTTTCACTGACGATATCTTTGTTCTTCATCCTGGACCCTTTCGCAAGCCTGCCTATGTTCATCTCCGTCACGAGAGAAGAGGACCGTAAGACAATCAACTCCTATGCGAACAAAGCAATCCTTGTCGCAGCGATACTTCTGTTCGTCTTCATGTTCGTAGGCGAGGACCTGATGAACGTGTTCGGGGTCACAATGGAAAGCTTCCGTGTGGCCGGAGGCCTCATACTCATATTGATGGCGATCGAACTGGTGTTCGATCTGAAGCTCTCCAAGAGCACGGGATCCAAGGGTGCACCGTGGGTCATCATCGCAACACCCGTGCTAACCGGACCCGGAGTCATTACCGCTTCCATCCTGTTCTCATCCCAGTACGGAATGGATACCGTACTTGTCGCAGGCATCATCGCTCTTCTTCTCACATGGGTGATCCTGAGAAGCGCTTCCACCATCATGAGATATGTCGGAACCCAGGTCATCAACATAGCTTCCAGGATCATCGGTCTGCTCATTGCGGCAATGGGTGTGGAATACATCTTCAGAGGAGCTTTGGAATGGTTCCAGACATACAGCGCGGAAGCCGTAAGCATCCTACTGACGATGATCTGATCACTTCAGCTTCCTTATCTGAACGAAAAGAGCGTACAATATCAAGAAGAACACTGCGAGTACGACGGCCATCGAGATGTCATGTCCGCTGACCGTTAGATAAAGGACGCATTCTATCGCAATGGCCAGTACGATGCATGCCAACACGGCCGCCATCAGAAGCGCAATATGATC
>DAYM01000014.1 GCA_002506905.1 Methanomassiliicoccaceae archaeon UBA328
TACGGTCCCGTCATCATCTTCTCCCTGCGAGGAAAATGCAATCACGGCTGAAACCGACAGGATTGCTACGGAGAATATTACGGATGCGATCAACACGGCTTAGTTGTTTATTTGGACGACCCTTATAACATAAATTTACACGCACGTAAGAACATATAAACCTATGGGATGCAGAAGTATCGTCTGGCTGCCGGAAGTATTGTGTCAGGGCCCTACACATTAATTGTCAGCTGTAGGAATTCACGGTATACCGGATGCAAAGCAAAGGGGTCCGTTCGGACGCGAACGGTTAATAACATGTTTTTCATATGACCGCTCAGTGATCTACATGGTAGACGAAAAAGCGATTCAGGTTGCCCAGGAGAAATACGGTGTACTCCTCAGACAGCAGTTGGAGAGAGTGGAGAGGCTCAAAAAAGAAGGAGATTGGACGGATTACTCCAAGCTCGATAAACTCGTGATCGGAGTATGCGGCGGAGACGGAATAGGTCCGTATATCTGTGCATCTGCCCAAAAGGTCATGGAATTCCTTCTTGCAGACAAGATCAAGGCCGGAAAGGTCGAGATCAGGCAGATCGACGGTCTTACCATCGAAAGACGTGTCGAGGTCATGAAGGCCATTCCGGACGATACTCTTGCAGAACTCAAGAAGTGTCACGTGATCCTCAAAGGACCTACCACAACGCCCAAGAAGGGAGATCCTTGGCCGAACATCGAGAGTGCGAATGTCGCTATGAGGAAACAGCTCGATCTGTTCGCCAACGTCAGACCCGTATCGGTCCCCGAACTCGGTATCAATTGGACATTCTACAGGGAGAACACCGAGGGAAGCTATGCACTCGGAAGCGAGGGTATCAACGTTACCGACGATCTCGCAATGGACTTCTGTGTTGCGACCACACAGGGAACGGAGAGGATCATCCGCGCAGGATTCGAGCATGCCAGGAAGATCGGTCAGAATTATGTTTCTCTGGTCACAAAGGCCAATATAATCAAGACCACCGACGGCAAGTTCCTTTCCATCGCCGAAAAGGTCGCAAAGGACTATCCCGAAGTAAAATGGGATGATTGGTTCATAGACATCATGACCGCCAAGCTTATCGATCCCGCAAGGAGGAGCGACTTCCGCGTATTCGTGCTTCCGAACCTTTACGGTGATATCATCACCGATGAGGCTGCGCAGATCCAGGGAGGGGTCGGAACGGCAGGAAGCGCAAATCTCGGAAAGAGGTATGCAATGTTCGAGGCGATCCACGGATCGGCACCCAGAATGGTCACCGAAGGAAGGGCCAAATACGCAGATCCCTGCAGCATGATCAAGGCGGTCGCCATGATGATGGAACACATCGGAGAGGCGGAGAAGGCCAAGAAGCTCAACATGGCACTCGACGTGTGCGTACAGTTCGAGAAGAAGCTCGTCATGACCGGAAGGAGCACAGGCGCCACCGGCGATGAATTCGCACAGTACGTGATGGACACTATCCAGAGGCCCGATCTCGAGAAGGTCTGGCAGGGATACGTGGACTCCGCTATTGCAAAGAATGCGGCTCAGTAAAACAATTTACCGTGCCTCGGCACGGTCTTTTTCTCTTTTACCATTCCAACGGTTTCTTTCTGATGATCCCCAGATAGATGATGGAGAAACCCAGCATTGTCAATGCGTTGAGACAGATTATCGATATTCCGTAATTCAGAACGAAATTCTGGCCCGCAGAGCCTGTGAAGAACCACAGGAGAGCGAGATGTATGAATTCCGTGACGAGTGCGGTCGTAATCGCGGCCATGATACGCGGGAACCTGTTTCCGGCCATCCAGTATATGATACCGCCGAGGGCACCGCCTATGACGGTGGTCAAGGCACCGCATATGCTGCCCGCCTCTCCCATCATCAGTTCCTCTCCTCCGATTATGAGGCCGCTGGCTATCCCAGTGAACGGGCCGCAGATAAGTCCTGCCGCAGTGGCGATGAACGATCTTTCTGCAATTAGGAACCCTTCGGATTCGAAAGAGAAGAAGTGATGTGCGAATATGCCGATGAGCGAGAACAGGATGATAGCAGGGGTGGCTCTTTTCCAGCCGTGCAATTCGTTGATGCTGTTGGCGTCGTCGCGGCTTATCAGGCCCGCCGTGTACAGGTAATAGGTGGACAATACCACATATCCGAGGATGAGCATTGCTTTGAGGAAGATGATGGCATATGAGCTTATATCCATGAGATCTCACCCTTTCCCCGTCTTCTCTCGACCTCTCTGAAATAAATGTATGTGCACAGGAACATTCCCAGTGCGCTTCCCAAGATCTCTGTCGCGGCGCCTCCGAATTGATATCCGTCGTACATGATGCCGATCAGGAACAGATGTATGGTCTCCATTGCCAGCATATACAATGTTACAATGATGACCGGAGGGAATTTGTTTCCCGCGAAACGATACAGCAGACTGGAAATGATACTCGCCATCAAAGTGGCGATACAGCAGGGGACCGCCGTCGGTCCGCCCATGGCAAATCTTTCTGCGGTCACGAAGACCGTAGTAGGAATGCCTACGAGAGGACCACCCATGAAAGATGCACAGGAGACCAGCAGGTTCCTTGCATTCACGATGGAACCGTCATCCTGTTTTGCCGTCATGAAATGGGTAGTGCATATTCCGACAATAGTAAAAACGAAGATAAGAGCGATGATTTAAGCATAACGATTTTTGGACGTTCTGGACCTCAGATGCAGTCTGTCGTTCAAATATGCAAGCAAAATAACGAACAGTACTTCTGCAGTTACAACTAACAGATAATTGTAGATGCCGTAGATGTCCGTTTTTCGATTCCTCTTTCAGATAAAATAAACGTTCTTCCTACTATTTATTACAAAGGGTCGGCAATCAATGTATCAGGCAGAGGAAATATCTTTCTCTTCATTGTCTAGATATTTTTTGCAAAGGGGGATGATGAATCCGCCGATCGCGTTTCCGATAATTGCCAAAATGATGAATACCAATGCTTCCAACGTGAAGATCCCGGCGGAGCAGAGGTAGAACATGTCCGCGATAGAGTGCTCGAATCCCGCAAGTATGAAAGTAGGCACGCAGAGGAACACTCCGATGTACGAGTTCTTGGTACGGTATACATCGACGGCAAGGAACATCATCACTCCGCATCCGAAGCCTTTGGCCAAGGTCGGAATGATATCCAAACACAGCTTTCCGTCGCACAGTGCCACAGCAGATTCGATCGGGAACAACAGGCCCATGATAAGACACCCGACGAAGTTTCCCAAGATGATGATGAAAAGGCTCAGGAAATATTCTTTTCCGTTCTCGAAGATGTAACAGACCTTTCCCGTATAGAGGTTGAATCCGTAGGTCAGTATGCCGAACAGTCCGACACTGAAAAGCAATGCGCCGATGAACTTGTAATCGGGATACATCAGGAAGACTATTCCGCCCATGCTGATCAGCATTCCTGCCAGAACGGCCTTGACGAAGCACCTTCCGATATCCATTATATCAGGCCCTGTATAGAAGGGCGATAGATAAGTCTTATTGAAGTGAAAAATGTTGGAAGAGGTTTAATCCATCTCTCAGTTGCCGGAAATACGGACGAAGGACCTGTATCTCCATCCTTCGACAGCGAACAGTGCCCCGCAGATGATCAGGATCGCTCCGAAGATCCACATTGCCGCATTGACGGTCTGTCCCGGGAACACGATGATCACGATACCCAATACCAGGAATATCGCACCTATGATGAAGGAAACGGTCCTGTTATCGGTGAACGACGTTATCGGAAGTCCCATGTCGAACATGGTGCCGATACCGATGAAGAGGAGCAGCAGTCCGAACATGATCGCTGCAAGGTCCGCCATGAAATACGGCACGGCTATGAGGGCTATACCGAAGATAGCAAGCAATATGCCAGTGATCAATGTTCCGGTGCTTACCGCAGCTCCTGCGATTATTGCGAACACTCCTCCGAGGATACAGAATATTCCCAGTACAAGGAGTCCTATTTTGAGTGTTGCCGACGGCCAGGCGATCATGACAAGTCCGAGGAGGATAAGCAGTATTCCTGCCACCAACATCATCCTGCCGGTCCTAAAAGGCATGGAGTCGACGGAAAATCCGTTCATATTTTTACCTCGCATGAATATTATAATTATCCTATAAGCAGTTTTAGTACTATATACTTGTAGTTATATTCAGGACATATGCACGCGTTAAGGATACGTATCGACAGGTCCAAGAACAAGGAAGAAAGTCCATGTCACGGTCTGCTTCCTGTCGATATCGACGATGATGGTGTAAAGGTACAGATAATCACATGCTCGATGCTCGATCAAGGTACCGGATATTCTATGGTCCGTATCCTCGATTCGGACGGTACCCACCTGGAAGAGGGTACCTACGAGGGTGAGTACGGAAGTTGTGTCATCAATAAATTCAGTCCTAAGCACTATGTTGCCATGGTGATCAACAAGAGGTGCAAGCTGTCATCGCTGATCAACGAAGCCGGTTGTTTCCTTACATCGGCCGTACCGATAACCGATACGGAGATCGAATGGAAGCTGATCGGCCCGAATAACACTGCGCTCCACAACCTTGTGGATAATATGAGGGATGCCGGATTTGCCGTAGAACTCATATCCAGCGAGAGTGTGGACATGGATTTTACACTCACAGATAAGCAGGAACATTATTTCGATGTTGCAATGAACCTTGGTTATTACGACATTCCCAAGAGGGCCGGATTGGATGAACTGTGCAGGGTATTGGGATGTTCGAAATCCACACTCAATATCGTCCTGAGGACCGCCGAGAAAAAGATCTTCGATATGTATATGGCAGGCGGCATGGCCATGCGCGTAAAGCGTTAATCGAACATGTTCGTGATTTTCTTTATATAATTTCCAATCCGATATTTAAACCACAATTCAAGATTCCTTCCGTTCTACCCAAATTGGAGGGTTAAGAATTGACTATCGATCCTGAAAAGAAGAAGAAGATGCTCTCGTACAGATGGGCGATCTTCGTAGTGTTAGCAATAGCTTACTTCTTCGTCTACTTCCATAGGACGACGGGTGGAGCTATTTCCGATACGCTGCAGGACTTCTTCGGAGTGGGAACAGCATCAGTTGCGCTTCTCGCTTCGGCATACCTGTATGCGTACACGTTAATGCAGATACCCAGCGGTATCTTGACAGATAAGATGGGCCCCAGGAAGGCCGCGACGATATTCGTTTTCCTTATCGCTGTCGGTTCGCTTCTGAGCGCATACTCCGCAACATGCGGAAATTTCACATTGATGATCGCCGGTAAGTTCATTATCGGTATCGGTGCGGCAGTCGTCTACATCCCGATCATGAAGGTCCTGGCCGTTTGGTTCAGGAAGAACGAGTTCGCATCCATGAGCGGTGTTCTGCTTCTGGTGGGAAACGTCGGTGGTATCGCAGCTGCGACACCGATGGTCATCATGATGGACAGTCTCGGTATCCAGAACACATACATTGTGCTCGCAATCATCACTGCTGTCATCGCACTTCTCTGTTGGTTCATTGTTAGGAACCATCCGTCGGAGAAGGATCTCCCCAGTATCGAGGAGGTCGTTTCCGAGGAGACCGGAGAGCCCATTACCGAATCCACATCCGCAAAGATCGGAACCACCGAGGCACTGAAGAAGACCTTCTTCAGCGGAAGGAAGTTCTGGCCTCTGGCTATTTGGTTCTTTTTCATTTACGGAACCATTATGCTTTGGCAGGCATCCCAGGCAGGTTCCTATTACAAGGGGATCATGGGATTCGACGCTACCACTGCATCATTGATGATCACAATGGTCGGAGTAGGTATGGTGTTCGGATGTCCGCTTGCGGGTATCCTTTCGGATAAGGTGTTCCACTCAAGGAAGAAGGTCGTTATAATCGGTACATTGGTCTACACGATCATATGGGCCGTCATCTGGCTGACCTCCGGAATGGATGCAATGTATAATACCGGTATCCAGGCCGCCATCAACTTCGCATTCGGATTCTTCGGAGGATTCTTCGTCGTGTCCTATGCGCAGATCAAGGAACTGTATCCTATTGCAATGGCCGGTACGTCTACCGCAGCGCTCAACCTGTTCCCCTTCGCGGGAGGTGCCATATTGATCACCATAGCAGGTTTCATCGTCACAAGCAAGACCCTGGCTCAGTACCAGACCCTGTGGCTCATGGCTTTCATCATGATGGTCATCGCTACGATCTGTGCATTCATCTCCGTCGAGAAGGGAGAGAAGGAGAAGAAGGCAAAGGGAGCAGAGCCCGAAGTGGCACCTGCAGATCAGAACTGATCCAACGAACGGCCTGAAAAAGGGCCGTTCTCAAACCTCTTAAAATCTTTAACTTTTTTCCATCTGCTTCTGCGGTGTACTGTCCAGTATCTTTTGGTACATACTTTGTCCGGGGATCGTTTATTGCATATTTCGTGGAATGATGATACTGTCAATATAAAATGAACATGTTCGCGGTCTTCTTTATAATCGGACAACGGGATATTTATATGGGTAGGACGGGAGGATCGAGGATTCATTACCAGCTAAGGAAAGTGAATGTATGGACAAGCAAGTGTTACTTAAGGAGTTGGCCGACGCGGTCATAGCATGCGACCCCGAAAGGGCCAAGAAGGCCGCGGAAGAGGCCTTGAAGGAGAAGCTCGATCCTGTTGAGGCGATCAACGAGGGACTTGTCGTAGGTATGGGCGTTATCGGTGACAATTATGCCGAGCGTAAGATGTACCTGCCTCAGGTTCTGGTCGCAGCACACAGTATGTATGAAGGTCTGGATGTTCTGTTGCCCGCGATCCCCAAGGGAGATCTTTTGGACGCCAAGACAGCCGAGACCGCGGTCGTGCAGGGTGATGTGCACGATATCGGAAAGAACATCGTCAAGACGATGCTGACCGCATCGGGATACATTGTCGAGGATCTCGGTAAGGATGTCGATCCGGAGATCATATGCAAGAATGCAAATGACAAGGGCATTGACGTCGTCTGCATCAGTACTTTGATGACACCGACCATGGACAACATGGAGAGGGCTGTAAAGCTCATCAGGGCCAGCAAGGTCGCGGATTCTACAATTGTCACCATCGGAGGACCGCCTACATCCGAATCCTTTGCGGAGGAGATCGGTGCGGACCACAGGGACGAGAACGCACAGCAGTGTGTCAAGTTCGTGAATCACAAGATGGAAGAAAACAAGAAGAAGGGGGCGAATTAAGATGGCAATGTCATGCAGAGACAGGGTTCTTGCGGCATTGAGATGTGAGGACCTGGACAGGCCGCCTGCGGCAATATTTACCACATGCGACACTATAGGAATGATGGAGAAGTGCGGAGCGTCATGGCCCGAGGCACACAGCGATCCGCAGAAGATGGCAACATTGGGTTGCGCACAGGCCGATTATTTCGGTCTGGAGTCTGTAAGGGCAGGATTCTGTCTTACGGAAGAGGCGGAAGCTCTCGGATGTAAGGTGGATATGGGAACAGCCCGTTCGTCGCCTATGCTGAAGAGTCACAGGTTCAATTACAATCCTATGAAGAAGATCTACGATGAGCCCGAGGGAAACCTTCCGGACATCGACACTTTCCTCAACACGGGAAGGGTCAAGACCTCTATCGAGGCCATGAAGATCATGCACAAGACGCACGGAGACAGATATGTCGTCTTCGGCGGAAACACCGGACCGTTCACCTTGTGCGGACACCTGCTGAACACCGAGAACCTCGTGTATTCGGTGTGGACGGAGCCTGAGAGGGCACAGAAGTGGGTAGGGGCCATTGCGCCCTACTGTAAGGCATTCGGTCAGGCAATGCTCGACGCGGGTGCAGATGTCATCCAGATGTCCGAACCGTCGGCATCCACCGATATCCTGGCACCTTCGGACTTCCCGATCCAGTCGGGTCAGTTCGTCAAGCATGCTCTGGGAGATCTCAAGGGCGGACACACTATCCTGCATGTCTGCGGAGACAGTGCGCCTATCATTCCGTTCATGTACGACACCGGAGCCACCGGTATCTCGATCGAAGAGAAGGTCGATCCGTACAAGGCGGTAGAGATCGTCAACCACAGGGGATGTCTCGTCGGAAACGTCGGATGTTCATTCCCTCTCTTCAAGGGAACTCCTGCCGATGTCGAGGCTGCGGCCAAGAAGAGTATGGACGCGGGATTCAACATCATCTCCGCCGGATGCGGTGTGCCTATCGGAACACCGGACGATAACATCCGCGCACTGGTGCATGCGGTCACCGGACACTATTGATGGGAAATACCAAGCTTTTTTCCTCCAACCCGGGATCGGACCTAAGGTCCGGTTCCGGAACAAACAACTTATTGCCGTGAGAACGGCAACAATTTTTGGTAATTCAATTGAATAAGATATTGGTGCGGGCGCCGGGATTCGAACCCGAGTTCTAACCTTGGCAAGGTTAAGTGATAACCAGCTACACCACGCCCACACGTGGTAATCAGGGGATTATATCTTTCGATATAAAACTATCGTCACCCTTTAATTCCTCTGGCCCTGGAACAGACAGTTCCTCTGGTACTTCGGTTCGCAGGTGACATTCAGCCTGAGTTTGTGCAGAAGGGCCATATCGACGGGGGACATGATGATGGAGGAATGAACCTCGCATCCTCTGAGGTCCGACAGATGTGTCAGAGCCTCTGCGGCCACGGGATCGTCCTTGGCGCAGACGGCCAATGCGACAAGCATTTCGTCCGCGTGGAGCCTCGGATTCTTGTTTCCGAGATTCTCGACCTTGAGCTTCTGTACAGGTTCAAGGACCTGAGGAGAGATCAGCATGACGGAATCGTCGATGCAGGCGAGTGTCTTCAGTGCGTTAAGGAGCATCGCGGACGAGGCGCTGAGAAGCGGAGACGCTTTTCCTGTGATGATCCTGCCGTCCTCCAGTTCGATACCGACCACGGGCACCTGGGCATCTTCTGCTTTGTATCTCACGGCCGGGATGACCTTGCGGGCATCGGGATTGATATGGGCGTTCTGAAGCAGCAGATCGAATTTCGCCACTGTTGCATCGGATGTCAGCCCCTGTTTGTTCTCGCAGAGGCACGTATAGTATCTTCTGATCGTCTCCATGGTGGCCGCCTCTGAGACGACTGCGTCGTCGGTGATGCAGAATCCTGCCATATTGACCCCCATATCGGTAGGGGACCTGTAGGGAGAGACTCCCGAGATCTTCTCCAGCATTGCGTTCAATACCGGGAACACCTCGATATCCCTGTTGTAGTTGACGGCGGTCTTCTGATAGGCCTCCATATGGAACGGATCGATCATGTTCACATCCGAGAGGTCTATGGTGGCCGCCTCGTATGCTATGTTAACAGGATGCCTGAGAGGAAGGTTCCAGACCGGGAAGGTCTCGAACTTCGCATAACCCGCTTTCTTTCCCCTCTTGTATTCGTTGTACATCTGGGACAGGCAGGTCGCCATCTTTCCGCTTCCCGGTCCGGGTGCGGTAACGACGACCAGAGGTTTCTCGGTCTCTATGTATTCGTTCTTTCCGAATCCTTCGTCGCTGACGATCGTCGCAATATTCGAGGGGTATCCCGCAATGGGATAGTGCCTATAGGACCTGACCCCCAGAATGGAAAGTCTTTCTTCAAAGGCAACGGTAGCAGGCTGGGCGGTGTATCTTGTAAGGACAACACCCGCAACGGGTATTCCGTTGTCCCTGAAGATATCGATCAGACGGAGGACCTCCATATCATATGTGATACCAAGGTCTCCGCGGACCTTGTTCTTCTCGATATCTCCTGCATTGACGGCCACAATGGCCTCGACGCTGTTTTTCAGTTGGAGCAGCATCTTGATCTTACTATCCGGTTGGAAGCCGGGCAATACTCTCGACGCGTGATAGTCATCGAACAGTTTTCCGCCGAATTCCAGGTACAGTTTTCCTCCGAACTGGTCGATCCTCTCTTTGATCTGTTCCGATTGGATCCTCACGTACTTGTCATTGTCAAAGCCAGTTCTCATATTATCTGCTCCGTTCTCTGCATTGTCCTGAACATATTTTACTTTGTATGGTTCAGGGTCTGCGGAGATATGCTATTGCACCTATCGCGATCCCGATCAGTGCGGCTATGACAACAGCCTCGGTGTAGGAAGTGTTGTCCGGTGCATCTACCGTATACGCTCTGACCCTTACGTTGCTGGAACCGTCGGTACCGATATCCGTCCATTCCTCTCCGTCGGAACTTACGAAACTCTGTCCTGCCGAGGCCACGGGGTCCAGATAAAACTCATCATCGCCCAAACATTCCAAGATCGCATCGGAATCCACAGCCAGGGATATGCCGCCTTCTCCCGAGAACGTGACCACCACAGAGAATGCGGTACCCTCATTCATGATAATTCCGTAGTCGAGGTCCACGGTATACATTCCGGCCCTGTAGATCTGTCCGCATGCCGTGGATGCCAGTTTACCGCTGGTAGGATCGGAGAGATCGGTAAGGTCCCCGTATACATTTACGGTGTAGTCGATGCCTGCGGAACCGAACATCGCGAAGGATACGGCCTCCAAGATCTCGTCGCCCTCGGTGGTGAATATGTTGGCCATGCTTCCAGTGTTCTCATAGACGATGTCCGTGTAGACACTGACGCCGTTGTCGTAGAGGTACTGATGATCATATGTGTCCGTAGAGACGGCACCGGTCAGGAATATGACTTCACTGCAAACATCGTAGTAGGATACCCAGGCGTAGCCGTCACCGAATTTTTCTGTTCCCCAGCTGTTCTTGATAAGCCACGCGCCGTTACCGGGAGGTTCGTTATCGAAATTAGATGCGGAATAATCATCATCGTACCCAACCAAGAGTACGCTGTGATCCGCACTCTTCGCATCCGGATCGTAGAAGTTCAGCCTTCCGTCGGAAGTCTGATTGTATGTGGAGGCATAGCAGCTGAGCATTCCGGGATAACCCCGAGTGAGCATGTATTTGATGGTCTCGGTATCTTCAATATTCACACATTCGGCGCTTTGCAGATATGCTTTGGTATATTGGAGGAGAGACATGTCGCTGACATAATAATCATTGTACTCGGAATACGGGGCGAGGGATTCGTCGATCGGCCCCAGCCAGTTCATCAGTGTCAGAAGGGTGAACCATGTATAGGCTCCGGGATTGCCGGTTTCGGCAAAGAGCGATCTTATCTCATCCTGATCCTCTGTCTGTCTCTCGTATCCGGTGCCGGTGCATATCGATCCTGCCAGAAACGCTTCGGACAGATCCAGTTCGGAGATATCTTCAAGCTTTTCGATCAGCATCAGCGATTCCATTGCGGCGATCGTAGAAAAGTAAGAACATGTTCCGAACGAAGATTGGTCTTTCACAGAGGTCAGTATTCCCGAGTCCAACAGATCGAAACTGTAAGGAACATCGAATTTCAGATCCGTTACCGGGATGACGCTGTCGTCCGTATCGTAACGTTCCGCATCGTCTGCACTGCATAACGGTGCCCATACAGTGGCTATCATGGCCGTCGCCATCAGAACGGTGATGACGGCAACGCCGGTCTTCTTCATGACCGTGTGAACGACATCGGCCGATTTATAGGAATGGGGGCGTCTATTAAGATAAGTATATAAAAGGAATCTTCATTCGGCAATTGAAATTAAGCGGTGTCTGCGTTGTAGTCGCAGGCGGTTTGACTTCAGATCAGTGATGTATTATGATCTCAAAGTTCACAGATTTAGGAATCTCAGAAGATTTGGCAAAGGCAATGGACGATATGGGCTGGGAAGAGCCCACCCCCATTCAGATACAGGCAGTCCCCCTCGGTCTCAAAGGCATTGACATGTTCGCTCAGGCACAGACCGGTACCGGAAAGACAGGTACTTTCGGATCCATTGTTCTGGGAAGGATCCCGGCAGGACAGAAGGTGCCTTCGGCGATCATCGTCGTACCCACGCGCGAGCTGGCCACACAGGTGGCGGATGAGTTCGACAGGATGTCCAAATATACCGGACATGTGACCGTGCCGATCTACGGAGGGGCCAGTATCGAAGGTCAGATAAAGAGACTCGAGAAAGGTTCGGATGTCATCGCGGGAACTCCCGGAAGGGTCAGGGACATGATCACCAGGGGAGCTCTCAATCTCACCAATATCCGCGAGGTCGTCATGGATGAGGCGGACCGTAT
Organism: Methanomassiliicoccaceae archaeon UBA328; assembly: GCA_002506905.1. Lineage (GTDB taxonomy): Archaea > Thermoplasmatota > Thermoplasmata > Methanomassiliicoccales > Methanomethylophilaceae > Methanogranum. Next base: position 12,191 of record DAYM01000014.1, read on the forward strand.
GCTCGACATGGGTTTCATCGAGGATATCGAATTCATTCTCTCCTCCATGCCCAAAGAGAGGCAGACGCTTCTGTTCTCAGCTACCATGCCCGAGGACATCAAACGTCTGGCATATGATTATATGAACAAGCCCAAGGAGATCAGCGTCTCCAAGGACGAGGTCGTTCTCGATCTTACCAAGCAGTACTATATCTCCGTCGGAAGGAGGAACAAGTCCTGGGCACTCTGCAGGATCCTGGACATCGATAAGCCCAAGGCGATCATCTTCTGTCAGACAAAGAAGATGGTGGATATCCTCGAAGAGAGGCTGGAGAAATACGATTACAAGGTAGAGGCCATCCACGGAGATATGCCCCAGTCCAAGAGGGAGAGGGTACTCGCCGATTTCAAAGCGGATAAGACCGATATCCTTATTGCGACGGATGTTGCGGCCAGAGGACTCGATATCGATGACATTTCGTATGTCGTCAACTACGATATGCCCGATGATGTGGACACATACATTCACAGGATCGGAAGGACCGGAAGGGCCGGAAAGGAAGGCATTGCGGTATCGTTCATCACTACCGAGGAAGAATACCTGATCAAGGAGTTCGAACTCCGTACCGGCATGGTCATCGAGAAGAGGGAGGTTCCCGAGGGCGAAGAAGGCTCCAGGGATACCATCCGCAGGGTCGTCGATTACGATCAGATCTCCGATGTCTTCGGAATGTGCAAGTTCGAGGTCAATCTCGGAAAGAAGGACGGTATCGGAAAGGTAAGCCTCGCAGATCACATCTGCCGTGTCGCAAAGATCCGTGATTTCGCTATCGGAAAGATAGAGGTCGGAGAGAATTCCTCTATTGTCGAGGTCCACAAGGACTACGGTAACAGGATGCTCATGGACCTTCCCAAGGCGAAGTACAGAGGAAAGAAGATCACCGTTAAGGTGATCCAGTAAACATTCAAACGGGGAGAAATCCCCCTTACCATTTTATATCTTAAAAACAGTTCTTGGCATATGGATAAGCAGTATTATCAGGGCGGTCCGCAGCAGCCGTATTATCAGCAGCCTCCTCAGCAGATGCAGTATTAATATGCACCTCCGCAGCTTCCGCCGGTGCCTCCTCAGGCACAGGTGCCCCAGGGCGAGATCAGCCCTTATATAACAGCCAGTTACATCGGTCAGTATTCAAAGAAGAACGAGGGACTTGCAGCATTCTATTCCATATTCCCCGGAGCAGGTCTGGCATATGTCGGAAGATACGTGTTCGGACTACTGGTTGCATTGGGCAGTATCGCAGTATACGTCATAGATGCGATCTACTTTTCCAAGTATTATACTCAGTTCAGTTACTTCTTGTTGAATCCGGAGATGTACGGAGAAGTGTACGGATGGGCCGATTTCGCATACGCATTCGGTCTTGTATTGATCCCTGTTGTCATGACGATAGCTTTCGGATTGCTGTCATACATACTTGCCCGCAATTATAACGAAGCACTTATCACCGCCGCGGCACCGCCGTGGAAGTGGTAAACAAACCCTTCCATGTGTCAGATCTTTATGGTCTGGCACATTTATCTTCTATTATCACGGATCCTTTGGATCCCTGTATTTCAAGGCCGACAGTATGCCGACATTCATCGATATCCAAACCGCGGTGATAAGTCCCGCAGGTATGAACGATATCAATCTGAAGATGATGCTGTCGGTCTGAAAGATCTGCAGTGTCGCCCAGATGGAGAAGATCGACACTGCGAACATGAACACGTACATGCTCCATTCCCTGACGGACATCAGCGGTTCTTTCATGGTAAACAAAAGGAAAGGGGGTCTCCCCCCGTTTAATGGTTTAGTTCTCTATGACGATCAGGATGTCGCCGACCTGAATGGTATCGACGGCTTTTCCCTCGAGCATCAGGCGCTTCTCGACCTTGAAGAACTCGGGTCCGAGTTCCACGTCATTGCCGTCCGCGTTGAGGACGACCTTGCCGTCGGCGAGCTGTCTGGCTATGTCCTTCGTGTCTGCTGCGTTGAGAGCGGCGACGATGGATTTTGCCTGAGCCTTGAATGCAGGTCCGAGTTTACCGTATTCGGGTTTCACTCCGACGATCTCCTCGGTGAGCTCCGCTTTGGCCGCGACCGAGACGGTCTTCGCCTTCGTGGTCTCTTTGATATCCGCTTCTGCGCATTCGAGGAGTCCCGCTTTCTCACCGACGAACTCGATCTTGGAGAGTTCTGCGTTGAGGGGCATCTTGTTCTCCGATTTCCATGCGCGGATGGCCGCAAGGACATCTGCAAGCGCATCTCCGGAGACCAACGCCTGTTCGTCGATGAACATGGACTCGGGCCACGCGGTGAGGTGTATGCTCTTGGTCTTCTCTTTCGATATGAAGTGCTCCTGGTAGACATCCTCGGTCACATGGGGCATGAACGGCGCCATCATCTTGACGGCTCCGAGGAAGACGTTGTACAGCGTGTATTTCACTGCGGGGTCCTTCCTTGCCTTGACCATCTCGATGTAATTGTCGGCGAAGTCGTGCCAGATGAATCCTTCGATCTCCTTCATGGCCTTGTCGAACTGGTACACCTCGAGGTAGTCCGAAGCGGTCTTGACCGTCTGGGAATACTTGCTGATGATCCATTTGTCCGATTCCCTGAGGGTATCGCACTTGTCGGGGACATCGTCGAAGAAACGTCCGACGAACTGGCCGATATTGAATATCTTGTTGCAGAGTTTCCTTCCCCTGATGACATCCTTCTCCCTGAAGGCGTGGTCGATACCGAGCGAGCATGTCGCCGCGTAGTATCTGAGTGCATCTGCACCGTATTTCTCGATGATCGGTATAGGGTTGATGACATTTCCGATAGAGGAATGCATAGGCGTTCCGTCGGGTGCCATGATGAATCCGTGGATCATGATGTTGTCCCACGGGCGGCTCTTCTCGAGCTGTTCGCTTCTGAGAATGGAGTAGAACGCCCAGGTCCTGATGATATCGTGCGACTGGGGCCTGAGGGACATGGGGAACAGCTTCTTGTGAAGTTCGGGGTCTCTCTCCCAGAATGTGTTGTACAGGGCGGAACCGGAGGAATCCATCCATGTGTCGAACACATCGGTGCATCCACGGAGATTTCCGCCGCACTTGGGGCATTTGCCGACAGGTGCATCATCCTCTGTGGGGTCGCAGTAGCACTGCGCCTCTGTGGCACAGACCGCCTCTCCGCAGTCCTCGCACTCCCAAACGGGGATGGGTGTTGCGAAGATACGCTGTCTGCTGAGGACCCAATCCCACTCGAGGGAGTTTGCCCAGTCCTGCAGCCTGATCTTCATGAATTCGGGGAACCAGTGGATCTCGTCCGCTCTCTTGAGGACCTCGTCCCTGAACTCCCTTGTCTTGAGGAACCACTGGGGGACCTGAAGGAATTCGATGGGCGTGTGGCATCTCCAGCAGATGGACACCTGCTGAGGGTTGTCCTGCTGTCTGACCAGTATTCCCTGGTCTTTGAGATCCTGGATGGCCGCTTCTCTCGCCTCTGCAACAGGCATTCCGGCGTATTTGCCGGCGAGTTCGGTCATCTTTCCGCATTCATCGATACCTTTCTCCATCTCAAGGTGATATTTCATTACCCACTCGAGATCGTCTTTGTCTCCGATCGTACAGATCATGACGTTTCCGGTACCGTAAGCGGGATCTACCTTGGGGTCGGAGATGACCTTGACGTGCCTTCCGTAGAGAGGCGTGATCAGTTCTTTTCCGATAAGGTCCTGTTTGGATTTGTCGTCGGGATGAACGGCCACCACTTTGCATGTGCAGAGCAGTTCGGGCCTTGTGGTCGCGACGAGCACGTAATCGTCCGGTGTTCCGCCGGCGATCTGGAATTTGATGAAATTGAGTTTGTTGACATTGTCCTTGTACTCGACCTCGGCATCTGCGAGTGCGGTCATACATCTGGGGCACCAGTTGACCGGGAAGTTCGCCTTGTAGACGAGGCCCATGTTGAACAGCTTCACGAACGAGAGCTGAGTGATGCGTCTGTAGTAGGGGGCATCCGTCTGATAGTAGATACTGGGGTCCATACTCTCTCCGAGGATCTCGAAGTGGTGCGTCATCTCGTCGATGAAACCGTTGGCGTACTCGCTGCAGAGTTTCCTGTATTCCTGCCTGGGCAGGTCCAGTTTTGTTATGTGATGTTTCTTTTCGACCTTGACCTCGATAGGTGTGCCGTTCACATCGAAACAAAGCGGGAAGAATACGTTGTGTCCCGTCATTCTCTTGTATCTGGCGGCGAAGTCGATCAGGGAATAGCCTGTGGCGTGGCCGAGATGCAGTGATCCGGATGTGTATCTGGGAGGATTGTCGATGCTGAAGACGGGTTTATCGGACTTAGGGTCGAAACGATAGATCTTTTCCTTCTTCCACATATCTTCCCAACGTTTTTCGATTGTTGCAGAATCGTATTGTGACATGTCTAACAGTATGTGGGATAGGAAGCATATAAAAAAATGTTCGTATGCGCGCACGCGCCTGTAATTAGGGTAAATGGTTTTCGACGGGGGATATGCCCCCGTCACAGGTCACTTCTTCCTCTTACGGAAGGTGACCCTGGAGTCCTTAAGGTCCATTACCAGAGCGGTGATCTTCTTGATCAGGTCGTTGTTGGCCTTGACAAGGTCCCAGTCCACTACCTTGGCGTTCACCGTCATTCCGTCGATGAACATCTTTCCGGTAAGACTGTACTTCTTCCTGTCTCCGTCCTCGTTGTACCTTGAGACGTGGATGACCAGTGACTCAGGCTTGTAGATCTTGGAGATCTTCTTGATCTCCTCCTCTATGTCTGCGTACATGGCGTCGGTGAAGATCTTATCTTCATCGTCCAGTCCGCTGATCTGCACGAACAGCGCCTCCCTCTCCCTGCACGAGGATATCAACTCGATGATATCGTACTCGGTAAGGATACCGACGGTCTCGTCGCCGTCCATTACGGGCAGTGTCGAGAAGCCGTGCTCGATCATCATGGCGGCCGCGTCATCGATGTTGTCGTCCCACTCAATAGTGGCAACGTTCGTCGTGCACACGGATTCCACAGTGATCTGCGCCTTGTTGTTCTTGCTGATGTCGCCGAGCATCTTGGACTCGTCCTTCCAGAAGTTGTCTATGATCTCCTTCATACCGACGATCCCGACGAGTTTGTCGGCATTGTCCATGATGGGGATAGTTCTGATATCCAGTCTCCTCATTATGTCTATTGCGTCCTGCAGCATCGCATTGTCCCTTAGGAACTCTACGGGTGAGGTCATGATCTCCCAGATCTTAATCTCCTTGAGCGCCTTCATGCGGGCAGCGATATCTATCAGTCCTCTCCTTGAGACCAGACCGATAACCTTTTTGCCGTTCAACACTGCCAATTGCCTGCAGTTGTTGGCCACCATATATTCCGCTATCTTTGTGATATCGGTATCTTCGGTGACTGTCGGCAGATTACGGATGAGGTTCTTGACCTTCATATCCATAGTGAGGTTCTTCTTCTTCAGGATAGATCCATAACTTACCATGCCTGTGTATGCACCCGCATCAACGATAGGTATCTCTTGGAAGCCAGACTGTCTCATTTTCGACAGGGCGTCCGAAACTCTATCTTCCGACCCAACGGTCGGGAATTTGGCGATCAAAATCTCTTCGACGGATATACCATCGATCTGGGATCTTAGCATTGATAACTTCTTCAGATCTTCCAGGTCCTTGATTCCCAATCTTCACACCTCGTAAAGAATATCGGAATTATGGGGATATAAATCTTGGTCTTAAATGTGGGATGATATGACCATTAAATGTCTGGCAGGGGGAGAAAATAATAGATTTTGGAAAATGTTTGATCGCCTTCCGATTTTGTCAGAAGGCATTATATACCATGGCTCAAAGCTCTGAGAAGGGCTTTCCGGAAAGCAGCGAGTCGATTACCTCGGAACATTTCTCCGCAGGTATCCTCTTCTGCTGGCTGGAATCACGGTCCCTGATGGTGACCGTTCCCTTGTCGCCGCCTTCGAAGTATTCGTAGTCGACGGTTATGCACCACGGGGTTCCGATCTCGTCCATACGGGCGTATCTCTTTCCGATGGTGCCTGCGCCGTCGTAATAGGCTTCGACACGGTGGCTGTGGACCTTTTGGTAGATCTCTTTGGCAACATCATCGAGTCCGTCCTTCTCCATAAGGGGGAAGACACCGACCTTGATGGGTGCGACCTCGGGTTTCAGCCTGAGTACGGCATAGCCTTTTTCTTCGTCGTAGCAGTACGCGTGTTCCAACAGGGAATAGAATATCCTGTCGAGACCGTGCGACGGTTCGATGACATGGGGTATGACACGTTCGCCGGATACCTTCTCTTTGACCTTCGAGACCTCGAAGAACTCGTCGGTGAGGACGATCTCCTCTCCGTCGATGCTGAGTGTGAGCTTTCCGTCCTTGATGTCGGAAGGCGACATGGATTCCATGGCGGCGGCGATGTCCTTGGCCTTTCCCTTGAATTTGGGTCCGAGGGCCTTGTGCTTCGCTTTGATCTTGTCGATCTCCATCTCCCTGGGCTCATCGAACTTTTTGAAGTGCGTGAGGTCGGTTCCGGAGAACTGTGCATGACGTGAAAGGTCCCAGCATCCCCTGTCTGCGATACCGGTGATCTCCGTCCATCCGTAGGAAAGGAGCACTTCCGCATCCCAGCAGTCTGCCGCATAGTGGGCCATCTCATCCTTGAGATGCTGTCTGAATCTGAGTCTTGCGGGGTCGATACCGAGCCTGATAAGGAAGTTCTTGGTGGTGTTGACGAAATATGCCAGCACCTTGTTGGCGATGATGCCGTTGTCCACTGCTTCCTTGATGGTCATGACCGCGGGTTCGCATGTGGTGTTGGGGACGAGTGTGATCGATTCGTTCTCGATCTCGGGGTATCTTACCCAATCCTTGTCCTCGGGGTCGACAAAGAGTTCGACCTCCATCATGTTGAATTCCCTCATCCTGATCATTCCCTGACGGGGAGCGATCTCGTTCCTGTATCCTCTTCCGGTCTGGATGACACCCAGAGGGAGTTTCTCCCTGTTGTACCTGTAGAGGTTGAGGTAATTGACGAAGATACCCTGTGCCGTCTCCGGTCTGAGGTATCCGATACGGGCCGATCCGGGTCCGATCGTCGTCTTGAACATAAGATTGAACTCTTCGACGGGTCCGAGCTTTCCGCCGCATTCGGGACAGACGATCTTGTGTTCCACGAACGCATCTTCGAGCTGTTTGGGCGTAAGGACGTCTGCGTTGTCGTAGAAATCCTTGACCATGTGGTCTGCCCTGAAGGGTGCCTGGCACTTTGTACAGTATGTGATAAGGTCTGCGAACTCGTCCACGTGTCCGGATGCTTTGAAGACCTCTCTGGGGTTGACGGTCTCGGAGTCGATCTCGACGAAACCTTCCCTTCCTTTGTAGATGTCCCTCCACACCTCGACGATGTTGTTCCTGAGGCTGAATCCGGTCGGTCCGTAGTCGTACATACCGGCCACGCCGCCGTAGAGCTCGAACGAAGGCCAGATGAATCCTCTGCGTTTGCAGATGGACATAAGCTCGTTCACGTCTGTTTTCTCTGCCATTTTCACGCTTTCCTTGTGAGTGCGCAGAGCACGTCTACGTCGTAGATCATGCCTACAAGTTCGTCCTTGGTACCGTGTACCGGTATCTGACCGAAGTCGTTCTGTATCATGAGCTTGGCAACATCGCTGAGTGTGGTCTTCTTGAATGTTGTCAGGGGATCGGGGACCATGTAGTCCCTGACCTTCTTCTCGTCCGAGAGGTATTTGTCCGTGACCGCGTAGAAGAGGGGAAGGACGTTCCTATAGCCGGCTAGGTTCGAATCCTCGATGCCGAGTTTCTTCATTGCCTCTGCGTCTTTGATCTGGTCGCTGAAAAGGTCACGGTCTGTGAGGATGCCGACGAGTTTTCCCTTCTCGTCGAGAACGGGCACTGCGGGCACATCACTGATCCTCATTGCGGTAACGGTGTATGCGAGGGGCTCATCGACGTATGCGGTGACGCATGTGGTCCTGATGACATCCTCTGCGGTCATGTCGGTCTTCATCTCCTTGACCTCTTTCAGGAGGTCTGTGGGAGTGATGATGCCTACGAGCTTTCCGTTATCAACGACGGGAAGCCTGTGGATCCTCTTCTCCGAGAAGATCTTCGCGGCCTCGACGATGTCCTCGTCGGGTCCGATGGTGATACAGCCCTTTTTCATTATGAGCGAGAGCTGATCTTCGTTGAATTTTCTGAAAATGTCCCTTCTGGACACAACTCCCATGAGCTTTCCGTCGGATGAACGGATAACCGGCAGTCCTGTGAGTTTGTTCCTGACCATTATGTTGATCGCGTCGTTACGGCTTCCCGGAACTTCTACGACGATCGGTGCCGCGGTCATTATGTCCGCTACTGTCTTCATGTTATTACCTCTGTGATCTTACGACTATCACGGGACACGAGGCGCTCCTGATGACCGCCTTTGCAACACTCCCCGAGAGGATCTTCTTCTTCCCGGATGTTCCCATCACGATGATGTCATAATCTTTGGATCTTTCAAGTATGATCTCTGCAGGAGAGCCGGTGGCCATCTCCGTCTTGACGTCGACGCCTTTTTCCTTTCCTTTTGCCACTACCTTATCGACAGTGACCTGTCCTGCTTTATCGTCTGCTTTGTTCCCAACATGGAGAGCGACGATGCTTCCGCCCGAAAGTTCGGCAAGGGCGATTGCCTTGTCGACGGCGTCATCTGCATATCCGTCGTTGTCTACTGGAACGAGAATCTTCTGGAAACTCATGAGACCACACTCTTATGAGTGCGGAGTATTCCCTCTCTTTATTTAATGATATTCGCGCCCGTGCCTATATAAGGGTTGAAAAGGGGTGTTCAGGCGGTGTTGGCGACTGCGCTGATGACCATTACGGGACACTGTGACTTCTCGATGACCTTTTCCGCGACGCTTCCCATGAGGACCTTCGTCATTCCCTTCTTTCCGAGGGTACCCATGACGATAAGGTCGTATCCTTTGGACATCGTGGTGATGGCCTTGGAGGGTATGCCTTCTACGATCTCGGTCTTGACCGGGACGCTGGCCTCGTCGCATTTCTCTTTTACGTAGTTCACCGCGCTCTCTCCTTCGGCCTTCAATGTGTCGTAGAGATTGACCACGGTGGAGTCCAGAGGCATCGTCGAATACACTGATTGGTCAAGTACGTAGACTGCCGTGATGGTAGCTCCGGTGACCTTTGCCATCTCGATGCTTTTGTTTATGGCACTTTTTGTGAATTCGCTGCCGTCCGTAGGGACGAGGATGTTGTTGAAGCTCATATTCTCACTTCTCCGTTGCCGGATACGTTAGTATACGGTCTTTGCAAGACAGTGCTTTCAGGACGTTTTCGTCTGCCCCGCAAGGGTAAACGACCAGTTCGGAAGGCCTTCCTGCCCTGAGATGTAGCGTGTTTTGCTTATAAATTATCTTCCTTCCTTCGCTGACGATGGAAGGGAATGCGGATCCTGGGTCTCCGCCCTGTTCGGAAAGGATGTTCATAAGCACACTGTATTCGGCCCTCATATCGGGCTCGCAGAGCATCGCATTGTCGGTACCTGCAGTTATGCTCGCACCACAGTCCAACATCCTTTTTACAGGCGGTATCTTTCCGAAGAACTGATTGGATCTGGCACATACCACGATCCTCACTTCCGCCTCCGCACATTTCAGGATATCGCCGTCGGTAGCTTCGGTCATATGGACCACGAATGCGGGGTCCAGCGAGAGCACCTCGTCGATATCTTCCCTGACCCGTTCGCTGACATGGATCGCAAACAGTTTTCCTTTTTCGCGTACGCGGTCTGCGACCTTCTCGATGTATCTGTTGTTCATATCCGACAGACTTGGGATGCCTATTCCGTCGGCTATTTCCAGGATATCGTCGATCTCATTGGGATCGAACTCGGGGGAGATCGGGCGCCCTAGGATCACCGCGTCCGGGCAGGTTTCGCGGAGCATCCTGCACCCTTTGACACCCCCCTCCCTGAAATCTATGAATCTGTCCGTTCCCGTGACCCTGCTGTCATTCGCGAACTTTCCGATGGATCTGCATATCTCTTCCTCAGTCGCATTGCGCAGATATGCATGTTTGAGGCCGTTCGGAGGGGCGACCAGTTCTTCCAGGGTCATTCCTTTTCTTGCTTTCACGGCCCCGTCCGCGCAGTGCGTATGGGCGTTCACGGTCCGCGGAAGTATGATGCCTTCCGCCATCGGGGTTTCGGGGCACCTTCCTTTGGATATCTCTGTTATGATGCCGTTCTCCGCCGATAGATAGCCGTCGATGAGGCCGTCTTCTGTCAGGATACGTCCCTGAAAGCAATCCATGGACCACGCCACGTCTTGGATAGTATAAAACGGATTTCGTCGGGCCTGTACGCATGTTTTTATAGCATAAATTATGTTTCATGTTTCAAGGTGAATTAAATGCCTACAATAGACGCTTCTAAATGTGTGGCGTGCGGAGCTTGTGCCGATGCATGTCCTCAGGATGCAATAACCGTTGATGATATCGCAGTGATCGATGCCGGCAAGTGTGTCGACTGCGGTGCATGCATCGATGAATGTCCATCTTCCGCAATTACGGAGTGAGATCCATCAAACCAAGGCAGCGGGCATATCCCGTTGTCGAAACAATATTTTCCTTTCGGTAACTTGATATCTTTGCAATAACTTTTTTTCGATATGCCTCGGATCCTCGAGACCGAATGTATCGGATGCAATGTGTGTGCGGAATCCTGTCCGCGCGGTGCGATCACAGTGGATACCGTTGCGAGGATCGATACGTACAAGTGTTCCGGATGCGGGCAATGTGTCAGGAACTGTCCTCTTTCCGCAGTGATCTGGTGAGTCTCTGCAATTTGTATGAAAGATGTGAAGGCCCGGAATGTTGCATTTTCGCACATTACAACATACTTGTATCATGATTTTTGGATTTCCTAAATAAACAAGATAACAGCCAGACAGATTAAACATATTTTTTATTGTAGCATGTAACAAAAAGATAGATATTTATACGATAATTTAGATTGCAGTCACAGGTGAATTAAATGCCTAAGATAGTAGAAGCAGAATGTGTAGCTTGCGGAGCATGTGCGGACGTTTGTCCCCACGGTGCGATCACTGTTGATGACATTGCCGTTATCGACGCAAACAAATGCGTTGACTGCGGTGCTTGCATCGATGCGTGTCCCTCGTCTGCAATCGTCGAATAAACAGGCCATAAGGTCTTACAAACTATGGCGGGTTCGCCCGTCTTCTTAACTTTTCTTCCTCTGTAAATTACGTGTGCGATATCATTTTGATAGGCATGCCTGTCCCTGATGAAAGCGGAAAAATGTAAAAACGGTTTATGCCCAGTAGGGCTTCTTCACGAACTTGTAGGCCATGACAACAGCTGTTGCGGCCTCTCCGCAGGCTGTGATGATCTGCTTGTACTTTCCGGGGTATTCAACAACATCGCCGCAGGCAAAGATACCGTTGCGGTTCGTTGACATGTCGGCGTTGACCTTTACAAGTCCGTCGTCGGTGAGTGAAAGTCTCCATTTCTTCAGGTCGTCGAGGTTGGCATTGATACCGATGTTGATGACCGCAAGGTCTGCGGGAATGATGATCTCTTTTCCGTCCTGGGAAAGTGTGATGCTCTCGATGTGATTCGTTCCGTTGAAGGATACGGTCTTGGCGTTCATGATCTTGGTCACCTGGCTTTCGTTCAATTGCTTGACGTTGGCCTCATCGGCCCTGAATTCGGGCTTTCTGTGGACGATGGTGGTGTCCGTGACGGAATCTGCAATCAGGGCCATCTCGATGGCGCTGTTGCCTCCTCCGAACATGACGATCTTCTTGCCTACGAGTTCTTCCTTCTGAGGAAGGATGTAGGTAACACCCTTGTTCTCGAGTTCGGCCTCTCCGGGTACACCCATCTTCTTGGGATCGAAACTTCCCATTCCGATGGCGACGATCACGGATTTGGCATGATAGGTGTTTTTGTTTGTTACGACAATGATCTCCTCAATACCGTCATTGATCTCCAGGACCTTCTCATTCTCCCTGATGTCGCATTCCAGCGATTCTGCCTGCGCGTACATCCTGTCGGAAAGTTTTCTGGCCTGTACCGTTTCGAATGCAGGGTAGTTGTGAATACCCTTCTCGGGGTACAGTGCGGTCAGCTGTCCGCCGACACGGCCTGCTTCAAGGATAAGAGTACTCATCATCTTGGACCTCGCATAGATTCCTGCTGTGAGTCCGGCGGGGCCTGCTCCAATGATGATCAAGTCGTAACACATAGGAACGGGCTTATTATTTCGTGATATAAAATATTGTTCGTGTTTCGGCATCAAAAAATATGCTTTCTGATGGTAATATTCGATAATTATATGAAATTCGAATAATATCCTCGAATTTCGTATCCATGCGATCAACGGTTCTGTTTCAATCAGATATAAATATGGTTATGCTATCTCGAAATTGTATACTATGCAGACCGATCTCACTCAGTTCGTGGCAGTCGTCGTTATCATGGTCGTTTTCCTTGCAGCGCTCTTCATCGTTGACAGGAAAAAGGTCAAAGACGAGTGATTCCGCTTTTTAATGCCCAGACAGGGTTGGTTACAAAAAGTAACTTAATATACTTCCAGGTACATTTAGCAATCGGTGAATCGAATGGTTGCAATTCCACAAAAAGTACTCGACCTGATGAAAAAAGAGGGAACCGTGAAGGCTCTCGTTACAAGTTCTAAGACCGGAAGGCCCCACGCTATCGCAGCAGGCTCGATCGGAGCAGCCTCTCCCGAAGTAATGATCTTCGGTGAGATCCTTTCCAAGACCTCGGTGAAGAACCTCGCAGAGAACCCCAAAGCCACCTTCCTTATCGTCAACGGTATGGAATCCTACGAGATCAACTGTAAGGTAAAAGCAAAACTTACAAGCGGTCCCGAGCTCGATGGCATGAACAAGGCCATCGCACCTATGCATCTTCATGCAAATGCACTTTGGCTGTTCGACGTCTGCTGCGTATGCGAGCAGGGAGCGAACCCCGGTGCAGGCAAGAAACTCGCATGAGTCTCTTCGCCGGATGAGAACATAAAACCCCTTACTTTTCCTTTTCTGCCTCGGCATTATCTTTAATATCCAAGACGATATTGAAGTGATATCATGGCAGAACTGATCCCTTTGATAACAGACATGCTCAAACGCCCAGAGACACACAAGGTGCTGTCTACGGTAACACCCGACGGTAAGCCGCACTCGATCGTCTGCGGCAGCCTGATCGTGAAAGATCCGTCGACCATCATGGTCGGACAGGTCTATTTGACCCGTACCTGCGTCAACCTTGCCAACAACAGGAATGTGGAGTTCCTTGTATGGAGAGGTCCGGATGCGTATTCCATTCAGGCGACATTCGTTTCCCGTCAGGACAGCGGTCCCGAGATGGAAAAGATGACCCAGCTTCTTGCCAAGATGAACATGGTCCCTACTGCCGTGTTGGAGTTCTCTGTCGATTCCGCCTATTACGAGGGCATCACGGAGAAGGCCGGTACACAGGTGCTCTGAGAGCGATCATGTTGGACCGTCAAAGGTCGATAAACAAGGCCCTCATGGTATTGGGGGCCGTTCTGGCACTTTTAGGATTCCTGCTCTTGGCAATGGGACAGACGATCGTCGGTGTCGTCGTACTGATTGCGGGAGTATGTTTCCTTGCAATATCCTGGACAATATCCGGTTTCTTCAGCCGTATGGATTTCAACCGTATGATGGAAGAAAAGAAGTATAGTAAAAAGTAAGAAGTTTGGGGGTTTCTGGATAAAGATCCGGAGATCAGTATCTGCTGCGCCTGTCTTCGGGCTGGTGCTTCTTGAAGCAGTCCCTGCAGTACACGGGGCGTCCCTGTGTAGGTTTGAACGGTACTTCGCATTCCTGTCCGCAGTCAGAGCATGTTGCTTTGAAGAACTCCCTGGGTGCGTCTCTGTCTCTATATCCTCCGTTTCCGTAGGCCATTTTTAATTCCTCTCTATTTATTGGTATCTCCAATATTCTACCTAACCTATCTTTCTACGAAAATGGATTCGGAGCAATATCTTGAATGCCTAAGTATGGGATAAGCTGACCAGCTTATAAATGTTGTGGTGAATGTGGAAAACTGGTCAGTGATTTAAGGGGTTATAAGGGGTTTATGGATCGGATCGGTCGATCGTTCAGATGTCCGATCTGGTCTCAAGTGCCTTTTTGAGCTGGGTCACTTCCTCATTGGAGAGTGTGATGCCCTTTCCCATCTTGGATCCGTCAGGAGACCATTCCCTGATATCGTACTTGGGTTCTCTGTCGTTCCAACTGATAAGGTTGAGTTCTTTGGTCCAGCCTTTGGACGATTCCGAAAGGACTGCGATCCTCTCGACGACCTCGTATTTGAATTCCACTGCCATATTAGCGAGCTCCTTGTTACCGTACCGTATATCTATTATTATATTTAAATAAAAGTAACAAGTATTACAAAGTCATATAAATTCGAAGAAAAATGTAAGAAATCATCACTATAATGTCCAGATACGATGCTGTTTAAACATGTTGTAACCAACGTTTAAACCCATAGATTAATTTTTAATGCATTATACCGATATAATTTTTAAAGATATTTAATATAGCTGGATACATAATTGTTGAATTGTATTGGATGTTGATGGATATACAATCCACCTAAACTGTCTGGGTCAATTACGGTTTTTCATTAAACAAACATACTTAAACAGGGTGTTAAAAGTATATATATCAAAACTGTGATTGTTTGTAGCATGTCATTCTTTGACAGTACCAAAAATTTCGGAACTGCAATGCTTATTGCAGGTCTGATCGCTGCTCTTTTGAGCATAGCCGCGATCGTTCTTGAGGCTCTTAGCGACGACGGTGTAGACCTCGGTTTCATCGTCGGATCTATCTGAGACGTCATTTACGGTCTGATGATAGCAGGAATGGGTGTAAAAGTCCGTAACGGCGAGATCAGCAAAAAGATCGAGCTTCTCGGACAGTTCATCATGGTTGTCGGTGCTGGTTTCTTTGTCACAAGCCTCTTCGGAGGAATTGGACAGGCTCTCAACAGCGCGATTGTTGACGGAGTCGTTACAATCATCATCGGTATCGTTGTTGCGTTCATCGTTACCTGGATCGCAAAGAAGATCATGGATGGAAATGCAACCACACTTGACAAGATCATATGGGTACTTCTCCTCGTTATCTTCGTCATTATGATCCTGGCCAGCCTCTTCGGTATCCTTGCCGTCCTCGGCGGAATCATGGGAATCCTTGCAGCAATCGCAAGCCTTTGTTACGTCATTGTCTACATCTTCCTTCTCATTACCCTCGTCTCTGACGAAGTCAAGAAGGAAATGGGAATCTGAACGGATACCAATCGCTAAACTTTTTACCAAACCCTTTACTTTTTCTCGATTTTTTCAATAATATTATATCTCTGGTACTCATACTAAAACTGCCGGCATGTCTTCCGGCAGTTGGTTGAAATAAAGTATGGTTCACTACCTTATGGGCAGGGATGCTTGAGATGGATAGTCTCTTGATCGTTATTATTGCACTTTTGATCGTTTTGGTCTCTCTTTCTGCTATGTTCTCGGCGTCTGAGACGGCGTACTCAAGCCTCAGTCAGGTAAGACTGAAAAGCATGGTCGGCGACGGGGTCAGAAAAGCAGATGTCGCGTTGGATAATGTCGAACACTTCGACAAGATCCTGACCACGATATTGATCGGTAACAACATTGTGAACGTTGCTTCGTCCACACTGTGTACGACATTGTTCACGGTGTTCCTCGGCGATGCTTACGGTGTTCTTGTCGCAACTGTGTTCATGATCACGGTCCTGCTGATATTCGGAGAGGTCACTCCCAAGACCTTGGCAAAGAAGAATCCCGAGAGATTTGCGATACGCGTCGCAAACGTGATCAAATATTCGACAGTGATAATGTCCCCGATCATCTGGGCGTTCCTGGCACTGACGCGTTTCATTTCCAGTCACGGAAAGAAGACCGAAGAGCCGCCCACGATGACAGAGGATGAACTCTACGTCATGATCGATGAGATCGAGGAGGAAGGGACCATTGAGAAGAGCGAGAGCGAACTCATCAAGTCCGCCATTCAGTTCGACGATATCAGGGTCTCGGAGATCTACACTCCCAGGGTGGACATCACCGCTTTGGACGTGAGGACCGATGTCGAGGAGATGAAGGACCTCTTCATCTCATCAGAGTATTCCAGGATACCGGTCTACGAGGACACCATCGACCGTATCATCGGAGCGGTCTATTCCAAGGATTTCTTCGCCAAATACGTTAAGGACAAGAATTTCAAGATCACCGATATCATAAGGCCGGTGAAGTTCGTTCCGGAAAGTACCAGCATAGCTACGCTGCTCAGCGATCTTCAGAAGACGAAGATACACATGGCCGTGGTCCTGGACAATTTCGGAGGGACCATGGGTATAGTCTGCATGGAGGATATCCTCGAAGAGCTCGTCGGTGAGATATGGGACGAGAACGATGAGGTCAAGGTCCCCGTGGTCAAAGAGGCAGACGGTTCGTACACGGTCCTCGGAGAGGCCGATATCGCAGATGCCATGAAGGAGATGGGCCTGGAATTCAAGCCCGAGGAAGGTTTCGAATCGGGCAGCGTCAGCGGCTACATCCATCATAAGCTCGAAAAGATACCCAAAAGGGGCGACTCCATCGATCTGGACGATCTGAAGATCGTAGTCAAGTCGATGAAGAGCCGCAGGATAAAGGAAGCGACCTTTATTCCGAAGGCTCAGATTGAGCACATTGGACCGGCGCGATCCCTTTGAGGAACTCGGTCAGGTTCGCAACGGCGATCTCCTTCCTTGCGGGATGGGATACGACCTTGCCTGTGACCGAGATAACGTCTCCGTGATGCGCGATCGCATATTCGCCCTGTACGGCCTTCTGTTTGTTCAGCCTGAGGTAGAACACGCAATCGTCGTCTATCCTGTTCTCTATGTCGTCTATGACGGCATCTATGAGCTTCTTAGGGAACTTCGAGAACAGGGCAACAAACTCTTTCTGTTTTTTCAATTCCTGCTGAAGGATGATCATGCGGTTACCGTGCTCGCTGTCGCAGACCTCGACATCGAACTCATCATTGTCGAGGAGTTCGACCATCGTATCGTGTATGAGGTCTTCGTTCTCCGTAGCGTAGCAGAATACCTGTATTCTGAGCCAATGGAATGCTCCCTGCATGTCAGACCACCTTGGCGGGAATATCCTCTTTATTCTCGGGTATGAGCGCGGCAATGGCCTCGGGATCCGCGGTCGAGAGGGTGATGACCCTCTTGCCCATGAGCTTGAGCGAGATGCCGTTCTCATATCCGTGGCAGATGTAGTTCTTGAATTTCACGTTCTTCATGCCCCATCCGCTGTAATTCCTGATGATATCGATATCGCCGGTCTTTGTGTCGATGATATCGGAAAAGGGGATCTCGATCTTTTTGAGATATTTGATCGTGATCTTCTCGTCATCGACCGATATGTGCAATCTCAGCATGTAGAAGATGAGGATCGCGGCAGCGAATATGGCCGTTGAGGCGTAGAACATCCACATGGGAGTGTCTCCGATACCGGTCACTGCGCATACTAAGAGAAATACGTCTGTGGCGACGAGTATCAGGACGAGCATCTGAAATGCTATCTTCGGAATGAGGAATTCTGTCTCCTCGTATGCTGTCATAAGCCTCCCCAGGCGGTATATGGTTATTTGGCTTTCGATGAAATCGGCCTCTTTCGCTTCAGAGGACGGCAAGGTTTATATTGTACATCCTTATTCGAGGAAATAACACGAGGGCCCATAGCTTAGACTGGCTGGAGCGCCCGGCTGATAACCGGGAGGTCGTGCGTTCAAATCGCATTGGGCCCACTATTCTGTTCTTAGTTGTAGTTTTCAATCGGGCCGCCATCTTTTCGACCTCTTGTTGCATAGGTTCGAAGAAGTTTCAATTTGCCTTTGCCCACTCAATAACTAGGAGAGCTGGAATAGGTTTCAAAGACATCTCTCCGATACGGCCTTCCGGCTGCGGGTATGAACAGAATTGGATTAATATATGAAGGTCCTCGGCCGGTCACTCTGAATTCTTGTAGAGTGTGACGGTCATGTTATGGCCGTTCATTTCGATATCCGTAAGCCTGTATCCTTCATTCACGATGTATCTGTTGGCAATATCGATCATTTCCTTCTTGTTCTCGAAAATGATCGTATTCTTCTTGTTGCCGATAAAGTTTTTTTTGGGCTGTATCAACATCAATGTGTAATCGGACACATCTTATCGTTGCCGGAGCAACTCTCCCTGGAGCGCTGAGACGACATTACGGATATATAATTTATTCGAATTTCATTAAATATTGATTAAATCTTTAAATATGATAAAAATGGCACGGTCGTTTGACCGTACCATGTGTTTCATTTTTTCTGGTACTTGCCGTCCTTTTTGTGGGGGACGACACGCGATCCTTCGTTGTTCGCTTTAAGGGTCTTCACGTACTCTTCGGCTTCCGCTTTGGTATTGAAGAGCTTGGTAGCCTTTGAAGCGCCTTCGGCCTTGATCTGCCACTTTCCGTCCTCGGCACGCTTGGTAATATGCCAGACCTTGGACTTGTCTTTCGAGGAGGCGTCTGCCTTGGGTGCGGCAGCCTTCTTTTCGGTCTTGGGTTCGGCACTCTTTGCGGCCGGTTTGGTCTCTTTCTTCACTGGTTTTTCTTCAGTTTTTTTCTCTGCAGGGGCAGAGGCTTTCTTTTCCGGTTCTTTTTTTGATTTCAGTTTGTTCAATAATCCTATCTTATCTCCTCCCGAATTCATTTTTGGTCTTTAACAAGAATTAAATGCCATCCGAAGTCGGTCTTGACCGGGCCCACGAGGTCTCCCTTTTTCGCGTTGAATGCCGCTGTCTCGAAAGGAGCGACCATCTGTCCGCGTCCGAACCATCCGAGATCGCCGCCTTTCTTTCCGGAAGGACATTTGGATTTCTTCTTGGCAAGGTCTGCGAATTTCGCACCGCCTTCGATCTGTGCTTTGATATCTTTAGCTTCTTTTTCGCTGCCCACAAGGATATGGGCGCAGTTGACCTGTTTGACCATACCTGCGTATGCACGTGTCGATTATTAATTGATAATGTTCGCAGGCCTTATATCCCAGCACATTCCTTGTTTCCGAAGGGACGGATAATGACAGGCCTTGATGCGAGGATAATGACATTTTTGACCGACAGTACCGCATTATCCGTGAACGGTCCCAGATGCATGTCCCGTTCGGAACTGATGGACCATGTCGAAGAGGCTGTTCTGAAGATCATGCCCGACATCAATGTCGTTAGGATCGATGACGGCTGTGATCCGGCCGAGGCGGAAATACCGGAAACGGGCAGGGTGGCCGTATTCCTGGTAGATCCCTCCCTTGCATCCGAACTCAAGGATCTCGTAGGTGACAGGATCTCCGATTCGTTCCTTGTCTTCTGTACGCAGGAACTGTGCCATCAGGTTCCCGTATGCATCAAAGGGTTCCATGGCCTGGATATTTGCTATAACTAAGTTAAAAATCGGAAAACGGTTATATTCAACAAAGGACATACCCAGTAAGGATGGGGAAGATGAACAAATACAACCTTAAGTTGCTGGCAGTACCGGCCGTCATTGCAACGATCTATCTGGCACTCAGTCTGTGCTGTACGATAATATCGATCATTGATACCGGAGAATACGACGTATGTCTGTTCGATCCGTTCAGGATCGGAACCGACGGAATATTTGCTTACATTAGCATGTCGGAGCTTCTTCCCTCTGTTTGGGACCTGTACGTGCTGCTTCCCGAGGCAGAGATCGATCTCTTCTCGTCGTTCCTCGATGAGAAGATCCTTCTGGTCATCTTCACCGCTGTTGCAGTTGTACTGATCATCGCAGGTATGTTCAGCAAGCCTGCGAAGAACTGCTGCGTAGACGGAGTGGACAGGGAGTTCCTGTTCACCACACGCCCCCATTCCGTACTGAAGGCAATCCTGCTGCCGCTGGATATAATCCCAGCCATGTGGGGCTTCAAGTACGTCCCCGTGATAATCCCGATACTCTTCCTGCCGTTCATCCTGCCTTTCGCAGTTGTGGCTATGGTCATAGTCCTCATCGTGTTCCTTATAGAGAAGGCTGCTGTAGGTATTAAGATCAAGAGCGCCGCATCCAAGGAGGAAGAGGATTACAAGCGCGATACGGGATACGCGGTGTGTCCCAAGTGCAAGCAGAAGTTCGACAGACCGATGGTCAAGTGCAGATGCGGACTGGTCTTCGATTATCCTATTCCCGGACCTTACGGAATAAAGGAACAGTACTGTGTCAAGGGACATGTCCTGCCCTGTACCAACGAGAACGGTGCCAGAAGCAAGCTTACAATGGTATGTCCCAAGTGCGGTCAGGAATTCAAGACGCACGAGGCGAGGCCCATCGTGGTGTGCATGGTGGGTGCGGAAGGTTCCGGAAAGTCCACGCTCATGGTCTCCGCGGCAGAGGATATCTGCAACAAGGCGAAGGCAAAGGCTCTCTATTCGGAGACCACGTCCGGAATATCTCCGGACATTCAGCGTATCAAGGATGTTCTCCCTCCCACGGTGGACGGTGAGATCGATTCCGAATGCCTGTTCGTATGGTCGAGGGATTTCCGTGACAGGGAGATCATCTTCAACGACATCTCCGGACACGAGTTCGAGCCTATCGAGGACAGGATGATCTTCCAGGAGTATTACAGATACGTTACGGGATTCGTCTTCACGATCGATCCTCTGGCGGTCATGGCATTGTACAATTCCAATTCCACGATCAAGAGCAACAAGACGACCGTGTCGGGAACTTTGGATTCGTTCTATCAGGTATTCACTTTGGTAAGGCAGATCGGCCCGTCCGTACGTTCGGACATACCGATGGCCGTGGTACTGACCAAGATGGACAATCCCCGTGTACAGGCCGCAGTGAAGGCAGAAGGATCGCCCGAAGCCTTCCTGAATAAGTACGGCGAGGCGGACTTCGTCAAGATCATGGCGTCGGAGTTCTCCAACGTCAGATACTTCGCGATAGGTTCGCTCGGAAACAATTCCAACGCGATCGAACCGGTCAGGTGGATAATAAGCAGCGCGGATGCGGAATTATCAAGAATGCTCTGAAGGGCATTCTTCCTTTCCGTCTGCGTATCTCACAAATCTTCCGGTGCCTTTGGGCTGTGCTTTGTCCACAACGTCCCAGGGCCACCGGGAGTATTCATTCTTCCTTATTTCGGCAAGCGCGTCCCTGACCTCTTTGTCATTCTTCAGGATTATCGGACCGAACGAGGTCTGTTTCTCGCTTATGGGTTCCCCTTCGAGCACCCAGAATACCGCTTTTTCGCTGCCGTTGACAAATGTCACATCCTCTCCGCCGGGAACTTTGAATCTGCTGCCGGATTGGAATTCGAATTCGCCGAAAGAGACCTTGGAGCCGTTGATCATGTAGATGTTCCTTCCCATGGTGTCCGATATCGCGGGAAGAGTGATCTCCGCTCCCGGTTCGGCCGTTATTTTGAGGATGCTTACGTGATGTTCCGGATCTGCGGCCCATGATAGTTCATTGGGGCTTATCGCATTCTTTCCCCCAAACGATCCCGCAAGGACCTTTACGGTATATCCGTCGGATTGAACGATCGGTATCTCCTCCGACCACATCATCTTGAACACAGGTTCCGTATTCTTTCTCTCCAGGGGGAGGTTGATCATGATCTGCGTGATATCATTGGGATTCCTCTCTTCCGAGGATGCCAGAGGGTACATCTCGCAGTGGTGGTACTCCCCGCCCGCGGTCAGCCACTGTACGTCGCCGAAACCGTACCTTCCCTGATTTCCTTTGGAATCGAAATGGTCTATGTATCCTCTATCCGCTACGGTGACCGTCTCATACCCCCAATGGGCATGTGCCGGGAAACCGGGAACGACCTTTCCGTGGTACATCCTGAAACCCATCCTCTTCTCGTAATCCCTTCCGAGATTCCTTCCTCCGATCTCCGAAAGAGGAGGGGCCTGCTGGGCATTTCCCTTGGGATAATCGTCCTCGTGATGGGACACGAATGTGAAAGGGTCCTCCACATCCCAATGGATGCTGATAGGCTGAGTGAGAATGACCTGTCCCTGTTTTTTCTTTCTAAAGAATGCCATGATGTTCCTTCATCATGTATGCCGAACGATGTTATAATAACCGCTCTCCAACGGATAAGTTAATAGTGATGAGGGATTACTTCCGCGTATGGAAGATTCTCAGGACGCGGGAGTGCGTCTGAACAAATTCATCAGCGAGGCCGGAGTCGCCTCGAGAAGGGCAGCGGACAAGATGATAGACGAAGGTCGCGTCACGATCGACGGAAGGATCGCTTTCCTGGGCGACAGGGTATTCCCCGGTTCCGAGGTCTGTGTCGACGGCAGGAGGATCTCCAGAGAGGAAGAGGACATAGTCATCGCCTTCTACAAGCCGGCAGGGATCACCTGCACGTCCAATCCCGACGATAAGGACAACGTCATAGATTACATCGGATACCCCAAGCGTATCTATTCCATCGGAAGGCTGGACAAGGATTCCGAAGGACTTCTTCTCCTGACGAACAACGGTGAATTGGCCAACGGCATCATGCGTTCCCGCGCGGAGCACGAGAAGGAATACTACGTCACCGTGAACAGGGACATAACGCCCGAATTCATCAAGGGAATGGCAGGCGGAGTGAAGATCTTCGAGAACAGAGTGACGAAGAAGTGCTTCGTAGAGCAGACAGGTATCAGGGAGTTCAGGATAATCCTGAAACAGGGCCTCAACAGACAGATCCGCAGGATGTGCGAGCATTTCGGATACGAGGTCACCAGGCTGGTACGTGTAAGGGTGATGAACATCACCATCAAAGGACTGCATGAGGGAAGGTACAGGAACATCACGAAGAAGGAACGTGAGGAACTGTACCGTCAGCTCGGCATCAAAAAGGATTAAGAAAAATTATTATCGGGGGTTTCCCCCCGAATTTTATCAGTTTGCGTTTGTGACCTTGTCCATCAGGCCCTGTGCCTGGTCGACCTCTGCATCCGTCATCTGGAGCTCGTTCTGCAGCTGGTATTCGGCGTGCATGTCGAGGCAGTCTACGTATGCCATGAGGATACCTTCGTCGTTTGCGACGAACCTGACCATGATCGGGGTGCTTCTGGTAACGCCTTCGGGCAGTTCCATCTCGAACTCTCCGACGGGGTAACCTTCGATGACGTCTACCCTCTTTCCGGCTTCGTCGTTGAAACCGCTGTTCTCGTAGATCTCGACCTTGATCGATGTCTGGTTGTCTTCCTGGGGGTAGTAGGTGTTGGCGTTGACGATAGGCAGGACCTCGTTCCTGAAGATGATGTTCGAGACCTTCTCGCTGCCGTCATCGTATGTTACCTTGATACCGAAGGATTTGCTCAGAACGTTGTGGACCGAGATCTCTCCCTCTGCGACAGGCACGGGAACGATCTCTCCGTTCTCGTCGAGGACGGGTTCTGCAGAGCTTGCCGCGGAACCGTCTGCTCCCCATGCTGCGGACTTTGAGAATATCGCAGCTCCCTTTGCAACGGATTGGTCAGGGTCGAACACCTTGATGGTCGCGTTGGGGTATTTGGCCGCAATGCCGTTCTTGACCTGAGGCATCCTCGAGGAACCTCCGACAAGGACGACATCGTCGATATCTCCCATGGAGAACTTTCCGGACTCGAGGGCCCTGTCGATGATGTCGAGCGTGGTCAGCATGAGAGGTGCGCTGGCGTTCTCGAATTCCTCACGGGTGATGGTGTAGACGACCTTCTTTCCTCCGACATTCAAGGTTCCTTTTGTGGATTCCGCCGTGGAGAGCCTCTTCTTGATGGTCTCGGAGTCGAGTACAAGCGAGAGCTTGATGTCGTCGTCCTCATCGAGTTCGTACTCTTCGACGCCGGCCTCTTCCATGACCTTCTGTTTGATCAGTTTGACGATGGCTGCATCCCAGTCCTTTCCTCCGAGGAGTCTCTCTCCGTCGGTCGCGACCGCGGTGAATGACTGTCCGTCGATCTCGAGGATGGTCACATCGAATGTTCCTCCTCCGAGGTCGTACACAAGCACTCTTTTCTTGGTGTCGTCGGATCCGAGTCCGAATGAGATGGCTGCCGCGGTAGGCTCGTTGATGATGGTGACGTCCTGAAGTCCGGCGACCTTTCCTGCCGTCTTAGTGGCGTCCCTCTCCTGCTGTCCGAAGTATGCGGGACAGGTGATGACCGCTTTTTTGACCTCGCAGCCGTGGTTGTCGTTGAAGTCGTTGATCATTTTCTTGAGGATCGATGCGGACAGGGTGATAGGGGTGTATTTCTCACCGTCGATCACTACCTCGTAATCGGTTCCCATCTGTCTTTTGATGGCCGTGATCGTCCTCTCGGGGGCGTACATCATGGACATGTCCTTTGCAGGCGATCCGACGATGATCTCGCCGTTGTCGTTGAACAGGATGACGGAAGGTGTCGTGTCTTCCTGCTCGAAGTTCTTCTCGACAGCGGGTTCTCCGTTCTCATCGATGTACGCGAGGCACGAGTATGTCGTACCGAGGTCAATTCCTATTAGGTATTCTTCTGCCATATTCATTCTTCTCCTTTCTTCTCTGTTTTATTATTCTGAATGATTTCGTTTTGAGGGGTTTGTTCGGTGAATTTGTAGATCTTCACCTTTTCTTTGAAGAGAACGCGTCCTTCGAACTCGTATCCGTCGGACATTCTCTCCGCCACCATTCCGTTCAGGCTTTCGTCGTCCGTCGGTATGACATCGACGATCCTCTGATGGAGGGTGTTCAGTTTTTCGTAATCGAATTTGCCTATCTGCACTCCGGCATCCGCAAGGATGTTCTCCATGTCGATGCTGTATGCAGTGAATGATCCCAATACGTCCTTGGGACTGAATTTGTCGAGTTTCTTCTCCATGTCGTTGCAGAGTTTGAAGAAGTCCTCCCTCATTGCACAGAGCTGTTCCAGCATGGTCATGAACTTCTTGTTCGCCAGTTCGGCATCCCTTTTGTTCACGGCAGCCATGTATGCCTTGTGCTGTTCTTTGGATGTGAGGTATTCCTCGTTGTTCGCTTTGAGGGCGGAGACCTCTGTCCTGAGGGCCTCGATCTCTTTCTTCAGCGATTCCACGTCCTCGGAAGGTGCGGAAACGGGAACAGGTTCTTTGATCTCTTCTTCCGGAGCTGGTTCTTCGTCCTCCGGGACCTCTTTCTCTTCGGAAACGGTCACGGGTTCGTCGGCAACTGCAGTAGCGGTGACCACTTCGGTCACTTCTACGGGCCGTTCTTCGGGGACGTCGAACTCTGCGACATCGTCTATGACGATTTCCTCTTCGACGACAGGTTCTTCTTCGGTATCCGCTTCTTTCTCGAGCGTTCCTGTGGTGAGCAGGTTGCGGAGCATCTCTTTCTTATTCTTTTTCTTACTCATTGTTTATCCTCCGTTCCTGTGTCATTCAGCAGCCAGATGAACGGATCCTCCACTCTCATGGGGGATATTCCTCTGGACAGTTTGCTTCCGACAGGATTGCTTCCAAGCGATGAGACCGCAAAGTAGCAGTGGTGCTGGAATTCCTTCACCGTCTGGGTGAATTCGTTGGACAGCGCCCTGCGAAGATACTCTTCGATCTCGGCGCTGATCTGTTCGAAGTTCGAGCGGTCGTATTTTCCGCGTTCACGGTCTATGTGAAGTGCGGAATTGATACCGAACAGGATCTTTGCCTCTTCTTCGTTCTCGGGTGATTTCAAAAGGACATCGGTCTTCGTCAGCGCTACGGCCAGCGGGATCTGTATCTTGTCCTTCATCTTGATCTTATTATTGGTACGGATGATGTTGGCGACATTCGCGAGCATCTCGGTAACATTCTGTCCGCATGCGGGTTTGTTGTCCATGCGGATCCTGTTGTTGATGTAGGGTATCTGCAGCGGGTCCACAAGGAACACGATGCCCGATGCGCGGGATATGAACGAGTTGATGTTCAGACCCATGATCTTGGTGGTGGAATCGAGGTCCTCTCCTGCCGTATCGAAGAATGCGAGGGTGTAGACGCGGGGTCTGTTGCCTTCGATGAATCTGAGATAGTAGATCATAGGTTCTCTGGCCTCTTTGCTTTCCTCGAAGGACAGCGTGGGCGAGAGTTTCCTTCCCTCTTCGAACAGTCTCTTGAAATAGACGTCGCGGTAGACCAGGGTGGTCTTGTCGGTGGCCGCGCTCATGGTGGCCCCGAACTCCTGTGTGAACGAACTCCTCAGCTGGTTGATGAGGACCGCTATGTAGTGGCTCTTTCCGACCCCTTTGGGACCGAGGATGACGAAGACGGTGCTTCCCTCCTCTTCGGCTCCCTGCGGTATCGGATTGTGACACACGGGACACAGCCTCTTGTACGCCGGTCTGTGGCAGATGTCGCAGATCCCGGGGGTGTTTCCGGGTGCATCTCTGATGATGTGGTGTTTGGTGGTCACAGCATCGGAGCCCAGAGGGTCCCTTCCCAGGAAGATCGTGTTCTCCACATCGATCTCCTCATCGTCCTTTCCGCAGCTGTATTTCTTGGCATCTGCGGGCGAAAGGCTTCTGAGGAACTGCTTCGTACAGGAAGGGTTCGTGCACTGATAGTGTATATTGTTGAGATCGATCTTGTTGAAACAGAACGGACAGATGTATCCGTGTTCCTGAGATTCCTGATTCTTTTTGGCCGTATTCATCCCTCCATGTTGTACAGCGGGTGTATGAACCTGAAGCTGTGGTAGTCCTCTTCATCGAGGAAGAACAGTCTTGCCTTGCTCAGGTCCAGTTTCGGCGGGGCGGTGAATGATATCGTCGCACGGCCGTTGCTGAGTGCTATCGGTGTTCTGCATGTCCAGATGTTCTCTCCGTCCCAGATCTTCAGGGGGATGCCCTCCGACACCGATATGGCGCACATGGGCGGGAGCATTCTGATGCCCGGTTCCGTCTCAAGGGACACATTGACCTTGGAACTGCCTCTCATCGATCTGTCGAGTTCCATGGTGTACTTGACCTTGCTGTAATTGCCGGAGAAGATGTCTATGCTCATTCCGCGGGAGTACATCCTCTCTCCGTTGATGGTGTACTGTGCGAACAGGGTCATGACCTTCTTCTTGGAATTGCCCATGGGAATACGGATCATCCTGTCCCTGTCGTACGCCTCGCGGCTCACTGTGATCTTCTCTGCGGTGATATCGTTGGGATCGGTGACCGTGGCATTGTCCTTTATCGCTATTACGGCGGATTCGGCATCTACAGGCCAATCCATAGTTATGTCGCAGTCTCCTCCGCTCATCTTGCCTTCGACGTCCCTGAAGGGTCTTAGGTTGGCAATCATGACATCCTTGCCTCTGACAGCCACCTTTCCGGCGGGGATCATGGGGTAGATGTATTGGACGGCGCCATCCTTGAGACTGAACCTCATTCCGTCCTCGTAGGTCTCGAGAGGCTGTATCTCCTCCATCCACGAGTTGAGGTCTTGGATGGGGATCATGCGGCCGTACATGGTGACCTTCTTGGGAGAAGAATAGAGAACGACGTTCTCTTTGCTCTTCCAGCTGGCAGTGAACGTTCCGTCCTCTTTGTTCCAGCGGATGACCATGTCCCTGACGGGGTCTGGGAATTTGATCGTGGTGCAGGAGAATGCGGTACCCATGGACCTCTCGGTCCTGTTCTTGTTCTGGTATTCCGCGACGAACAGGTAGTTGTATTTCACTCCGCCTTTCAGACCGTAGTCGTCCAGGGGGACCTTTCCGTCATGTGCGATCTCGATCTCTTCGCCGACACCTGCGGCGGTCGTTCCTTCCTTTCTCCAGATACGGACCGCGACACAGCCCTTGGGCTTTTCGTAGTTGATCCTGAGACCTCCTGCAATCGGTTCGATGGTGACGTTGTCCACATCGGGATAGATGGCGGCAGGTCCGCAGACCGCGGCCTCTTTCGAAAGGATGCCGTAACGTTTGCTGTATACCGAATAGTAATAATCGACACCGGGGTCCATTGTCTTGTCGACATAGACGCTGTTGGGTATCTCTGTGAGGGGGACTGTGTCCTCCGTGACGACGGGCAGCCTGTCGCGTGCCCTGTACACGCAGAATGTGGTTCCGGCCCTGTTCTCCGGAATGGCGAACCTGAGGACGATCTTGCCTTCGCCGTCACGTACCTGGAGTGTCGCATCCGCCGGTGATTCCGGGGGATAT
This sequence comes from Methanomassiliicoccaceae archaeon UBA328, assembly GCA_002506905.1. GTDB lineage: Archaea > Thermoplasmatota > Thermoplasmata > Methanomassiliicoccales > Methanomethylophilaceae > Methanogranum. The sequence goes on from DAYM01000014.1 coordinate 40,565, forward strand.
TCCATCATCTTCGCCTTGGTGGCGGGATGATCGGGGCATCTCTCTGCGGCTTTGACGTAGAGATTCATCCTCTCTTCGTCATTGGCGGCGGATTCCGCTTTCTTGCAGAACTCGTCGGCATCCCTCATCCTCTGCATGCTGTCTTCGTACTTCTTGCGTATCTCGACATCGTTCTCGATGATGTACGGGAACTCCGTGAGTGCGCTGTCGCAGTACAGCTGGCAGCTTCTGAACTTCCTCATCTTGTAGGATTGTTCGATGTTCTTCGTGACCGAATTGTATCTGACGTTGGCCGCTCTGAGGTCCTGAGTAAGATCGGTTATATTGGGATATGTCGCGTAGATCTTCTTCAGTTCGTTCAGATCGTCGTTGGCCTTCGGAAGCATTCCGTTGGCGAGGTTCTTCTTGAACCTCTCTTCGATCTTGCGTGCCTTGTTCAGACTGGCCTGGAAATCGAATCCGCACTTGATACAGGTCCTGTTTCCGGAAGACTGCTCCGTATTACAGTTCGGACACCTCGTACGGATGCTGAATCCGCAGATAGAACAGCACATGGCGTCTCCGCCGCATTCTGTCAGTCCGCCGCAGTTCGGGCAGATGGTGAGCTTGCTGTCCCTGGTCGAGAAATTGGCCAGGTACTTCTTTCTCACGCAGTAGTCCTCGAGGATGGCGACCGCCATCTTGTTGTCGAGATTCGTTCCTTTGAGGTAGATGTTCAGGATATTGTCGATGTAATCCCTGGAGAAGGGTTGTCCGTAATCCTCATCCATCGTTTCCAGTGCGGGGCTGAGCGCCCTCATGCATCTGCCGTATTTGATGAAGGACGTCAGGTTGGCGTCGTCGTCAAGCACGGTCTTGATGGACCTGAGTGCCTGGATGTAGGAGTCCTGGGTAGGCAGAACGTCCTGTTTGACATTGCTGACCCTCTTCTCGCAGACCTCGAATGCGTTCCTGAGCTCGGTCATCGAACATCCGTCACCGACGGTGTTGATGCTTATGTCCAGATCGCGGTTCTCTATCAGGCGGTTCAGGACCTCCATCGGAGTGTATGCCCTGATATCCCTGATGCCGTGATATGCGTTGGCCACCTTGGGATTCACCGGGGGCTGTACCGCGGTGTTCTTTATACCGGAGGCCTTGATGAGGTCGTCTTTCGTGACCCCGTCCCAACCGAGTTTCTTGGCGAGTGCATCGGCCGCTCCCGCGACAAGGACCTGTGACTCGTCGTGGAGGGTGACCGAGCTCTTCAGGAGCTTGGATGCCTTTGTCTTGAGCAGTTTACGGCCGTCTTCGAACTCCTTTGCCTTGAGCACGGGATCCGACATCGTTTTACGGATGGCATCCACCTGCTCGAGGTAGCCGTTCATCCTGAACCTGCGGTCCAGGTCGTTCTGCTTGTCCTTGGATTCCTTTTCCCACTTCTTTGCCTTAGCAGTGATCTTCGAATTGATGGAATCAGCGGAGTAGGTGGACTCCTTGTTGGGGTTAAGCCCGATCAGACGACAGTAATTCTCTCTGTCATTAACCATCTGCAGACCTCGTCCTCAGCGCTTAAGTCTGGCCTTTTCTCCAGTGCTCTCGCGGAGACCCATGGAACCTGTGTTCATCGCCATTGCGATGGTGCTGAACGTCTCTCCGAGTCTGTCGAGCGTAGTGAACATCGCACCTTCTTCGACGGTAGCGATCTGTCTGAGGAAGGCTGTATCTGCTTCCGCGAATCCGACCGCAACGATGGCTGTTCCCGCGGACCTGCACATCTGTGCCTCTCCGACGGCGTTGTCTCTCTTACCCCAGATACCGTCTGTAAGTACGAGGATCATCTTTGCGCCGGGCTTTCCGTTGAGCATCGAGAGTGCGGTCCCCAGAGGGCTGGCGTCCGTTCCTCTTCCGAGCATGTTGACCTTGAGTTCGTCGAGTGCCGTGACGATCATGTTGGAATCCTCTGTGAGGTCCCTGATGATCTTGATCTTGTCACCGAATCCGACAAGTCCGATCTTGGTGGTGTCGTTGCTGACACTGGAAACGAAGTCCCTGATGCTGTCCTTGACCTCTTCGATGGAGACCTTCATACTTCTGGAAAGGTCCACGCAGATGACGATGTTCCTTGCGATGGGCACATCCGAGGGCCTTGCTCCGGGTGCTTCTCCCATCCAGCTGATATCTTCGGGAACAGGGTCCGCCTCGACATCCAGCATCTCTCCGTCCTGGTATGCGTTGACCTGAACGACACCGTTCTCGTCGTAGGTGTATTCGATATCAATGATGGCTCCGTCTCCGATATTGCAGAATCCAGAGATGACGACCTTTGCGAGGACGTAGCAGTCCAGAGGGTTCTTTCCCTCTCCCTGCAGTGTGTAGACCTCGATCTTGTCGGTCATGTTGCCCTCGGCGATCTTGAAAGGTTTCCTTACGCTGACGGGGACGTTCGAGTTCTTCTTGATCATGATCTCGTTGATGTATCTCTTGCCGTCGACGCTGGTGGACAGCGCTCCGAGGCTGTGTGCGGTAACATCCACGATCTTGTGCTCGGACAGTCCGTGCTTGTCGCTGCAGTATAGTTCCGAGACGATGGCCGCTCCTTTTGCGACCGCGAGGTCGGTATCGGCGTGGTCGATGACGTTGTTCCTTCCGGTGAGCTTTTTCAGGAATTCGGACACCTGGGGCATCCTTGTGGAACCGCCGACCAGGAGGACCTCATCGATGTCGCTCCATGCGATCTGGAGCTCGTCCATCAGATTGATGATGACGTCCCTTGTGGCGTTGAGGAGCTGCTGTGTCTTGACATCGAACTCCTCGCGTGTGAGCGTGTACTTGCCGGAGTTTCCGGCGTATTTGACCTGGATAGCGACGTTGTCCGCCTTGGACAGGACCTTCTTGTAGTTCTCTGCCGCAACGATGAGTTCGTTCTTGGTGGATTCGTCTTCCCTGGGGTCGACACCGAATTCCTCTTCGAACTTCTCGCAGACATATTTTGTGATGACCGCATCCCAGTCCTTTCCTCCGAGAAGGTGGTTTCCGTCTGTTCCGACCACGGTGATGTTTCCGCCGGAGATCTTGACGATGGTGACATCGAATGTTCCTCCGCCGAGGTCGTAGACCATGACTGTCTTGTCGGTCGAGTGGTTGTATCCGTATGAGATCGCAGCTGCCGTAGGCTCGTTGACGATCTTGAGGACCTTGATGCCGCAGGATTCTCCCGCACGGATCGTGGCGGTCCTCTGGAAATCATTGAAGTAAGCAGGTACGGTGATGACGGCGGAATCGATCTTCTCGCCGGTCTGGTTCTCTGCATCTGTGATCAGCTGTTTCAGGAGCATTCCCGAAAGCTGTTCGGCAGAGTAAGTCTTGCCGTATGCTTCGACATTGAATCCCGTGTCGCCCATTCCGCGCTTGAAAGAGGCTGCGATGATACCTGCACCGCCTGCCTGCATGTCTTTTGCGTCCTCACCGATCATGATCTCCCCGTTCTCGAGGAAACAGATGACCGAAGGGGTGAGTTCCTTTCCGAAAATGTTCGGGATCACTTCTGTCTTGGATGTTTGCTTGTCATATTTCGCGACTGTAGAGTACGTTGTTCCGAGGTCTATTCCTACCTTCATATCCCATCGTTACTCTGTATGTGCATTATAGTATAAAATGTGTGGCAGACCCTCTACGAAATTCGTAGCGGGGTTTTGGATTTCGAAAAATTGTATTGCGATACAGAAATTATCTGCGAATTTCGTAATCATGATTATTCGGAATGCCTAATTCTAAATATTTTCAATTAATTTAAAAAATATTTAATCGGTGTTCTGGGTAATACAAAGAAGACACAGTATCATCATCGGGACCGTCCCCGGCATCGGCGCATTATGCAAGGCGTACCTGCCGTTCGGGAAGCGGTCTTCCGGACGGTCAATGTATATATTGGTATCATTCGGACATCAGGTCTTCCCGGTATTCTTTTTTTTCATTGTTTCAG
>DAYM01000010.1:0-26707 GCA_002506905.1 Methanomassiliicoccaceae archaeon UBA328
CAACTCGGTGGTAACTTAGGGGGTATTGTTTTCTTAATACCGTATAAAAGGAACGGTATGGCAATGATAAACCATACTGCGCACCATTCAGGCAGTAAGTATCCTTCCATTATGTGCATTGTTTCACCTAGAGACGGTTTTTAACCGTGTTCGTCAGTCACGTGACCCTTTCGGGGCTTTTGCACAGCTTAACGAATGTATCGAGAATACCATCATGTTAATTAATAAGTTCTACACTCCAACAAACATATATCTCAATAAATCTACATGGGTATTCAAAGATTCAATGATTTAATCCTTACAGACTCCGTTTTTCATACGTTAATAATCATTTATATTCTGGATAATGAGAATATTTGAACAGATGATCATCGATAATTACCAAAGACGTATCTTTGTATTCATGATTGTCATAGGTTCAATCTCATGTCTATAGAACAACAAATATCAATCTCGGTCATCCGATATGACCGTCCCGGACGTATCATTACCTCTTCTGGCATGGATCGCAAGGTACAGGATCAAAGCGATCAGAGCAAAAACCGCCGCAGTGAGATACATGTTCCTGAATCCCGCCAAAGATATGATCAAACCGAATAGTAAGGGAGCGAATCCATTGGCGGCATCGTTGAATATCTGAAAGGTCGAAAGACATATCGAATAACGCTCGGGAGATGTATAACGGACCGCGATGGCCTGTCCGACACCGTTATTGACCGCAACACAGAAACCGAGTAAGAATGCCGGTACCAGCAGCATCCAGGAGGCCGTGGCGAAACTTATCATCACGAATGATACAACCAACAGGATCAAACACGGGATGAAGACTATGTTGTCACCGTGCATATCCGCGAGACGGCCCATGGTCGCTCTGGACAGGAAAGACGATACCGCGAATACCAGGAAGAACACCGACGTTGCCCAGACCAGACCCGTGTATGTTCCGTATTCCGATATGAAAACAACAACGCTCGAATATGCAAGATAGAAGAACATACAGACCGTAGAGATGCCGATGGCGGACCTCTCGATGAAATTGCTGAACCTGAACTTCAATGCGTCGGCGATCTGTTCCTTCGTAGGCGGAATGTATTCGGACGTAATGAAATAGGTCAGGAATACAGGCAGGAGATTGAGGACCGCGGCCAGTACGAATATCCAAACGAATCCGCCGTTGTACATCAGTTGAATGCTTATGTACGGGCCGATGGCGGATGCCACTGTGTATGCAAGCATGTAATATCCGAGACCCTCGCTGCGACGGGTCTCAGGTATCGCAGATACCACAAGGGTATTGACCGTGAGCATTCCGAGGCCATAGAAGAATCCGTGAAGGACCCTGTTGATACACAATGTGGTGTAATCGGGTATCAGGGGATAGACGGCGCAGGTCACGAAGGCAAGCAGCGAGGTTATTACCAGGCACCTCTTCCTTCCGATGATATCGACGAACCTGGCCAGGAACAGCCTCGATATGAATGCGCCGAGAATGAACAGACATGCGGCAAGTCCGCCCCATGTCGCATCGCGGTCGAATTCTGTCTGAGCATAATCCGCGATGCTTATGTAGACCAGCAGGTAAGTGGCGGAATAACAGAAACCTATGATCATCATGACCACAAGTTCGCGTGTGAACAGCCTCTCCTTACCCATACCTTACGTAACAGTCCCTATGTTCATTAACCTTATCAAAAAGGCAACAACATTAATATATATGTTCCGTGTTAGCACGTAGCACGGTGAAAGAAATGTTCGGAAAGAACATCAGAATTGAGAGAATGATCGACAGACAGAGCGGAAATGCAGTTATCGTACCTATGGACCACGGAATAAGCGTCGGTCCCATCCCCGGTCTGATCGATATGAAGAAGACTGTGAACGATGTTGTAGAGGGCGGCGCAACGGCCGTTCTGATGCATAAGGGGATAGTTCCCCAGGGACACAGGACATCCGGACATGATGTCGGACTGATCCTCCATCTTTCTGCATCCACGGATATCGGTGTGAACTCCAACAGCAAAGTGTTGGTCGCAACTGTAGAGGAAGCACTGAAACTCGGTGCGGATGCCGTATCCATGCACATCAACGTCGGTGCCGAGACCGAGCCTCAGATGCTCCAGGACCTCGGAATGGTATCCAGACATTGCACGGAATGGGGAATGCCCCTGATCGCGATGGCGTACCCCCGCGGACCCACCATCAAGAATTCGTTCGATCCCGATGCGGTAGCACATGCTGCAAGGGTGGCAATGGAACTCGGTGCGGACATCGTCAAATGCAGCTACACCGGAGATATCGATTCGTTCAGGCACGTGGTCAAGGGAACGATGGTCCCCGTTGTCATAGCCGGCGGTCCCAAGATGGACTCCGACATGGACATACTCAACATGGTCCACGATTCACTCGAGGCCGGAGGACACGGTGTTTCCATCGGAAGGAACGTCTTCCAGCACAAAAATGTCAAAGGCATCATGAGTGCCGTCTCCGATATCGTACTCCACGGAGCTACGGTCGAAGAAGCGGCCAAGCACCTGAACTGATAAGAAACAGTAACACATGCGGGTGGACGGGAATAGTATGGACCTTGAATTGCTCAGACAGGAGATAAGGCGCACGGACATGGAGATCATCGATCTCATATCCAGAAGGACAGACCTTGCAGAACAGATCGGACGCATCAAAAAGGAGAACGGCAGTCCGATCAGGAATGTCGCCGTCGAGAAGAAGGTCATCGAAAGATACACAGACGCGTCGGCGTCCAGCGGAGTTTCCGAGGAAACGCTGTCGCAGATCGCGAAGGCCCTCATCAAGGAGGCCGTGGACAGAGAGGCTTCCATTCCCGGGGCCTATCATGTGAAGAACGACATCGCCGTCATCGGCGGTTCCGGAAAAATGGGAAAATGGATATCGGATCTGCTGAAAGCGGACGGACATACCATCACCGATATCGATCCCAGGGCCGGAAACGGCCTTTCCGTCGAGGATGCCAAGAATGCCGATGTTGTCATCGTATCCGTCCCCATCGATGCCACAGACGGCGTTCTGCGCCAATTGGACGGCATCTGCCGCCCCGACGCACTGATCTTCGACCTCACTTCCCTGAAAACACCCGTATCGGATACATTGAAAGATATGGCAAAGAGAAGGAAGGTCACTTCCATGCACCCGATGTTCGGTCCTTCGGCATCGTCCATCTACAACAGGAACCTCATCGTCTGCGACTGCGGATGTAAGAAAGCGGTCGACGAGGCGGTCTCGCTGTTCGACGACAAGGGAGGCAACTTACGCATAATGGACCTGGACAAACACGATGAGTACATGTCCTACGTCCTCGGACTGAGCCATGCGGTCAATATCGCATTCTTCACCGTGCTTCAGAGAAGCGGCATCAGTTTCGAGGACATGTGCACCGTTGCATCCACCACATTCCGCAAGAACATGGGGACCAACGAATCGGTCGCCATGGAGGATCCTAAACTGTACTACGATATCCAGCACATGAACTGCCACCGCGATGCGATGTGGAATACATTCTCGGATGCCGTAGAAGACCTGAAGAAAGCGTCGCTTGAAGATGATAATACAGATTTCATCAGAATGATGGACGCCGGAAGGGAATACTTCTCTTCCCGGGACTAAACCCCTTCACGATCTTTCTCGTCCATCTTCAATTCAGAGTCCTGCAATGAATGCTGCAGCGACCACGAAGACAACGAGGACCATCGTAAGCACCATGAACCATGCCATAAGCTTCTTTCTTTTGTCGGCTCTCATTGTCCAGGAGAAAGAACAGGTTATTTTTATAGGTATCTTAGGCAGGCAGGATGCTGTATTATCCGCCTGTAAGTAGAAATTATGAATTTTGGATTAACCATCCATCCAATACATATTTATGATGATTATGTCAATATTTTAACCACAAATGTATTACTGTTTTATATACCAAAAAGGTCAAATTCGGAATCAGTTACATCCATCAAAATCGATTTACTAACACATAGTCATTCATTATTATGCATCAAATAACCATAGATTTCATCCAATTTTGGGATGTTTTATATTAAAAGACCCTGATTTCAATATGCAAAGAGGTTTTACTTCTGCGCAGAAGGAATTGAAATGATAGGCGCTAGGTCATTAGGACATACTGCGATAGAGCATGAGATCAAACTGAAAGAGGCCAAGGCCCAATATTCGGAGGCCCTCGACTATGCCTGCGGAAACGGAGTTCCCCAAGACATGGTGAAAGCGGCCAAACTATTCAGAGAGGCATCGAACAACGGACTGCCGGAAGCACAGTACGCACTCGGAGTCTGTTATGCTAACGGAGAAGGGGTCGCGAGAGACGGAACATCTGCGGTCATCATGTTCCTTGTTGCAGCCAACGGCGGAAATGCGAACGCACAGTTCGGACTCGGAGCATGTTACGAGAACGGTATCGGTGTTCCCCAGAGTTTTGCAAAGGCGGCGGACATGTATAACAAAGCATCAAAACAGTCGAACCTCGACGCTATGGAACGCATGGCATTATTCTACAGGAACGGCATCGGTGTCGAGAAGAACGAGAAGATGGCAGACGAACTCGATGAAGAGGTAAAGAAACTCAAAGAAAGCAAATGAGGATCCGGACCGCAGTCGATTGTTTATCCTCCAGAACGATTGATGTTTCCTTTCCCCTCATATGGAAAGGGGAAAGGAAATAAACTGTTTTTTTATCTTATACCCGATCAGATGACAGGGATCTTTCCGTCCAGAGCAAGTGCGTAGGACAGATAGATGTTGAAGATAAAGTTGAAAAGAGCTGCAGCGCCGATCAGCCAGTGCCAGTAGTCTCCGCCGATGATAACGGACAGACCTACGAACAGGAAGATCAGAGCGGTCGTCACCAAGATGAGCGACAGTGCCTTGGGCGTCTTCACGATTACCGACCAGATGATCGCCAGTACGAACACCAGTGCAAACGTGACGCATTCCCACTCACCCATACCGAATCCGGTCAATGCAACTGCTGCACCGACAAGACCGAATACGATAAATCCGAAATTGCTGTCGGACCTGTAAGCCAGGAACGCTACGGCTATGATCAAAATTCCCATCAATTCAAAGAAAGCGGCCGATGGCACACCTTCATTTTTGAATTGTAATATTGCAAGCGGTAACGAGACCACTGCAACCAAAAAAAGTCCGAATGCTGTAGGATCCAGACATTTTTGACATTCTACCATGTTTTTTCCTCCAATTGAGGTACGAAACCTCAACCTGAATTCGTGTTCCACTATATTTATAATAATCGCTGGATGGACATATCATATCAATCTCGTTATTTGCATGAAAATTAAATGCTGGCTAATCCGATACGTTTTAAAACCAGATGGATAAAGAAGAAGATATCTTTAAATATTACAATATATACTGAAATCAAAAATCTTCTTCGGGAACAAGGGAAACCGTTCTCTTTTTCGGGTCTCTGACCTTCTCGGACATCTTCCTTTGGACGACATTGTATTCCACAGGAGATACGGCAACACGGGAATAATGCCTGACAAGGACATCGTCCCAGCGCATATATCCGGCGTATATCGGATTGTGGAGGATGTTCCCGAGATTGTACTTGTTCCAGGGATTTCCCTTCCTTGTGAGGATACCTTCCCTGTTAAGATCGTAAGCTATCGAATCCACGGTGCTCCCGTTCATGTACGCGGCGAATATCCCGAACACGGCATCTAACTCATCGTCCACGGGCATCAGCATACCGTCTTCCAGAACATATCCGTAAGGGGGGTTGAATCCCAAAGTGGTGCTGCGGACGGCCGTGTTCTCCATGGATTCTGCCTTTTCTTTCATACCCATGTATGTCCTTTCGCCGATCTGCTCGCTTTCCAACTGTGCAAGCCTTTGGATCATGTCTACGACGAACCTTCCCAAGGCATTGGTGGTATCCAGAGCTTCCATGCAGGAGACGAATTTCTTTCCGTAACGGTCGAGTTCTTCCATCATGAACATGAAATTGCGGCTGTTCCTGTGGATCCTGTCCATCTTGAGGACAAGAATTACATCCCATCTGTCATGTTCCGCTATCATCCTCTGATATGCCGGACGTTTGATGTTGGTACCCGAGAATCCGTCGTCCTCGTAGACATCGACGACCTCCCAATCCTCCGAAATGCAATAATCGTGGAGAATGGCCTTCTGAGCGTCCAGGGAATATCCTTCCATGGCCTGTTCATCCGTGGAGACCCTGACATACAGAGCTGCCCTCATCTCACACCTTCAGCGGACCGTTGATCTTCTCGTAAGTGCTCTGATCCAAAATTGGCTGGAAATCTCCCTTGCGGATGATGCCGTCCCATTCGAGATAGCCGGCATAGAGAGGATTGTGGAGAATCTTGCAGATAGACTGCTTGTTCCATCTTCCGCTGCGCTTAGGGGGGATCATCCTGTTGTTGAGATCGTCCGCTATGGATGCCATCGAGTATCCGGACGAGTACATGTCGTAAATGTTCCTGACAGTCTCCGCTTCGTTCGGCACTACGATCAGGGAACCCTTCGAATACACATAACCGTAAGGATGCCCTGAACCGAGATTGCCGGTACCGCACTGGGCCTTCCTGACCATCCCGATCTTGACCCTCTCGCCGATCTGCTCGCTTTCCAGCTGGGCGATCCTCTGCATGATGTCCATGACGAACCTTCCCATCGCCGTCGTGGTATCGAACTTCTCCTGGACGGAGTTGAATTCCTTGCCCATACGGCGGAGTTCGTCCATCATCATCGTGAAATTGACGCTGTTCCTGTGAATCCTGTCCATCTTAAGGACAAGAATGAGATCCCACCTGTCGGATTCGCGGAGCATCCGCTGATACTCGGGACGATCGGTCTTACGACCGGAAAAACCCTCGTCACGGTAAACGTCGGCGACCTCCCAGCCGCGGACATTGCAATAGGCCTTCAGCCTCTTGGTCTGAGCGTCCAGTGAATAGCCTTCGGTGGCCTGATCTTCGGTGGACACTCTCACGTAGAGTGCAGCTCGCATTAGATCCCCATCCGGATTTACAATGAATTTCTAATTATTTAAGCCTTGACCTTTACTTATTTTACTAAATGCAGACGTTCGTAGTGTATGTGGCCGCTTTTTCGGTTCCGGGGTCGGCGGAGGAGTCGGTCTGGGCGCCGATGCTGTGGGTGTCGGAAATTCCGTAGATGCAAACACCACCGGCAGGGACGCACTCAAAAAGGTCACCGATGAGATCTAACAGATCTTGGAGTCCTATTGATCGAAACTTCTTATACTGCCATTTCGGCAGTATTTTCTTCATTCGAAAAATAAAGAGGTGCGTGCCCTGAAAGGGGCACAGCACCGTCAGATAAGGTTCACACCGGCGTTGCCGGCCTGTTTTGAAACATCGGGAACGAGTTTTCCGGAATCGGAGGTCCTAACCTCTACGAATGAGGCCTTCTTTCCGACGATGATCGAACCGACATCCTTCGCAAGAACTCCTGTGTTGGTAGTAATGATCTCGAGGATCTTGGATTTGGACATTCCCTTATCGGAACCGATGTCGATCTGCAGGGTCACGGGCTCGGTCTTCACGGGGGCCTTCTTTGCGGGTTCGGGACGCTTCTTCTTGTTCTCTGCGGGTTTCGCATGAGCCTTCTGGACCGTCTCCTTGACCTTCTGACCTTCGATATACTTGCTGATATCCGGGGTCATGAGCTCGATCTTCTTGCCGGTGACCTTCTGGATGTCCTTTATCATGCCCTTCTCGTCGCTCAGGACGAAAGATACTGCCACACCTGTCCTTCCGGCCCTGCCGACCCTTCCGATGCGGTGTACGTATGTTTCCGGATCATTCGGCATGTCGTAGTTGACGACGTATTCAACATCATCGATATCGAGTCCCCTTGCCGCCACATCGGTGGCGATGAGGAGATCTATAGAACCGTCCCTGAATGCCCTGATGACCTTCTCCCTCTTTGCCTGGGGAACATCACCGTGCAAAGCAGCCGCAACGTAACCGTCGTTGATCATCTTCTTGGCGATCTGACTTGCCTTACGTTTGGTGTGGCAGAAAGCGATCGTACGGGGATTTCCCTTGTCGAGGATGGAACGGAGTATCAGACGTTTCGAATCCTTGTCCGTCATCACATAGTATTGGGAAATGAGATCGAGGACGGGCTCGTCCTTGGAAACGAGGAATTCCTTGGGATTCTTCATGTGGGATTTGGCCAGTTTGTTGATCTCCGGCGTCATGGTGGCGGAGAACATCAGCATCTGCCTCTTCTCGGGGATCTTCTTCAGGATGTAATCCAGATCCCTGATGAATCCCATATCGAGCATACGGTCGGCCTCATCGAGGACGACCACAGAGATCCATGAAAGGTCCAGTACGCCCTGGTCTACGAGGTCCTTTATCCTTCCGGGGGTTCCCACGACAATATCCGTACCCTTTTTCAGCCTGGTGATCTGGGGAGTCATACTAACACCGCCGTAGATCACGGTGCATATGTGGTCGGTGAACTGCGATAACCTGTCGATCTCTTCCGAGACCTGGATGGCCAGTTCCCTGGTGGGTGTGAGAATGAGCGCCGAGGGCGTCTCGTATCCCGCATCGATCCTGCCGAGAATGATGGAAGTGTAGGCCGCGGTCTTTCCTGTACCGGTCTGTGCCTGTGCAAACAAATCGTGTCCTTCTAGTCCGTAGGGGACAGAGGCGATCTGAACGGGGGTGGGCTCCGTCCAGCCCATTGATTTCATTGCTTTTATGACGGGCTCGGATATTCCGAGTTCTTTGAAAGTGGTCATTTGAATCTAAACCTGGGAATGAATTCACGGGAAACATTCCTGTATGACCGTTGCAACCATCATATATAAACTATGAGTCAAAAAACTGAATGAAATTAAAAGAAAAGTATGTTTAGATGCGCTCGAGCAACTTGAGTCTCGAGAGGATACTCTCTTGGTGCTCCTCTTCGGACCATGAAGGATCCTTCATGTCTGTCCATATCTTACAGGGGACCATCTTGCAGAGACCGCAGTGGTCCTGCTGCTTCTTTCCCCTGCAGCATGCATAGATGGGACATACACCGTCAGATATCTCGTCCGTCCAGAATATGCGTCCCTTCTGCACATTGCATCCTCTGCAAGTGACCTGGAACTGATCGCATGCCGAACAGTCGATACCGCAACAACTTATGTTCGCGTCCATGAAAAGAAAATAGATGTATTCGATATGAATACATTTCTACCGTAATCGGTCCAAAACAAATGAAAGGAGGGTTTTACCCCTCCATGAAAGGTTTAACTTCACATCATGCCGGGAGGCATTCCGCCCATTCCGGGAGGCATGCCGCCGGGTGCTCCTCCGGGCGCTCCCTGCGGGGGTGCGCTCCTGCGGGATGCGATGACATCATCGATCCTGAGGATCATGTTGGCAACTTCGTTAGCTGCGTTGATGGCCTGTGTCTTCACCCTGAGAGGCTCGACGACATTACACTTGAGCATGTCCACTGCTTCTCCGGATTCGAGATCCAGTCCGTAGTATGCTCCGTCCTTCTTCTTGTCGTGGGCGTTCTTCAGCTTGATGATGCTGTCGATGGGGTCGATACCTGCGTTCTCTGCAAGGGTCCAGGGGATGATCTCCATTGCCTTTGCGAACTTCTCGATAGCGAGCTGCTCCCTGCCGCCGATGGATGAGGCGTACTGGATGAGCTTCTGTTCGAGTTCGATCTCGGGTGCACCTGCACCTGCGACGACCTTTCCGTCCTCGATGGTGATACCGACTGTGCGGATAGCATCGTTGAGGGCTCTCTCGACCTCTTCGAGCACATGCTCTGTTCCGCCGCGTGCGAAGATGGTGATCGCCTTGGGGTTCTTGCATCCGGTGATGAATGCCATTCCGTCCTCTCCGACGAGTTTCTCTTCTACGCATCCTGCGGTTCCGAGATCTTTCTTTGTGAGTTCCATCGCACCGCCGACAATGTTGGCGCCGGTTGCTTTGGAGATAGCTTCGAGATCGCTCTGCTTGACTCTTCTGTATCCGAGGATACCGACCTTTGCCATGTAGTGCTGAACGAGCTCATCGACACCTTTCGAGCAGAAGACGACGTTTGCGCCTGTTGCTTTGATGTTGTCGACGATCGCTTTCAGTGAGCTCTCTTCCTCTGCGAGGAATGAGGACATCTTCGAAGGATCGGAGATCTGGATCTGTGCGTCGAACTCGGTCTTCTTGACCTCGAGTGCACACTCGAACAGTGCGATCTTCGCATTCTCGACCTTCTTGGGCATACGGGAGTGCACGCACTCCTTGTCAATAACTACACCCTGAACCATGTAGCTGTCGCCGATGACTCCGCCGACCTTCTTCTGGATACGGATGTTCTTGGTGTCGACGACTCCGCCGTCCTCGACAGATTTGCATGCTTTGACGACAAGGTCTGCGAGTTTGCTCTCTTCCTCTCCGACGGATTTGCCGGTAAGGGAAGTGACTGCGACCTTCTTCAGGACCTCGTCCTTGGTAGCATCGATCGCGATCGAGTTGAGGATCTCGTTCGCTTTGGTGGCTGCCATGTTGAATCCGTTCGTGATAACAGTGGGGTGGACGCTTGCGTCGATGAGTTCCTCGGACTGTTTGAGGAGTTCACCTGCAAGGATGACGGATGTTGTTGTTCCGTCTCCGCACTCCGAATCCTGGGTCTTCGCGACCTCTACGACCATTTTTGCCGCAGGGTGCTGAACATCGATCTCTTTGAGGATCGTGACACCGTCATTGGTGATGACAACATCTCCGATGGTGTTGACGAGCATTTTGTCCATTCCTTTGGGTCCGAGCGTCGACCTTACGGCGTCCGCGACTGCTTTGGCGGCTGCAATGTTGTTGAACTGCGCCTCCTTGTCCTTGGTTCTCTCGGTGCCCTCTTTGAGCACGATAATAGGCTGATTTGAGTTTCCGTACATAGGATTACCATCTCCTAACTGATAATAGGGTAATTTTGTTCTTCTATATTAATGTATCTCAAATTGACCCCTAAGGCCGGAACCACCCAGCAAAATAGACGGCCCGATAGACGGGGATCTGCCGTTGCCTATGATGATACTATAACAATACTCAATAGATGAAGTTAAACAATTGGCTATTCGTTTTAAAGAGCATGCTCAAATACTAAGAATACAATTTCTCATCCACCTCTAATGGAGGGATGTTACAATGGATGAAATTGCAAATAAAAAAGTAGGACCGGTCTCGGTCATTCAGCTCATCGCCATTATCGGCGGTATCATCGGTGTTGTCGCACTGTTCCTTACATGGTACACATTGGACGTTGTGTTGATATCTGAAAGTTATACTGGACTTGACTTCATAACAAATGAAGATTGGTCCAATGCTGACTTCCACAAATACATGCCTGTACTGGCAATGGTAATGGCACTCCTCGGACTTATTGTCTCGATCATGCCTATGGTGAAACCCGGACTCATTAAGAGCTCAGCAGCACTTCTGATCATCTTCGGTATTCTCGGTGTCGTATTCTCGGTCCTGTTCTACACTTGGACCATCGAGTCTTTTACAATACCCGGCATAACGATCGCATTTAGTGTATCTGACGGCGCAGGAATTGGTATCTGGCTCTCAATTGTCGGAAACGCACTTGTTCTGCTCTGCGGCCTTGTCGACGTCTTCATGTCGAAAAAGGTCACTGCCTGAATCAAACATTAAATCCGTCGGACCTTCGGGTCCGGCGGCAAACCGTTTATTCCTTTTGAACCGATTTAAAATCCCCTGATTCTGTAATCAATAACAAATATTACTACCCAGAGGAGCGAAACACTCATATACTGCCGTGTTCAATAATGAATTGATGACAGTCATTGTTACCAAATGCCCCAAATGCGGGGGACAGATCAAACTGAGGGAACAGTGGGAGGAAGGTTTCTGCATCTACTGCGGTTCCAAGGTAAAGAACGATCTAGCTGTCATCAAATACGACGATTCGCACTGCGAAACGAACGACGATACCGTCGATACTCTTTTAAACAGACTCTGCGAGAAGCTCTCAGCCGAGAATATCAGAGGATGTCTCGACATCCAGAGGGTCAAGACATCCGTTCAGTCGCACTTTACGGATTACGGAAACAGGATCCGCAGGTCCAAGAACAAATACGCAAAGAAAATGAACGACTACTGCCACCGCGTAGGCACCCTTACTTACGAGACGACCAAGAACAATTGGGAAGAGCTCAAGGATGCCGTATCGGAAATGAACGAGGGTTGCGCTTTATGCATGGCATACGACGAATTCTCGGATGCGTTCCTGAAAAGCGTGGAGAAACTGTCATCCGTGCTCAGTCTGAAATGGGAAACCTCCAGGTTCAAGAGGCGCAACGCACCGAACGTGGACATGAAAGAGCTTTCCGAGATGCGCAGCAGGACCGACGCGGTCAAGGCTTGGCTCAAGCGCCGTCAGGAAGAGGGTCAGAATGCCCTTTCCACATCGATGCCCGATTCCAACAGGAACTGAGAGATCTTCTTCTCTGCTTCCGTCGAACCTTTGATCCCCATTCTGTCCAGACGTTCCGATAATTTCGGTCTCAGATTGAGGGAATCTATCACGGCGCGTTTCACACCGGTGGATATGATAGCGTCTGCGAATTCCCTCTCGTTGCCTTCAAGATGGTCCAACACCGGACCTATGAGCGCATAACAGTCGATACCCTCGTTGACAAGTTTGCTCAGGGTATCGAGACGGGCCTTCGGCATCGGAGCACCCGGTTCGGTCATCTTCGATCTATTCTCGTCGAGACCGGTTATGGTGACCCCCACCTGTCCTTTCATCTTCGAGATGAGATCCACATCCCTGAGAATGAGATCCGATTTGGTATGAATGTGAATGCCCATGTCCGAACGTCCGATGACCTCCAGACAGCTGCGGGTGAGACAGAATCTCTTCTCCGCATACTGATAGGGGTCGGTGACTGTACCTATTCCTATAACTCCCGACAGAGAGGTTATCTCCCTCGACAATCTGGAAGCTATGTTCGATCTGACGCTTACGATACGCCAGCCTCTCCACTCGGAGTGGGTGACCTCCGGCGCGTAGCAGTAGACGCATCCGTGCTCGCATCCCCCATAGGGATTCAGGGCGTAATCGATGCCCGGAAGACCGGAAGGAGAGAGTGCGCGGCGGCATTCTGTGATCTTGTAGATGCCGTCCCACTGTTCCCTGTTCTCGAATTCTATGAGATCAGTAATAGTCCTCGATCCTCCTTTGTGTCATATAATCGCGGAGGACACCGGAATTCGCTATCCATGTATCCCTCTTGAGGTCCATCTTCGATTCTACGAAGTCCAGAGCCGTATTGAGATTCTCGAAATGCAGAGGCTGCGTCTGAGACAGGGCGGCCCTGACATTCTCCCTGACATTCCACACGCCTACGGGCATCACATAACCGGGGTGGGCCTCTCTCATGACCACGGCGCCTGCCGTGCGTCCTTCCTTGATAAGAAGCTCGTTAACGGCCATTCTGGAAGCGTAATAGCATCCTCCGATGTGCGCATATTCCGTACGTCCGTCGAAGAACTCGCAATCGGAGATGATATCGATCTTGTTCGATACGGGGTTCCATGTGGTGTTCGGATACCATGCCTCGATCAGTTCGAACCTCCATGTGGTCGGCATCAGGAGGATCGCCCATCTGTTGTCGAGCTGCTCCCAATAGTATATTCTGAAATCGTCGATGGTATCGCAGAACTTTGTGGTCTTGAGAAGGTCCTTTCCGATCATATCGTCGACGGCGGTTATGCTCCATCTGGTGGGAACGAAACGTCTGTTCTTTGCGATGCCCATGGTACCGACGGAGAACGCCTTTTGGATCTCCGAGATGAGAGTTCCGTTCCTGTACGCGGTGATGACCGCGTCTGCGGCCTTTTGGTCGGTGTCGTAGAATGATCTCTCCAGATTCCTCTCGAATCTTCCGTTGCCTTTGGTCATCGCATCCATACGTGCGGACGGGCCGAACGGCTGGACCTCGTCGTCCATGATTATCCTGCCTGTGGGCCTCTGCCTAAAATTCGCCTCCACCTCGACAGGTCTTTCGGTAAGGGCAAGTTCCTGTACGTCATCGACTATCCTTCCCGATTTGGCGAAATCCTTGGCATCGATACGGTATTTTCCGCGTACGAGTCTGAACCTCATGTCGACGATATCGTCGATGGACTTTCCCATCCATCTCTCGGGAGTGTCCATTATGGAAGTATCCCCGAAATCGGGAGGAAGGAGCGGTCCGATATCCACCTTCGGATAACCGTACCTTCCCACGAATACCGCGGGAGGGCTGCAACCGGCCAGGTCCTTCATGCTTATCAGTGGCATGGTCTTCTGCTGAGAATAGAACTTGATCATCAGGGGGCATCTGTCCTTGCCGCACAGTTTCTTGGTCCCTCTGCAAACTGAACACAATCCGGTCTGAGAGGGTGCACCGTTCTGCACCGCGATCTGATCGAAAAAGTTCGTTTGGACCATTATATTCCGTAAGTATACGACACTCAAATATCTGCCGAATCGCTGTTCGGCGGATCGGACGATACTTCAGGGTCCAAAGAGCGTACAGAGGCGATTTCAAAGGAGATCCGAGAGACAACGGGTTTGCAGTGGTCGATACAGCCGTTTCCGGATGGTATTTTTCCATGTATGCACGAAGACTTCCATATTTGCCGTCTTTATCCGAATGAACTTCAAAGGGAACGATCTGCGACCTGTACTGACAGACAAAATCAACTTCCGATTTGGCACCTCTCCAATAACAGATCTCTGTTGCTCCGGTACTGATGAGCTCATTCAAAACATAATTCTCTGCCATTGCGTCTTTTTGAAGTCTGTAGTTATCGGCAGGATATCTTATCTCTTCCCAAGGACCATCGGCCTTAACTTCAGCAGGGTCACCTTTCCGACAGGAAATGAATCGTCCTCGCTTAACGCTACACCTAACAAAGAACCTGCAACGATGATGGCCAGATCGGGCATGTCCTGATTGAAGTATTTCAGAGATGTTATCGCACGTCTAGATTTCTGGATCTCATCGAGAACAAGAACGGTCTGACCGGGGACGATCGGTTTTCCTCTCAGCGAACCCAATTCGTTAAGGATACGGCGGGGATCGAGATCGTTTTCAAACACCAAATATAACCTGCTGTCTTTCTCAAGATCGAAAAATGCGACGTCATCGAAATTCGCGTTCACGAATTCCTTTATCAAATAGGTCTTTCCGCAACTATAAATGCAACAAAATCACATTTTTAGGTTACTGAAAAATGTAAAAATCTACTTTTTTTGGTAACCGAAATTCGTATAAAATCTGACGGCCCGTATCAATAACGATCGATGGTAAGAACGATGATCGAGAACAATCACAGACAATGAAGAGAAGGTTCAGCAGAGACCAACAGGTCGAAACCGTGTGCAAGGGGTCGATCTCTGCTATAATTGGACATGTCCATCTCAATATAAAAAATGTCTTATTTTTTGATAAAAAAATACAAAAATCCCCAATATCTTAGATGTTACGATATCATGAAATCATGTGCTGGCCGTTATTCGTTCCGATATAGGTAAATATTGGTGGAAAATGCATCCATCCCATCAACAGACCATGGCTATTAATATCTCTGAATGAGATGGCAATATGCGACTCTGCGATCGGGTCAAGAACATACGGGAGCTGATACCATGACAGATAACAAGGTCATTAAGATCATGAATGACGGACCGTACATGGTCTACGGAAGGATACCTCTAAGCGAACTGTCCATCAAGATCGACGCCATGGGTAAATCTACAGACTGGATCAAGACCGGCGAATACACTGTCGGAGACATCTATGCCCTTTGCAGATGCGGAAAGTCGAAGAACATGCCGTTCTGCGATGCGTCGCACATGGAGAACGGATTCGACGGTACGGAGACCGCAGGCAATGCGCCGTATGCCGAGACCTGCAAAAGGACCAAAGGCTGCGATAAGATAGAACTTCTAGAAAAACCGATATTGTGTACGGGAGCGGGTTTCTGTCACGCGGGAAAGACCATCGAACGTGCGATAAAGAAGGAAAAGACCTTGGATATCGCCAAGAAGTTCTGCGATGACTGCCCGGGAGGAAGTCTCACATTGGTCATAGACGGAGAGGTTTACGAACCCGAACTGCCGAAAGAGATCCATGTCACCAACGATGTCCGCACAATCGGACCAATCTGGGTGAAAGGCGGGATACCGATCATCTCCGCGAACGGCGAACAATACGAGATAAGGAACCGTGTTGCGCTGTGCAGATGCGGCAGGTCGAAGAACATGCCGTTCTGCGATTCGTCGCATCTGGACCGATCATGAACGGATGATCTTCAGTTTGAGACCGAATACATCTTCGATCTCGGATGAAATGGTGGTTAGTTTCCAGACCTCCATGCTGATATCGTATTCGGAGGTCAGATCCAGCATCAGGACATCGTCGGAAACGTCCACCGCCGTCTCTTTTATGGCGGAACAGTGGCGTCTGTCGAGGATATCCGCTATCTTCAGCATCATTGCGCATTCGCGGACCTGTTTGATCAGTCCGGGAGGCATATCCCCGAAGATCTTCGATGCGGCCGACGGGAACTTCTTGTGATGGAATCTGGCGATCAGACCCATGATGTTCAATTCCTCGGTGGTAAATCCGGCAAGATTGGAATTGGTGATTATCAGATAGGAATAGAGATGATGTTTCGGATAGTTGATGAACTCGCCGATATCGTGAAGCGTGCATGCGTATGAGAGCAATTCCCTCATATCCGGACCCATATCGTGAACGCCCAATTCCTTCAGTCTGTCAAACAGACGGAGGGAGTTCAGACGGATGAAATTGGCGTGGTCCCTGTCATACTGGCATCTTCCCGCCAAAGCAAGAACTGAAGAACCCCTGACATCGAAATCCGAATGGCCGTGCCTTACGAGATAATCGATCTGCATCCCCTGTCTCAGACCATTCTGGCTGATGTCGATCCTGTCTATGCCGAGAAGATACATCATCTCCTCTACGATCGCACCGCCTGCTACGATGATATCGGCCCTTGCGGGATTCATACCCGGGACGGTCTTCCTTTCCTCCAGATCTTTGGTGTAGATGGATTTCATCACTTCGACGACCTCGTAGTACATCATGTACGAAGCATCGCCGTCCCCCCTTCTTGCGGTGCACATCTCCGCCATTGCGATCATGGTGCCGGATGAGCCGTAGGCTTTGGAGAAACCGAGTTCCCTGATCTTCCTGCAGGTGTGATAGGATTGAAGGTCGACCTCCCTTCTGAGATGGTCGTAATCCGCGAATTTCAAAGCTTTGTCGTTGGGAATGCCGCTTCCATAAGCGAAACGGACGGCTCCCATGGACATGCTGTCGAGATAGATATCCTCCCTTTCCCGACAGAGAACGACCTCGGTGCTTCCGCCGCCGATATCGATGATCAAAGACTTTTCCTTGGGAGCGACCGGTCCGAAAACACCGAGACGTATCAGTCTGGCCTCTTCGTATCCGGGGATTATACTGACCTCCACGCCGTCAGATCTGATGGCATCCAGAAGGTCTTTCTTGTTGACTGCGTCCCTGGCGGCGCTGGTGGCCATGGCGATGACCCTGTCGGCACCCATCTTCCTGGAGACCTGGGCGAAATCGGAGATGACCAGACGGGCCTTCTCTATGGTGTCGCGGTCGATGTACCCGCTGGAATAGAGGTTCTGTCCGAGACGGATGACCTCCTTATCCTGGAACACCATGGTTCCCATGGTGCCTTCGTAGAACCTGACGACGAGCAGATGCACCGAATTGGTGCCGACATCGATGAAACCGACCGTCTCGCCGTCAATGCTGTCCGTGCCAAACACCCCTGTGTTCGATGAACCATTTCTGCGAGCGGAGCTTCTTGTCCCTGCTCTTCCTTACAACCGGAACGTATTCACCGGACGATGTCAGCTGCTTGGCCTTGACGTTATCCTTCAGATGGATCTTGAGGATGTTCTCCCTGATGTTGATCATCATATCCTCATCCAAAACCGGGAAGAGGGTCTCCACCCTCGCGATGAGGTTACGGGGCATGATATCGGATGAACCCATGTACATCTCCGGCTTGCCTCCGTTCTCGAAATAGTATATCCTGGAATGCTCGAGGAATCTGTCGACTATGCTTGTGACGCGGATGTTCTCGGAGACTCCCGGGACTCCCGGACGGAGACAACACAGCCCTCTGATGTTGAGATCGATCTTTACGCCGCACTGCGATGCTCTGTAAAGTTCGGCGATGACATCGGAATCAACAAGACCGTTGGCCTTCATTGCGATGTAACCCTTCCTTCCGGCACGCTGGTTGTCGCCTTCGCGCCTTATCTTGCGGAGAAGCTCCATTTTGAGAGTGATCGGTGCGACAAGGAAGTATTTGTAATCCCTGGGCCCGAAATATCCCGTAAGGGCGTTGAATAACTCTCCGACGTCCTTTCCGAGGTCCTGATTCGCCGTGAAGAACGAGATATCCCCGTACTGCTTCGCGGTGCTTGTGTTGTAGTTGCCGGAGCTCATATGGGTGTATCTGACCAGATGGTCCCCTTCCAGCCTTACGATCTGCAGAAGCTTCGAATGCACCTTGAGATCGACCGGACCGTAGACGACGTGGACACCCATCTTCTCGAGTTCCCTGGCAAGATGGATGTTGTTGGTCTCGTCGAACTTCGCACGCAGTTCCATCAGAACGGAAACCGCCTTTCCCTTATCCTTGGCCCTCATGAGGGCGCGGATGATCGAGGGGTCCTTTCCGATCCTGTACAGACAGATCTTTATGCTCTGGACCTTCGGATCGTCTGCTGCTTCGTTCAGAAAATGAACGACTGCCTCGAATGATTCGTACGGGTGGAATAATATCCAATCCCTTTCCTTGATGGTATCGAATATGCATGCATCCTCTCCGAACTCGGGAGGACAGTACGGTGTGAAAGGCTTCTCCTTGAGTCTCGGGATGTTGAGATTCGCGATCTCCCACAGGTCGGTGAGGACCATGGCCCCGATGGCTACCTTGTGCACCTGGTGCTCTCCGAGCTTGAGGTTCCTGGCGAACAGGGTGATGACCTCGTGGGGCATATCCTCCTCTATCATCATCCTGACCGGGAATCCCATATCACGGGAATCCAGCGATGTCTCGACGGCGGACATGAAATCGCATGCCTCATCGATGGTGACCTTGACATCTGCGTTCCTGGTCACCCTGAACTTGTAAATGCCTGTGACGTAAAGTCCGGGGAACAACACGTCGATATTGGCTTTGATGATATCCTCCACACGGATGAAATCCATTCCGGTCTTTCCCTTCTCCGTGGGGATCCTGACGAATCTCGGAAGAATGCCTGTAGGGACCTTCAGCCTTGCGTAGATGCTCTCCCCCTCGTTGTTCCTCATCTTGACCGCAAGGTTCAGGGAGTTGTTCGAAATGAACGGGAACGGATGCGAGACATCCAGGGCAAGAGGGGTGAGGAGCGCGTGTATCCTCTCCCTGTAGTAATCGTCTATCCAGGCCTTCTGCCTCTCGTCGAGGTCCTCGACCCTGTTGATGCGGATACCCTCCTTTCCGAGTTCGGTGCAGAGTTCCGCCCAGCAGGCATCGTATCCCTTTACGAGCATCGAAACCTTGTCGTTGACGTCGTTGATGAACTTGTCATGGTCGTCGTAGGAATCCGGGCCGATGAAAGTTATCGGGTCCATGTTCTCCCTGACGATCATCGCAGGCATACGGATCATGAAGAATTCGTCCATGTTACCGTAGGCTATGGCAAGGAATTTCACTCTCTCCAGGAGAGGGTTCGTCTCTTCGCAGGCCTCGACCAGACAGCGTCTGTTGAATTCCAGCCAGGAGAGTTCCCTGTTGATGTACAGCGAATGATCGTAGAGGTCTATGGCCTTCGGTTCCTCTTCGACACACTTGGGTTTCTTGACGTCGGCCATTTCTTCCTCACTCGTCGTAGGGCTTCCTGACCTTTACGGACTCGCAGTGTGCGTGGAGGCCTTCTGCGGTTGCGATGGTCTCGATGGTGGGTGCAAGTGTGGCCAGTCCCTGTTTGGTGAGCCATTGGACTGTGGATGTCTTGCGGAAGTGCGCTACGTTGAGTCCCGAAGCTACGGCGGCGTGGCCGGCGGTGGGAAGAACGTGGTTGGTTCCGGAAGCGTAGTCTCCGGCGGCAACGGGTGTGTACGGGCCGATGAATATGGAACCTGCATTGGTCACTTTGGAAAGTGTGTCCAGAGGGTCCCTGGTCTGTATCGAGAGGTGCTCGGGGGCGACCTCGTTCATGGTCTCGATACCGAGGTCCATATCATCGACGAGGATGTATCCCGAGTTGTTGAGCGCTTTGAGGATGATCTCTTTCCTGGGCGCGGCATCGATCATCTTCTCCATCTCTGCCCAGATCTTGTCCGGGAGTTCCTTGTCATCTGTGATGAGAAGGCATGCGGAGGAGGGGTCGTGCTCGGCCTGTGCGATGAGGTCGGATGCAACATAGGGAACGACGGCAGACGAATCTGCCAGTACTCCGATCTCGCTGGGACCTGCGGGGAAGTCGATCTCCACCTTCTTCCTGAGGATCGTCTTGGCTCCGGTAACGAACACGTTCCCGGGTCCGACGATCTTCTGGACGGGTTCGATGGACTCTGTTCCGAGTGCCATTGCGGCGATGGCCTGTGCACCGCCTACTTTGTAGATCTCGTCTACTCCTGCGATATCCAGGGCGACAAGTGTGATGGGATTGATGGGTGCGGGTGTGCAGCAGATGATCTCGTCTACTCCTGCGACACGGGCGGGAATGGCACACATGAGTGCCGTCGAAGGGTATGATGCCCTTCCGCCTGGGATGTAACAGCCTACCCTCACGTACGGTGTGCTCTTGACACCGAGGGTGATACCGGGCTCGACCTCGCGGGTCCATAGGTCCGGCGGCACCTGCATCTCATGGAAGCGCTGGATGCGGTATGCGGACTCTTCGAGTTCATCCACAAGGTTTTGGTCCACTTTCTCGTAAGCGGCCTCGATCTCCTCTCTCGTAACAGCTACGGATTTGAGATCGATCTTGTCGAACTTCTTTGTGAGCTCGATAAGTGCTTTGTCACCGTCATTCTTGACCTGATCGATGATACCCTGAACGGTATCAAGTACTGAATCAACTTTCGATGCACGGTTCTCTTCCCAGAATTTTTCGTCGACTTGCTTCCACGACATACCCCTTTGATTGCATAACTCGGTTATAAATATGCGCCAGCGCGCGCTATTTATTGTATATAGTGCTGCGGAGACTCCCGGTCAAAGGAACATTGTCATGTATATCGGAAGATAGGCGATCTTGCCGTCGGTCCTCAGGTCTTTGGAGTGGACAACGAATGATTCTCCGATACGACCGTGATATTTCTCGATGAATCTGTCCAACGATGCGTGTTTTCCGGATACTCCGGATCTCACTTCGACCGGGGATATCTTCTTTCCGTTGGTTATGAGAAAATCCACTTCATACCGACTGGCGGAACCTTCTTTCTCAAAGACGGAGAATATCAGATCGTGACCGTTGAAAGCCAGTTCCTGGACAACCAATACGCATCATACCAAGAGGATACCAACAGATTTATCCAAGCTCCCCCATGAAGGGTCGAGACTTGACCGGATGACGAGAGACCTCGGCTGATCTGTGATGAGCCCTATGAGTACCGACGGCCGTCTCACTCTTCGTTGAAATCGCTCATATTCATGTATGAGAGAAGATCGCTGAGTTTCATACCGTTCTCCCACCTCATGATGAAGTTCCCGTTGCCGGTGACCTCGAATTCCGGTATCCTGCGTCTGAGAAGCGCGCTGCGCCCTCTGAGTTTGGATTCCGAAGGTATCGTGAATATCCTCCACGGGTCTCCGCGGTAGCTTTTCAGCCTGTAGGCGTAGATGGGTATCACATGCGACTGGGCGCACTCGTCGCGCATCTTGTCGGCCTGTTCTCCCAGACGGGGATTCTTGCTGAAATGCATCGTATCGTCGGCAGAGCTCTTGACCTCGATGGGGAAGGAAAAATCCCATCTGAGCGCAACGAGATCGACACCAAGAGAACCTGCTGCACGGACGACCATGAACGGGTCCCTGAGCATGAGATTGTAAGACTCCGCTTCGTTGGTATCGCAGGTCTTGATCATCTTCGATATGACCTTGCTGTCGCCTGACAGAAGATATTTCAGTTCCCTCTCGTAGGTATCACCCGGGGCTGCCATAATTGACTGGATAATATGAGTGTATATAAACAATCCAAGGGGGTGGCCGAAAGTGACCGAATCCGGATATCCGGAGGATAAGGGTCCCCTCCCGTCAAAGGAGGGGAATGGGTTTCAAGGTGAAAGCCTGGACATGTCCCTGGGGAACAGGATGGCCTCTCTGACATTGGGCAGATCGAGCATCTTGACGATGAATCTGTCCAGTCCGATACCCCATCCGCCGTGCGGGGGCATTCCGTATTTGAAGGCGTCCAGATAGAATTCGAAGTCCTCGGGGTTGAGACCTTTCTTCTCCATCCTCGCGACGAGTTCGTTGTACCTGTGCTCCCTCTGTCCTCCCGAGGAGATCTCCTGACCTTTGTAGTCGAGGTCGAAAGAGAACGAGTAGGGCGTTCCGTCCTTCTCCATGATGTAGAAGGGCTTTGCCTCTTCGGGATACTCTGCGATGAAGTAGAGGTCGAAACCTTTCTCTTCCATGATATCTCCGACGATCTTCTCGCCCTCCGTACCGAGGTCATCGCCTTCCTTGAGCTTCAGACCGGCATCCTGGACCATCTTGAGGCATTCGGAGTATGTTAATACGGGATAGGGCAGAGCGGGCACCTTGATGTCCTTTCCGAGGATCTCCAGCTGTTTCTTTCCCCTCTCTTTGAGTCCGCGGAGGACATTGTCGACGATCTTTCCGATCATCTCCATGACGTCTTCCTCTTTGTCGATCCAGCACATCTCGCCGTCGAATGATGTGAATTCCGTCACGTGACGGTTGGTGTTCGAGTGCTCTGCGCGGAAAGCGGGACCGATCTCGTAGATCTTGTCCAATCCGGTGGACATGAGGATCTGCTTGTAGAGCTGGGGGCTCTGGGCGAGATATGCGAGCTTTCCGAAGTAATCGACGTGGAAGAGAGTTGCTCCTCCCTCTGCTCCGGAAGCGACGATCTTGGGTGTGCTGACGCATGTGAAACCGAGTTCCTGCATGGTCTCGTTCACAAGGGCGACGGCCAAGGACCTGAGTTCGAAGATCGCTTTGATCTCGGGTTTTCTGAGGTCCATGAATCTGTGGTTGAGACGGGTGTCCATCTCGACGTTGACCTTGTCGATGACCCCCATGGGAAGAGGCACTGCGGCTTCCGAATAGAGTTCGAATGCTGTGGGGATGAGTTCGAGACCGAGAGCGGTCTGTTTGCTCTCCTTGACCTCTCCGGTGACGGAGATGACCGATTCCCTGGAAAGTTTCGTGATGTTCTCGAAGAGTTCGGGGTCGATCTTCTTCTTGGGCATGGTGACCTGGATGGTTCCGAACCTGTCCCTGAGGGTCAGGAAGGATATGCCTCCGAGGTTCCTGATGTCCTGGACCCAACCTTTGACGGTCGCAGTGCCGTCTGCGACGGCGATGTTGCTTGAGTCTCTTATGACTGTCATAATAAAGATGGGTAGTCGGGACGGTCTTATATAACTTAACCCCGGAGGGCACGATAGGCAGCGTTTTGCAATAGGATGCGCCGCTTTGGTGATTTAGATGTCGGAAGGATATCTTCCGATGTGTTATCCCATCCGGGTCCGTGTTCGCCGCTTTCGGTAAATCTTGTAAATCGACATTGTGGCGGTCCTGAAGGAAAAAGATCATATCGTCGATCTTTTCGCCGAGTGCAAATTCCGTAACAGGAAGATAGGCATCGGTGTCCTGAATGAACTCAGTGACCGTGTAGAATTTGTAAAGCCCCAGGCAACGGTGAGATATGCGCTGTTCTCGATTTCCGGATTCGAAGATGATCATACCGATGAGGCGGAAGAGACCGGGGCCATACTGGTCGACATGAACAGATTGATCGGCAGGACCGATCTATGACCTGTACATATACGGATAGAAAAAAGATGAAAAAGTTAAAAGAAGAGAGGCCGGAGGCCCCTCTGTTTATTCCTCGAAGTAAAGTGTGGTTATCAGACCAAGAGATGAAGAATTGTGGTTCAAGACCAGGTTCATGGTGATAGCAGAACCGTTACAGACCATGACTCCCGAGATTATATTTCCTTGAATATCACGTATTCCGAACTGAATGACAGGATCCTCGGCCCCTATCACCAAACCTCTGAACTCGAGTTCCGGACCGCCGCCGAATGAGATCGTTCCCGATATCAGATTGTTATCCTGATGTTCGATATCGACCGTGAATCCGGAAATGATGATCGGAATGTTGGACTTCATAACGAACAACGTATTGTCGCCGGTCCATTCTCCGGTCACATCTGCTGCATCTGCGGCAGGTACTTCGGCAGAGGAATCCTCTGCGACATACGTACGCTCGACAACGACGAAATCGCCCTCGATCTCCGACAATTCGGAGTTCATGAACGATACGAAATCCAGACGACCTTCGAAGTAAGCGATGACCCACGCATTACCGGTCTCGTCGACAGCCAGACCGATACTCGGTGAAGGGCCGGACGAGAAGACACCGCAGAAGTACTTATCTACGATATCGGTACCGACGGTCTGCTGGAATGTACCGTAAACCACACCGTTGCCCTGCTTTTCGATGATGACCTTGTTTCCGTCGAGCTGATAGACCGTACCGTTGTAAGTTACGGCAGAGTCTGCCAGATACGTTCCCGTATAATCGGCGAATTCGAGATCGGAATAATCTCCGCCCAGGGTGTACTGGTTGCACCAGGATTCTACGCCGGTCACATTTCCCTTGCTGTCGAGAATGAATTCGACCGTCTGTAGGATGAATTCGGTATCGCCGATGGGGATGAACGTTCCTTTGACGCTTACATTGTCGGTCCCTGCGACAGTAGTTTCGAACGCCAGACTGTTGTTGAGGAGAACTGCGACACAGATGCTGCCACGATATTCGAAAACGATCATGTCGCCTTCGACCTTATCGACCGTGATGTCGAATTCTTCAAGGCCATCGGTCTCACGTTCGTTATTGACGATCTCGCCGTCGGCGGTGACACCGCTGCTCCTCATGCACTGCCAGTCATCCACAAGGTAGGAAAGCTCATTCTCCACCTTGACCAAGGTCCCGCATTCGGCATACATTTCGCCGTCGGAACTTTGATACATGCAGCAGTATGTGAGCGTCTTTCCGTCACTGCTCATCTTAAGGAATCCGTAATCGAAAAGATTGCCGAAATCCTCGGTGAACAGCAATGTGGGGGTCGTTGATGTGGGCGAACCCATTATCGTAGCGGCAAAATAGGCATAATATCCAGACTCTTCCGCGTATCCGATCAACTGACGATCGTTCTGACCTGTTATGTGTATGCTGTAGTCGTATTCATCACTGTATGCGATATTGCCGTTGACGTCTATGCCGTATCCGTTCTCATACTTCCATTCGGTATTTTCGAGATCGGTGACCACTTCGACAGGTTCACCGGTACCGTCGGGGCTGTAATAACGAACAGCAGATGACATGTTGCCCTGGGAACCCGTTACTTCGGATCCGCTTTCAGATGAAAGGATCTGCTGCACTCCGTCTTCCAGGCAGACATTCCAGATCAGACCGGTATCATCCAGGAGCTTGAGATCGTATTTATCGCCGGATCTTGCTTCGATCGCAGAGCCGATGACGGTCTTCTTCACTACTTCGGATCCTACGACCTGCTCCATCGTTCCTATGAAAGTGAGACCGTTGAAATCGGTGTATACGAATTCGGTTCCCGAAAGTTCGGTTTCGGAACCGTTGTATATCGATCCGTAGAACATGGTCCATTCCATGGTATCGATGGGGTCCGGTTCGCCGGTGTCCGGCATTACCCTGTCATGAGTGTACAGGATGGAGTTGACCATTGTGATGGCCTGGGCCTGGATGATATATGTCAAATTGATATAATTGCCGCCGTAATGGCCGTAAACGTTGTAAGAGAAGCTGTCGTTTGCGTAAGACGCCCATATATCGTCGCCCTGGTAGACGCCGACGAATGTCATTTCCAAGAATTTGAGATTCATGACATTGTTGGCCGCGGTATCTATGGTTATGTCCAAAACAGCTATGTCGG
The DNA here is from genome assembly GCA_002506905.1 of Methanomassiliicoccaceae archaeon UBA328. Taxonomy (GTDB): domain Archaea; phylum Thermoplasmatota; class Thermoplasmata; order Methanomassiliicoccales; family Methanomethylophilaceae; genus Methanogranum. The sequence continues at coordinate 26,303 of DAYM01000010.1, forward strand.
GATCGTCGGCAGTTGTTACACTGTGACCGCCTCCCATTTCGTAAATATATGATTCTGTAGCTTTCCACTCGCCTTTGAAATCAGCGGAGTTGTCGGTAGGTTTGGTGAGATACCAGCCTGTTGCGACGACAACGGCTGCGATGACAATAACGAGTACGATTGTTAGCGTCCGATTATTGTTCATAGAAAGAAATTTCATCGTATGTATATAAAAGCTGGCAATTCACCATTTATATACTGCTGGCAACAGAACCTCATACTGTCTGAAAAAGAGAAAACTAAAGAGTTTAATGATCACATTCAATAATCTACACAAGTAGAAATTAGTAATGAGTTTTGACTCCGCCTTCATAGCTCTTATTACGTCTTATCTACACACAGTAGAAATTAGTAATGAGTTTTGAC
>DAYM01000010.1:26863-27118 GCA_002506905.1 Methanomassiliicoccaceae archaeon UBA328
AAATTAGTAATGAGTTTTGACACTGAGGACGAAAAGGCATACTTTGGATCTACACAAAGTAGAAATTAGTAATGAGTTTTGACTTTCATGTCTAAATTAGAGAACTGCATATCTACACACAGTAGAAATTAGTAATGAGTTTTGACAAACCGCATTGCCGTCTACATACCAATCTACACACAGTAGAAATTAGTAATGAGTTTTGACGGATTCCTACAGTATCAATCAGCGGGCATCTACACACAGTAGAAATTA
>DAYM01000010.1:27334-27693 GCA_002506905.1 Methanomassiliicoccaceae archaeon UBA328
AAATTAGTAATGAGTTTTGACCCTCGAGATCTTGATGAAGATGCCGATATCTACACACAGTAGAAATTAGTAATGAGTTTTGACACAGTGTCCGCCAGACTGAGACTGCTATCTACACACAGTAGAAATTAGTAATGAGTTTTGACCATATTGACAACTCGGCGGAGTTTGAATCTACACACAGTAGAAATTAGTAATGAGTTTTGACCGTGCGAGAGGATAAACAACATGTTCGATCTACACACAGTAGAAATTAGTAATGAGTTTTGACGCCGTGACTATGGTGAATCATATCAAAATCTACACACAGTAGAAATTAGTAATGAGTTTTGACTATAAAACCTCATGGCAATATATGC
>DAYM01000010.1:27823-28673 GCA_002506905.1 Methanomassiliicoccaceae archaeon UBA328
ATCTACACACAGTAGAAATTAGTAATGAGTTTTGACGATGCAAGGTGGCGTGAATATTTATGATCTACACACAGTAGAAATTAGTAATGAGTTTTGACTATGCTGTTATGGCGTTCGAGAATGAATCTACACACAGTAGAAATTAGTAATGAGTTTTGACATGACGACTACCTGGAAATAACCGAGACATCTACACACAGTAGAAATTAGTAATGAGTTTTGACCACAGGGCCTACGGACAGCGGATTCGAATCTACACACAGTAGAAATTAGTAATGAGTTTTGACCCACGCACTGTGAGGTTGGTTATCTATCTACACACAGTAGAAATTAGTAATGAGTTTTGACGCTCGATGGTCACAATCAGGGCCATAGATCTACACACAGTAGAAATTAGTAATGAGTTTTGACCGCGCGCCCTCGTCCGTTCAGCTATGACTATCTACACACAGTAGAAATTAGTAATGAGTTTTGACCTGTTCCTCGGTAATTATGCCATCCTATCTACACACAGTAGAAATTAGTAATGAGTTTTGACTTTGAAGGAGAGATCGAAACGACTTTATCTACACACAGTAGAAATTAGTAATGAGTTTTGACAGCGAATCCTCCAGGCACATCACCAGATCTACACACAGTAGAAATTAGTAATGAGTTTTGACGATGGCCCATGTCCAGCGTGCAGGTCATCTACACACAGTAGAAATTAGTAATGAGTTTTGACTCCTTCATATTAACACGGTTTAACTCTATCTACACACAGTAGAAATTAGTAATGAGTTTTGACCATCCAAGCGCTCGCTGATAAAACTCTATCTACACACAGTAGAAATTAGTAATGAGTTTTGAC
>DAYM01000010.1:28912-106241 GCA_002506905.1 Methanomassiliicoccaceae archaeon UBA328
ATCTACACACAGTAGAAATTAGTAATGAGTTTTGACCTGCTATACTATCAGGTCCTCGTGCAAATCTACACACAGTAGAAATTAGTAATGAGTTTTGACCCCATGGGGCTGAAATACGCCCTTTTTTCAGCGCATTTACCTGATATTGTACCAAATATGCAGTATATAACACTTTTCATAACAAATAATTGACCATGTTTTCTAATATAGAATATTAAGACTGAGGTTTGCATTAGACTAACATCAAATCAAGATCCTCATGTTCTGGAAATCCCATTTTTACAACTTTACAAGTATTGGATAATTTCAATATCATCACACTGTCCGCTTCGGAAAATTCCGATAGAAAAGTATTCTCTATATCGCAGATTATGTTATTTAATATCCTATCACTGTTATCGATCTCATATACAGAATATTGTATGCGATGGCCGAACCTAAGAATAAACTTGGAAAATTTCGTCCTAAGTTTATCATCTTTAATATCATAGCTTATAAGTATCATGCCATCACAACCTAAACGTTGGGAAGTCAACAGCAGCCTTTCCTTTCATGAATGCACGATAATATGATTGAAAATATCTGAACATAGCTTCTTTGTTATCCAACAATGGCTTCATCAGAAAACCGATATAATCCTTGTTTTTACTAATGTCCAAAAGATATCTTCCGTTAGATTCATTAAAATCTTCAGGCTTACATTGGCCCAGATTGATCGCCTTACGAACCTGCCAATCAATCAATGGACGAAATGGCTCCATCAGATCGCAGGTCAAAGACTTTCTCATGTAAAATTCACGATGATATATGCCACGATATGTGTCAAACCCATACAGATTCAACATAGTATCGACCACATTGAACAAGATCGTGTATCCGATATCCAATGTAGAATTGATATAATCTGATTTGATCTTCGGTTTCCTACCAGCCCAAGTACCCATATTAAAATTATTTCTGAAGAAGACTTTGGCGGCATTACCTTCGATGCCCATAAGTCCTTTATAATCTCCACTAAATGTCCAGACATCACTCTCAAATCCCTTGATAGTCGATATGGCACATCTAAGATCATTATCTTTACCCCTTTGCAAATCCAATGTTTCGGCCTGATTATGTAACTTATCGATTACTACGTGTTTGGCAAGTTCTATATCATTATATGAATACTGAGCTTCTCTGAGTAGGAAATTACCCTCCGTCCTATGACCAATATAATCATAGGTCTTAAGCGATGAAGACATCAATATTATGGGAAAACCAAACTTATGTGATCTCTGAATAATTCCGGATGTTATTGTAATATTCCCTACAATGAATAAAGCATAGATACGATAACAAGTGCACTGGAAGCGAATTTTGTCATCAGCCGATCTGACGACTAGGTTATCATTGGAAAATGCAACCTTCTCCCCGTCACGTGTGAAGACAAATACAGTTTGTTTCATTTTAAAATCATCAACAGACATCATTGTTAAACCTCCTTCACGGAACAACTGCACATAACTTCATAGATGCAATTAGCACATTTCAATGGATTATCCTGTTTGAATGTATCAAGATTGAAAGCATGCATATCTGATACTACATTGCAAAAACTATTGAATAGTTCAGCGTCATCTTCCGGCAACGGAATGCTATAATTTCTATTGTCATCCATACTATAGATCCTGAGCTCTCTTACATCATAACCCATTTCGCACATTGCAAAATACTGTCCATAGATCTGAAATATCTGGCTGTCAAAAAGCTTTGATACTTTTTTCTTTCTCTCAACAAGCAAACCTTTGTCAGCATAATAGATATCTATCTTTCCAATTAGACCGTACTCTTCCGAATAAACCTCCAAACCTTGGAAGACACTTTTCCTTGAAGAATATGAACCATTATCAATAGAAAAATGGGAATGTGTCCCATTGATCTGAGAAGAAGTTTGTGTGAGGATCCTGTCAGCACCATACATCAGATTATGAAAATATATGGACGCGGGACAGAACCCAAAATCATTCAGATTGGAAATAATGATAGGATCTTCCATTTATTCCTCCGCCCTAGTCTGAACGAATTTCAGCCAATCCGCATTTGTGATCAGAGGCATCTTTACATACTTGGCATTGGGATCGTATTCAATAGAACGAAGCATATACTCGCCCTTTAAAGCAATATGATATGCCCCATTCGCATCAGCATCAATAGGGAGATTCTTGTCAACTCCGGTGATGAAATATTTTCCAAATTTATTCTTTACCGGAGACTGAATATAATCTACATTTTTGTCACTGTTACGCATTTTCAGAGAATCGTGGAATGCATAATACATCACATTGGTAAGGTCCACGTCATCACACGACCTTATCATTACAGACAGGTCCGAACCATCCAAATATTTAATGTTACGTTCCTTCAACGCCGATTCGATATCTGCGGTCGGATTGCATGTATAATTCTCTCTCGTCTTACGATTATATTTGATACGATTTCCACCGGTAGATATGGTCCAGATATTTCTATGATCTGTTTGGGAAGTACTGAAATCTCTATAATCAAACGTGAATTCAAATGCCATGTCGGTAGCATTGTATCTGATGCACCTCATCTTCTTGATGAATTCAGACCTGTGACCCGCATTGGTAATATTCGTGGTATTGAAAATATCCACAAATCCGGTCGTAGGATCTATCTTCGAAGTGTAAGCAGCAGGAACATAGAATAGAACACCGGTCTGTTTTCCCAACTTCTGGAAACTGTCAAAGACATCAGTCAGCTGATATGCTTTGAGAATACCGCCTGCCCCCCCCGACAATCCGGTCCTTGAACGCCAGGTAGTTCAGCTTCTCTATCAGCATCTTCTCAAACTTCTGATAGACCTGTTTTTCTACTTTGAAACGTCCGCGTTTAAATCCGAAATTGAGGTCTTCCAGAACTACGATGGCATTGTATTCGATTATCATCTTCGAAAGCTAGTGAATTACATAAGACAGGTATCCTTCTTTGAGATCCTTGATTTTTTCAACATTGCTCCAACTCTTTCTTGCTGAAATATTCTCTTTCTCTCTTTGATCTAATTTCTCATGGTAATCAATACCATCAATAACGTTTAAACTTCTTTGTTTGATGATGTTGCCTTTGCGATCTATGACTGACACGTATAACAGATTGCGCTCTCCTCTATCGATGCCGATAATGTGTACATCTTTGCTGTTAAGCACATGATCGATCACAGCTTTGTTTATATTCGTATTTCCGCTGGATCCAAAATTCAGGGTTATTGGAATGTGGAAGAACATTCTATCTTCAGTATACCTTCTATCTTTAGTGATAGGATATTTAGCTTCATGAGTCACCAGATCGTCCAGATACTGCTTCGCTTCATCGGAAACACTCTTGATCTGCCCAGTCTTGTATTTGAACAATTCGTAATAGATAGAATTAGGTATCGGATTGTCCTTACGATCGGTACGATTTACCAAAATGGTTCCGGCACTGTGTTCTGTCTTAGATATGTCGCTTTTATCCCTGTAGAATAACTCCGCTTCTCCATTGATCTTGATCACAACATTACGAAGATTTTCTTCCGAAAATGCAGCTTTCCAGTACATTGTGTGAAGGTTATTCTTTCCCTTAGAATGCTCGGAGAAATCTTTGTTGTAGATCTGATAAAGGAACAGAGCTCCATTGTTGACTAGATCATCAATAGCCTTCCTGGAAATATTCTGGAATGTGATCTTATATCCCTGCTCGGAAACCTCCTTGTAGAACTGACTGATATCCGAATATTCCTCGGTCGGAGAGAATTTAAATTCATATGTTCCCCAATCCCCGTATTTCGGTATGTTCTCTTTGAAGAAATCTATCAATGAATGACAATAATCGATATCGAAAGAATCCCCGAGCTTGTGCTTTCCCGTTTCATATCCTTCTAGGATCTCTTTCGAAGGGTTGAAAGTCCCTATTCCTTTTTTGGAGAAAAACACTTTCGGAAGCATTTTATTAGGCCCGGGGAGAAGCTTATAGACCATTTTTCTATAACAGTCATTATCTTCTCCAGAAGGCAATTCTTCGAATTTTGTCTTCTTTTTTGGATTCATTATTCCGAGATAGTAATTATTTCCGCGAAGAAGAATCACTGCAGTATTATCACGTTCTTTGTTCAGATCCCATCCTGCTGCCAAGGTTGGGTTACCGAAATTCATCTTGATCTTGTATGTTGAATACTTCTTTTTTGTAGCATAATTGCGGACTTTATTGTACAGAGGTATTATTTCAGACAGGGCTTCATATATCTCATTATACTCTGAATAAAAAGCAGCATCCTTGTCAAGATCTTCTTTAGCGTTGAATGGCTTCATAAGATGCTGAACTTCCATCAATAGATCCAAGAAACCTTTGATATCCTGTGTTAATAATTCATCACCGGAAAAATGAGTTCCTTCCAGCAAACAGCTCTTATCAAACTCCTCTATGTTTTTCAATACTAAACTCAGTTTTTCAACATAGACTCTAAAAGGATCTTGCTCACCAATGGCTTCAAAGACCTCTTTAAGAGTAAAATATGACGATGAAAGCCATTTATCAACTTTTTTACGTGTCTTTTCAAGCCCCGGGTCACCAATCTGATCTGCTTTGTATATCTGCATTAATCCGCCGAGCGTTTCCCAAGATCCGAAAAGAACAATTGAGATCGAAGATATGCTCTTTTGATCGATGAAAATCTTTGATGCATCATATTCTTTGTAATTAGAAAGGAGATATACGCTACGCTGCAAAATATCATATTTTACAGAATCGTAATATTGATTGATTGAAGATATGACTTCTTCATCATTCTCGAACATATATGGGATAAATGATTTGGTCTTACTCTCGCACAAGATTTGTTTATAGAGAGGAGCCATCTTGATTCTCTTGTTATCCGTAACTTTCTGATAATACAGATTCAAGAACTCATTTAGACCGCGAATCTTGACCGATCCTTCTTCGGAAACTCCACCAAGCATCGTATTGTAATCGTCGATCCCCTTTTGTGTCAATACTTTATTAAAATATGAGATGTCAAACATCTGATCGACATCAATATCGACTACGCTGGCTATCTCTTTCTTGAACTCTACGACTGCCTCCTGCATATTCTCTTTGATGAGGGAATATTTTCTGCAATTATCTGCAAATTTCGGGAAATTCTCTGCTACGACCCTGTATGCTAGAGAATTATGTTTATCTTCGTTAGAATAAATGTTTCTACGATTTTCATGGAATCCGATAAAATACCCGGAGAATCTATCGAATGACCTCATAGCTTCCATTTCATCAGGATCGTTTCTTTCCGAGATTTCTTTATTTAGAAGTTCCGAGAACAGTTTCTCGGAAAATAGGTATTTGAACCTTTCATCCTTCTCAAAAAGGCCTATCAGTTCTTTTCTCATGTGAAGCTGTTCTTTCTCGAGTTCTTTCTTCGATTTATCGTCCTTGTTGACCTTAACATTATTCAAAGCTTCGAATAATGGCTGCCAATCAAATGATGCTTTTTCCAAAAGTTCATTAATGAATCTTCTGTGATAGTCATCGATCAAAGCTTTCATCACAATATAATTCTTAGCTTTTTCACGATCTTGCTCTAAAAGACCGCTCTCTCTCATTTTTTCAGCTGTTTTTCCCTGAGGTCTGAGCTCAAACCTCAGTGTTTTTTGCACGGGATATAGCCCGATGAAATCAGTGTAGTTTGTCATCAAATTTTTAGGTCATTGTAACTATTTAATAGTTTTCAACACTTATGTGTTGTAATTTTGTATTTGTAGATAATTTGAAATATCTATATTCAATTGAAGGCATATGGCAGAAAGCGGACGCAGAGAACGCATCATGATAGCATGCGTCACTTTTGAAACAGTTATGGTTACCGATCCTATCAAATTCTATGAATCCACCAAAGTTCACTTGATCCATTATATCAATGAAGCATCTGCCAGTAAACAAGTTTATCTTGATTTTTATAATACCGTATGTGATCAAATTACCGATTATTCTTCAGAAATAGAGATTATAGAACACAAAGCAAATGTTTCAGATTTCCGTGTAATGTTGAAAGAGATACATTCAATCGTAGATAAAGAGCGTCAAAAAAGCAATAATAACGACATCTTCATAAATGTCTCTTCGGGTTCTTCCGAGTATTTAGCGGCCGCGACAATCGTAGCTATGATGTTTCCGGGAGTAATACCATTCTCGGTTTCAACAAATGAATTCATGGTAAATGCAAAAGCGTATTATGATGACAATGGAAAACCGATAGGTCTGTCAAAAAGTGTGAAGGAACCAAAATCCATCAGCAGATTCAAAATTGATGGTCCAGACAGGAATCTTGTTCTTGGCCTAAGATTGCTTTATCTATCTAACTCCAAAGGAAAAAAGACCAAAGGAAGCGAGATGATAAGATTACTAAAATTGAACAACCTTTGGTTCAGGGGAGAATTTCCCGAAAAAACTGCTCAGCGCTCTGAATCAGTATATTATAACAGAGACTTTGTCAGCGAATGGCTGAAAAAAGACTGGGTCTTTCAAGACAAGCATTCAAAAACATACATTTTAACAGAGAACGGAAAAGCCACTATTTCCACGTTTTATTGTGATGAAAAATTGCAATTGTAATTCAATGATATCACAACGACAATAGCTGATAGAAACACTAATTCTTTCAAGATGATCTCCGAGACGAGTGATAATAATATATACTCTTGATTAGCAGATAACGATTCGAGTTATGGATAGTAAAGAAAATAACAGTACTTCCAACGCAGAAGTCCTAGACATTGAAACATCCGTATTATACAACGAAGAGCCGGGGCTGTTGTTTGCTGATAAGGCCACGATCGATAACAAAAAGTTTGCCCTGTTTAAATATGGGACCAACTGGCCAGTTGTTTATCTCCTCTACAATAAAAAGACAATATACATCGGCGAAACATGCAGTATTAAAAATCGCTACAAACAGCATTGCAAAGATCCGGAGAAAGCATGGTTTACTAACATTGTTGTGATATCCCACTCAGGATTCAACAAATCTGCAACACTGGACATCGAACAATCCATGATCCGCTTCTATAAAGTAGACAAAAAATTTAAAGTGTTCAACAAGAACGAAGGACAATCATTAGAACACAATTACTATCAGCGCGAAAGATACACTCTTCTGTTCAGAGAAGTCTGGAATGCACTGTGGAAAAAGTAATTCACTAATGAAGAATACGACAGAATATACAATTCTGCGTTGTTCAAGTATTCTCCGTACACATCACTGACTGAAGAACAGAACGCAGTGAGTACCGAGATATTGACAGACATAATGTTCAAACTATCTAAAAATAAGAAAGGAACATCGGTGGTCTACGGTCCGGCCGGAACAGGAAAAACACTCCTAGCAATCAAAATGATATATACTCTTGTTCATGCAAACAAGATCAAAGAAGACTCTTCAGAAACAACTATCGGTTATTCGGACGAAGAAATGGCAATTCATGAATTGAATGATTTTATTAAGAAAAACAAGAATCTCAAGATCGGATTCGTATTGCCGATGACCTCACTTCGTAGTACCATTCATTCGGTATTCAGACAAGCAGGAAATGAGTTAAAAAATGTAAGTGTGATCGGCCCATATGATGCTGCCCGCGGAAACTATGATCTTCTTTTCGTAGATGAATGCCACAGACTGACTCAAAATAACTGCGGACAGGCACAGGGCAAATTTATCAAAATGTGCAATTCGCTAAACATCGATACTAAGAAATCCACACAACTTGACTGGATGATCATGACCAGCAAATATCAGATACTGTTCTACGACCCCGATCAGAGGATCAAAGAATCAGACATCACAAACAAACAGTTCCTGGAGACCACTAAGATCGCCAAAGAGGAATGGTACAAACTCAGTTCTCAGATCAGATGCCATGCCGGAGACAGATACTCAGAAGAACTGAATAATCTGTTCGAATGTAAAGACCGTTTCGATAAGTTCAAAAAATGCATAGGAAACTACGATCTGAAAATGTTTGATGATGTTGATGAAATGGTAAAATCCATTAAAAAACTGGATAAAAAGATGTGCCTTTGCCGCAACGTTGCGGGATATTCGTGGAAATGGGTCACCAAGAACAAAACAGAAGAAGAGATAAAAAAGAATAATCTCAGCGACATTCACATCGGAAATTATAATTATATTTGGAACAAAGACGTCAACGAATGGATCATCCGCGAAAAATCCATCAATGAGATCGGATGCATCCACAAAGTGCAGGGATATGATCTCAACTATGTCGGTGTGATCTTCGGAAACGAAATCAGATATGACAAAGAAAATGGAAAGATCGTGACGATAAGATCGGAATTCTATGACAGAGGTGTGAAGACCTCGGCAAACGATGAAGACCTGAGAAGATACATAATCAACGCCTACAAAGCAATGATGATGAGAGGCATCTATGGATGTTACATATACGTATGCGATCCCGACCTGAAAGATTACATGAAGAAATATATTCCTGGATGGGAAGAATCTGAATGATTAACATCGCATCCATTATACTTCAGTAACACTTTTCCCGAGATTATGATCATCTATTCCGGCACCAAACTGGATTTTGCCAAAGATACAATAACCGGAGTCATAGATGAGAAACTCGAGAGATCGATCCTCGAAAAGATGGGACGGCACACGGGAGAGAGCGAAATGCGCTCCTGGCAGAATTCCCTCCATCGCATGAACGAGATACTTTATGATCCAGAGATCCCGGATAATGCTGGAATTGCTATCGAATATAACATTCCATACACATCCAAAAGAGTGGATATGATCATATCCGGAAGAACTGAAAAGAACAACAGTTCTGCCGTGGTCATCGAATTGAAACAATGGAGCAGCATTGAAAAAGTATCCGGAAAGGACGGAATAGTGAAGACCGCCGTCGGCGGAGGAATTCATGAGGTCACTCACCCATCTTACCAGGCATGGTCCTATGTTCAGACCATCGAGGATTTCAATGCAGAGATCCAGGATGACGGTACGGTACTTTACCCGTGTGCATTTCTCCACAATTATGTTGTAAAAGGATCTGATGATCCTCTTTTCGATAATATTTACTCAGAATATCTGGAAATGGCACCTGCCTTCACCAAACATGATGCTCTGAAACTCAGGGAATTCATCAAAAGATACATCAAATTCGGAGATAAAGGAGAGACCATCTTCAAGATCGACGGCGGAAGGCTCAGACCTTCCAAATCACTTCAGGATTCCTTATCCTCAATGCTTCGCGGCAATCCAGAATTCGTAATGATCGATGAGCAGAAGGTCGCATATGAAGCAGTTGCGAAAGCTATCGGCGACGTCAACGGCAGGAAGAAACAGACCATCATTATTGAGGGCGGCCCCGGAACAGGAAAATCTGTTCTGGCCATCAACCTTTTGGTAAATTCAACTGCCAAAGAACTTGTTTGTTCATACGTCACCAAGAACAGCGCTCCGAGAAATGTGTACGCAGAGAAATTGAAGGGGACGATGAAGAACAACAGGATCAAGGCCCTCTTCAAGAGCTCCGGTAGCTTTACAGATACTCCGTCCGATATCTTCGATGTCCTGTTAGTAGACGAGGCACACCGTCTGAATGAGAAGAGCGGAATGTTCAGCAACCTGGGTGAGAATCAGGTCAAAGAGATAATCAATGCATCAAAGGTATCTGTGTTCTTCATCGATGAACATCAGAGGGTCATTGTCAAAGATATCGGAACAAAAGGCGAGATCAGAAAATGGGCAAAGGCTCTAAGTTCCGAAATCATTGAAACAGATCTCCCGTCACAGTTCAGATGCAACGGTTCCGACGGATATCTCGCCTGGCTGGACGATATTCTGTACAACGGAGGAACCGCAAACTTTGACAGTGCAGACAATCCCGATTACGACTTCAGAGTATTTGACGATCCCTGCGAATTGAGAAAAGTGATCGAAGAAAAAAACAAGATCAATAACAAATCGCGCCTGGTGGCAGGTTATTGCTGGAATTGGATATCCGAAGGAAAGAACGATCCGAATGTTTTCGATATAACTATTCCTGGAACAGATTTCAAGATGAGCTGGAATCTCGGAAACAGCAGCACATGGGCAATAGATGAGGATTCTGTGGAAGAGGCCGGCTGTATACACACCTGCCAGGGTCTGGAATTCGACTACATCGGAGTGATCATCGGTGACGATCTGTTCTACAAAGACGGCCTTGTCTGCACGGACAGGAAAAAACGTGCAAAGACGGATCAATCCCTGAAAGGATTGACGAAGAAGTATCCCGATACTGAAAAAGCAGAAGAAGTTGCGGATGAGATCATCAGAAATACATATAGGACTCTGATGAGCAGAGGATTGAAAGGGTGCTATGTGTATTGTACAGATAAAGATATGAACATGTATTTACTAAACAAAAGTCTGTCGTTTAAAAAACAATAATATCACAATTCATGAAAATACATTAAGCTTTTACCGATATGTAATCATAATACCGCTCACCAACCGTCTCACTCTCGGAAACATTTGCAGCCCGGTGAGACCGTCTTCAGAAATAATAGGAACGGCCCCCTGTATTAGGAGGGGCCGTTCATCAAAACTGTTTACGCGCTGTTCTTTTTCGCTCTGAGGAAAAAAATACCCGCAACCAAAACTCCGACGATCACGGCCATTGCTATACCGATCATCATCCATGAAGTATCACCGTCCGGATCGGACGAAGATGTCGAAGCGATAGGAAAGTGCGCCGCGTACGTCACATCAGAAGCGATTGCGAACGAATATCCTGATCGAACATGTATGAAGATTTGGGCAGGGGGCATTGCCCCCTGTAAAGGATATTGCTCACCTCTTTGCGAATATCACCGCGGCCACCATCATGGCGACTATCGCTCCGATCCCCATCATGCAGGCGTAGACCGCGGTGTAGTCGGTACCGCTTTCGTCTCCAGATATCTGTATCTGCTTGGTAACGACAGATAAGGTCACATCGCCGGTAACGTCGGATATCCTGTACGTGCTTCCTCCGATGTTGGTGACCGTCGCGTTGGAAGATACAATACCTCCGACCATCTCGTAATTGCCGAGGATGCTGAGATTGAACGTTACCGTGTCCGAAGATGTCATCATGAACGATGTTCCCTTGGAACAGTAGATGGAATATCCGAGACCGGGATTGAGCTTCACGGTGTAGGAAAGCTCGACAGTATCGGTGTCTGCGGGTCTTGTAGGCATTCCGTTGTATCCGAGATCGGTCATGTACGGGGTGTACAGGATAGAATTCACAGACCATCCCAAGTAAGAGCTTCCGTTATCATTTACCCACTCGTTGAGCTTTCCCAGAAGGGAATCTCCGGTGCTCAGGGTGCAGTCGCCATCTGTTCCGACGGTAAAGCTGAAATAGGAAGAAGTGTCGATATCTTGATCTGCCATGTATCCTGCAGCATTCAGACCGTCGGTCTTGAGCCAGTAGGAATACGATACCTTTGACGAATTACCGATATCGCAATATCCAATGAGACCTCCGACGTAATCATTCGTACTGCCGCTTGCCGTAACATTCCCTATGTTGTAGCAATTGCCGATCGTACCAATATTCCATCCTACGATACCTCCGGCATCATTGTAATTATCGCCACCGCTTGCCGTAACATTCCCTATGTTGTAGCGGTTGCTGATGGTACCATTCTGAACGAGTCCTGCGATACCTCCAGTATGATTATATTCACCGACGCTTACGACTACTCCAATGTTGTAACAGTTATTGATATTGCCATTCTGATTAAGTCCTACGATACCTCCGGCATCATTGAATGAACCGCCGCTTGCCGCAACACTCCCGGTGTTGTAGCAGTTGCTGATCGTACCAAAATTATCGCCTGCGATACCTCAGGCATAGTTGGAATGAGCACCTGTACAACTCACACTCCCAGAAAATGAACAATACGAGATCTCCACGTTTGCATCAACATAGCCTACAATGCCTCCGGCATAATTTTTATCAGAGGTCGATGTATTATTCACGACCACGTTCCCACCAACACTCACATTCTTGATAACGGCGACATCCGTATCGGAAGTTCCCTTGACATAACCGAAAAGTCCCGAATACACATATCCTGAACCTGAGTAATTTATTGTCAGTCCTTCGATCGTTTTATTGTCCCCGTTAAAGATTCCAGCAAAGATCAAGGACTCTGAATTACCGATAGGCGTCCACAGATGGTCAGACAGATCGATATTATCAGACAGCACAACAGTTTTTCCGGAAAGGCTGTCTCCGCCATTCACCTTCTCTGCTATGTAAGCAAGACCGTTGGCAGTGGATATGGTATATGTTGTACCGTCAAGACTCCAACCGCCATCGCCTTCGCTGTATGCCCAATAATCCGTCGGCATAGCCTACGAATCCTCTACAACGACCATGACCGCCGCCGCAAAAAGGACCGTTATGAGCACCGCCAATAAAGCAGCCTCCTTTCTCACGACCTTTTTCGCATTCATAATTATACCTGAATAAGTAACGAATTGGTAGAATAAAAAGACCGTCATATTAAACATACTTACCCGATGCGTGAATGCCTCCCACAGTTCATGTATCAATGCGCCGATCCTTCCCCCATCCGTACCGTGCCTTCTGTTTTTTTATACTCGGTGCAGATGTTATCTTGATGGACCCTCTCCATCGGAAAAAGATGTGATGTCAATTGTTCAAACATGACAGGAAAGACGGAAAATACGTAAGCTCGGTCAACGACCTCAATAAGTTCGTGCCGTTCCTGGCCCCCGGAAGGATAGAGAGCCAGCTGTATTGGAATATCACCCTCGACGTAAGGAAGATGCAGGAATACATCAAGAACAAGAAGGCAGAAGGCCTCAGTGTCAATTTCAACTCCGCCGTAATAGCAGCTATTGTCAGAATGGTCGCCATGAGACCCCACATCAACAGATTCATCGTCGGCAAGAAGGTCTACCAGAGAAGGACCGTCGACATCGGACACATCGGAATGATAGAATTCTCGGATACCTCGCTCAGAGTGGTCGATACCGCATCATTCGAACCGTCTGCCGACATCGGCGAGGTCAGCACCGAGATCAAAGAACAGGTGAGGATAATGAAGAGCGGCGAGATCACCGGCAGCAACAGACAGATCTCCCACTACGCCGATAAGCCCTGGTGGTACGTCAGGACCGCCATAGGCGCCATGAAGCTCCTCCACAGACTCGATATGGCCCCCAGGTCCAAAACGGACAAGGACCCGTTCAGGTCCACGGTATTCGTCTCCAACCTCGGCAGCATCGGCTGCATCCCGCCGTTCCACCATCTTCTCGAATGGGGTACCAACTCCGTTTTCATATGCATAGGTAAGATCTACGACAAGGTCGTTCCGGACACCGATGGGAAGATAACCGTCGCACCCACCGTGGACCTTACGCTCACTGTGGACGACAGGATCACCGACGGAAGATATTTCGCCACCTGCATCCAGACCCTCAGGGATATCTTCGACGATCCGGGATGCCTTGATAGGAGATACACTCCGGAAGAACTGTAAGAGTTATACCGTCCATATCAGTCAATTGATTGAAAACATATAGAGGACCGACCGTTCGATCCGAAACATTACATCTGGGTGACAATCGTATTTTATATCTGATACAACAATTTTATTTGCATGGACAAGAAATCTATTATCATTGTAACAATAGTGGCAATAATAATAGTCGCCGCAGCGGCAGTCTACCTGCTGATGCCAAGATCGACAACCAATTATACCGGCGATTGGGAGGTCCAATACTCCGAACTGATGGACACAAGCGGAAATGTGACAGAGGTAAGCGCCGAAAAGGCTACCATAGAAGATGTCAACAACCAATTGTTCTGCGGAGAATTCATGGGACAGGATGTCACAGGCACCATCGAGGATAATTGGCTCTACTTCGAGGTTGAGAATGACAACATCTACATCGCATTGCAAGGAGAATTCTGGACCGATGACATAATGGTCGCAATATTGCTGATACACGACTATTCCGGAGACGGAAACGAATTTTATGCCGGAAATGCGATCTATACCCGTAACAACGCGGATTACAAGGATCTCGACCTCGATCCATTGAACATCGAAGGCAACCTGTATTCCATGAACGGATATTATGCCGTCAATGATTCGACCACGGACCTTGAGACCTGCACGTGTGAGATCATCAAGCAGGTCGGTAATGCGGCCGTTTATGAGACGACTGTCGGCAGCGAGACATACAGAGGTGTCATGGCACTGTACTACTATCACGAAATATACGACTCCGCTTACGGATTGCTGCTAACCGCCGAAGGTAACTTCGGCAATAGCGGCATGTGGGGATTGTTCAAGATCGGTGCGGATGAGTTCGAATACACTCTCCGCGGAGCGCATAACGGTAATACGTACGTCGTCGGAAGATATACTTCCGAACTGCCGCCGACGGTATGCAATCTCGATGACACCGATTGGTGCGCGGCAGAACACAAGGAGATGACGGTCGAAGGCAAGTATTTCGTACATGACGAATACATCGGACTGTCTATCACCTATCAGAAGTACAACATGATCTACGGTACCATGTACATCGGAGAATCCCTGACCGAATACGCCTTTGCCGGATGTATCTGGGAATATTCCGACGGCACCTGGTGGATCGAGTTCACTTCGACAGGCGGTGATTACTTCTACAACGACATGTACCTCATGTATGATGAGGACAGCAACCTCATTACATCGTTCGAAAGACCGATGGCAACACAGGAATCCACCGCCATAGGAACGATGAATCCTCTGAACGAATAAGATCGCCGGACAAACAGTTTATCACTTCGGGAATGGGCAGGGATGTCTGTTCCCGAAGTTCCGTTTTTTCTTTTTTTCAGCTGTCCCTCGAGACACCGTCAATTCCTCTGACCGTTGTTCCCTTCTTCACGGTGTAGGCCCAAATCGCAAAGAATATCACGCTCGATATTCCGGCGCAGAATGTGATGCCGTAGATGAAATTGCCCCATGGCATAGAACCGATCATCATACCCACGAATCCCAGCATGAACGTGGTGAAATTCAATACGGACGAGACCGACCCCGAGGAATAATCCCTCTGGTTCAGAAGTATGTTGTACCCGAAAGAACGGAATGTGGTGATAAGGAAGATCGCCGGCACCATCGACAGCATGAACAGATATTCGTTGATGCTGCCCACGGTAGGTATCAGTATCGTATCCATCGCACCTATGCACAAAAGTATCCACAGGGTAACCCTGTTGCCCAATCTTCCGATGAATTTCTGAAAGACGGTCATGCAGACGATGCCGATTATCATAGATGCCGCAAGGAAAAGACTGTATGCCCCGGCAGAGACTCCGAACATATCCTGATAGATGTAGGAAGAAACGGCCAGATAGGCCATGAACGGCAGGATGAAGATACAGACCAGGACCATGAAGGAAAAGAAATCCCTGTTACCGAATATCCCGAACATGCTCTTCAGCGAACCTGCCACGGAACCGCTGAATTTCTCCGTCGGTATGTCTCCCGGCAGCATGAACGCCATTATCAGACATATTGATGACACGAGAGCGGGAGCCCAGAATGTTGCCTGCCAATCTACGGTCTCGATCAGGATCGTACCGATTATCGGCGCCAATATGGGTCCCAGGACACCGATCACAGCTGTGAGTGACAGGGCCTTGCCGAGCTTGTCTCCCACGAAATAATCCTTGATCAAGGCAACGGAAAGTGCTATCGCGCCGCCGCCTCCGACAGCTTGTATGATCCTGAAGAGGATCATGACCCAAATGTTGGAGGTCAGACAGCACCCGATGCTTCCGAAGATATAGACCGCCATGCTGAAGATCAGCACGGGGCGTCTTCCGTATTTGTCGCTGATAGGACCGAGGACGAGACATCCTAAGGCCATGAAAACCATGAATCCGTACAGGGTGATGCTGATGACTGTCTCGTTCGTACCGAAATAATCTATCATCTCCGGAAGTCCGGAGAGATACATATCGGTAGAAAGCGGACCGAATATGCTCAGCATGACGATGAGAATGAAAACTGCCTTCTCGCCTAATCTGAGCATATGCATTACCTTGTGCGGCAAAATGCGCTCATTCCCTATTAGATTTGCTACTATCCTGGGAAAATACAATGCCCGAAACGGCCACGGAACGCTTTGTTATCCCGTACTGGTACATTTCGGAACAGATCTCTCAGGTGTATATCTGCTTCACCAGGACCTCATAGTCCGAAGCGAATCCTCCGTCGTAATCCTGATAAAGACTGTACATCTGCATTCCCTCACCGTCGGAATCCAGAACAAGGAATCCGTAATCGTACACATCGCCGCTGAGGAACTCGTACTCGATCACCGGATTCTCCGATGTCGGACTGCCTGTGATGTACGCGGCGACCTCGTATTGCTTTCCATCTTCGATTGCATAACCTACCAGCTGACGTCCCTTCTGATCCGTGAAATGGATACTGAATTCGAGATCCGAATCGGTGTATCTCTCGACATTTCCGGCATCATCCAGCATGATGCACGACGTCATTGTCCACGCGGCATCGGTAAGATCGACGACCTCGTCTTCGGAAACGCTTCCCGTACCGTCGGGAGTGTAATTACGAACGGTGGATGTGGCACTGCCGTCTGTATCGGCCAGTTCCGATACGCCGATGTAATGTACCGACAGCCAGTTGCCGTCGGACAGCGCTCCTCCCCACATAAAGCCGGTATCGTCCATGAAACGCATCTCGCATGTGACGTAATCTGAAAAGATCGGATACAGGTATCCCCTTATCACCTTGGTAACGATCTCACCATCGGATTCCTGCTCCATCGTACCGATGAACGCGTTCCCGTTGAACGAGGTGAATTCGAGATAATCTCCGCTAAGCTCCCGGGCAGTACCGTCGAAGCTGTTTCCGTCGACCATCTTCCATGATGTAGTGAGATCAAAGGACGGCACTTCGGTATCCGGCATCACTCCGTCCCTTGTGTACAATACAGACCAAAGGATGGTCCTGTCCTCATCGGCAGAATTGAATGAGGTTATGTAGAGGCATCCTTCGTTGTAAAGTCTGTAATACCTCTCATGTCCGGTCTCTGTACCGAAACAGACCCAGATCTCGTTGCCGTCATAGACGCCTGTCCTTGAGAACTCTCCGCATTTCATCAGCAGGACATTGTCCTTTGCGTATGTTATGTCCTTGTTCATTGTAAGCAGGGCAGAACTGCCTGCTTCGTAATGGAATGCACGGCCCTATGAATAATAACCGAATGCGGATGTCGCTTTCCACTCGCCTGCGAACTCGGGCGACGTATCGTTCTGACTTACGATATACCATGCGCAGCCCGCGCCAGCCACAGCGATAACAGCAACAATTGCGATTACTGTCATGCTATTTTTGTTCATACAATTAGAATTATCATCATTCATATATAATTATACCAGAAAATACGGTGATCTGATGCGCAAAAACAGGAACAATATCGTATTAAGAGCCGTATCCAGATAAATTACTGCAGCTACCAGATGCGGAAACGGCTCCGATTGCAATAAATACGGACGCGGTGCTCTCATATTTTATGAGCAAATACAAATGCGCTATTTGCGGTTTCATCTATGATGAGGCCAAAGGCATACCCGAGGCCGGAATAGCTCCGGGCACACGTTTTAACGAACTTCCGGATAATTGGGTCTGCCCCCTCTGCGGATCGCCGAAAAGCGAATTCGAACTCATGGCAGAGGACGAAGCACCTTCCGAAAGGAAGAAGATTGAGCCTGTCAGCCTCGAACCTACATCCAATGCGATCGCGGCGACCATCCCCGCGGGAGAGGGAGAGGACCGCATGCGCGAGATGACCTTCGGCGAGATGGCCGACATGTGTTCGAATCTCCAAAGAGGCTGCGAGAAACAGTACCTCTACGAGGAAGCGGGCCTTTTCAAAGATCTCTCGGACTACTACAGGTCCAAAGCAGAACCTGCCGCAGATCCTACCGATGCCAAACTTCTGGCACTTATCAACGACAACCTTTCCAAATACGATGATGCGAACGCAGATACCAAGAATGACCGCGGAGCAAAGCGTGTACTTCTCTGGAGCGAGAAGGTGATGAAGATCCTCCAATCCCTGATGGAACGTTACGGTGCCGAGGGAGAGAAGATGATAGAGAACACGAACGTCTACGTCTGCGATATCTGCGGATTTATCTACATCGGCGACAACCCGCCGGACATCTGCCCGATCTGCAAAGTACCGAGTCTTAAACTTCTCAAGGTCGAAAGGAGGCAATGATATGCACGCGATAAGGAATCTCAGATTCTGCGATAAGGAATGTCTGTGCCTGTACGTCTGTCCCACAGGTGCCACCGATACCGAATCGGGACAGATAGATTTCAAGAAATGCATCGGATGCGGAATGTGCGTCAGGACGTGTCGTTCGCACGCCCTCACCCTCGCACCGGACAATTTCCCCGTCCAGCAGCCCAAGACCGCCGAGATGTGCGATTCCATCATGGAGATCGCCAAACAGAAGGTGGAAGCGGAGGCCGTCTGCAAAGCTCTCAAGGAGAACGCGGACAGTCCGGTAGAAAGACAGTTGATGGAGGCCATGGAGATATCGTTCCGCCGTCAGACGGAGGACCTCTACAGAGAAGCGGGATACATGCTTCCCCAGTCCGCCAATGTCAGGAAGATGCTCATTGGAATGCTGAATTCCAACGACATGAGCTTCCCCAAGGACAAAGCTCTCAAGCTTGTCGAGATGCTCCAAAGGCAGGAAAGGTGACCTTCCGTTCACTTAACGGGGTCTCGGAGATCCGAGACTCCGACATCTTACCCGGCCCCGCCGGGAATATCATATTTTTCTCGGAAGACCGGGATGAAAAACAATGTAATAGGTTTGCTGGCTCTGTCCGAACGGATCAGAACGGGAACCAGTAGTAAAGTACCGTTATGGCCAAAGCGGCAATGATGATAGTACCTACGACGTGCAAGGTATAGTTCTTCTCTTTGCCTGCTTTCTTGGCATCATGCTCGGCCTTCTTGTCCTTCATCTTGTCCATGAATCCCATGTTATCACTCCTGGAGAATATCCTCCCGCTTTATGAAACCTGGGATGTCCCGGCAGTATTTGTTTCTACCCATCTTAAAGCATTCCCGCACTGCATGATGATCGCTGTCCCGATTATCATCAATAATGCGCATACCGACTATAATAGCTCAATAAACGAAGATAATATCCCGCAGGTTCGGCAAGAGGTTTTATAACTAAGATTGCCTAACCCGAACTCATACATTTGGTGAACACATGGCTGCAGAAAAAGTCACAGTTTCAATTATCAAAGCGGACGTAGGTTCCGTTGTCGGACACTCCAGACCTCACCCCTCGATGCTTCAGGCAGCAAGGGATGTACTCAAGGAGCAGCAGAAGGCAGGGGTCATCGAGGATTTCTACGTGACCCGTGTCGGAGACGACATAAACCTTTACATGACCCACTACAAGGGCGAGGGCAACAAAGAGGTCCACAGTGCCGCATGGGAATGCTTCCAGCAGGCAACCAAGATCGCTAAGTCCATGAAACTCTACGCCGCAGGACAGGACATCCTGACCACCGCTTTCTCCGGAAACGTCAAGGGAGCAGGACCCGGATCCGCGGAAATGACATTCGAAGAGAGAGGCTCCGAGCCCCTTCTCTTCTTCATGGCAGACAAGACCGAACCCTCGGCATACTCGCTTCCCCTTTCAAGGATCTTCCTCGATCCGTTCACTACCACCGGCCTCGTCATCGACGCCAGGGCAAAACAGGGATTCGACATCGAGATCCAGGATGTTATGGACCACAAGAAGGTCGTAATGTCCGCACCCGAAGAGACATGGAGCATCCTGTCCCTTCTCGGAGACACATCCAGATACGCCATCAAGAGGATTACCTCGAGAGCAGGCATCGGTCCCGCATGTGTCGTTTCCACAGACAAGCTCAACATGACAGCCGGAAGGTACGTCGGAAAGGACGACCCCGTCTGTATCTGCAGGTGCCAGAGCGGACTTCCGTCCGTCGGCGAATACACCCAGCCCTTCATCAACAACACAATGCTTGTTGCCGGCTGGATGAGAGGATCGCACATCGGTGCCTTCTACCCCTGCTCGCCCGAAGACTCCGACCCTACCTACTTCGACGGACCTCCGAGAATATGCTGTCTCGGATTCCAGCTGAACGAGGGTCACCTCCAGGGACTCGAACCCATCGGCGCAAAAGGCGGAGAGCACATACCCGTCGACTTCTTCGGAACATCCACGTTCGATGAGGCCCGCAGGAACTCCATCAAAGCGAGCAAGTTCATGAGATCGCAGGGACCCTTCGTGCCTTCGATCCTCGGAGCAGAGGAAATGGAATACACCTCCAGGCCCGCTGTCCTCAACGAGCTCAAGACAAGATTCGTCAATCTTGACGACGGCAAATCCGAAAAGAAATGCTGCTGCGGCAAGAAAGACGTCGAGTGATCGTCCAAGAGTGGTAACTTGTCAGGCAGACCGATTTCGAAGCCGGCCGTGATAATTAACTTCAAGGCCTACAGCGAGGCCGAAGGGGCCAGAGCCCTGGAGATCGCTAAACTGTGCGAGCAGATCAGCGAGGAGAACGGAGTGAAGATCTCCGTCTGCCCTCCCATGGTCGAGCTCTCCGCAGTTGCAAAGGCAGTGAAGATCCCGGTCCTTTCGCAGAACGTCGATCCCCACGCCCCCGGTTCCTCTACCGGATGGGTCACCCCGTCCATGGTAAGGTCCGCAGGTGCCGTCGGGACCCTGATCAACCACACTGAACACAAGGTCTCCATAGACACGATAGAAGAGTGTCTGGAACTTTCAAAAGGATGCGAACTTGTCACCGTGGTCTGTGCGGACACAGTACAGGCGGCGGTCAAGATCGCACACCACTGTCCCGACTTCATCGCAGTAGAACCTCCCGACCTGATAGGCGGAGATATCTCTGTGACGTCTGCCAACCCGCAGATA
Organism: Methanomassiliicoccaceae archaeon UBA328; assembly: GCA_002506905.1. GTDB lineage: Archaea > Thermoplasmatota > Thermoplasmata > Methanomassiliicoccales > Methanomethylophilaceae > Methanogranum. Next base: position 50,011 of record DAYM01000010.1, read on the forward strand.
GTCGAGAGCACGGTGGAATCCGTGAAATCCGTCAACGGCGCAGTATCCGTGCTATGCGGTGCAGGCGTCAAGACCGGAATGGATGTGAAGACCGCTTTGGACCTCGGTGCCGACGGAGTGCTTCTCGCTTCCGGAGTCATCAAGGCGAAAGATCAGCGTGCCACATTACAGGACCTTGTGAAATACCTTTGAACGGAGAACGGACGTTTCGGTGATACTCAATGAATACCGCCGAAAGGTCCGCTCTCGCAATATTTTTGATTCTGGCACTGTTATCGGTCGGAGCCGTATCCGACAGTGACGGAGCCTCTTCCGACCTGGTCAGATTCTCGGAGGTCAACCCGTACACCTCGTACGAAGGATTCTCGATATACAACTACGGCTCGTCCTATGTCGACCTCATCAATTATTCCGTGACCGACGGAGAGGGAACGATAACATTCACCGAAAGCCTCGAACTCCCTTCCAAGACGCACATCACCGTTGTCAAAGGGACCGATGCGGACGACTGGTTCTCATCGAGGGAGAACGTCCACGCATACGGAGAAGACGGTATAGTCAAGACCGGGAACTTCTCACTTGCCGACAGCGGGGACGACCTCAGGCTCCTGAACGGAGAGACGCTTGTGGATACGGTCTGCTACGGAAAGGTCAGCGAAACGCCCGAAGGCTGGAATGGAGACCCTGTATCCGTGAACAAGAACAGATACATTCTGAGAACGGCCCAATTGGATACCGGAACGGCAGCCGATTGGATCAAGACGAAACCCGGATACTCCAACCTCCCATTCGATCAGAATGATAAGATCGAGTGCAAAATAATGCCGTTCACATTCCCGGAATGCGACGGAACTCCCATCTACGAGACGCTGTCCGAAGCGGATGAGACGATCTACATCTCCATCTACCAACTCACAAGCCTGAACCTTGTGGCACTTCTCATCGATCTCGAAGAACGCACTGGAGAAGACCACGTCGACGTCAGCATCCTTCTCGAAGGAGACGTCCTCAACTACGACATGAGCAAAGAACTATCCCTCATGTGCTCCATAGTCGACGCAGGAGGAGAGGTCTGGCTCATGACTCCCGGAGACAGCGATATCTCCGAGAGATACAATTATTTCCATAACAAATACGCGGTCGTCGACGGAGAGACGGTCGTGATCACTTCGGAGAACTGGACCGTCGCCAATATGAGCGAGAACAAAGCAAACCGCGGTTGGGGAGCAGTTGTCCAAAGCACCGAATACGCAGATTACATGAAGGCCGTTTGGGACAACGACCGTCTCGATACATTCGGCGATACCATTGCGCTCAAGACCGAATATCCCGAGATCAGCGCGTACGAAGGCACACTGACCTATATCGCACCCGATTCCGGGTATTCCTCCCACTGGTACGATGCCTGGCTGGTACCCGTGCTTTCACCCGACAACTCCTATTCCGCCCTGAAAGAGCTCATGGACGGAGCAAAGGATTACATCTACTCCGAACAGCTCAGCCTCGGAAGCAACTATCAGGAGATCGAAGAGGATTCCCCGATATACTGGATGAACTCCGCGGCAAAGAACGGCGTCCAATGCAGATTCATCCTGGACGACAGCATGGGCAGTAATATGGACGAGGCCGTCAACTTCATCAACACGACCACCCTGGTTGATGCCTGCACGATCGACGGCGGAGACGGATTCAATACCACCCACAACAAAGGAATACTCATAGACGGGAACATAACATGGGTCGGATCGGTCAACTGGACGGAGACATCCTTCATGAACAACCGCGAGACCGCCGTCGTCATCTATTCCGAAGAGGTCAACGCCTACTACATGGAATATTTCATGACCGATTGGAATAACAACAAGGTCTCAGATTACCAGCCGCCTGCCATCACCGGCACCGCCCTAACTGACGGATCCCACCTGTTCACCGTCAACGAACAGGATACTTCCTCGTACCTCTGGACGCTGGACGACGGAGAACCTACCGAGACAACATTGCCGAAGATACTTCTTGACAACCTCACTCCCGGAGACCATACAATTAAGGTCACCGCAGCAGATACCAATGCGACTGCGGAATACAGCTTCACCGTCGATGACGAGGAGATCGCTATCGATGAGGAGGGGGGATCGTCCAACGGCGGCCTCATGGCAGGCATCGTCGCGGCATTGGTCGTCATCATAGGTGCTATCGCTGCGGCATTCCGCGGCAGAGGCAATAAATGTCAGTGATCAGACAGATGAGGCACGAGGACATATCGCATGTCTATACCATCACATGCAGCTCCCTCGATCAGTACTACACGCCCGATGTCTTCAATTTCTTCCTTCTTCAATGGCCCGCAGGCCAGCTTGTGGCGTGCGACCTTACCGGAAAGGTCGTGGGTTACCTTTCAGGTGCCATTCTCGCGGGAAATAGGGCATCCGTCTCACTGTTCGCCGTTGACAGGATCCACAGGCATATGGGAGTGGGCAACCAACTGCTGGAAGTGTTCAAGACCGCCTGCATCATGAGCGGCTGCGGAGTCATTCAGCTGGAGGTCAGGGAATCCAATACCGATGCGATCCAATTCTATCAGAAAAGAGGATTCATCGAGACCGAACACATCTACGATTTCTACACAGATCACGGAAATGCGGTCAGAATGACCCTTGTCCTCAACAGGAACTCATGAGTTCTTCGTGACGCTCTCCAGGAATATGTGGGCGGCGAAAACACCGCGCTCCCTTCTCTTCTCGTCTGCGAGATACTCCAATTCCCTCTGTCCGCCGGCTACGGCCTCCGAGATGGAAACGATCACCTGGAATACGTCGGCCAGTTCCTCCAATTCCCGGCTCTTCATGTACTCGTCGACCTCTTCCAGGAGTTTGGCGTGAAGGGCTTCCAGATACTCACCGTCATCCAGCATCCTGAAGTTCGGTATTCCGCCTTCCGCAGTGATGATGGCGGGGATCTTATCGCGGACAAGTTTGTTGTACTCTGTTGTGACCATGGGTCGGAATGTCGATGTGCATCTAAAATGATATTGCCGTTCGATCTGCTCTGTTGGGTTGTTCAGGTACCTGTTTTCCAAGGACCCGTATTCAAACGATAATTTACGTTACATCAGATCGATAATTATTTTAAAGAATGGGGTGAGCCCCCTTCGGTTTATTCTTCCGTCAGCTCGCCCAGATATGCGGCGTAAGTACCGAATACGGACGTCATCATTCCCTTTCCTTGGCTGATATAGATAATACCTACGTTGTCGGGATATTCGCTGATAGTGTATTGCAGCAAAGTGAAGCCGTTATTGCTGTAGATCACCCTGCCGAAGAATTCATGGACGACATCTGCATTGAATTGCCCGTATACCATATCTCCGTACTGGCAGGTTATCTCTATGCTGTAATCACAGCTACCGCCCGAACGGGAACCGTTGGCGGTCCAGAGATAATTCAGCGAATCTACGGAATATACGGTTCCGCTGATGTCCTCAACGTCAATGACCGGCGTACTTCCGTCTCTGGTGTATATGCGCTCGACCATAGACATCACCTCACCGTTGTCATAGAATGCGACAAGAGTAAGGACATCATCAAAGACAGATCCTCTCATAATAGCTCCGTTTTCATCTATCATCTCGACAAGAGTGGCCTTTTCGTTTTCAATGTAGAAAGCTGTACCCAAAATTGATACTGTCTCCACATGACCCCAGTCCTCTTCGATGGTACCGTAGATTATGTTTCCGTAACTGTGTACGGTCAGGCCTTCGCCTTCAAGAACGTACCTTTCACCTTCTGCCAGGATCGTAGAACAACCCTCCGGGGAGATCCAATCACCGACAATGTCTTCCACATCGGTATTATACCAACTGTAGATAGGATCCAAACAGTATGTCGATGATCTCACAAGACAGGTTCCGTCGCTGTATGTATAGATCTCAGAAGAATACATCATATTGTTCGATCCGAGATAACCGACGAAATCCAATGAATACCCGTCGGTCTTGATCGTGAACTTCAGGTTGCTCGTAAAAGTGCCGCTGAAATAACAATTATCGAAACTGCCCCATACAAGTCCGTCTTCGATCGAGAAAACATCCAGATCTATTATCGAACTGTCATCAATGGACGTGACATATTCCTTATTGCCTTCCGAATCCATAGAATAGGTATTTGAATTATACCAATGTCCCAAAGGACTTTCGGTCGGATCCTCCTCGGCGGTGAATATTATGCGCTCTGTATAATAGCCGCTTCCGTAACTGTACCAATTGGTCATCTCAAGGGTACTGCCGTCATAAAGGCCCTTTGAGAAAATGACGTAATCCAGATCACATATGTACACCCCGATCTGGCCTCCGATCACGAATCCCAAGAGGTCCCCGGTATTACCGTTGCTTACATACGTACCCGAAAAGAGAGCTCCGTCCTGTTCATCGATCGATATCGCAGAACTGAAAACGCCCTCGAATACGTCATATCCGCCATTATTGTCCTTCTCGGTCCAATAATAGGAATCCATATACCATGTCGTTCCCACCAGGTCCGGTATATCCTCATCGACGACATTTCCGTCACGGCTGTAGCTCCGGCTTACTGCTGCGGATTCGCCTTCGGTCACATCGACATCGGAACCCATAACGGTACGAAGGATTAAGCTCTCGCCATCGGTCGAAATAGACCAATTCTCATCCTCCGAGACCAGATATCCGGTGCACTTTCCGCCATATTCGCCGCCCAGCACTCCGACCACGTCGACCTCGACGACATCTGAACCGATGGTCTGCTCCATGGTACCGATGAATACGTGGGATCCTCTCTCCGTGATCGTCAGATCGTCTCCCCGGAGTTCCTTAACTCCGTCTGCGTCATATAGTAGTGTTCGTAAGCCTTCCAGCTTCCGGTCACGTCGATAGACTCTCCGAGATCGTATGAGCTGTCATAATTCTGTGAATAAACGGCATAGAATACGTCGGCTCCCTCATCATACTGCTGTGTGATGATAGCTGTCAGCGTATTCCTCTTGCAATATCCGTTGAATAGGATCTTCTCGCCGTCATAGACGCCGTAGAAGGACACGTTTCTGTCAACCAATGTACCCGAGATGACATTACCGGCAAACTTTCCGTAAAAGATGCCGTTATCGATCTTGGTTATCTGAAGACCTTAGTGGCTTGTGTTGATATGTTCGGTCTCAGATGATACGTATTCTCCGGACGGTATCCTTCATAACCTACCTGATACCAGTATCCAGTAATATCGTCCTCGGAATCGGAAGAATGGCTTCCAGATACCAGAACTGCCACTCCTACGAAAATAAGGACCAATACGGTGAATATTGCAGTGAACTGCACTTTATTGTCCATGAGAGGAATTACCCAGATATATGTTTATAATTATTATGATATTTTATTTCATATTTATAGTATATATCTTGTATTTTCCTGTTTCAGAGACCTTTCGGAAGAAATGAAATGACCGCAAGATGATTAACGGACCACCGCATTCCATAGGATGCCGGACCTGAAATGACAGACGAAAAAGAATGGCACGTCTACATCCTCCGCTGCTCGGACGGAACACTCTATACGGGGATCAGCAACGATCTGGACCGCCGTATCGGAGAACATAACAAGGGCACGGGAGCCAAATACACCAAAGGAAGGGGACCCGTAAGACTCGTCTATCAGGAATCCGCGGATAACAGGTCCGAAGCATCGAAACGCGAACTGGAGATTAAATCGCTGACCAGGTCCGAAAAATTGATGCTGATTGAAAAATAAGGTTCTCCAGGAATATGTGTGGAATGACGTCTTAATGTACCCTTCATTTTGATGTTGTACAAACCCTGCAGGGAAATAGGAAAGCAGGACATCGGATAGATCAGATTCCCATTTCCACAGAAAAACTCGGAGAGCCGAAAATAATTGGGTCCGTCCCCTCCGGGACGGTAAGTGATTTGTTCAGTTGTACATCGTGTCGCCGACGTGCTCATTCTCGAAATAGTACTCGGACTTCTCGTTCTGAGCCTTGGAGATGTCCTTAGACACTCCTTTCTGGTAGGAACCGTACTTCTCCTTGATCTGATCCTCGACCGGCCTGGATCTCTTCCTGGCCCTTTCGACATGATCTTCGGTGATGTGCTTCGCCTTCTCCATTACGGCGATATCTCCTGCCGCCCTGAGCAATCCTCCGAGCTCCCTGAGCCTGAGGGTCAGCGAGTTCAGCTGGTTGTCGGACTTTGCACGCCTCTTTCCCTCTGCGATGATGGCTTCGACGGCACCGATCGTGGCGTCGGGTATGTGGCCGTCCATCTGGATCTCCTGGGCCACGAACTGGGCGTATTTCGCACGGTTGTGGGGCGTATCGGGCATTGCGACATCGACGAGGACCTCGTATCCGTTTCCGATTATCCTCGACCTGAGCGGCGAGAGGATGTTCTCCAGGTCCTGAATGTTGCAGGCAGCGACCAGAATGAAATCGCAAGGCACGTTCTCGACCTTAACACTGGCTCCGGCGGACTGCGGATTCCTTCCCGCGATCGGGAACTTCTTGTCCTGCATCGCGGTGAGGATGTATCTCTGAAGATCTCCCAAATGAGAGATCTCGTCGATGAACAATACGCCTTCGTGGGCCTCGTGGATCGAACCTGCGACGACACGCTCGTAAGCGGGCGTTCCGAGTTTCTCGTGACCGCCGTAGGGATCGTGTTTCACGTCTCCCAACAGCTCTGTCTCGGATGCTCCGGTGGCCATGACGAACGGGTCCCTATTCAGTTTGACAAGTACCTTCTGGTTGGAGTTCCTGGTCAGCTGGCTTCTCTTCTGGAGGGCTTTGCTGTCCAGCATCCTGATCTTCTCTCCGGCACGCTCGAAGACAACGGTCTCCTCTGTTCCGTCGGCGAGGGCGCGGGTCGTGTGGACCTTGTCCTTACCCGCGGATACCTGAGGCATTGCGGATTCCAACAGACCGCCGATGATGTCACCGAACGGATTGTTGTTGTTGCCCACATCGACCTTGCTCTTCTGACACGAGGGGCATGTGATCTCGGTAGGCGAAGAATACGCCTTGCAGAATCTGCACCTGTATCCGAGACGCTCGGCCACGTTGGTCGGGGCCTTGTCCGGATCCATGAGCTTTCCTACGGATTCTGCACGGATGTTCTCCTCGTCGAGCACCTGTTTCTCGTCGAGTATCTCGAGGAACGGCCTTTCGGAGTTCTCTGGATTCTTTACGACCCTGATCTCCTGTTTTGGCTTGGGGAGGTTCATCGAGAGCGCACGTGCGATCATCGACTTACCCGTTCCCGGAGGACCTACCAGCAGCAGATGCCTGCGCTGTTTGGCCGCGATCTTGGCGAGTTCTATGGCCTCTTCCTGACCGAGTACCCTATCCAAGGGGTCAGCAGGTATCTGGATCTCCGCGGTGCTCTTCATAGAGGCTACGTCGTCCCAGGTATCTACCGGCTTTTTCTTTGCCATGGATATCACTCAGTAGAGGTCTTCCTTTGTCCAGATGACTATGTCCGCAGGCATCTTGGTGATGTTTCCCTTACGGGTTCCGACCACTGTCTTGATGCCTTTCTCTGCGGACACATCGAGGATCCTCTGCGAGATCACGCCGTCGAACACGATGGCGGAAATGCCATCGGAATCCTCTTTGAGCGAGTTGACCAGTCCTTTGACCGCAACTTCGCGGATGACGGAGTTGTCATCTGCAAGGACCTTTGCGTTGTGCGTGGAAGACATATCGAGGAGCATGTCCCTGTAGGCTTCCTGAATGGGCGACAGGGGCTTTGTGTTCCTGTCCTTCTTCGTGCGGAGTGACCTTCCGGCCTTCTTCTTCTCCTCAACGGGCTTTTCCTCAACGGGCTTTTCCTCGACGGGCTCTTCTGCTGGTTCCGCAACGGGCTCTTCTGCCTTTTCGCGGACCTTTCTTGTCCTCTTGGCCTCTGTGTGCTCCTCTGCGGGTGCTTCGAAGTTCACTGCGGGTTCCTCGGCAGGCTCTTCGGTCTTGACCTCTTCCTCGGGTGCCTCGCGGAGTCCCTTCTTTCTGTATTTGTCGGTGTTCTCGGAATTGAATCTGTCCCTGCGCTCGCGGCGTTCGTCGAACTCGGAGTCTCCGGACCTGTCCTTCCTTCTGTCTTTGCGGTCGCTGCGCTCGTGGCGGTCTTCGCGGTCCCTGCGGGAGTGTCTGTCCTCGCGTTCTTCCCTGCGCTCGTCGCGGTCTCTGCGTTCGGAACGCTCTTCCCTTGCCTGGTCCTCGCGCTCTCCTTCGCGGAGGTCGCGCTCTGCGGTCTCGCCGAGGTCCTTCTCCTCGTATTTGAGATTGTTCATCTCCATGTACTGGTCGCCGGGGACCTTGTTGCGGAGACATTTCACAAGCTGCTTGGGCGAGAGTTCCTCGACCTCGTGTGCACGGGGCGCACGGGCGACGAAATCGATCTCGGATGTCTGGAAGAGTTCTCTGAGAATGAGCTCTCCTCCTCTGTCACCGTCTGTGAATGCGGTGGCGACCCTCTCTCTGGAAAGGTCCTGGACTGTCTTGGGGACGTTGGTTCCCTCGACAGCGATACCGTTCTTGATACCTGCCCTGAGCAGGTTGAGGACATCCGATCTGCCCTCGACAATGATAATCGATTCCGAATCCTTGACAGCGGGTCCTGCGGGGCACCTGTCCTTTCCGTAGGTGGTGATCTCTTCGACCTGGATCGACTGCCTGATGTTCTGAGTAAGGTCCGAGGATGTTCCTTTGGACTGTGCGATGAGTTCGTTGAGAAGCTCTTTTGCACGCTCGACGACCTTCTCCCTCTTTGTGATACGGACATCTTCGATACCGAGCACGCGGATGGCTGCTTTGCAGGGTCCGACGCGGTCGATGGTCTCGAGTGCCGCTGCGAGAATGACCGTCTCGACCTGATCGAGTGACGAGGACATGTAGATGATACCCTCGGACTTTCCGCCTTTGGATACGATCTCTACCTCTATCCTTCCGATCCTTCCGGTCTTCTGGAGATCTCTGAGGTCAAGGTCATCGCCGAGGAGTCCCTCGGTCTGTCCGAAGATCGCACCGACAACGTCGGGTTTCTCGACAATACCGTCGGCAGTGATCTTCGCTTTCACCATGTATTTAATTGCATTAGGATCTATATTCATGTGTACCCTCCTTTCGGGGTTTGGAGGGGAAAATTACACATCCCTGCTCTGCTGGCTTCTTCCTTTGGCATGCTTTTTTCAAGAAAGGGTGAACCTTCCTTCGGTCGTGCCTTCGTAGTTCCCATCTGTGAAACCGTTTATGTGAGCCGTCGGATCGCTTCCGAACGGCACGGTCGTAGTACTTGCTCCGTTCTCATTCGACGGAGTATGTGATTGTGATAGTGAATCAGTGAACAGGGAATCTGTAGAGTTTCCCTTGCGTCTCTGTATTAATACTATATTTAAATCATTTGTGGTGCCTTTTATTCATTTCAGTGTGACGGATATGCATTTTGACCGTTCAGTGTCTGTATTTGTACTTATTTAAAACATGTTCTTAAATACTGATACGTGTTTGGAACATGTATGAAATCAAGCGACAAAAAGACAGCCATCCTCGATGCCACGATTGCCCTCTTGAAAAAGAGCGACGACATTGACAGTGTCACCGTCAGGGACATAGTCAAAGCTGCGGATGCGAACCTTTCCACGGTAAATTACTACTTCGGAACAAAGGACGATCTTATGATGGAGGCAGTATCGAAGATAATGGAAGAAGTATCACTGACAACGATCAACGGCGGCGATGATGCATCGACCCCCAGAGAAAGACTGGAATCCTTCATAATGACCATGAGCAACATCGTTGTCGAGTATGAGAAATACACCAGATCCATAATTCCCAAAGTGTTGCTGAAAGACAACATCACCCTGCCGGACACTATAATGCCGATGGTCAGGGAATGCCTTCCGGACAAGAACGAGATGTACTGCAGGACGATAGCCTACGAACTCATCGTCTTCCTGCAGGTTGCATTCTACCGCTCTGAGGAATTTCGGCAGTACTGCGGATACAGGCTCGAAAACGAAGATGACAGAAAACAGCTACTCTCGCTCCAACTGGACCTTCTTCTGAGAGAGTGATATCATGGACGACTGCGAACTGACAGAATATCTGTGCGACCGCTCGAACTCTCTGACATCCGATTTCCTGAGGATATGCCTTCACGATCCGCGCTAAGCACTCTTCATAACAAGATTCGCCAGAACGGTGAAGAAGGACAACAGGATACGTTCGGACCTTGAGATGAACGGCCTTCATGTTCCCGTTTTCCTCATCTCCAGCATTACGACCTCTTGCAACCTGTTCTGCAAAGGATGTTATGCAAGATCGGAACATATCTGCGGCACCGCGATAAGACCCGAAATGTCCTTGGAAGATTGGAATTCTGTATTCGATCAGGCCGAAGAACTTGGAATACCTTTTAACATCCTGGCTGGCGGAGAACCTATGATGCGGTACGATGTGATAGAGAAAGCAGCCGAGCACAGGAACACCGTATTCCCCATATTCACCAACGGTACCGTCCTGGATGACAGATATATTGATATGTTCTATAACAACAGAAATCTTATCCCTATCTTCAGTCTCGAGGGAGACAGGGAACATACCGATGACAGGAGAGGAGCGGGAACCTACGATACCGTCATCCGCGGAATGAAGGCCATGAAAGAGAAAGGACTGCTTTACGGGGTATCTCTGACCGTGACCAAAGAGAATCAGGAAGAATTACTGTCCGAAGATTATCTGTCGGAGATCGAAAGCTACGGTTGCAAAGCTGTGTTCCTTATCGAATTCGTAGCGACCGACTGTAAAATGTCATACCTTGCTCCCGACAGCATCTCCAGAGGGTCCTTCGACAAAGATCTGGCCAGAGCAAGGAAAACACATGGAAATATGATGATCATGTCCTTCCCCGGTGACGAAAGGAAGATGGGCGGATGTATAGGGGCCGGAAGAGGATTCTTCCGTATCAACCCTTACGGAGATGCGGAAGCGTGTCCGGCATCCCCGCATTCCGATACGAATGTCATGAAAAAAGGGCTGGAAGGTGCGCTCAGGTCCAGATTGTTCAGGGAAATAAGGTCTGACAGACTGCTCTCAGAAGAACATGACGGAGGATGTTCTCTTTTAAAAAATGAGGACAGAGTACTGAAGATCCTCGAAGAATGACCGCCGATCATCGTCCTAAGAATGGGCTCGGCACGGTTTCATGCCGTGCCGGACCTCGGAATATGCAGGTAATTGCCTTTGGACCTGGGAGCACATCCTCTTTTTACAATCCAGAAAATCCTCATTTTTGCGTATTTTTCAGCCAGAAAATCCGCACAAAATGTATGCTGGACAGAGTGTTCGCTGTTCGCCGCAGCCTTCGCTGACGAACTGAGGCCCGAAAGGCCGGACGATATCGATCGGACGGATATATCGAAGGATCGATCCTGACTTCAGGCGGCTATCTCCCTGACATCGCAGCCGACCTCTTTCATCATATCGCGGGTCTCCGCGTCGCAGGTGAAGAATATCGTCTGCTGCCCTTCCGAGAACTCGGCCAGCGCCCTGCATGCATTCATCTTCCTTTCGGAATCGAACATCTGCAGGACATCGTCCAGAAGTATCGGCAGCGTCTCGTCCTTGGACATCTCCTTCGCAATTGCCAATTTTATCGACAGATAGACCTGATCTCCGAGACCGGTGCTCCACTGTCCTTCGGCCTTTCCTTCTGTTCCGGATACCGCCTTGACCTCGTTGGAACGCATGTCCATCTCGAGACCGTACCTTCCGCAGGCCATCGTTCTCAGAAGCGAATCCGCCGTCGTTATGACGCCGGGCTGTACTTCCGAATAGATCGAATCGCATGCCTCGTCGATCATCGTTCCCGCAAGGGAGAGCACTGCCCATCTCTTCACATTGCCGAACAGGTCCGTCCTGAGCAGATGCCTCATGTCCAGAAGGTCTTCCATCGTCGAATCGTTGAAGATGTACTTCAGCTGCCTGTCGATGTCTCCGATCTTCCTGTTGACCTCTGTGAGCTTTTCCTGGGGGTCCTCTTCGGCCTCTGCTTCGGGTACGGCCTCGGTCTCCGAATATCCCGATGAGGAGATGCTCTTCTCCAAGACATCGATCCTTTCGCAGACCCTGTCATACTCCTTCTTCTCTTCCGCTAGCTGAAGGAATTTCTCCTCTCCGCCGTAATCGGCAAGGAACATTCTGAGATTTGCGGCCGCCTCGCGTTCGGCGGAGACCGCCTGTGCCCTTGATACGGACGCCGCTTTCAGCATACGGGCGTTGGAAAGGAGCTTGTGAAGAAGTTCCGTGTCCGCAACGAACGATACGCGGTCAATGCCGGTATTTTTGGCAACTGCTTCCAATTCCGCATCCAGCTCATTGTATTTCCGTGCCATGTCATTGGCCTGTTTCAGCCAATATTGGGATTGGCCGTTATCCGTCTGGACCTGAACGGGTGCGGGGGCGGGAGCATTCTTTCCCTTCATCTTAACGGAGATGATTACACAGACCGCCAGCACCGCAACGCCGGCAAGGATGATCAGCGGATTGACGGCGACCCCGATACCGAGACAGACGATCATTGCGAGTGCACCGATACCCAATAGCAGCGGGGACAGCTTGTCCTTCTGTTTCGGCTGGGTGTAGGTCGTGGTATGGCCTCTCTCTGCGGATGCGTTGCGGCGGAACTCGTCCTCCGTCGACCTGAACGCCTTGTAGGAATCGATCTTTCCGTAAAGGTCCTCTATCGTCCTTTCGTTATCGAGCAGCACCTTCGGTTCTATTCCGCCGGTGGATCCGGAAAGTTCCTTCTCCGCCCTCAGTGCGGAATCCTTTGCTTCGGTCCTCTGCTCCAAAGCGCTCTTGAGGGATGTGTAATTCATGACGTCCCCTTCCTTGACCGCGGCGGACGGGGCCAGCTCTTCCTTTCTTTTTTTGAGTTGATTCAAATTATCGACATTCTCTTTCTGAGACTGCCTGAGTTTGACCGCTGCGGCGTTATCGCTGTTCCTGGCGACCTGTTCTTTCAGCCTCTCGGCCTCTTTTGCCAACCCTTCCTTCTCTTCGACCAGATTGGCGTACATGCTTTCCGCCTGGGCGTGGTCGTTGATATCGCTGTCGTTCTCCTCGATCTCCCTGTTCAGTTTGGATACAACTGTAGACGAAGACTTCCTGTCGGCGCTCATGAGCTTCTTGGATTCCGATTCTATGTCGGAGATCACTTCGGGAAGTCCTTCCCCGCCGGGCACCGTCAGGAAACGGCTCTTGATATCTCCCGATGAGATGACCTTGGAATCCCTGAGGTCTTCAGGCGACATGGCGAACAGCGATCTGTACAGCGTCGGCTCCATGGGTACTGTATCCGAAGGCATCCTTCCGGGCTGGACCTTCTTCCCGTCGCGCACGATGGTGAACCTGTCGCCGTTATCCATCTCGACGTCCAGTTCCCCGCGGTCGGAGTTCCTGTATTCGGGATAGTGCTTCCTCTGATTGTCCGGGAACAGAGTGCTTCTGATGAATTCCATCAGAGAGGTCTTTCCCGTCTCGTTCTTACCGTAAATTACCGTCATCGGCCTGTCGAAGGACATCTCCCTGTCCTTCACCCCGCCGAACGATCCTATTCTGAGGGAGCGGACCTTCATCTTACCGCCCCCGCCAGCCTGTCGATGATAAGGACCTCCGCGTCGCGGACAAGTCCTCTCAGTTCATCGTCGGTCAGCCATTCGAGCATGTATCTGATGCTCTCGGACTGTTTTGTCTTGCAGATGGTGTCGATGATCTCTTCCCTTCCCATCCCCAGGATCCTGTCGGATGAACGGATGACGTTGGCGGACATGTCGCTGCCCGCGGACATCTTCTCCCTGTCCATCGGAGGATACGTATTGAGGGTGACGTCGGTTATCTTGCACCCGGACATCTTCTCTATCTGCCCCATTATGTCTCCCGTATCGGAACGGAGAGGGGCGTCCAACACCCCTTTGCCCGTGAATGTGAGCGAGACCATCGATCTCGTACCCGCTTTGGAGACCACGTCCCCGATCATCGAATTGATGTCCTTTCCCGTGATGTCACAGGATACTTCCTTCCATACGATCTCCTGTGTTGCGAAAAATTTGGCCTCTGTGACGCGATCGTCGGTCACGGTGACCATATATGCGCCCTTCTCCCCGATCTCCTTCCTGCTGCGTCCCTGGATGTTTCCCGGGTAGATCACGTACGGATCGGCCGATACTTCGGTCCTTTTGTGAATATGTCCGAGCGCCCAGTAGTCGATCCCTTTGTTGACCATGTCCGAAAGGCTGCAGGGTCCGTACTCCGTGTCCGGAGCGACCTTGTCCAACGAACAATGGAGAACGGCGATCGAGAACATTCCCTGCCTTCCGGCGATGCCTATCGTGGGATTCTCGGAAGAATGCCTCTCGGGGAAGCTCTTCCCTACGATCTCAACCGGCCCTCCTGCAGTCTGAAGGATGATGCTCTCGGGTTCCGATCCGAAGACGTGGACGTTCTCCGGATACGGAATGCTCTCGGTCCAGCTCATCACATGGTCATGGTTTCCCAAACAGATGTACACCGGGATCTTGACCTTCTCCAGTTCCTTGGCGAACCTGAGACGCGTGGCAGGGGTCTCGGTGGTCTCGTCGAAGATATCTCCGGATATGACCATGAAGTCCGTGTTCGTGATCACGGCGCGGTCGATTATCCTGGAGAACGACTCGAATACGGATTCCCTCAGTTTCTTGCCTAGCTCGGGATCCCTTCCTGCGATACCGTACGACCGGCTCCCGAGATGCAGGTCTGCACAGTGGATGAACTTGAAAGTTGACACAGTTCAAGGTAAACATCCTACCAATATAAACCATCCAAGGGGGTGGCCGAAAATGACCGAATCTGAAACAGTCATTAGGAAAAAAACCGTGATTTATGTCATTTCGGCGGATATGATTTTATCCGCCGAGACCATTACATCCTACCAAGGAGCAAGCAGGATGGAGCTAATCGCCAAGAAGGTCAGGGAAGAGATAGACAGAGGATGGATCGGACCGAACAAGGAGTGTCCATATCATCCCAGCCATTTTACGGGACAGGACTGCACATTCTGCTACTGTCCGTTCTACCCCTGCAACGATCCCGACCTCGGAGAGAATATCGTCGGGAAACGCGGCAAAGACATTTGGAACTGCACCTACTGCCTTTTCATCCACAGGCCCGAAGTGGGAAAGTTCGTAATGTCCGAGATCAAAAGGCAGAACATAACCGATCCCCGGGATCCGCGCATCAAAGAGATCCTTCCCGTTGCGAAAGAGAAGTTCTTCCGTCCAGGAAAGGCCGTGATGATACTCGGTGCCACATCAGATGCTGGAAAATCCATCACTACCGCGGCCATATGCCGCATACTCCACAACAGGGGATATCTGGTCAGCCCTTTCAAATCACAGAACATGAGCCTTAACTCCAAGGTCACCAGGGAAGGTGCGGAGATAGCCATGATACAGGTCCTTCAGGCAAGGGCCGCGGGTCTGAAGAATCCGGACAGCCACATGAATCCGATCCTTCTGAAACCCAGAGGCGATACCATGTCGCAGGTCATGGTCGAAGGGAAGCCCTTCGCCGACTACGATGTCAAAGGATACTACGAGGAATTCGTCCCGGGACCCGGACAGGATATCGTCCGCAGGAACGTGGACTTCCTGAAGAAACGTTACGATTACGTCGTTATGGAAGGCGCCGGCTCGCCTGCGGAGATCAACATCTACGACAAGGATATCGCCAACATGCGCGCGGCGGAGATCGCCGACGCGGTCTGCCTTCTGGTCGTCAATGTGGAATGGGGCGGAGCGTTCGCCTATGCGTTGGGAACGGTGAAACTCATTCCCGAGAAGGACAGGAAGAGGATCAAAGGAATAATACTCAACAACGTCCGCGGAAACATCGACAATCTGAAAGAGGGAGCAAAGGAACTGGAAAAGATAGCTGGGATTCCCGTCATCGGGATAATACCCCATGCGGACCTGTTCCTTCCTTCGGAGGATTCCGAATCGTTCAGGGACAAAGGTTCCGTAGGGAACGGAAAGATGGTGATCTCGGTGATCAAATTCCCAAGGATCGCAAACTTCACCGATCTGGACCCTCTGATGCTGGAAGACACCACTATCAGATACGTTGAGGACCCGAAACAGCTGGAAGGCTCGGATGCCATCATTCTGCCGGGTACCAAGAATACCATAGACGATCTGAAATGGATGATGAGGACGGGCATCGGCGATGCGATCAAGAAGATGAAAGGCAAGGTGCCGATCCTCGGAATATGCGGAGGATACCAGATGATGGGCAGAGTACTGAAGGATCCCAACGGTCTGGAGGGAAGGAAGCCCGGAGACACTCCCGGATTGGGAATTTTCGATAACACCTCCGAATGGGATGTGTACAGGAAGAAGGTCGTCCAGGACGAGGGAATAATGATCAAGACCGGAGAACCGGTGACGGGATACGAGATACACATGGGAATGACCGATGTGAAGGAGAAACCCCTTTTCAGGATCCAGAAGCATTTCATGCCGGACGAGGACGAAGGTTCCGTCAGAGAGGACGAGATGCTGTTCGGAACATACCTGCACGGATGTTTCGACAAACCCGCTTTCAGGAAATATTTCCTTTCGTTCATAAAACATGACGGAAAACCGGTGAAACTGGAAGACGTGAAGGACTACGACGATATCCTGGAAGACAACATCGTAAAGATGACCGAGACCTTTGAATCGGGATTCGATATGAAGAAGCTCTTAGAGATACTGGGGGCGAAAGAATGAGAATACTCTTCCTCGGAACCTCGTCCGGTGCCGGCAAGACCACGTTGGATGCGCTGTACTGCAGATATCTCGGCAGGAAAGGCATCAAAGCGGCGCCGTTCAAAGCGTCCAACCTTTCCCTGAACTCCTACGTCACGAAGTCCGGAGGGGAAATAGGGATGGGGCAGGCGTTCCAGGCATGGGCCTGCGGGATCGAACCCACCGTGGACATGAACCCGGTGCTGCTGAAACCGTCCGGGAACGGAGCGATACAGCTGGTCCTCAGAGGCGAACCCTTCATGGACATAACCAAGGACGAACCCATGGACAGGGACATGGTCATGGAGAAGGTCACCGAATCCTACGACAGACTGACCGAGGAATACGAAGCGGTCGTATGCGAAGGATCCGGTTCTCCGGCAGAGCTCAATCTTCAGGACAGGGACCTTGCAAACCTCGGAATGCTCAAAGAACTTTCCGTACCTGCGATACTCGTCGGAGATATCGAAAGGGGAGGCGTATTCGCCGCACTGTACGGCACATGGCTGCTCATCCCAGAAGAACAGAGACCTCTGATGAAAGGATTCATAATCAACAGGTTCAGAGGGGACGGCTCGATACTCAAAGACGGCATCGAGACCATAGAAAAACTTACCGGAATGAAATGCCTGGGCGTCATGCCGTATCTCAATCTGAAATTCCCCGAAGAGGATTCGATGTCCGATAAGGAAGGGAAACTTGAAGGCAGCGATACCAGGGAAGCGTTCATGAACAACCTGGACGAACTTCTGGACGAGGCCATTAGGGACGGTCTCGACCTTGACGGTATCGACAGGATCGCAAGCGAATGATCATCCGCCGGATGCAACTTTCAAAGCTTTGACCACGGTATTTTCGTTAAATACCGTATCCATGGGGACCGGGACGCTGTCCACCAGATAAAGATAGGAATCCGGGCGCAGCCCCAGGGACGAGACGGTCTCCTCGATGGTCTTTCCCGCCGCCGCCTCTTCGGTCCTGCCTGCGATGATGATCGTAGCCATATGGTACGGGGAGATGTTCATCGGGATAAAGGATTTTCTGTCGAAAGACAAAGCGTTTATATCCGTGCCGACAGTTCAAACCCGTATGTCAATGTCAGCTTCCAAAAGAATGAATGTCCTGATGATATCGGCGATGATATCGATGTTCGGTATGTTCATATCCGTGGTTCTTACGGTCCTCGGCATATCCTACGCATGGACAGGCATTATCGTATTCGCCGTACTGATGGTCGTCCTGTTCGTACTGGCAAGGAACACCGGAAAGGTCGAGATCAGGGATAATCATCTGTGTCCGATCTGCGGTGCGAAACTGTCCGAGAAGGAAGATTACAAGGTCTGCGACAAGTGCGGATTCACCAAGCCCGATAGGAAGGAATGAATAAGTGCATTCTATTCACCGACCCATGAGGTACGGGGCCGCGGCCGTCATCATGTTCATCGTCCTGACAGCTCCGGCTGTGTGCGTTATTCCGGCGGATGCTTCTTCCGGGGAATTCAACATCGTATTCTTCGATGACGGCAAGGACAGCATCGAGATCGATTTCAACGGCGTGAATGTATCGACGGATGGGACCTTCTCGTTCACTGCGCATTCTTCCTCGTACGATCTGTACAGATCCGGGATCCATTTCTATTCGTATACAGACAATAGGCCCGATTTTCTGACAGAATATACCCTTGTCGATCTGAGCGACACCGACGATGTCAGACAGGACAGCAATAATCCGAGCTATGTTTACTACAATCTGAGCGGTATCGGTGACGACATCAAGGTTTACTATACGTCCCTTTACCCTGACAATATCGACAACGGACTGGAACCTGAAACGGACTTCGTTGCCGAAGAAGACCCCGGCAGCATCTACGACCCTAGTGAGGATGATCCCTCCGAACCGGAAACGACCCCGTCCGAAGATACGGGCATCGATATCGGACAGGATACGGTCTTCGCCATCGTTTCAGTGCTGATCGCCCTGATCTTCGTACTTATCTGCGTGAAAGAACGCGGAAAGATCCTATCCGGAGGCCTTTGAATGGACCTTTTCGATTTCGACGAAAAGCCGGACAACTGCATCTACGTCCTGGATACGGAAACCACCGGACTGTACGGCGCACCTCAGGACGTGGTCGTGGATATCGGTATCACGAAAGTAGACCTCAGGGACGGGACCGTCAGGGATGCCTACTCCGCGGTCGTCGGCCATGATGTGGACCGTTGGGACGATTACAGGAAGAACGCATGGATCTTCCAGAACACGGATATGACGTTGGACATGGTCAGAGAAGGTGTTCCGTTCTCCAAAGTGAGAGAAGATGTCACTTTCCTCCTGAAGAACAGGAACGTCACCGCCTACAACGTCGGTTACGATATGAACAAATTCCTTTACAAATCGCCGTGGGATCTCAGAGGCACGTTCACCGAGTGCACGGATATCATGCTCGCTGCCATGAAGGTCTGCAAACTGAAATCGATGAACTACTTCGACGATTACAGATATCCGAAATTGGACGTGGCGTACAAGATGATACTCAAGGGCGACGACCCCGCCAACATCCACGGGGTTCAGGACCACCGCGCATTATCGGATGCGAGGATGGCGTCGTACGTGATGATCGAGATGTTCGATAACGGGGATTATACTCCTTATCCCAATTATCAATCGTGAACTTTTTCCACAAATTGCTCAACAGACAGATACCAGATACAGCACCGTACAATTATGAAAGAGTACATACCGAGAACCATCGACGAAAAGTTAAAAGACAATCTGGATGCGTTCGGCGCAGTGCTGACAGTAGGTCCCAAATGGTGCTGAAAAACAACCACGGGAAAACACTATGCGAAAAGTACTCTTGACCTTCAGGATCAGGATACGATCGAGAGTTATCGCGCCATCTTTCCTGGCAGCGATATCGTCCGGAGAATACGCATATACGAGAAAAGACGGGATCCGCGTTATCCCGCTGGGATGCCCGAAGCAGTGATTTCTCACTGTTTTTCTTCCCTTTTCTTCTCCTCTTTTTCCATGTCCTTCTGAAGCTGTCTGTTGAAAAAGTTCTCCGTGATACGGGTGATGCAGGATTCCCTCTTCGATCTGTTCACCAATGTGGCGCACACGAACCATGCGACAAATATGATCATCAGCAGTCCGAGATATTCGATCGGGAAGTACATGATCGATGCCAATCCGATGGATACCACGGGTACGCAGTAGAACAGGACCATTATTCCCAACAGGAGGAAGGCCAGTATTATGGGGAACAGCTGCCTGTTCGCCTTTCCGCTCCTGTCCATGAATCCGAACACGGGGTAGATGAAGAACAGCTGTGCGATACCGGCGAGGACCATGAAGAACAGCATTGCGCTGCGCGCGGCTATCTCCGCTACGAGAGACGCGCTCTCGGTAACATCATACCCGCCGGACATATGATCGAGGAAATCCTGATAGGTCTGATCGGGGAAGATCGAATGGAACATATCCCATGTCGTATTGAGATCGATGTTGCTGAACAGACCTCCCGTTATACCGAATGTGAACAGTGCGTAGATGAACAGCGAGAACGCCGCCACGAGACATGCCGCGGGAATGCAGAACCTGAGGACCCCCGGCAGGATCATCTCCTTATTGTCCGAAGGTTTGGCCCAGATGGCCATAAGGAAGGCCGCGAACGATACCGTGATCAGCGCGTAGTATGTGTTCTGAATGGGAAGCAGAGGAAGCTTCTGGAAGACCAGCAGGAGTATTCCCACCAATATCGCGAGGATGAAGTTCCTTGTGAGGTACAGTTTCAGGATGTCGCGCATACCTGTGACCGTCCTCTTTCCCTCGATAATGGCCTTCGGAAGGGCCTCGAAACGGTCATCGACCAAGACCATGTCCGCAACCCCTCTCGTGGCGCCCGAACCGCTCTGAAGGGCAACTCCGACGTTCGCCATCTTCAGCGATTTGACGTCGTTGACACCGTCTCCCACCATGGTGACGTATCTTCCGTTCTTCTTCAGGGTGCCTATGACCTCTTCTTTCTGGTCCGGTTTCATCCTGCCGAAGATGTTCGTCTCCAAGATCGCCTTGGTCTTCTCCTCTCCCTGAAGGGAATCGAGTTCCTCTCCAGAGATCATCTTCCTGTCCCCGGGGATGTCTGCAAGGGAGAATATGGCGTCCACCGTTTCCGGATCGTCTCCGGAGATGACCTTGAGATCCATTCCCGCATCGACGAATTTGCCGATGATCTCCTTGCAGTCGGGCCTGACCTCGTCCCTTATGGTGATAAGACAGATCGGCTGAAGCTTCGGCATGACGATCTCGTCGCCGTTGTGGATGTCCGGCGTCTCTGCCCTGCAGAGCAGCACCGTCCTCAGTCCTTTGGAAGAGCATTCCGAGATCTTCTTCTCCAGATCTATATCGGAATCGATGTTCTTCCTGAGCATCGGATACGCGCCCATGAACACGGAAGCCTCCGAATCCCCGATCTTAAATCTTACTGCGCTGTATTTCCTTTCGGATGTGAATTGTATCTCGTCTTCGAGAACGGCATCGGAATCCCCGTACTTTTCTGCGATCGCGCCTACGGTACGGTTCTTGCTGCCGGTGGTATTCACGAATGCGGCTATCAGTTCGGATGCCTCATCCTCCGGAATGAAATATTCCGCATTGTCGAAGACCAGATGATTTGTGGTTATTGTCCCGGTCTTGTCCATGCAGACGGTATCGACATGGCTCATGGACTCGACGGAACTGGAGTTCTGCAGGAGGACCCCGCCGTCCGCCATACGGACGGCTGCGATCATGTATGTTATAGTTATGAGAAGGAAAAGAGCGATAGGGACGATATCGAGGATGATGACAGCCTCGATAAGCGATTCCACGGCATGTTTTCCCGAGATGATATTGAGAAGGACCATCACGAAGAGGTAGAAGAACGAGATGATCATCAGCATCTCCGTGACCGTTGTGGTCTCTCTCTGGAGGGGCGTCTTCTTCTTTTCGAACTTCTTGGCGCTGGAAAGCATCTTCGATGCAAAGGTGTCCTCTCCGAGCGCGGTCACTTTGAAATAGCAGTCTCCGGCGACGCAGTAAGCTCCGGAATATATGACATCCCCTTCATGTTTCCTGCGTGTGCTGGATTCTCCGGTGAGAAGTGATTCGTCCATCTCGAAGGAGTTGCATTCGAGGATCTCTCCGTCAACCTGTGCCTGGTCCCCGGCCTCCATCTTGATGATGTCGTCGAGAACGATCTTTGACGGATCGGTCTCCGTGATCTTGCCGTCCCTGACTATCTTCACGGTAGGTCTGAGAAGCAGTGCGATCTTGTCCAGCCTTCTTTTGGCCTTCATCTCCTGGAGCGTCGAGATCAGAACATTGATAAGAATAACCCCGGTGGCGGCCAGAGCGTTTAGGTATTCGTCGAAATAGATCAGTGCCGCACCCAAGATCAGAAGGATCAGGTTGAACGAGGTGCACAGATTCTTGACGATGATATCGAGATAGCTTCTGCTGACGGGGGATTCGAAGGAGTTGACCTTGCCGGCCTTAACTCTCTCCTGTACCTCTTTCTCCGTCAGTCCGGATTGCATAGTGTACAAACCTCTTGCGATTATATTTACTTATACTTCAATCGGTAATTCAGAGACCTGTTTTCCAAGTTTCCTTTATGCCATGCTGATGCCGGGCAACGATCAGCGAATGTGCATATTTTTCGGAATAGGACCTGAACAATGCAGCCGAGGTCGGAACAGCAGATCCCGTGGTCCGAATTTCATCATTGCCGACTCCCGGAAGATCATCCCTATCGGATCCAAATCGGCCACATCATCCAAGCATGCATCCCTCGATCGTTTCATGATAAAATACAGCCCGAAGATCGAAAAGGCATATGTCATCCATTCGAAGAACCTCAGGACCGACGGAAAGATCGTCTATCTTCCGGTTTACATGACGATGTTCCTCTGAGATCATCTATCCTGAACGAACGGCCGGACACGCTCTTCGATGGCGGACAGCGGAAGTGCGTCGAACTCCTTCCTGCGCCCCATGGAAACGTAATCTATCACGCACTTGGCCTTCTTCCCGGTGGCCTGTTCGGCTGCGTGGGCGTAAACGCTCAGCTGAAGCATGTACTCCGATTCGAAATTCTCGGTGACATCTGTTTTGTAATCGTGTATTTCGATCCTGTCAGGATATTCGGCGTAGAGGTCTATGATGCCCCTAAGGGTGACGTTCATATCGTTGAAGGGCAGGGCGCATTCTATCTCGGATTCTACGATCGGAGCATCCTTTACGGATTCCAGGACCTCTCTGATGGCTGGGATCTCCGGGAATTCGGAATATTCGCCGTCCAGAGGTACGTTGCGGGCAAGGGCCTCCGCGGCCTTATGGACCTTGGTGCCGTATTCCATTCCCTTTCCGCAGACCTGATCGGAACCTTCGGGAGGGGCGTCCTCTCCGTCGAAACGGAGGACGTCGTGAACACCGATGTTCTTCCTGCGTTTTATGAACGGATCGATGGCGGGACGTCCGATGAGGGATTCCGATTCGACGTTCGCATCGGAATGGGGGACACCGGTCCCGCATTGGTCCATGACGCACATGTCCATGTTCGCAAGGCCCTTGAAGAATGCAGAAGGCTTGGGCCCCGACAGTATGGTGACATACTGCTTCGCACGGGATATCGCTACGAACAGCAGCCTCCTCTCTTCACTGTAATCCGGATCTGCGCTCAACAGTGCCAGCTTGGTCTTCCATGACTTCTTGATTACCTTGTTCCCCTCTCCTAGGTCCACGACCTCGGAGGTGCATCTGATACCGATCGTATCGGTGAATCTGTACACCGAGGAATCGGGCCTGTAGCTGGGGAAATTTTGGTTGTCGAATCCGGCACAGATGACGGCCGGATACTCCAGACCTTTGGATTTGTGCATCGTCTGTATGATCACCGCTTTTCTGGAAAGGAATGAATCCACATTGTATGTTGTCTTGTCCCTGATATCCGTTTCGATCATGCGGATTATATCAGACACGGTCAGAAGCGATCCCCTGTGGGATGCCGAGATGTTGGCGGTTATCGTCTGAGTTATATCGTTATTCAATCCGTAATATGCGAACACCGTCGCGATGAGATCGGTGATCCTGCGTTTCTTCTTGATCAGGTCCAGGCGCAGCGCGGTTATGTCTTCGGGAACATCCATGGTCGGTTCGTTAGATATCATCTCTTCGATCTCGCATAGAGGATATTCCTGGTCTGCGAGTATCGTGCCTATTCCCCAGCGGTCACTCCTGTTGTTGATGTATCTGAGCCAGGCGAGAAGGAGCTTTCCTTCCCTGGAACCCATGATCTCCACATCGCCCTGCAGGAAGACTGGTATACCTGCTTCGATCGCCGCCTCGTTGATGGCGCGTGCCATGCGTGTTGTCCTGCAAAGCACCGCGATATCCCCATACGTCAATTGTCTGGTACTGTTCTCGTCTTCGCATACGACGTACTTCGTGTCATGAACATAACTCTCGATCCTGCGAAGGACCTCGAGGACCTCTTCCTCATTGGAAGATGCGGATGCGATTCTGATCTCGGAGTGTTCCGAGAGATACTTCTTCTCGGAAGATATCTTCACGATATTGCGGTCCAGAGAAGCGGTATCGATCTCCTCTTTGGAAGATCCCTTTATGTACAGAGAATCGTAGGCGCAGTCTATTATCTCCTGCGAACTGCGGTAGTTCTTATCCAACGGAAGAGAAAGCGTCTCCGGTATCTCGAAAGGAACACGCTTCTCTCCGTCGTTGAGGAAACGCCTCAGTTCCACGGCCTTCTTTTCGAAGTTGGTTATGTTCTCAATGGAAACGTACCTAAATCCGTAGATGCCCTGTTTCCAATCCCCGACAACACAGAGATTCGGCTGTTTCAGAAGCATAAGCGCTATCATGAACTGATTGCTGTTCGTATCCTGAAATTCATCGATCATCAGATAGCTGCAGCGCATTCTTTCCCTGGCCTTCGCATCGCTGTAGAGAACAACGTAAGCGAATGAAGCGACAAGACCGAATGTCAGTCTGTCGTCTATGATGGAATGCCTGATGAATTCGTAATACGCATCGTGGATCAGAGACATCATCTCCCTGCGGTCCTGATATGCGCAGGATTCCAAGATCTCACTGGACAATGGTACATTGCCCTGATTCGCACATCCCGGATCGCTGTACCCTTCGAATTTATAGAAGAGATCTTTGGAGAGCTGGCTTTTTCCTTTGCTGTCAGGCTCGTTCTTCCTTGTGAGAATATGCAGGACCCTGTCGGGTTCCCCGTACAGAACGTCTCCGTCATCCCCTCTGAACCATCCTTTCTTCAGAGGGACTATGCCGCGGGCCATGAGTCTCTCGATCAGGCCGTAGAGATCCGAATAATGTTTGCTGGCTATTATCGATTGATCGCCGTAATCCTCGCCGCGGTCGGCGAGGAAGCGGTCCATGAAATCCGAGAAATACGTCCGATTGAGGGTGTTGTTCTCTACCGTACGCGCGCTTCTCGTCAATTTCTCATTTATGCCGAAAAACCTGCTCACGGCCTCCGGAGACTCCATGACGATGGAGAAACAGAACGAATCGAACGTGCTCGCCCTCAGGTCCTTGGCATCGTCCGGTCTTCCGGATTCAGACAGTTTGCTTTTGATCCTATCTTCCATCTCGGATGCCGCGTTGCGGGTGAAAGTGAGCAGGATGATATCCTTCGGATCCGGATGCGCATTGAGAAGATTGATGTATCTCTCCATGATGGTCGAGGTCTTTCCGGTCCCGGGACCGGCATCTACGACTATCATACCGTCAAGCGTCGTCGCTATCTTCTTTTGGGAATCGTTGAGTTCGCTCATTCCGATTCCTCCGATTCCTCTACCTTGGAAAGTTCACGCGTGCAGGCCTGCCTGTAGTTGCATTTGGAACAATTCAACATCGGCTTCGGGGGGAATGTTCCGACCGCCATCTCCGATGCCGCCCTGTGGTCCTCTTCCACTCTGGAAATGAATTTTCTGATCGTATCGATGGGGATGACGAGTCTGTCCTTTCCCACGACGATCCCTCCCAGGATGTTCGCCGTTATCTTCCTGATGGCGGTAGTTATCACCTTTTTTTGGCCGATGACGCTGAAGACCGAGGCCATCGTCTCGGGGTCCGTGTCAAGATCGGAACCTCTTTCGAGACCGTGTCCCGAGATAGCATTTATGAATGAGTCCCAGGACTCCAGATATCTGGGATAGTCGTTACCTCCGAAATGATCCTTCAGACAACAGCCCGGATCGTGAAGATACTCTTCGAGGGTCGAGCCTACGAGCTCTATGCTCCTAACACCGGACAGAACATCATAATCAGGATCGGACACGGAGGATGCGACATCGCTCCTGACGTAGAATTGAGAAAATGTGCACGGAAGTTTTCCGCTGTTGTCATACGCCAATGCCAGATATATCAGCGGCTGGAATTCGGGATGCTCCACATCGGAGATCATCATTTTCTTCAGATCGCCGAGCTTCTTGAACCCGCCGGTCTTGTAATCTGTGATATTCTGGCCGTCGATCAGGTCCATGTCTCCGAATAACGGGAATTTAGACGAGTGGAGCTGCTTCTCGGCAATGCTGCTGCATCTCTCAACACCCTCCGATTCCATCAGTTTGTTCGGATGCGGACGGTCGGCGTTGATCATGTCCAAGGGAACATCTTTGATCTTCAGACCATCGATGTATCTCTTCACATTCATCATACTGGCACTGAGCTGCGTCCTATCTATGGGGACCATCTGCTCGCAGGATATTCCCGCATATGATTCCTCCAACTTTTCCAGAAAATGCTCTATGCCTTTCTCGTTTACGAGATCGGGATCGCAAAGATAGAGTTCGGCAAATTCGTGGATAACGTTTCCGAATACAGTAAATTCGCTGTCGGGAGCCCTCATTATCTTGCTGAAAAGATAGACACGGGGACATTCGCGGAATGCATCGTAAGTGCTTTTGGAGAAGCTCCACGAATAAACAGGCTGCCTCTCTACATGGGTATCTCCTTTGACAGAAATTTCCTTTTCCACAGAAACGACCCAGGGGCCTTTGATAGTCTCTCCCGAAGAGCATACGTCATCGAAGGTCTCTATCCTTTTTCCGTAATAGATCTGATCGAAATATGTGCATGGTCTTGCAGGTTTTCCGCCCCTCATCAGATTGACCGCATACACCCTCGAAGTTCCCTGCTGCATAAGAACGGAGAACCTTTCGATATTCTTCTCCGACTCCTCGTCCCTGTCGATATAATCCTTCCCGATTATGCTGGGAGACCATTCGGGTCCGATGCCTACGAAGATGACAAAAGGCCTATCGATGTAGACCGAATTGTTGCAGTTTACCAGCAAGACACCTCTCTTCTCGTTCTCCGGGGTCTGTTCGTTATGGTGAAGATCGGCAACGTTGTTCACGGCATACGTCAGCTCATTGACGAGCTTGGTGGTGACCTTTCTGTCAACTAGCATCAGATCCTCCAGAAGGATCTTTACCTGCGGCCTCTGCATGGGATTGACAACAGATTCCATGACCTCGCCGAAGGTCATCGAACGTACGTCCTTCATGATATTAACGAGCATGACGGTCTTTTCATTCTCTATATTATTGATCTGCTTGCAGAGAAGATACTCGTCCTGAGTGGACCTCAGATAGCCTCCGTAACTGGAAAGTATCTCCCTTACATGTCTTACCCTGACCGTATCGTAATTGAGTGCCAGTGTGACAAATTGAAGGAAATCTCTGATCTGAGAGAGATCCCTTACCGCCATTGTGTTCTTGAACGGCAGTTTCTTCCTGTACAATGCTGCGCGGATGGCGTCTGCGACCGGACCCTCGGTATCCATTACGATTGCCGTATCGTCTGCCATCTCTGGTGTTATCAGGTCCATGATGTTATCGGCTATCTGACGGTCGTTGCCGATCTGATGGATCTTCTCGATATCATACACTCCGTCTTTGTACAGATCGATCTCTTTGAAATCGTTAGGGATGAAATGCTTATCGAGATCGTCGAAGAGGTCCAGGCCTATGACCGCAATCTTCTTTCCTCTGTAAAACAGACTGTCAGAAGGATCGTAGTTCGACATCACCTTCTCGATGGTGGGAAGAGCGGCAAAGGAACGGTACACCTCTTTTGCGGATTGTGAATACAAATAATTCTCCGGATTCGCCCTGTACCTGCGTATGGTGCGGATATTCTCCAATTCACCGTGAATATACTTAAAATCCAGTCCGGTCTCGTCTGCGATCGACGATATGATTCTCAGATCGCCGAGTATCCCTTTTCCCAATATGCGGACGGATTCCTTTCCGGCGATCTGCCTCGGAGTATAAGCGAAATTACCGATGGTTGCCTTGTCCACTCTGGAATTCAAAGCCGTGGCCAGAGGGGCATCGTTGGTAATAACGAGCTCACAGTCCTTCACTTCTTCGTAGATCTCGTCGATACTTTTGGCCTTCCGCATACTGTCTGTATATGCCTTGGAATATTTAATCCTCGAGAAGTTAGAACTTCCGTCGTATTTTGAGTGGACGATAACACAAGAAGGATCGTCGGAGGAATGTCAAAAGCTGTCGATCTCTTTATGACCGCGCACAATTACGGAAGAGCGTGGAGAGAACTCACAGACATAAGAAATTCGATGGAGGACGACATTGCCAACTACTGCGATACTCCGAATAGGATCAAAACAGGTGCCTGCCTCAGATCCGTTCCGAGCCAACTTTCACTTGACCGCAGCGGATATCATGTCCACAAAAAGATCAAATTGGAAAAAGGAAACATCTGTACGGACAAGAATGGAATTGACCGCTATCCCCTGTTCGCATCTGCCTTCTTTGACGAGATGCAATGATCAGGCTTTCCAAGGGGCCTTCCATTCCCAGGGTTTTATGGCATCCGTATAGATGGCAAGACCTACTACGGCCGCTTCCGCACCTGCTTCCGAAAGGATCTTCGCATCTTTCTCGGAGGTCACTCCGCCGGATGCGATCACCTTGCACGGACAGCGGGAGATGAACGATCTGGCCTGAGCCTCATCGATACCTTTCTTCTGTCCTTCCACGTCCACGTTGGTGTTGAGAACCCCCGCAAGGGGAAGATCGCGGATGATGTCGAACATTCCGTCGACAGTAAGATCTGCGTTCTCCTGCCACCCTTTGATCGTGATTCTGTCACCCTTGGTATCAAGGCCCAAGACGATCTTTCCGGGGAATCTGTCGGCGGTCTCCGCAAGCCATTCCGGCTCCTTCACCGCTTTGGTACCGACGATGACCCTGTCAACGCCTGCGGATATCAATTCCTCGACCGTCTCCGTGGAACGAATTCCTCCGCCTACCTCGACGGGGACGCCTGCCTCTTTGGCGATCCTCTTGAAAACTTCCAGATTATGGCCTTTGCCGAATGCTCCGTCGAGATCAACCAGATGGAGATACGGCGCGCCTTTGGACACCCAGCTTTCCGCGACCTTCAACGGATCGGGGATAACAAGCTGCTGGCTTCCCAGCACTCCGCCCACAAGCTGGACCACTTTGTGATCGAGAACATCGACGGCAGGTATGATTATCATATCAGGTCCTCGGCCGCTTCGATGAAATTGCGAAGCATTTCCAATCCGGACTCTCCGCTCTTCTCGGGGTGGAACTGTGTTCCGTAAACGTTCTTCTTCCTGAAGAAGGACGGGAATGTCGTTCCTTCGTATTCTGTCGTTCCTATGACATCGGACGGGTCTGCATCGCAGTAATAAGAGTGTGCGAAATAGAAGTAATTGCTGTCGATGCCGTTCATCAGAGGGTCCTTGGACTCGACGGTATTCCATCCCATGTGGGGGACAATCTTCGCCTTCAGAGGCTTGACGGTACCGGAGAAGAATCCCAGTCCGGGAGCCTTTCCCTCTGCGCTGGATTCGAACATTATCTGGGCCCCGATGCATATTCCGAGTGCGGGAACCCCTGCATTCAGACGCTCGCAAATCTGCTCGCGGTAGGGCTGGAGCCTTTCCATGGTCTTATCGAAAGCACCGACTCCGGGAAACATTATGCATTTCGCATCGAGCAGGTCCTTCATGTCCGTGACCGTAACGACAGCGGCACCGTTCTTCTCCAATGCCTTCTTGATGGAATGCAGGTTTCCGACGCCGTAATCGGCCATGGTGATCTTCATCTGAATTCCTCCAGGACCTCGGCGATCTTACCGAGCATGATGCTGTTGAGTTCTTCCGTTCCGACGGTCATCCTGACACAGTTCTCGGTCCTGCGTTTGGAACCGAAGTCTCTGATCAGAACGCCTTTCTCTTTGAGTTTGGAGACCAGAACGGAGTGGTCTATGGGGCTCTTGGCGAGAATGAAATTCGAATCCGAAGGATAGGGCTCGAAACCGAGCTTCTTCAGACCTGCTGCGAGCATGGGCCTCTGCTCGGTGACCATGTCCACGCTCATCTTGACGAAGGACTGGTCCTTCACCGCTGCGATGGCCGCATTCTCGCTGATCTTATTGAGCGAATACGGTATCTTGACGGAGTTCATCATATCGGCGATATCCTTGTTGGATGCGGCATACCCCACTCTGAGGGCGGCCATTGCGTAAACCTTGGAGAACGTCCTGAGAACGATCAAATTGTCGAACTCGTTCACCTTGGTGATCATCGATCCTTTGGGCGCGTATTCGACGTATGCTTCGTCGACTATGACGATACCGTTGAATTTCGAGAGGATCTCTTCGATATCCCTGTGCCTGAACACATTTCCGGTAGGGTTGTTGGGAGAGGGCATGATGGCTATCTTTGCATCAGACCTCACAATGGAATCGACATCGAGCTGGAAATCCTCGGTGAGGTCAACTTCCAATGCCTTTCCGCCGTTCATGGTCACGAAATAATCGTATAATGTGTACGAAGGAACGGGAACGACGCAGTTGTCTCCCCACTCCGTGAATGTCTTGAATGATACGTCCAGCATCTCATCGGAACCGTTACCTGCCACAATATTATCCATTTCCAGACCGTATAGCTTAGCGAGTTCGGACCTGAGGCCGTCGGAATAGGTGTTGGGATAGCTGTCAAGCTCCACTTCCATGTTCTTGAGGTATCTCATAGCCGCGGGATTGGATCCCAGGACGTTGGTGTTCGTATCCATCCTGAGCTCGTTGTGAAGCTTTGGATTGTAATATTTCTGGAAATCGCGGGTGGAACTTCTCATTATGTCCCTTGAGACCATCATTCCACCAGCCTGTCAATGGCCACTGTGAGGATGCCCGTTGCTCCGAGCTTCTTAAGCGAATTGACCACCCTGTACATCTCCGAAGATGCGACGACGACCTGTACGGCCACCATATCGGGATTTCCGGAGATCTCCATGACCGTGGCTCCGTTGATTCCGGGAAGGAGCTCCTGGACCTTTGCAAGCTTGGTCTTGGGAACGTTTGCCATGAGGTATTTCTTGTCCTCTGCGGCGATGACGCTCCTGATGGAGTCGACGACATCCATGATCTCCCCTTTCTTCGAGGGATCGGCCTTCGAGGGCCCGAATATCGCAGCCTGCGAATCGAGGATCTTGCAGACCTCTACGAGTCTGTTGATCTTGAGCGTGGAACCGCTGGCCACAAGATCGGAGATCATGTCTGCGACACCGAGATACGGCATGATCTCTGCCGCACCGGAAACTTCGACGATCTTTACATCCTTGCCCAGCTTTTTGAAGTATTTGCCGGTGAGATTGGGGAACGACGTTGCGATGCGGCTTCCGTTAGGAATGTCATCTGCGGTCCTGATCCCCGAGGCCTCGGGAGCGGCTATTGAGAGATGACATCTTCCGAACTCCAGATCTGCGATCTTCTTGAGCGAATATCCGGATTCGGCTACCATGTCCTCTCCGGTTATTCCGAAATCGATCGCACCTGCACTGATGAATGCGGGGATATCCTGCGCACGGACGAACAGGATCTCGATATCCTGATTCTTCGCTGTTACGTACAGTCTTCTTCCCCAGTCCTCGCCCAGATCTATTCCGGATTTTACGAGAAGTTCAACAGCTCTTTCGTTAAGTCTGCCTTTGTTCGGAATTCCCATTTTGACAGTCATTTGTCGGCCTCTGTTGAATTGTATATAAGGAAAGTAAATAAGGTTTATCGGGAGTTGTGTCAGAATTCAGACAATATCTCCCTGGGCGAACGCACCGGTACCTTGCTTTCGGCAAATGCCTTCTTGGATTTGGCGGTTATCAAATCAGCATTCCCCGGGGCGGATGCCATGAGCAGCGCCGCATCCAAATCGCTTTTGGAATTCATCGATGTCAGGATGTCCTCCTTCTGCGGCATCGGCAGAATTTCCAATATGAACGCCAGCTCGGAGACGATCTCCGATGCTTTCTTGGGGCCTACGTTCTCTGCCGCTATCCTCCTGATCGCCGTCAGCGTCGAGAGCATGACAAATCCGTCCGCCTTCCCTTCGGCCACGGCATCCAGCAGTTCCGATGATGCACGGCCTTTTCCGGAAAGGACATCCAGGAGGACGTCCTCCGCAAATGCTATCCTCATATCTTCACGGTTCCCGTCTCTTCGAAATCATTCTCTGACGAACCTATCGTAAGCGACCCGGTTATCCTTCTGACGGATTCCCTTCTGCCGTTCTTCACTCCGCTCAGCTTGGCAAACGATTCGCCGTGTTTCATTATGAAAATGTCTTCCTTTTCGCACAATTCGAGGTATCTTCCGATGTTCTGTCTGAAATCCGTTGCAGTAATGTACATGCAACATAATACATATTACTAAAATATAAAAGTACCTATTTTTTTATCGTATAACTGCATACTATTTTTGATGATTAATACTTAATATCCTAAACGAACATATTTTGAAATGATAGTATTCTTTAACTGAGCCAGATGTGAAAAATTATAATTATATCCACCCCGAATAGGTTTGCATCGGAAATATTTCATAATTTTTTTGAAAAATTGATCTGCATCCGAAACATAGATGAAAGGAAATAAAATAAAAAGGACCGAGGGTCGCCCGGTAAGGAATTTCAAAGAAGGCCTTTCGCCTTTGCGAGCTCTGCGTTGAGTACGGAACCGCCCGCACCGCCCCTGAGGGTGTTGTGGGAGAGTGCGAATACCTTGTAGTATCCGTTGCTCTTTCTGATCCTTCCGACCGTTGTCGCCATGCCTCTCGCCCTTTCGGGTGTTCCCGCCATTGCGTCGAATACGGGCTGGGGCCTGTTCTCCTCGTGCCTGACGATGATCGGCTGTTCGGGTGCGGAGGGGAGCTTGAACTTCTGAGGTTCTGCACGGAAGTCCGCAAGGGTCTTCTCGAACTCCTCGAGCGAGGGGTCTGCTCCGAGCTCCAGTACAAGGGACTCGAGATGACCGTCGACCACAGGTACTCTGGCACAGTTTGCCATGACCTTGAAGTCCGCGTATTTGAAATCTCCGTTCTCGTAGGTTCCCAGCATCTTGGCAAGCTCGGATTCCATCTTCTCTTCCTCGTGACTGATGAACGGAACGACGTTGCCTACGGCATCCAATGAGGGTACACCGGGGTATCCCGCACCGGAAAGTGCCTGATAGGTCGATACGAACACCTGTTTCAGTCCGTAGGCGTCATAGAGTGCCTTGAGGGGTATCGCAATACCCGTGGAAGAACAGTTGGCGTTGGTGACGATATAACCGCCGCTGGAATATGTGTCCTGGTCCTTGACCGAATCGAACTGAGACCAGTTGATCTCGGGGATGATGATCGGAACGTGCCTGTCCATCCTGTGGGAACCTGCGTTCGTGAACACGGCGACTCCCTTTCCTGCCAGTTCGGTCTCGGTAGGTCCGGCCAACTCGGAAGGTATGCCCGAGAATGCTACCCTGCAGTTCTTGGAGATCTTTTCAAGGTCCATGGTCTCGATCCTTCTGTCCATGATATCATCCTTGTAGACATGGTCCCTGACCTTCAGCACGTCTCCGAGCCTCTTACCGTGGGATCTCTCCGATGCGTAAAGGCCCTCGATCTCGAAATACGGATGGTCCTCAAGCATCTGAATGAATCTCTGACCGATCATTCCGGTGGCTCCGAGGACCGCTACCTGAATCTTGCTCATTGTTATTCGAACTCCCTATGATGCTCACATCAACTCGGACGGAGTATTAATAGTGTGGTCTTGTCTTTATTCGAGAATCATGGCCCTTCGGCGATCTGAACGGAAAAGAGGATCCCTGAAAAAAACTAAAAAAAGAAAGAGGACGGGGTTTCGGTCCCCGTCGGTTTATGATCAGTATACTTCGATGACGGTTGCCACCAGCATCCTGATGGAGCTGGGAACGTCTCCGACATCGTATCCCGTTGCGGTGGTCTCGGCGTAATAGAACATTTTCGAACCGCTTCCGTGATAGGCCGTACCCGTACAGCCGGAGACAATGATGCCTGCCGCCATATGTCCCGTGAACAGGAGCATGGCAGTTTCGTATCCCATCGCTTCGGCGATAGCACAGTAGAGGATCGAAGTATCTTCGCAGTCTCCTCCCTGACCGTATAAGGTCTCGAGAGGGAACTTCCAATACTCGGTGACGCCCATGTAGACATCGTCTGCCTGATATTCGATGTACTGTGTGAACATCAGGATGAAGTTCGCCACCTGGAGGTCCGTGAACCCTGAGGTCATGGTCTCGAAATCGCTGGCGATCTTCTTGATGTATGTATCCCCATAAGTGACGAAGGTCCTGTCGTGATCGGCAGTACCCTGGCACCTTTCAGATACGTCATACAGGTCCACGTAGTACTTGTAATCCGCATAAGATATGGTCAGATCGTAGGTGTATTCCTTATCGTTGTACTCCCACTCGAAAGTGCGGGTGACATCTCCGTAAACGACAACGGTGTAGAATCCGTAGAAGGATTCCCCATCCGTTGCCAGAAGCAGATATGAACCTGCGGAATCGAAGGTGTACGACATAGAGGATGCGCCTGTGAACGTATCGACGACCTTATCCGTGACGGTATCGACGACACTCCAGGAAAGACTCTCTGATTGCGTGTCCGCTTCCAGGGTCACTTCTTCGCTCTCGTACGTCACATCCGGATCGTCGGTGTTGACCGCGTAGATCACCACATCGCTTCCGGATACCGAATACTCGTAGGTCTTCGATGTCGAAAGCAGTGTTCCGGAATCATCGTACCATCCTTCGAAGGAATGGCCGCTGTCGACCGTTACGCTGAGTTCGACCGTGTCTCCGGGGTTGTATGTTCCCGCACCGGTAACGCTGAGTCCGTAATCGGCATACACGACGACCTGGTTATCGACATTCGGTTCGAATGTGTAATCTTCGACGTATGTGTACGTTATATTGACCTTGCCGCTGGCCGTCTTGTATTCTATCAGATACGGTATCCATCCGTCCCCGACCCACTGTTCCTGAGTGTCGCCGCTGGTATTTGTCCCGAGCCAGATCTCGCACTCCTTGTCTCCGTTGGCGGTAGAGATCATCTCTGTACCGATCATCTCCCAGGTATAATCGCTGTCCTCGTCGCTCCAGTAGAGCTCGGAACCGGTGTTGTTATACGTGTGGAAACCCGAAGTGTAGCTCAGATCGTAAATGTATTCCATGTAGTAACGGCTGTTATCGGCGTTATAGTAGAGATATTGGTAATTCTCTGTTCCGGAGACCTTTGTCGTGTTGAGGAATCCGTCGGATGTTCCGTCAAGGGAAAGGACGAATCCCATTCCCTCCAGGGACGTCGTCCACGATGCATACAGCGTGAGATCGCCGGTCATGTCCGAGGTTATCTCGGAACATGCTACCGTAAGGTCCTCGTCCAGGTACCATGAGTAGAACACATAGACATCATCCGTCGCGGCATACAGCTTGTATGTGTTGCCCGCGGTGTATTCCGATGGGTTCAGAGACGAATTCTCCTCTCCGCCGTTGAGTTCGTATTCTATACTGTACACTTCCGCAGGATCGGTATCGAATGTCAATATCAATACGCCTGCTCCAGCAACGACCAATACGGCCGCCAATGCCGCCAACACCTTTCCGGTACTATCCATCAGATCTTCCTCGCCTCATGAATATAGAGCACACCGATTATTAAACCTGCCACGATGACGGCTGCCGCGATTCCGAAGAAAAGCGTGTTGTCGCTTCCTGAGGAATCGTCAGTGACGGTCGTATCGTCGGGATCATCTTCACTGTCGTCTCCCGAACCGGCAGCGACGATCGAGAACGTGTACTGGTAGGAACCTTCGTAGTCCCCGTTGGAATCGAGCACTGCGATGATTATGACGTACGTTCCTTCGTCCGTGGGCATGAGTTCGTTGACAACGGTGAGACCGTCGCTGAACAGCGCCGTCATCATCCTCGACGATCTATGTCCTCTGTGTCGGGGATCTCCTGATCCTCGGGCTCCGAGTCCCTGCTGCAGTTCCTGGATGTGCTGTCCGCGATGATGGTCTCATCGACAGACTTCGCAAGAAGAAGCTTGTTGAGATACTCCGTCTGCATGTCGAGTTCTTCGTTGAGTTCTTCGACGGTATCGTCTTCGGGAGCGTCGTCGCTCTCTTCGATGAACTCTATGACCTCTTCCAGGAATTCGGTATCGACGGATACCTCCGTCTCGTATGTCACGGTGACGGTGTTCTCGGCATGATGTTCTCCGAGCGGACATCCGGGTCCGTCCATCGGCTGCATGCCCACCATATCCTGCATCTTGTCAACAAGACCGTTCATGAACCTGTCCCCGCCGTCGGGTGCGTGACCCGTGACGATGACGATCATGCCCATGGACTCGTATCCCTTCTTCTCCGCGGAGACCTTCTCGTAAGCGAGTACTGCCTCGGTCACAGTGGATGTCTCGGTAACGATGCCGTCGGTCGAAATGACGACGGTGTCCGTTTCGGCAGAAGAATCGGGTTGCCAAACGGCCGTGAACGTGAAACATACGGCGATCAGCATGACCGCCGAGAACAATGCGTACGCTCTCGGTCCGTTTAAGGACATACTAAATCCGTGATTGTTCTAGTATTTGAGTGTTTTTCATGAATGTTTTTAATTGATTCAAAGATCGCAATGCGGACATTTCTTCTGTCCAGCACCTCGTTATCATCTGAAATATTATGGGAGATCTGTAACGTTATAGGCGAACATAAAGAGAGATAGAATGGCCGGTCCCGGCCTGCCCTTCTGCTGATGACCAACATCGTCATTCAGATGCAGATCACAATGCACTGTCAGGTATACGATATCCCGTCAGCCTCGCCGATCTTCCGATAATTCATTCAACTCACAACATCAAGGTAATTAAAAACATGGAGTAGATTTCAAAACTATCAATAATATTGAAAATAATGAGATCCATTGCAACATTTTAACAATCTGAGCAATAGACTTCGTCGCGGCAGATGTGATAGACTGACTGCTTGGGAATGATTATTGTATTATATCTTTCAGAAGAATATGAATGATTAAATACGCCGAGACGAATGATTATCCGAGAGGATAGCAGATAAGTCCATTCCAAGATACAGCACCTTTAACCGCGTGCTCCTCAAAATGTTAAATAGGATGGCCATGCGCCAAGGCTTTTGCCCTTGTCCTCTCACCCTTTTCGACATTTGATTTTATTTCTACGACTTGACATCGAATTACGGATGAATATAACAGACATCCGACAACTGCATTCCCAAAGCGGTCTGCAGATGATGAATCGCAATCATACACATCTCTAAAGAAAAGCTTCCTGTTCAGCTCTACCGGGACACGATATGCCTGTAAACGGCCCCAGATGACCTCACCGAACACAATAGCTGCCGATACGAAGGATAAGCCGTCTTGAGATCGTTTTCTTTTTTGGGGCAATTGTGACTCTAATAACATGACAGAAGATCGATGGATCCCTAAAGGTAAACAGAAATGAAAAAGAGAAAAAGTTTGTAAAAAGTTTTTCGATCTTTACCGGATCAGGCAACGAACTGTTCTTCCTCATCCTCATCGTCCTTTCTTCTCTTGTAGAGAAGGATGATCAACAGCAGGAGAGCGAACAGGAGCACCAACAGGATCCACCAGGGGAAGCCTGCTTCCTCAGCCGGAGTCTCAGTCGGAACTGTCTCGTAGCTGACGGTGATGACCACATCTCCGCTCACGCTGTCGATGGTGACCGTTCCTGCGTTAAGGACATCCTCACTGTATGTGAAGGCGCTTACAGAGGAACCGCCCATAGTGACGGATACGGTGATGCTCTGAACATTCACGGCTCCGGTTATGGTCACTGTGAGGCTCGATCCTGCGGCGATTTCGCCTGAGGAGGGTATGCCGGTCACTGTGACGAACTCGTCGTCTTAGATGGCAGTTACATCGTAGTATGTCACGGTGGGAGTGTCAGGGGTAACGGGTGTCGGAAAAGATCTGATGACCAAAGACACATCGTAGGTGATGTCGTAGTTGGCGTAATCGAACGTCTCCGGGAACTCCACGGCGAATTCCGTCTCCGGAACAGTGTATGTTCCTACGGAGGACGAAACGGTAGTGATGACAGTTCCCTCTACGGACTCGCCGTTGACCAGGCCTGCTGCCTCGCTTCCGTTCAGAGTGTATGTCAGAACGGTTCCGTTGTAGGTCTTACTGGCGGAATCCGCGGTGATCGTGATCGGTGTTGTGATGCTCCACTGCGCATAAAGCGTTATGGGCGCAATAAGGTTATTGATGGTCTTTCCGGAAGCATAGGATGTTCCTGAACCGTTCGATGACGTGTTCCATTCTGTGAATTCGTATCCGTCGCGTTCGGGAACTACGGATGATATCGTAACATTGCTTCCATAATCGCATGTGACCGTGTAAAAAGCGTCTTCGCTTCCGTCCGGGGCCGATCCGCCGTTCAGGTCGTACTTCAGTTCGTACGTGTTGACATCGAAAATTATTGCAATGTCACTCGTTCCGACGGTGACCGTGTATGTTCCGGTGTCCGGATCGTACGAATACGATTTGGCGCCCGTGACCGTCACGTTGGACAGATCGATACTGTCCGGGTCGGTGAACGTCATTGTGAACACCCTGCCTTCGGTAGCGGAGTATGTTGCATCATACGTTCCGACCGTCGACGACTGCTTGGAGAAGTAACTGGTCGCCGTGTTGGTCCCTTCGCTGGCCATTGTGTACGATGTCGTGGGTCCGTCGACGTTGACATAGTGTGATGCCGTGGCCTGCGGGCTTTCAACAGCGAATATATCGACTGCGGTAACACCCTCGGGGAGATCGATGGTGAACGTTGCGGAATCGCAGAGATACGTACCGGCATTGTTCGTGAAATAGCTCTCATCGCTGGACGTATACCAGGTTCCGCCGACACAGTACTTGTAGATCAGAGAGATGGTATACGATTTGTTGTTTCCCGTCCACTCCTGAAGCACGAATGTCAGACTTCCGTCGCTGTTGAGGGTAACGCCGCTTGCCTGGATGATGGAATATCCACAGTTCGCCGAATAGGTGGAATCCGTAATTGATACGTGTGTGCTCTTGATGTACGAGAGATATTCGTCGAATGTGGAATAACCGGATGACGAATACGTCTCATGGTCGTATGTCATGTAAGGGTTGGTCTTTATCGTGGCCCCGTTGAAATATCCCAGGAAGAAACCGGCATACTTGGGGCTGAAACCGTAACTGTACTTATGGTCGGTCAATATGGTACCGGAAATACCGTCGAACAACGTTACGGTGACGGTACCGTTGCCTCCGGACTCGAATACCGCACGGTAGGTATGTCCTGCCTTGAGCATGGTACCGAGAGCGTCCCTGGCCGTGTTGTCCTTGATATCGTAGGTCTTGGCGAGGGTCTCGTCGAAGGATACTATCCTCTGATCGGTCGTGTCATACCAGTACATGAAGGTACCTTCCGTCTCCTGCGCTGTCGAAGAAACATCTCCGACCACGGAATCGCTGTAGATATAATCGTACAGAACAGAGACGGTACCGAGCTCTGTGTCGCTGGATTCGAAATAGACCGGCATTCCTAATCCTGTTACGGTCGCATCGTAGGAGAGAGATCTGTTAAAACCGCTAAAGCTGAATTTATAGCAGTAATCATATACGCCGTCCGTACCGGATTCCACACATGTGCAGGATGTGCTGTTTGCCGTTATCTTCAGATCGGAGATCTCGGCACCTTCTTCCACTGTCAATGTGAAATAACATGTCAGAGTTTTATTCTGATTGCTGCTTATGAGGCTGCACGTCCCCTGGGTCACGGAGTATCCTTCGCAATCGAAGTTCAGCGCTCCGGTGTAATTGCGCGAAGTCCATGTAAGGGTCTCGTCCGTAGAGGCCGCATCCGATGTGGAGACCGAGGAATCATTGGATTCCGATTACCAATTGAAGGGGTCGTAAGCGGCGATCGCCGTGAACGATATCGCCGCCATCAAAAAGACAAGAAGCAACGATGTCAATTTTGTCATAGCTTTTCTATTCATTTTCATTTCTCCGACTTTCATTC
The DNA here is from genome assembly GCA_002506905.1 of Methanomassiliicoccaceae archaeon UBA328. Taxonomy (GTDB): domain Archaea; phylum Thermoplasmatota; class Thermoplasmata; order Methanomassiliicoccales; family Methanomethylophilaceae; genus Methanogranum. Next base: position 90,369 of record DAYM01000010.1, read on the forward strand.
TTGAATTTCGTTCTTTGCCGTCCCCGCATCCCTAAGGGTCCGGCTTTTTTCCACATCCCTTCTGATTTATCCTAGCCCATCTCATCATGAGCGCTCATTAAGACTATCCTTTCGTCTGAGAGTATATGATAACTACGATTTGAATACACTAAAAATTATGAAATCACTGTTTTTTCCGATTTTTCATGATCATTGGATTTTTAAAATGCTGGCTAAGGATTATTTAACAAAATACAAAATCAGATTATTGTTGATTGATCAACGAAAAATATTATTCTTAAATCGTAAATTAATTAACCAATTAATATCTATTAATTTTGCAAAAAGACCGATGTTTAATTGAATGTCCATTAACAGAACATTAAGATCTTTTGAATGGAAAATCAACGAAAATTCTGACGGCCAGCAACTTATTCATCTAAGTTTCTTATAATACGTATTTTCGGAAATCAACGGTCGGTATTCAACACTAATTTAATTTTTGAAGATCGAAAACACTCATTTCAGATCACGGAAAAAACCGAATAAATGTCCAAAATAAAACAAAAACAAAAATCAAAGTAAGGTTCTAGACATCACAACATAATATGCAAAAGTGTGAAATTCAGATAACAATCAAATTCATGATATCAGATGCATATATCTGGTAAAAAAATCGGACATGTCCTTTTTATATTTTCTAAAAACACAATCGAACAAAGGTCATTGAATTCCGAAGATTCGTCATATCTTATCGATACAAACCATCCGAATACAGATATCCTATTCCTAAAAGAAATAAAACAATGGGAAGGATAATATCATCACCGGACATACCTTACGATAACATCATTCCAAACAAAAAAATCAGAAACGAATATCTATCACCTGAACATACCTTCCGAAAGGGATAATATGAAGACACCTCAGCAGAGGATAGAGGAATACGAGGACATAAGGAACCAAATATGGTCGATATTCGAAAAGAAAGGATACTACCCGCAGGAAATGGCGGGACCTCTCAGCAATATGATCGTGGAACTCTGTGTCGTGACCTCCGATAAACCTCTGATGGATATCAACAGGATCTGCAAGACCATGACATCCGACGTTAGAGACATGGTGAACAGAAGGAAGACCGAACAGAAGAAGGAAGAGTGAAACGGACAATGGCATCGGCCGCATCGCAGATCAAGAGATTCGTAATCGGCAGCATAGTGGGAATAGCTTCCATGCTGCCCGGTGTGAGCGGTGCGGTCATAGCCGTCTGTTTCGGCATCTACGAACGTCTGATCGAGGACCTTGCCAATCTCAAGGACAGGATCAGATCGGATTTCGTCTTCATATTTGTCATAGGTTTAGGTATCGCATTCGGTATGGGGATATCCGCCGTCGGATTGGATTTCATAATGGATGAATATCTGGCGCTGGCGCTGTTCTTCTTCTTGGGGCTTATCGCAGGTCAGATACCGGAGATATGGTCGTATACCGCACCCAAGGCGGAGAAGTTCAACAGATACAACATAGCCGCCCTGATTGCGGGTATCCTGATCATGGGCGTGTTCCTGTTCATCGGCGTCGGAAGCGATGTCGAAGTAGGCCACAACCTTACTTCGTATATCGTCCTCGTATTCGTGGGAATAATACTCGCTGTATCGAAGATCGCTCCGGGAATAAGCGGTTCCACCCTGTTATTGGCATTGGGACTGTACGGTCCGATGCTCGCGGCGATAACCGATCTCGACTGGGCGCTCATCCTGCCTTTGGGCATCGGTCTGATCATAGGTCTGTTGGGATTCGCCAAGATAATGGACCGCGCTCTCAAGCACCACAGGAAATCCACATACAGCATGATCCTCGGACTGACCCTCGGGTCCCTGCTAGTGATCCTCAGCTACGCATATCCCGAACTGACGTCTGCGACCGACGCGATAGGCGGGATCATCACATTCGTCATCGGTATTGCCGTCAGTCTGCTCTTCGTCAGGATCGGGAAGATGACTCCCGGCAGCGATTCCGACTGAAGGAGTTTTTATTATCTCCCGCAACATACACCGGGAGCATGGACAAGGACAGTGCCTTCAAAGAGGTACAGAACAACATCGCCAAAGGCAACACCGCCGCGGTCAGACCGCAGGTGATGAAGATAGCCTCAGACCACTCCGACGATGCGGTCACACTGCTTACGTGCGCCTCGCTTCTGAAGACGGTGGATGACGACGAAGGTTCCGAGTCCGTTATCAAAATGCTTATGGATGACCTCCCTCCGGAAGAAAGCGCCAGACTTGAGATCGCGAAGGGTCTGAACGGTCTCGGATACAGCGGTTACGCATCGGATGTGCTGAAGGACCTTGCGGTCAGCGACGACATCCAAAGGATGCGCATGACCGTCGCGTACGATCTGGGAGACCATGAGCTCTCCGTGCATGAGTACGATCTCATCCAAGAGCCTGCTCCCGACGACGATATCGCTGCGATCGATGCCCTGTGCGCCCTCGGCAGGTTCAAAGAGGCGGATGAGAAGAGCATCGGACTCCTGAGCAGAGAGAAAAACTATCAATCCCAAAGGGAACGCTGTTCCGTCCTTCTCAGATCCGGAAGGCAGAAGGATGCCGAGAAATTCGTCAAAGATATTCTCAAGAACGACAAGAGATCCGCAGACGCGAATGCCCTTGCGGCGTACTTCATGTGGATGAACAACAAGATCTCCGCGGCCGGAGGATATGCTACTAAAGCAGTCAAGGCCGACCCTACGCACATAGGCGCGATGGAAATACTGGCGCTGTGCCTTATCGAGAAAGGGAAGATCAACGAGGCGAAGATCGTGGCAGGTGCGATAAACGAACAGGCACCCGGTCACAAAGCGGTCATACGCATCCTCAGCATGTGCAGACAGTAAGCCTTACCTTCTCTTCCTGAGCATCGCATATTCTTTGATGGACCTTCTCTCCCTCATGGGCGAAGGCACCTTGTTGGTGTTCAGTATGACATCCTTCCAGAACGCCCTTGTGAACAGCAGCAGCACCATGAACACCTCGAGACGTCCTATCCACATGAGTGCGGACATTCCGAGCTTGGTCATCACAGACAGGTCTGCCATCGAGGCATAAGGCCCGAACTGACCGGCCGCCTGACCGACGTTGCTTATGGAACAGACACACAGTCCCGCCGCATCCAATAAGGAGATACCAGGTTCTGAAATAAGTAAGTAGACCACACCGACGGTCGCCACTCCGATGAAGGACAGCGTGATGACCACCGTGGACATCAGTGTGTCCGTACCGATCATGTTCCCGTCGAGCCTCACATCCCTCACCGCGTGGGGATGGAGCATCTTGTAGAATCCATAAGAGACGTACGACTTCAGAATGAGAAGCCTGTAGATCTTCACTCCTCCTGCTGTCGAACCGGACATCGCACCCAGGAAACCCACCGCAAGCAGGATCATCGCGGCGACCACCGGCCATGCCGTGAAATCGCAAATGAAGTATCCTGTGGAAGTTCCGATGGACACCACAGTGAACAGCGCTTCCCAGACCGTGTTCCCGACCTCGCCGAGACCGTACGTTCCGGCGGTGAACGTCACCGCCGCAACTATCAATACGGTCGCGACGGCGAACCACATGAACGTCCAGATGAACTCCTGGCTTTTGAGATATGCGGAATAGTCGCGCTTGTAGATCATCCTGTAATGCAGGAAGAAGTTCGTTCCTCCCAGGAACATGAACACGAGCACTATTGCCTGAACGGCAAAGGAATACGACGCAATGCTGTCTCCTTTGACCATCAGACCTCCCGTCGATATGTTCGACAGGGTCATACAGATGGCTTCGTACGGATTCACACCGACAGCAAATAGAAGAATGATCTCGAGTCCGGTGAACATCATGTAGATGATGATGAAGCTCTTGGCGATGCTCTTGAGCTTGTACGAGAAATTAGCGATATCGGTACCGGCAAGCTCGTTGTTGATGAACATACGTCCGCCGATACCCATCATAGGCAGCAGGAACATGAACACCAAGACCACAGCGATACCGCCCATCCACTGGGAGAAGGATCTCCAGAAGAGGATGCTTTTCGGAAGGACCTCCACATCCGGTACGATCGAAGCTCCGGTGGTGGTGAAACCACTTACAGCCTCGAAGACCGCATCATACCAATTGAATCCGTACACATAGTACGGGACCATGACCGTAAAGAAAGCGATTGCCCAGGCGACGGTCATCATCAGCAATCCGACCGCGGGCGACATTTTCTTGTCGGAAGCGAAGAAAAGGTACTGGAAAAGCCCCATTCCCAAAAGGAACGGAACAAGTAAGAGGAAAATGAACGGGTCCTCACCGTATATCAATGCGACAAAGGCAGGCACCAGAAGCATAAGGGCCATGACACTCTCGACGACTCCGAGTATCTTGACCGTAGTGTTATGCCATTTCGCCATGTGACGAATGTGCAGCCTGAGCGCATCCAGCATTTCCTCACATCTCCAAAGGTGTATCGTGTCCTATGAATTTGGACAGTTTTACGGTATTGACGTTGTAAGTGAATATCAGTACCTTGTCCCCGATACGGAAGATAGTGTTCATCTTAGGATAGATGAGCTCCCCGTTCCTGATGACGGCGACCGGACATACCCCGTCGGGAAGTTTGAGGTCCCCGAGGCAGCGGTCGACAAATGCGGATTTCTTATCCACGAGGGTTCCGAACAAGGTCTCGTTCTCGTGGTCCAATGTGAGAAGCACATTCTCCTCATAGGTCAGATTCTTCGTGATCTCGTTGGAGATGACACGGTGATATCCGATGATGGATTCTATACCGGCGTATTTGAAGATCTCCTCGTACTCCTCGGTGGAATATTTCGTGATGATCTTCCTGGTACCGAACTTGAGTGCGGCCATACATACCAGAAGGTTGCGTTCGTCCATAGGCGAGACACTGATTATGACGTCCGCACGGTCGATGTTCTCACCTGACATGATGAGAGGATCGGCGATATCCGCGTTGACGACGATGGCATCGCTCAATGCCCTGGACGCGTTCCTGCAGTTCATCTCGTCCTTATCGATGATCTTGATGAACCTTCTCTTACCGGAGGTCGAAAGTGCTTTGGCTATGGCGATACCGGAGACCGTGGCACCGATGATGACGTACTCCCTGGTCTCTTTTTCGATACCCATGAGCCTGTTGAATTGTTCTACAGCCTCGATGGAACCCATCATACAGATCCTGTCATCGACATGGATCTGGGCGGTCTCCGTGTCCAAAATGACATTGTCGCCGCGGTAGATGGCAACGATGGTACAGTTATCGGGGATATTGATGTCCATGACGACCTTTCCGATGATATCATGGTCCTTTTCGACCTTGAACGTCACCATTGCGGCGCCGATATTGTCCAGATAATCGTACTGGACAACATTCTCCAGAGAAGCGATCTTGCTGATCTTGTTCGCCATGATCTGCTCCGGGGAAATGATGATATCAATTCCCTCGGAATCGGTCTTGATCTCGTAATCGGGATTCCTCAGACAGGCAACTGTCTTGATCGAGGGCTTGATACGTTTCGCTATCATCCCTATGAACAGGTTCAGTCCGTCGTCCGGAAGTGCGGCAAAAATAATGTCCGCCTCCATCCTCTCGATACCTGCTTTGAGGACCTTGGGATTGCTTCCGTCCTCATGGAGAACCGACACGTTCAGCAGACTTTTGATATTATCAGCCTTGACCGTGTCCTTCTCGATGATCAGGACATCATGGATTTTACAGAGGGCTTCCGCGGAAGTATAACCTACATTCCCGCCCCCAACGATAACTACCTTCATCGGTACGCCTGAAATAGAAAAGGTCCTGGGCGTTATAATAGTTTAGTTTCCCGTTTATATACTAGGGGCACGGCAGACCGGCCGTCATGCATCAAGGGCATATCATCCGAGGATATCCGTCATCTTCTTGACAGGTTTGTACGCCTTTTCGATGACCTCTTTGGGAAGGACGATCTCATTGCATTCATCTTCCAAAACACGGAGGATGGATTCGGGCTCGATCATCTTCATGGTCATGCATGCCGCCTGTGCGGGGAAATGGAAACTCTTGCCGGGACACGCGGTCTCCAGCCTGTGGAGCATTCCGATCTCCGTGAGAATGATGAAATCCTTGGCATCGCTCTCTTTCGCGACGTTGAGGATCTTCTCGGTGGAACCGATATCGTCGGCAAGTGCCAGAACCTCCATTCTGCACTCGGGATGGGCCAACACCTTGGCATCGGGATACTTCTTCTTGAGGTCCATGACCTGCTTGATCGTGATACATTGATGGACAGGACAGAATCCGTCCCAGAGGACGATCTCCTTGTTCGTGTTCTCCTTCACATATGTTCCGAGGTTCACATCGGGAACGAATACGATCTTATCGGAATCGATGCTGTTCACGACGTTCAGGGCATTGGACGATGTACAGCATACGTCCATCTCCGTCTTCGCTTCCGCGGTCGTGTTGACATATCCGACAACGGCATGGTCGGGATACTTCTTCCTGATCTGCCTGATCTGATCAGCGTTGCACATTGCCGCCATGGCGCAGTGTGCCTCCGGTTCGGGAAGGAAGACCCTCTTGCCGGGACTGAGGATCTTGGCGGTCTCTCCCATGAAGGAAACACCGCAGAAAACTATGATATCCGCATCCGTCTTGGCAGCCGTCTTTGAAAGACCCAGAGAATCTCCTACGAAGTCGGCGAGGTCCTGAACCTCGGACGAAGTGTAGTTGTGGGCCAGAATGACCGCGTTCTTCTCCTTCTTGAGCTGCTGTATACGCTCGGTTACGGATGTCATTACTGCGTGTAATGCGCACACCCTTTAAATGTTATGCCTGACTACCCGAGAGCATGGACAGAGAGACCTGTGCCGCGGATAAGTTCAATTGCACCGTCAGGGAACGCGCTCTTTTCGAAGCGGGGATCAAGATGGGTACGGTGTACCATCAGTTCGTCGGAGTCCCGGTGAATTCCGACAGCGTCGAGGCCCTGGAGAGGTCCATAGAGGAAGGCGTACTCGTCCAGCCTTACGTCGAAAGCATAAAGGTCAGGATAGACAGAAGCCGTTTCTCGGTCAAAAAGGACGAATATTCCTACTGCTCGCTCACCGGAGAGATGCTCGATGTCGTTCTCAGGATCAAGATCGATGATGTGAGGGTTACCGCAGAGATGCGTTTCGACAAGGAACTCAACTATCCTTTGATGTATATTTCCAACATCGAAGAGCTTTGAACCATAACCTCGACGAATACCAACAGCGGTCATATTTTCATTTATTCCAGCAAATCAATTTATAGTCTAAACGCTATCCAGGAACGCGGATGGCATTAACGATAGCATGATAAGCGATATCAAGATAGGCATCACGGGACTTCCGGGTTCAGGGAAGACTTATGCGTTACTCCGTGTGATCGATATGCTCAAGGAAGAAGAGCTCTCGATAGGCGGAATGATAGACGAACCTATCTCCGACGGAAGGCACAAGATCGGTTTCACCGTGAAGAACATCCTCACCGGCGAATCGCAGATATTCGCAAACCAGGATATCGAGAGCAAGATCATGATCGGAAAGATCGGAGTCGACCTTTCCAAATTCGAAGAGGTCGCCATACCCGCCATCAAAGACGCATGCGAGAAATGCGACATCATCGTTATCGATGAGGTAGGTAAAGTAGAGGTAGAGAGCCAGGCATTCATCGATACCGTCAAAGACGCCCTCGACGTCGACAAACCCATGATACTCACACTCCACAAAAAATCAAGAAACCCGTTACTCCAGGACATCAGGAGGAGAGATGATGTCAGGATCTTGGAGGTCACTCCCACGAACAGGAATCTTCTGCCTTACAAGATCATTCGTCTTATGAACGGTGAAAACGTCTGATGACAGGAACCACGATCCGCGAAGGTCCCACCGAGATAATCGTTCCCGAGGACCATTCCATGCACGGCCCCGGTACAAAGACCGGAGGTGTATTCTTCAACGAACAGATGGCTTTCAACAGAGATATCAGCGTAATGTTCCTCCGTTCCCTTCAGAGGGATGAGCTCACCGTTTGCGATGCGATGACCGCAACGGGTTCGAGGGCGGTCCGTATCGCCAACGAGGTTCCGAACACCTACGTCACGGCGAACGACATCAATCCTCTGGCCATTCCTTATATTGAGGAGAATATCAAACTCAACGGTCTCACCAACTGCGAAGCATCCAACAGGAACATGCATTCGCTGCTTGCCGAGAACTCTTTCGATTATGTGGATCTGGATCCTTTCGGTTCACCGGTACCTTTCACCCAATCTGCCATCCTCGGATGCAAGAGAAGGGGCATCCTTGCCATAACCGCAACGGACACCGCACCCCTCGCAGGGGCCCACGCGATCAAGTGCAGGAGAAGATACCAATCCGAACCCATCAGAGGATACATGTGTCACGAAGGCGGACTCAGGATCCTCATGTGCAGCATCGCGAAAGAGCTTGCGAAATTCGACCGCGGAATGGTCCCGCTGCTTTCGTTCTATGCGGACCACTACTTCAGAACATACGTTCAGGTCGTAGAGGGAGCACAGGCCGCAGACAGCACGCTGGCACAGTTGGGTTACATGGCCTACGACCCCGATACTCTGGAACGTTCCGTATCGGACAGATACGATAAGGAACACAGGTACGGACCGTTCTGGCTGGGCCCTCTTCACAGCAGCGACATCCTCCAGAGGATGTCCCCTACGGACACCGCAACGGAAAAAAGATGCAACAAGATGCTCGAGATATGGAAGAACGAACTCGATCAGGTCTTCCTTTTCGATCTCAGCGAATTATCATCCCATACCAAACTTTCTCCGCCGAAGCTCGAAGATATGCTCACGGCGCTCAACGAATGCGGACATGCGACCAAGACGCATATGTGCCCCACATCCTTCAAGACCGACCTCTCCACCAAAGAGGTCATCGACATTTACAGGTCTGTCAGCCCCGAAACCCTGCGCGCGAATAAGTAAGGTTAATATGAGGGTAACCACTGATGAGGACCAGGTAAAAGCATGCCGAGTCTTACAATCATTGGAGCCCAATGGGGCGATGAAGGCAAAGGAAAGATCACAGATTATCTCGATGAGAAAGCAGATCTCATCGTTCGTTTCCAAGGCGGCAATAATGCCGGACATACCATCGTTGTCGGCGACAAGGTCTTCAAACTCCACGGACTTCCGTCCGGAGTGGTCAGGCCCGGAAAGCTGGCCGTCATCGGTAACGGTGTCGTCGTCAACATGGAAGAGCTCCTCGAAGAGATCGACCATGTGGAAGCGGAAGGCGGAAGCATCGACGGCCTCAGGATCTCCGACAGGGCCCACCTCATCATGGAATACCACAAGAAGCTTGACGGCGCGGAGGAGAAATACCGCGGAAAGAACGTCGTCGGTACCACGAAGAAAGGTATCGGACCTACCTATCAGGACAAGATCGCAAGGATCGGACTAAGGGCGGGCGACCTTCTGGAAGAGGATTTCCTGAAAGACAAACTCACATTCCTCCTTCCGTACAAGAAAGACCTCATGGACATGCTGGAAGCAGAGAAGTGCAACTGCACCGTAGATTCCCTTTTCGAAAAGATGATGGGCTGGAAAGACCACATCGGAAAGAACATCTGCGATACCTCGGTACTTATCAACGACGCACTCGACGATGACAAGAACGTCCTCTTCGAAGGCGCACAGGGTGCGATGCTCGACATCGACCACGGAACCTACCCCTTCGTCACATCCTCCGCAACATGCGGCGGCGGTGTGTGCACCGGAGCGGGAGTCGCCCCCAACAGACTGGACGAGATCGTCGGATGTCTGAAAGCGTACACGACACGTGTGGGCGAAGGACCCTTCGTTACAGAGCTCTCCGGAGACGATGAGAAGGCCCTCCAGCAGAAAGGAGGAGAATTCGGAGTCACGACCGGCAGGGGAAGGAGATGCGGATGGCTCGACCTCGTTGTCGCAGAACACGCAACTAGAATGTGCGGATTCACCGCACTGGCCATCACGAAGCTCGATGTCCTCAACGACTTCGAGACGCTCCCGGTCTGCGTAGCATACGATATCGACGGAAAGAAGGTAGAGCACTTCCCGGCCTCCATACAGAAGCTCGAGAAGGCAAAGCCTATCTACAAAGAGCTCAAAGGATGGAAATCCTGGAACGACACCGAAGCATTGGTGAAGGAAGGATATGACGCACTCCCGCAGGAAATGAAGGATTACGTCGAATTCATCGAGAGCTACCTGTCTACACCCGCCGACATAATCAGTGTCGGACCTGACAGAAAAGAGACCATCGACCGCCGTAACGGCGAGTGGTGGAACTAAACATCACCTCTCTGAGAGCACGGGCCTGCCCCGACTCTCAGAGGACATGTTTCTCATTTTTTGAAATTTCTGCGGGTAATTTGTTGAAAATCCTACGGACAGAAAAAGAAAAAGACCCCTCTGAAGGCCAAGCCTTCAAAGGGAGTTTAAGATCGGCAACTCATTCCTTGATGAGATATTTGTCAACGATCGTCATGAGAAGTTCTGTGTTCTCCGTGGCCCATGCCCTGTAATCCTTACCGGTCGCGGCGACACTCCTTCCGAGCTCCTCGAGGAACTTGGGAATGTCATCCTGGGACATCTTACCGACAGCATCTCCGAAACGCTCCTTGCCGGCGATATGGGAACCGTTGATGAACACCGTGAACGCAGTAACGGGACCGTCGGCATTCCTTGCGGAAGAGCCCTGGAATCCTATCACTCCGATCTGATGGGAACCGCATGAGGAAGTGCATCCCGAGATGTGAACACGGGGGAGCGAACCGTCGGGAAGCTCCGCCTTTCTAGACATCTCCACCAACTGTACCAGAAGTCCGTGGGAATCCCTCAGACCCTGCTGACAGATAGTAGCACCGACACAGGAAATGGAAGACTCGAACAACGTCCTTGCACCGTCATCGGTGACCTCGGCGACCTTCGCGGCCTCCTCGGAATTGCAGTTGATGATATACATCGTCTCATCGGGAGAGATGCGTACCTCGACATCGTTCATGTCCTTGATCGCATCGTAGATCTGACGGATCTTGGCCGGGAAGGGATCTCCTCCCACCGCATGATACGAAACATAGTACAGTCCCTTCTGTTTCTGTTCGTATATGCAGGGACCGGCGATGTTCCCCTTTCCTTCCTTGGCGACAGATCTGATATCCGCTTTGATGTCCAGTCCGCCCTCGTCGAACGAACCTTTGAGCTCTGCGGCGAATGCGCTGAGATATCCTTCCTCTCCGAGGGTCTCCTGCATGTAACGGGTCCTTGCCTTGGCACGGTTCTCGTAGTTTCCGTTCTTGCAGAATGTCCTGATCATGGCTCTGATGTAATACAGGATATCCTTGGGTTCGGCATCTTTGGCGACGCACAATCCCATGCGGGGGTTGTTTCCCAATCCTCCGGCGCTGTAGACATCGAACTTACCGTTCTCCTTGGCCATGAATCCGAGGTCCCTGAACGTGGCGTGCGTCTCGTTCTCCGGAGAGTTCGAGAAACCGACCTTCAGTTTCCTGGGCATCTTCAGGGTATCTACCAAAGGCAGAAGGTATGCCTCTGCAGCTTTGGCGTAGGGAAGGACGTCGAAACATTCTCCCTTCTCGACACCGCTCAAAGGAGATGCAGTCACATTTCTGGGATAGTCCCCTCCGCCTCCGAGGGTGATGATGCCGTGGTCGAGAGCGTCCTGTACAAGGTCGCATATCCTGTTTCCGGCCACGTTATGCAGTTGTACTGCCTGGCACGTTGTGAAATGGACCATGCTGACCTTGTATTTGTCGATCATATCTGCGATGAAGAGAAGGTCTTCTTTGGAGATCCTTCCCCCTGCGAAACGCAGACGTACCATACTTGCCTGCGCACCTTTCTGCGCATATGTTCCGTATCCTCCGGATAATCCTTTGTACTCATTGACACTGGACTCGCTGGCATAGAATTTCTTTGTCGCTTCGCGGAGCGCGTCCATATCCTTGCTCATTGCATTTTCGCCTTCTTGTACATCGACAGGTCCGCTCCGAGGGGGATCGTCGCATCGAAGCCCACCTTGTAGGTGGTCAAATCGGTACTCGGGTCTAGAGACGATCCTGCGGCTCCCGGGATCTTGATTATCCTGTCGCCCTGCATCCTCGTAGCTACGGCCCACTCGACCTCGCGGTCGTTGAATATGTCGATATCATCGTCAACGACTATGACGTTCTTCATCGAAGGGTGTCCGGTGAATGCAGCCAGGATCGCATTCACTCCGTCGCCCTCCTTGTTCTTCGTGATTGAAACAACGCCGTTCAGCCAGCAGCATCCTCCCTCCGTGAGACGTACGTTCCTCACACGGGGCACCGCCTGCCTTACGGTCTTGAATATCATGGGTTCCCTGGGAAGCCCCATGAGAAGGAAGTGATCGTATCCTCCGGGAAGCAGAAGGTGGAAGTACGGATCCTTGTTGGTCCATATCTTGTCCACTTCGATTATGGGCTGGTCCCTGACGATATCGTAGGTTCCTGTTATGTCGACGAATGGTCCCTCTGCGGTGGTATTAAGCGTCAAACGGCCCTCTATGACATAATCGCACTCCGAAGGTACAATAAGTCCATTGTCGCACTTACCGACCTTAAGGGGCTCTCCGTGTGCCCTCTTATTCAAAGCGGATGCAACTCTGAGCTCATCTGCGCCGTAATCCATGGCAACAGCCGCGGAAAGCAGAACTTCGATGGGAGCTCCTACGCATATCGAGATATTGAGCTCCTTTCCGAGTTTCTTGGACTCGGTGTACATCGTGAAAAGATGTCTCGGGACCAAACGCACTGCGATGCGCCCGGAATCCATTATCATCATCCTGTGGAAGGAGACGTTCCTCTTTCCTTCGAACTCGGCGACGATTATTCCGGCTGTTATGTAACGTCCGCCGTCCTCGGGATAGTATTTCGGGATCGGCAGTTTCATGAGGTCCTTCTCTGCGGTCTTCGACCTAAATTCGGGATCCGCGACGATCTGAGTATCGATGGGGGAATCGATGGCCGCCATCAGGGCGGATACTATCTCTCCGGGTTCGATGTTCATATTGTCTGCGATCTTCTTTCTGGTGGAGAAGACGTTTCCTGCGGCCTTTCCTCCGTTCAGTGATTCGAAGACGACCGTTTTCTCCTGGTCTTCGAAGAGGGTCCTGGTGACCTCTCCGGAATCGGGATCGACATTTTTCTCGATCCTGCTCACATCCCCTTTCAGGGACCTCATAATCGACATGAGATACTGTATAACTAGCACGCATATAAACTAAATGAAATCGAAAATGTATGTGCAGATAACACTTTGACTTATACTTTGACTTTCACTCAGTCAATGTATCATTCAATAATAACGCCGAGAACAGAAGAAATTAAAGAGAAGAAGGACGGGGGTTTCCCGCCCGGTTTGATCACTTTGCCCACTTGGGGGTCATGCGTAACATTATCACTGCAACAGCAATGAGCGCGGCAATGACCAACAATACGACAGCTACGATATCCGCACCGGATCCGACTCCGCTGGGTTCTGCGACTCCGTCCACTTTGTAAGAAACGGTGGTCCACAGGCTTTCGGTATTGAGATAGATTCTCATATCGATGATCTCTGTCGAAGTTATGGAAATCTTGGTCTCCTTACCGAGTTCAACATAATTATTACCCAAATAGACGTGGGATATGTTGTCCGCTCCCGTCACATATGCTGTAATAACAGTACCCGCCTTGACAAAGAACGAATGCACGAGGGGATTGAGGATCTTCTGCTCCGTACCCATATCAACGTATCTTTCGATCTGCTGATCATTGTACTCGAAACATATATACACAGAATTTCCGTCGTAACAACTATTACCGAAATGATAAATATTCAGATTGTCTCCCTTAACGACTTCTTCTCTGTCTGTCTCAGGCATTTCCACGGAACCATCTGCGATGTATTCAAGGAATTGTTTCTCGTTATCGGAACCGTCTAAGAAAACGTAGGTATTGTAGCTAAGAGCCCATATCGTACCCAATGCAACATAATCGTTGAACGTCACATAGCATGCCCTGACCTCAACGTCATCTTCCTCTACGACCTTGGCATCGCATGAAGGGATCAGCATAGTGGACATCATCAGAACGACGGCCGCGACCGCTGTTATTGTCATTATCTTCTTCGTATCCATCACATCTCCCTCCTGATGAATCTGAACAGACCTAGCAGCAGGAATATTACTCCCCAGACCGCATATGCGGCTATGTTCAGAACATAATTGTATGTCATGACCTCACCGCCGAGGGCTATCATAAGTGTTGAATAGACACTCGAAGGAGAGGCGATCATGAACGGGGATCCCATTGCATTGGCCGCAGAATCTCCTGCCAGCGACGGGATGTACTGAGCGAAGTGGAAGAAATCATCCAAACCATCCACATTGGAGTCTATGAGTATCATGATCGCAGGAAATAAAAGGAAGAACAGCATGAAGATCGAGATCGCCGATCCCTTCTTCATGAAGGTACTCAATGCAAATGCCGTCGCACTGATGGCGAATCCGCCGACCAGGGTAATGGCGAAACTGAACAATACGATACCGCCGTCCATGGAACCTTTCTGCGATACTGTCACCAAAGACACGATCGCGTATGCAAGTGCGAACACGAAGATCTGAACGATCATTCCGCCGAGGAACTTTCCGAAGTAGAATGAAGGCCTGGACTGAGGAAGGGCCAGACTGAGATAGGCTGTTCTCTCCCTGAATTCCGAGGGGATCATCTTTGTCATAACGATGGCCGGTATGAATGCGATCATGATCGGCAGGGCAGCGAGAAGCGTGGCCGCATAATCTCCGGGACCGAACACCTTGGCGGATTCCCCCAAAAGGGAATCCAGCAATCCGCCGTATACCGCTGCGGGGATCATTAACACAAGCACGATCATGAAAAGGATCGCATAGCTCTTGGATGCGAGTTTCAGAGTGGCACGTGTCACGGTGAGCATCTGACTGAAGGCCGAGGGCAATACGTATTGGACGTCCCTGTGTGCCTCTTCGTCTGTAGCATGGTAATCCGAATCGGAGTAATCGTTGAACGATCCTCCGGCAACTGCTTTGGCGCTCTTTTCACACTCGCCTCCTCGTTCTTCGTGAGTTCCATGTACAGGTTCTCGATATCCGCACCCTTCTCGGTCATTCCGAGAAGTCTGAGCTGATGCTCGTAGACGATATCGACGAGATGGGCCTGGTCTTCGCTTGTTCCGGAGAACGTGACCTTCACCTCTCTGTCACCCATCTTCTCGGTGCCTGCGACGCCGCCGCATGCAGCTATATCGGAAATGAACGTGAGGGTCATGTCCTTCAGCGTACGCAGGGTGATCTCCACCTTGCCGGCGTCTTCCATGGTCGCATTATGGATCAGAGATGCAACATCTCCGGATGTTACGACCTTTCCGTGATTGATCATGGTGACCGTTCCGCACATCTCGGAGACCTCTTTCAGAATGTGTGTACTGATCAGAAGCGACCTGCCCTTCCTCTTGAGGGCATTCAGGGTCTGCCTGATCTCGATCATTCCTCTGGGATCCGATCCCGAGGTGGGCTCATCCAAAATGATGATCTCCGGGTTCGATAGGAGGGCCTGCGCAAGCGCCACCCTCTGTCTCATACCCTTGGAGAACTCTCCGATGGGCTTGTTGCGCCATTCCCACATCTTGACCTCTTCGAGGACATCCCTTGTGCGGATGGCTATCTCCACCTTGTCCATGCCGTATATCCTTCCGGCGTATTCCATAGATTCCGCGGGAGTGTATCCGTGATAGAACTCCGGCGTCTCAAT
>DAYM01000010.1:106449-135509 GCA_002506905.1 Methanomassiliicoccaceae archaeon UBA328
GACCCGATGTCGGTCTGATAAGACCGGTGATCGATTTGAGGGTTGTACTCTTGCCGGCACCGTTCGGTCCCAGCAGACCCATGAACTCCCCTTTCCTCACTTTCAGATCGAGATTGTCAACAGCAGTAAAATCCCCATAGGCCTTCGTGAGACCGAAGACGTCTATTGCTAATTGACCGTCCATAGGAGACGGAAGGCGCTTCATCAATAAATAATGATTCTGGTTAGTGAACAATAATTTCCTTATTTCATGCATCATATAACTCTTAAGAATATTAGTATCGGTCAATATCCGATTCCCGCTCCCTGTTAATAAGATAGGCGAACAATAAATACGCGAATCAGAATGTCCGTCACATGTCCGGGGAACCTATCGAGGATACGATAAGGAAATTCGCACTTCAGAACGCCATATTCTTTAAGGGGAAAGCAAACCCCAAGGCCGTCGTGGGCAAGATACTCGGAGGATTTCCCGAGTACAGGTCCAAGGTCGCAGAGATCACAGAGACGATCAACGGCATCGTCGAAGAGGTCAACGCCATGGGCCTGGATGCCCAGACAAAGGCGCTTCAGGAGATGGATTCCTCGCTTCTCGTGAAAGAGAAGAAGGAACGTGTCTACCACCTTCCCGATCTGGAAAGCGCCGAAGAGGGCAAAGTTGTCATGCGTATCGCGCCCGGACCGTCCGGACCCCTTCATATCGGACACACGAGGGTATCTATCCTCAACGACGAGTATGTTAAGAGATACGGCGGAAAGCTGATCGCAAGATACGAGGACACCAACCCGGAGAAGATCGACCCCGAAGCATACGACATGATCCCCGAGGACCTGGAATGGCTCGGCGTCAAGGTCGACGAATCATACATCCAATCCTCGAGATTCGAGATCTATTACGATTACACCAGAAAGCTCATCGAAATGGGAAAGGCCTACGTCTGCACCTGCAACGGAGACCACTGGAGAGAGCTTAAGGAAAAGAAGATGGCCTGTCCCTGTCACGACCTCCCCGTCGAAGTCCAGATGGAGAGATTCGAGAAACTCCTCAACGGGGAATACAAAGAGGGAGAGGCCGTGGCAGTTGTCAAAACAGACCTTTGCCACCCCAACCCCGCAGTGAGGGATTTCGTAGCACTCCGTGTGGTCGAACACCCCCACCCGCTCACAGGCGACAAATACCGCGCATATCCGATGATGAACCTCTCCGTGGCCATCGACGACCACCTCATGGGAATGACCCATGTCGTGAGAGGAAAGGACCACCTGAACAACACCGTCAGGCAGCAGTACATCTTCGACTACTTCGGATGGAAGAAGCCCGTGTACTATCACTACGGACTGGTCAACATCCCCGATACCGTCCTGAAGACCTCGCTCATCAAGAAGAGCATCGAGGCCGGAGAGTACAGCGGATGGGACGATGTGAGGACAGGTACCGTCAGGGCACTCAAGAGAAGAGGCATCAGACCCGAGGCCATCAGAAGATATTGGATCGAGAGCGGAATGAAATCCGTGGACATCCAGTTCTCGTGGGACGGCCTGTACAGCATGAACAGGGACATCATCGACGGCATCTCCAACAGATACTTCTTCGTCGACAGCCCGGTCAGATACGATATCGAAGGCATCGATGTCATCGACGGGAAGGCTCCTCTGCACCCCGATCACCCCGAGAGAGGCGACAGGATCTACAAGATAGACGGAAGCAAGACGATCTTTATCTCCGAGGAGGATTCCAAACAGTTCTCCGATGCGGGAAAGATCAGGCTGAAGGACCTCTGCAACATCGAGTACGGAATGCCTGCGAAATACATCGGCAACGACGTATCCATCCTGAAACACGGCGCAAAGGCGGTCCAGTGGGTCAGCAGGGACAGCGTCAAGGCAAGCATCCTCATGCCCGACGGAACGGTCAGGGAAGGACTTGCGGAGAAGGCGCTCCTCGATGAGAAATGCGATTCCGTCCAGTTCGAAAGGATCGGCTTCGTGAAGATCGAGAAGAAAAATCCCGATATAATCGAGACGGTGTTCACCCACCGCTGATCGAAAACCTGTCCGAAAGGACCTTTTCTTTATTTCTCAAATTATCAGAACACTATGAACAACAGGTTCGTGATGCTTCCCAGCAATATTGCGACACCTATCGATATCGCAGTGGTGATCAGCGTATCCTTCCAGCCGTTCTCCTTCCACATGACCGTGAGTGTGGCGATACACGGGATGTAAGTTGCCATCACAACCCCGAACACGACGAACTGTTCGGAGGTCATGGTCGTAAGCAGACCGAGGATCGCAAGCATTCCGACGGCCATCTCCTTTCTCAGGATACCGACTATGAACGCGACCACGCAGACGGCCGGCAGTCCGAGCATGCCGACGGTGATGAACGACATAGGCTCAACGATGATATCTAGCAGATTGTATGTAAGCAGTAACTCGACAATGATGCTTCCGATGACCAGCAGCGGGAATGCGATGTAGAAGAAGTCCTTGATCCTCTCCCATGTCTTGAACAGGACGTTCTTCGCCTGGGGCATGACAAGGTCGGGAAGTTCCATGGCAAGGTTGCTGGGCTCTTTCTTCAGCAGCTTGTTCATCAGATAACCGATAACGCATCCGAGGGCTACCAATATTACGAGGATGGCCAGAGCATATGGTATTCCCGCGTACTTTCCGGTGATGCCCATGATGATGGCCATCTGGGCCGAACAGGGCACGGCCATTATGATTATCGCGGTGATGATCAGCCTTTCCCTTCTGGATTGGATGGAACGTGTCGCAAGGACGGCGGGAACGTTGCATCCGATACCTACGAGTATGGGTATTGCCGCTCCTCCGTGAAGTCCGAATCTGTGCATGACCGTATCCAAAAGGACAACGACACGGGTGAGATATCCCGAATCCTCCAGTATTCCCAATATTATGTAGAATACCATGATGTACGGTATTACCAGAGATAGGATCGCACCGATGCTTCCGTTGATACCGTTAAGGATCGATGCCCACAGCGGATCCAATGATCCTGCCACCTCGGTAAGCCAATCGCCGAGACAGTAATCGTACGCTCCGGCTACCAGCTCGTCCAGGAATGAACCTACGTAGACGATGATCAGGAAGATCAACGCGAATACTCCGAGCATTATCGGAATTCCTGTGGAAGGGGAGATCGTCAGATCCGAGAACTTCTCCTTCTTTGTCTGGGCCCTCTGAGTTCTTTTGACGGAACCTCTCACGATGATGTCCGAGAGAGCGTACCTCTCACGTCCTATGGTGATGTCCGGAGTCTCGTTGTTGAGCTCTTTGAGCATCTTCTTCATATCGTCTACGGCACCCATTACATCGCGGGGGACCATCTTGACGAAATCATCGGTCCCTTCCAGGACCTTGATGGCCACGCCGTATTTTCTGAACCTGCTTTCGGGAAGTGCATCGGCTATCGCATTGGCGGCGATGTTGATGTTCCTGCTGTAATTGACCTTGAAATCAGGTGCGGCGGCCTTTCCTTCGCAGACGGCATCTACCAGTGCGTCCACGCCTTCGGACGTTTTTGCCGAAACGGGCATGACGGGTATGCCTATGCTTTTGGAAATGGCGTCCACATCGATCTCGAACTTCTTCCTGGCGGCATCGATCTTATTCAGTGCCAATATGGTGGGAAGACCGAGTTCGAGGACCTCGAAACAGAGAACAAGACTGCTCTCGAGATTGGTCGCATCCGCCACGACGATGACCGCATCGTTCTTGGATTCGCCCAGCATACTGATGGCGGCATCCTCATCGGGCTGATTCTTAGAAAGACTGTAGATTCCGGGAAGGTCGTGGACGTTGACTGTGTGTCCGTTCCTGCTGATGACGGCCTCTTCAAATTCAACGGTAGTGCCCGCATAATTCGATGATATGACGCCGACACCGGTCATTCTGGTGAAAAGTGCGGACTTTCCCACGTTGGGCTGTCCTATCAGAGCGACCTGGACCTGTTCGTTTTCCAAGATCAACTACCAACGTCGACAAAGACCGCGGCAGCCATTCCCACATCCAATGCCACAGTGGATCCGCCTATTCCGATAACTCTCGGACCCTTATTGGAGACCCTGCCTTCGACAGATACCTCCCTTCCGGGGACGAATCCCATGGCGATAAGCTTCTTGACAGTCTCGGAATCGTCGCTCTTCAAGAACGCGATCTTGCCATGCTCTCCGCCGTCCATATTGCTTAGGGATTCGGTGGACTGTTTGCCCGCCATAGCGGCCTTACAGGGATTGTTACAGGATTTGCAGTCGCTGTCGACAGGTGTGCCGACCATCTGACAGATCCTGAGCATGGAATCATCAGAAATGACGTGTTCCATTTTATGTGCCTCTTCGTGAGCGGTCTGGTGATCCACATCGAGGACATCTGTGAGGAACCTCTCCACAACGTGATGTTTCTTCCTTATCTGTCTCGCAAGATTGAGTCCCGATTCCGTGAGCGATACCCCTTTGTACTTCTCGTACTCGACATATCCTTCGCTTGACAGTATCTTGAGCATCTCAGTGACACTTGCAGGTGACACTCCCATGAACGATGCGAGCTCGGTGGTCTTCGCCGCCCTCTCGCCTTCGGTAAGTCTCAAAATGCTGATAAGATAATCTTCGCGGCTCTGTGAACTCATTACTTTTAGGATTACCTAATGATATTTAAAGAATACTAAATCTCGATGAGCAAGGATCATATACAGCTGTTAAAAAAACCCTGAACTCTGAGGTTCTGGGTACTGCGAACGGGTTTGGGCCGGCCGGAAGAAATCCGGTCGGCAATGGTTTCACTGGTTCTCGTTCCTGCGGGCCTCACGCTCTTCGTGGGCCTTCTGCTTGAGCTCTTCTTTCTCGGCCTCAAGCTTCTTGATCTCTTCGTCGCAGGCCTTGGCCTTCTCGTAGAGTTCCTTTACCTCGGCAGTGAGTTCGGTCTTGCCCTCTGCATATGCATCGAACATCTTCTCTCCTGCCTCTTCGATAGCTTATCTCTTCTGGCTTTTCTGCTCGGAGATCTTGTTATCGTATTTTGCCTCGTCGATCTTCTGTCCGGTGAGGCTGTCCGTGTTCTTCAATCCAGTCTTAAGTTTGTCTGTGAATGATGCCATATCTATCACTCCACAAGTTTGTGGTATTCATACGCAGGTTCTCCTGCGTTGAAGCAGTATTGGATGGTGGCAAAGTTCTTCTTGAATGCCTTGACGTCTTCGGCGACCTTCTTGGGGTCCTCCTTCTTGACGATGACACGTGCGATGAGCTCTGCCACTTCTTTCATCTCGCTCTCCTTCATTCCGAGACGGGTCATTTCCTGCGAACCGAGCCTGAGGCCGGAAGGCCTTACAGAGCTGGTATCCTGGGGAAGCATGTTCTTGTTACAGATGATGTTCGCATCCTCGAGGAGCTGGGCGCAGTCCTTTCCGCCTCCGAACTGGGTGACGTCCAATGCGATGGCGTGGGACCTGGTGAATCCGAGGTCGGGACACAGAACGGGTACTCCGAGCTCGTACAGTGCCTGTCCGAGTGCGCGGGAGTTCTTGCATGCCTGCGCTGCGTACTCCTTTCCGAAGACATCCATCTCGGCAAGTGTGATGGCGAGTGCGGCCATTGCGTGAAGGTGGTGGCTGGATGTGACTCCGGGGAACACCGCTTTCAGTAATTTCTTCTCCTGCTCATCGGTAAGGTTCTGTCCGAGGATCATACCGTGGTTGGGTCCGGGGAATGTCTTGTGTGTCGATGAGGACACGACGTTCACGCCTTCCCTGAGGGGGTCCTGGAACTGTCCGCCTGCGATGAGACCGAGCACGTGTGCGCAGTCTTCCCAAACGAGACATCCGATCTCATTGAATGTGTCCTGCAGCTCTTTGAGCGGCGGGGGGAAGAGGAACACCGAAAGACCGAACTGAGCGACCTTGGGCTTTACCTCTTTCAGGAGCTTGATGGTTCCGTCGACGTCGAGATTCATATCGTTGACGTTGAACGGATAGTTTACGGATTTGACGCCTCTCTGACCGAAAGCACCGAATTCGCAGGTCGAGATGTGCGCTCCCTGTGCAAGTGCGCAGGTGGTGATGGTATCGCCGGGCTGGGCGAATGCGAAGAGAACTGCCATGTTGGCAACTGTTCCGGAGATGGGCCTTACATCGGCGAAATCCGATCTGAAGACCTTCTTTGCAAGTTCAATCGCTTTGAGCTCGACCTTGTCAACGTAGATGTTACCCTGGTAGTATCTTTTACCAGGAGTTCCTTCTGCATACCTGTCTGCAAAGTCCGAGATGAGCATCTCCTTTGCGAGGGGGCTCATGAGGTTCTCGGATGCGATCATGGGGATGCACTGCTCGAACCATTTGTTGTGAGCCTGTACCTGTTCTCTGATGTAGCGGGCGTCTTCTAATGCCATTTTGATCAGCACCTTAATCGCGCATTACGTAAAAAAGAGATTCGGTCCGAACGCCGACGGAGTTGTGATCATTCCAAGACGTGACGAAGGTGTGCCAGATAGAGAGATACGAGATCGCCCATCAATATGCACGTAAGATTCTTGCCGATATTGCTCTCGCCCATCACATGATAGACCGCCATGTCGATCTTTCCGTCCTCGAGGATCGACATCGAAGCATCCAACATACAGCGGACCATCTGCGGAGCATCGTTATCGTAGATGATGACCGGAATGAATATGCGGTTCCTGTCATCCCCGTCCATCCAACCTACGATCTCGTTGTGATTGAATTCCGGAAGCGAACCGCAGAACGATATGAATTTGGAATTCTCGTTTATCTGGGTCTTCCACCTTATAGCGGCGGCCCTCATCGTCGCGAGACTGTAGACGACGGGGATCCTGTGAAGAAGCCTTCCCGAAATGTCCTTAACCTCGGAGAATCCCGAAGCGACGATCTCGTCCCTAGTCCTCTTCAGTTCCGGTATCACCCTTCTGAGCTCGGATGCCGCATCGCAGACGCCTGCACTTTCCAATACGGCCGCAAGATATCCTAAAATTATCCCGAATGCTTCCCTGGGGACCATTCCCTTCCTCTTGATCTCTATGAGACGGTCGCCGTTCTCACTGGCCTTCTTTCCGAGTTTTCCGCCTGCCGAGATGACTATGCATTTACAGTTCCTGGCACGTGCCTCGTCATAGGCCAAGATGACCTCGTCGGAATCACCGGAGTAACTCAGAAGGATCACAGTGGTCTTGGAATCCACCCAGCCCGGAAGTTCGATGTCCCTGATAACAGTGATGGGGATCGACGGAGATGCATTCGCGTAATCGATGAGAACGTCGCCGGCCAATGCGGAATTTCCCATTCCGCAGATACAGACCTTGACGGCCCTCTTAATGCGGGGCAGCGGGGCGTTGACAGCTTCCTCGATCTGCTCGGGAAAGTCCAATGCCATGCTGAATATCTCCGTTTCCGAATCCATATGCATCCCTCTGCGCTTACATAGCGAACCGCGATATAATCCTAAGGGTCTAGACCTTATCGCAAATTACCGCGATAGTTGTATTTACCGATTTTTTAGTAATAGAACATTCTTATTTTAATACTTCACCCATCCAAAATACGATAATATGAGCATGGAAGAAGCGTTCAACGCTATCAGGGCAGGCAAGCCTATCCTGGTCTTCGATTTCGACGACCGGGAAAGGGAAAGCGACCTTACCGTCGCATCAGAATTCATTACATGGGAACATCTGAAGCTGATGAGGAAGGAAGCAGGCGG
Organism: Methanomassiliicoccaceae archaeon UBA328; assembly: GCA_002506905.1. GTDB lineage: Archaea > Thermoplasmatota > Thermoplasmata > Methanomassiliicoccales > Methanomethylophilaceae > Methanogranum. The sequence goes on from DAYM01000010.1 coordinate 114,183, forward strand.
CCTTGTATGCACCACAACGCCTTACAGGATCGCGAAAGCGGTCGGTCTTCCGTTCATGTCCGATGTTTATTGGGACGACAGGGAGAAATACCCCGTCCTGAAGGACATGGCCCCTAACGACATACCTTATGACAACACGAAATCCTCGTTCGGTGTGACCATCAACCACAGGGACACATACACCGGAATAACCGACAAGGACAGGGCGCTTACCATCACGGAATACGCAAAGACGATCTTCCAGGACAAACCCGGAAAGGAGATCGAGAAGGAACTCGGTACCAATTTCAGGGCACCCGGACACATCCACCTTCTCAACACCAGCGACAAGATCCTCAAATCGAGGTTCGGACACACCGAACTCTGCACCGCAATGATGTACATGGCAGGCGTCAAACCCTCTGCGACCATCTGCGAGATGATGGGCGACAACGGAGGCTCCCGTCCCAAGGAAGAGGTCATGGAATTCGCCAAGAAGCACAGTATCCCGTTCGTGACCGGAAACGAGGTCGTCGAGGCCTGGAACAAATACCTCGAAGACAACAAATTGGATCTGTGAGTCACATGGTAAGAGTAATGGCTTCGGGAGTCTTCGATCTTATCCATCCCGGACACATCTCATACCTTGAACAGGCAAAGAAATACGGCGACGAGCTGATCGTCGTCGTTGCTTGCGATAAGACCGTACGCGAGAAGAAACACGAGCCCATAACTCCCGAGGATATGCGCGCCAAGATCGTCGGTTCTCTGAAACCCGTCGACAAGGCCATAGTCGGAAACCAGGGCGACATCTTCGAAACGGTCAAAAGGATCAGACCGGACGTGATAGTTCTCGGTTTCGATCAGAAATTCGATGAACAACAGCTTTCGGAAGAACTTGCGAAGAGAGGTCTAGGTAACATCAAGGTCATCAGAGCATCAGAGAATGCGGATGACCTCAATGCCACCAGAAGGATCGTCGCAAAGATCAGGAGGATGGAATGAAGCTGATCGGTATCGCTGACACCACCTTTGCCAGATTCGACATGGGTGCGGCGGCAATAGACGAACTGAACAAGACCGGCACGGGTTTCAGGATCATCAGGTACACCGTACCCGGTGTCAAAGACCTGCCGGTGACCTGCAAGAAGCTCATCGAAGAGCAGCATTGCGACATAGTCATGGCATTGGGAATGCCCGGCCCCAAACAGAAGGACAAGATGTGCGCCCACGAAGCATCTACAGGCCTCATCGCCGCACAGCTTGCAACGAACAAACACATTATCGAGGTCTTCGTCCACGCGGACGAGGCCGAGAATGACAAAGAACTCGCTTTCCTGGCAAACAGCAGGGCCAGGGAACATGCGGTAAACGTTTACGACCTGCTCTTCCGCCCCGACAGGCTTACAAAGAATGCCGGAATGGGGCTGAGACAGGGTTTTGCGGACGAAGGTCCGGTAGAATACAGGTGATCTAATGGCAAAATACAAGATCGGAATGGTAGCAGCGGAATTCAACTACGACGTCACGATGATGATGGTCGAGAGGGCAAAGGCAGAGGCGGATTTCCTCGATGTGGAGATCTCCAAGACCATCATGGTGCCCGGTGTCTTCGAGATACCCCTCGCGGTACAGACACTTCTGGAAAAGACCGATGTCGACGGTGTCATCACCATCGGTGCGGTCATCACCGGAGAGACCGACCACGATCAGATCGTGATCTCACAGGCATCAAGGCAGATCGCAGACCTGTCCCTGAAGTACAACAAGCCTGTCGCGTTCGGTATCACCGGACCCAACATGACGCAGCTTCAGGCAGTGGACCGCATCGAGAAAGGACGCGATGTCGTCGATGCCGTCGTCAAGATGCTCAAAAGGATCGCAAAGATCTGAGCATGAAACTGTCAACGGTCTTCCGGGACATGGTTTGTGTTTCCGGGAGACCGAATTAATTCTTTTCGGAAAAATGTATTTTTTTTACCGTACTGGCTCTTTTGGATGTTCCGTTCAGAGCGGCAGTTCGGAAAGCCATTTCGCCATCTCGGGCAAAGCGTCCTTGACGGTGGTACCGAAGAACGCGTGTCCATGAAGGACCTTCGACTTCGGACATGCCTTTTTGATATCTTCTTCACTGGAACCCAATCCTGTCCCTTCGTGGGTACAGAACGGAACGACCAATTTGCCGGCCATATCGTTCTCTTCCAAAAAGGTAAAGACCGCCATGGGGGCGGTACCGCACCAATTCGGATATCCGATGAAGACCGTATCGTACTTGGACATGTCCTCTACGTGCTTTCTGAGCTTGGGCCTGTTGTTGGCGGATTTCTCCTCCTTGGCCTGTTCGCAGCACGCCTTGTAATTGTCGGAATATGCGGCGATCGTGCTTATCTTGAACATATCGGAATCCGGGATGCTGTCATGCAGCATATCCGCTATGACCTGTGTGTTCCCTATTTTGAGATCGACGATGTCGCCGCTCACATAGTTCTTACCTGCACGTGAAAAATACGCTATAAGTGTGGTCATACGAATACCTCTGAACTCAATGATGCCTGAGCATGAATCTCTCGATATGGTCGTACGCTTCCTCGAGCGTCTGCATGGGCGGAAGAAGGATCGTCCTGAAATGGGACTGACCGAATTCCTTGCAGAAACCGGAACCGTGTACGAGTACGACACCTTCCTCGTTGATAAGATCGATAACGAAGTCTTTGTCCGTCTTCCAGGTGTTTCCCAGGTCAACGTGGGGGAACATGTAAAGCGCCCCTTTGGCCTTCTTGGTATCGATTCCGGGGATCTCGTTGAGCCTCTTGTATGTGAAATCCGCTCTTTCCTTGAGCTTGCCGTTCATGTCCACGATATAATCCTGAGGTCCCTGCAGGGATACCCTTGCGGCCTCCTGACAGGGGACATTTGCACAGATCCTCACGCGGAACTGTTTCATCATACCCTCGCGGATCTCGTCCATGAGTCCGTTCTTGTCCATGAAGTAGCAGTATCCCTGCCTCCATCCGGGCATCAGATTGACCTTGGAGAATCCGTTCATGATTATCCTGGGGATATCGTCCGGAAGTCTCGAAAGTGAGAAGAACTCGCCGTCGAAGACGATCTTGTCGTAGATCTCGTCGGATACGAGGGGTATGTTGTACTCTCCCGCGATGTCTCCGATCGCCCTGAGGTCCTTTTCGGGATAGACTGCACCGGTCGGATTGTTCGGATTGATGACGATGAGGGCCTTTGTCCTGTCGGTGATACGCTTGCGTATCATGTCGATATCGGGTCTCCAGTCCTCTTCTTCGATCTGCCTGTAGGGAACGATCTTTCCCTCGTAGAAATTAGCGTATTGGGCGTATGATGGATAACCGGGACCCGGAACGAGGACCTCATCTCCTGGCTCGATAAGGGTTGCCATCAGGACATTGATGCATTCGCTGAGTCCGGCGGTGACGTAAACATCATCTGCGCATATCTTCGCACCGTGTTTCTCGTACTCCCTCTGTACGATCGCTTCCCTGAGATTGAGATTGCCCTGGGAATCGCCGTATCCGTTGTCCGTGTGGTCTACTGCCTCACGAAGCGTCTCTTTGAAATATTCGGGGGTCTCGAAATCCCACTTGTTGGGATCTCCGATGTTGAGACGGTAAAGCTTCTTTCCTGCTTTTGCGGCTGCCTCTGCGGGAACGACGACCTCACGTATCGCATAATCCATACCCATCGCACGCCTGGAAGCTTTCATCTTCGTCTTCATAAGACCACTGGCTCCTTCACGTCATTTGACGTATTTAATTATGCGCGAATCTTTTAGCGTGAAAGTACCAGGCAGGGGGCGATGTCCCTTTGAGAGGGGTCTTCCGACCCCTCTTGAAAACCGATCCTCACTCGTCGAACGCATCGGACTGGTTCGCGGCGAACTTCACGGCGGGACAGGGGCCGTAGCAATCCTTGCAGAAGATACACTTATCCTCATGGATCGCGACCTTTCCGTCCTTCATGTACAGGGCACCGGATTTGCATCTGGCCGCACAGAGTCCGCATCCGACGCACTGCTCCGCACGGACCACGAGCTGGAAAGCTTCGTCCATGTGGTTCTTGGCATCGTTCTCGACGAATGCCTTGGAGATTATCGCACCGTCGGCGTAGAATGTGACATAATCCGCCTCGACGTAACCTTCCTCTTTGTTGTAATTGATTACCCAACCGAGGGCATGGGTGAAAGGTTCCAGCTTGTCCAGATCTATAGGCCTTGACAGCGCCGCTTCGATGCTGTATCCCATCGTACAGGGCGAATAACCGTCCTGTATCTTGATGCTGATCGGACCGCTCTCGGAGGACTTCGTCTTCCTTGTGAGTTCCGGGACCTCTTTGCCGGTGACCCTCTTGATCTCGTCGCGGATGGACTGCGGGACCTTCTTCCATCTCCAGAGTCCGTATGTCTTCCACTCCTGCGGAAGTCCGTTGTCCTCCATGTACTTGTTAAGGAAATCATCCCACTGTTTGTAACGGTCGGCCGCCTTGACGATATCGAACTCCGCAAGGTCCGAAGCGGGACACATGAAACATCCGATCCTGTCCAATCCTTTGGAGTACCATACGTTGTAAGGTTCCTTCTTCATGAACAAATAGAGCCAGATGTGCATTGCGCTCCAATTCTGAATGGGCGATGCTCCGATCTGTCCGGGCGTCCACGGGTTCTCCCATACACGGGGTTTGGCATTCCTCGCCTCGGATTCGTATTTCCTCTGACCGATGAATGACAGCACCCCGTTAGGGAAGTTCTTGGTGATCGCGGCGACCATGGGTCCGAGCTTGTTCGTCTTGCAGCACCATCTGTAATCCTTTCCCGGAGGTCCGAACTGCGGAAGGTTTCCGAAGAATGCATCAACAGGGGCCTTCTCCTCGATCAGTTTGATGTCGTGTCTCTTGCACACATCGTGCACATGCTGAACGGTCTCCGAGAATTCCAGGCCGGTATCCACGAACATGGCGGGAAGCTTCTCTCCGGCGTCTATTGTAAGGAGCAATGTCGCGAGGGAATCCTTTCCTCCGGAGAACGATACGACGGCGGGCAGATCGTGTTTGGCTATAGTGTTCCTGATGAAACCGGCGGCCTCTTCGATCCTCTTCTCCATGATCTTCCTGTTGGCCTCTACGGCATCGTCCCATGTATGGGGAGCACCGGGAACGACCAGTTCTTCGGGCTTGTACCATCTGGTCTTGACACCAACGCCTTTGACATGTGCCTTCATATCCTCCGCGGACATCTTTGCGAGACCAGTAGCGATTATCTTCATATCGGGATCGACGATGATGACCTCGTCCCCGTTCTTCACTTCGGGATGGGCATCGTTGACACCGGGAGCCATCAGATTCTTGCTGTCCTGGACGAACTTCACCGCACCGGGGTCGCATACGACGTATCCTCTGGTGATCTTTCCCTGGATACGCATGGCGCCCTGGGGACGGATGATGAACTGCCAGCCTGCTCCGATATCGTATCTCATTGTACCGACGACGACACCGTCGCAGAGGACCTCGTCCATGCGGTCTATTGCAGGACATTTGTTCAGAATCACAAGATGTCCGTCGGGGATGACACCCTTTCCGGTGCCCTCGCCGAAATTACCGTCGATGAGTCCTCTGATCTTCCGGATATCGCTGTCGAATGCAGGTCTCGAATCTGCGGGAGGGGTAAGTTCCATCTCCTTTGTCTGTGCACCGCACACCGGACATTCCTTACTCTCCATTATCGGTAAATTGCAGGCGAAGCACCACCTCAGGTGGTTCTTTCCCAATCTTATTGCCGCCATTTGATCGCTCCTTAATGGTATCCCAATCTCCTGGAAGAGTATATAACTTGACTTTCGGGACCCGGGGAAATGGCATCGCGATCCTGCCGTATCGATTTTATTGCACATTCGGGTGACGGGGCAGAACGTCCTTCATCGGACGGCAGAAAAAGGATCGATCGAAAAGACAGGTTCGAACAAGAATGCCGGATGCAGAAAGAGATTTTGACAGCGGATCATCTCCCCCGCACCTGCGCGGGTGAACATTAAATAAGGAGGGACCCATTGGTGGCAACCGATGAAGATGAAGATCTGTCCCGATGACCTGAAAGCAGTCATGGAACGCGACCCCGCCATGATCAATGAGGAGGATGCTATTAGATTCCACACAGGACTGCGCGCAGTGTGCATGTACAGAGAGAGCCACGAGCTTTGGCTCCAGGGAAAGTACATGGAAGCAAGAGAGATCAATTTCAAGGCACACCAGGAGACCGGATGCGACATACACCCCGGAGCGACCATCGGCAAGGGATTCTTCATCGACCATGCCACAGGAGTGGTCATCGGAGAGACCGCCATCGTCGGCGATAACGTCACACTCTACCAGGGAGTCACCCTCGGCGGAACATCTTCCAGCAAGGGAAAGAGACATCCCACTCTCGGAAACAACATAGTCTGCGGGGCCAATGCGACCGTCCTCGGAGACATCACCATCGGCGACAATGTCAGGATAGGAGCTGGATCCGTTGTCCTCAAGGACGTCCCCCCGAACTGCACCGTTGTCGGAGTTCCCGGAAAGATCATCAAGAAGGACGGAGTGAAACACGACCCCCTCAGACACGACGACCTTCCGGATTACATAACAGATTACGTCAAACAGCTGGAGAGCGAGATAGAGGTCCTCCGCAAGGCTGTGGAACAGCTTCAGACCAAGACGGAGATCAAGGACCCCGTCGATGTCGAGAAAGCCAAAAAGAAGAGCAAGGAAGAATGAAAATGTCCCTGATGATACACAACAATCTCACAAACAAGAAAGAGGAATTCGTGACCGTAGAGCCCGGAAAGGTATCCATGTACGTCTGCGGGGTCACTGTCTACGATGACATCCACATGGGACATGCCAGGAGCATAATAGTCTTCGATATGATAGCCAGATACCTCAGGTACTGCGGCTACGAGATCAAACACATCACCAACTTCACGGACGTGGACGACAAGATCATCATCAAGGCAAACAAAGAAGGCATCGAACCTCTCGAGCTCTCCAAAAGATACATCGACGAGTACTTCAAAGACACCGAGAAACTCGGGGTCAACAGAGCAGACGAGTACCCCAAAGCAAGCGAATGCATGGGAAACATCATCGCAATGGTGAAAAAGATCGTCGACAACGGTTACGGATACGTCACACCTGACGGCAGCGTCTACTTCTCCGTAAGGAAAGCAAAGAACTACGGTCAGCTTTCCAACAGGAAGATCGAGGACATGGAATCATCCGGACGTGTCGCACTGGACGATCAGAAGCAGGACCCCCTGGACTTCGCCATATGGAAAGCGGCCAAACCGGAAGAGAACTGCAGCTGGCCTTCCCCCTGGGGAGAGGGCAGGCCCGGATGGCATATCGAATGCTCCGCAATGATCAAACGCTACCTGGGCGACACCATCGACATCCACGGCGGAGGAAACGACCTTATCTTCCCCCACCACGAGAACGAGATCCTTCAGTCCGAGGCGGCCAACGGCGTGCCTCTGGCACACTATTGGATGCACAACGGAATGCTTCAGGTCAAAGGCGTCGGAAACTACAAAGAGGAGAAGATGTCCAAATCACTCGGCAACTTCTTCAGAGTGAAGGATGTCGCTCAGAAATTCGACAAATATACCATCAGATTCTATTTCCTCAACACGCACTACAGCAGCCCTCTGCTCTACGGCGAGGACATGCTCCTTGAGGCGCAGACAGCACTCAAAAGACTGCACAACAACTACGGCGACCTTCAGGCCTACGCAAGATCGGGACCCGACGGAGACGGCGATGTATGCGACATCATCGACGGGACAAGACAGAGGTTCAAGGCAGCGATGGATGATGATTTCAACACCCGCGCAGCAATAGAGGAACTCTTCCAGCTTGCACGCACGACCAACAAGGCAATGGCCGACAAGACCCTCACCAAACAGGGTGCGGCCAAGATACTGGCACTTATGAAGGAACTCGACACCATCCTCGGAATACTTCCCGAAGAGGAAGCCCGGAACGATGATGCGTTCGATGCGGTCATGTCCATTCTCGTAGACCTCCGCAAGGAGCTCAGGGCACGCAAGCAGTACGACCTTTCCGACATGATCAGAGACAAGCTCGCCGAGGCAGGATACAAACTTGAGGATTCGGCAGACGGTGCCAAATGGAAGAAGATCTGATCCAAAAGAAGGCCCTCCTCATTCTGGGAGGTCCGGTAAGGCTTCCGAAGGGATTCGAATTCCCTTACAGGGTATCCCATTCCACCGCAGGTCCCGGCGCAGGTTACGGTTCGGCCGTCTTCGCCTTCGGATATCACAGGGTAAAGAAGACCATATCCTACGATGACGGGGAATTCGAACTCGTTGTCGGGGAAAACGGTTATTCCCTCACAAGGAACGGGGAACCGTTCCTCGAGAACGTGGAACTCAGACCGGTCGTGTTCCATTCGCCCGAACAGGCATTCTTCAATCTGGACCCCAGATGCATGTATCATTGCGCATACTGCACCTCGCCGCTCCTTCCGAAGGATGAGTTCAAAGGCCTTACCGATGAGAGGATCGTCAGTCTTGTGAAGGATGCGAGATCGGTTCAGAAAGTCGTATCGGTCTCACTCACCAGCGGAGTCGTCGGTTCCGTCGATTCTACCGTGGACAGGTTCGTCTCGTGCGTCTCGGCACTCAGAAAGGAATTCCCGGATATGCCCATCGGTATCGAACCCTACGTAGCTACCGAAGAACACCTCAGAAGACTGAAGGATGCGGGCGCTACGGAGATCAAGCTCAATCTCGAATCCCCTGACAGGGAGATATTCGAAAAGGTCTGCCCCGAACTTGATTATGACGGTATCTGGCACTTGTTGCAGCTTGCCGTGAAGATATTCGGAAAGGGGATGGTCAGCTCCAACATAATATTCGGAATGGGCGAGACCGACGAAGAGATCGAAAAGTGTTTCAGGAAGCTTTGTTCTATGGGCGTTGTACCCACACTCAGAGCATTGAGATTCAATTCCATGAACAGGGAGAACCTCGAAAAAGCGATCGGCGAACAGGAGAAGATGACTCCGGAGAGAGTGATCTCGCTTGCCAAGATGCAGAAGAGGATAATGGAAGAATACGGTCTGACGACCCTGAACCTTCACACCATGTGCATCGAATGCACCTGCTGCGATCTTGTTCCTTTCAGAGATCTTTGACAGAAGGGTGCTTCGGGGATCTGAATTACGAATCAAGATGATCATTCAATTCTGTCAGGATCTTTCTCTTGAGAGATGGTATTTATCGTATCTATCAAATTTATGCATTGTTGCAGATTTTGTCCACCTAAAATATGCAACGCATTCCGATCCACAATATAGATCATCAAATTCCAAATACCGAAAAATGAAAGTAATGGCCTTCCCGAACGATCGGGAAGGCCGTGAAATTGTTTCAATCCCATTCGGTAACACCGGTCGCATCGGACAGGGCATCCTTATGGAACACAGGTTCCTCAATACCCGCCTTCTTCTGCGAACGGTAGTCCTTGTAGGCTTCCATTGCCTTCTTGCTAAGGAGTGCCACGACAATGATGTTCACTGCACCCATGAATGCCATGAAGGTATCACAGATCAGATCCATCAGACCGGTGGAGATCAGACATGACAGGAATGCCACGACGATGATCAGGACACGGACCAGGAAGAGGACCTTCTTGTCGTCCTTGATGAACCTCACGTTGGACTCGCTCATCGTGTAGTATCCGATCAGACTGGTGAACGCGAATACGAACATGAATATCGCGATGATATAGTTCGCGGCACCGCCGATAGCAGTACTGGACACAACAGCCTGAACAAGCTGCGATCCTGTGAGATGGAGTGCAAGGATCTCATCGAAGTTACCGTAGGACAGAACGACGAGTGCCGTAACGGTACAGACGATAAGGGTATCCATGAGAACACCGAAGGACTGGATCATTCCCTGCTTGCAGGGGTGGGATGTGTTCGCGGTAGCCGCAACATTGGCGACCGAACCGAGACCTGCTTCGTTGGAGAATATTCCTCTCTTCAGACCGGTCATGATAACAGTACCGATCGCACCGCCGATCAGGGAGGGTGCGGAGAATGCGTATTTGAATATCATGCCGATGGCGTTTCCGACACCGCCGATGTTGAGGAGGATAGCGACAAGAGCGAATCCGATCCAACCGAATGCCATGATCGGAACGACCCTTGCGGACACCTTTGCGATCCTCTTTACACCGCCGAAAATGACGAGTGCGGAGATGGCCGCAATAATGATACCGAACACCAGGGCGTTGTTATCGAAGTTGAATGCTCCGCAGAGAGCGGAGGATGCGTTCGTAGCCTGGACACCGACAAAACCGATACCGAATGTGATGACGATCAGAACCGCCAAAAGGATTCCGATCTTCTTGTTACCGATTCCCTTTGTCGCATAATATGCGGGGCCTCCGTGGTAACTTCCGTCGCTCTTCTTCTCTTTGTAGATCTGTGCAACGGTCGATTCCATGAAACTGCTTGCGGATCCGATGATCGCGAAGATCCACATCCAAAATACTGCTCCGGGACCGCCTGTGGCAATAGCCGTAGCGACTCCGGCGATGTTACCTACACCGATACGTGCTCCCATTCCGATGCAGAATGTCTCGAATGACGAGAGCATGTGCTTCTCGCTTTTTCCCTCCGTAATACCGGATACGGCCAATTTGGCTGTCTCACGAACCTTGAGGATCTGCAGTCCTCTCAGTTTGATCGTGAAGACGATACCGAGACCGATAAGGAAAACGAAAGCAATGTACCACATGTACGTATTGATCGGACTGAAAACGTCATTCAATATGTCTGTAATAGCCATTATATTCCTTCTTCATGCAGTCATGCGTGCGGCTTCCGAATGAGAAATGCCGACAAACGCAGCTAACAATTGAAATCGGCACATCCATATCGTTAATATATCTTTGGACAATTTTTGTAAAAATTTGCCCCTGTTCTGATGGTTTTCGTAAAATAATTTAAGGATTTCGTAAAATGGTCCGTCTCATCTATATTGATTTCACAGAATCAATGAAGGTCGTAGATGCCCGGTCTGCGCCTGAGGAAATAATTGGCTTCCTTCATGTCGTCGGGATATACGTCCTCTTTGGGAAGCGCGGGAAGGTCCTTGATCATCATCGTCTCCTTTCCCGAGAAATCCTCCGCGATGACATCGCCGTGACGGTCGACGATCATGATGCCGCCCGTGCCTTCCCCTTTCATGCTGTTGCAGGCGCAGACGTAGACGCCGTTATCGTATGCCCTTGCAGGAATGTATTTCATCCAGACGGACCTGCGGCGGTCGGCCGGACCTTTCATGGAATGGGGCATGAATATGATCTCCGCACCCTTGTTCCTCAGTGTTGTGGACACTTCGGGCATATGGGCCTCCCAACAGAGCTGCAGACCTATCACGGCCTTCTCGGACGCTATGGTATCAATAATATCGCCTTCGGTGAAACACTTCCTCTCGCGGACCCCGAGATGGGTTTTGCGATAGTACATGACACCGCCCGACGGAAGCGCCACAACCTGTGTCACAAATGTATCCGATCCATCCTTCTCTATGAATCCGAATATCACGGCCATATGCTCTTCCGAAGAAAGTGCCAGGATCTCTTTTACCGAAGGATCGTCCCTCTTGATCGACATGGGATCCGAGGACGTGTATCCCGTAAGGCAGCCCTCGGGAAAACATATGATGTCGACGCCCATCTTCGATGCTCCGGACATGTATCCCTTCATCTTGGATAGGTTATCCGAAAGCATTCCGGGAGAATTTTCCATCTGCACAATCGCAACTCTCGTATCCTTCATCTTCCGAGCCTTCCTTTGAGCATCTTTTCCAATTCGCATGCTTTGCATTTCTTTCCCAATGTGGGTTCGCCGCATTCGCAGAAATGCAGTTCTGCGGGCCTGTACTGTCCGTACAGCATCGGACGGAGCTGGTCGTACGAGGAGATTATACTGAACTTCGAACCGGGAGACCTTGTCTCCAATTCATCGACGATGTCCCTGTACTGATTCCTCAGGGCCTCCTTCCAATACGGGCATTCCCCATCCCAGAACGGTATGTTGTTGACGATCGCGTAAAGCAGCGATTCCTTCTCCGGGATCATCCTTAGAGGCAGGAATCTCGGGACAAGTCCGGGCTGTACCTTGGTATGCGGACCCAAACGTGCCAGACGTTCAATGTCGCCGCGTGTGAAATTCATCATGATGGATTGGGCCATGTCATCTGCGTTGTGTCCCGTTGCGAGATATTTCGCACCGATCTTCATCGCTTCGCTGTTCATCAGTTTGCGTCTGAATACGCCGCAGTAGGTGCAGGGGCTGTTCTCCCCGGAAACGGGAGCGACATCGTCCATCGTCAGATCCAACTCCGAGAATGAACGGAGATGCCATTCTATGTCCCTCTCTTTGCAGAACTCGGAAACGATATCCAGACTCGGAGGGCGGTATCCTCTGATCCCTTCGTCGATGGATATCGCACAGATCCTGACGTCGCCTCTCTTTCCGAATATCGAATCTATCAGATGCAGCGTGACCATGCTGTCCTTGCCGCCGGAAACGGCCACCGCAAGGGTATCTCCCGAATGGACGTCGATCTGCTTGCGGATCTCCTTCTTCACCCTTCTCTCGACATATCTGGAGAGATGCTCTCCGCAGAGATGCGACCCGTTGTAACGGATGAACGTAACAGCTTCTTTTCCGCAAAGGTCGCACTTCATCCTTACCACTCTACGTCATCGGTGAGCTGGGGGAGCTCCAGAAGATATTCCAGTTTCTTGGCGAGTTCTTTGGGCGGGATGTCCGGGATCGTGATGAAGGTCACCCTTCCGGTCTCTATCTCGCTCCTCAGTTCCGTGGCGAGTATGCCGTTGCGTTCCATGTCCCTGATGTAACTCCAGAACTGCGTGTGCTTCCTTGCGGCCTGACCGTATTCCTCGCAGACTATGGCATAGGTCTTCTCGGCTGCGTTGATGTTCACGAACGCGTTTCCTTTGAGGGCACGCGAAACTGCCAGCAATGCCAATTTGTGATTCAGGTCCAGTTCCTTCAGTTTGCTCTCCGAAACACCGCTGTATATCATCGCACCGGCGGTACGGATGTTATCGGCAGTGATCCTTCCCGTCTCCTCTTCCTCTGCGATCATGGCGGACTTCTCGATTATCTCGATACCGAACCTTGCATCGCCGAACTGCGAGCCTATCTCCGTCATGAGGTCGAGTTCCTCTTCCCCGACAGTATCGGGAAGGAGCGCCTCATCTATCCTCTGTTTGAGGATATCTCTCAGAAACGGAGCGGTATATCTCTCGAACACGATGGTGTTCGCACGTTTGAACGTGGACATCGATGCTTCGTCCAGAACATCCGCTATCGAGAACTGGGAGATCATTATGATCGATATGGACGATGCCTTCAGATCTTCGTTTATCCTTGTGAGCTTGTAGATTATATTCTCGCTGTTGTTCTTCAGAAGATTGTCTACCTCATCGAGGATCAGCACGAAAGGCCTGCTCCTCTTCTCGATGTGCGCACGGAAAGATCTGAACATCTCCTCCGCGGAAAATCCCCTTTCCGGATATCCGGGATCGAAATGCCTGACCATCTGCAGCAGTGCGCTGTGCTCCGTGTTCTTTATCCTGCAGTTGATCAGAAGGCTGTCCATCTGTTTGCTGTTGGACGCGCAGTACTTTGTCATGTCCTCGCAGAAACGTTTGGCTGTTGCCGTCTTTCCGGTGCCTACGCCTCCGTAGAGGAACGCCGAACACGGCTGTCCGTTTGTGACCATTGGGCGGAAAAGCCTCTCCAGACCCTTCATCTGGTCTTCTCTGTGGGGCAGGACCTGCGGTACGTAGTCGTACATCAGCTTGCTGCTGTCCCTGATGATAACGGACGACCTGTCGAACATCTCAATTCCTGCTGAAACGGGTGAATCCCGAACATCCGAAGACCTCTATTCCCTTCTTCTCCCACATGTCGCACATGAGGTTGATACCCAGGGAATCCGAGGCCATATGTCCGGAGATCACCACGTTGATATTGTGTTTCTTACACTCTTCGAGGTGACTCTCGGGGAAGTGCATACCGACGACGGTACCGACCCCTGCTATGGCGAGCTTCTCGTAGAGTTCCTTGGGACCGGATGTTCCTCCGGTCATCTTCGCGACGATCTTGCCGCAATGGTTCCTCTTGCTGCCGACCATGATCTTCGGGGGATCGTTCAGTCTGGCGGCCGCCTGGAATTCGGGTTCCTTCATCAGCCTTACGATGATGTCCTCGAGATACTTGGGCTTCGATTCCGCGAACATGTCCTCCATGTATTTCTGGACAAGATTGTCTGCGGGACTGTGGACATTGAACATCAGGGTGTTCAGAAGCTTCCCGGCATCGATGGCCTTGTTGTAATTGGAGCCCATGACGTTCCTTTTGACCTCTTCCATCCTGGGCCTCATGAGGCCTTCGAGGATGTTTATGGGAAGGTCGACATCGTCGTACATCCCGGTCTGCATCCACATGACCTCGGGGAAACATGTCCTTGCCCTTCCGATGGGGTGGTGTGCCACAACGGCGGAGATCTTCTCCCCTTTCTCCTTTAACCTGTCCGCCAGAAGGATCTCGGAAGTATCTATGTCGATACCCCACATGAACCTCTCGGCCTCCGTCTCCTTTGCGAGTTCCTCTCCCCACATGAGGCGCGAATCGGCATAAGGATTCCAGAGCCTTTCCTGATCGTAATACGGCTTCATATCCTTGGAAAGAGAATCGTACTCCTTCTTGGCATCCTTCAGGACCTGTTTTACCTCGTCTTTGGGACGGGGGTCATTCTTCATCCCGTGCTCGATCGCCATCTTATACGCGTCGTATACTTTCATAATAGGCCCTGATTGACCTTCACGCTATTAAGATATCTGCTTTCGCGGCCCCTATATTATTAACACGTTCAAATCTTTAAATACGAGAACCAAGTACGCCCTCTCAGTGATAACATGTCAACTGACAGTCCGATAGAGATCGTCGACCTCCGCAAGGAGTACGGATCGTTCACCGCCGTGAACGGTCTGAATCTCTCTATCAAGAAGAACAGCTTCACGGGTCTTCTCGGTCCGAACGGCGCCGGAAAGAGCACGACATTGAAGATACTGACACATTTGATCAAGGCCACTTCCGGAGAGGCGTATCTCAACGGCGTGGATGTGACAAAGGACCCCAAGGCCGCACTGACAAATGTCGGTACCGTCATCGAGACCCCCGAGTTCTATCCGTACCTCACACCCAGGGAGACCATGAGATATGTGGGCGAATTGATCGGAATGAACAAAGAATCGATCAAGACCGAGACCGAAGAGATCCTTGAAAAGGTCAAGATGACCGACTGGGGAGACAAGAGGCTCGGGACCTTCTCCAAGGGAATGAGACAGAGGATCGCTCTGGGTCAGGCCCTTATGAACGACCCTAACATCATCATCCTCGACGAACCCACATCCGGTCTCGACCCCAGAGGAATGGCGGAGATCAGAGAAGTGCTGAAGAATCTCAGGAACGACTCCAACGACCTCACCATAGTTATGAGCTCTCATATCCTCACGGAGGTCCAGGACCTTTGCGACAGGATCGCCATGATCAACCACGGAACACTTCTGATGGATGACGACATATCCGCATTCGTGACATCCCACGGAGTGAAGTCTGTCATCGCCAAGACGACGGAGATCCCCACGGCCGAACTCATCGATCGCATCGGACAGCTCGACTACGTCAGATCCGCGGAACGCCTCGGCAACGATGTTCAGATCTTCATCGGAGATTCCAACGAGGAAAGGAACAGATTGTTCAACGATCTGGCACAGATGAACGCGGGCATCTACAGCCTTGCGGAGACGGACAAGCTCGAGGAGACCTACCTCGACCTCATCAAGGAGTCGGCATAATGTCATTCATCGAGTTAGACGACTTCTGACAGGCCGCCATGGTCGCCAAGAACGAACTTATCAAAGGCATGCGCGGAAAGAAGTTCCTCGTCAGCCTTGCGGTGATACTCCTCGTGTTCGTCCTGATAACCGTCATCCCGTACGCCACGGGAGGCACATGGAGCGGAAAGGCGGCAAGCGACATCCTGTCCTCGTATCTTTCCTACATAAGCATGATCTCTCTCCTGATCGTGGCGCTTCTCTCATCCGTTGCGATAGTGTCCGAATTCGAAGAGAGGACCGCACTGATCCTTTTCACTAGACCGATCAAGAGGACCACCATATTCCTCGGAAAACTGATGGCATGCTTCGCCATAACCGCGCTGATCATGCTGGTATATTACTTACTGGTCACGGCCATGCTTGCGATATTCGCAGGCACCATTCCCTGGGAACTGATCATATCGCTCTGCTTCTGTCTGCTGTATGTGTTCGCCGCATCCGGTATCGCATTCTTCATCAGCGCATTCCTGAAGAAAAGCAGCGTCGCCACGATCATAACCCTGCTCGGTCTGCTCATGGTGATACCCATCGTTTCCACCATGATCGGCGGAGACACATGGTACATGCTCGACACTGCCGGGAACACGATAATCACATGCGTTCCGGAATACGTGGACAGCTACAACGCCATCATCTACGAGTGGGTGGAATACATGCAGAAGGCCATCGATTACATGAACCTGTCCGGCGACGCCGAGATCATGCAGGTTGCCGCCATCATGCAGGGAATGGTCGACAGCTACATGTTCGGAATGATGGAACCCATAGCAACGCCCGATCTCCTCCGCGAGGCCGGTATTCTGATCGCGTGGGGTGTCTCCGCATACTTCATCGCATGGCTCAAATTCATCAGAAGAGAGTTCTAAACCGCTTACATCGCCCGGCCCTGCGCCGGGCATCCTTATTTTCAAAACATTTTTCTTAACAGAGTTACAAAATTGTAATCAATAAACGTTGAAGTACGGATACCTTCATAAACAATTGTTGACATAACCGAACAACGGTGTTTCAGTGCTTGAGATCAAAGACCTACACGTAAAGTCCGGTGACAGGGAGATCCTCAAAGGAGTGAATCTTTCGGTCGCCGATGGCCAGACCTGCATTCTGTTCGGCCCCAACGGGTCGGGTAAATCCACCCTGCTTTCAGCCATTATGGGCTACGGCACGACAGAGATAACACAAGGTCAGATCCTATTCAAAGGCCAAGATATTACTCACATGACCGTCGACGAGCGCGCAAAGCTCGGTATCGGCATGATGATGCAGAGGCCTCCGAACATCACCGGGGTAAAACTCGGGGATCTCGTGAGGGCCACAGCCAAAGATAACTGCGGAGACGACGTCATATCCGAAGCGAGGGATTTCAAAATGGAATCCTTCCTCGACCGTGACATCAATGTCGGATTCTCCGGAGGAGAGATCAAAAGATCCGAACTTCTGCAGCTTGCCGCCCAGAAACCCGATTTCGTCCTTCTGGACGAACCGGAATCGGGTGTCGACCTGGGGAACATAGATCTCATCGGAAAGAAGGTGCACGACCTTCTCTACGACACAAAACCCTGCGGCGGTTCAAAGGCCAACAGATCGGTCTCGTCGCTGGTCATCACACATACCGGACAGATCCTGAACTACATCAGCGCAGACACCGCCTACATCATGAAGGAAGGCAGGATCTGGTGTACCGGACGTCCGATGGACCTTCTGAAGAATATCAGAGAAAAAGGATATGGAGAGTGTATCAAATGCAGACTGGTGAAGATGTAAAGAAGGCACTCGATAAGAAGGCCGCATACGGCAAGGACATCGATATCGACAGATTCGAGGAAGGAGAGCGTGACGTCAAACAGATCGACGAGATCGAAGACTCCGGAGATCTGAAAGAGACCATGGACCACGTCGGTGTCACCGATCAGGAAGACCGTCTCGGGACCATCATATTCATCGACAACGGAATGAGCCATTGTTCCAACAAGGCCCAGGACGGTGTCGAACTCCTGTCCACCCAGGAAGCGCTGAAGAAGTACGATTGGGTCAAGGACTACATGTGGAAGGCGATCGACCCTTCGAAGGACAAGTACACCGCGAAGACCTATCTCGAGAACTCCGACGGATACTTCATCCACGTCAAAGAGGGATACAAGGCGAAATACCCTGTCCAGACCTGCATGCTCCTGAACAAGAACAAGAGCATCCAGAACCTCCACAACCTGATCATAGTCGACGAAGGGGCATCCCTGGAGATCATCACCGGCTGTTCGACCACGCATCACTCCAACGATGCGCTTCACGTCGGTGTGTCCGAAATCTACATCAAGGACAACGCGAACCTCCAGTTCTCCATGATTCACAGCTGGGGAAAGGAGACCGGAGTACGTCCGAGGACCGCCTGTATGATCGGAAAGAACGGTTCGTACACCAACAACTACATCCTGCTGAACCCCGTGGGATCGCTTCAGAGCTATCCCGTGGCCAACCTCAACGGCGAGGGAGCTTCATGCGCATTCAACACGATGTGCCTTGCAGAAAAGGGATCCAACGTCGATACCGGCGGAATGGCCGTCCTCAATGCTCCGGACACCAACGCGCAGATCATGTCGAGAAGCATCACCAAAGGCGGTTCGATGATCGCCCGCGGAAGACTTGTAGGAAATGCTTCCGGTGCAAAGGCGCATTTGGAATGCAGGAGCATCGTGCTCGAAGACGGAGGAACGACGCTTGCCATTCCCGAATTGGAAGCACGTGTCGCCGATGTCGAGATGACACACGAGGCCGCTGTCGGAAAGATCGCAAGGGACCAGGTCGAATATCTGATGTCACGCGGACTCACCGAGGACGAGGCCATCGCAATGATCATCAGAGGATTCCTCGCAGGAAGCATCGAAGGTCTGCCGCCGTCACTCAAGAACGAGATCGACGCAGCGATATCGAAAGCGAACCTCGGAAACTGAACATTTTATGGGCTTCGGCCCACTTTTCCACTTTTTTCGGCTCTTGCAGATCGTGTGCTTCCGCTCGGATCCCCATAGGCCCGTATCAGTAATTTATCAGACAGTCCAGCAGGTACAATACACCGCCGCATCCGATTACCTGGGCCGGACGGAAATCCTTTATCGGCTGCGGATTGGAGATCGCCACTCCCTTATTACAGAGACCGACCGCTTCCATGTGTTTCGCATCGACCCCGTCAGAAAGATAGAACTCGCAATCCACCGGCCCTTTCGTCAGGGCGTCGGAACATCCCATGCCTTCAAGCATCTCCGCCAATACGGCCTTCTGCTCATCGGAAGCACCGTATGACAGCATCACGGCATCCGGGATCACGGAGAGATAGGAATACATCCATTCGGTCATCGGAATGACCAGCGAGGCATCCCCCTCGATACAGAACGACGACCCTCTCAGCGGATGTCCGAACCTTGCCGCATTCAGATCTGCGGCGCAAGACCTCTCCCTGCAGTCGATATCTTCGATGACAGGCGACGGATCCTTTCCGAATAGTCCGGCGATCTCGGAGATCCATTTCCTGGTCCCTTCGAATCCGATCGGAATGCCTACCTGTTCGGACCTTATCCCGAACTCGGCATAGAACTTCGAAAGCTCCGAGCAGTACTCGGGAGCCATTATCAGATTCATCTCTGCATCGACGGACGAAGCGATCTCCGCACATGACGATCCCGCTCCGGGAACACACAGCACGATTATTCCTATCTTCGACAGCATCTCCCTGAGCTCTTCCAGGACAGCTTCCCAGGATTTGGTCCAGATGTTCAATCCCAGCAGATTGACCGAATCCTTCCTTACCTCCCTTCTGTCCCTGACCAGCAGCGAAACGGCCTGGGTCAGAGCATGATCGAATCCTTTGCACATGGGGCCGGAGAGTTCGGGAGCATCGAGAATGTAGACCCCTTCCGTGTGTCCGCTCTTTTCGACCGCACTTTCCATGGGATCTCCGTTGACTATGGTGCTCGGAGCGCCTATCACGAAGACGGTCTCGTCGGACGGCTGTTCCCCGATCGTCTCGGCAAGCTTCGCACATCCTCCGGTTATCAGGTCCATCGAGGATACGTCGGAATACGGAACGCGGTCCGATTGACTGATGAAAGAATCGAAGACATCCTTCGGTTCCGAGGCTACCCTTGTGAAATACCTTCTCGAGAAGCAGACCATGTTCTTTCTGCATCCCGTAGGTCCGTGCATGACCGCTTTGGCATCAGAAATGCCTTCTACGGCCAATACGGCCCCCGTAAGTGCATCAGGTCCGTTCCTCATCCGAACCGCCTCCCTTCCCATCCTGAGGCCGAAGGCGCCCTGAGGAGATTGTAAACTCTGCGTATCAGATTGTACGAACCCTGGTATGAAATGGTCTCCGGCGGCAGATTGCCGTTGCATATTCCGGGATCCCTTCTGAAATTGGAATGGCCGAGAATGAGATCGGGCCTCAGCTCTTCGATATCCTTCGGAATGTCCTTCATCGAATAGTAATCCTGGACATTGACACCGGGACGCGTGGGCTTCGGGGCCTCATCCTCCTCGAACCTTACGATGCCGACCTTGACGACCTTCATTCCCACATCGTTGAGCGTATCCACCGCCCATTGGACAGGCATCATGGTGCCTGTGATGATTATGACCTTCTTGCCGGAAAGCAGGGGGCGCATCCTGTAGACGTATGCGTCGTAATCCTTAGAGATCGCGGCAATGGCCTTCTCAGCGGCATCCTTCATTCCGACGCGTCTTCCCGTATCCTTGATCCAATCGAACGTATCGCGGACACCGGACGGGAGCGGTCTGAGATAGTTCGTAACCCCGCGCGATTCGAGTTTCTTCCTGAGATCCGAACTCCTCTCCGTCTCCGTCGCCAAAACGTTGTATTCTGCCTTTCCCGCATTGCGTATCTGTTCCGAAGAACAGCGGTAGAACAGCTTGGTCTCAACCTTCAAATTGAAAATATCGAAAAGAGCCAGTATGTTCTTTTCGTTGTCACCGTAATTCAGTCTTCCGAATCCGTCATCGACGAAATTAACGGTACCCGGGACCTTCAGGACATCCTGCTCGACCATAGAACAGAGATAGTCTATCGCATCCTCCCTGCCCTTCAATGCATCCCCGGTGAACACCCCGGAACAATCTATCAATCTGATGTCGCGTCCGGTCTCCTCCGCCAGCCTTTCGACGACGGCCTTGGAATTATCGCCGATCATGCTCGGAACGCATGTGGTCACCACCGCGAGAGGCCCTTTCCTCTCAAGCAGCGATCTCCTGATCTGAGACTCCAATTTTCCGATGCTTCCGGTGACCGTGTCGGAATCG
>DAYM01000010.1:135638-164551 GCA_002506905.1 Methanomassiliicoccaceae archaeon UBA328
TCATGCCCGTACAGAAGATGTTGTTGTCAACGGGTATCCGAAGGTCCGTATTGCGGAAATACTCCCTCAGGGAATGATTGCAAACGGTGTACGACATGACGAACGCACAGCTCTCGGGACCGTGGACGAGAATGTTCAGATCGGTCACGTTGTCCAACATCGTGACCGCGCCTCTGGCCGCGCAGATCCTTCTCCTGCGCCTTCCGCCTCCGCATCCGCACGGTTTCTCTTCCCTGACCGGCTTGGCCTCCTCGACATTCCTCAATCCTTTGATCAGATTGTCCAATTCGATATCGGTCAGCGGCCTCGGATAACAGCATTCCTTCTCTCCGGAAAGACGCTGCATCGTATCGTTTGCGATATCCGCTACCGCCTTTGCGGCTTCGGAATCCGGGAATGCCGTCACTACCGGGAGATTCATATCCTCGGCCCTTTCGAACACATGACTGCGGGGGACGGCCGCGATCACCGGAACGCCGGTGGCCTCCGAGAAATCCTGCATGTAACGGTCCTCGTTCTCCAATCCCCTCTTGTTGAATATCAATCCTGCCAGTCTCGGACCGCCGGATGAATAGTTGTTCATCCCCCTCATGATGTTGTTCGCGGCATACAGGGCCATGAACTCGCCCGATGTCACGATGTATATCACATCCGAGTTCTCGGGCCTCATCGGCACGGCGAATCCTCCGCAGACGACGTCTCCGAGGACGTCGTATATCATAAGGTCCGCATTCAGACCGTCGATATCCGATCTGGAAAGGATGTCGAACGCCGTAAGCAATCCGCGTCCTGCACATCCGACCCCGGGCTCCGGACCGCCGACCTCTATACATCTGACTCCGGAATCGGAGGTCGTCATAACATCATCCAGGGAAACGTTGCTCTTCTCTTTGGCTGTCTGAAGGACCGTCTCCTGAAATCTGCCTTTCAAAAGCAAACGTGTGGAATCATGTTTCGGATCGCATCCTATCTGTATCACGGAGAGCCCTCTGTCGGAGAGTTCCTGAGACAGGTTTGCGGATACGGTGGATTTACCGATGCCGCCTTTTCCGTATATCGCGATCTTCAGCATGGAAACACTCTGGTAACAACTTTGGTATATACATCCTTTCTGTTGGATAATCATAAAGTTAACATTGAACAGAATGATACCGAACGGGCATTACGACAGGTTGGTTTGCATTTTCACTCTGACAGACGTCTTCCCTAAATCCTATAAACATGAGCGTCATTAGGAAAGAGCAAGGTGGTATTCCCATGAATGAGATCTGGACCGAAAAATACAGGCCGAAGACCCTGGAAGAAGTGGTAGGACAGAAACACGTGACCGAAAGGCTGAAGGCCTACGTCGCCGCGAAGAATATGTCCCATCTTCTGTTCACGGGACCTGCCGGTACGGGAAAGACCACATGCGCCCTCGCAATGGCGAAGGAGATGTTCGGAGACGAATGGAAGGGGAGTTTCATCGAACTCAATGCCTCCGACGAGAGAGGTATCGATGTCGTCAGGGGAAAGATCAAGGAGTTCGCAAGGACCGCCCCTCTGGGAAATGCCGATTTCAAGATCATCTTCATGGATGAGGCCGATGCATTGACATCCGATGCCCAGGCGGCCCTGAGAAGGACCATGGAGAAATACTCCAGGATCTGCCGTTTCATCCTCTCATGCAACTACGCATCGAGGATCATCGACCCTATCCAATCGAGATGCGCCGTCTTCAGATTCACGCCTCTGTCGAAAGAGGATATCGCGGAATATCTCGGAAAGATCATCAAGAACGAGAACGTGGACATCGAACCCGATGCTTTGGAAGGACTTATCCACGTGGCCAGAGGAGATCTCAGGCGTGCCGTCAACTCACTTCAGGTCGCCGCATCCATGGGAAAGACGATCACCTTGGACACCGTCTATCAGACCACCGGAATGGCCAACCCCGAAGAGGTCAAGAAGATGCTGGAAACGGCTCTGTCCGGCGACTTCGTACAGGCTAGGGAAAAGCTCGACAACATCATGATCATGTACGGTCTTTCCGGACAGGACATCATCCGTCAGATCCATGCGACATTCTTCGAGCTCAGCATCACCGATTCCGAAAAGGTCAGACTCATGGACAAGACCGGAGAGATCGAGTTCCGTATCGTCGAAGGAAGCAACGAAAGGATACAGCTCGAAGCGCTCCTGGCCTATCTGGTCATGATCGGCGGAAACAAGAGATGATCCCGCACTTCCGATGATATCGATCAGTATCTGTTATCGAAGATACGGGGAGTCTTCTTCTCACTGCGGGGAAGATCTCCGATATTGACGGCCTTCGGAATTATGGTTATGTTCACCATTTCCTTGAATTCCTTGGCCATGTCCTTTTCCAACTGGGGCCTCTTTTCCTGTTCGAGCTTGGTCTCGAAGAACAATGTAAGATGGTCTTTTCCTTCAAGGTGATCGATCATTACCTGATATTCGCTGCTTGCATCAGGGAACTTGGCGATAAGCTCCTCGAACTGCGCGGGGAACATGTTGACTCCCTTGACCTTGATCATATCGTCCGTACGTCCGGTGATGATATCGATCCTCGGGAATCTCGAACCGCAGGGGCAGTCTCCGGGAATTATCCTGGTAAGGTCGTGCGTCCTGTATCTGATCAGGGGCGCTCCCTCTTTCCTGAGCGTTGTGATAACGAGTTCTCCCACCTGTCCGTCGGGCAGTACCTCTCCGGTCTTGGGGTTGATGACCTCGAAATAGAGATAATCGTCCCATACGTGGATACCGTTCTTGTAACTGCAGCTTATTCCGATACCGGGGCCGTAGATCTCGGTAAGACCGTAGATATCGTAGAGTTCGACACCAAGCTCGCCTGCGATCCTCTTCCTCATCTTGTCTCCCCAGCGCTCGGAACCTATCACACCCTTCTTGAGTGCGAGCTTGTCCCTTATTCCGCGTTTTTGGATCTCTTCGGAAAGGAGAAGCGCATACGATGAAGTCGCACAGAGGACGGTGCTCTGAAGGTCTACCATCATCTTGAGCTGTTTCTCGGTGTTTCCGGGGCCCATCGGTATTGCCATGGCTCCGAGTCTTTCGGCACCTGCCTGGAATCCGATACCGGCGGTCCACAGACCGTATCCGGGCGTTATGTGGATCCTGTCCATTTCTGTTATTCCCGCCATGCGGTAACAGCGTTCGAACTGAATTGCCCAATCCTCGACGTCCTTCTTGGTGTACGGTATGATGACAGGCGTTCCCGTCGTACCGGATGACGAATGGATCCTCACTACTTCCTTGTCGGGAACCGCCTGGAGTCCGAGAGGATATACTTCGCGAAGATCGCTCTTGTCGGAGAACGGAAGGGTCTCGAAATCCTTCTGATCCCTGATCTTGGTCAGATCGATGTCCTTGTACTTCATCTGGTAGAACGGACTTCTGTCCTTTATTGTCGACAAATTGCGCAGGATCGTTTCCAACTGGTAATCGTTCATCTTCATATTGTCACCGAGGATCTGGACCTTCGATACCCTGAGCATATAACTATCTTTTGTCATTAATGTATGCTTTTATACATCTCCATATGTGATAAGTCTTTATCCTGGGGGATCTTACGGTATAATTATGAACACCGCCCACGACATATCTGCCCTTCTTTATAAGGCGAACAACGGCGATCCGCACGCGCAGACCGATCTTGGGCTGGCCTACATGAACGGCGACGGCATCCCCAGAGACATCTCCCGTGCCGTAAGATGGCTTTCCGAAGCTGCGGAGAACAGCAATTATACCGAGGCCAAGGAAAAACTCGGAGAGGCATACGAAATCCTCAGGAAATACGATCTCGCCGAGAAATGGTACACAGAGGCGGCCGATGAAAGGAATGCCGAAGCGATGTACCGCCTCGGATTGCTGATCTACAGAGGGACCCTGGGATTCAGACCCGGAAAGGAAGGCATCGACCTTCTGGAAAGGGCCGCCAAAAAAGGACACAAAGGCGCCCGGGAATATCTGGACACCTACGTCAACGATCCCAAAAGCAAACGCTTCTCGAAAGTGGCCGAATACAAGGCAAGGGCCGAACTCGGAGATGTGGGAGCCCAGTTCTTCCTGGGAAACAGCTACGAGAACGGATTGGATGTTCCCAAGGACAACATGAATGCCACCGTATGGTACAGAATGGCCGCCGAACAGGGACATTCGCGCGCACAGTACAGATTGGGAATGATGTACTGGGAAGGACGCGGAGTACCTCAGGACAGGGACGAGGCAAAGGTATTCTTCAAGCTCGCCGCAGAACAGGGAAATACGGAAGCAAAGAAGATGCTGGAAAAAGAGTGATCACTGAAGGCTCTTGAAGACCTTTCTGGACATCGCCCTGGGCATGATCTTCGTCAGACAGCCTATGATCTTATTCGCAGTGCCGGGAACAGCGATAACCTTGCCTTTCATCATCATCCTGTAACCGAAATCGGCTATCTCGTCGGGATCCCTGATCTTGATGCGGTAGAGCAGTTTGGACCTCTCCCCTTCGGCCTCTGCGATGAAATCCGTATCGACGGTACCGGGACACAGCGCCGTGAACGTCACTCCGGAATCCTTGTACTCTTCCGAGATCGCCTCCGTGAATGACAGGACATATGCCTTGGTGGCCGAATATACCGCCCAATACGGACATGCCTGGAATCCGAGAAGCGAGGACACGTTCATGATCTTTCCCGATCCCGCCTTGAGCATGTCCTTCAGGAACAAATGCGTCAGATCGGTCAGGGCCCTTACGTTGAGATCTGCCATCCGATCGTATTTTTCCAACGACCCCTCATCGAATTTACCGAAATCCCCGAACCCCGCATTGTTGACCAGGTGATCCACATGGATCCCGGCCTCTTTTACCTTTGAATACAGTTCTTCGGCCGCCCCTTCCTTGGCAAGGTCCTGGGCTATCGGAGTCACGCTTATACCGTATTTCCCGGTGAGATCCTCGCGGAGCTCTACAAGTCTGTCCATGCTGCGCGCAACAACGACAAGGTCTATCTTCTCCTGCGCGAAACGGTAGCATAAGGAATGGCCTATCCCTTTGGATGCGCCGGTTATCAATGCTACTTCGGACATGGTACGTCCAAGGTATTACTTCGTATATAGACTCTTGGAGTTTTTACTTAACTGGATTCAAAAATAATTGAACAGAACCCATAGAAAAAATTATCTGGGTCCTGTTTAAATTTATTTAACGTGACTTCACTATTGTCGTGATCGCAATGATCGCGGAAACAATACCAAGGAACAACCAGAAAACGGCTGTGATGCTTATGTACGTGCTTCCGGAGACAGTCACCGTATCGCACATGAACAGAGCAATGATCGATATGATGAGTATCAGCAGAGAGAAGACGGTGGTCGTGATCGCCATCTGCTTGAAGTTCTTGCGGGAAACCGTCTCTTCCGAGGCGTTAGCGCTCTCTCCCTGAAGCTTGGATCCGCATTTATCGCAGTATGTGAAACCGTCTGCGTAATATATTCCGCATTTAGGACAGTACATTCTTTCGCCTCAGGCATGTTATGGATAAGGAGAGCATAAACCTTACCATTATCGTGAGTAACACCGGCCGCCAGGATACATAATAACTTATAAATAACCTGAATCAAGTTAAATATGCTATGTCCAAGAAGAGAACGATGATCTGCTGTGTGACCTTCGAAACCGTGAAGGTCGCGGACCCGATCATATTCTATCATCCCGACAGCGTCCATCTAATACACTATGTGAAGGACGATTCTCCGGACAACATGATCTATCAGGAATTCTACGATGAGGTATGCAGACGCATCTCCGAGTGGAATGATATACCGATAATCGAACACAAGGCCAAAGTATACGATTACCACACCATACTCCGCACAGTGTTCTCCATCATGCAGGAAGAAAAGGATAAGACCATTCTCGTGAACGTATCCTCGGGAACATCCGAGTATGCGGCGGCATCCATGATGGCCTCGACGATGAACGGGAACACGATACCGTTCACAGTAGGTACCGAGGAATACACCACGCCCTCCGACAAGCTCAGGGACCTGTATTTCGAGAACGGCAAAGCGGTAGGACTGTCCAAAAAAGTGTACGAACCGAGAGAGGTCACCACATTCACGACCGAAAGTCCCAGCGTGGAACTCGTAGCCTGTCTCGAGATCATCGCCCGCAGCGCAAAAGAGAAGATCTCGGGCAAATCCTCGATGCAGATCCAAATGCTGAAAGAAGCGGGGATCTGGTCCTACGAAACCAACACCGCGAAGAGGAAGACCGACGATAAACAGAAAGAACTGATGTATTACAAGAGACACTACATCGAGAAACTCATAGATAACGGATGGATCAGAAAGGATTCCGATCTCAGAAGATACATGCTTACGGACGAAGGCAACATCATCCTGACGGTCTTCGGTCTTAAGCCGGACAGGTCCGTATGAACGGGCTCTTATCGGTGAGATGTCCTGCCTGCGGCGGAGAGGCCGAGGTGGACGAACAGGAAGGATTCCTGTTCTGTACAAGATGCGGAAGGATCATAGCCAAAGAGAACAGCATACCTGTCCCGTACACTCTGGCACAGTTGATAGAGATTGGCGATAAGGCGGCCGATGACGGGGATTCCGTCGCTCTCAGAGATACCATCGAGATGCTTTCCTCCGGCTACAGCAGTCAGACCTCCCTTCTGTATCTGGGATACCTGTCGGCCATAAACGGACGTACGGACCTTGCATTTGACGTGTGGGGGCTTCTGATATCCTTCAGCAACGACAAGGAGGATGTCAGGAAGATGTTCCCCAAGATTATATCATTCATGGGAAGACACCTGATCGAAGAATCCGAGAAGGGAAACATCCTCGATATGGAAGATGCCGAATTGGTATCATATTCGTACATGGACAGGATGGACCCCGGCAAAGAGACCTGGGAGAACATACCTTATTTTGCAGAAGAGGTCGCAAAGGCCGCACTGAATAATGCTTCGGATATCGACGGAAAGGGATTCCGCGATACGCTGATGGCCAATCTGTCCCAGCTCTATCTCCAGATGATAAAGAACGATACGGATCTCCTGAAGGTGCTGGAATTCTGCGATCTTGCCATCTCCGCAGGCAATTCCCTTTCCTCACCCGATACCGGGGATACCGGAAATAAGAGAACGGTGAAAAAGGAACTGGACTTCTTCCAATACCTCAAAGATACGGTGAACGACGGAATATCGGAAATGAGCGATAAGGAACTGTCCGATCTCGAAGAATACTGGTTCACGAGAGATGACGATACGCCTTTCCCGGGAGAGATCCTTGAAGAAGCGTACATTGATCACGCGAAATGCGATACCTCTTCATCCGTCAAAAGAATGTTCATAAGGAACAGATGGAAGAAAAGGATCGGAAAGTACCTGGATTGCATGCTCAGGAAGACTTCATATCAGGATCGAATATCTCCATCCCATTGACCTTGAAAACACTGTCTGAGAGTTCCTTGTCCGTGAATACGACAAGATCATATCCCTCTTTACGAAGTTACCTTGCTTTCAGAATGCAATAATTGTGAATATTGGAATTCGTCATCTCGACCATGGATTTGACATACCAGAGATCCGGAACGGAGTCGTTGATCTCAAGGTCCGCGTCCACACGTCCGTGGCATTCTTCGAACTTCCCGTCATTGATAAGTCTTCTGAGACTGATTATCTCAGAAATTATGCTGTTCTTCGTATCCAGTTGCATTCGGACGTCTGAGCACATTCAAATTTATAATAACTAGCATCATTAAAAATTAATTCAGTCCCTGCCGTACACATATCTGTACTGATACGGAACAGGGCCCTGATATCCGGTCATTTCCTCATAGGTATTGAGGTCCGGACTCCACTCGCAGCAGATCCCTATCGAGATGTCCGGATTGATAAGATTGTAGTGCATGCTGCCGCGGCAGATACGCGTGCATACGGAACTGTCATCCGGATCGCAGTCATGGACCTCGCACCACTTGCAGTTCGAACAGCTGCATATCCTTCCGTTATCCTCTTCTTCCATACTCACACCATCCTCCGAGGACCCTATTTAAATTTGAGAGGGGAGGTCACCGAAAATGACCGAAAGGCCGAATGCCTCCCCCCGATTGGTTTTGACACGTCTTCAGATCATATTCGATTCTACCAGTTCGTTTATCTCCTCCTCTATAGCATAATATACGAGCTCGAGTCTTTCAGACGGGACATCATAAACGGCCTCTATGAGTTCTTTGAACTCTATGATGAGGTCGCGCATTATCATGAGCGCCTCGAATTCGTCGTTCTTGATTATTCTCTTCTCTTCCGATTCATTATAGGGTGCATCCATGGTCTCTTAGACGACGGATGGCGAATATAACAAAACCCGCTACAGTTAGTATAACTCGGAGAGAAATAAGGGGGCGTACCCCCTTGAAAAGATAAGGATCAATCCTTTGCCAGTTCGGCGGCCAGATCTTCCAGTGACTTCCTGTCCCCGTCGTTCATGGCCGACCTTATGGAGATCACGGGTTCCAGAATGGTTATGTCCGTCATTCCCTCGAAGTACTTCTTCATGAGATTGCATGCGTTCGGGGCCCAGGTACCGTTATCGATCATTGCGACCTTACGGTTCTGATATTTCTTGGACTTCAGTTCCATTAGGAAGAATTCCATCTCGGGGAATACCCCGCCTTCATAGGTAGTGGTGGCGACCGCCAGCCTGTCGTACCTGAAAGCGTCCTCCAATGCATACGAAAGATCTGTACGGGAAAGATCGGAGATCTTGACGTTGATGCCTCTGTCATCCAACAGTTCCGCCAACCTCATGGCCGCCTTCCTCGTATTGCCGTAAACGGACGTGTATGCGATGAATACGCCCTTGTCCTCTGGAGTATAGGAGGCCCATGTCCTGTACAGCGAAACGTAATGTCCGAGGTCCTCTTTGAGTATCGGGCCGTGAAGCGGACAGATAGCGGATATCTCGAGGTCCGAGACCTTATCCAAAAGCTTCATTACCTGCTTTCCGAACTTGCCGACAATGTTAAAAAAGTAACGTCTGGCACCTTTGCACCAGTCATATGACGGATCTGCCGGACCGAACCTTCCGAATCCGTCTGCGGTGAACAGGAGTCTATCCGACTGCTCATACGACATCATGACCTCGGGCCAGTGCACCAGAGGGGCCATCACGAACCTGAGGCTGTGCTTTCCGAGCTCCAGTACTCCGCCCTCTTCCATGACGATGCTCCTGTCGGAATAATCGATGCCGAAGAACTGGGTGACCATCCTGAATATCATATCGTTGCCGACCAGTTTCATATCGGGATACATATCTGCAAGGGTCGCTATGTTCGCAGCGTGGTCGGGCTCCATATGGTGAATGACCAGATAATCTACGGAACGTCCGTTCAGTACGGTCTTCAGATCTGCAAGCCAGGCATCCGTCACACACTCGTCCGCCGTATCCAATACAGCAACTTTGTCGTCAAGGATAACATATGAATTGTAGGTCACACCGTCGGGGATGGGGTACCTGCTTTCGAACAGGTCCAGGTCCATATCCTCCTCTGTTATGCATACCACGGAATCTGAGATCTTACTGATCATGCCCCTGAATGCGGCTTTAGACGTATAAATATCTCCGAACATCAGAGACTGACCTGCCTTCACAGATAGAAGGTGGATATCATCCTCTCGCCCTCTTCCGTCAGCTCGAGTCTGTTCTTGAAGATCTCATCGTTGGTCACCCAATTGAGGTCCTGCCAAGGTTTGACGAAATCCCTGTGATAGTATACCGCTTCGGTCTGACCGGTCTTGGAAACATCCTTGCTTGTGACCTCTCTGAACCAGACGCCTTCATCTTTCAATGCCCGGATCATGTATTTTGCGGATGTGGGCTGTTTGCTGTCCAGCCTGTTCTTCAGGATCCTCAGTCCCTTGACGAGATGCTTTTTGGGCCTTTCTATCTTGTAGACCGGCAGCGAACGGGGTTCGTAGGTCGATTTGGTAAGTCCTACGGGGCGGTCGTTCTCGTAGTAGATCTCTCTGATCTTGTCATCGCTGACGGTATACTCCTGCGTACCGACAGAGAACGGCACCGTACCCGGAGACATCATCGATGCGATCGCCGCGGCGGCCGCATATTCGGGAGACCCAGCAGATATATTTACAAAGATCTTCGAGTCCTTGTCCTCGGACATTATTATGTTGAGTACCTCTTTCAGCATCTCGGAGAAATTCGTAACTTTCGAGTTATGTTCGACGATCTCGATGCCGGGACGCTTCTCAATCAGGATCTCGCAGACCCTGTCGTAGAAATCGGTGTAGACAGAGTTCTTGTCCTTATCTCTGACATAGTGGATCAGGTGGACCCTTTCAGCCTCATAATATAATGCTGGCTCTGTTACCTTCGCGGTCTCGAATGTCACACATGCTATCATTACCCTTTTCTCGCGTCCGCTTGCCATGGCCTCTGTATCGCACTATCCGTATTTCAACATTTACATTTATTACAAATATTACAATAATCTGTTAATATAATTGAGAACGATTACTATACAATGCGCACAGGTTGCGCAGGAAACTGAAAAGATGAAGACAAAAATGAACACTGATGAGAGGGTTATGATTTTCATAGACCTCCGGAACGTCATTGATTGCTCTGCGGACATGACCAATTTGGATCTCAGATTGGATTATGAGGAAATGGCAGACGAACTGGTCGGCAGCAGAACGCTTACTGCGGCCTATATGTTCGACAGCAGGAAAAGGACCGGGGACGATCCCTGTATAAGATTCCATGATGCCCTCAGATCATTGGGATTCAGGGTGATCACAAGGGACAGCCTCGGCGGAAGCGAGGACCTTGAAGGCGACAAGAGAACTCAGAAAGAGGTGGATGTCGCCCTTGCCAGCAAACTTATCGAACAGGCGTTCAAGGACAATTACGACACAGCCATCGTAGTTAGCGGAGACAGGGATTTCCGTCCTGCGATAGAGACCGTCCAGAATGAGGGAAAGAGGGTGGAGGTCGCAGGATTCAGCTACGGAATGAGCCCCATACTGAGAAGATGCTGCGACCAGTTCCACGATCTGGACACGATGCCTATAGTCACACTCAGTACGCCGTACGAAGGATCCGAGGAAGAAGAGATCCCTGCGGTCAACTCACAGGAGGCGACCGAAGATGCAGCCTAATCCGTACATGAGGATAGCAGGATGCTCCCCCGCGAGGGAAGAGGAACCCTCCGTATTGCTGAAATTCGCTTACGACAAGAAGAACAATCTTTCTTCCTGCCACAAAGGGACCATCGTGTTCGTATCGCAGAATTACGAAGGCACAGTCAGGGACGGCGAAGTATGGATCTGCAATATCGAAAGGTCCGACAGATGCTGGTACGCCACACCTCTGAGACAGGTCGACGACCAGTTCTACATGGGACTTACACACGGACAGATCGGCGAGATGGCGAAATACCTCTGGGAAACAGACAGGGAGATGCTCATGCCGTACATCGAAGAGACCGCGTCCGGTAAGCTCAGGACAGAGATCGATAATCTGAAAAAGGAACTCGATTCGTCTGCGGAATCGTATTCATCCGCCGAGTCGCAGATCCTGACCTTCAAGGAAGAGAGGGAGAAACTCCTGAAAGAGATAGAGGCTCTCAGATCGAAAGAGGACTCGTCCGTGGCAGAGGAAACGGAATCCAGGAAGCTCATGGATGAGAACACGGAACTGAAATGCCGGGTGAAAGAACTCCAGCATCAGCTCATGTCCCTCAGGAACAGGATGGTATGCGAAGCAGATGACAGCGAACCTCAGTGCAAGGCAACGGTCAGGAGCTTTGCGGACAGGTCCGTAATACTCTCCGGCCCCAACGAACTGTACAGCCGCAGTTTCAAGGACGGAAGATACGACGTAAGGACGGATATCTGCGGAACGAAGATAGTGATCAGACAGGACGACAACGGACAGGCGGAGTCTGTCAACGGCATGATCGTACTGGACGATCTCGAGAACTTCGTCGAGTTCAGCGAAAGGACCGAACTGCCCGCAGACATCGATGACAACGGAACGATCACCTGCTCGCTCAAGGCGTATCAGACAGCCTGAGAGGAAAGAACGATAAAAAGGAAACACCATACGCATCCGAGGATGTAAGAATGACCGGCAACACGGACATAGAGGAAAAGCTCAGACGCATCGAGGCAAAACTCGATCAATGCATAGCCATGAACAACGAGACCCGCATGATGTGCGACAGGATACTGCACGAGGTCATGGAAATGAAAGCGGGACCCGAGGTCAAAGAAGAGAGCATGGCGGCCCTGGAAGAAGAGATGGAGACCGAATCAAGGAAGGTCCGCATCCAGAGGGCAAGAGAGCAGAAGGAACTTCTCACTGAGAAGATCTCCGATGTGGCCCGTGAGAGAGAAAAGGTCAAGAACGAATACTTCAAGGCGACCGACAAGGAACTTGCGAAAGAACTCAGTCTGAAGATGGACAATCTTGAAAAGGAACTGGAAAATCTTCAGGCGGAGCTCACCAAATGTCTTGAGTATCAGCAAAAGGCCGGCAGATACTGACGGCCATACATCCTCCGATGCGGGGAAGGAAATATGAGATTCATTCACACATCCGATCTTCACATCGGTAAGACAGTTCACGGTTTCTCGATGACCGACGATCAGAGTTACATACTCGACCAGATCGCAAACATCGCAGAGAAAGAGAAAGCGGACGGCATCATTATCGCCGGAGATGTCTATGATAAGGGCGTCCCGACGGAGGATGCCGTACATGAGTTCGACAGGTTCCTCAGCAGAGCCGCGGACATCTGCCCCGTCTACATCGTAGCGGGAAACCATGATTCCGCGGAAAGACTGTCCTTCGGGCGCGATCTCCTGATGAGGAACGGCGTTCACATAACGGATACCTACTCCGGAAAAATGGAGAAAATAACCGTAGAAGACCAATTCGGCCCTCTGAACATCTATCTTCTGCCGTACATCAAACCGTCCCTTGTGAGACCGTACTTCAAAGACGAAACGGTCACCACTCCGGACAAAGCTATGCAGCTGACACTGGATGCATCGGATGTCGATCCGAATGCCAGGAACCTTCTGGTGTGCCACCAGTTCATCGTCGGAAAAGGTATCGAATTATCTACGACCGATTCCGAAGACGCGAAACCGATCGTCGGCGGGATCGATTGCATATCGGCAGAACTCCTGAAACCTTTCGATTATGTCGCATTGGGCCACATCCACAGAGCCCAGTCCGCAGGAAGGGACACGATCAGATACTGCGGCTCACCGCTGAAATATTCGGAATCGGAAGCATACGACAGCAAAAGCGTCACCGTTGTCGATATGGAAGAAAAAGGGAAGGTCGGACTCAGGACCGTGCCTCTGATCCCCAAGAAGGATCTCAGACTGCTGAAAGGCACGATCGAAGAGATCCTGTCCCCGGAAGCGTTGAAACAGGGGAACAGGGACGATTATGTTATAGTCACCCTCAAAGAGAATCCCAAGAATGCGATCGAACGCATCAGAGAGATCTATCCCTTCGTCATGCACCTGAACTTCGAGAGCGACGGAACCTCCGGCCTTTCGGATTCGGACATCAGCATCGAAGATATCCGCAAGATGGACCCTATCGATCTCTTCGAGCAGTTCTTCGAAAAAATGAACGGAAGAAAGCTCACCTCGGAAGAAACAGCCATCGTTGAAAGCATCATCGAAGAATTGGACGGGGTGGACATATGAGGCCTATCACGTTGGAAATGTGCGCGTTCGGACCTTATGCGAACAAAGAGACGGTGGATTTCTCCAAATTCACCGGCAACGGCCTATTCCTTATCACAGGCAACACGGGTGCGGGAAAGACCTCGATCTTCGATGCGCTGACATACGCCCTGTACGGCAAATGCAGCGGCTCCGAAAGACCCGAATCATCGCTCCGCAGCGATTTTGCGTCTCCGGATGTCGAATCGTATGTCAAATTGGTCTTCGAACATAACGGAAAAGAATACACCGTGGAAAGGAGACCGGTGCAGCTGAGGAAAAAGAAGAGAGGAGACGGGTTCACCAATCAGCCCCGCGACGCGTGTCTCACCGTTCCGGATAAAAATCCCATCGTTAAAGAGAGCGAGGTCAACAGTGAGATCTCCATCCTCATAGGACTCGGATACGAACAATGGCGCCAGGTCGCAATGTTGGCGCAGGGGGAGTTCGTGAAACTACTGAATGCCGACAGCAAAGACCGTGAGGAGATATTCAAGAAGATCTTCAACACATGGATCTACGACATGATCCAGACAAGCCTGGCAGATAAGAATAAGGAAACCGGAGCGAAAAGCGAAAGTGCCAGAGATGTGATCGCACGTATCGCGACCGACCTCCAGATCGATGAATCGTCCGAAAAGGGGATAGAACTGAAAACGTTCATCGACACTAAGACCGTAGCTTACAACAAAGAAAGATTCTTCGAACTTTTAAGAGAGGTCATGGAAGAGGACACAAAGATGTCCGAAGGCCTTGCGAAAGAATCATCTGCCGCAGAAAAAGCCTGGGAGGGTGCACATTCAAACTATATTTCCGGAAAAGCGGTCAATGATGATTTCAATGCTCTTGACGGGTCCCTGAAGGAATCTGAGGAACTGAAAAAGAAAAAGCCGGAGATCGACCAACTGTCAGACAGATGTGCCAGAGCGGAATCCGCATTGTTCAATATCAAGCCCCTGTCCGATAGCAAGGACAAGATACGGGAAGATCTGAAAGATGAGACCGACAGATGCGAAAATGCTTCGAAAAACCTTGAACAGCTGAAAACAGACCTCGAAACAAAGAAGGGCGTTCTTGCGGAGGCCGATGAGGCCGCCAAAGAGGTCAGCGAACTCATAAGCAGAAGCGGGGTCATCAAAGAATCCCTTCCCAAATATGAGGAATTCACAAGATCATCTGAAGAATCGGAACAGTACAAAAGAGAATACGGTGAATGCTCCGGGATTATCGCAAAGCTGACCGAAGAAAAGAGCCGGGTCGAAGATTCCAAACAGCCTTTCATCGAGTTTGTGAACGAACACGCTTCTGTCACAGACGATCATCAGAAGGCAAAAGATAACGTCAGGACCACATCCGAGAAGATAGACGATCTCAATGAGATCCGCAGCGAACTGGAAAGTTACAAACAATTCAAAGAAAGGGCAGACAGCCTCGACATCGAGATATCTTCTATTGAAAAGAGCCTCGACGAATCGGAAAAAGGCCTTCAGCATATGAGAGACCTCCAAAAAGAATACGGAGCCGCTGTTTTGGCCATGGGCCTGGCAGAAGGCACGAAATGCCCCGTATGCGGATCCGTTCATCACCCCGAACTTGCAAGATCGTCGGGCGACGTTCCTTCCGATAAGGATATCGAGGACCTGCAATCGAATATCGATAAAGAAAGGGAAACGATCTCAGAGCAAAGAGGGAACGCCGTATCTTTCAGAGCAAAAGCAGGTGAGAAAAAGGCCAATGCCGAAAAAACAGCCGAAAAATGCGAATATGCCTTGGGAGAACCGGATGACGCCGATACGCTCAAAGCCCTTTCCGATCTCATCGCCTCCCTGAACGGGGATCTTTCAAAACAGAAAACGGAAGAGGAGAGACTGTCCCGGATCAAGGATGAGTTTAAGAAAAGATCCGATGAACTCAATGAACTGGATGCCCGGGCAATAGAACTTGGCAACAAGATCAGAGACCTGACTCCCCGCGCAGAGGAACTGAAAAGCAAGAAGGTCCAATCCGAGACAAGGGCCGAAGAGCTGGCCAAAGGCCTGGAATTCCCTACCGAAGAACAGGCCCGCAGAGAATATGAACTGTGCAGCAGCAAAGCAAATACATTGACCGATGCGGTGACAAAGGCTCAGAGGGATATCAAAAACCTTGAGGTCGAGATCGCCTCCGAAGACAGCATCAAGTCCTCTGCAGAGACCAAGATCGCTGATCTAAATACAGCTTTGGAAAAGGCGAATACCGGACTTATCGATGCATTGAATGCCCATGGCTTCTCGGACACAGAGGATTATGAAAAGTCCCTTGTGAGCGAAAAAGAACTTGAATCGATGAGGAAAACGATCTCGGATTACGCCACTGAGGTCTCCAAGAATCAGGGAGCCATAGAACAACTGAATGAAAAGCTCAAAGACAAGGAAAGAGCGAACATAGAGGCATTGGAATTCATTCTCGAAGAGAAGAAACTTACCAAAGACGGAATAGCAGACAGACTTCAGAGTGTCAACAGCCGTCTCGGCAACAACGATCGCAAGAAAAAAGTCCTTGAAAAGAAATTCAAAGATCTGGATGAAGTGCTCCGCGTTGCGGACATTATGGAAAAACTGTCAAAGACCGCCAACGGAGGCCTTAACGGAAAAGTAAAGATAACTTTCATCCAGTATGTTCAGGGAGCTTATTTCGACAGGGTCGTAACACAGGCCAACCGCCGCCTTAACGGAATGACTGGGGGAAGATTCGTCCTCATGAGGAAAAAGGATCCGGATAACCTTAGATCGTCCAGCGCCTTGGACCTTGAGGTATTGGACAACCATACCGGAAAGATACGTCCCGTAAAGACGCTTTCCGGCGGAGAATCATTCAAGGCCGCATTGTCTTTGGCCCTCGGCCTTTCGGATATCATTCAGAACTCCTCGGGCGGAGTGAGGATCGATGCACTGTTCATAGACGAGGGATTCGGATCGCTGGATACCGAGTCTCTGGGACAGGCCGTCAACGAACTGGAAAGCCTTACCGAAGGTAACAGACTCGTAGGCATAATCTCCCATGTCGATGCTCTCAAAGAACGCCTGAACAAGAAGATAATCGTTACCCATACAGAGTCGGGAAGCACACTCAGAACGGAGGTGGATTGATGGCAAATTATTCTAACACAAAGATCAGCACATTCGAACAGTGCCGGTACAAATACGATCTGAAATACAACAAAGGCATCAAATCGTACAAAAACACCATAGAGGCATTCATGGGCAGCATGGTGCATGAGACCCTGGAAAAACTCTACACCGACCTGAGATACATGAAAAAACTCTCTCTGGAAGAGCTTCTCGGGATATACAACCAAAAATGGAAAGAGAATTTCACCCACGAGATAATCATCGCCAAAAAAGAGTACACGGCAGACAACTACCGTCTTATCGGCGAGGACTGCATCAGGAAATACTACCTGAGATTCGATCCTTTCGACCAGGAGACGATCATCGGCCTCGAGACGAATGACTTCCTGGATCTCGGAGACGGCAACACTTACTCTGTACGTATCGACAAGTTCTCCTGCAAAGGCAATGACTACTACGTCTGCGACTACAAGACCGAGAGCAGGATGAGGACCAAGGATGACGCCGACCATGACAGGCAGCTCTCGATGTACGCGAAATGGGTCAGGGAGACCTACCCCGATGCGGAGAATATCTATGTCCTCTGGCACATGCTCAGATTCGACAAGGATCTCGTAGCGGAAAGGACCGATACGGAAATGGATGAGATCTTCGAGAACACAAAGAGATCCATAAAGGAGATCGAGTCCTGTACCGAATGGCCGACCAATCCGGGTACCCTCTGCGACTACTGCGATTACAAGGGCCAATGTCCCGAATTCACCCATCTGATCGAGATCGAGAACATGACGCCCGAAGAGATATCGGAAGATGCCGGCGTCGGTCTTGTCGACCTCTATACTCAGGCGGACGATCTTATCGACAAGAACAAAGAAGAGATCAAGAAGCTTGAGGCCGAGAAGGAGAACCTGAAGAATGAGATCGTCTGCTTCGCCGAGAAGAAAGATATCACCTGCGTTTATGGTACAGATCACAAGATCTCGATCAAAAGATCGCAAAGGATCACCTATGAGGACAAAGACCGTTTGGAGTCCGTCCTCAAGGAGAAAGGACTCTACGACGATCTATCTTCGATATCCTATCCCCGCCTGAATTCCAAAATAAAAAAAGGAGATATCGATTCCGACATCAAAGAACTGGCACATATAGAGGATATCGAAACGGTCAGCCTTTCTAAGATCAAAACGAAGAAAGAATGATCTCCCTGTCCCAAACCCTTTTCTTCTATTTTTACAATAATTACATCTATTACAAAAATCTGTTATTATATTGATATCGCGTACTTCTGTTTGCAGCCGATGAAAAAGACTGCACATGAGAATGAGGTGAGATGTATGGAAGTAAGCGTTGAGTCATTGATCAGAAGATCCAACATGGCCAAGGAAAGCGGCAGATACTTCGAAGCATTGGATTACGCCCAAAGGGCATACCGCCTTTGCGCATACGAGGAACTGACCTGCATGAACTGATCGTCCGGACCTCCGGAGTGATAACATCCTTATTTACGGGAAGATATCACTCCGTCATGGACGACGGAAAGGCGACCGTAAAGGAACTTCAGAATGAGATAGCGGAATTCTGCACCGAAAGGGATTGGGACCAATTCCACAACCCGAAAGACCTTGCCATCGGTGTCTCCACGGAAGCGGGAGAACTGTTGGAACTGTTCAGATTCAAAGATGCGGAAGGATGCAAAAAGCTTCTTTCCGATCCGAAGGGCAGAGAAGATGTGTGCGATGAACTGGCCGATGTGTTCTACTTCGTCCTCAGGTTCGCACAGATGAACAACATCGATCTCAGTCAGGCCCTTTCATCCAAACTCGAAAAGAACAGGGCGAAATATCCTGTTGAGAAAAGCAAAGGATGCAGCAAGAAGTACAACGAGTACTGATCAAAGGGTGTCCAAGATCCTTTTTGCCTTCTGCAAGGTCTGTCCTTCTGGATAGTACTGATCAAAGGGTGTCCAAGATCCTTTTTGCCTCGGGATTTCCCCTGGCTACCGCCTTTCTGAGCCATTTGACGGCATTGGTGTTGCTCTTTACCATCCCTTCTCCGGAAAGGGACATCTTTCCCAATTGAAGCATGGCATCCGAATTGCCTTCCTCGGATGCGCGCACGAACAATTTCGATGCTTTGTCAGGATTCTTGGGAACTCCCCTGCCTTCGAAATGCATCATACCCAGACGGTACATCGCCTTGTCGTATCCTTCCTTCTGGCACTTCTCGTAGATCTCCGCAGCCTTCCTGAGATCGACATCGACGCCTTTGCCTTCCTCGAGCATCACGCCCACGCGGTAGAGCGCAATGAGCATCCCCTCCTCTGCGGCCTTGGAATACCACTTGTAGGCTTCCGGATAGCTGCGTTCGGTGCCCATTCCGTCCGCGTATGCGGTCGCAAGGTTGAACATGGCCCTGACATACCCCTGCTCCGCGGACAGTTTGTACATCTCGAATGCCCTTTCGTAATTCGGATTGCAACCGGTACCGTGGGCCAACATGAAACCGAGATTGCATTGGCCTTCCGCATCCCCCTGCTCGGCTGAGAGATCGAACCAGACAATGGCCTTCTGAGGATCGGCGGGAACTCCGTCGCCTCTGTAATAAATGTAACCGAGTGCGTTCTGGGCGCTGTGATCTCCGGAGGATGCTGCGTCCATGACCTCTTTGAAACCCATACGATCACCTCTTGATGGAACGAACGTTGTTCCTTACATAGATCTCGGGATGGTCCATGTACTTCGAAAGACTGTAATAAGCTGCCAGATAACCCTGGGCTGCGGCCATTGCGAAATAATGGATGGCCTCGTTGACATCCTTGGGAACTCCCCTTCCCTTTTCATGAAGCTGTCCCATGATGAACATTGCATCTTCGGATCCTGCCATGGATGCCCTTTTCATGTAATCCAATGCAAGACGGTCGTTCCTTCTCACGATCATGCCGTCGTGGTATATCAGTGCCAATGTGTACATTGCAATGGGGTCTCCGAGGCTCGCGGCCTCTTCGTAACTGTCCATCGCTTCTTCGTAATTATCGGAATCCAGACAGCTGTCGGCATACTCGAGTGCGGTCTGCCTTTCGGTCCTTTCCTTCTCGGCATTCGTGTGGGATAATCTGAACTCCCTGTCCCTAAGATCTTCCCTCTCGGCACCGTTCAGGACCGCCAACACAGATTCCCATGCGAGAAGACACGCTTCGTGTCCCATGTCCGCTCCGAACTTGTACCATCTTCCCGCCTCGAACATATCGATGTTGACACCGTAAAGACCATACTCGTAATTCCTTCCTATCCAATAGAAAAGTTCGGCATCTCCGTGAAGGCCCGCACGAGAATAGAGTGATTCTTCCTCGACCTTGTTGACGGCCGTTCCGATACCTTTTCCGTACATGTATCCGAGGAGGAACTCGGCCATGGGAAGATGCTGATCGGCTGCCAGATGCATCCAGTTGAAAGCTATGCGCTCATTCTTCGTAACGATGTCTCCGTCCATGTTATGAAGTGCAAGTTCGAGTCTTGCCTCGGGTATGCCGGCTGCCGCGGCCTTCTTCAGATAATGAAGGAATTTAACGACATCGGTCTCCCCGTATGTACCGTCGCGGTATGCTTTGGCAAGCTCCCATTTCGCCCTGGGGCATCCCATATCCGCAGAACGGATGAACCAGTCCACAGCAAGCATATCGTCTGGCTGAACATCCTTGCCGGTCGCATACATATATGCAACTCCGAGTGCGGCATACGGATTGCCCGCTTCTGCATCTGCGAATATCTGATCATCCTTCATTTCAATACCGCCGATCAACGCATCTTCATGACCTTGATCCTGTTGAGCAATGCTGCTGCATCGGGATCTCCCTGTTTTGCGGCAAGTCCGAGATACTTCTTTGCCAAGGGTATGTTCTTATCGACATATTTGCCGTCCATGTAGATCTTTCCGAGGTAATACTGAGCCTCGTAGTAACCGTCATTGTCTGCCGCATCCTTGAGAAGCGACATACCTTCTTCGAGGTCCTTATCGATATCCTTCCCGGCGACCTCCATCATTCCGAGGAAAGATTTTGCGGCGGGATGTCCCTGATCGGCGGCCTCTCCGAACCATACGGATGCCTCCTTGGCATCCTTGGTGCATCCCCTGCCTTCGTAGCAGAAGCATGCCAGACAGTATTGGGAATTGACCTCTCCCATCTCTGCCGCCTCTCTGAAGTATTCTGCGGCCTTCTCGTCGCTCTGCTGGTAATGGATACCGTTGCCGTACATGCATGCAAGTGCGTACTGGGCGTACCCGTTGCACCTGGAAGCTGCGGTCTCGAACCACTTGGCGGCGATATCGACATCCTTGGGGATGACCTGTCCCTCGAAACGCATGTTGCCGTAATCTGTCATGGCCTGCTGGTATCCTCCCTCGCAGGCGATCTCGAGATACTTTATCGCAAGGTCCACATCCCTCTTGACACCGTCCCCGTAAGCGTACATCATACCGATCTGGTATGCCGCTTCGGGATGTCCCTGGTCCGCTGCGGCCCTAAACAGTTCCGCTGCCCTCTTCTGATCGTAATATCTGGTCTTCGGTATGGAGCACAGACCTCCCATTGAGAACTGGGCATCCTTGTTTCCGGCGTTCGCACCGAACGTATACCATTTTGCCGCCTCTTTGAGATCGGGCTCTGTGTAACACTGACCGGTCTCGTACATGAAACCGATCCTGTACATCGCAAGTCCGTCTCCTTCCTGTGCGGCGCTCTTCAGCCAGTAAAGGGCCTTATCCTTGTCCTTGTCCACTCCCTTGCCCATGAGATACATGAATCCCACGGTGTCCATTGCCTGAACATCCCCTTTCTCGGCACAGACCGTGTAGTATCTGACGGCCACCCTGTGGTCCTTCTTCACCGGGACCTTTCCGTTATCGTAGATATCGAAAAGTTCCTCGCATGCTATGGTGTCCCTCTGTACCCCTTTGAATTTGAGAGCGACCAGATCATCGAATGT
This sequence comes from Methanomassiliicoccaceae archaeon UBA328, assembly GCA_002506905.1. Lineage (GTDB taxonomy): Archaea > Thermoplasmatota > Thermoplasmata > Methanomassiliicoccales > Methanomethylophilaceae > Methanogranum. The sequence continues at coordinate 157,515 of DAYM01000010.1, forward strand.
CTGACCGTCTCCGAGCTTATCGTACTCGTTTGCCAAAAGGACCGCATCGGTGTTTCCGGATGAAGCGGCCATCCTGATCATATCTATGGCAGATGCCTTGTCCTGCTGTGTCTCCGTTCCCGTATAGGTGAAAAGACCGCAGATATACTGTGCTTCGCCGTCTCCGGAGGCTGCCATCGGCTCCAGGATCGCGAGTGCTTTCTTCATATCCCTGTCGATGGAATCGACATCCATGAGAGAAAGCGCAGCGGAACACTCACTGTTCTCGCTGTTAACAAGTTGTGGACTCATAAACCGAAAGTATCTGACACGGATATTTATTGGTTTCATTGGTCGTATCGATCGCGTGGGCGTCCGCGGGAAAGAGTTAATAAGAAAACCGCCGATGCTCCACTTATGGCGCTGCCTGCAGATACTGCAATGGAACCCCTCGAGTGGGCGAAGTTCGTAGTCCGCAATAGGGTAGAGAAGGATTACATGAATGCCTACTCGATACTGTCGGCAAAGGCCAACAGAGGGTCTGTAGACGCCGAATTCTGTCTCGGACTCATCTATGCGAGAGGACAGGGCGTTGAAAGGGATTTCGTAGCCGCCCGTGTATGGTTCCAAAGAGCCGCCGACAAGGAACACCTTACCGCCATGTACTTCCTCGGAAAGATCTACATAAGGGGATACGGAACGGACAAGGATGTCGCAAAGGCCGTCAAATACTTCAGGCCTCCGGCGGAGAACGGAGATGCAAGGGCACAATATTCCCTTGGTCTGGCATATTTCGACGGGGACCAGATCGGAAGGGATATGGAAGAGGCTGCGAAATGGTTCACGCTTGCCGCTCAGGGAGGCCATTCCGAAGCGCAGTTCGTCCTCGGACAGATGTATAAGACCGGCGTCGGTGTCGACAAGGACACCGAGCAGGCAGTGGATTGGCTGGTCTCCGCGGCCATGAACGGCCACAAAGGAGCCCAGATCCTTTTGGGAAATATGTTCAACACAGGGGACGACGTACCTCGGAACGAGGAAGAGGCCGTCCGCTGGTATGATATGGCTGACGGAAGGCTCACTTCAGCCCGACGATCTTGCCCTCAGGTGTAAGATCCATCCTCATAGCGGCCGGTACCTTTCCGAGACCGGGCATAAGCATCATCGAACCGCAGACGGGGACGATGAATCCTGCTCCTGCAGATACGGTCACTTCTCTCACACTGAGCTTCCATTCTTTGGGTGCTCCTTTGAGTTCGGGCTTATCGGAAAGCGAGTACTGGGTCTTTGCTATGCATATGGGAAGTTTTCCGTATCCCTTCTGCTCGAGATCGACGATCGTCTTATCGGCGACCGGTGTGTAGATGACCCCCGATGCACCGTAGATGGTGGTCGCGATCTTGTTGATCTTCTCTTTGATGGAAAGATCGTCGCCGTACAGGAGTTTGAAGTCCTTCTCTCCCCTGTCGAGGATCTCGACGACCTTCTCGGCCACTTCGATCGTTCCCTCTCCTCCCTTCAGGAAGGCGTCCGACTGAACGCATTCCGCTCCGAGGTCCTTGCAGTGTTCGCGCAGGAGCCTCATGTGTTCGGGGTCGTCCGATTCGAAATGGTTGATAGATACCACGACGGGTATTCCGTAGAGCTTCATGTTGGAGATGTGCTTATCGAGATTGGCCAGACCTTTCACCAGGGCTTCCTTTGTGAATGTTTCCGGCTTCTTGACATCTGCTCCGCCGTGTGTCATGAGTGCGCGGACGGATGCGACGATGACGATGCAGTCGGGGGATATTCCCGATTCCCTGCAGACGACATCGAGGAACTTCTCTCCTCCCAGATCGGCCGCGAAACCGGCCTCGGTAACAACGTAATCTCCGAACTTCAGTGCCGCTTTCGTGGCTATCAAACTGTTAGTACCGTGTGCGATATTAGCGAAGGGGAATCCGTGAATGAATACTGGCTGGCCTTCGAGGGTCTGGACCAGATTGGGCTTGATGGCATTCCTGAGCAGGACCATCATGGAACCGACACAGCCGAGGTCCTTCACCTTGACGGTGTCCCCGCTGTAGGTGTACGCAACTACCATCCTCTCGAGCCTTGCCCTGAGGTCTTCGTAGCTGACGGCAAGTGCCAGGATCGCAGATATCTCGGACGCGGACGTGATAAGGAATCCGCTCTGATGGGTCACTCCTCCGGATGTCTTGGAATCTCCGAGACCTACGACGATCTCCCTGAGCTCCCTGCAGTTCATATCCAAGGCCTTCTTGAAGACGATACGGGAAGGATCGATGTTGAGGGGATTGTCCCTTACAAGATTGTTCTCGAGTATCGCCGACAGAAGATTGTGGGCGGCCGTGACTGCATGGATATCTCCCGTGAAATGAAGATCGATATCCCACATGGGATAGACCTGGGAATAACCTCCTCCCGTGGCTCCTCCCTTCACACCGAAGGTGGGTCCTACCGAAGGTTCTCTGAGTGCACCTACGACGTTCTTGCCGATACGTGCCAATCCCTGGATAAGTCCGATCGTAGTGACGGTCTTTCCTTCTCCGGCCGGAGTGGGCGTGACCGCTGTGACCATGATCAGTTTTCCGTTCTTCCTGTCCTTGTACCTGTCGATGACATCGAGAGGGACCTTGGCGGCATATTTGCCGTAGGTCTCGATATCATCTTCGGAAAGTCCGATCTTGGCTGCGATCTCGGTAATGCGCTTCACATCGGCGCTCTCTGCGATCTCTATATCGTTCTTCATCTGTAACCCTGACCCGAAAACATATTCAAATTATTATAGTGTAATGGAAGATGAGAATAGAAATATCCATAAAGTATGCCTTTATTTCACCCATATGAAGGAATACAGCGCATATATCTTCGATTTCGACAACACCTTGGTCGATTCGAGCCATGGATTGGAAGTGGCATTACGCGCCGGATTCAGAGAGTTCGGTATTCCGTATGATCCCAAGAAACTCCCGGTGTACATGAGGACGCCTCTGAGGGATACCTGGGAGAAATACAAGCCCAACTGTCCCTGCAAATTCAGGGATTTCTTCGAATTGGTCATCGTCACCTACGACAGATGCTATCTCGACGAAGTTCAGCTGTTCCCCGATGCGAAAGAATGCATAGAGGTCCTGTCGTCGAAAGGAAAGGACCTCGGCGTGGTATCCAATTCGCTCTCGGTCCACATCAACAGCATTCTGGACAGACTGAATGTGCGTGATTCGTTCGGATCCATAGTCGGAGCGGACAGATGCATGAACGGAAAGCCCAGTCCGGAACCTGTGAGACTGTGTCTGCAGGAACTCGGCCAAGATGCTGAAGATGCAGTGATGATCGGCGATGCCAAGAACGATATCCTGTCGGGAAAGGCCGCGGGAACGGATACCGTCCTCATCGACAGGGACGATCTCAAAGTATGCGACGAGGAAACAGTGAGGGTAAAGGACCTTAGGGATATCCTTACTCCGTACCGTCGATGTTGATCAGCTGAGTGTTCTGTCTTCTTCTGAGACTCTCGATGAGCTGCTGTGCCGGAAGACATCCCGCATCGGCGGCCTTTCCGATCGCCTGGAATCCCATTTCGGCATTCTTCTCTGTGCCCAGACCTTCGAGGTACATCCTTCCGAGCATGAAATATGCGTCACCGTCGTTGGTCTCCTCTGCGACCTGCTTGTAGAGCCTGAACGAACGGGGAAGGTCCTTCTCGATACCGTCTCCGTCATAGAGCATGCCGGCCAGATTGAACATCGCCGCGGGGTATCCTTTCTCGGCACACCTGCGGTACCATTCTGCGCATTCGGCCTTCCCTCCGGGGACCTTTCCGTCATAGGCCAGCGATGCCATCCTGAACTGCGCCTCGGGAATGCCTTTCTCGGCGGCGGACCTGAACATCTCGATGGACCTCTTCTCATCCTTCTGAGTGCCCACGCCGTTCTCGAGCATGTATCCGCATTTGAATTCGGCAATGGGGTCTCCTTCCAAGGCGGCCATCTCGTACCATCTGAATGCCTCCGCCATATCCGGTTCTCCGCCCATGCCGTAGAAGTTTATGTCCCCGGCAACGATGAAGGCCATGGTCATTCCGAGGTCCGCACATTTCAGGAAATAGCTCCTGGCCTGGGGGATATCCTGGTTGGGACCTTCTTCCATCATCATGCTGGCGAGTCTGAACATGGCGGCAGGATGGTTCTGCACCGCGGCCATGTTGTACATCTCCATGGCACGCGGAATGTCCTGCTGTACCCCGTTCCCGTTCATGAGGAGTTCCGCATATCCGAACTGACCGTTGGGATAGCCTGCGTCGGCCACTTCCTTGAAAAGGCCGGCCGCAAAGACGGGGTCCTTGGGGGCCTCGTGCCCGGCTATGTACTTCAGCGCGAGTTCGCACTTCTCCTTCGCGGTCCTCTGATCCATGGCTAGGATATCACCCGGCTCATATTGATATGTTTGTTTTCGGATAGTCGGGATCGGTTATCGAACCTTTGAGAACGGTACTGCCGACACTCAGGCATCTTGCCGCGTTGAGGATCGCTATGATCGTCACTCCCACATCTCCGAAGATGGCCAGATACATATCCGCGTATCCAAATACTGCCATGCACAGGATCACGAATTTCACGGCAAGCGCGAATATTATGTTCTCCCAAACGATCCTCATCGTGCGCTTGGAGATCCTTATCGCGGATACTACATTCGCAGGCGAATCGTTCATGATCACGACATCTGCCGCCTCTACTGCGGCATCCGAACCTATTCCACCCATTGCGATACCTACATCCGCCCTTGCAAGCGAAGGGGCATCATTGATGCCGTCTCCGACGAACACCGTTGCGCCCTTCCCTTCTTTTATTATATTCTCTAGTACAGACAGCTTGTCTTGGGGCAGAAGATCGGAATGCTCCTCGTCTACACCGACCTCTTTGGCAATGGCCTCGGCAACCTCTCCGTTGTCTCCCGTGAGCATTACCGTTTTGATACCGTCCTCTTTCAGGGCCTTTACGGCCAGGACGGAATCGGCCTTCGCGACGTCGGATACCGCTATGTGTCCCAAGTAACCGCCGTTCTCCGTTGCGATATGGATCTTCGTACCTTTGCAGCATGCATCGGTGGCATTATGACCCATCGCACTCATCATCTTGAGATTCCCTATGTGGACCGCAGATCCCTTGACCTCGGTTATCACGCCTCTGCCGGGAACATTCTGCGATGCTCCGACCACGGCCGGATCGATGGCCTTACCGTACATATCCTTAATGCTCAGGGATATTGGGTGGCTGGAATAGAATTCCGCCTCGGCGGCCATCTCGATCAATTGATCTTCGGTCATGTTCTCCGAAGGGTGGATCTTGCTGACGGAGAAAGTACCCTTGGTCAGAGTACCGGTCTTGTCGAATACCACGGTCTCCGTCTTGGCCAGCATCTCCAGGAAATTCCCTCCCTTGACGAGAATACCCAACTTCGACGCTCCGCCTATTCCGCAGAAGAAACTCATCGGTACGGAGATCACGAGTGCACACGGACATGAGACCACCAATATGGTCAACGCCCTGTACAGCCATGTCTGAACGGCACCGCCAAGCAGCAACACGGGAAGCAGGAACACCAGGAACGAGATCAGACAGACCGCGGGAGTATAGTATCTTGCGAAAACTGTTATGAACCTCTCGGAAGATGCCTTCCTCGATGCGGAATCCTCTATCATCTTCATGATGCGGGATACGGCGGATTCGCCGTACGGCCTGAGGGTCTCTGCGGTTATCGGACCGGTGAGATTGATGAACCCTCCGAAGAGTTCGTCACCCGCATCGATATCACGCGGCATGGACTCTCCGGTCAATGCTTTGGTGTCCACGGAGGATGCTCCTTCGAGCACCTTGCAGTCTATGGGGACCTTGTCGCCGGGCTTGATCAGGACCTTCTCTCCGACTTCGACTTCGGACGGAGATACAGAAATCGTTTTCCCGTCCCTTATCACATTGGCCGTGTCCGGCATGATGTCCGTAAGGGCAGCGATCGAACGTCTGGACCTGTCCACCGCATAGTGTTCGAACATCTCGCCCACTCTGTAGAACAGGAGCACCGCAAGGGCCTCCGGATACTCTCCGATGAGGAATGCACCGACGACCGCGATGGTCATCAGAAGGTTCTCGTCGAATATTGTTCCGCCGCGGATGTTCGACACACATTCCATCACGACCTCGTATCCGCAGATGATACAGCCCGCTCCGAGCAGGATCGCCTCTGTGAGCGCATCCCCTCCGGTGAAATGTATCACCAGGCCGGCGGCAAGCAATACCGCCCCTATGATTATCTCTGCCGCTTCCTTCTTATCTATCAAGAATCACACCTTTGTGATCTTTGCTTTGGATACGGTCTTCAATATTATCTTCTCTACATCGTTCGAGATCGATTCCGGATCTCCGGAGATCTCCAACGTGAGTTTCTGTGTCATATAGGCCAGGGTCGCCGAGTCCACGCCGTTCAACGATGAGATCTTCCTCTCGATCTTGTCGGCACAGTTCGGGCAGCATACCCCTTCGACCTTCATTACCATCTTCATTCTCTTCCCTCCTTCAAGTGTTCGGAAGCCATCTCCAGGATCTGCTTCACATGGTGATCGCACAGGGAATAGTAGATGTTCTTACCGTCACGTCTTCCTTTGATCAGGTATGCATCCCTGAGGATCCTGAGCTGATGGGAGACCGCGGATACGGACATCCCCATTATCTCGGAAATGCCGCATACGCACATCTCGTCGACCGTGTCCAATATCCAAAGGATACGGACCCTTGTGCTGTCTCCGAATATGGCGAAAAACGATGAAATGTCATCTATGGACTCTGCGGCCAGCATGTTCGTCTTGGCCTTTTCGATATCCTCTGTCGGGGTCTTACAATCCGGTACCATGGCAATCACTTGAACAGTTATTCAATTGAATGAATAATCAAATGATTACTATTTATTGCTTTCTCAGGATCGATCCTTTTCGATCCGGTCAATGTCAATACGATACAGAGACGCTTTGCACGACAGATCGGGAAGATCATACCGGG
>DAYM01000013.1:0-140823 GCA_002506905.1 Methanomassiliicoccaceae archaeon UBA328
AAATCTCGCCCAGTCCACTCATCTTTTTATTTCATTCATCAATGTCGTTCTTTATCGAGCTTTGATTTTTACCGAACGGTCTGTCCAGTGAAAAAATGAAACAATAGGATCCGCCGAAGCGGACCCTGAAAATGGAAAACAGGTTTCAGTCGAATTTACCGACAACTGCCTTGATACGTCTTACACCGGCAGCCGAACTCTCTTCTTTCTTGATCTTGAAGCCCTGGAGTTCTCCGGTGTGTGTGACGTGAGGTCCGCCGCAGAGTTCTGCGGAGATGTCGCCGATGATGTAGGCCTTGACGGTCTGTCCGTATTTACTGTCGAAAACTCCGATCGCACCGGACTTCTTTGCATCCTCAAGGGACATTTCCTTGCAAACGACGGGGATGTCTGCCTTGATCGCGTCATTGACGTATTTCTCGATGGCCTTCAGCTCTTCGGGGGTGAGTTTCCTGTCGAAGTTGAAGTCGAATCTCAACCTTTCTGCGGTGATGTTGCTGCCTTTCTGCCTGATATCGGGATCGATAAGGTTCCTGAGTGCGGCGTTCAGCAGGTGTGTCGCGGTGTGGAGCTTCGTGGTCTCCACGGTGTGGTCTGCCAGACCTCCTTTGAAGATCTGATCCGAGCCTGCCCTGGATTTCTCCTGGTGCTCTTTGAATCTGTTGTTGAAGTCGTTGATATCGACGGTAAGTCCTTTTTCCTGTGCGAGCTCCTGTGTGAGTTCCACGGGGAATCCGAATGTGTCGTACAGTTTGAACACAAGTTCTCCGTTGAGGACCTTGGAATCTCCGTTCTCGGCAAGCATCTCATCGAATCTTCTGAGACCTTTTGCGAGGGTCTTGTGGAATTTCTCTTCCTCGGCGGTCAGTTTCTCGTAGATCTCCTTCTCGTTCTGTTTGAGCTCGGGATAGGCTGCGGAGTAATCTCTGACGATTATCTCTGCGATCTGCTGCATGTAGACTCCGTCGAAACCGAGTTTGGACATGTATCTGCTGGCCCTTCTGACGAGTCTTCTGAGGATGTATCCCTGTCCCATCTTGGCCGGGACGACGCCGTCGCCCAGAAGGAATGTTGCGGCTCTGAGGTGGTCCGCGATGATCCTGAATGAGCGCATATCGTCGGCGTATTTCTTTCCGGAGATCTCTTCGACCTTCCTGATGATCGGCTGGAAGAGTTCGGTGTCGTACACTGTCTCTTTGCCGTTGATGATACGGAGTACCCTCTCGAGGCCCATTCCGGTATCGACATTCTTCTGTTTCAGGGGTGAGAATTTGCCGTCTGCATCCTTAAAGTACTGCATGAAGACGTTGTTCCATATCTCTGTGTACTTTCCGCAGTGGCAGGAAGGTCCGCAGGCATCGCAGCATTTGGGGCGTCCGTCATCGAAGAAGATCTCGGTGTCCGGTCCGCAGGGTCCGGTCTGTCCGGCAGGTCCCCACCAGTTGTCCTTCCTTCCGTAGAAGAAGATCTGGTCGTCTTTCAGACCGTGACTCTTCCAGAGTTCTGCGGTCTCCGTATCCTTCGGTATGCCGTCCTCTCCTGCGAAAGCAGTGACTGCGAGGTGGTCTACCGGTATCTTCAGTACGGTCTGGAGAAGATCGAAACTGTATTGGATCGATTCCTTTTTGAAATAATCGCCGAGAGACCAGTTTCCGAGCATCTCGAAGAAGGTCAGGTGGCTTGCGTCGCCCACCTCATCGATATCTCCGGTCCTGACGCACTTCTGGAAATCGACCAATCTGGTGCCTTCCGGATGTTTCTCACCCAGGAGGTAGGGTACCAGCGGGTGCATTCCTGCTGTCGTGAACAATACCGTGGGATCGTTCTCGGGGATGAGCGATGCCGACCTGATATAGGCGTGGCCCCTCTCCTTGAAGAAATTAACATATGCTTCTCTGAGTTCTTGAGCGTCCATTGTGTACACTCCAAATATGATTCTTTGTGATATCCTTCTCATTTAAATATGCTATGAGGGGATGAGAAAGAGGTGACGGCTGGGTCAGAGAGCCATCAGGGCGTCTTCGACCTTGCCGTTGAATATCGAGACCGACACTTTTTCTGAGCGGAGCAGTTTCTCCGGCAGGGGGCCGATCTCGCCTACGATCACCGTTCCGCAGTCTTCCAGTCTTTCTACTACAGACTGCAGATGCGAGCGATGGTCGCGGCCGGATACCTGGAAGTCGGTGTTGATGAATATGGTCTTGCTGAATGCATATTCGTCATTCTTTTTGACGTATACGTCGAATCTCTTGCTGTTTCCGAATCCCGAATCGACGGATATCCCGTCCGAAGTGGCAACAGCTACTTTGTCGGCATCTCTGTCAATGGTCACCATGGAAGCCGGGTCGGCTATGGGTCCGCAGGCCGTTCTGCAGGATCCGAAGTGTGCGAACTCGCCGGAACGGTCGTTATCCAGCATGCCGATGGCATCTGCGCGGCATTGTCTGCAGTGGCGCATGATCTTCGCATCGAGAGAACAGTTGTCCATGAGTTCTTTCCTTTCTTCGGCTGTAGGCGCGCGCATATTCTCGAACTTCGTCCCCTCGACAGGGATAAGCGGGAGGATATTGACGATATAAGCCCCGTATTTCTTGACAGCCTTCACAAGAGTGGGTATATGGTCCGTATTGATCCCCGGCACCATTACGATATTGATCTTGACCAGCATTCCGAGTTCGGCGCATTTCCTGATGCCTTCGGACTGCCTGTCTTCCAGTATCTTCGCTCCTTCTTCGCCGTCATATCTCTTTCCGTCCAGGATGACGTGGCTGTAGATCTTCGCGCCGATCTTGGGATCGCACGCGTTCATGGTAACCGTGATGAATCTGACGCCCAGATCGTAGAGCTTTTGTGCATTCTCGGGGAGTTTCAGTCCGTTCGTGGAAACACATAATGTGAGGTCCGGGAATCTGTCTTTCAAAATGGCCAGAGTTTCGAACGTTTCCTCATTGGCGAGCGGATCTCCGGGTCCGGCAATACCGATGACACTGAGATTGGGGATCCTTTCCTTGACATACGCGACCTTCTCTGCCGCTTCTTGCGGGGTAAGGACCTCGCTTGTTACGCCGGGACGCGATTCGTTGCTGCAATCATACTTTCTATTACAGTAATTACATTGAATATTACAGCGCGGCGCGATGGGAAGATGCATTCTCGCAAATTCACGGTGTGCTTTCTCATTATAGCACGGGTGAGATTCCAAAGCGTCCCTCAGTTTATCTTCTGCGGTCATCGCCCCCTCATTGCCTCTTACTTATATTATTATTATTACATAGTAACTATTGACAAAGGGATAAGCTCAATACGGTTGACGTTATTCGGGGCCTCATGGTAGATGATCCGAGGGACATCGAGGGTATTCTCGCAGAGATCAACAGCAATATGCCCGTGAATCGCAGGACCCTTTTGGATTATCTCGAGAACGGCGATTACACATATCGCACGCGCAGCGGCGTTACCGGGTCGTTCGGTCCCGAAGGGATCGAATATCTGGATTCGATATGCACGGAAGCGGAGAAGATGACGCTGCGTCTGCCGATATTCATTTCTACGGATGTGATGTCGGAATCCGGCGCATGGAAGGTAGATGGGCGCACGGAGGCGAAAGTTATCGCCAAGATCTTGGGAAAGACCATGCACCGTGATGACCAAATACAAATATACTACCCCGATCTTGTAGAATTGAAGAAAAAAATACCGGATCTGACCGTTATTCTGTTTCTTCCGTGACTGTCTGAAAAGAACGTCAGAAAACTTTAAATATAAATCGTGTGTACAGGGGTTTGCGCGATGTGTGGCATCGTGTGGTTCCTGCCTGAAAAGGCAGAGAATTGATACGATGCGAACATTGTTCGTAACGCTTTCGCCTGGTGCGCCGGTAAGATTTATATATCACCTGTGCATCGGGAGTACTCGCCGAGTCCATTTGGACCGGTGGATAAGAATCATGCACCCGGGCAGAGGTCCTGTTTCGGGGAAGAGGTGGAGGGCTCCGTTAATGGAGGATGAGTGCGGATACAGCCCCATGATCACCGATCATACGCAACCTGGACGTGTGCTAGATCATACGCCAGCGGCGATGCTACGCTGCATGGGGAATGGTTCGGCTAGAGCGCTGAAGAAGGTCGTGTCAAGCTGCGAAATGCGTCGGGTAGGCGCAAGAAACCTATGATCCGATGATGACCTAATGGGACTTCCTATTCTTCGGAATAATCAGTAATGATTGGGAACGCGGGGGATTGAAGCATCTTAGTACCCGCAGGAAAAGAAATCAACAGAGATACCGTCAGTAAAGGCGATCGAACGCGGTATAGGACAAACTGAATCCCTTAATGAAAGTTAAGGGAGATGTGGTGTTATAGACTCATTTATTCCTAAGTTGCAATATTCAAAGTTTTCTGGAAAGAAACGCCATAGAGGGTGATAGCCCCTTAGAAGAAAGGCAATATGGAAATTTTTGATGTTCTCGAGTAACATGTGTTGGATATCACGTGTGAATTTGGGAGACATTCGCTTCCAATCCTAAATACGTCTCTAGTCCGATAGTGTATTAGTAGCGTGAGCGAAAACTGAAAAGTACCCTTAACGGGAGATGAAAAGACCTGAAACCATGCAGTCAAAGATTTATATAGCATCAAAGGGAAGAAACCATTTTTGGTGGACCAGTGTTATATTGTTCGTTTAGAAAAACGATCCAGGGAGTTCTGGTCATTGGCGAGGTTAACCATTCAATTGGGAAGCCGAAGGGAAACCGATTGTTCGCAGTTTTTAACGAGGAACAACGTGTGCTCGCGTGGAGTCAATGGTGCGGATACCCGAAGCCGGTCGATCTATACTTGAGCAGGATGAAGCCTCTCGAAGGGGAGGTGGAGGTCCGAACCAGTACTGATGTGCAAATCGTTTGGATGACTTGAGTATAGGGGTGAAAGGCCAATCTAGGCCGGAAATAGCTGGTTCCCCCTGAAACTAGTCGCAGCTAGACCTCGATCGAGGTAGAATGTGAGGTAGAGCACCGATTGGGTGCTTAGGGAAAGAAATTTCTCGGCATCCTGTCAAACTCCGAACTTGCGTTCACCGTAGACGTCGGGTGCAAGGCCATCCGGGGTAAGCTTGGTGGCCATAAGGGAAACAACCCAGACTATAGTTAAGGTCCCTAAATTTCGGTCAAGTGTAATACGAAATGGCGTCGGCAGTCTAAAACAACCGGGAGGTGGGCTTAGAAGCAGCCATCCTTTAAAGATAGCGTAACAGCTCACCGGTCGAGATTGTGGGCCCAGAAAATGGACGGGGCTAAACCGAATACCGATACTATAGAATACAGAAATGTAATTTGGTAAGGGGGCGCGGTGCATGGGCAGAAGCAGGGCTGTGAAGTCCTGTGGACCGTGTACCGACGAGGATCCTGGAGAGAGTAGCAGCAAAGCACGGTGAGAATCCGTGTCGCCGCAGGGGCAAGGGTTCCTTGGCAATGTTTGTCAGCCAAGGGTTAGTCGATCCTAAGGTAACTCTTAATCGAAGTTATCGAATGGGAAACAGGTTAATATTCCTGTACTAGCAAGTCCTTTGTCCATGATATTGGATCGGGGTAGTCATTGTACGGCCGTCGCCGTATTTAAGTGTCTAAATTCGTGAAGAACCGTAATGGTGAGAAGCGAACTGAATCACGATGGGGTGGGAGTAATCCCACTTATGATGATCCCTGGTTCCCGTGAAAGTATCATGGTTACAGACTTGTTATTCGTACCTAGAACCGACACAGGTGTCCCTAGGTGAGTAGCCTAAGGCGTGTTAGCATAATCAAGGCGAGGGAACTCGGCAAATTAGCCCTGTAACTTCGGGAGAAAGGGTGCCAGTATTGTAGGATACTGGTCGCAGTGACAAAGGGGCTCCGACTGTTTAATAAAAACATAGGTCTCTGCTAGTTCGAAAGGATGTGTATAGAGGCCGAAGCCTGCCCAGTGTCGGCATCTTAAATTCTGTTTCAACGGAACGAAGGACCGATAAACGGCGGGGGTAACTATGACCCTCTTAAGGTAGCGTAGTACCTTGTCGCTTAATTGGCGACTTGCATGAAGGCTCAACGAGGGCCCCACTGTCCCCGCCTTGACGCTAGTGAAATCAATCGGTCTGGTGCACAATCCAGACCCCTCCATCTGAAAGCGAAGACCCCATGGAGTTTCACTACAACCTGTTGTTGTTGTAGGGATTGTTATGTGTAGGGTAGGCGGGAGACGTTACCCAGGAAGGTGCGCTAGCATCTCTCCGAGTCACCGATGAAACACCGCCCTTAACAATCCTTACGACTCACCTCTTCGGAGGGACAGCTATAGGCAGGTAGTTTGGGTGGGGCGCCACGCCCTCAAAAAGATAACAAGGGCGCCCAAAGGTTAGCTCAGGTAGGTCAGAAATCTACCGAAGAATGTAAGGGTAAAAGCTAGCTTGACTTGGAACCAGACAATAGGGTTCGGAGATAGGAAACTATGGCCTAGCGAACCAATCAGCCTCCCGAGTGGGGGCGATTGATGTCAGAAAAATTACCCTGGGGATAATTGAGTTGTCTCGAGCAAGAGTTCATATCGACCTCGAGGCTTGCTACTTCGCTGTCGGCTCTCCCTATCCTGGTGGTGCAGCAGCTGCCAAGGGTGGGGTTGTTCGCCCATTAAAAGGGATCGTGAGCTGGGTTTAAAACGTCGCGAGACAGTTTTGTTGCTTTTTGATGGAGGTGTAGGTACTTGACGAGAAGGATCCTTTAGTACGAGAGGAACAGGGATTCGTCGCCTCTAGTTTATCAGTTGTCTGACAAGGCATGCTGAGTAGCCACGCGGTAGTGGATAAGAGCTGAATGCATCTAAGCTCGAAGCCACCTTGAAAAAGAAGTACCATAGGGCGCTTATAAATGATAAGTTTGATAGAAGCCGGATGTAAGCACCGAGGGTTCGCCCGAGGTGTTCAGTCCTGGCTTACTAAAGCCGTTACGTCGCTGGATATGGTCTAGCAGTTAAACAGGTTGCGTATGAAAATCTCATCCTCCAAATAATATTTTATTCGATCTTATTTGGTAAGACGAGAGTCTTTTCATTGATTCTTAGAAAATTACTCATCCTCCGGACGGGAGTCTCCCGTTTGGGTTAAATATGGTTATTTGATTTTTCTTCTCATGACTATAACTCAGATCATCACAAGGATGCCGTATGATTCCAATGTCTATTTGGTCCGCGGCAGCAAGAATGCCGTCATCGATTGCGGTTCGGGTGATGATTCCGACTACATTATCAGTCAGATCAAGATCCTTCTCGGCGGGGACCGTCTCGATATGATACTCCTGACCCACTGTCATGCAGATCATGCTGGCGGCCTCAAGGACTTTGTTGACGAATTCGGGTGTCCGGCATTTTGCGGCCCGGATGCCAAGTTCATATCCATGGGTACTGAAGCTACCCTGTCCGAGATGCTTTTCCATAAGGATTTCACACCGGTGGATACTGCAGAATTGGAAAACGGTACCGTTATAGACCTCGGTGAACACAAACTGAGGGTGATATACACTCCCGGACACACCAGCGGAGGCGTCTCATATTACGATGAGATCACGAGATCCCTGTTTTCGGGAGATACATTGTTTGCCAACGGTGTGGGCCGTACGGATTTCGACACGGGGTCTGCAAGAGAACTTGTGGAATCTTTGGAGAATCTTAGCAAGGTAGATATAAAATCACTGTATCCAGGACATGGTAACGGTTCCAATGACGGAAATGCCATGGTCAGGAACGGGTTGCACATGATGGGTGTCTGAAATGAAGATAATAAAATGCGATTGTTCGAACGGTATGAATTCCCACAGTGTCGATGCTGCCATGAGCGCAGCAGAGGACATAGCAGCGGGACAACTCATTGTCTATCCTACCGAGACCGTATACGGCATCGGTGCGGATATCTATAACCAGGTTGCTGTGAAGAACGTATATCAACTGAAAAAGAGACCGTTCGATATGGCTCTCTCAGTTGCTGTCGCAGACAAGAAGATGATGGAGTCCGTCGCCATCCTGGACGACAATGCCGACAAACTCATCAAGGCCTTCCTGCCCGGTCCTCTGACGCTCATAATGCCCAAGCAGCCTGATGTTTCGGATCTTCTTACCGCTTCATCGAAGAAGGTAGGAATACGCATTCCCGATCACTCCATAGCCTTGGAGATCGTAAAGCGCACAGGACCCATAGTTGCCACATCTGCAAACATCCATTCAAAGCCCGATGCAACCAATGTAACGGCCGCGATCGAGGATTTTGGAGATGCCGTTAGCACGTATGTCGATGCGGGAGAATCCCCCACAGGCAAACCGTCAACTATTATATGGCTTATGGACGGACAGGTCGAGATCGTCCGTCAGGGCCTTATTACGATCGATCAGATCGAGGAAGTCTTAAGATGTTGACAAGCGAGCAGTTAGAAAAACTGCGTAAGGTCGGCCGCATCTCCGGAGCAGCCAGGGAGCTCGGACTGAGCCTCTGCAAACCCGGAGCGAAACTGTACGATGTAGCGCAGGAGGTCGAGGGATATATCAGAGAACACGGATGCGGATTGGCGTTCCCCTGCAACATAAGCAGGAACGAGATCGCCGCACATTACACGCCGTGTGTCAATGACAAAACGGTCTTCGAGGTCGGAGACGTTGTTAAGGTCGATTGCGGCGGAGAACTCGACGGATATGTCGGGGACACCGCAGGCACGGTAGAGGTCGGCACCAACAGGTACAGGGACCTTGTCGAGATCTCAAAGACAGCCAGGAACACCGTTGCGGAGTTCCTCGGAGACGGTATCCCGCTCGGAGAGATCGGACGTACCGTCGAGATGACCATGAATCAGGCAGGGTTCAAACCTATCGAGAACCTCTGCGGTCACCAGATCGAGCCCTATAACCTTCATGCAGGTCTTTCCGTTCCCAGTTACGCCAGCGGCGAAACGGAGACGATCAAGGCCGGTATGGTCGTTGCGGTCGAGCCTTTCGCCACCAACGGAGGCGGAAGCGTTGTGAACGGACGTATGGGAAACATCGTCCGTATCGCAAGAGAGCGTAAGGTCGACGATCCCAAAGCACAGGAGTTCTTCGATTACGTGAAGGGTGAGTTCAAGACATTCCCCTTCTGCGCAAGAAGCTGTGACTTCCCCAACGCCGAGAAATACGTGAACTATCTTGTTCGCCACGGTGTCCTTGCAGGCTACAATCAGCTTGTTGAGATCAACGGCGGTATGGTATCTCAGCACGAGTACACCTTCTACATCGCCGGAGAGAAGGCCGAGGTCACGACTCTCCCATAAACCTTTATTAGGGATGGGGGATACGCTAAAACAAATCTGCCGATATTGCCAAGCCTGGTCAAAGGCGATGGACTCAAGATCCATTCCCGTAGGGGTTCGCCGGTTCGAATCCGGCTGTCGGCACTCATTATACCCAACAGGGAGGACGGGATCCTTTCCGTTAAGGAAAGGGACCTCCCCCTGCTCTTACATTTCCATATCACTCATCCTCATGCTTATAAGCTCGAAATTGTATCCTCCGTATGCAGGTACGGGAAATGGGATTTCTTGATAAATTTTCCAAAAAGGTTGCCAACAAGGTAGAGAACAAAGTGGCCGACAAGGTCGCCAATAAGGTCGTTAACAGCGCCGGCAAGGCTCTTGACGGCAGAAGTCCGCGAAGAAGTCCCAAGGCACCGAGAAGAGGTCCCAGTCCTCAAAAAAGGCATCCGGGGACGCATTGACCGATAAGAGGAGATGCCCCAAATGCGGAGAGGTCACCAAGAACAAGTTCTGCGGCGAATGCGGAGCAGACCTCTCGAAGGAGCCCTTCCTGACCCAAGACGAATTCGATGCTTACATCAAGGATATGTGAAAATGACCGATAACGAACCGAGGTCCGCCGAAGAATCCATCAGACAGACAGAGGAGCAGATCGAATCGATAGAGGATCCCGAGATCAGGGAAGCCACTCGCAAGAAGATCGAAGAGATAAAGACCCAGATGTCCAAGATAGATGAGAATTCAGACGATGGCATCAATGGTTCCGACTACTCTGTCGAGAGCCTTCTCAGCTCAGGAGGCGAGGTATCGGAGGAGTCCGATATTCACAGGAAGGTCAGGGAGATGTCCGCCGATATAGGCGCGCAGATAAATGTGATCCAAGATCCCGCACTCAGAGAGAGTGCCAGAAGCAGGTTGGAGGATATCATGCGCACCTATGAGGATTCGGACCTAGAAGAACTCAAACAGCTGATGAAGGATATAGCGCTCAAAAGCTAATGCCTATAAAGGGTACCCCTATCTTTATAAATAATAAGGGTATCCGTCACCTTACGTAAACTCAGGACCCGTTCAAGAGACGAACACTGAGAGCACTGCCCTATGGGACCTAGTGCTTGGTTACTTCCCCTTCAACAAAGGCGGAACATTTACGGAGGATTGAACAAATGGCAAAGGCAAAGAAAGAGCAGCCTAAGACCGAGGACGAGAATTTCAATTTCATTGTCCGTATCGCATCCAGTGATATCGACGGTCAGAAGAGGGTCGTTATCGGCCTTCAGAGCATCAAAGGCGTAGGTAAGAGAGTCGCAGAGATCGTTGCAAAGAGAGCAAACGTCGATCCCGAGATGAAATTCGGTAACCTGCCCGATGAGAAAGTCAAAGAGATCGAACAGCTTGTAACATCATATGTCGAGTACGCCCCCAACTGGGTCATAAACAGGCAGATGGATTACGAGACCGGTGCAGACATGCACCTGATCGGAAACGACCTCGATATCATCCAGAAAGATGACATCAACAGGCTCAAGATGATCCGCTGTTACCGCGGAGTCAGGCATGAGACCCATCACAAGGTCAGAGGACAGAGAACACGTTCCAACGGAAGGAAAGGCCTTACGATGGGCGTCCAGAAGAAAACGAGCTGAGGTGTTATAAATGGGAGATCCTAAATTTCCGCGTAAATCATATGATACACCTTCTCACCCTTGGCAGGGCGAGAGGATCAAGGCCGAGGTCGAGATCGTTCGTCAGTTCGGACTGAAGAACAAGACCGAGGTTTGGAAAGCACAGACAACCCTGAGGAACTTCAGGAAACAGTCCAGGGAACTTCAGGCCCGCCTCAGGACCGGAGATGCCCAGGCAAAGATCGAGGCAGATGCACTTATCAACAAGTGTTCCCGCATCGGTGTCCTGCCCGTAACAGGCGGAACACTGAACGACATCCTCGTCCTGACCGAGGCAGACATCCTGTCCCGCCGTCTTCAGACCGTTGTGTTCGAGAAAGGTCTCGCAACAACGATCAAGCAGGCAAGGCAGATGATCACACACGGACATGTTCACATCAACGGCCACAGGGTCACCGTCCCCGGATACATCGTTACTAGGGCGGAAGAGGAATCTGTCGGCTACAACGACGCATCGCCTTTCACTGATGAGATGCACCCTATGAGGATATCCGCAGAGCAGGCAGCAGCCAACGCATCGGCCAAGGCCGAGGCACAGGCAAAAGCAGACGCAGAGGCAGCAGCAGCCGCCAAAGCAGACGCAGAGGAAGCAGGAATCACAGCACAGGATGGTGAGATCTGATGGCAGCAGCACAGAAATGGGGAATAGCTAACATCTACGCAAGCTACAACAACATTATGATCACCCTCACAGACGTCACCGGCGCTGAGACCCTTGCAAAGGTCACCGGCGGAATGGTCGTCAAGCAGGCAAAGGACGAGTCATCGCCTTACGCAGCACAGAGGGCAGCCGAGAAGATCGCTGAAGTAGCAGGCGAGAAAGAGATCGTCGGAGTACACGTCAGGGTACGTGCACCCGGAGGAAACAAATCTACTTCTCCCGGACCCGGAGCACAGGCAGCGATCCGTGCTCTCGCCAGGGCCGGACTCAAGATCGGCCGCATCGAAGATGTGACCCCTGTTCCGCACGACGGAACCAAGAAGAAAGGCGGACGCAGAGGACGCAGGGTCTGAGGAGGCCGTCTTATGGACATTGAAGTACTCGAAATGGCAGAGAGGAAAGGGAAGTTCATTCTCAAGAACTCCTCTCCCGCCATGGCAAACGCCCTCAGGAGGACAATGCTGTCCGACATTCCCAAGATGGCCATCGACAAGGTCGAGTTCCACCTCGGACCCATCATGGTCGACGATAAGGAATACGAGAGCGTAACGCCCTTGTTCGACGAGATCATCGCCCACAGACTCGGAATGGTCCCCGTACCCACCGATTATGAGCTCTTCACCTTCCAGGACGAATGCGTCTGCGGAGGAGAGGGCTGTCCCAGCTGTACGATCATGTACAGCCTGAACAAGATCGGTCCGTGCACGGTACTTTCCGGAGACATGGTCCCTCTGGGCAATCCAGATCTGAAAGTGAAGGACGAGAACATACCCATCGTCGAGCTCACGGACGGACAGGCAGTGCTCATTTACGCAACAGCGGTAATGGGAACGGCCAAGAAGCACGTGAAGTGGCAGGCGGCATTCGGTGTAGGATACAAATACCTCCCGATGATCACCATCGACCCCAAGAAGGCCGACGATCCGGACGTCCTCAACGTCATCGATCTCTGCCCCAGGCACGTGTTCGCCGAGAAGAAGGGAAAGCTCACGGTCGAGAACTCTTACGCATGTTCGCTCTGCAACACATGCAAGAATGCGACTAACGGAGCCGTCTCTGTCAAAGGAGACGACACCAACTTCCTCTTTACCTTCGAGACGGACGGTTCGCTCACAGCGAAACAGGTCCTCGACAAGGCAGTAGAGATCCTTTCCGAAGAGGCCAAGGAATTGGCCCAACAGGTCGAATCGCTTTAAACGATTTTCATTTTATTTCCGGGTCTTCGGACCCGGATCACTTTAATTATTGATCAGTAGAAATCAGACAGTTTGCATTTCTTGATCTTGTCGTTGTTGAACACGGAATCCATGCTCATCGACAGTATCTCGATCCTGTCCTTGGTGTACTCGTCGAGTTCGTATTTCTCCGCGATCTCCCTTGAGATGTTGAGATACTTCCTGACACTGGCCTCGTGTACCGTAAGGTTGAGCGAATGGCCGCATTTGGTGCATACGCCGCTCAGAGGGACCCTTCTGTACTTCTCGCCGCATTTGGTGCATCTCACGGTCTGGGATGCGAAACTTCTGAGGTTTCCGATCATGTCGGGCATGAAGTGTTTGTTGATGACCTTGGTCGCAACATCCTTCTCATCGACGGCACGGATGATCTTACCGAGCATCAGCTGGGCGTTCATCTTATCCATCATGGTCTCCAGAGTTGTGTATGCGGAGTACTTCGGTCCCTCGGCAATATCATGCGTATCGTGGGTGAATCCGAATCCTTCGTACTGACGGAGAGTACCGATACGGCCCCCCACAAGGTCCATCATCTTATCGATCTCCTTAGGATCTCTCATTTCCATTGCGGCCTTATAGAACTCCAGAGGATATTTCCTCAGGCAGTCCACGTTATGGGCCTCCTTATCGATCTCGTTAGGGTCCAGTCTCGTAGTAAGGACGAGAGGGGCATCCATGAGTCCTCCGCGTCTGTTGGGCAGGAAGGTCCTGGAGAAGTTCAGCAGACCGTCCAGTGCCAATATGACACAGTCCTCATCGCCGTCGCAGTTCCTTCTTTTTGCCGCATGGAAGAACGGATGTCCGTAGCATCCTCTGACATCGGAATAACCGATGATACGGCTCAGGATACATCCTGAGGTATGAGGTGCCAGTGCGTATGTGAGATGGCCGATGAGATCTGTCCTGTTGGTGACATTATAGTATCTGTCCATTCCGTAAAGCTCTGCCAGTTCATCGTCGATGAAGTTGGCCACCTTGACGAGATAGTTTCCGCAGTCGAGTGCGGGAATGATATCCTGGACCTTCAGTTCCACGATCTGTTCCGGATCCGTAAGAGGGTCTCCGTTCCAGTCGTGGGTGTAACCCAGTTCATGGGCCTTTTCGATGGATAATCCGATCTCACGCGGTTTGAAGTGTGTGATGGGGATATCGGTCATATCGAAACGGATCGTACCTTCTTTGAACATGGATACGCCGTTCTTCGATCTGAGGATACCTTTTTCCAAGGTCTCCGGTGTCTTTACTTTAGAGATCAGTTTTTCCATGCATTTGAGATCGACGGATCTCTCTCCGAGATTCTCAAGGGCATCGTTGAATTCTTTTTCGATGTCGATCCTGGTCATCGGAGGTCCGCCGCCTGCGGTGTATTGTTCGGTCACGCCCATATCTATGGTGTGGCATCTGCAATCCCTGCACCATGTACGGAACGTGACAGTACCGCATTCCGGACATTTCCTCTTGCTGACCTCTGCTTCGATATACGCGGCGTTGTCGCTCTTGAAACCCGATGCGTTGGCCCTGGCGGTCTTGACCGCACATCCGATATCCTTTCTGGGCTGAGTATTCTGGCCCAGAGGGAATATGGACTGGAGTTTGGGCGATAGTTCACGTTCCTTTGCTTTTTCGGGACGTCCCATCCTTGTTCCGATACGGGTCATGGCCCTTGCGCGGACCGGATAACCGGCGGCCTTGCCGACTGCTGTCAGGCTGTCGTTGCCTTCCAGTTCGGTATCGGAGACGATCTTGCCGTCCTTCAGTCTGAGACCGAGACATTCTATCATCGGAAGAGAGTATCTTTCCGACACCGTTGCCTTGCCTTCTCTGAATATGTGCGGTGCGCAGAGGTCTTCCAGGGTCCTCTTTGTGGATGCATCGGTGACGATCGTAAGTTTGTTATCGGAATAGGTTCCGTTTTCGAGGATCGCGCTTCTGAGTTCCCTGAGCTTGTCGGTGTTGACATCGGACCACATCAGGTTGAATTTGGGATGAAGGGCGACGCCGAACTGTTTTGACATCTCCTTCGAGCGTTCGTATGTGGGGTCCTGCCAATCATCGGGCAGTTCGCCTTTGGCGAGGATCTCCTCTCTGTGCCATTCGATGGGATATCCGCAGGGGACCAATACGTGATTGTTCTCGCAGAATTCTCCGAACGGGATCAGGATCTCCCCGTTATCCACGATCTCTTTGATCTGGTCCCTTACGGCTATGACCTCTTCTTTGGTCTGACAATAGACCAGGTCACCGTTCTTGAGCAACAGATGCGGTCCTTCCAGCATATCGCACGGAGTGACCACGCAGGCCTTTCCGGGCCTTTCGATCTTGAGCTGTGTTCCCAAGGCCATGAACTCATCCATGGCATACATGGATGCGGGGCTGTACGCGAGGGATGCAAGTCCGGATGTCCTTGCCCTTCCGTATCTTAATCTGAATCCTCCGACCGCGCACGGGTGTCCGAAGATAGGACGTCCGGCGACCAGGTCCTTGAGGTATTTGTATGAAGGTTCGACCTTCTTCTCTCCGGTCTCTTTGGTGTCGGTGGTCTTATGGGCATCGAGATATTGGCCGATGAAGTCCCATCCTTTGATGCCTAATTTGTCGACGTGCTTCTTCAGCTTTGCCGCTTTCAGACACATACCTTCGGCGATGACCAGACAGGCTCCTCCCCTGACACGGTTGGTCTCGATCCTGGGAAGGTCCCTGAATCCAGATATCTCCACCTGTTCCGTGCCTTCTCCGTCCACGCACACGGGACAGTTGTTGACAATAAGTGCGATCTCTGCGGAAGTAGGTGTGAACTGCAAGTGCTGGCACTGTTTGTATAACTGGATCTCCTCATCGAACCTAGCGGCCTCTTGGGGAGTGGGTATGTATCTTCCGATACCCAATGCTTGCCTGACCATATCGGCGATAAGGACACTCATGGCCTGAGCGGTACCTCCCGCAGCACGGATAGGTCCGGCGAACATGAGATCGATGTAGTTCGTGCCGTCATCGTTCATTTTGATCTTGGTGTCCGCAATACCTTCCAGAGGTGCGACCAGGATACCTTCCGTAAGGACGGCCAGTCCGACCCTGATCGCCCTGTCCACAGCCTTTTCAAGGCTTTCTGCGGGCTTGTTTGCGACCTCTTCCGCGATCTTCAGAGCGACGATCTCACGATTCTTGCACTCCTCGGTGAGCCTTCTGATATCTTCGGCCACACCTTCGACATGATAATCCGACAGAAGTTTCTCGACACGGGAAGCAAGGTCTTCCGCCTGAGGGATCTCCACATGGTCCTCCGGATCGAAACCCTTCTTCCTGGCGGCCTCTGCGATCTCATAGCAGTGATCGTTCATTTTGGAGAGTTTTGAGAAATACTCTCCCATTTCCTCACTTACGGCGACCTTCGAAGGCATTTCATTCTTCCTCTTCGGATCCTTCCTGAGGTATCTCTGCCTCTGCTGCATTCTTGCGGAAGATCTCTCTGAGGTTGCCTATGAGAAGGACCCTGAGCTCATCCATTCCGTCACCGGTCTCTGCCGAGAAATGGAGGTTTCCGCTGTCCGTGCGCATAAGGTCTGTCTTGCTCTCGGCGACGATTATAGGTACGCCTTCGAAGCTGTTGCGGATCGATGCCAGAAGCTCTGTCTGTTTCTCCATGGAGTAACCGCACGTCTCTGAAGGATCCAAAATGAATAGCATTATGTCTGTAAGGTATCTGAGTGCGAGGACGGCCTGTTTCTCGATGTCATTCCTGTCTTCGAAACTGCGGTCCAGAAGGCCGGGTGTATCTATGATCTGGAACTTTCTCCAGTCATCTTCGATATGGCCTACCACGATACCTTTGGTCGTGAAAGGATACGGAGCTATCTGAGGTGCCGCCGTACTCAGTACGGTGACCAGTTTGCTCTTTCCTACGTTAGGGAAACCTGCCACCACGAGTGTGGGCACCTGAGGGTCCACGGCGGGAAGGTTCCTGAATTTGTTCTTTGCATCCTGGAGGAACAGAAGGTCCTTTGAGATCTGGTTGATGTATGATGAGAGACGGCCGTAGAAGCTGCTCTTGATACTGTTGAGGATCTTCGGGTCCTTCGTGCGTCTGACCTCTCTGAGGGACTCGTTCTTGAGTTTCTCGACCCTGTTGGATGCCCAGTTGAGTGCCCCGAGGGATTTCTTGTACTGATCGATGCCGATGATGAGGTCGATGAGTTCGGGAAGGAAATCATCTTCCTTCTCCATTCTCGGGAATTTCTTGACATATCCGCCCAGGGTAGTGACGACAATGTCTCCCGAAGCGGTTATCTTGGCCAGAATCGTCTTCTTCTTGGTATCCAGAGCATCGGAGCCTGTCTTGGAGATCTTCGCTGCTCTGTGGAATGTCTTCTCAATGAGTTCGTCCGCGGAAAGGACGGTTGGTATGTTATAGTTCATTCCGGCCATGTTCGAGTGTAGAACGACCCTCCTTATAAAACAGTCGTACGCGCGCGTTGTGTTGTAGATAGAAGGATATGGGAAGTTATCGGACTTCGGAAAAAAAGAAGGGGGAAAAAGTTTCGTCCTCTGTGCAGGTCATTCGGCACCTTTGAATGTCGCTTTGACGAGCCAGAGGTCGTTATGCATGGTCTTGTCGGGGTCCAGGGCAGACGGGATCACCGCATACGGGCAGTCAAGTATCTGAACTCCGCAGACGACCTTCCAGGTTCCGGTGCATCCTCCGAACACACGGTCGAATGCGGACAGGTTCGTTCTGATGTTCACGCATATCTGTATTTCCGGATAGCCGTCGGCGTCGCCGAGGAAACCGGGGGTGTTCATTCCGGTGTAGACCTTTATTCCGAGGTACGTGTTATCGTAGATGACGGTCTTCGGATCGAGGCCGTACGGATTCTCTATGTTGAGAAGGAGTTCCTCGACCTCGCCCACAAGGCACTTCAGTCCGTCCTCCATGAAATCCGAATCGATCATGAGGTATGCCTCGAACCCTATGCATCCTGCGGAGGCCGGGTCGGTTACGTCGAGAGAGACGTACAGGGAAGCTTCCACAAGGCAGTCCGAAAGCATCTCTATTGCCGATGTGACCGCATTCTGAGTTGCGGTCTGGAAGAACTGTGCCAGATCTCCGGTCGAAAGCAGTGTTCCCATCTGTCCCAGGGTCTCCGACGCGGAGTCCTTGATGATGTTGATCAGCTGTGTCCTGACCATGACTCCCGTAAGAAGTCCTCCGCAGTTCTTTGTCCCGGGCGTTCCGTCTTCGAACACCCATTCGCAGGCGCCGTCGGATACTCTCTGCCAAGTGTAGCTGTCGTTGGTGGTGTCCTTCTTCGCGGGGGTCTTGTCCACGCTGTTGCCGTCGCTGTCGAAGAGCTGAACGTATTCTCCCTTCTTCAGAGCGTTGGATGCAGCGTTGTTGAGGAACGATCCCGGAAGGTCTATGACCAGTCTTCCGCCGGGGCCGATGGTCTCTCCCGATATCACGTAGACCTTTGCCGCGCTGGAACCGGCGCATATCTTGTAGCCGTCCAGATCGACGGATTCGGAGGATGCGTTGAAGAGTTCTACCCATTCATAGCCCTTGTCCGTTCCTTCCGGGTTGGATTCGAATTCGTTGATGACGACCCCGTTCTCGAACGGCGCCGTGTACTTGAGATTCAGACCGATGTCGAATGACAGCTTTGCGCCGCCGATCGGAATGTTGGAGAGCATCGTTCCCACGCCGGGAATGTCCTGAACGGATACGTCGATCTCGTTGTACTTCACCAGTTCCGGGAGGACGAGGTCGAACTCTATGCCGTTCACAAGGCCGCTGAATGCTATCAGGTACTTGTTGGACTTCATCAGCGGATCGACATCCGCAGAAACGTTCCAGTCATCCCCTTCCAGGGAGCAGGCACCGGTGACGAGCAGTTTCTTCGAACTTCCCTCTCCGGTCTGCTTGATGGTGATCGCACCGTACACATCTATTCCGGCCACTTCGGTCTCCATCGATACGGTCGCAAGGGTCTTCGTGGATTTCGAGAGGGATGCCAGGTTGAGGGTGACGGCTATCGTGAATCCCATGAACTTCGCACCTATCGTCTGCTGTGAGGCGTTGACCTTGACGATCCAATCCAGGAAATCCTCTGCCACGGAGGCGAACCAGCTGTCCAGTGTGTTCTCGATTATCGATCTCAGCTGTTCCAGAGGCTCCATCAGCGCCATGTAGATGCGTTCGACGATGTCCGCTACGAATTTGGCGGCCTCGATGAATGCGGAAGCAAGGACGTTCAATGCATCCATGATCATGTCCATGATCTTCTTTATCGGCTCCATTATGGGTTCGAGGATGGACAGGATGGCGGTCCATGCATCCCCCAGAAGTGTGTTGCTGGCATTGTACGCATTCACGCCTACGAGCTTCCAGGAGCTGGCCACGGGGATCTTGATCGTGAGGTCGATCTCGCAGGTATCCTCTATCTTGGAATCCGCCACTCCCATGGAACCGCTGAGGCTGTTGCTGCTGGATGCGGTGAATACGAGCGTATCCCTGATCTCTGCCGAGAACATGGTGCAGTAGGAGAGGCCCGAGTTCTGGAAGAATCCGACATAGTGGATGTTCTCATCCTTGTTGGCGTTCGGTCCGTTGATCTTGATGGTCGGGGAGGATATGATGTCGAGATCGATGGTCTCTGTAGCCGTCCTTCCGCTGGAGTCGGTGACCTCGAAGCAGTCCTTTCCGGGAAGTTCGGTGACCCCGTAATAGGCGTTGATGGACAGGGTGCTGCATGTTTCTTCGCAGATGCTGTTGATGCGTCCGGGAACATCGGTGACCATGTCTCCGAGATTCATGCCGCCTTTTGCGATCTCCCTGATGATCTTCTTCAGTGTGCCGTCCTTGCCCTTTTCCACATTGGCAAGGGCGGAGAAACCTGTCATGAGGGAATCGACCGCAGATGTGTACGAATCGACGATCCCTGTGATCTGGGACGAAGACATGACCGCGTTCACCGTTGCGTTGATAAGGTCTTCATCGAGCGCCGTTCCGTATTCGTCCTCGATCTCAGATGTCAGGCCGTCATAGAGGTGGGAGCGGATGCTGGATTCGAAGCCGTCCACGCCGTATATGGAATGGCGGTCGGTATCGATGACCTCGTAGATCGAGGCGTAGAACGGATCTATCATTACCTGCGATGTGATGGATGCGGACATGGTGTTCGTGTAGACGGTGTCGCTGTTGTTCAGGGCGGATGCTATGTTCTTGGCGACGGTATCCATGAAGGCTTCGTCGTCCATCGCGTTCACGCTGAACCTGATGGTGCCGAATGATTTCCTATCGCCTATCTCCAAGGCGGCCCTGTTGATGATCTCGGCGAACCATTCTCTGAGCTCATTGTTGTCGCCTCTGTATGTCTTCTTGAAATCGGTGATCCCGTTCCAGGACATGAGGTCTGCAGAAGGATAAGGTACCGATATGCTGACCGATGAGGCCTCTTCTCCCACTATGGCGGAAACATATGCCTGATCGATCGTGACCGTGAACGACTTTCCGGAGTTCAGGTACCTGTATTCGGAAACGTTCAGTCCGCTTGATTTCAGGATGTTCTCGATGTAAGGGGCGGCAGAGAATTCGTTGGTGCCTTTGAAGAATCCTTTCAGAGAGTCCCAGGCGTTGGCAAGGACGTCCCCGGCGCTGTCGATGAAGTCGAATACAACATTGCCGTAAAGATAGTCCATCCACTGAAGGATCAGGTCGTCGGCTATCGACATCAGGGCCTGTGAGTATATGACGGAGATGTTGATCTCAACATGCCCGTCGTAAGCGATGAAATAATCTGCGATGTCAAGGTATTCGGTGGCAGAATCTATTCCTTCGGGAGCTTCGCGGAAGTAGGTGAGTCCCAAAAGTTTGATGGAGTTGCTGTATGCTTTCTTGACATCATCGGAGGTGATGATATTCGCCGTTCCGTTCGGACCGTACTCGTTGAGTGCGCCGTAACCGTTCATTACCCTGTACTGTGCCAGTGCGGTGAGTTGGTAGCTCATCATCTGTGTGATGGGCGAGCCCGAGCCGCTCACGGCGTTCTTGAACAGGGAGCCCTGTTCGGCAACAAGGGGAAGGGCGCAGGAGGCATCGGTCTCGAAATCGGATGATGTGATGCTTGTTCCCGAATCGCAGACGTATTTCGCCGTGAACGATCCGGTGCCCACAAGATAGGAGGGGGCGCTGCCTGTCGAAAGGTCGTCCTCTCCGTCTCTGAGGGATTCGATATCGAGTTCTGTCGAAAATGAATTGAGAGTGACCGTGACGCCGCTGTCCGTAAGGGGGAACTGGAGGTCCATCCATTTATTTGCGCGATCCTGGTATTTTTCGATACGTTCGGAAACGGTTCCTTCGAATGTCGATGTGCTGAGTGTGAAGATCACTTCGCCCAGACCTCTTTCGACGAATCTTTCGGTATTCTCTATGACCTCCCCGATCAGTCCGATCTCCTCGGTGATATTCTCTGCGTTGTCGGAGCTCTTCTCGGTCTGTGCCGCCACTACGCCGTATGCGGATCCGAGGATAAGGAGTGTGATCGCGATTATTGCGAAAGGCATGTTGCCGCGGCGGGACCTTCTCAGGCCCGATGCGGAACGTCTTTTGATCTTGTACATACAGGGGGCTCGTCTTTCATTCGGTTATAAGCGAAGATGTACAGTTAGTGTAGTTATACGGTCTGCAGCGCCGATTATACCACTACGACGGTCCGCGCGCGACAGATAAATATTATAAGAGAAAACCAATCATCGTCTTGGTACCATGACAGCTACAATGCAAGAATATGCAGTCAAGAAGGGTCTCCCCAAGAAGACCTCATCGGTCTGCCCCGAGTGCGGAAAAGTGCTCGAAGCGACTCTTTTTGAAAAGGATGGGAAAGTCTACACGGATAAGACCTGCCCGGAACACGGAAACTTCTCAGATGTTTACTGGTCCGACGTAGGTATGTACCTTAAAGCAGAGAAATACGCCCATGACGGTGTAGGACTCCGCAATCCTATGGACAAGAATCTGAAAGAAGGCGAGAATGTTCACATCATGATCGACGATCTTCGTGTCGACATGCTTTCGAACACAGCCCTCGCCAACATTGACCTCACCAACAGATGCAACATGAACTGCCCGATCTGTTTCGCAAATGCGAACCAGGCAGGATATGTCTACGAACCTGATTTTGACACGGTTTGCAAGATGCTCGATGCTCTCAGGGCAGAGGAGCCTATCAAATGTACGGCGGTCCAGTTCTCCGGAGGAGAGCCTACCGTCTACCCCAAACTCGTCGAGGTCATCAAAGCTGCGAAGGACAGGCATTTCGCCCAGGTCCAGGTAGCCTCCAACGGAATTAAGTTCTCTAAAGATTACGAATTCCTCAAGGCATGCGTCCAGGCAGGACTCAACACCATCTATCTCTCCTTCGACGGAGTCACGGAGGATGTCTATCTCCAGGCCAGGGACAGAAAGATGTTCGGCGTAAAGCTGAAGGTCCTTGAGAACTGCAGGAAACTGAAAGCAGAGACCGGGCACAGCTGTTCGATCGTTCTCGTTCCCACACTCGTCAAGGGTGTCAACGATCACCAGATCGGAGACATGGCACGTTTTGCGTTCGAGAACTCGGATATCGTCCGCGGTATCAACTTCCAGCCTATCGCATTCACCGGAAGGGTCACCCGCGAGGAAGTATCCAAGGGAAGGATCACCCTCCCCGAGCTTGCAAAATGTTTCAGCGAAGAGACCGGATATACCACCGTGGACGACTGGTACCCCGTTCCCGTGGTCGCGCCCATATCTGATTTCGCGTCGCTTCTGCTCGGTCAGAACAAGGTCACATTCACAGTGCACCCCCACTGCGGAATCGCAACATACATCTTCATGGATGACAAGGGCAACGCAGTTCCGTTCCCCAGGTTCATCAAGGTCGACGAATTCTCCACAGAGCTCACGGAGATCTGTTCGAAGATGGAGACAGCGAAATTCAAGAAGCTCACGGTCATCAAGCTCATCAAGCTCCTGAACAAGTGTGTCATCGAGGAGAATCTTCCCGGAGGAATGTCCAAGAAGCAGTTCGTCATGATGATCAAGAATGTCATGAGCAACAAATCCAAACAAGAACTGGCTAAATTCTCATGGAAGATGATGTTCTTCGGCGGTATGCACTTCCAGGACTCATTCAACTACGATGTTGAGAGGGTCAAGCGCTGCGCCATCCATTACATCACACCCGACTGCCAGGTAATTCCGTTCTGCGCATACAACGGCGGACCCGAATACCGTGCGGCAATCGAGAAGAAGTTCTCCGTACCTCTCGCCGAGTGGAAGGAGAAGAACAAAGAAGAGGCAAAAGCCCTCGAACAGGCAATGATCGTCCCCGACGACCAGAAGCCTGACGCATGAGAGGAATACTAAATGATAGTAGATGTAGACAAATGCCTGCACTGCGGTGGCTGTGTGGGTTCATGTCCCCAGAATGCGATATTCCTGAATGATTTCGTACTGGAATTCAGCGACAAATGCAACAAGTGCGGCAGATGCGTAAGGCTCTGTCCCGTACAGGCACTCAAACTGGAGGGAAAGGCATGAAAACGATCAACTGCGACGTCGTAGTGGTCGGAGCCGGACCCGGCGGCAGCATGGCCGCAAAGTTCTGTGCCCAGGGCGGACTCGACACGCTCCTTCTGGAGAAGAAGGCAGAGATCGGAGCACCTCTCAGGTGTGCCGAAGGTGTGTCCAAGAAATGGCTTCAGGAGGTCGGTATCGAACCCGATCCCGTCTGGATCCGCGCCGACATGAAAGGAGCGGTCATCAGATCGCCCAAAGGATACGAATTCAAGCTCGATGAGAGCAAAGCAGGTTCCGAGGTCGGATACGTCCTCGAGAGACACCTCTTCGACAAAGCACTTGCAAGAGATGCCGTAGCGGCCGGTGCCAAGATCATGATGCGCACATCGTGCACTGACGTGATCAGGGAGAACGGAAAGCTTGTCGGTATCAAAGCGAAGTCGATGGGCGAAGAGATCGAGATCCGTGCAAAGGTCATCGTGGCCGCAGACGGATTCGAGTCGCAGGTCGGAAGATGGGCGGGTATCGATACCTCGGTCAAGCTAAACGACCTTTGCTCATGTCTTCAGTACAGGATGGTCAACTGCGAAGCTGACATGGAGTACTGCGAGTTCGAGATCGGAAGGTTCTACGCACCCGGAGGATACCTCTGGATCTTCCCCAAGGGCAACGGAGTGGCCAACGTCGGTATCGGCGTCATGGGCACTATGGCCAAGAAGGGAGAGGCAAAGTACTACCTCGACAAGTTCATCGCCGAGGACCCCCGTTTCAAGAACAGCCAGGCCGTCGAGGTCATGGGTGGATTCGTTTCCACATGCCCCGGACTCGATTGTGCTGTCGACGACAACATCATTCTTGTCGGAGATGCCGCAAGGATCATCGACCCCATCACGGGCGGAGGTATCTGCCATGCCTGCAGGACAGGTATGTACGCAGGAAAGGTCATCACGGAAGCCGCAAAGAAAGGCGACTTCTCCAAGGCCGCACTCATGCCTTATGAGAAGATGTGGCGCGACAGAATGGAGGATAAACTCTACAGGAACTGGATGGCCAAAGAAAGGCTGGCAGAGCTCGATGATGACACCATCGACGAGCTTGTCAAACTCATCTCCGGTTCCGACATAAAGGAGGTCAACGTCTATAACCTCCTGAAGGTCATCAAAGAGAAGTATCCCAAGGTCGTCGAAGGATTCGAAGACCTCATCTAAACATTTCAGCGGCCTCACGGCCGTTTTTTTATTTAATAAAAGTTTGACCGTGCAGACCGTGTCTGCACAGGTCCGGTTCACATAAGACCGAAAAGAGTATCGAGGTTCTCCCCCGTCTTCACAGACACGGGGATGACATCTTTGTTAGGGAAGCATTCTTTAAGATACTTTTCCGTTTCTTCGATGTCTTCTTTGGAAGCAAGGTCGCACTTGTTGATCAGAAGGAATTTGGAGCCGTTCATCTGTTTCTTGAAGAACTCTTCCTTTCTCTTGATGAGGTCCTTGTATCTTTGGATATCTGTGACGCCGATGATCATTTCGGAATCGCCGTCCTTCAGCGTAGGCCTGATGATGTCTGCAACCTGGTCGGGAAGTGCCAGACCGGTAGGTTCTACGATCACTATGTCCGGATCGAGGTCCTTCTTGATGTTCTCCATCGCGTCATGGAGCGAGCTTGCGAGAGTGCAGCAGATGCAGCCGTTCGGAAGTTCGATGGAATTGTATCCTTCGGCCTTCAGCGTGTTTCCGTCCACTCCTATGTCGGCAGCTTCATTGACAATGATGGTCACCTTTTTACATTCCTCACTGAATTTCGTGGCCATCCTCATCAACAGGGTGGTCTTTCCGCTTCCCAGGAAGCCTCCCAGAATGTAAACTTTCATAATTCGAGTATGTGTGCAGCCGTATTTATGGTTTATTTGGACAATCCGAAAAGTCAATTAAATATCTGTTAAGAAAAGCTGGAAAATGGGTTTATCCGGCAGGATTCATGTCATGGATGCCCTTACGCCCTCGACCTTCGTAGATATGATTATCGGAACGCCGCCCCTGGAAAGAATGGCCTTGGAGACCTCATCGGGCCTGTCGGTAAGTGAGATCATACACCCTCCTCCGCCGGATCCGGTGAGTTTCGCGCCGTAGGAATACGGGAGTGTGACATCCACAAGTTTGTTGAGCTCGTCGCAGGATACCCCTAAGATCGATAGGAGTTTGTGGTCATGGGTCATGAGTTCTCCCAAACGTACCAGGTCGTTCCTTTTGATGGCCTCCATGCCTTCGAGGGTCACATCCCCTATCTCGTCGATGACATCCGCGGCGAACTTGTTGCTGTCCTTGTATTTCCTGACCTTCTCCACCAACGGTCCCGTAGGGGCGCGGATGCCTGTGTATCCTATCACAAAGGTCATTTGGGGAATATCGATCCCGTAGATGTCCCAGCTGTTGCTGTTCTTATCTATGGTCCACAGTTTTTCTCCGCAGTTCGGGATGTTCAATGCGATGCCGTGGCCGTGTACGGCGGTGGATGTGTCCATGGGACTTCCCCTGCCTTGGGCGTAGTATTCTGCATCGAAGGATTCTCTGGCAATGCTCTCCGGATCGGTCTTGAGGCCGTTCATTGTGCGCATGGCCATCGAGAATGCCGCCGATAATGCGGCAGATGAACCCAGTCCGGATCCCGGAGGGATCCTGCTGTCCATGAATACGGATACGGGAACGGAGTCATGCAGCGAGCTGATGTATTTGAGATGCGGATTCTGATTGATGTCCGCAGGCTCATTGTTGATCATGAATTCCGGACCCTTCCTGATCTTCACAGTGAAGCGTCTGTCGATGGCAACCGTGATCGCGGGCTTGCCGTAGACCACCGCGTGTTCTCCCAGGATAACGAACTTTCCCGGTGCTGAGGCAACAACGTCTGTCATCAGTCGGTCAATCCGTAGCTGTCAAGCTCTTCCCTGATAGCATCGTTGGGCGTCCTCTTTTCGAGAGGAGGCTGGGGAAGGTCCCACCAGGAATTCTCGAAATCCTCGAGGGCGAGCCTGTATTCGTCGTCTGTGCCGAACTCTGATGGTTTGATGCCTGTAAGGGCCTTTTCGTGCTCTTTGAACAGGTCCACATTGTATTTCCTGTTGACAAGTGCGACTCCGAGAAGCATGTCCAACGAGAAGGACATGTCCATTCCATCTTCGTTGCTGACAGCGTCCATCATCATATCCAGAGCGCTGTTCACTGCCATCTTGAATATCATCTGGCGTTTCGTCTCCTCATCGGGAAGGCCTTGCGATTCGACATGGTTCTCGATCTCTTCGTAGATGAGGGCTCCGAGGGCATCCGTTCTCCTGGGATTCTTCTCGTACATCTGTGCGTACGCAATCTCTTCGATACTTTTCTCTTCGTCCTCTCCGAAGAGGTTGGCGTTAGGGTCGTTGTTTTCCATGTTATCATTTCCTGATTTTTCTGACTGTGTCTTCGAGTATATCCATTCCTGCGGATATCTTTTCCTCGCTTGCGGCGTAAGAGAATCTGAGATGTCCTTCCCCGTATTTTCCGAATGCGGAACCAGGGGTGCATATCAGACCGTTCTTGATCAGCATACCTGCAAGGTCTGCCGATGCAATGTCCATATCGAACGAGGGGAACGCATAGAATGCTCCTTTCGGAGGGATGAGCTCCATTCCGTCGATATCGTTGATACGTTTAGTGATGAGGTCCCTTCTCTTTCTGTAGATCTCCCTGGACCTGTTGAGGTAGGGTTCGATGTTGGGCATTGCCTCCAGTACGCCGTACTGACAGGGCATGTTGGGGTTTGCACAGACATGATACTGCATCTTGATAAGTGCATCCATATCGCTCTTGTCTGCGCATATGAATCCGAGTCTCCATCCGGTGACCGCCATCATCTTCGAGAAGCCGCTTGCGACGACGGCCCTGTCCAGACGGTCCATGAATGATACGTGTTCCCCCTCATAGACGAAAGGCTCGTAGACCTCGTCCGCCAGGATGTACACGTCCTTGTCCTCGGCGATATCCAGAAGGGCCTTCTTGGCCTCTTTGGTCATAACGCCGCCGGTAGGGTTGCTGGGAGTGTTCACGACGATCATCTTGGTCTTCTTCGTGATAAGCGACTGGATATCGTCTATGTCCGGCTGGAAGTCTCCTTCCGTAAGCCTGTACTCTTTGTAGGAACCTCCCGCGAGGACCGCGTGGGGACCGTAGATGACGAATCCGGGACTGGGTACCAGGACCTCGTCTCCGGGGTCGATGAACGATTGTGTGATCTCCAAAAGGGCGGTGGAACCGCTGGGGGTGATCATTATGTTCCCCGCGTCTATGTCCGCGTATTTCGAGAATCTTTTTGCAACGGCATCTCTGAGCTCGGGAACTCCTGCGGTCGGACCGTACTTGTTCTTGTGGTTCAGGGCTGCTTGGTACATGCCCTCGATCGCTTCCGCAGGCGGATCAAGGTCCGGTTCGCCCAGACCGAGATTGATGGAGTTCGGACCTGCAAGATCGAATATCTTCCTTATTCCCGACATCGGGATGCTGTCTAGCCTCTTTGAGACCTTCATGGTCGGTTATCGTCAATCTTTGTTATATACAATTGCGCGCCGAGTGCGCGAATCTTATTATCGTAGACGTCTATAGCAGGTTCATGGTTCAGATCAACAGAAAGGCCTGGCTGATTTTCGATCTGGTAGGTCTGGTATTCGTGATCGCGGGAACGATAGGCTATATCGGCCTGTTCATAGAGGTGGGAGCGGATGCGGCACTGCCGATATTCTTCATAGGTCTCTTTTTCGTGGTCATAGGGGCTATCTTCGGGCATCTGGAGGGAATGACCCTCAAGGAACAGGTCGCGGATATGCTCAGGGACAGGAATGTCGCCGAGGCGGCGGCAGCGGTACCCGACGATTCCGATGTGCCTTACATCCTCGATATGGATGCGGCCTGGAATCAGCCTCTGCCCGATCAGGTGGATATGGACGAGCTTTTCGAAAAGCCCGAGAAGGGGTCAGCCGAATGACGGAGAAGAAGGCGCTCAACGCCGATCTGCTGTATTACATGTTCGAAGCGGTCAATATGCACAGATGGAACGACCATCTGAGGACCATCGACCTCACGGAACTGGACAAGCAGGCCCACAAGGCGGCCATCTCATGGATCCTCGGAAAATACGAGGAGGATGCGGGCGTCAAGTTGGATTGGGAGAAACTGATATCCCACAATCTGTATTCATTCATCTCAAGACTTGTACTGACCGATCTGAAACCGCAGCTTTATCACCGTATCGTCTCCGATAAGGCCAAAGAGGTCAACGAATACGTTCTGAAGGAATTCCTCAACAAGGTCCCCGAAGCTCCGGATGACTTTGTGGACGGTCTCGAGAGATATCTCAATTCGGACCAAAGGTCCAAAGAGGATGACATCTCGCGTGCGGCACATTATTTGGCCACAAGGTGGGAATTCAATCTTATCTATCCCGCCAATCGTTCCATGTACGGGATAGAACAGACCCGTGTGGAGATCGACGAGCAGATATTCCAGCATAAGGACCTTGCAGGCGTAAGGAAGATCATGGACGACAGAAGCACATTCAACATAGTGGACCTGATCGGACAGCTCAGATTCCAGCAGAGATGGGCCAGGACGCCCAGGATGGCACCGACCACGGTGTTGGGCCATTCCCTGATGGTCGCCAACATGATCTATCTCAGCGATCTGGACAACGGAGCGGAGCCCGATCAGATCTACGCAGACCACTATACGGGATTGTTCCACGATCTCCCGGAAGTACTGACAAAGGATGTCATAACCCCTGTCAAGACAAGTGTCGGAGGTCTTCCGAAGCTTTTGGAAAGCTATGAGCACGAATTGATCGAATCCAAGATCACGCCTCTGATCCCGGAAGGATGGAGGGACGAGCTCAGATGGATGGTCTACGACCCGTTCGTCAACGACAGCAACGGCAGGTGCACCCGCAGGGGTACCGACATCAAGGCATGCGACAACATGGCAGCTTTCATGGAAGCGCACATCTCGATCCGTTACGGCGTATCTTCGAAGGCACTCAGGGACGGAGAGGTCGAGATACGCAGGAAATTGGAGAAGAACGGAGAAGGAATAGATGCAAAGGGTTTGATAAGAAGTTTCGATCAGATGGATATCTGATCATTTCTTCTTGCAGATGGTCTCCTGTCCCTTCATGTAAGGTCTGAGGACCTCTGGGATGGTAACAGAGCCGTCCTTGTTCTGATAATTCTCAAGGATGGCGACCATTGTCCTGGGCAGTGCCAGTCCGGAACCGTTGAGCGTGTGGATGAACTCGCTCTTCATATGGGGTTCAGGCCTGTACTTGATCCTTGCCCTGCGTGCCTGGA
This sequence comes from Methanomassiliicoccaceae archaeon UBA328, assembly GCA_002506905.1. GTDB lineage: Archaea > Thermoplasmatota > Thermoplasmata > Methanomassiliicoccales > Methanomethylophilaceae > Methanogranum. The sequence goes on from DAYM01000013.1 coordinate 29,799, forward strand.
AGTCCGTGAAATTGGAGCACGATGATGCCTCAAGCCACGCATCCTTTCCGGGAGCATAGAGTTCGAGATCGAAACACTTGGCGCAGGAGAAGCTCATGTCTCCGGTGCACAGAAGGAGCACACGGTACGGGAGGTTGAGTCCCTTGATGAGGTCTTCCGCATCGTTCCTGAGTTCCTCGAGGGCGGGCCAGGAGGTCTCGGGCAGAACGAATCTGACCATTTCCACTTTGTTGAATTCGTGGACACGGACGATACCTTTCGTATCTGCGTGTTTTCCGACCTCTCTCCTGAAGGAAGGCAGATACGCCGTGTATTTTATCGGAAGGTCCTCTTTGGCGAGGATCTCATCCTGGAACAGATTGGTCACAGGGACCTCTGCGGTGGGGTTGAGGAACATGTCGTCCTTCTCGATGTGGTACATGTCGTCCTTGAGGTTGGGGTACTGTCCGGTACCTATGAGGGCCTCTTTGTTGACAACGACCGGAGGGAACACCTCGGTGTATCCCTGCTCGTGGTGCATATCCAGGAAATAGCTGACCAATGCGCGCTCGAGGCGTGCACCGTCTCCCTTGAGGCAGTAGAATCCGCTTCCGGCGACCTTTACGGCCCTGTCGAAGTCGATGATGTCCAGGTCCTCTGCGATCTCGTAGTGCTGTTTGGGCGTGAAATCGAATTTCCTGTGCTCTCCCCATTCGTAGACGACGACGTTGTCATCGCTGTCCTTTCCTATGGGAACGGACTCGTGGGGAATGTTGGGGATGTTCAGAACGCAATCCGTACGGACCAGTTCCAGATCCTCCATTTTCTTATCGTTGGCCTTGATCTCGTCTCCGACATCGCGCATCTTCTTGATGGCGGCGTCCTTCTCTTCTCCCTTGGGGAGTTTGGAGATCTTGAGCGATTCTTCGTTTCTGATCTTTCTCAGGCTGTTGTTCCTGTCGGTGAGTGCTCTCCATTCGGAGTCCGCGGCCAGGAATCTGTCGAGGATATCTGTTGATTTGTTCCTGTTGATGAGCATCGTCCTGATCTTCTCAGGGTCTGCCCTTATCACGTTTACGTCCAGCATCTGAACACCTTAGAATTTCTTTTGGCAGAGGGAATTCCACGTTCTCTTGTCTGTGAGAACGATAACGCTCCCGCGGACATCGACGATGACGGAATCCGTGCTGTCCGCGACTGTCTTTGCAATATCGTCCGCAGCATCACCGGAGTTATCCAGTACCCTGACCTTGATTATGCGGCGATTCTTCAGCTGTGCGATGATCTCGTCCGTAAGTCCCTGATCCAGGCCTTCTTTTCCGACGTGCACCGTAGGTTTGATCTCGGTTGCGCGCCTCATTATCTCCTTTTTAGCTTCCTTTTCCGTCATTCTCTCTGCTCCTTTAAGTATGGCATACGCCTGACCGCACCGCATTTGGTGCAGGTCGTTATTACCTTATGTCCGTCGAGTCTGACCCTGCAGTTGGTACCGGGAATCATGGGCAGACAGCATTCCTTGCAGTATTTGAACTCCTTGGGAATGCCCGTCCTGGTCTTCATGCCTATGCGCTTGGCAAGCATGATGTACCTCGAGGCACGGTCGTCCCTGCCTTCCCTGGCGGCGCTGTAGGCCAGATCTGTGAGGATGGATATCCTCTCATTGCCGATCTGAGTCACGGCGTTCCTCGGAAGGTGTCTTTTGGACATGGTTACCTCTTCCTGCCACGGAACTCTCAGATATAAACGTTATCAGCAATGATATGCGGGCGAATACACGCGTATAAGCTCGAAATACTGTCCTTTGGGCTCATCGGCATCGTAGCCTTCCATGCGTTCCATGAACGCATCGTGGAATGCACGTACCGCATCATCCCATGTGCGGCCTGTGGCCGAGATATCCAATCTATCGTTGGAAAGAATCCATAATTTGGAATCTGGCACATATGATATCAATGCGGTCACCGGAGACTCCAGTCTGACATCAGAATCCTTGGAGATGATCCTGGGGACCTCTATCGCCTGGACCTTCCTGAGTCCTTCGACATTGCGTATCTCCGAAAGGATGCCTTCCTTGGTGAATATGAGATGCCCCGTCACCGCGTACGGGATGCTGCCGCACGATTCTGCTTCGCCGGTGTTGTCCCTGTCCTCCGGGAGTCCAAGGTCCACATCTCCTTTGTCGCAGGCGAGGCGGAGTCTTCCCAGGGGATCTTCGTAAAGCAGACCGACCGCCGTTCCGGGATGGTCTTCGGGAAGGGGATACGTCCACTGGGGGATGGTCTCTTCGGATGTTCCCTTGAATGTACCGGATGCTTCCATCGAGTCGTAGCTGATGGAATAGCCTTTCATGTCGCGTGAGAGGGCATCGAGGTCCTGAATGATCCAGGATCTGTATTTCGGGTCCGGGAACATGTTTACTATAAGTTCCGGAAGCACGCTTTCGTCCGAATCCATGATGCATGTGAGCATTCCTACCGCGTCATCCATCATGGATCCAGTGAATTTGTCCTGGGCCTTTGTGGACAGCGTCATGCTCTTGCCGTTGACCTCGGTTATGTGCAGGATGAACCTGTTGAGGTACTCTTTCGGTACTTCGTAAACGGCCCTCATTTCCTTTTCGATCATCTGTGCGCCGATGTGGACGATGAGCGATTGTATATCCATCATTATTCTGCCGGCAACGGAAACGGGTATCTCTCCGTCCCTGCCGTCTGCGACTACCTTGAAGCTAGGCGTTCTCACATGCATCCCCAGGAACGGCATGCCATTTGTTCGTTATAATACATGCGCTTGCTCCTCGGATGTTCCTAAAAATTAGTAAAAAACAGGGAAATGCTTATATCTCATGGGTGTTTCGTCGTTGACGGTCATGCAATAAGGACCGCACGAGTAACAGTCTTTATATAGGAATTCGAGATTGTTGCCTCAGTAAACCCGCATTAAGGTGGTAAATATGGTAAGAAAGCCCGCATCGATGTACAGAAGGATCACAGGACAGGCGTACACACGCCGCGAATACATGGGAGGAGTTCCCGCATCAAGGATTAGCCAGTTTGACATGGGTAACCTTCAGGCAGATTTCCCCGTAGTACTTACGCTCAAGGTGAAGAACCGTGTCCAGGTCAGGCACACATCAATGGAAGCAGGCCGTATCGCCGCTAACAAGGTGCTTTCTGCCCAGGCCGGAGTTCAGGGTTACCACCTTTCCGTAAGAGCTTTCCCGCATGTGGTTCTCAGAGAGAACAAACTTGCGACTGGAGCGGGTGCAGACCGTGTGTCGAGTGGAATGCGCTGTGCATTCGGTAAGACAGTCGGAACTGCGGCAAGACTCGAGCGCAACCAGGCTATCCTGACAGTCAGGACGACCGCAGACAAAGTTGACATTGCCAAAGATGCCCTCTGGAGAGCATCTATGAAATTCCCCTCCCCGTGTTACATTGACATCGAGAAGGGAAAAGAACTGGTCAACTGATCCCACTACAAACATGTTCGACCTAGAGATAGGGAGAATCATTAATTGGATCCGCGACAGAGGATTTTCCTCTGTCGCACTCCAGCTTCCCGAAGGACTTAAAATAAGGGGAGCGGAGTTATCCGACATTATCGCCTGCGAGACGGGTGCCGGCGTTTTGATATTAGGCTATCCATGCTACGGTGCATGCGATCTTTTCATCGATTACAAGAGATATGCTGATGCACTGGTGCATTTCGGTCATTCCCCGATCCCTTCCATGGGCGAGGACAGGGATGTCCTCTTCATCGAAGCACATACTTCCTTCGACATCGTTCCCGCAGTGGATGCGATCATGGACGAACTGCCGCAGAAGGTGGGCCTTCTGGCAACCGTTCAGTATGTGGACATGCTTCCTGCGGTCGAGAAGGAGATCGGATCTTCCGGCAGGGAGACCGTTATCGGCCGGGGCGACACCAGGATATTCTATCCCGGTCAGGTCCTCGGATGCAACTGCAGTTCTGCCCTGTCTGTTCAGGATTCCGTCGACGGATTCCTATTCATCGGTGAGGGGGATTTCCATCCTTTGGCAGCTGCCTTCGGTGTAAAGAAACCTCTTCTGGTCCTGAATCCGGTCACCGGAGAGCTCAGGAATATCGACGATATCCGCGACAGGATCCTCAGGAAAAGGTTCGCTGCGATCGAAAGTGCCAGAGATGCAAAGGACTTCGTCGTTATCGTATGCGGGAAGGCAGGACAGAACAGGATGCCTCTGGCCAAGGAGATCTGCGGGAAGATAAGGTCCGCAGGCAGGAATGCATACCTTGTGATGATGGATGAGATAACGCCTTCGGCGCTCCTTTCCTTTAAGGCGGATGCATATGTATGCACAGGCTGTTCCCGTGTCGCAATGGACGATTCCGTGAGGTATCCCCGTCCGGTCCTCACAGCGACGGAGATCGATATCGCATTGGGTCTCAGCAAGTGGGATGACTACACTTTTGATTCCATTTGAGTACGCACGCGTGTGCGCGCATATCAAATCCTAAATACATGAGACGGATTAGCACTACTCATGTTCACATCGAATTCCCTCTTGGAGGACGAAGTGTCGGATGTACGCATCGGAATAGGACGCGGCACCGACAAAGGGTATGTGGAGAGCAGCGTCCGTGCGGTCAACGGTAAGAACATCATTATCTACGATGATCCGAAGAAGATGATAGACGACCTCTACGCCGGAAAGCTTGACGCAGCCGTACGCGGAGACATGTCGTCATCGAAGCTCCTTCCTTTCCTGAAGGAGGAGGCCGGGGTGGACAGTCTCGAGAGGCTCGTACTTTTGGAGCCTCTGAACAGCAAGCTCATATTCCTGGCACCTGTCGGTATAGACGAGGGATGGACGGTCGAACAGAAGTTCGATATGGCCAAGAGGTCCCTTGCTCTCATGAAGCGTTTGGGAGCAGGTCAGAGAGTGGCCGTCATGTCAGGCGGCAGGAACGAGGACAAGGGAAGATGCCCCGCAGTGGACAAGACCATAGACGATGCGAACATACTGGTCAAGATGCTCACAGATGCAGGATACGATGCGTACAACGCGCAGATCCTGATAGAGAACGCCGTGGATGATGCGGACCTGATAATCGCACCCGACGGTATCGCGGGCAACCTGATCTTCAGGGTATTGCATTTCATCGGAGAGGCCAAAGCACTGGGTGCACCCGTCCTCAACATCGACAAGATATTCGTCGATACATCCAGGGTCAAGAACAATTACGTCGATTCCATCATGTTGGCCCAGAGACTCACGGAGGAACGCAGATGATACTCGAGATCGACGGCGGTTATTCCGGCATCCGTTTCTCGGCATGTCATTTCATTCCCAGACACGAGAAGTGTTCCAGACTTCACGGTCACAGTTACATCGTGCGTCTGCGCCTCGAAGGTGACATCGGCGAGGAAGGCATGATCATGGATTTCGTCATCCTCAAAAAGAAGCTCAAGGCGATGATCGAGGAATTCGACCATCACGTCCTGCTTCCTGGATGTTCGCCTGATGCCAAGGTCACGAAGGAAGGGGATTCGGTGGAGGTCGTCTGCTGCGGAAAGAGATATGTCTTCCCCGCAATGGACGTTACGATCCTGGATATTCCCACCACTACGGCGGAAGAGATGTCCAAGATGATGACCGAGAGGATGGCCGCAGAGGTCGATATCCCCGAGAACGTCAGGAGCATCTCAGTCGGACTGGACGAGGAACGCGGTCAGACCGCATGGTACACGAAGGTACTGAGATGAAGCCCAAGGCCATTGTTCTGCTATCCGGTGGATTGGATTCCACCACAACGCTGGCACAGGCGCTTGCGGACGGATGCGACGTCACTGCGCTCAGTTTCAGGTACGGTCAGAGGCACACAAGGGAACTGACATCGGCACAGAACGTGTGCGATTTCTACAATGTGGACCATGTCGTCATCGATCTGGACCTCAGTTCTTTCAGGTCCGCGCTCACAAGGCCCGAGATCGATGTTCCCGAGGACCGCGAGGGCGATCTTTCGGAGAAGATACCGATAACATACGTTCCCGCCAGGAACATAGTGTTCATGAGCATCGCAGCAGGACTCTGCGAGTCCATCGATGCGGACAGGATCTACATCGGAGCGAACTATGTGGATTATTCCGGATATCCGGATTGCCGTCCCGAGTTCTTCGAGGCGTTCGAGAAGATGATCGCCGTAGGTACCAAGGCCGGTGTCGAAGGACATCCGATCAAGGTAATGACGCCGATCCTCCGCTGTTCGAAGGCAGACATCGTAAGGCTCGGAAAGAAACTCGGTGCACCGCTCCAGATGACCTGGTCATGTTACGAGGGCGGAGAGAAGGCATGCGGCCACTGCGATTCCTGCAGGCTCAGACTGAGAGGATTCGAAGAGGCCGGTTACAAGGACGAGATAGAGTACCAGTGATGTCTTATGAAGATCTGTGAATATTTCATGTCGATCCAGGGCGAAGGCCTGATGATGGGAGTTCCCACATATTTCGTGAGGACCGCCGGATGCAATCTGCATTGTTCCTGGTGCGATACAGGTTATTCGCAGTCTCCCGACAGCGGGAAAGAGATGTCCATAGACGAGATCATGGCCGTTATAGGCGATGCGAAACACGTATGTGTCACCGGAGGAGAGCCTCTCCTTCAGGAAGAGATGCCTGAACTGCTGAGAAGGCTCATCGATGCCGGAAAGCAGGTGGTTCTCGAGACGAACGGTGCCGCCGATCTGTCTGTCGTGCCGAACGATCCACTTATTCTGATAAGTATGGACATCAAATGTCCCTCATCGGGAATGCAGGACAGGATGAACCTGAACAATCTGGATTATCTCACGATAAAGGACCAGCTCAAATTCATCATAGCCGATGAGGTCGATCTCGATTACGCCGCCGATTTTATCACCAGGAAGAAATTGGACACCAATATCATTTTCAGTCCCGTAGGCGGAATGGACCTCGAGCCTCTGGTCGCAGAGGTTCTTTACAGGAAGCTCGACGTAAGGGTGCTGCTCCAGCTACACAAGATAATCTGGGGAGACAAAAGGGCCGTTTGAGGAAGACAGCCGTCTGCATTCGGTAAAACCGAAAAGAGGTTTATTCTTCCTTGTCGAATGCGCCGAACTTCTTCATCTGTTCGTATCTTCTGACGAAGTCTTTGACACATTGCTCGACGGTGCCTTCTTCGTCATATGACACATAGATCCCGGCGTTCTGAAGGATCTCGATGCCATGGGGGCCGATGCCGCCGGTTATGACGGCTTCCACTCCGATGCCTACTATCGCTCTCGCGACGAGCATTCCGGAACCTTCGACGGAGTTGGCATATTCGTTCTCGACCACTGTGTAGTCCAGGGTCTCCGAATCGACGATAAGGAAATATGGGGCGTGGCCGAAATCTTCGGCCACATATGATTCCAGGGAATCCCCCTCGGAAATAACTCCAATCTTCATTTCTGTTCTACCGTCTTGGTGATCTTCTCGATGATGCCCCTGAACGCTTTGGCAGATGCCGATTCGGGGTTTGCGAGAACTATGGGCATTCCCTTGTCGCCGGATTCGACGATATCGGCTTCGATCGGGACACGTCCGAGGAACTGGATGTTCATCGATTTGGCAGTGGCCTCTCCTCCGCCGGACTTGAAGATGTTGGTGACCTCTCCGCAGTGGGGGCAGACGAATCCGCTCATATTCTCGATGAGACCGATGATCGGGATACCCACCTGTGCGGCGAATGTTACCGATTTCCTGCTGTCCAGAAGTGCGACGTCCTGAGGTGTTGTGACGATGACGATACCGTCTGCCTTGGGGATGAGCTGCACGATCGAAAGTGCTTCGTCTCCGGTTCCCGGAGGCATATCTACGACGAGGTAGTCAAGGTCTCCCCAGTTGACATCCTCTATGAATTGTTTGACGGCCCCCATCTTGACAGGGCCTCTCCACATGATCGCAGAGTCCTTGTCGGGAAGGAGGAATGCCATGGACATGAGCTTGAGTGACGGGGGTACCGTTACAGGAATGAGTCTCTCATTCTCCACTGTGAGCTTCTCGTCCTCTACATGGAACATCTTGGGGATGTTAGGTCCGGTGATGTCGATATCCATGATACCGGTCTCGTAACCGGCATTTGCGAGTGTGACCGCAAGGTTGGATGCTACGGTACTCTTACCAACTCCTCCCTTGCCGCTCATCACTATGATGACATGTTTGATCCTGGAAAGGCAGTCGTTGAGTTTTGTCTGTTCTTCGATGTCCTCTCCGCTCAGCATTGGTTTTGACATGTGAAATACACCTAATGCTCCCGCATCATATACGTGCGTTAAAAGGGTTGTCATTCTTTTTTGCAAATACATATAATGTCCGAGACAGATACGTTCGGTATGCCCATAGGCGATCCCGGAGGAGGGAATTTCGAGTACACGAACGAAGGACTGCCGCAATGCATCTTTTTGGCGGCGGTGCCTGTGAGCGATATCGATAAGGGATTGGAGTTCTACAGGGACCTTCTCGGAATGGAAGTGATGTACCGCAACGACAGGGAAGCGGGTCTTCGCAGGGAAAGTGCCAGGATAGTCCTCCGGCTGTCCAAGAACTGCGGTGTGGACACCGGTATATACATGGGGGTCGACGATCCGTACGATCTTCACAGAAGGCTCATCGATGAGGGTGTGACCTTCGTTCAGGACCCTACGAGGGAACCTTGGGGGGTCAGCACGTCCTTCAGGGATTTCGATGGCAATGTCATCCGCGTCATTGAGATGAAGGCGCCGATCAGGCCATAATCATTTTATCAGCTTCTGCTCATAACGGGAGCATGAAGGTCATCGCCCTTAACGGCAGTCCGCGTCTTGTGGGAAATACCAGCAATCTGATAATTGAGGTTCTGGATGAGATCGAGAAACAGGGAATCGAAACGGAGCAGATCCAACTTTACGGATACGATCTCGATCCCTGTAACGACTGCAGATCATGCGAGATGAGGGGCGACGGCAGGTGCATCATGGAAGAGGACGGTCTGAACGATATCGTCGATAAGCTCCGTGAGGCCGACGGTGTGATTTTGGCCTCTCCCGCATACTACGGTTCGTGCACCGGGCACATGAAGATATTCATGGAAAGGGCAGGACTGGCGATGGAGATGGGAGACATGGGGCTGAGGCACAAGGTCGGCGGAGCTTTCGTCATCAATGCGCATGACGGAGGATCGCTGGCATATATGCAGATGGTCCACTGGATGCTCCGCAACGAGATGATCGTGGTCGGAGGAAGGCCTGCGCCCATACTCAAAGCACTCAACTCTCCCCAGTATCAGGAAGACACTCAGGGAATGAAGGGCGCCATGGCAATGGCACGCGAGATGGCATGGACCATCCTGCGTCTTAATGGATTAGAAATGGAATGAGGGGTCTCCCCCTCTTTTTTTTGGGTTTAGAAGAAATAGAATCCGCAGTCCTCGTCGATAGCGATCTTGGCTACCAGGCCGAGTCTCTCGAGAGGTCCGGAATAACGTCTTACCATCATCTTTCCCTCATCGGGAAGGACGGCTGTCAGCTTCTCGACCTCTTTCTGAAGTTCCGGTGCATCCGATGCGGGGAATATCTTCCTCTCGCCGGCAGATTCGGGTGCCGAAGCTATGATCCTGCATCCGTATTTCTCCGCAATGCCCGGAAGGAGACTGTTGTTGGGTCCGAAGGATCCTATGCATCCTCTTCCCTTGTCCCATGACAGGGGGCATCTGGCACACATCGCGTTCATCTCGTCGAATTCCACAAGGTCCCATCCCGAGATGCGGTTCTCGGGCTTGGAAGCGGCTATCGCCTTCTTCTTTCCCGCGTCATCGAGTTTGTCGAGATCGATCCATCCGGTGCTGACCCTTTTGCTTTCTTTCTTCAGAAGTTCCAGATCATCTTCTTTCTTGATCTTGTCAAGGTAGATCGCATCGGTCTCGGCATTGATCCTGTTCCTCTTCATGAAGCCCTCCCAATCCGGGAATATCTTCTTTGCTTCGTCGAGAGGGACGAATTCGTCGTAGCTGACGGCATCCTCAAAACCTTTGATGTCGTCCAATTTCACTTTGTGATATGTCTGTTTGAGTTCTCTGCATAATGCATTCTTAGCTTCGGTCTCGCAGATTCCGATATTGATTCCCATACCTTCACCGGAAGATTCTCATGCATTAGACGTTTAAAATCCTTATCAGGGCCGGATAAGAGGTATCATTCGTCCAAAAAGGTCACGGAATCGGGGTCGGACCTGAAAGCCAGGGATCCGGCTACCATGCCGGATTCGAGATATGCCGCATGCATGACGCCGTCCGGTACGAGGCAGGTCAGGGTGAGAGGCCTGCACAGCTCCGGATCGAATATCTTACTCGTGGCGCGGTCCATGAGGTCCATGGGCGATATATTCCCGAGAGATTGGATGTACTGTCTCACCTGGGCGCACGGGGATTCGACGGTTACGCTCATAGTTCCGTCTCCGTTGTCCTTCACCGTGATCTTATGGTCCATTTCGCATGAGCCCATTCTGACCAAGACCGTAGCCATGGACGAGCCAGTGCGATACGGGGTTATTTGGATTTCGATAAAAAATGGGTTTTCTCCCCCCTTGCGAGGGGAGAAGGGGGGTTAAAGTGTTTACTCGGAGTTCTTATGAAGGAACTTGGGTCCCTTCCAGCTCCAATCGCCCATCAGATGCATCAAGGCAGGTACGACGTACGGGATGATGACCAGCGAATCCACCAGGATGGCGAATCCGAGAGCGAATCCGAACTCCTGCAGGAGCGGGGATGACGACACCAGCAGGGTAAGGAACGTACCGCCCATGATCAGTCCGCACAGGGTGATGACCGATCCGGACCTCACCAATGCGGCCTCGATGGCCTCATCGTTGGACAATCCTCTCTTCTTACCTTCCCTGATACGGGTGGTCAGCAGGATATCATAGTCCATACCGAGTCCGAGACATACAACGAACAGAACGATCGGGACGACCCATGTGACCGGGATGCTGAGCAGGTCGACGAACACGATGCTCGTCAGTGCCAGCGTCCATGTGATTCCCATGAGGATCGTCAGCAGCGAACGCATCGGCGTGAAGTACGATCCGAGTACGAAGAGCAGCAGGATGTAGATCAGGATGACCACGCCGAGCTTGATCCAATCGAATTGGGAACCGACGGTATCGGAGATCTCTCCGAGAGAGACTACGGCACCGGCGACCCAAGTTGCGGCGAACACATCGGAGTATTCCGAGTCGAAGGTGTCATGGACCAATGTCTTCAGCGAGGATATGGAATCCATCGAAAGCTGCGACATGGGCTCATCCATCAGCATGACGGTGAGTTTCACGTAGGTACCGTCCGTAGAGACCGTTCCTCCGAGGTAGTTCACTATGTAGTCGATCGTGGGTCCGACCGCAGAGGCGGGTGTGCTGTATCCGTAGGGGGATGCTTCGAAGACCGCCTTTATGTAGGGCTGGATGACCTCTGGAAGCATCTGGATGGCTGCCTGGTTGGTCATGGCTACCGTTACATTTGCTTCTCCGTATTTCTCTACCAATGCAGAGTATACCTGATCGTACAGTCCGGCGCCGTAGTATGTCCAAGGCGTGGGTCCGAGAACATAATCGACATTATCCGTATCATTGGCGGCGATCTGGGTCGACATTGTGTTCGTTATCGTCAGATAAGCGGCCGGATCGGCGGTCCAGGTCAGGGTCATATTGGCCGTATCGATGGTTGCGATGGGGCTGTTGAGCTCTGCGACGACATATGTAGGCATCAGCATACCGCCGTCTGTATAGTCGATCATCGTGTCGATTCCCTGTTTTCCGTCGCTGTCGGGCATGACGCTGATCATATCGAAGGAATCCTCTTCCGTGGCCATCACGTAGATCGCTGGTACGGAGATCAGGAGGGCTGCGACGACGATCGCCTTTGCGTGGTCCTTAGAGACCTTTGCTGCTTTGGTGAAGTGCTTCTTTCCGAAGTTCGCGAACTTGCCCCAAACGCCGTTCCTTGCTTTTCCTCCTTCGTTGTAAGATTCGATCTTCGAAGGCCAGAATATCCTGTCACCGATAAGTGCCAGCAGTGCGGGTATGAAGGTCAGTGCGGCGAACATGGCGAGAACGATTCCCAATGCGAGGACTATTCCCATGGACCTGATCATCGAGAACGTACACAGGCTCATCACACCGAATCCGATGATGACCGCGAGACCGGATGTTGCAACAGATTCTCCGGCCCATTTGATGGCCTCGGTAAGCGCTTCATCCTTGTCTTTGCCGTTCTTACGTTCTTCTCTGTATCTTGATATTATGAATATCGAGTAATCGCAGCCTGCTCCCAGCATTGAGACCAGGACGATCGTTGTAGTGATGTAGAATATGTCGAATATTCCTCCGATGAAGAATACGAGACACATGACGATACCGTATGCCATTCCCACTACGAGAGGCGGGACAATGGCTGTGACTATTGCATAGAAGAACAGTCCCAGCAGCAGAATGATCAGAAGGATCGAGAATGGATCGATCTTTTCGACATCCGATACCGCACCGTTCTCGGTATCGTACTCTATGGCGTCGGTACCGGTGACATAGGTCTGGAATTCCGCGCCGGTAGCTTCCTTTGCGCCGTCCACGAGGGTCCTGAGGTTATCCACCTCTTTGGTACCGGTGACATCGCTGCCGTATTGGACCGCGATGAGATAGACGCCGGATTGCGTGACGTCTCCGTCCTTATTGTAGGAGCCCATCAATGATAAAGAGGTCCCGTCCCCGTATTTTTCGGAGACCAATTGTCCTAATCCGCCTTCCCCGTAGATGAAGTTCGTAACTTCCGCGAGTTCGTTGGACGTTGTGTATTCGATAAGCACGATGGTGCCTGTCGATGTACTTTCTGCAAACTCTTCCTCAATGAGGTCGAGTCCTTGGCTGGATTCCGAGTCGCTGTCGACCATCGAAGTGATGTCGTAGTTAAGGACATCCCTGTACTCGAGAGCGAACGGTGCAGCCACCAAAAGGACGACCAGCCATGCGGCTATGATCGTCTTTGGATGTTTGATGATGGTCTTTGCCATTTTATCGAACATTTTTTCACCGTTGAACATGCTCAAGCATTTGTGATATTTATATCTATTGAGCGTGTTCAAGACGTTTAACGTGTAAAGATCGGGTTCATCCGCGAATTCATGCAATTATTATGATAATAACACCAAATATGGTTTAAAAACAGTTAATTTTAGGAAAAAGATGATTGAGCGTAATCAAGTAGAAGTACTTGGTATGCGATAATAGGTTCAAATGGCAGCCGTGGTCAAAGAGATCGGGAAAAAGATCGGCAAAAAGAAAGAGGCCGAGCCGATCGACAAGCATAACGATTCCAGAGAGAAGATCCTAGAGGCATCTTTCGAATTATTCTGCGAACAGGGTTATGAGAAGACAACGATCCGTCAGATCATTCAAAGGTCCGGAGTTTTGAACGGCAGCCTGTATTATGCTTTCGGCAACAAGGAAGGCATATTCAGAACGATCGCCATGGAAGCATTCGAAGCGGTACTGAAGGAATCGGAGAAGGAATTGGAAAAGAATTCCAATCTTCTGGTGGCCATATCCTATCCGGCCGCATTGGACCTCTATCTGGCATCTAAATCCAAGCATATCGCGGAGATGCTGTATCACGGCCACAATTCTTGGCAGATAATGAACGGCATCATGGAGGTCATGCGCAAATGGATCGACGAGCAGGTCAGGAAGATCGATAAGGATTTTGTCTTTAAGGATTACGACAGGAATGTCCTTGCCATCATGGGAGTTATCGGAAAATATATCGAAGAATACTATGTCACGGACAATAACATACCCTTCAGGAAGAATCTGAAAGAGGTCATCATAGTGACCTGTGCGTTATTCGGGCAGCAGGTATTCGATATCGACAGTGTCGTAGAGGCTGTGGCCTCGCATGTAGAGGCCCTTGACATTATGATATTGGGGTCCAAGATCAACTCGGTCTCCTGATCATAGCACGTATACTGTATTTTTTGATGCTATTATACAAACAATGATAATGGGCCAAGGCCATATGGGAACACAATGGCAGACATAATGATCCGCAAAAGGAAGAGAATGAGAACGAAGGAGATCAAGGAGATCTCCAAAGAGCTCGAAGAAGAGCTCGGTGTTCCCGTGTTCACAGAGGACGAAGCTGTGGACCTGGCGGAAAGCACCGATTACAACGTTCTGTTCGTGAACAACAGTATTTTGGGTCTGGTCGTTGACGGGAAGCCTTTCCTCACGGTCAGAGGGGTCATGAGATACAGGCCGGAGAAGAGGTTCGTCACCATCGATATGGGCGCAGTTCCGTTCATCGTCAACGGTGCGGACTGCATGGGCCCGGGTATCGTCGATGCGGATGAATCCATTCAGGAAGGCGACATGGTCTGGATCAGAGATGTCAAGAACCTCAAGGCGCTGGCCATAGGGATATCCAACCGCTCCGGTGCCGAACTGAAAGCCAAGAAGCCCGGAAAGGCCATAAGGTCGCTGCAGTACGTCGGCGACAAACTCTGGAAGACCGAGGAATGATCGAATGGCGAAAGGCGCGAAGGCGGAAGAGAAGGTCTTCGTCGACCTGGGATCCATGCCGGTCAAGACAAAGGTCGCGACCGATGCCCGTATCAGGGCGGTAACGGTCAAACAATTCGGTGATACCAAGACGTTGATCGACATGGCCTACAGGGGGAATGTCGTCGTCATAGATTTCTCGGCTTTCGAGGATACGGACCAGGCGAAGCGGAACATGGTGAAGGAATTCATGAAGGCCGCCGTCGATATCAGCGGAGCATTCATGGAGGTCTCCGGAAGCCTGATGATCCTGGCGGGAAACGGAATGCCGATAGACAAAGTGCGTCTGGCCAGGAGGTAAGATGTCCGAGAACTGCAAGACCATATTCGATCCCATACACGGGAGCATAAAGATCGGCGGGGTCTACCTCGATATACTCAACAGGCACGAGATGCAGAGGCTGAGAGGGGTCAAGCAGCTCGATATGGGCTACATGGTCTATCCCGGAGCGAACCATACCAGATTCGAGCATTGTCTCGGGGTCTATCATCTCGCGGGCCGCATGGCCGATTCACTGGGATTATCGGATGAGGACAGGTCTGCCGTAATGGCGGCCGGACTGCTGCATGACGTATGCCATCCGCCGTTCTCGCATACCCTGGAAGAGCTGACCGTCGAACGCACGGGTATGGACCACATGGACCTGGCCAGGAAACTCATAATGGGCGAGATGAGGACCTACCGCGAGAGGGACGAAGATATGTTCTCCGGATGTCTCTCGATGGCGGAGATGCTGGATTCTGCGGGAATATCGCCGACGAAGGTATGCGACCTCATAACGCAGCCGGAGACGGTGGGAGGCACCGAATTCATAGACGGAAGGTCATTCTTCCCTTCAGAGGATTACATACATCAGATCATCCACGGGCCGGTGGATGCGGACCAGATGGACTACCTGATGAGGGATGCTCATTATACGGGTGTCACCTGGGGATCGATAGATCTCGAGAGGATACTCAACACGATAAAGGTCCATAATGACAGGATGGTCATGGAAAGGGGCGGCATCGTCGCCGCAGAGGGACTCATGGTCTCGCGTGCGCTGATGTATTCCGCGGTTTACTATCACACGACCGTGAGGGTCATCAAGATGATGCTCACAAAGGCGGTCGAATGTTCCGGACTCGATGTTTCCGAGATGTACACATGGGACGATGCGGATCTCACGAACGCATTGATCGGGTCCGGCGGAAAGGCATCCGAGATCACCCGTTCGATACTTGCCAGAAGGATCTACGGTACGGCCTATATGCTGTACAGCGAAGATGCCGACAGCGAGATTACCGGAAGACTGGCAGAATTCTCCGGATATCAGAAGAGGAAGGAATTGGAGTACGAGATAGCGGACAAGGCGGGATTGGACCCGACCGAACTGATAGTCGATATGCCCTCGAAGTCCGCAATGCTCTCAAAATCGAAGATCGGCAAGACCGATGTCTCCATAATCGATCCGTCCGGAAGGGTAAGGTCGATAACGAGATTCTCTTCGATAGCAAAGGGGCTCCAGTCAAGGGATCCGTACGGATGGAAACTTCTGATAGCCTGTCCGAAGAAGGATATGGAAAGGGCAGAGAAAGCTGCCCGTAAGGTCCTCAGCCTTTGACAACACCTACAGGCCTTAGTTTTACGACCTTTCCGGTAAGTCCCGCATCGCAGACGACCCTGATGACCTCATCGACATCCTTGTAGGCTCCGGGAGCTTCTTCCAGGAGACCTTCCACAGTACCGTTCCTGAGGTAGATGTTGCTGTCTGCCATCTCCTGTTTGACGGTGTTGACGTCCATGCTCTCGATGGCGGTCTTACGCGACATCTGCCTTCCGGCACCGTGGCATGTGGAACCGAAGGTGTCCTTCATTGCGCCGGGCCTTCCGACAAGAACGTACGTTCCCACGCGCATATCGCCCGGGATGATGACGGGCTGACCGACATCGCGGTACTTCATCGTGATCTCCTTCCTTCCGGGTGCGAACGAACGCGTTGCGCCCTTCCTGTGGACGAGGACATCCTCTTTCATACCTTCGTATTCATGTCTTTCCTTCTTCGCGATGTTGTGGGCAACGTCGTATACGACATCCATGCCCATGTTCTCGGCCGAATCGCCGAGTATCTTCTCGAAGGATTCTCTTGCCCAGTGGGTGATCATCTGTCTGTTCGCCCAGGCGTAGTTCGCACCGCAACACATCGCAGTATAGTAATCGTCGCCGAGTCTGGAACTCAGAGGCGCGCATGCGAGCTGTCTGTCGGGGAGGTCCACCGAATTGTTCCTGATGTAATGCTCCATCTGCTGGAGATAGTCTGTCGCGATCTGATGTCCGCAGCCTCTGGAACCGCAGTGGACGGTGATCGTGATCGTTCCTTCTTTCAGTCCGAATACCTTGGCGGTATTCTCGTCGAATACGTTGTCGACGACATCCAGTTCGAGGAAATGATTTCCCGATCCGAGCGATCCCAGCTGAGGGAGTCCTCTCTTGCGGGCCTTGTCGCTGACCTTGGTGGGGTCCGCATCCAACATGTGGCCGCGTTCTTCGGTGACCTCAAGGTCCTTCTCCCATCCGTATCCGTTCTCGACGGCCCATTCGGAACCGTTCATGAGGATCTCCTCGATCTCCTTGGGCCCTACTCTGGTAAGTCCTTTGGAGCCGAGTCCGGACGGGATGTTCTTGTAGAGCTCGTCGACGAGTTCGTTCACCTTTCCGCCGATGTCGTCCAGTGTGAGGTCCGTCTTGATCAGACGGACGCCGCAGTTGATATCGAAGCCTATTCCGCCGGGCGAGATCGATCCCTGATCGGCATCGACCGCTGCCACTCCGCCGATGGGGAAACCGTATCCCCAGTGGATATCGGGCATGGCCATGGAACTACCGACGATCCCGGGAAGGCATGCAACATTGGCCGCCTGCTGGGGAGAATTATCGCTGCAGATATGCTTGATCATTGCCTCGCTGGCATATATGACGGCATTGGTGTTCATACCGGGGTAGGAACCTTCCGGGATCTCCCATCTGTTGTCGTCGATCTTGTTAAGCTTACCGTTCCATGCAGTCATCGATATCACGTTCCGTATAGTATTGGATTGATAAAACAGGGAGGGCCCGAGCCGAGATTTGAACACGAGTCAAGGGATCCACAATCCCCTAGGATAACCAAGCTACCCTACTCGGGCCATATGATAAGGCGCTGATTGTATAGTTATTAATAAAACTTTCCGCACATGTATCGTTTGCGTACATACCGATATGCGCTATCCGATAATGGTCGTTCTGTTGGGGAATGGACATAAAAACGTTCGATTTGTCATTACACGGCGCGTAGCTATATAAATAAAGCCACTTTTTCACTTTCTATGGCTAAAAGAGACCTGATATCAGTACTCGATATGAAAGATGAATGGCCGGACCTTGTGGACCTCGCCATCAAACTTAAGAAAGAACGCGGAGACCACGGCGCACCCCTCAAAGGAAAGACGTTGGCTATGATGTTCGAGAAACCGAGCACAAGGACAAGGATCTCTTTCGATGTCGCCATAACCGAACTCGGCGGACATGCCCTGTACATCGATGTCACCAAGATGCAGATGGGACACGGCGAGACGGTCGAGGATACGGCAAAGGTCATGAGTCGTTTCGTTCACGGTATCATGTACCGTGCATTCGATTACAAGATGATGGACAAGCTCGGAGAGTCTGCGACCGTCCCCGTAATAAGCGGACTGGACAACCTCGAGCACCCCTGTCAGGCACTTGCGGACATGGTCACCATCAAAGAGAAGAAAGGTTCCTTCCGCGGAAAGAAGCTCGTCTATCTCGGAGACGGAAACAACGTCTGCAACTCGCTTCTGTACGCATCGGCCATCATGGGCCTCGATATGGTCGCATGCTGCCCCGCAACAAGGATGCCCAACGCAGAGATAATGCTGAATGCATCCCGTATCGCAGACGAGAACGGAAGCAAGATCATCGCATCCCACGATCCCATGGAAGCCTGCAAGGACGCTGACGTCCTGTACACCGACACCTGGATCTCGATGGGAGACGAGACACCCGTAGAGGCGGCCATCAAGCTGTTCCACATGTACCAGATCAACGATGAACTTCTGTCCATCGCGAAGCCCGACTGCATTGTCATGCACTGCCTCCCCGCACACAGGGGACAGGAGATCACGGCAGAGGTCATGGACGGACCCCAGAGTGTCGTCTTCGACCAGGCCGAGAACAGGCTTCACGCCCAAAAGGCGGTCCTTTACACACTGCTCAGATGAGCTGAGCGGAAACGAGGTCTTCCACGATATCGAGGAAGGCCTCTTTCTTATCTTCCGGGATGGTAGCGCCGGCGGCGACATTGTGTCCGCCCCCGTAACCTCCTACCAATTCCGAAGCTTTTTTCATAATGAATGACAGGTCCAATCCCCTGTCGGTAAGTTCGCGGTTCGCCCTTGCCGATACTTTCACGCCGTCATCCGATTCCGCGAACGCGATCATCGGAAGTTCGTGCCTTACGCTGTCCGAGTTCAGAAGCATGCCCGCGACTATTCCCACGACGGTCTCGCGTATCTCCGATCCGGCATCGAAATACTGTATGAACCTGCGTTCCCTGACAAGGTGGTTCTCCTTGACATAGGACAATGCCAGCGAGATGTTTCTTCTGTGATCGCTTCTGTTCCTTTCGGCATCCTTCAGAGCGCTCAGGTCGCCTTTGCAGATCCTGAGTCCGGTCTCCGCGTCGTCATATCTTCCGCAGGAGTTCAGGATGGTCGCGAACTCTTTGGAATCCCTCAGTCCCGTATGGGGATCGAACTTGGGAAGGGAGTACACCTCGCCGTACATGCGCTCTCTCAGCTCGGGTTCGGAGACCTTATTCAGCAGTGCATCCGTGACGGCGATCTTCTCTTCGGGAGACAGGTCGTCCCAGACCCTCGTATCCTCCCCGTCCTTCAGCGGAATACACATCTCGGAATAGAATCTGGCACAGTTGTCGCGGTTGTTCGTGAGCCCCAGTATTTCAGGGTCCGATGCGTACTGGAGATATTGAAGCAGCGGGCGACTCTCTCTTCCGAAGAAACGGAGGTCGGTATCCACCGATATGTCGCCGTTCTTCACTGCATCGTCGAGGACGATACGGTTGTAGCTGATCAGCTGCGAGTATCTGTTATCCTGGAAATCTCCGACCGCGCCGATTATCCCGAGGTACGCAAGGTCGATGTTGTTTGGATCGATCGTGCGCGACAGGAGATAGGTCATTCCCGCGCCGCAGATCTCGTACGAACCGTTCACGCCGTAGTTGTGGGGATTGAGATGGAAGATCTCGACGAATTGGTCTATGGACGTCTGCGATCTTCTGAACTTCGGATCGGGGACATGATGGTCGGTGATGACTATGTTGGATCTCTTGAATTCCGAGAGATATCCGCTTCCCAGATCGGAGATCCAGATGAGGTCCGCATCGCTCGAATTCACACGTTCGATGGTCTCTTCGGTTATCTTCTTCTCAAAAGCGATCTTGTGCGGAATGCCGAGACGGTCCAGGGTGATGTCGGATATGGCCCCGGACGTTATTCCGTCGGCATCGATATGGGTGATGAGTTCGGCGTTCTTCGCCTTTTTTACCGCCGATGCTGCCCTTGACAGGTTCGAGACCAATTTGTCGCTGAGTCTGTCCGGCCATTCCTCCATTGCTGTTCCCTGCCGATGATGATGTTATGCGTAATCATATACTTTATCGGTCCGTGTTCGCGCAGATAATATACGGCGGCCGCATTATACCGGAATATGGACTCCATCGAGGTCTTTCCGGGGGTGAGGATCACCAATGACCGTTGTCTCATTTTGGATAACGACGGTCCCACGGCAGTTCTGGGCGACCTCCATCTGGGATACGAACGTGCGTTGGAGGACGAGGGAATGTACCTTCCCCGCATCAATGCCGATTCGATCCGCGAGAACCTCAACAGGATCCTGTCAAAGTACGAGCCGTCCCGCGTGGTCCTTCTGGGAGATATCAAGCATGATTTCCGCAGGTCCAAATACGCAGTGAAGGAGGAGATCGCGGAGATAATCGGTCTCCTCACCGAGGCTGCGGAAGTGATCGTCATCAAAGGCAATCACGACAACTTCCTTCAGAACACCCTGTCGGGGATGGGGCTCATGGCCGTGGATTACGTGGATATCGGAGGATACAGACTGGAACACGGACACGTGGATTCCGGGAAAAGGCCGGTGATAATCGGCCACGAGCATCCGTCCGTAAGGATCCCGGGGATGGTCAGCGGAGGATTCAAGATGCAGTGTTTCGTCGTTGCGCGGAAGGACGGGGTGATCGTACTGCCGCCGTTCAGTCCGTTCGCATCCGGAAACGATCTCTCTTTGGACCCCGGCTGCGTAATGGCTGATGCGCTCCGCAGATCGGACCTTCCGAACGTCGAGATATACGGAGTATCGGAGGTCGGACTGATGCCTCTGGGGACCCTTCAAGAGGTCATGGAACTGGATATCTGACCTGTTTCCGTCCCATTTTCCGGGCCCTTGTTTATTTTAAGAGAATATAACAAAAGAAGGGCGGTCACACTTTTATAATATGATGCTATTTCAAGACGCAGGAGAATTATCATGTCAATGACTCCCAGAGACAGAGTATTAGCAGCAATGAAACAGGAAAAACTCGACAGGCCCCCGGTGGCCATCTTCACACAGTCAGCGACTGTCGGACAGATGGACTGGTCCGGCGCAGCCTGGCCCGAGGCACACAAAGACGCAAACCTTATGGCAAAGCTCGCAGCAGCACAGGCCGACATGTTCGGATTCGAGGCTGTCAGGGCTTCGTTCTGCCTGACCGCTGAGGCGGAGAGGCTCGGTTGCGTTGTCGCAGTCGACAAGAAGGATGCAGCACCCATGATCAAGAAGCACCCCTTCAAATTCGACCCTATGTCGGGCGAGTACGACGACCCCGCAACATCCGTCATGGCTCCCGAAGAGTTCATCAAAGAGGGCAGGGTAAAAGTCATCCAGGATGCAGTAGCACTCCTCAAGAAATCACACGGAGAGAACTACGCAATAGTTGCTGGAAACACCGGTCCTTTCACACTTGCAGGACACATGGTCAGCACCGAGAACCTCGTTTTCGGAATGATGATGGCACCTGAAGAGGTCGACAAATGGGTAGCAACAATGACACCTATCGTCAAAGTATACTCCCAGGCACTCATCGATGCAGGCGCAGATATTGTTCAGTGCTCGGAGCCTTCCGGATCCACCGACATGCTCGCACCCGACATGTTCGAAGAGGCAGCAGGAAACTCAGTCAGGCACTCACTCGCAGAGGTCAGCGGAATGTCCGTCCTCCACATTTGCGGAGACACATACCCCATCCTCGACCAGATGGCCAACACAGGCGTCACCGGTCTCTCGGTCGAAGAGAAAGTCGACTCCTACAAGGCAGTCGAGAAAGTCAACGGCAAGGTCGCACTCGTCGGAAACGTCGGATCAGTCAGGCCTCTCTTCCAGGGAACACCCGAAGAGGTCAAAGCCGGAGCAGAGTACTCCGCAAAGGCAGGATTCAACGTCATCTCATCCGGTTGCGGTATCGCACCCTGCACCTCAAACGAGAACATGCAGGCAATGGTTGACGCTATCAAAGCCTTCAAGTACTGAAGACCTAAAGCGAATAAACGATAACAAAACTTTTTTCAAACCATTTATTCCCGTGACGGTAAGGGACGTCGCGGGAAGACTTTTACACTTAACACATCTATACATGATATATGTCACAGATCCTCACGGCCAATGCCGAATATGCAGAGAAAATGAAGACCCTTCTCAGGCTCAGGTATGAACCTGTCGCTGTCAAGCTCATCAAGGAAGGCGGATCATACCCTGCATCCTGCAAAGAGCCCGATGGGCAGATGAGCCACTGTCAGGCCGTATTCAAAGCGAAGATGGGCGAGTGTCTTGCCATGCCTATGGCAAAACAGTCGTGCCACGTCGGCGCCTCGGCGCTCAATATGATCGATACTCCGGGCAAGATCGTGTCGGGAGAATTCCACGCGTGCATCGGAATGCACGATTCCCCCGCAGCGGCGGCAGAGATGATCGCCGAACGTATGATCCCGAAGGACAGGGCCATCGGAGAGGCCGTATGTCCTCTTTCCAAAGCGGATTTCGAACCCGATGTCGTTATTGTTATAGATATTCCCGAGAGAATATATTGGGTATCGCCCCTCACCACCGCAGAGAAAGGCGGAAGGGTGCAGTACAGTACTTCCCCCTTCCAATGTGTCTGCGAGGACCTTACATCGATCCCGCTCATTACCGCAAAACCCAATATCTCGCTCGGTTGCTTCGGATGCAGAAGGAAGACCGACATGAAGGCCGAAGAAATGGGATGCGGAGTTCCGTACGCCCTTGTTCCCGAAATCGTGAAACATCTCGAAAAATATTCGACCGGTGTCATGGCGAAGGCAAAACGCGACTGAGTCCGAATTATACTAAGAAAAACCGGAAATGAGCGTGTTTAGTATGCGCTCATTTCCGTAAACTTGTTACTGCTGATAATCATTAAATATGAGCGGATGTAGCAACCATCTCGTTTTGGCAAGATTCGGAGATTTCCAAATCTACCAAAAAACAGGTATTTTACCATAAAAATCAATATTTTGGCATTCTTTTAATAGTACGTTGCCTATTCTATATCTCGCAAGGGGTAACGCGGAAAACCCTTATTTTTCGCGAGTTATTGAAAAAGGAGGTATGAAATGCCAAAATATACGGACGTAATTGATCTGTATGACGACTACGGAAAACGCATTGCAAAAGGCGTACCGCTGGAAGCCATCAGTCCGTTGCGTAACAACGCGATCAAGGAGATCGCATCTCTCACCAAGAGGACTCTCGCAGTCAACCTGGCTGGAATCGAGAAAGCTCTCAAGACCGGAAACATGGCCGGCGCCATGATCAAAGGAAAAGAGATCGATGTAGACCTTGTAAAGAATGCGTCAAAACTTGCAGCAGCAATCAAGAAAATGGTGCAGGTAACCGAGGACGACGATACTGTCGTTTCCGTGAAAGGTGACGGAAAGAGCCTTGTGGTCATTGTGCCCAAGTTGAGAGCCGACGCCGGTGTCGAGTACATCAACGGATTTACAACTGTCGCAGCAGCCACAACAGAGGCTATCATCGACATGTTCAAGGTCCCTATGTACAAAGCAAACATGGTAAAATGCGCAGTTTGGGGAAGATACCCTCAGACCGTCGGATTCCAGGGTTCCAACGTCAAATGTATTCTTGAGATCCCCCAGAACAACGAGGGAGCTGGATTTGCACTTAGGAACATCATGGCAAACCACGTCGTTGCACTGGTCAACAGGAATGCAATGCAGGGAACCGCACTCTCGGCAATCTACGAGACATGCGCATCCTTTGAAATGGGAGACGCCATCGGCCCCTTCGAGAGAGGACATCTCCTCACACTCGCATACCAGGGACTCAACGCCAACAACCTTCTCTACAACCTTGTAAAGAAGAACGGTAAGACCGGAACAGTCGGAACCGTCGTAGAGTCACTTGTCGGCAAAGCAATTGAGGATGGAGTCATCTACGTCAAAGAGACACTTCCCTCGGGATATAAAGTCTACACAACAGACGATCTTCCCCTTTGGAACGCATATGCAGCCGCAGGACAGACCGCAGCAGTTATGGTAAACGTCGGAGCAGCAAGAGCAGCTCAGGGTGTACCTGCAACCGTTCTGTACTACAACGACCTGCTCGAGCACGAGACCGGACTTCCCGGTGTCGACTACGGTAGAGCAGAAGGAGTCGGTGTCGGTATGTCATTCTTCTCACACTCCATTTATGGAGGAGGAGGACCTGGTCTCTTCCACGGAAACCACGTCGTTACAAGACATGCCAAGGGAACACTTATCCCGTCCGTCACAGCAGCTAACTGTCTCGACGGCGGAACACAGACGTTCTCTGCAGAGGCCACATCCGGAGTCTTCAAAGAGGTCTTCGGTGACATGAAACAGTTCCACTCGCCTATCCAGTTCGTAGGTGCAGAGGCAAAGAAGATCGCAAAGAAGGTCTGAATGATGTCTGGACCGGCAGCAGACTACGCGGGCATACCTCTTCCTGAGGTCGAGGTATTCTCAAACCGTCTACTCAGTGTAGAAACGACAGAAAAAGTGCTCAATGCGCTCAACGGAGTCGACTACGTTAGACAGATCAATATGACGGGAGAAAGTCTCCCGAAGACCATCAACAGCGGTCCTGCAAAGGGTCACGCGAACAATCACACCGAACGCAAGGTAATAAAGGTCGCCGGGCGTGATGTTGAGATCTGTTATTTGGTCGGAGCTTTTTACATAGAGCTCGCAGTCGAAAATGAGGAGCAGTTGGAATCTGCAGTCGAGCAGATCAAGGCGGCATGCGATTTGCATCTGACCTTCGGTTACTCGATCAATGTCGGTAGATATTCAAAATTCAGAGCTTCGCTCAAAGATTATAGGGAATGATAAATATGGCAGCATATAAAAGACAGTTCTACCCTGGAACCACGACTCCTGCTAAAAACAGAAGGAGATACATGGACCCCAAGGTCAAACTGATGAAACTTCGTGACATCTCAATGGATGACGTTGTCAGGCTCATGGGACACAGGAACCCTGGAGAAGACTACAAGTCCATTCACCCCCCAATAGAGGAGGGCAAAGAGCCCGAGTGTCCTATCAGGAAACTCGTTGTACCCATCGAGGGAGCAAAGCACGGAGACAGGGTCAGGTACATTCAGTTCACCGACTCCGTCTACTTCGCGCCTATCTCCCCCTACCAGAGGGCATGGATGTACCTTTCCAGGTACAGAGGCCTTGATACCGGAACACTTTCCGGAAGGCAGATCATTGAGATGAGGGAGAGAGACCTCGAGGTCCTCGCCAAAGAAATGATCGACAATGAGACATTCGACCCTGCACTCACCGGAATCAGGGGAGCAACCGTTCACGGACACGCATGCCGTCTTGATGAGCACGGACTTATGTTCGACGGTTGGCAGAGATACATCTGGGATGACAAGAAGAAAGAGGTAGTCTACGTGAAAGATCAGGTTGCACTGCCTCTTGACAGGAAGATCTACGTCGGAAAGCCCGCATTCATGAGCGACCTGAAGAAGAGAACAACAATCTTCAGAGCAGACGGTGTAGACATGAGGGACGACAAAGAAGTCACCATGTACGGAATCAGGATCCACTACCTGAGAACGCTCGGTGGTTACCAGCCCTTCAACGTAAAAGGTGAGTAAACATGGCAGCAAAGAAAGATCAGAAACTCTTCATGGATGCATGTAAGAGGAAATTCAAGGAAGACCCTACTGACATGGAAACAAAATACTACTGCTATGGAGGCTGGAAACAGTCGAAGAGCAAAGTTGAGTTCCAGAAATCAGCAGACGCCATCGCTAAAAAGCGTGGCGTCCCCATGATGAACCAGGATATCGGTGTCCCGCTCGGACAGAGGTCCTGGATGCCCTACCAGCTGTCCCACACGGACATCTACGTAGAGGCAGATGACCTGCACTGCGTTAACAACTGCGCAATCCAGCAGGCATGGGACGACATCAGGAGGACAGTCCTCGTAGGACTCGACTCCCCGCATCAGACCATCGAGAAAAGGCTCGGAAAAGAGGTTACACCTGAGACAATCAACTTGTACCTCGAGACCGTCAACCACACAATGCCTGGAGGAGCAGTCGTTCAGGAACACATGGCTGAGATCAACCCCGCACTCGTATGGGACTCATACGTCAAAGTCTTCTCCGGAGACGACGAGCTCATTGATGAGATCGACCCCAGGTTCGTTATCGACATCAACAAACTCTTCCCCAAGGAGCAGGCAGAACAGCTGAAGAAAGCATGCGGAAAGACCCTTATGCAGGCCGTTCGTGTACCTACCATCGTCGGAAGGATCATGGATGGAGGAACTGTATCAAGGCATGCAGCAATGCAGATCTCGATGGCTTTCATCTCCGCATACAAACTTGCAGCAGGAGAGGCAGCAATCGCAGACTTCGCATACTCTGCAAAGCACCAGTCGATCACCATGGGAACCATGATGCCCGCAAGGCGTGTCAGAGGACCCAACGAACCCGGAGGAATACCCTTCGGATTCCTCGCAGATATGGTTCAGTCGGACCGTGTCTACCCTGACGACCCCGCACGTGCAGTCCTCGAGGCTGTCGCACTCGGAGCCGGTGTCTACGACCAGATCTACCTCGGCGGTTACATGTCCGGTGGAGTCGGATTCACACAGTACGCAACAGCAGCATACACCGATAACGTCCTGGAAGACTACGTCTACCATGCTATCGACCTCATCAAAGATGAGTACGGCGGCTTCTGCGGTGTAAAACCCGATGACATGAAGAAGATCATGAAACTCGACGATGAAGTCACTGCGTACGCACTTGAGATGTACGAGAGATACCCCGCAGTCATGGAGACCCACTTCGGTGGATCCCAGAGAGGTACCGTCACTGCAGCAGCAACCGGTATCGCAGCTGCTATGGCAACCGGAAACGCCGATATCGGTGTGAACGGATGGTATCTGTCCATGCTCCAGCACAAG
Organism: Methanomassiliicoccaceae archaeon UBA328; assembly: GCA_002506905.1. Taxonomy (GTDB): domain Archaea; phylum Thermoplasmatota; class Thermoplasmata; order Methanomassiliicoccales; family Methanomethylophilaceae; genus Methanogranum. The sequence continues at coordinate 57,002 of DAYM01000013.1, forward strand.
GAGAGGACCGGAAGGCTCGGATTCTACGGATTCGATCTGCAGGATCAGTGCGGTTCTTCCAACTCGTTCTCCTACAGGTCCGATGAGGGTCTGCCCATGGAGCTCAGGGGACCTAACTACCCCAACTACGCAATGAACGTCGGTCACCTTTCCGGATACGCAGGAATCCCCAAGGCAGCACACGTTGCCCGTGGAGATGCTTTCTGTGCGAACCCCTTCATCCGTGTTGCATTTGCTGACCCCAGCCTGGTCTTCGACTTCGCTAACGTCACCAAAGAGTACGGACGCGGTGGACTCAGAGAGTTCCAGCCCGCCGGTGAGAGAACCGCGGTCATCAAAGGCTGATACCTATGATGGTCGGAGACATCCTGAAGTACATGCCGACTGCGACGGTCGGAAAAGTGACGGACATAAGGGAGAGAGACGGAAAGGTCTGGGCAAGACTGGACTTCACGGATCTCTATTACGACGTGTCCCAGCTTGTTCCAGCTGATGCTTCGGAGTACAAGGAGGTCTCGTTCAAGGAACGCGAGCAGTCCCCTGACAGTTACAAAGGGACCGGTAAGACCCTCGAAGAACTCCATGAAATGGAGTCCGACGCCGACATTGCCGAGTTCATGCCGACTGGCGGGGGATGAAAACCTTTTAGGAATTCATTTCCCGCCCCTCCTTCGGGAGGGGCACAAACCCTTATCAGTTTTTCATAAAATTATCATTGGTCCGAATATCGGGGCTGTATGCTTTTCTCAATAACGAACGGGGAGAGATCTTCAGCCTTTGTTCCACATTCCGCAGAGTCTGGCACCCATGCGTTCCGGATCCATGACGTAGACCTCCAGGCCCGGGATGACGGTCCTTACGCAGGGGACCTTGACATCGTCCCTTGTGAGGTCGACGACCGCAACCTGATCGAATCCGTTCTCCATAAGTCTGTCCAGGACGACCTCTATATCGTCAAGGACGTAAGGGGTGGCAAGGTTCGGTATCTCTTCCAATCTGATATCCTTGTCATGATCCAGATACCACATGTGGTTGATCTCCTTGATCTTATCATACCCCATTTCGCGGGTGGTTTTTTGGAGCTGGGCATTGATCTTCATGCCGTGTTTGTGTGTGGTCCTGCTCTGCGCGACCTCCGTGATCGCCCTTATGCATGCGATCTCGGGGTCCAGATGTGTTCCCACGCCTATCGTGAGCATTTCGGGATCCTTTGTGCGGGTATCGTCGGCCGCTGCGCCGATGGTGGTTATGCCGAGGTCGCTGGTTATGTCCTTGAGATGGATCTCCACACCCTGTTCCCTGAATTTGGCTATCAGTCTGCCGGGTACCGAGTCCTCGTCGACTATGACATTCCCGTTGGTATATTCACGGTCCTCTGCAAGCGACCAGGCGTCTCTTTCGATAAGTTCCAGCATCGAATGGAGGATGGCTTCCTCGATGGTGTTCCCGGTCGCTATCCCGTTGGTGTTGTATCTGAACAGCTGCATGTCCGTGTCCGGGACGTACGGGTAGAATACCGCGCAGGCAGGTACCCATATCGGGCAGCCTCTGAAGAGTTCGTGGCCTTCTACCCATGCGATCTCGGCCGTCTTGTAGTAATCGAACACATTCATGGGGAGGATAAGGTCTGCGGGATCGATGGTCATACCGCATTCCTGGGCTTGTACCAGCGTACCGTATACGACCTCGTCCGAGTCATGCTGTTCCGCGCTGTACCTTTCCATTGCTTCCATAAGTCCGGAAGCGAGCGCCTGCTCTGCGGTCGGTCCCTTGCCATTGTAGTATTTTCCGGCAGGAGCGTTAGGACGGCCTATCGAGAACACGGGTATCCCGATGTTGTCGGTGGATGTGATATTCTCCGGCTGGGTCATTCCCGCTTTTTCCAAAAGCGGAAGGACGCGGGCTATGGTCTCTTCGGGAGGGATAACCCTTATTCCCGTTTCGGGAGAGCATTTGGGACAGCGGTTAAGTTGCAGCATAACAGCTCCCTGATAACATTGGTCAATAAAATACTAGTCTATTGTTAAATGTGGTTTGTCACGGACACTTGCGTGTCCGTATTGAAGTTTATTTCTTCTCTTCCGGTTTGATCCTGTTGAAGGCGATCAGTACCGAAGCAAGTTTTGCATCATCGTCGTAATGCATGTACTTCCTCATCATGAGGTCGCACGTGGGTGCCGGGCTGCATGAGATGACATCCTTGCATCCGTTGCTTTCGTTGAGTTCGGGGAACGATACGGGGGGCATGATGAAATGCTCTCCTCCGGTAACCTTCACTTTGGGGAACATGACGAATCCGTCTGAGAGCCAGACGACATCGTCCCTGTTCATGTACTGTTTTGCGGTCCAGGGGAACACTTCGACTCCCATGACCTCTCCTCCATCGGATTCCAGCAGGACCGTAGGCTCGGGCGGAGGTCTGAACCTGGGGTCCTTGATGATACAGATGACCGCATCGCGGTTCAGGGCCTCTGTGAATCCCCTGTTGTCCACGACCATGTCTCCTGCGGCGCGGACCTTTGCCTCCTCTTCGCGCATCTCTGCCAAGATCGTTTTGTCCAAATAGAATGCATGGACGACACCGCGCAATCCGCGCACGATCTCCAACTGTTTGTCTACAACTTCTTCTGCCATACTTCCTCCTTATGGTATCTAATTCTTTAATCAATCGCTTCCGACCGTCACTCGATGTCGAACGTCACATTTTTCTTCAGACAGAGTCCGCTGGCGCCCTCGATCGCTTTCATGACCGCGCTCGGGACCGGGCATGCGGGATGCGGAAGGATGTCGTTCGCAGATCTGTAAACGACAGTATCGAACATCTTCTTGGCGATCTCTTCGTACGCCGAAACGTTATCGATCTGTTCTCTCATTTTCCTGACATTCGGACAGTCGCTTTTGATCTCGACATGTACTTCCATTGTTCCGGGTATGAGGTTCGCAGTGATCACTGTGTTGAGCCTGCATACTCCCGGGTTTACTGTTACTTTACATGAGTCTGACATTATTCATCACTTCTCAGACGAATGAGATTGTTCGCACCGGCCATGGACCTTATGTCGACGACGCCTATTGCGGCGATGATCTTGTTGTCCATCTCGATCGGCGTGACAATGACCTTGATCCCTTTGTAGGGTCCCGAAGGTGCGATCTTACGTATCGTCGTTCCTACGTTTATTACCTCTTCGAGGACGGGCCCCGTGTAAGCGTTGTCGATGACGGTACCCGATTCGATCCTTATACCGAGATTGTCCCTGCTCTTGGCGCAGACCGGAAGTCCGCCGACCAGATCGTGGATGGCGAATGCCAGTGCGATGAGTTCATTTCCGATGCTTCTCTCTGTGAGGACGCCCTCCAGATCGCGGTTGATATGCAATCCGCCGAGAAGTTCCAGGCCGGAGGTCACTGCCCCTATCTCGGCCTCCCTGTAATCGTCCGCGGTGCCGATTATTATGACGTCGTTGTCCTTGACATCGAACACGCTTCTGATGTCGGATTCGATCCTGGGGTCGATACGGTATTCGGAGCCGGGGAACATTATCATACCGCGGGAACAGACGAGCGTGGTCGCGCCTATGGCTCCGGCCTTGATTGCACTGTCCCTTTCCTCACATCCGTATTTTACCTTGGATGCCATTCCCGGTATGCGGATGACGCAGTCGGAATTGCCGATGGTCATCACTCCCGCGTCGATCTCACCGATCTCCATGTATGCGGAGTTCCAGCACGATTTACCTTCGGGGGTTAGTGTGACACCGTTCTTGTTTATGACTATGAGTCCGTTGTCCTGGAGGAGATTCAGTATCGTCCTTGTACTGCCTTCTCCGATGCCGAGCATCACAGCAAGCTTCTTTCTCCCGACAGGGTTGCTCTTGCTTAAACAATACAATGCTTTCCAAATATGATAATCCCTGAACTTCGGAATCGGGCCTCCGAGTCTCGGGCCGTGTTGCAACGCCATGTGGATGTATATCACATCCATCCATTTAAATATAGTTGGTTAAATTCTCCTGTTACGTAATGAATTTCCGCATTAAGTTAACGGATATTGAATGATTTATTAAATATAAGTTAACACGGGTTAAATTCAATATCGGCCTTTTCTTTACATTAGTTTATATTGGTGCAGGTAATCTCTATGCTCATGGCGAAAGCAGTTGACCTTCTGGTGATAGAGAACGTCACAAAGAAATTTGATGGCAGAGTCGTACTTGACAATATCAGCGCTACTATAACATCCGGACAGATCCTCGGTTTGATCGGAAAGAGTGCTGCCGGAAAGAGTGTGCTGCTGCATATGCTCAGAGGAACTGAGGAGTACAGGCCCGATTCCGGCCGTGTGCTCTATCATGTATGCGTCTGTCCTAAGTGCGGCAACCTCGATCTTCCGTTCCCCGGAACGAAATGTTCGAAATGCGGGACCGAAAGCAATGAGAAGATGGTCGATTACTGGTCGCTCAAGGAATTCGATCCCCTCAGACAGGAGATCAAAGGCAGGATCTCGATCATGCTTCAGAGGACATTCGCGCTTTTCGGTGACAAGACCGTGGTCGAGAACGTCATGGAGGCCATCCCTGAAGATCAGCCCAAACGTGTGGAGAAAGCGATCGAGCTTCTGCAGTTCGTCAACCTCACGCACAGGACCACGCACATCGCAAGGGACCTGTCGGGAGGAGAGAAGCAGAGGGTCGTTATGGCCAGGCAGCTTGCGAAGAACCCGCTGTTCTTCCTTGCCGACGAACCTACCGGAACACTCGACCCCAATACTGCGGAGATCGTGCACGAGAGACTTGTCGAACACGTCAGGGATCACAAGATCTGCATGGTGTTCTCATCACACTGGCCCGAGGCGATCGAGGAGATGGCGGATGACGCCATGTGGCTCGATTCCGGTAAAGTGGTCAAGGAAGGAAAGCCTGTTGCGATCTGCAAGGCGTTCATGGAAGAGTATCATTTCGAGAAGGGAGAGGCACACGTTGTCGGAGAGCCCATCATCGAACTCAAGGATGCCGAGAAGCACTTCTTCTCTGTCGTCAGAGGAGTGGTCAAGGCCGTGGACGGCGTAACATTCGATATCAAAGAGAACGAGGTCTTCGCCCTCATCGGAATATCCGGTGCCGGAAAGACCACAACATCAAGGATGATCGCAGGTATGTCTCCTGCGACATCGGGAACCGTGAAAGTAAGGATAGGGGACGATTGGGTCAACATGTCCGAAGACGGATTCATGGGAAAAGGAAGGGCCACACCCTATATCGGTGTCCTTCACCAGGAATACACCCTGTATCCTTTCGACACGGTCCTTCAGAACCTTTCGACATGCATCGGAATGAAGATGCCTGCGGAACTTGCCAAGATGAAGGCCATTCAGGTGCTTCTCAGCGTAGGATTCCCGAAGAAGGATCTGGAAAAGACACTTTACGCATATCCCGACAACCTCAGTGTCGGAGAATGTCAGAGGATCGCATTCGCGCAGGTCCTGATCAAGGAACCGCGTATCGTCATCCTCGATGAACCTACAGGAACCATGGACCCGATCACAAAGACGATCGTGGCCAAATCCGTTCTCACGGCAAGGGAGACATTGGGAGAGACGTTCGTCGTGGTCAGCCACGATATGGATTTCGTCCTCAACTGCTGCGACCGTGCTGCATTCATGAAGAACGGAAAGGTAGTGGCCATCGGTAAACCTGAAGACATCGTCAAACAATTCGATATGAATCAGGAACTGAGGGAGCCGGACGGTGAAACGGATTGAAACAGCAGATAGGAAGACATCTGAGCTTTGTCGAATGCAGAGAGTCCATGGGACTCGGAGTGGGAGGAGGACTTGCCCAGAGGGCAACGATCTCCGAAAGCGGTCAGGACGTCGTGGTCATAGCCATGGGTCCCGGAAGAAGGCATATCACCAAGCCCGTGTGCGAGATCACATATGCGCTGAGGGAAGAAGGCATAGACGCCAGCGTTCTTGTGGTGAATGCAGGTTCCGGAGTTCCGGCAGATGCGCCCGATATGACGACCGGTTCCCGTTTCGGACTGGACCCCATCGAGGTGGACAGGATACAGCAGTATAAACTGGCCCTGATCCATTTGGGAAATGTCCGTCTGCACATCGTGTACAAGGCAAGGCTGATACTCAGGAACGTGAACATCCCGGCGGTCATAATATCGCAGTGCCCCGTGGACTACGAGGATTTCGCGGCCATAGGGGTGAAGACATCCGTGGTCATGCCACCGGACGACAAGGTCGACACCAAAGGCGAGATCGTAGATATCGTCACAGGCGTGGTCAGAGGGGTCACGTGTTCACAGGAGAAATTGGATGAGGTGGTCTCCAAGATCCAGAACCATCTTCCCCGTAAGGAGGTATGACCATGAGGGTCATAGTCAACGGCAAGGAGAAGAAGCTGAAGAAGGGCGCCACGCTGAAAGATGCGGTGGCCGGGGAGTTCCGCGACAAGGACGCGCTCATCTCGGTGCACCTCTCCACGGAGAAGCTCATTCACGAGACCAACGATTTCGAATTGGTCACTCCGGTAGGCATCATGGTCCTCCATCTGGATGACAGCGACGATGCCAGGCTGTGGAAGTCGATGATCGACAATGTCGAGGGATCCACTTCAAGATGGGTCACCAGGGAGGTCGTCGCATTCGGTTCGTTCCCCACGGAGATCAAGGTCGACAGGACCGAGAAGAAGTACAAGCCCTACGAATGTTTCTTCGCATTGGGCGGTTTTGACAGTCATACAACATATATGATGATCGCCAGGAAGGACCATTACAGGACCTACGGGGCAGGTACCGGAAGGATCGGTAAGATCACCGTCGGAAGGCATCTGCTGGACATCATCAAGGAAGGAGAGGAGATAGTCGATATCCGTCCTGTCATGTCCGAGACCAGCACGGAGAACGTCATAGTCACCAAGGACCTGACATATCCTCTGGACGAGAATTACAGGGTGGAGACGTACGCCAACGTCGTCCTCAACATGCATTCCCCGGTATCCGCCGAACAGGTGCTGATCATCGGTGCGAAGGGTTACATCAACGTCACCGAGAGCACGGGAACATTCCTCGGATGCAGGGATGACATGGATGTCACCATCCCCGACGAGAAACACGCCATCAGGGAGAAGGGATGCGTCACCGTAAGGAACGACGGTGTCGGAGAAGGACACGTCATGTTCTACAGGGAGACCAGGCAGGTCTCTCCCGCGCACAACGACGCGGGCCGTCTGGATATGGGCCTGGCGCTTGTATCACGTGCGAATGCGGGAGATAAGGTGTCCATCAGGACCGAGCCGGCACGTGCGCTGTCCGTAGGGCTCACACAGGCCGCCGGGGCGGAGTTCCTGTCGGGATTCAAGATCAAACAGAAAAGGACCGGCGACACTTCGGATGACGCGATCATCGTGGAGCAGAAGCCGGAGATGACCATGAAGTCCCTGAAAGAAGGGGAGGTCGAGACATTCGGCGTTCCCAGAAGCAAGGTCTTCAGGATATCCATCGATGAGAAGGACGAGGTCACATCGCACTACTTCAGGAAGGTCACCGGACTGAGCCACAAGCCGGTCGGTATGCTGAAGGTGCAGTTTGCATTCCCGGGAATGCCGATGGTGACGTTCTACGGCGACGAGGTCAGGGGAAAGAACCTGTATCCTCAGGATCCGTTCAAGAAATGCAAGAAGGGGGACATAGGTGTGACCAACCAGTCCAGGCCCCATCACGGTCTGATGGGTATAAGGCTTCAGGACAGCAAGGAATACGGCCCGTCCGGAGAGGAACCCTACGGTACGAACATCGTGGGAAAGTTCCTGGACGACATCAGTCTGGTCAGTGATCTCGAAGAGGAAGAGGTCATATACGTAACGGAGGAGAAATTATGAGCGAATCAAGAGAGACAAGGCTATTCATGATATCTCCTGACTCGATGGTCACCCCGGACCAGCTGGTCCGTCTTGTCCACGCAACAGGGAAGGCCGCAACGGTCAAGGAGACATGCTACGGATGCCTGGTGGAAGGACCGAGGGATAAGGTCAGGGAGATCCTGGCAGAGGTCAGGGAAAAGTATCCCTACGAGATATTCTCCAAGGTCAGGGCATATCCCTGCGGAGATCCCAGGAGGTGCCGTGCACAGCACGGTACAAGACCCGGATACGCACAGTTGGAGGCGGAGTGGGAGACACTTCCGCTCATAGCCCACGGGCTCAGGAATGCCGAAGAGGACCTTCCGTACGAACTCCCCGAAGAGAAGAAACAATTTCCGGTTGATAAATTCAAAAAAGTATGTGAGGCGAGCAGATGAAGGTTTTCATAGATCCCCCGAACAGCATGATATTATACGATCTGGTTGAGAGGTTCGGACATGAGCCTCTCTCGGCAATGGCAGCGATACAGGAAAAGATTGACAACATAGAGGTGGACATGCCTCCGATGAACGTATCCCTTGACGATGTGGTCAAAGGACTGAAATACGCCGGAGTTGAGGTCCCTTCCGGAATAAGGGGAAGGCTGGCCATATGGGGCCCTATGATAGACGAGGCCGATGCGGCCATAATCATGACGGACCCGCCGTTCAACTTCGGATGTGTCGGATGCGCCCGTTCGGACGAGATGGTGAAATACCTCATCAGAAGACGCGGCATCCCGTTCGTAGAGGTGGAATATCCTCACGACGAGACCGAGGCGGAAGCGACAGTAGGATCGATCAAGGATTTCCTGGAGGGATTGCAATGACCATTAAGATCGCACAGCTGTCCTGCGGTACGGAGTACAGCAGCGTACAGTACGAGATAGACAAAGCGGCCCGTTCCGTCGGAGCGAAGGTCGTGTACCCCGATGTCTCATACGAGGACATCGAGAACGCTGTGAGGAGGTTCGGATTCAGTCCGAAGTCCCCGCAGCTCAAACTGATGATCGCCAGGGCAGTCTCCCTGGCAGACCAGAAATACGATGCGGACGCGGTATTCATCACCACATGTTTCCGCTGTGCGGAGGCCGCATTGGTAAGGAACGAGCTCAGGAGATTCATCCAGGAGAACACGAACCTGCCGGTGGTCACATATTCCTTCACCGAGAGGCTGAAGGCGGCGCAGCTCCTTACAAGGATGGAAGCGCTGGTCACCATAGTTACCAGGAAAGAGCTTCTGGCCAGGGAGAGACAGACAGGTCTCACCGCAGGTCTGGACTCCGGTTCGAGTACGACCAAGGCCGTCATCATGAGGGACAACAAGATCATCGGAAAGGATTGGACCCCGTCAGGAGACGTTGTCAAATCGGCAGAACAGGTTCTGCAGAACGCCATGAAGGAGGCAGGTGTCGAATTCAAGGAGATCGAGGCCATCGGTACGACCGGATACGGACGTTACACCCTCGGAAAACACTACAACGCAAAGCTTGTCCAGGAAGAGCTCACGGTCAACTCCAAAGGAGCGGTCTGGCTTGCCGACAGGCAGCGCGGAGAGGCGACGATCATCGATATCGGAGGAATGGACAACAAGGCCATCACCGTTAGGGACGGTGTCCCCGACAACTTCACCATGGGAGGGGTCTGCGCCGGTGCGTCCGGAAGGTTCCTCGAAATGACATCCAAAAGGCTGAAGATCGAGATCACAGACCTCGGTAAATTCGCAGAGAAAGGAGACTGGAGGAATGCGAAGATGAATTCGTACTGTTCGGTCTTCGGTATCCAGGACCTGGTCACCAGTCTGGGAGCCGGAAAATCATTCGAAGATGTAGCGGCTGCGGCATGTCACTCCGTAGCGGAGCAGGTGTACGAGCAGCAGCTTCAGGAGATCGATGTCAGGCATCCGATCATCGAGGTCGGGGGAACATCGCTTATCTCCGGTCTGGTAAAAGCTGTCGGAGAGGTACTGGGCGAGAAGCCCATAGTACCTCCGGACTCTCAGTTCATCGGCGCTGTCGGAGGAGCCCTGCTGAGTTCCGGATTCCTGTGAGGCAATGAGATGGACATAGATGTCGAATGTACCGACGGATTCGGATCCGAATCATACGCTAAGCTTTTCGAGGACATAATGTCCGATATCGGAAAGGCGGCGCACATCGAGAAGGCCAGGATCAAATTGGACCCCCAGACGCCGCTGTTCGTATTCTCCGTCAAACTGAAGGCGGAGCCGGCGAACAAGACCATCGGAGATGTGGCCAACGTCAGGTCCGAGGGACCAGACAGCCATATAACAATCACCGACGAGAGATACGCCCCGGATATCCTGAACCAGCTTTGGAAGGCATACGGAAGGGCATCGGTGGACCAGCAGACCCGTTTCGATATGAACGTCCGCAACGCGTCCGCGGCCGATATCACGAAGATGGTCATCTCCTCGGGAGAGGAATATCTGAAGGAGATCGTGGGTTCCCTGTGGAGAACGATGCCCGAGGGCATCAAGAACAGGCACACCTTCATCGACGGCCCGGTAGTGACCGTGGTGGCGACCGAAGAGATGTTCCAGCCCGGAATGTTGGAAGAAGGACAGAAGATCCATAAGGCCATGTGCGGTGATGCCTGATGTTCAAAGTAATGATGTATGACGGCGGCGTCTACCGTTCCGGAGAGCTCTACGAGCTCATCGACGACGTGGGCGGTGTCGTATTGCAGAAGAACAGGAGCGCCCAGATGCTCTCTATCATCATGTCGATACCCGAAGAGGATGTCAAGACGGTCGAGGCCCTGTGCATAGATATCGGCGGAGTTGTGAAACCCGTGCCCCTCGCGGGAACGGAGATAGCCGTCGTAGGACCTACGCTGGGACGTCACCACATGCCCCACCCGATCTGCGATATCGCAGAGGAGCTCAGGAGATACGGTGCGATCACCGTGGTCATGGGTCTTGCCCGCGGAAGGGGAAAGGCGACCGCTCAGATCAATCTCGAAGAGAGGATGATCATCGAAGAATATGATGCGGCGGTCTTCTCGCTGGGTAATTTCAAGGAGTGCATCGAGGCCAAGAAGGACCTCTTCAAGGATGTCAGGGTGCCTGTCGTTCTCGTATCGGGCCCCCAGTTGGAAGGTCTGGAAGGTTACTGCGATGCCATCGTATCGGGTGTCGGAAGGAAGTCCGCAAGGATGAGGACCGCACCGGAAAGGGCGAAGCTCGACGAGATCGCCGACCGTGTGGAAGATGTGCTGGAACACAAGAAGGAACTTATCGAGGAGGACCCGCTGTTCGTGCATCCCGGAGAGATCAAATCGATCCTGGAGAACTACGAACCCGTCGATATGTGTCTCAGGCCGTCGCCTCTGGTGCTCCATCTTGACGGACTCAGGGTGAAGATACCTTACGAGGAGCATGCCGAGATCATCGGGAACATGGAGGTCTACGGACGTAAACTGAAGGACGTCTGTACCATTACTCCGTCCAAGATCAACGACAGCAGTATCCTGATACGCATCAAAACGGTCTCCGAGATCGCCTACGATGACGCCAAGAAGGCGGCAGAGAAGAAATGATCCGCAAGGGGACCTATGTCCTCTTCATGAGGTTCCGCAATGCCTCCGACATTGAGGTCGGGGCACTCGGGACCTGCCATTTCGAACCCGGTATCTATTGTTATGTAGGCAGTGCCATGGGCGGCCTCGATCAAAGGGTCGGAAGACATCTGTCCCATGAAAAAGCAATGCGCTGGCACATAGACAGGCTGACCGTCGCTGCCGATGAGATGGAAGCGTACGAATCATATCCCGATTTCGTCCCCGAATGCGAATTGGGGAGGATGGCCGAGAGCTGCGGAGGCGTGCCGGCCGTAGACGGGTTCGGATGTTCCGACTGTCATTGCAGGACCCATCTTTTCAAAATAAACGCCGGTTCCGCCGAAGCCCTGGTGGACAAGGCCGGTCTCCGTCATTTTTAACCTGTCTGGTATGAGTGGCACAACCCTTATAACATATCAGGCAATACACTCCCTGATAATAAGTCCACTTTAATTTAAAGTGAGGGACGCAACATGAATTGTGGGGAATACCAGACCAAAGCACTGACGGCAGACGCCGTAGAAGAGCTCCAGATAGCATTCCGTGGTAAGACCAAGGTATGCGAATCCGGAAACAAGATCAAAGCAGGCATCTGCATACAGCCTGACAACGTGAAAGATGTCAAAGACATAGTCTCCTACGCTGTCAAACACGGATTTGCAGTGACATCCAGCAACAATCCCGAGTGGACCATCGGGGCCGAGAAGACTCAGGAAGGCAGCATCTTCGTCTGCCTCCGCAGCTTCACCGAGATCGGTGACGTCGACCCTGTCGCAATGTCCATCAGGGTCGGAGCAGGAGCGAAGTGGAAAGATGTTGTCGAGAAGGTCTCGGCAGCAGGTTTCACGGTCGGTTCCCGCCCCAGCGACCTCGACAGAAGCGTCGGAGCATGGGTTGTCACGAACGGTGTCGGAGTCGGTTCGTACAAGTACGGATCCGCCAAAGACAACGTCCTGAGCGTCCAGGCAGTCACCAATGAGCTCGTTACCGTCGAAACGGGATACGACAACATAGGATACTACATGTCCGGATACAACCTCACACAGCTCTTCTCGGGATCCGAGGGAACCCTCGGTATCGTCACGGCGGTCACATTGAAACTCGCCCCCGCAGGAGTGACAAAGGCCGTTGCATATCAGTTCGCAGATTACGATGCCATGGATGCAGCCATTCAGAAACTGGTCCACCACCCCAGCATCAAACCCATGGATATTTCCTTCTGCAGCGCAAAGAAGAACCTCCTCCTTGCATTCCAGGGAGCACAGGAATTCATCGACCTCGAAGAGGCAGAGTGCGATGAGATGTTAGAGGGCGCAACAAAGATCTCCGAGTCCGAGGCAAAGGACCTCTGGACCAAGAGATACGACTACAAGAGGCGCGGCGAGCAGGCCATCGTCCCCGTGAAGAACTGGGGCAAACTCGCCAAAGATATCAGCGGAAACTACTACGGATCCATCCCGGACCGCAGCTCCGCAGTATTCACACTCAGCTCCGAATCCTTCGATGCCATCGGCGAGAAGGCAAAGGAACTCGGCGGAAGGAAGATCACCGGTGCAACATTCGATTGGACCCCCTACTTCCTCGGACCCGTCGAAGAACCCGACCTCGAGAGGGTAGTGACCCCCGAGATCATCGAGAAGCTCAAAGAGATCGTAGGAGCCAAGAACGTCACCACAGAGGGCGTCGACCTCCTGCTTTACAGCAAGGATATGGCTCCTCTGCCCAAGATGGCAGGACTTGCATTCAACAACCTCCCGGATGTCGTTGTAAGGCCTTCGACCGTCGAAGAGGTCTCCAAGATCGTCGCACTGGCTTACAAGAACGGCGTCCCGATCATCCCCAGAGGAAACTCGTCATGGGGACTCGGAGGATGTCAGCCCGCGAACCGCGGTATCGTCATCGACATGTTCTCGAAGTTCAACAATATCATCAAGATCGACAAAGAGGGAATGGCGGTCAAGGTCGGATGCGGATGCACATGGAAGCACCTGCTCGACACCGTCATGAAAGAAGGATACATCATCGGTTCATACCCCTCATCATTCCCCTCCGCAACCCTGGGAGCATGGCTCTCCACGAACGGAATGGGTGTCGGTTCATACAAGTACGGATCCGCCAAGGACAACGTCCTCAACATGGAGGCCGTCCTCTGCGACGGTACCGTCCTTACCACCGGAAACGACGATGTGGGAACATACTACACCGGATACAACCTCAACCAGATCTTCTCCGGAAGCGAGGGTACCCTTGCAGTGTTCGCCACGGTTACGTTCAAACTCCACCCCATGGGCATCATCAAGCCCCTGGCATACGAGTTCGACAAACTGGACCAGGCAAACGGAACCATTCAGAAGATCGTCAATCACCCCAGCGTCAGGCCTCTGCACGTCGCATGGTCCGACGAGATGCACTTTGCGAATCAGAGAAAGGCAGGGGTCCACGCACCCAATGTGAAGAACCTGCTTCTCGTGACACTTCAGGGCGACGAGAAATTCGTCGAGCTCGAAGAGAAGACCATTGACGCAATGGTCGCCGAGGAAGGACTCGGAAGGAAGATCACCGATGAGGCACTCCCCGCACACGAGTGGGATGAGAGATGCTACGAATTCAGGGCAAGAAAGGTCGGAGTCGGAGAGATCCCCGCAGAGGTCATCGTTCCCGCAGTAAGCTGGGGAACATTCGTGGGCCGCTGCTACGAAGGGTTCGAAGACATGAAGATGGAGCCCGGAGGAGTCATCGGAGTCCTTGTCGACAGGAACACATCCCTGTTCATGCCTTACTACTTCAAGGATGACGAGGGATTGCTCGGAATGACCGCATTCGGATTCAACTTCTACCTCGGCGATGTCGCCATGGAGTACGGCGGAAGGACTACAGGATTCGGTATCTTCTTTGCATGGAACCTTGACAACATCCACGATGCTGACACAGTTGCGTACATGAGGAAGATGAAGACCGTTCTCGATCCCCACGATGTCGTCAACCCCGGACACGTTGTCTGCGGAATGACCAGGTTCGGAATCAACATGAGCAAGCAGCTCATGGGACTCGGAAGCGGACTCATCCAGCTCGTCAAGAAGATGCTTCCCAAGAACAAGACCTTCTCCGAGAACAGGGCAAGGTTCAGATACAACAAGTTGGAAGAGCGCAAAGAGATCGACAGGTCTCACGAGCTCGGAAACGGTTCGGTCTGATCAAATCATTTAATCTCAAGCACGGTCCTCTGGGACCGTGCATCCTTTTCATCTGGTGAAAAATGTACGGAGCTCTCATAATCTCTGACGATTCTGTTTTTTTGCAGCAGGCTCAGAGATTCATCACCAACGTCAACCGGGAGATAGATGTCTCAGTACTGAACGATATTTCCAAACTCAGGGGTGCGCTGAGCGATCGCGACAAGATCGACGTCATCGTATGCGATCACGATCCTCCGAAGATGGATGCTATTGCGGTATTCAACGAGCTCAGCCGCATGAACGATCTCCGTCCGTTCATCATTATGACCAAGAATCCCGACGGCGACGTGGCCATAAAGGCGTTCGAGCTGAAGATGAACTACTATGTAAGCCGCAGCAACGTCATCAATTTCTACATGGACCTGGCATCGAAGATAGTGCTGTCTGCGGAGAAGAAGAGGATCACCGACGACCGTGTTCTGAACGACCGCAGGACCGAGACCCTTCTCAACATGGCCAAGATGCAGGACAGGGAGTTCGGGGAGATCCTCAACTATGCTCTGAATTCCGGTGTGAAGTTCACTAACAGCAACATGGGATACATCGCAATGTATGATTCCGAGACCGAGAAGCTGAAGATGTCAGCATGGTCCCTGGGAGGTCCCGAGCGTTGCAAGATGCCGAACCGTCAGATCATGTACGATTTCGATTCTACCGGTGTTTGGGGAGAGCCTATACGCCGCAGGGAATCTATCATCATCAACGATTATGCCAACGAGAAGAAGTATCACAAGAACGGAACGCCTGACGGACATGTTCCGCTGAACAGGCTTCTGATGATACCGATCTTCCATAACGGCAAGATAATGGCGACGGCCGGTGTGGGAAACAAGGCCCGTGAATACACCGAGGACGACGTCAAACAATTCACATTGCTGATGGACGGTCTGATGTCCATCTACCATGAGAGGATGCTTCAGGAAGAGAACGTCAGGAGCGAGCGCAGTCTGAGGGATGTCCTGCATTCCGTGCCTCTGGGTATTCTTATTCTAGACAAGGATCTGAATACGATCATGGACAATGATTATGCCAAGGAGCTTGTCTCTTCCCATTCGCTCTGTCTTTCAAGGGACCCTGTCAGAATAGGGAACAACGAACTTTCCCGCACCATATCCGCAGACCTCAGGGAGTTCCGCAATTCCGACAGGGACGATATGCAGTTCGAGCATACATTCAATATAGGCAACAGGGACAGGGCGATGAGGGTCGTCATGGCCAAGTCGTACGGCAGGAACAAGGCCCTGGAAGGTTTCACCGTGATCATAGACGATATCACCGAACTTGTCAGCAAGGGAAAGCTGCTGTACAACACCATGGCAAGGATCAATGTCCTGGACTCTCTGATCAACGACGACATCAGGAAGAGTCTTTCCAAGATGGATGAGGACATCGCCAAGATCCCGGATTCGGACGGAAAGGCCGCTTTGAAGGACAGCCTGAAGAACCTGGGTCATATCATGGAATTCGTCAGAGAGTATCATGACGTGGGAGTTACCGATCCGCAGTGGCAGGAACTTTCCCTTGTCATCGATGCGGCGATCACCGTCAACAAGCTGGAGCCCGGGTTCCTGTCGCACAGGACCGACGGCATCAAGGTCCTGGCGGACCCGTCGTTCTACAACGTGTTCTCCGGTCTGATAACATATTCCCTTACCTTCGGAGTGCATGTGACGCATTGTGCGGTCAAATGCAGGCTGGAGGACGGTGAACTTATAATCTCGTATTCCGACGACGGTACGGGTATCGCCATCAAGGACAAAGCGGATTTCACATCCGGCAATTCCATGGACTTCGGCAGAGGTATCTATCTTGCCATGAACATTCTGAGGGTATCGAAGTTCGGTGTCAGGGAGAACGGGCTTCCCGGAAAGGGATTGTCCGTGGAGATAACCGTTCCGCCTTCTTATTACTCGATAGATCTGGAATGATCAGGTCATCTGCATGGGCTTTCCGCTTGCCGTGACCGTGACCGTGAGGTCCAGAGTGGCCTTCGACGCTTCTACCTGATACGTCCTCTCATCGAGCTTGTATTCTATTTCGCAGCCTGCAGCTCCGGAGGATTCCACAGCGGTCTTTACGTACTTTCCGCCTTCGTCCTTCGCGTACCTTATCGCATCGTCCATGTTCTCGAATTCCATTTTGCCGAGCTTGGAGAATGCCGTACACGGGTCGCTCTTCTTAGAGCATCCGGCCTTGGGCTCTATGAGGATGGATATCGATTCGACGATGCATCCCGATATGGCGCCCACTGCGTTTCCTACCATGCAGTCGTGAGGGGATATGTATGCCGTATGAAGTCTTCTGGCAACTTCGGGGAGCCAGGCATTGACCGGTGCTCCGATACCGATTATGGGATTCTGCAACGCTATGTCGCATCTGAATTCCTCTGATGCGGTATCGGAAGACGCAAGATCCAGCATTCTGTCGCAGATCTCGCACGTCTTTGTCTTACCGGTGTCATCGAAGAACAGTTTCATCATGATCTCGCGGGATATCTTCCTGTAGACCAGTTCCTTACCCATCCTGATCAGTTCTTCCGGGCTGACGCCTACGCGTCTGCTGACGAATTCCACACCGATCTTTGACGCTTCGGTGCAGTATTCCTCATAGGTGCCTTCTGCATGGAGGAGGTCCGTTGGGGTGAGACTGATCCTCTGGATGAGGCCGTGTTCCTCCATGCGGTTGACATCGAAATCAAGGGGGTGGACATTCAGTATGCTTGCCGCGCGTCTGAGTGTCGTAGGGTGTGCATTGATAAGTGCCAGGAACTCCTTGTCGATGGCCGATATCCTGTCGTTTGAAAGCGGCTTCGAGATCATAAAGAACTCAACATCGGATATTGCGTTCCTTTCGTCGAATGCTTCGCGGCGGGTCACCGGAATGTTCAGGGATTCCCTGAGCTCTTCTAATATCTCGGGGTGCTGAAATGCCGCGATGCAAAGGGGCACTACGCGCTGGGGCTTCAGCGAGATCTTCGATCCGTTCAGGAAGATACGGCTGTCGCCGCCTATTCCCGAGGTCGAGATCTGTGCCGCCATCACATGCGTGTGATGCCCTCCGATCATGGCGCCTTCCCTGTCTATCGCAGGATATCCGTTCTTCAGAACACCGATATCCGTGGTGGTCCCGCCCATATCGACCACAACGGCGTTAGGTGTTCCCGTCAGGACCCTTGCACCGTTGAGACTGGCTGCAGGGCCGCACAGGATCGTCTCTACAGGACGTTCTTCTGCGGTCTCCACGCTCATTATCGATCCGTCTCCCTTGACTATCATGATCGGAGCAGAGATGTTATGCTTCGCCATGACCGCGGAGACGGATTGGATCAACTCCTTGATCACAGGGATGAGTCTGGCGTTCATCATGCAAGTGACCGTCCTTTCGTTGAATCCCAGCGATGACGAGAGCTGGTATCCGCAAACGACGGGCTTCCCGGTGATCTCCTTTGCCAGTCTTCCCACTTCTACTTCGTGTTCGGGATTCCTGACACTCATATAACCTGTGACCGCAATGCAGTCGACCCTGTCTTTGATGACATTGAGAAATGCGGAAACAGTACCGGTATCGAGAGGTTCTGTCTCCTTTCCGTCGAGATCGTGCTGTCCCTTCACGCAGATATACTCATCGGCGCTGATGGAACCGTCGTATTCCCTGCCTATGCAGATGAGTCCGACCTTGCAGCCCTTGCCTTCAACGACGGAGTTGGTGGCAAGGGTGGATGAAAGTGAAATGATAGAGACCTGTGACAGCAGGTCCTTGTTGAAGCCCTTGAGGGAATTCTCTATTCCGATGACAAGATCTTCTTTCGTCGTCAGGGCCTTGGCCTCTTCCAGGATGGAATTGTCTGCAGTGTTGACCATGACTGCGTCTGTGTATGTACCGCCTGTATCGAGGCCTAGTCCTAGGGACATTCGAACCATCACCTGTTGTATACGGTTATACCGAGTCCGTCGTAGTGTTGGTTGACAACATCGCAGATGTGGTCCGCCATGATCCTCTGCTGCTGCTTTCCGTTGATTTCCGGGGTCTCGTTGATAAAGAATTCGTGATCGCACTTGGCGCATCTTACCTTGGGACATCCCTTTACTGCTTCGGAGCATCCCTGGCACGCAAAGGCGCGTGCATATACCAATGAAAACTTGAATCCGCAATTGGGGCAGGCGAACTTCCTGACCGAGGCCGTGGTCTCGTAGGAGAAGCCCTTTGCTCTCATCGCATCGTAAATACTCATATTCGTCATCTCTTGATTATTGATTGGGGTGGACGGACCCGTATCTCGGCAAGGGGCGATCGCTGTGAGCAGTGATCTTGGATACAGGTCCGTTCATTTTTACATGATAGATCTTGAGGGGGGTCTTGGCCCCCCTCTTAAGGGGTTTAGGTTGGAAGAGAAATAGTTTGGTTTGTTGTTCTCAGTAGGTCATCTTTCCGTATTGCTTGACAGCGTCAACCATTGCGGTGATGTTCTCGAGCTTACAGTTGATGTCCGGAGGCACCTCACAGTTGGTCGAGATACAGTAGGAGGACTTCAGTCCGCGCTTACAGAGTGCGGTCTTGACCTCCTGACACAGATCCTTGGTGGCCTTGGTCACATCTTCCGCGGTTCCTCTGATGAAGAGCTGCGGATCGATCTGTCCGGCAACCAGACAGTTGTCTGCGTATCCTTCCTCGATGACCTTTGATGCTGTGGAGGATCCCTCTACCTGGGGGTAGTAGGCCATCGAGTAGATCGAAGGCTTGTATTCCTTGATCTGCGTGTTTAGGTGGGGAAGGTCCGCACAGTTGTGGATGGCCAACGCCATTCCGTTGTCCAGGACCTCCTGGTTGAGTTTCTGGGCATACTGTGCTTCGAACTCATGGTATTCTGCATCTCCGAGGACGGAGTAGTTACCCCAGAGATAATCCCACATCAACGCGTTGATGCCGGTCTGGCCCATTGCCTTGATGATCTGCGAGTCGTATTCCTGCATGACCTTCAGTGCCTTGTGCACCGGTGCGGGGTCTGTGAACATATCCATGAACAGCCTCTCCGCTCCGACGGTCTGTGACAGTGCCAGCAGAGGCCCCTCGACGAAAGCGGAGTTGACCACTTTTCCGTTGAGTCCGGCTGCCATTTCTTTCGTTCCTTCAATGAGGACACTGGTTCTTCCCTTCTTGACGTCGGGGACGGTGAAGTTCTCATAGTCTTCGGGTCCGTTTTTAGTGTTGAAACATTTTTTGATTTTGGTATCCATCGGATGGATGTTCATATTATCTGCTTTGACGGTGGGTTCTGTTTTTCATGTCGAATCGTTCGTCCGCCGATCTGGTTGCAGCTCGGGTTTCATATGCAGTATCTGCGTCAATTCTTATGTTCTGCCGATATAGGAATCGGTTAAACGGCCCAATTTGAAGAGTTCGGCATTCATCATGAATCTCTGCTGTTGAAAATTATATGTTTTTATGATTTTTTTTATCTTCAATATCTTTATTTTTGGATTTATTTATAATAGATATATTTATATACTAAATATTAAAAATTTATTTTTTTAGATTCTAAATTTACTATTTTCCTACCATAAACCTTTCAAAATCAAAACATTTTCAGGTTTATTTATATATTAATCTACTAATTTTTAAGTAATATGTAAAAAATTCTATGGATATTCAATCCATCCATATAGGGGTTATTAATATTGTCAAATTAAATCTATATTTATCCTGTGAAAAACAGGAGGAGGATGTAAATGACAACAAAGGAAGAAGTTTTGGAGAAACTCAGCAATGCTGTTCTTACCTACAAAAGGAACGATGCGATTGCAGCAGCAAACGAGGCGATTGAGATCAATGTCAATCCCGTCGATGCGATCAATGAAGGTCTTGTAAAAGGCATGAACATTATCGGAGACAAATACGGTGCCCATGAGATCTATCTGCCGCAAGTACTTACGGCAGCCAGTGCGATGTACGGTGCCCTTGACATATTGCTTCCCAGGATTCCTAAGGCGGATCTCAGCGATTCCAAGACCTGTGTGACTTGTGTGGTGGAGGGAGATGTTCACGACATTGGGAAGAATATCGTGAAGACAATGCTTACGGCCGGCGGCTATATGGTTACCGATCTCGGCAAGGACATATCGTCTGATGATATTGTCAAGAATGTCGAAAGCAACAATATAGATATTCTCTGCATGAGCACTCTGATGACTCCTACCATGGACAACATGAAGAAGACCATCGATATTATGAAAGAAACCGGATATCGCGGTAACTGCGTCGTTACCATCGGCGGACCGCCTACATCTCCGTCGTTTGCGGAGGAAATCGGAGCGGATCACCGCGATGCGAATGCGCAGAATTGTGTAAGCTGGCTGAAGACCGGAAAGGAGTGATGGTGTATGAACACAATGACTCCGTATGAGAGAGCAATTGGAGCATTGCAGGGGGATAAAGTGGATGAATTGCCAGGATATCCTCTCGCATGCGCTATAGGGCGCCGTCTTCTTCCTAAGAAAACAACTCTGCGCGAGATCTCGACCAATGCAAAAGCATGTGCGGATTCTTATATTATGACGGCTGAGAAGTATAAGCTTCCTTATACTGTGTCTTTAATCGATCTTGCTATCCAGGCAGCTGATTACGGGGCTCATGTAAGGATGGACGAGGAAAACACTGCATTCGTCGATGGACATCTCATCCACAGTCCCGAGGACTATGAGAAGTTCCAGCCATTGGATCCTCATGAAGGAAGATTGGGCTATCTTATTGATACGAACCGCATGATCGCAGATGCGCTTTACAAAAAGTCGTATCTTGCGGTGCACATCGAGGGTCCGTTGCTCGCGCTTTCACAGAGTGCTGGTGCGGAGCGCCTGTTCATGGACATGTTCTCGGATCCGGAGCCTGTGCATAAAGCACTGGTGAACACGACCGAGACATGTTCTAGGGCGTTGAAAGCAATATCGGAGACAAAAACTCCGGGTATATGCTGGAATTTCCTGTGGGGGAACTATGCGGTTCTCGGAGATGCGGAATACAAGGAATTCGAAGGCAATGACAAGTATGCCAAGCGTCTGATCAAAGAGACAAGAGATCTAGGTTTGGGATTTGCTATCCACAATTGTGCGGACATGCCTCATCTGGATACGCAGATAAAGGATTTCAAGCCCGATATGTATTCTATGGCGTACTATCCGCTAAACAGTTCCTCGCCTTCCGCTACCAAGGTATTGGAAGGAGGATATGCGGATAATTGCGTTATCGCAGGGCAGATTGATCCACAGCTTTTTGTAAGGGGAACCCCTGAAAAAATGGATGCCGCGGTCAAGGATCTGTGTCAGGAAGTAAAAACCGGTCTTTGCAAGCGCGATCTGGATTCCAAATGGTGTATTGCGAGCGGTTGCGAAGTTCCTCCGGAGCTAAGCACACCGTTGGAGAGCATTGAGACTTTCATGAATGCCGTACATAAGTATGGAAAGATGGCCTGAATAGGACATCCACTGCTCTAAACAATTTATTCGGGGTCATTTTTGATCCCGAATCCTCCAATTGGGTGCCGGCGACCTATGTGTATGATCGCCGGTACCAAAACAAATCAAGGTGAATAAAATGGGTTATTATGAAACGATGAACGCGTACGGTTTCTCCAATGAGACCGTGGCCTCTTTAAAGAAATTCGATTGTCCCCGCTGTGGATTCAGCTTTTCACTCGTGTATGCCCGGGCAATCGCCTGTCAGGGATGTTCCGAAGCTACACGCAACTGTCCAAAGGTAAGATGTGCAAAGTGCGATTACGAATTCTATCTGGATCAGACTCCGGAGATCAACAGTACGCATCAGCAGAAGGTTATGGCCAACCACATATGCAGCATAGTAAACGATCGCAACGATGGTATCGGGATAAGTGCCAAGAACCGTTGAAATTCATTCGAAGGTAATCGAATATTTCGAGGGCGGGATCATGATCTGAATATCGAATCCCTCGCCCGGAATTCCGGATTCCTGATACATGAATCCGTGGATCTTCAAATATTTTCCGACGATATATAATTCAGGTCCGAATATGTTGGGATCATCGTTGGTGATCTCATCCTTTTTCTCTTTTGGAATTCCGATACCGTCGTCGATGTAGTTTATTATCAGGGTCCCGCTTTTGATGCAGCCTGTAATACTAATGTTGTTGGCACCGTTGTTTTTGGAGAAAATCAGAAGATTTTTAAACATCGTTGTGGCGTCCGCGCCCCCCATCACGCACATTCCTCTCAATTTATATGTGATGTTCAGCGGGTTGTTGGAGTTCAGTTTGTTGTACGCTTTCAGTGCGTCGTCGACGGATTGCTGAAGATAGCACCATTTGGCATCTTCTGCGAACAGTTCGCGACAAGAATCTGCAAAGGAAGTCAGCTTGGTCATCTTTGTTGCATCTGTCAGGATATCCTCTTTGCTGATATCGTTGTTATGACATTGTGACATCAGACTTTCGGAGATGGTTTTGACCTGCGATACTATGTAATTTATCATCGGTTCGTTTAATTGTTTTTCTGAGGACCAGTTGGCTTTTCTACCGGATTCGTCATCTACATTGGTAATCATTATGCAGAAACCGCTGCTTTTGAATGTGGAATCTGTCAGCAATGTCACGCAGATATGTATCAGGTGATTTTTGTTATTTCTTACGAATTTCAAGGTGGTCTCATGAGGTGTTTTCTCGACTCTGACCGCTAGAATCATGTTAACAGCCAATTCGGCGACTTCACCTCTGCATTTATCAATGGAATTGCGCTTGTCCTTCGTGCTGAGTTCCAGAAAATACGATGCCGCCTCATTGCATTCAATGATTTCCAGATCATTGTTCAGAATTACGATTCCCAGCAACGGATTGTTCATAATCTGTGTAATCAGCTGGTCCGGTGAGGAGAACAGATTCATTCCGATGATGTTCTCTTTGTATATGTTCACCAATCCATCCATCATCAATGTAAGTTGTTCTTCGTCTTCGAGGATGTACTCGTCAACCTAATTGGCAACGCCTGCAGTTGCCAGAACGACACCATTGTGGATAATGGGGATCATTACAGTCCTTGTGATGTCCAGTCCCTCTATCGGAAGATTGATGTCCGAAGGCCATTGCTTGCTGTTGTATATGTCATCTTTGTTGAAATCGTTAATTCTCACATTTTGTTTTTTGAGAATTGGCACTCCCCAGAGCCCTACCTCGTCAAGTGGGTACGTGCGATCTATGTTCGTAACGGTTTGATGATATTCGTCAAGTCCCTGCGAGTACGCGATAAGGCGCAGGCTGCGTTTATTGCTGTCGTATAGTGCAATATATCCGAATCTGCTGTTCGTAAGTTCTATGGTTGTTCTCAGAACGTACTCTATGACCTCTTTGAAAGGACGGTCATTCATCCTTGAGATCTGCACAAGGGCTTTCAGTCTTTTCACGTTGATCGTTTGCATTGTGTTTGCATGTTTGCGCTCTGCGCAGATCACGATCTTGGAGGCTAGATTCATGTAGAAGTTCATTGCCGACGAAGATTTGCATATGTAGTAGTCTACGCGCAGTTCGAAAGCTTTGATGGCAAGATCTGCATCAATGGTGGGGGATACTACTATGAACGGCCTGAGATCCCCGACTCTGATCCGTTGATTGAATATCTTTATGGCGTCCAACTTAGGCGGTTCGTGATCGCATACTATAACATCTATGTTTTTATTTACTTCCAGAACATCTCTGACTTCATTTTCATTGCTGGCAGAGAATATGGTTATGTCCTTATTGATGTTGGATATATATTTGGTCACTTTTTGGGAAAATTCATCACTCATACTGATGAACAACGCCTTGTACATGCGCTTTGATATGTTGTTGTTGTTTATTAACGTACCTTTATTTTTTCTAAGGTCAAACAATCGCATCTGCAATGCACATCGTCTAGATGTGAATTTTTCCGTTAAACATTCATATCATCTGTACAGGTTTACCGCTTGCGGTCACGGTTACGGTGACGTCGAGAATGGCTTTTGACAGACCTGTGTCATATGTTTTCTCGTCGACTTTGTATTCGACATTGAAATTCGATGCACCCGATTTGATGACTGATTCTCCGACGTATTTTTCACCGGCTGATTTGGCCTGTTTGATTGCATCATTGATGTTATCGAATTCGAATTTACCCATCTTAGAAAATGATGTGCAGGGATCCTTGTATCCCGAAGCTCCGTTTTTTGGTTCTATGAGCACCGAAATGGATTCTACGATGCATCCGGATATGGCCCCTATAGCGTTTCCGGCCATGCTGTCCTCGGATGAGACGTATTGCGTGTTCAATTTCTTTGATACCTGGGGAAGCCACGAATCGACGGGTGCGCCTATTCCGACAATAGGGTCTTTGAGTGTAATCCTACAGTTGAATTCGTCATCGGGAATTCCGGATGTGACAATATCCAGTATCTTGCCGCAAATCGGGCAAGTCGAAGTTGTTCCTGTTTTATCGGATAATATCTTCATCATGATCTCATTGGTGATCTTTTTCACGACCATCTCCTTGACATGGTTGATGAAATTCTTGCTGCTGATACCGACACGTCTGCTGGCATATTCTACTCCTATATTCGAAGCTTCAGCATTATATTCGACGTATGTTCCTTCCGCATGGAGCAAATCCGTTGGGGTCAGTCCGATTCTTAGTACGTACCCTGTTTCCTCCAGATTGCTTATATTAAAGTTGAGCGGGTGTGTATTTAGAATATTGGCGGCACGTCTTAGGGTGATCGGATGTGCGCTTATCAAGGCTATGAATTCGCGGTCCAGTATCGGTAAATTGTCTGTAGACATGGGATTGGACGTCATGAAGAATTCTATGTCTGAAACGACGTTTTTGTCGTCGAAGGATTTTTCGTATTTCACAGGGATCTTAAGCGCATCTCTGAGATCGTTCAGTATATCGGGATACAATGATGCCGCGATACACAACGGCACAACACGTTGAGGTTTAAGCGATATGGTTTTTCCGTTTAGAAAAATACGGCTGTCCCCGCCTATCCCGGATGTGGTGATGTTGGCAGCTTTCACATGTGTACGGAAACCACCTATCACAGCTCCTTTCTTTTCAATGTCCGGATATCCGTTTTTCAGGATTCCTATGTCCGTAGTGGTACCGCCCATGTCTACGACCACCGCATCTTTGATGCCTGTGAGCACACGTGCTCCGTTGAGGCTTGCTGCAGGTCCGCACAGTATGGTTTCCACGGGACGTTCTTTGGCAGATTCGATATTTGTTATAGATCCGTCTCCTTTGACGATCATGATCGGGGCGGATATGCTGTGCCGGCCCATAACATCTATTACAGACATTATCAGTTCTTTGATGATAGGTATAAGCTTGGCATTCATCACTGCGGTTATCGTCCTTTCATTGAATCCCAGTGATGATGATAATTGATACCCGCAGACAACGGGTTTTCCCGTTATCTTCTTCGACAGTTTTTCGATTTCTATCTCATGTTCCGGATTTCTAACACTCATGTATCCTGTAATTGCAATGCAGTCGACACGATTTTTGATTACATTTAGAAAGATAGTCGCAGTCGTGGTATCCAATGGTTCTGTTTCATCGCCGTTGAGATCATGTTTTCCTTTTATGCATATATATTCGTCCGAATTCACAGTTATACTTGGTTCTCTGCCTATGCATATAAGTGCAATTTTACATCCATGTCCTTCAACTATTGAATTGGTTGCAAGTGTCGATGACAGTGAGACGATCGATATCTTCGACAGAAGTTCGTTGTCAAAATTCGCTATTGAATTTTCTATTCCTTTGGCAAGATTATCCTTTGTGGTCAAGGCCTTTGCTTTTTCCAGGACCGTGTTGTTGTTTATATCGATTATCACGGCATCTGTGTAAGTTCCGCCTGTATCAAGTCCCAATCCTATTGACATGTTATCACTTTTATTTAACGGGCGGGCCTGTACGACAGGGAGCGCGATTGTGCAAACAGAGATCAGATACAGGTCCGCTAGAGTTCTATGATGGATTTTTTGTTTGCGAATATTAGTAATAAATTTGTTTTTAAGTGGTTTGAATTGAAATGGTTTTGGAGGAAAAACCGTTTCCATGATGTTCTTAGGTGGTATGGTTATGGCATCAGATTTGGGTTATTGTTCTCTCATGTCACAATCTCTGACTTTTTTCAGAGATAGATATTAAATCTGTTTACTCCTTATTTAAATCCATTTTATGGATGGATGAAATAACCATAATAAAAATAGTTAATTACAAAAATATTGGTTGATTGATATATAAATAAAGTATAATATTGGTTATATCAACAAAATTTTTATTCAATAAATCGAGGTAAAATATTGTATTAAAAATTAATTTTATTATTAAGTATAAATAATTATCTAGTAGATAATTTATGCAGATCTCAATATTCTACGAACGGTCGAATGTTAATGTCGCGATGTCCGTTTTTATTTGAGCTTTATTTCGGTCTGTTGTTGCGGGTGTTTTCGGAGTATGTTGTTCAAACGCACAGTATCCGATGCTAAACGATATATACGGCCGATACTGGTTTTACAACCATGGCCTCCACAGTGACCGTTCATATGAACACATGCAGCAAGACCAGCAAGGTCACCGCATCCATGCAGGATGACGGGACGATCAGCATCAAGATCGTTTCCGACTGCAAGAATGTCAAGGATTACGCAGAGAAACTGACCTCGATAACGATGGACGATATCGTTGCCTTCAACGGCAGCAAGGTCGTCGATCCAGATATCAGGGCTGCGCTGTCCGTTCCCTGTCTGGTGCCGAATGCGGTATTCGATGCCGCATGGATGGAAGCGGGAATGCTTTCCAAATCTCTGGCACAGAGGGTCGGGAACAACAATGTGACCTTCGAGAAGGAATAAACGGTTTTCCGGGGGCTCTCACTTCCGTGAAAGTTCCCCTTTTATGATCATTTCTTGGGTATGCATGCGCCCTTGGTACCGCAGGAACATGCGGGCATGAGGTCGTTGGACTGGGCGGGAGCTCCCTTCTTATTGACGCTCAGCACTCCGTCCGGGACATCCAGATAATCGGCGAGTGTCTGATCGTCGGGGTATTCCCCGTTGCATACGATGGTACCGAGATAATCCGCGATGGGAAGCGCATCAAGTCCTTCCTGCATGACAAGGTCGTAGGATTCCGATTCCTGCGATATCGCAGATATGTCCCTGCATACCACACGTTCTATTTTGATACCCGCAGATCCAAGTTTTCTGACAGATGCCTCGAATCTTTCCAGGTCTGCTTTGTTCTTGCATACGGCCGGTTCATAGACGATAAAATCCTGATCCATGTCCGAATATCTGCTCTCGTGATATTTATACTCTGATAAGGCGGGTCCGACTCATATCATATCGAGGAGGTCTTTCACGCTGTTAAGTGTGGGAATATTCTTTCCGGCGGTCTCCCAGTCCTCTTTTGTGTATCCTCCCGAGAGCACCCCGTAGAATCCCGCACCGGAGTCCCTTGCGGTCATCCAATCGAATTTATGGTCTCCTAGGTAGAGGATGTTCTCTGGCTACATTCCGAGGGAATCCGCCATGTGCCTCATGGCCATGGGAGAGGGTTTCGAATCCTGTTCGGGAAAATCGTCCCTGGCGATGACGGCATCGAACTCTCCGAGGATGTTGTACAGCGAAAGGACGCGGGCGGCATAGGAGTGGCCTCCGCGGGTGAGTATGCCTGTTTTGTATCCCTTTTTCTTAAGAAGTGCCAGTACGTCAAGTGCACCGTCGAAGGGTCTTGCCATTCCGGAGTTCTCCAATTCGACCTTGGTGCAGGCCTTTCCCACCTTGTCACGGACATCTTCCAACTCCGAGGAACGTCCGTGCGAGGAAAGCCAATCCAATCCTCTGTCGAGGTTGATCTTGGATCCCGAGTTCACATCGAAAATATCTTCCGGTATGCCGATGGATGTGAGCTCATCTATTACCGCGGAGGCCAGTTTGACGTAGTCTACCTTGGTGTTCATGAAAGTGCCGTCCATGTCGAACACGACGGCTTTGTACTTGGGGTCCAATGCCATGGACCCCAAGTATGCCTTAAGGGGTTTAATTTTTCTCTCTAGGTGAGTCGTTCTTCTGCGCTTTGCAGCAACATCCTTTGTTGCAGCAGCCCGAACATCCTCCGGCCCTGAATCCTCTTACTGTGTAATACAGCGAGGCGACCAGTATCAGTACCACCGCGACAAGGGCGATCGTTGTTGCAGCGTTCATATGACCTCCGGTTCGGCAGGTATGCCTCTGTGGATGATCTTGAACGGGTCCTTCATCGCGAGCACGTACACCAGGATGATCGCCGATATTGCGGTCACGATGATGTTCGCGGCGTTGATCGGATCGCCGTATGCTACGGATGCGATCGTGTAGACGATCGAGCCCAGGGAATATGCCAGCAGACACTGGTACAGTACGGCGAATCCCGCTCCCTTTGCTCCCAGCTCCCTCTTCATTGCACCGATAGCTGCGAAGCAGGGTGCACAGATGAGGTTGAACGTTATGAACGCAAGAGCCGCGGCACTGGTGATGAATCCGGCGAAGTTTCCGTCCTCGAACAGCAGCGCGAAGGTGTCTATGACAGCTTCCTTGGCCACCAGTCCGGTGATCGTTGCCACCATGAATCTCCAGTCGTCTCCGAATCCGAGAGGTACGAATATCGAGCAGATCGCGTTGCCTATGCTTGCGAGCATGCTGTCGTTGATATCCTCGGTGAACTGAAGGCTCCAGTTGAAGTTGGAGAGCAGCCAGATCACAACGGTTGCGAGCAGGATGAGTGTTCCGGCCTTCTTGATGAATGCCCATCCCCTGTCCAGGGTCGTCTTGATGACGTTCCAGACCTTAGGCGCGTGGTAAGGGGGGAGTTCCATGATGAACACGGAAGGTTCTCCCGCGAAGGTCCTCCATTTCTTCAGGATGATTCCGGACAGAAGTACGCAGAATATTCCGAGGAAATACGAGAACACGGCGATCAGCGGGCTTCCGCCGAATATGTATGCGGCGAATGCGGAGATAATCGGCAGTTTGGCGCTGCACGGAATGAACGATGTGGTCATTGCCGTGAGTTTCCTGTCGCAGTCGTTCTCGATGGTCCTTGTGGCCATGATACCGGGGATCGAACATCCTGTTCCCACGAGAAGGGGGATGAATGATTTACCGGAGAGGTTGAAGCGTCTGAAGATACGGTCCATGACAAAACAGACCCTTGCCATGTATCCGCAATCCTCGAGGATCGACAGGAACAGGAACAGTATCAATATCTGGGGAACGAATCCGAGGACAGCTCCCACACCGGAGATTATTCCGTCGCAGATCAATCCAATCAACACGGGATCGACGTTGGCATTGGTGAGCCATTCGACGGCGCCTTCATAGACGGGACCGCCGATGAAGTCATTGAGCATACCCGTGAGGTATGCACCGAAATTGTACCACTGTGCCTCTTCGGGGTTTCCGACGGTAAAGAAGTAAACAACGAAAAGTATGCCCGCAAAGATGGGAAGTCCGAGCCATTTGTTGGTCAGATACTTGTCTATTTTGTCGGTGAGAGTGGTCTTGCACTCTCCTTTGTCTGTCTTTGCGGCACCGACGATCTTTGCTATCGCGTTGTAGCGCTCATCCGCAATTATCGCCTCTCCGCTGTCGTTCAGGGTCTTTTCGAGATCCTGGATGTAAGGGGCGATCTCTTCGATCTTATTTTCGAAGACCGTTTGTGCCAGGCTGTCGCTCTCAATGAGCTTGATGGCGTACCATCTCGTGGAGACATTGTTCCTGGCCTCTATGTGTTTCTCGATTTCCGAGATGCATTTCTCGGTCTCATCGGAGAATCTCAGATGGGAAGGTCTCTCTCCCACCGAGTCCAATGCGGCCTTGACCACCTCATCGATGCCTTCGTTCTTCAGGGCGCATGTCGGAACGACCTTGCAGCCGAGTTCCTTGCCGAGTTTCCCGGCATCGATGTCGATGCCGCGGTTCTTGGCGATGTCCATCATGTTGAGGGCTATCGTCACCGGTACGCCCATCTCCATGATCTGCGTCGTGAGATAGAGGTTCCTTTCCAGATTGGATGCATCAACTATGTTGATGACCATATCGGGAGTCTCTTCCGACAGGAAATCCCTTGTGACGACCTCTTCCGGGGAATAGGGCGTGAGAGAATAGATACCCGGAAGGTCGACGATGTGCACATCTTCGTGCTTCTTCAGTTTTCCGGTCTTCTTCTCAACCGTCACTCCGGGCCAGTTTCCGACCCTCTGGGAGCTTCCTGTCAATTTGTTGAATAAGGTCGTCTTACCGCTGTTGGGGTTTCCGACCAAGGCTATCGTTGTCATTACGATTTGCCTCTCTTGATCCAAAATTGAGCATTCATTGTTTTCACCTAAAATATCAGATCATTCGACTTCGACGATCTCTGCTTCCTTGTTCCTGAGACTGAGGCTGTAATCCCTGACCTTGATCTCGATGGGGTCTCCGAGAGGAGCTCTCTTGACAAGGACGATGGGAGCACCTTTGGTGAGGCCCATGTCCAAGACACGCTTCCTCACAGCTCCGGTCCCATGCACCCTGACGACAGTTGCCGTGTCGCCGTTCTGCATATCTTTGATTGTTCTCATTCTAACACTCCGGGCAGGAAGTAGATACGTCTCGCGATCGAAGGGCCCATGGCAATACGTGAACCTTTGACATCGACGATGAGATCCTCTCCCTGCTTTCTTACGATGGTAATAATAGAGCCGGGATTGAAGCCCAGACTCGTCAGGTACGATCTCATATCCTTGTCGCCTGTCAGGCGGGCTACCGTACCGGAGTCGCCGAGCGAGGCCATGTTCAGAGGTACACCGCCGTTGCGAGGAGCATTCTTCTCCTCATCGTATGGTTCGATGACGCATCTGCACCTGTGATCGCATGCAGCGCAGTTATTACATTCCATAAATTTTAGGAGTACCTAATTATATATAAATTTAGCCATATCTAAATTTAAATATCATAAATATTAGGAATAACTAAATCAATATTTTTGAAAGTCTGGCTAGATAGAAATTATAGGTAATTAATTATTAAAATAAAGAAATGAGAAAAAGATCAGTGCCTAGTGTGAGTAGTACCCCCCTTTCTGTTTCAGGCAGCATTCGACTATGCGCTCTACCCGCCGGTCCCGAGCAGGTCACCCCGGCTGTATGAGTTTGCTCCGATGAGGTGTCGCCGTTTCACCAGATCTCCGGGAATGTCACCGCCTGACGGATCATCCTTGTTACCGGAGCTGTGTCGTTTCTGGGCCCTTGCCAAGGCTCTCGCCCTATTGGATTTCCCAATTCATCTTGCTCTGCGGAGAGGGGAAGTTCCTCAGCTGGACAAAGTCCTACCGTCGGCTGCCCTCTCACTCTAGACCTTTGGAATCAAGGAGTCACAGTATAATAATCCATCATTCGCAGAGAGTTCCGGAAATAGTACGATGTCTAGGAATCGCCAGGTGTGAAGAATATTATATTAATCGCCTTTTTCATTGATATCATTTTTAACAATTGTTTGCCAACAGATTGAACACCCATTATACAAATGTCCAAAAAAGTTATTTATACGATATAATTGCATCACAACCCTTATGTCTTCGGACAAAAAAGCCAAGATCCTTAAGGCGGCGATTTCGCTTCTCGAAAATACCACGAATACCAAGGATGTAACCACCAGGGCAATAGCGGAAACAGCGGATGTAAACCCCGCGATGATCAACTACTACTATGGGTCGAAGGATACGTTGCTGGTCTCTGCTATGAAAAGCATACTCAACGATTATCTTTCCGATTCTGGACCGACCCCTGGTAAGAATATCAAGGAGGAATTGGAAACACTTCTCTTCGATTTCGTCGAACAGGCATTGACCTTCAAGGACCACCTCAGGGCGGCCGTGCCGAAGATCCTTATGGATGACGAGATCGTCCTTTCAAGGAAGGTCTATCCGTACATCAGGGAGTACTACAACGGAAAGATCTCGGATCAGGAATGCAGGCTGATATCCTATCAGACGGTCAGTTTCATCCTTCTTGCGATGTATCGTTTGGATGCGGTTCAGAACTACTGCGGCATCGATATCACCGACCCCGCACAGGCCAGAGAGTTCATCAATAGCGAAGTGGAACTGATCCTCAAGTGAGGAAAAATCCACCCTCGAAGCATAAAGCTTATTAACCCATGCCATATCGGGGAGATTACTGCAAAGGTAGTCAAGCATGGCCAACGACGCAAGGTTGAGGGCCTTGTCCTTAGTGGTCCGTGGGTTCAAATCCCATCCTTTGCACTCATTCCTTTCCATTTTATCGTTCAGGGCGACCTGTCGTTTTTAGAAAAATTGTTATACTCCGATTTTCGTACGGAGTGTCATGGAGTACGTATGTCTTCTTTGCGGATATGTTTATGACGATGATAAGGAAGAAGTCCCGTTCGACAAACTTCCCGATGACTGGACCTGCCCCCGCTGCGGTGCACCGAAGTCTTCGTTCCAGGCACAGAACTGAGAAAGAATGAAACCGGCCCTTTCGGGCCATTTTTTTTGTTTACGACCGTCAGATAGGTCTGTTCGTCTGAGATTGGTATCAAGATACCCGATGATAGTTTTCTGCAAAAACTGCAGAAACCTATCTGTACGTTTACTTTTATGCAATCATTGCATGAAACTTTCGTCTCAGATCATATGATGTGCCGTCGATATCCGATACCTTTTTCCTCAGTGGATGTGGCCGCCGAAGTGTGTCGTAAAGATGACGACGGCGATGACCACGACTATTCCGAGCAGCATGAGGCCGAGCGATTTGAGGTCGTATTTCTGCCTGTGGAATGCTTCGGGGATCATGTCGCACATGGTGACGAACATGAAGATACCGGCGGACAATGCAAGGGCGATCCCTGTCCAATCCGCACTGACACCGTTGAGGAAGACGAACGATACCACTGCCGCGATGGGCGAGATGAAACAGAATGTTACCAGGTACCTCATCGCCTGTTTCTTCTTGTTAGATAAGAGGAATGTCGACGACAGCGAGAATACGACAACGAGCTTGTGGATACACATGGCTACGAGCACCATGACCCCGACCTCGGTACCGGCAACGAATGCGCTTGCGAGTGCCAGGCCGTCGAAACACGCGTGTATGGACAGTCCGATGAATGCAGAGAGCGACGTGATGTCGTGTGCATGATGGTCCATGCAGGAACTGCATCCGCAGGTCGGTTTGTTGTAATGCTTCAGGAAGATATCGATGATGAAGATCGCGATGAATCCTCCCATAACGGCGTACATGATCGTTTCCGAGCTGTATCCCGCTTCGATACTTTCCTCTACAGCCTCGGGAAGGAACATCAGGAACAATACGCCGACGAAAATTCCGGAGCTGAACGCAATAAGCAAGTGTGTCTGCTTATCGTTCATCTTGATCATCTGGGGGAGCAGGGCTCCGACAAGGGACACGATGAGCGTCACAAGCACGAATACGGCGAACATTACCGTTTGGTCCATGGGGATGAATCTGGTTCAATTATTAAAAGGTTAACAGTAATTTATTAATAATCATCATAATATCTTGTGATTGTTATTAGGTGATATCATGGCAGTAGTAAGTGTTTCGCTGACCGAAGAGAACATAAAGGCGCTGGATGACATTCAGAAGGCATTCGGTCTTGCAGGGAGAAGCGAAGCCGTCCGTACTGCCATCAATGCGGCAAAGATCGAGATCCAGGACATGCGTGACATAAGCGGCCTGGTAGAGGGCGTTCTGATCATTGTGAGAAGGGACCATGCAGATCCTTGGATGAGCATCATTCAGGGAAAGTATGCCGGAGAGATCAAGACACAGCTTCATTCGCACCTCAGGGACCATAAATGTCTCGAGGTCATGGTCATTTCGAGCGAGGCGGAGAGGCTTTCGAGCATGCTCACCGAGATCCATGCCCAGGGAAAGGCCGATTACGTGAAATTCGTCCGCAGCTGAACGATATCCGGGCCGGTCCCGAAAAGGGTTCGGAATCAACTAATCCGTTGACAATTTTGTGTTAGATTTATTACGTATTTTGCCACATTAGTAAAGCTCCGACCGTGACTTTTAATAAGCAGTACTCCGTATACACTTTCGGGATGGATGCAGCATGAGTAATCTCTCAGGCAAGACTAGCGATAGCTTCAAAATTAAGACGATGTTCAAGAAGGTCTTCCGGCAGGAGTCGGGTAACCCGAACATCTCTAACAGGGCGGCTCCCGTTTCGGAAGCCAGGTACAAGCCTACTGAGACCGAGGCCTCCCCCGGAATCAGGCAGCTGAACAAGGATGGGTTCGTGATATACAATTTCCCCGAGGATCAGAGGAACGATATCTACGTCTCTAACCCCAGCGATAAGGCCTTCTTCGATGAAGACGAGCCTATCCTGATCAGGGTGAATTCGGATTTCGACAATGAGGTCGGGTCTGAAGCAGCGGCACCCGAGGCAGAATATGAGGACGATCCTTCGATCAAGGATATCCGCAGCTGTTTCGTCAATGCCAACGAGATGCCCAAATACGGGGAGATCGATCTTTCCGAGGTCATCTACAAGAAGAAGCCTGCAGAGGCGGCGCCCGCAGCGGCTCCCGCCGATGAATTGATCATCGAGGAATCGACCGTGGAAGAGCCTGAGCTCATGACGGTGGATCACGAAGATGATTTCACAGGTGTCGACGGCATCGATGAGGTCTCCGTCAAGTTAGAGCCCGCAGCGGCCTTGACAAGCGACGGCGCAGTTGTCGAACCTCCGGTATCTCAGAACATCGATTACATCGACACTCCCGATATCGTCGAGGAGAACGAGAGATCATCGGATGTCCCCGCAGGACTGTATTCCGAGGGCAGCGAAGACAACAACGTCGCGGTCCTCGAAGAGCAGGTCCCCGAGGTAACCGGCGAATTCGGCGGAATGCCCAAGGAGATGGCGGTCACCGAGGCGATGGCGGCACCCGTTCAGATGGCGCTTCCCATGCTTCCTTCGGCAGAGATCCCCAAGGAGATCAAGGCCGTTGAGTCCGACAGCACAAAGAACGAGGTCATCGAGATCAACGACAAGGTGGCGGACATCCTCCACCTGACCGTTCCCGGACTCGACGAGGATTACATGCTCATGGCAAGTTTCCCCGTTGACAACGACAAGGATTACCCCGATGACGGTCTGGAAGGTTTCGACGCAAAGTTCAAGCCCGCGCCCCGCAGGGCAGCGGCGGCGGTCGGATTCGGAACCGGAAGATTCTCGATGATCGGCTCATCGCTCAATTTCACTTTCTGAGGGGGCCCAACCCCTTCGGTACAAATTTTTTCACATTTTTTGAATATATACTATATAAATGTGAACGTTACTTTGTAGCATAGTATTTTAAGTGATAAATTATGCAGTCTCCTATGGACATAGGGTCTATACTGCTAGCATTGGTAATTCTATTGATATTGGCGCATCTTTCGGCTAGGATCTTCAACAAATTGGGAGTCCCGGGTCTGATCGGTGAGATCATAATGGGTATCATCATTGCAAATCTGGCGATAGGCGATTGGTCCCTGATGTCCATGTTGGACATTTCGATGGGAGATGATCCCAGCGAGAATTACGAGGTCATCGAGCTCTTCGCCGAACTTGGAGTCATATTCCTTCTGTTCACCGTAGGTCTGGATACCAAGATCTCCGATCTGCTGTCCGTCGGGAAGGCCGCGGTATTGGTCGCAATGATGGGAGTCATCGTCCCGTTCGTATTCGGATTCGCAGCCATCATGATCATAGACGGTTCCACCATACATGCAATGTTCATGGCGGCGGCAATGGTCGCGACAAGTGTCGGTATCACCGCCCGTGTCATCAAGGATATGAGGCTTATCGATGCCAAGGAATCGAGGATCATCATCGGAGCCGCAGTTATTGACGATGTCCTCGGAATGATAGTCCTCGCCGTCGTTCTCGGAATGGCGGAGTCCGGAACCATCTCCATCTCGAGCATAGCGACGATCACCATAATGGCGGTCGCGTTCGTCCTCATAGTGATGGCCATGGCGAAATGGCTTGTTCCCCGTGTTCACACATACTTCCATAACAGGAAAGAGAAGATCGTCGACAAGACAGGCGACTACCACCCGCTGATGAACAAACTGTTCCTTGCGATCATCGTCTGTTTCGGATTCGCATGGCTTGCGGATTCCATCGGACTTGCGGCGATCATCGGATCGTTCCTCGGAGGAATGCTCCTTGCGGATTACGCATGGGAGTGGGGCCTCGAAAAGAAGATCGATGCGATCTCCACACTGTTCCTGTCATTCTTCTTCCTGAACGTCGGAATGCAGATCAACCTGTCCGAGTGTGCCAGCTGGTACGTTGTGGGACTGTCTCTGCTGATCCTGTTCCTCGCGGTCATATCCAAGTACATCGGATGTGAGATCGGTTCGAAGATGGGAGATAAGACACTCGATAAGCAGTCCAGGAGCATCATAGCCATCGGTATGATCCCCAGGGGAGAGGTCGGTATCATCGTGGCCACCATGGGTTACGCAAGCAACTACATCTCGGTGGAGATGTACGCTGTCGTGGTCGTGATGGCCGTCGCAACAACGATCATCGCGCCTCCGCTGCTTTCGAAGGCATACAGGAAGAAGTATCCTCCGGAGATCAAGTTCACACCGGAAGACATGGTCTGAGCATAACTGTACCAGAATCCTGAAAACCCCTTTCCTTTTACAATTATTCTCGGAATAGCCCCGGCTATGCCCGGGCAGAATTATGATGGGTAATAGGTCGACAGCTCACGCTGTCTTTTGAAAATGAAAAAACTCAGACCGACGATTAGTTCATCGGTACGAAGTAATTAAGCAGAAGGACAAGTGCCACAAAGCCTATGGCTATACCGATCACTACCTTGGGTCCGACCCTGATACCTTTGTCGTCCTCAGTGTCGAAGTATCTCATCAGACCTGCTGATGATGCGAAGGAGTTGTCATCTTTCTTAGCCATTACCACGTCCTAATAATAAGACCATATAAAAACCTAACGCGCGAAAAACAACCTTTGAACCGAAAACGTCTTTTATATAGCGTTCATAACCGCGAGTGATTACAATGCACTGGGCCGACGTAATAGCAAAAGAAGTGGCCGATACGTGCGATCATCCTTTGATCGCCACCGGTATCAGTCCTACCGGTATCATCCATGTTGGAAGCCTCAGAGAGGCAATTACCGGAGAGTCTGTCCGCAGCGCTGTGGAGGGACTCGGCAAAGATGTAAGGC
The DNA here is from genome assembly GCA_002506905.1 of Methanomassiliicoccaceae archaeon UBA328. Taxonomy (GTDB): domain Archaea; phylum Thermoplasmatota; class Thermoplasmata; order Methanomassiliicoccales; family Methanomethylophilaceae; genus Methanogranum. Next base: position 95,037 of record DAYM01000013.1, read on the forward strand.
TCATCTACCTTATCGATTCTTTCGATCCCCTCAGGAAGCGCTACGATTTCCTTCCTCCGGAGTACGAGCAGTATGTAGGTATGCCTATCTCAAGGATACCCTGCCCCTGCGGTAAACACAAGAATTATGCACACCACTTTGTCCAGCCTTTCCTGGACGCGGTGGACTCCCTCGGAGTCAAATGCGAGATCATCTGGACACACGAACTTTACGAAGAAGGTAAGTTCGCAGAGGCCATCGATATGACCTTCAAGAAGAGACAGCAGATCATCCAGATCCTCCATGAGGTCTCCGGCAAAGAGGCAAATCCCGATTACGCTCCTTACAACCCCGTGTGCGAGAAGTGCGGGCGTTTCACACATCCCATCTTCGATACATACGAATTCCCGTACGTGGAGTACCAGTGTACATGCGGACATCACGGCAAGGCTGATGTCAGAAAGGGAGACGGAAAGCTCACATGGAGATGCGAGTGGCCCGCAAAGTGGATGATCTTCGGAACATCCGCAGAACCTTTCGGAAAGGACCATGCGGCAGCCGGAGGTTCATACGACACAGGTAAGAGGGTAGCGGCAGAGATCTACGGTATCAAACCGCCTATGCCCATTCCCTACGAGTTCGTTCAGCTGAAAGGAGTAGGCCAGATGCACAAGTCCCTCGGATGTTCCGTCACGGGACTGGATGCCATCAACATGACCCCTCCCGAGGTCCTGAACTATCTGTTCCTCAGGGTCAATCCCAGCAAGGCCATTGATTACGATTCCGGACTCGGTATTCTCGATATGGCCGATGAGTACGACAGGATGGAGCGTCTGTATTTCGCAGGCGAGCACACCGAGGCAGAGGACAATTCCGTCCGTGCCTACGAGATCGCCCAGCATAACCACGTTCCCAAGCAGCTTCCGCTGCAGATACCCTACAGACATCTGGTCAACGTTGCCCAGATGGCACCCGATTTCGACTGTGTCCTCCAGGTCCTCGACCGTACCGAAGACATGTCCAAGGCAACCGACGAGGACATGAAGAGGCTCGAGCGCAGGGTCAACTGCGTCAGATATTGGCTCAACGGTTTCGCACCGGACATGGTCAAATTCATGGTATATCCGACGATCCCTCCAGGACTGGAACTCACGATGAACGACAAGATCTTCTTCAAGGAGCTTGTCAACAGGATGAACGACTGCAACTGGGATTCCAAGACCATCAGCAACATCATCAGCGAGACCGGTAAGGCCTCTCCTCTCGGTGCCAAGGGTGCGTTCAAGATGATCTACTCCGTCCTCATCGGCAAGACCGCCGGACCGAGGCTCGGACCGTTCCTTGCAAGCATGGACAAGCTGTTCGTCATCAACAGGTTCGTTCAGGCCGCATCGTAAGATAAACTTCCAATCCTCCGGAGATACGTTTTTGTCTTCGGAGGATGATAAACACCTTCACGGAGAGGGTCGCGTGAAGAAATGCAGGATAACCGTCATGAAGGTCGCACGTTACGACGACCTTATCGAGAAGTACGAGAATCCCATCGAGCACGCATGTTCGATGAAGGTCGGCCAGACGTTCATTGCTGATGGCTGGAACAGACCCGAAGGCATGTGCGAGAGCGCTTGGGAGAGCATGTCGGCATTCGTCATGACATTGGCTCACGGCGGCGAGAACATCTACGACGGGTGGATGAAGGATCCGAGATCGGCGATGATCTCCTGCAATGACGGTTTCAGACCTGTCAGTTTTTTTATAGAGGTCATCGACGACGAATAAGGCCGTCAATCTGATCGGAAAAGAAAAGGAACGGGCCTTCCCGGCCGGGAAGACCCAGGGGGTATCACAGGATACCCATGTTAGTAAGTTTCTCGGGAAGGTACGTATTCGTAACGTAATCGAGACCGTACTTCGCCAAGGCCTGCTGTTCGGATTTCTTTCCCATACTGAGCATGGCCTGTATCTCGTTCACCCAGAACTCGTCTGCGAACCTGGGATCGGAAAGCTCTGCGTTCAAAGCACCGATATCCTTGTCGCTGAGCTTGTCGGTAGGCAGGTCGTAGTTGAGGATATCCGACGGCGTGATGCCGATGAACTGCGCAGTGGGTGTTGCAAGGTACTCCGAGATGTGTGCGGTCTTGATCGCACCGTACGCCACGGAACCGTAGATCCTGAATGACCAAGGGTCACCGTCGGTGAACACGGTAATGGGGAGTCCCATCTCTTCATTGAGCTTCTTGATGATACGTCTGGTACTTCTTGCGGGCTGACCGCTCAGGTGGACGAGGACGCAATTGAACTTCTCGGGGAATCCGTTCTCGATGAGCCTGGCATACATACCACCTGTCTCTATTGCCATGACGAATTTCGTATCCTGAACGCTTTTGATGCCGAAATTGCCGTCATCGACGTTGTACGGAACTGCGAATCCCGTCTCTGCGACATCATCCATGCAATTGATCTTCTTCAGGCCTTTCTTTGTCATGGTCTGGAAATCCACATTTCCGTAGATGTGGGCACCGCTTTCCTCGGGACGGAGTTTGAAATCCTCTCTCATGCAGCCGGAGATGACCTCCAGGTCCTCTGCGAGCAGGTTGCCTTCGTCCTGTGTGTGGAACTTTGCGTTATGCCATCCTTCCGAGATGTAGTACATCTCCCTTAAGGTGGATGAGTGTCCGTCGCGGATCATCTCGTTGATGAAATCCGCTGTGTATGCGGTCCTGAGCATGGTCTGCGCCCCCTGTACCGTCTTTGCGGTACGGCAGGTCTTCAGGTCTCCGTATTTCCATACGTTGTGCGTATTGTCGAATACGATGTTCTTCTTGGACCTCAGGGCAAGCTTCATCTCGGGGATGTCTCCCCTGTCCAACTGGTCGTAGATGCCCGCGACCACGTCAGTGAGCCTGTCCATTGCAACTTTCTGTCTTTCATTCGTCTCCAAGGTCCTCATCCTCCGTGATCACTTCTTCAGGGTCCGTATCGTCCTCGACGTAATCGTCTTCGGACTCCACTATCTCCAATCCTTTTATTCCCCAGTCTCCCGGGAGTGCTTCGGCGCCCATTACCATGACCGGGTTGATACCGGAGATGTAGATGTCATCGGCGTCGAACGTATCCGCCAGTTCGCCGTTGAGTTCGAACGACAGTTCGATGCTCTTCGACGGCTGCAGGTCCTTCACCTCCCATGTCGCCTTGCCGTCATCGTTCATTTCGATGAACAGCGGATTTGTGAATAATGTGAGGTTGACGCATTCCTTCGGCAGTTTGGTGTGGAGCCTCATGCTTCTCGGGTGCGTCGTGTAGTTGTAGATCGTGTATTTGATGACCTTGCTGTTCTTTTTCGGTTTCTCAACAGAGGGTTCGATCCACACGACATTCATGATCTTCGAGATGGTCCTGCTGAGGTCGGGTACCGGCCTTCCGAGCATGTCCGCGGATTTCTTTGCCATGTCAGGCAGGAGGTCCTGTACGATCTCGAATTTGGCGTGCGTCTTCTTCTTTTTCTCCATCTTGTTCAGATGGCTCTTGAGATTCCTGGCACAGAGCCTCAGAGCGAGGTTGATCTCCGACTGGATCTCATCGAAGGTGGCTACCGCCTCCTTTCCTTCGGATGTGAACGGTACTTTTGTGGAAGCGATATGGACAAGGATGATCGCGGGTCCGAAAGGCACTCCCTTTCCTCCCCTCTGTTCAAGTCCGTATCTTCTCCAATCGACGTCCGCCACCGCTTTGGTTATGGCACAGGCGCCGGGCTGATAGAGCAGCGGCACACGGTTTGCGAACCTGAGGATCTGAACGGGGCTGTCCGAGGGTATTTCCCCTCCGTAGACTATTCCCGCTTCTACGATGAACGGGTTTCCGTTGGCCGCTTTGGGTGCGCGTGTGACCGGTGTGGCATAATAATCGGGACGGAGTCCGTCGAGGATGTGCATAAGGCCCTTCTTGATCAGTGTCTCGCCGATAGGCGAGAGACAGTCTGTGGGAGGGGCCATGATCTTGACCTTCTCTATGGCTTTGAGGATGTTCTTGAAATCCTCGCGGGTGAGTTTGTCGGGTTTCGTTTCCGGTTTGACCTCTGCCTTGGCGAGGATCTCGTCTGCGATCCTGTCTGTGATCCTGGAGAAATCGTTCTTCAGGAACGCCTTGACCGTTTTCTGCTGGGTGTTGGCGGCGTATTTCATCAGGTCGCCGATCTCCATCCCTTCCGGATGGGGTTTGATCTCCTTCGATTTCGGAGGGAATTCGTCGGTCGCCCTTTCGAATACGTATACCTTGCCGTCGGGGTCGTGGAATTCTATACGTGCATGGGGGTTGACGATCGCCGTCTCTTTGAGATATTCGAAGATGGACTGCTTACCGGTGACATACCTTCCTTTGGTGGTATATTCGACGCTGGTCCCGTGTTCCTTTCCTTCCCATGTGAATGCCTTATCGTTGGTCACTATGGGGCGGTTGGTCTTCGTGTCCACGGCTATGTCCATCTGCCATGCGACCTCGTCCTCGCCTTCTATCTTGGACCTTATATGCGCAGGTTTTCCGGTGTTGATGTTCCCGAACATGATGGTCGCGGAGATACCGATACCCTGCTGTCCTCTGGATTGCCTCAGTGCGTGGAACCTCGAACCGTACAGGAGACGTCCGAATACGTTCGGGATCATCTTGTGGATGATACCGGGACCGTTGTCTTCCTCGTATACGACATAATCGTCGTCATCGTCGCCGTGACTCACCTTGACGATGACGTCCGGGAGGAAACCCGCTTCCTCGCAGGCGTCCAGTGAGTTATCGACCGCTTCCTTGATACCCATGATAAGGGATTTCTGGCGGGAGTCGAATCCGAGGATCTGTTTGTTTTTCTCGAAGAATTCTGTGACCGAGATCTCATGCTGTTTCGAAGCAAGCTGTTGGGCCGTCGGATTCTTCACATTGGCGGCCTTTGAAGTACTGTTATTAGAGGGCATCCGAAATGCGTATCGGGATTTCCGTATTTTATGATTTGTGGCACTGTTTTATCATTCTGGATACGTTCGTTGACAGAAGGGTCAGGTATCCGGCGAACCCCATTCGTTTCAGGGAGGACGGAGAGTAATATCAGATCAATAAAAGGTGTTCCGGGCCTTCCGGCCCGGTAAATGATCATTCTTTGCCGTCGAACTTCTTTCCGCATTTGGGACAGAACTTCGCTGCCGCGGGGATCTCCTCGTGGCAGTCGGGGCACAGCATCGTCTCGGTCGTGACATCTATGCTGCCGTCCGCATGGACGACCTCGGTCTCGACGTCGTCATCGAATGTTGCACCGCACTTGGGGCAGGTCTTTGCATCCGCAGGCACTTCTGCGCCGCATTCGGAGCAGGTGAAGAAATCCGCCTTGTGGGGTTTCATCTCGTCGGGACGGTCGATGTATGCGCCGCACTTCCTGCAGTTGACTTCTCCGGGAAGCACGACCGCGCCGCACTTCTCGCATCTTCCGTATCCCTGGGGATACAGACGGCCTTCTGCCTCCATCTTTGCACGTGTCTTCTCGAGTCTGGCTCTCATGAACGCAGACAGGAACAGGACCATGTAGAAGATGATCATTGTGTAGATGACGGCCATGAACACACCTGTAAGGTAAAGCATGGTGTAATCGCCGGAGTATGCATCGACAAGGAGCCACGAGTTGGTGTAGTCGCCGCTGTCTATGCTTCTGGTCTCCTCATCGAACGAGTTGTACATTGCGATGGATGCGAGATACAGCTGCGAGCTGTTGGCGTCGAATGTCACGGTCATCGAGTACGATCCGGACGTTTCGGTGACGGTCGCTACGAAATCGCCGTTCAGCGAACCGTTGAACTGCGTGAATCCGATGCCGACGACGTTCCAGGTGCGCACGATAACATCTCCGGTGGGTTCACCGGCGAGATCGGCGGTAACTGTGACCTGTCCGTCTTCGTATGTGTAAACGATATCTGTGAAGTAATCGTCGTTCTCCGGAGGTTCGTCATTCGCAGAGACGACACCGGGCGCCATGAATGCGGCTCCGATCACAATTGCCACTACGATGAACACCAATCCATACACGGACAGGAGTTTAACGCTCTCGACCTTGACCAAGTGGGGGATCATGTAGAGTCCGACACCAATGAGGAACAGGCCGAAGCAATTGTAGGTCCACCCGAATATGGTAAGGACCATTGCCACTATGAATGTAAGGACAAGTGCCAGTATCTGTTTGAGATTCAGACCTAGCTTGTCTATTTTTTCATCCATCGAGATGCTCATGAACACCGCTATCTCTTTCCCCTTTATAAGCATGGGTGTTGGGACCATCGAATGATCATTATCGATCCGAACCTGTTCCGAGACGACGATACGGTGTGCGATGAAAGGAGCGTACCCTTTATATTGGGTCTCTTATTAGTCCATATTAATAGTGTATGCGAACAACACTCAAATACAAGCCCGACATCAACGTTGAATAAGGAGGCAGGCTATGGCAACTATCCAGGAACAGATCCAAGAGCTCGAAGAGCAGATCTCTCACACGAAGTATAATAAGGCCACCGAGGCGCACATCGGTAAATTGAAGGCCAAGATAGCCCGCCTCAACGACGAAGAAGAAAAGAGAAGGTCGAAAGGCGGCAACACAAAAGGTTTCTATGTCAAGAAGGCAGGAAATGCAACGGTGGCGCTGGTCGGATTCCCTTCGGTCGGTAAATCAACACTTCTCAATCAGCTCACAGGTGCGAAATCGGAGGTGGGCGCATATCATTTCACAACTCTGGACGTCGTTCCCGGTGTCCTGGAATACAACCACGCCAAGATCCAGATCCTGGATATGCCCGGACTTATCAAGGATGCATCCAGGGGAAAAGGAAGAGGAAGGGAGGTCATCGCGGCCGCCAGGTCCGCAGATGTGATCCTCCTCGTCGTGGATATCTTCAATCCGAATCTCTCGGTCCTGTTGAAGGAACTTTACAACGCGGGTATCCGTCTCAATCAGACGAAGCCCGATGTGGTCATCTCCACGGGAATGCAGGGCGGTATCAACGTCATGCCCACCCTCAAGCTCACGAAGATCGATGTGGATACGATAGCCGATATGACCGCGGCATACGGTCATATCAACGCTACAGTGGTCGTCCGTGAGGATATCGATGTCGAGCAGATGCTAGATGTCCTTGCAGGAAACCGTGTCTATATCAAGTGCGTCATGGCCATCAACAAGGTCGATCTGGCGAAGCCGGGTCAGCTGGAAGCCGTCCTGGAAATGCACAAACAGTACATCCAGGTGCCCGTATCCGCAGCGACCGGTTACGGTATCGAGGATCTGAAACAGACCCTTTACGATACTATCGAGATGATCAGGATCTACCTGAAACCCCAGGGCCAGGAAGCCGATATGGATGTTCCTCTCATTGTCAAGAAAGGGAATACCGTCGGCGAGGTCTGCGAACTCATCCACAGGGATTTCCGTAAGAACTTCCGTTACGCCATGGTATGGGGTAAGAGTGCGAAGTTCCCGGGACAGACCGTCGGAATGGACCACGTTGTCCAGGATGAGGATATCCTGTCGATCATCGTCAGAAGATGACCGTTTCAGATCTCCGTCATCCTGTAGTCGTATTCTCCGTCTGCTAGACGGGACAGCATCGTGGCCGATATCTTCTCGAGTTCTTCCTTCTCGAAGAATCCGCTTTTGACCGTCCTTGCACCGGCAGACGACAGCATGGAGATGTTCGCTCTTGCGAGCCCGAATCTTCTGGGCATCGGTGTGGCGTAAAGGCTGCTGATCTGAACACGGTCGTATTGGACTGTGGTCGTCGATCTGTCGACGATACCGTTGACGATGGTGAACATGTCCCCGCCCATTCCGAACTCGTATCTATTCATCGCCGTGAAGGCCCCCCAATAGAGGAAGACGATACCGAGAACGGTGATGACAGCCGTAAGATAACCGAAGATCTCGATCTGAGATGCGGTGATGCTTCCCTCGATGGGTTCCATGAACAGGAAGAGCCAGGCGGTCAGAGATCCCAATAATGCAAGCCATGCGACAGCAACGTATGTGGTCCTCATGTACGTGGGGAGTTTTGCTTTTGCGGGCTGTTTGTGAACAGGGATGTCGCGGATGAATTCCGGGAGGAGTTCCTGCATGGCGTATTCCAGTTGGTCCTCGTTGATAAGCAGGCTGATCAGAGGTGTCACGTCATCGCCCATGGCGTTGATACCGACGACCTCGGTCTCGATGCAGCATTTGTGCATGAGTCTTGCGAACAGCGGTCTTCTCACGCGTACGGCGTTGATCCTGGTTATCTCGAAGGACGTCCTGTATGTTTGGATAAGGCCGTGCTCTATGCGCATGGTATTGTCCACACGGTAAACCCTGAAATTGCAGTATCTGAGGATCAGGGAGATTATGGGCATGATACCGCTGAAGATCAGCATCATCAATGCGAAGATGAAGCTCCCGGTGTTGAAGAACAACAGCGATATCACGGAGTAGGCTCCCCAGAATACCGAGCTCAGGAAGCTGAAACTCGATTTTCCTATCATTCCGTAGAGAACGGAATCCCATCCGTTGAATTTGAGGACGGATTCGTATTCCTTCTCCTTTTTCGGATCGTACGTCTGTTCGAACAGTCTGGACATGAGTTCTCCTCTGAGCTTCTCGGCAAGGTCCGCCTTGAATACGAAGCTTGCCTCGGGCCTTGCGGCATTGGTCGCGGAGTTGATGTTGATCTGCAGGGTGGTCGTTCCGAGGATACGGTTGAACACCGTACGGACGACATTCGCGGATGCGATCTTGGAATAGGGGATCGTCTTCCTTCTCTTGTAGATGACATTGCTGTCGACGACGATCTGATCGGGTTCGAATGTGATCGTTGTCTTCTTCCAGGCGTAGACGATGAACAGTTCCAGAATGATGAACACTGCTATGGCGCCGTAGATGAGCATCATATCTACATGTGTACCCGGTTTCATCAGGGAAAGGGACATCATTGCGAAAATGAACACGACAAGGATCGTGTTCTGTATCATCACTGTCGGGTGATTCTTGTAAGTACGGTCAGTCATTTTTCTTCCTGTCCTTCAGGATCTTCTCGACGACCTTGTTGAGTTCTTCGGCAACGGTGTCGGCGACATCTTTCTCGAGATATTCGATGGTGGCGATACCGCCCGCGGTAGTGATGTTGACATCTGCCAGTCCGAGCATGTTGTTGATCGGTCCGCTGACGACCTCGACCTGGTGTATCCTCTCTATTGGGACCACCGTGTGCCTTACTATGATGATACCTCTTCTGACATCCACCTTATCGGATGTGATGATGTATCTGTAACGCCTGTAGAAGATGATCGGTGCTATGACAGCATAGACGAGACACGCGGCGAATATTGCGACGCATATTATCCAGGTCCAGGACGGAAGGTCCTTTCCGAAGAGTGCCAGTGTGGCGAATTCACCTATAGCCAATATTGCAAGCATGACGGCGTATCCGATGTACATTGCGATCCTGCATTTCGGATTGAGCCTTTTGTATTCCGTGTTCTCGGTCATTTTAATACCTGTTACACTTGTAACGTGTTATCACAACACATGAATCTAGATATATAAATTATATCTCTATCGAAGTCGGATTTGTTGATAGACAAGATATCCATTACATTTATTACATTCATGCGCAATCGGGAACTCATGATCCAATGCCCGCGCGGGACCAGGGACTTTCTCCCGGATGAGATGGAAAAGAGAAGATGCTACGAGAATATACTCAGAGGTGTCGCCCATACATTCGGTTTCAGGGAGATCGAGACCCCGATATTCGAAGAGGCCGAACTCTTCATCCTGCGTTCGGGACCGAACGTTCTGAAGGAGCTGTACAATTTCAAGGACAAGGGAGACAGGGAACTGGCACTCCGTCCCGAGATGACCGCTCCCGCCATCAGACTGTTCGTCAACAACATGAGCAACGAGCCCAAGCCGATCAAGATCTTCTATTTCGGTCAGTGTTTCAGATACGAGAGGCCTCAGAGCGGAAGGTACAGAGAGTTCTTCCAGTTCGGAGCAGAGGTCATCGGAAGCGCAACACCCGAGACGGATGCGGAGATCATCGCCATGGCGGCATCCATGATCAAGGCGTTGGGATTGAAGGATTACAAGATGCGCATAGGACACATCGGCGTCCTGAGGCAGAAGATCGCAGATGCCGGCGTCCCCAAGGAGAGGACGGCAGAGGTCCTTCAGAAATTGGACAAGAAGATGTACGACGAGGCCAGACCCCTGCTCGAAAGCATGGATGTAGCTTCCGATGTCATCGATGATATCTTCAAATTCACAGAGACGGTCGGAGACACAAGCGTCCTCGAGGAAGTGCCCGGAGAGGCCGGAGACTACCTCAGACAGGTAGTGAGATATCTTTCGGCAATGGGCGTAGACAACGTCGAGATCGATCTCGGTGTCGTCCGCGGTCTCGATTATTACACCGGAATGGTCTTCGAGGCAGAGGCTCCCGCACTGGGTGCGGAGAAGCAGATCTGCGGAGGCGGTTCCTACACACTTTCGGAGCTTTTCGGCGGGGAGAAGGTATTCTCCACCGGATTCGCAGTGGGATTCGACAGGATCCTTTTGGCGATGGAGAAGGAAGGCATAGTCTATCAGAGGAAAGGCATCGATGCGTATGTCCTTCTGGTGACCGATGATGTCAGGCTCAAAGCGTTCGAGATAGTTTCCAAACTCCGCGCCGCAGGTATTTCCGCGGATGCGGATATCATGGGCCGTAAGATGGCAAAGTCCCTGAAGTTCGCTTCCACAGTCTGTGCCAGATATGCCGTTATCGTAGGTGCGAAAGAGCTTGAGGAGGATTCCGTCACGCTCAGGGATATGCACACGGGCGAACAGAAGGCCGTGAAGCTCGAGGACCTTGCCGATACGATAAAAGGGTGATCCGGATGGAAGAAGACGAGAAGGGCCGGAAGTCGCAGATACTTCTGTATCTGGCGGTCGCGGCCGTAATGATCGTCTTCGCCGTTCTGATAGTTCTGTGCTATCTTTCGTTCAAAGACGATCCCGATCTTCTCACGATGTCCATGTGCGCTTTGTCATCGGCGCTGACATTCGTGGTTCTGGTATTCGCGGTACTGATAATGAGGAAGAGGACGTCCGCTTCCGAAGAGTATCAGAGGCTTTACGGCAAGAAGGAATGAGCTCAGGCGTGCCTGTCGAGTTCCATATTGAGAAGTGCGTCTGCGCGGGGAATAAGCTGTTCCGAGCGTCTGACGTTAGTGAAGGTCACTTTGGGGATCATCGAGGCCAACGCTTTCGCGTCTTCGTGAAGGTCCTTCACATTCTCCGATCTGACCTTGTATTCTCCCCTCATCTGTCTGATCACAAGTTGGGAGTCCATGATGAATTCCGCTTCTTGGGCGCCCAATTCGACAGCTTTGCTAAGACCTGCGATCAATCCGCGGTATTCCGCATAATTGTTCGTCTGGATCCCCAGGAATTCGGAGTGTTCGTAGATCGTCTTTCCGTTCTCCGTGACGACTATTGCGTAGGCGGCGGGTCCGGGATTCCCTCTTGATCCTCCGTCGGAAAATATGCGATACATGTCAGTAATCGAACTCTTTGACGGGGGCGTTCTTCTCGTCGACGAGGACGACCCTTGCGTGGATCTTCTCGTCTGTGAGCTCATAGCCCATGATGATGATCTTATCGCCGACATTGCAGAGGTGGGCAGCGGCACCGTTGAGTGCGATGATACCGGAACCTCTCTCGCCGGGGATGGTGTACGTCTCAAAACGGGCTCCGTTGGTGACGTTGCCGATGGATACCTTCTCTCCGATCCAAATACCGGCCTTGTCGAGAAGGTCTTCGTCAACTGTTATGCTTCCGACGTAATCGAGCCTGGTCTCCGTGACCGTGGCCCTGTGTATCTTGCCGCGCAACATCCAACGCATATTTCTCACGATTACCCTGCTGTATAAAAGAGTTATCGTCGGTCGATTTCGACATTCAACGGAATGAAAAAGGATGGGGGGTTTCCCCCCGTGAAAGTGTTTAGGCCTGTTCTTCCTTTTCGCGGCGTTCTCCGATCGCAAGGATAGCGAAGAGACCTGCTGCGAACAGGGCAACAATCACCCACCAGTACTGGAAGGACGTATCGGCTGCCTCGGAGGCTGTCTGGTACACGCATACGGAAGAGATCATAAGGTCTCCGGTGGCCTCGAATGAGTATGAACCGGTTATGATCGTCTCTCCGTCTTCCAGGTTGAAGGTGAAGGTGTTCACCACATTGCCGTCGGAATCGGTGATCGTTACGATCACGGACGTGCATCCTTCGGGTGCGGTGAACGTGTTGGTGACGGTGGTTCCTATGACAGTCAGCTCGACAGGATTGAGATACATCGATTTGTTGTTCGTGTACGTGATGTTTCCGTATTCGACCTCGGGAGTTTCAGGTTCGGAGGGAGTCACAGGTGTCTCGGGTTCGACAGGTATGAGGGTCTAGACCGCGGTGTACACTGTATTTTCGGCAGGGTATGTGTCGGGAAGCTCGGTGATCGCAGTTCCTTCGGAGTCGGTCCAGGACAGTGTGTATCCTGCAGGGGTCCACTCGGGGAAGGTGAAGTCGATCTCGGCATCTGTCGTGGCTGTCTTGACAACATCTTCTTCGGTTCCGCTGGGATCGACGAAGGTGATCGTTGCCTCATCGGCCGTCCAGATCGCGGTGTATGTTGCATCTCCAGTAGGGATCGTTTTTTCAGATACAGTATTTCCGTCCGAGTCGGTCCAAGAGGATATCGAATATCCTTCAACGGTCCAGACAGGGAATTCTAAGCTGTCGTCGTAACTGAATGTCTGAGTGGTTGTTATATCGATCCCGTCTCCGCCTTTGTATGTGATCGTACATGGTTTGCACCATTTGGAGGATATTGCGGTATAGGTTCCTGCGCTTACCTGGGCCAGAGTGTTACCGGAGACATCTATGAAAGCACCGGATATGGTGTTATCTGTGCCTTCATTATTGATGGTCAGCGTGCATCTGGTTTTTACAACATTTACGGTGAGGTTGCAGTCAGACGGCAGGTCGATCACAATGGTCGTAGGTTTGAACTCATTGGACGCAGGCCATGTGGACAGGACTATTGTTTCGTTGCTAATCTGTACATTTGTATGTGACCGTTTTCAGATTCTCACAGTCACAAAAAGCATAGCTGCTTATGTCGCTGGATGATTTTGCACCTATTAGTCCGGAAAGAACGATCTCCTCCAGACTGTTACAGTTGCAGAACGCATAGCGGTCTATTTCGCTGCATTTGGAAAGATCATTACCTACGATGGTCAGATTGGCACAGTTGTAGAACGCCTGTTGTTCGATCGAAGTACAGTTCTTAAGATTCACTTTGCCGAGTGCAGTGGAGTGGAATGCATCGGAACCGATCGTCGTGACGTTTGAAAGATCGATCGTCGTGAGTGATGAGCAACCTTGGAACAAGGATGAAGGTATCGTTGTAAGGTTCATTTTCACGTCTTTCAGGGAGGTGCAATATGCGAATGCAGACAATTTGACTGTTGCACCTGTCATGTCTATGGTCTCGATCGATGAACAGTATTGGAATGCCTGAGTGCCTATGGTGCATCCTTTCAGGACCACACCTGTTGTCTCTTCGGTGCTGTCCGCGAGTGTTATGGTGGTCATTGATGTACAATATTCGAATGCATAATTTTGGATCTCACAGGCTTTTAGAGTGACCGATGTGAGACTTGAGCAGCCATCGAATGCGTACCATTTGATCGTCGTCACATTATTGAGATCGATGCTTGTAAGTTTGGTATTCTGATAGAATGCATATTTCCGACGGTCGATATGTTGTCGTTGATGACAATATTGCCTGATGCGGAAGCGTAGGACAGCAATTCGGTACCGGCTTTGTTGCAGAGAGCTCCGTCGAGCGATGAGAAGTTGGAATTATTTTCACTGACAGTAAACGAAACATTAGTTCCTGCAAATGCGGAGCTGTCGATCGATGTGACCTTATTCGATATCGATATAGTAGCGAGCGAAGTACAATTCCTGAACGAAGATGCGCCGATCTTTGTGACATTTGAAAGATCGACGGAGTTCAGGGATGTGCATCCGTAGAAGGCTTTTTCTCCTATGGTCTTGACGCCATCTGAGATGGTTATGTCGCCTGCAGCCGCAGGATATGCGAAGAGCGTTGTGGTCTTGTAATAGAGCGTACCGTTGCTATCGGATGAGTATGTGGTATTGCCGCTGCTGACGGTAAATGCGGCCGAAGTGCCGTTGAATGAACTTTATGTTATTGATGTAAGAGTGGTTGGAACGGTAACGCTTGTAAGGGCCGCACATCCGTTGAATGAATCGAGAAGGATATGAGTAACTCCTTCTTCCAAGATCAAGGTCTTGATCGTTGTATCGCCTTTGAAGGCTTCTTTTCCCACGTAGATCTCGTTGTATCCAGTCAATCCGGGAATAGTGAGAGTACCATCTTCATTGGGTGTTCCCCCGGTTATTGTATGTATGTTCCGTAGTCTGTGTAAGCAACTGTACTTCCGTCCTCATTCGAATATTCTACAGTTGTAGCTGCCAAAGAATCATCTGTTGTCAGCACAACTCCGGAAAATGCTACCATAGCAAGTGCTGCTATTATTGCGATCGTGAACATACATTTATCATTGCGGTGAATTCCTGACATTTGTACCACTCTCTTATTAAAACACGCTACAGTCTCGCTTTGTATATAATACTTATCGCGTTACAAAGCTTGTTACAACATGTTTTTCGCATGAATTTTAAAATCTGTTTCACTGTTTGATCAATAGACTTCTATTTTCTATCATATAGGAAGAGGACCGCAGAAGCGAAAATGAAAAGAAAATACAAGTCGGTTTTGAATATATGGATGATGTTCCGTCTTCCATGACCCTGATACCGCTTAAATGTCCGAACTGTCACGGAGATGTCAAACTGGATTCCGACAAGAAGTTCGGTTTCTGTATGTATTGCGGTACCAAGATAATGGTCCAGAACGACATCGATGCCATGGCCAGAAGGTTATTGGCCAAGGCAAAGATGAACTCGGGAGCATACGACGGTGTTCTTGAGTATTGTGAGAGCGCCATTCTTTCGGGGGAGAACACCTCCGAGATATGGCTATGAAGGCCGGGGCGGAATTGGGGATATCTTTGGATTCGGGGGACCTCAGGAACTGTATCGTCTCGTATGACACGGCAAAGGGACTCGGTGCCTCGGATGACGAGGTCCGCAGGTCCGTCGAGGAGTGCATACGCGTCGAAAGGAGGAATCTGGCACTCGAGATGGATTCCACGGGTCAGGAAAGTTACATGGAAATGTATTCCGATCTTTTCTGCAAAGAATACGAGGTCCTCGGGAAGATCTGCGGTCCGGAATACGGGAAGAGGGAGCCCGGGAGGACTGGTCTTTCTGCATGAAGAGGGCGATGCCCGAACTGGGGAAGAACCGGAAGCCCAGGTACAAGCACATTCCCTACAGTGTCGAGAGGGAATTCATGGATGCCGTCGGATGGGCGCCCGATGTCAAAGGCTGTCTCGCGGAGATCGCCGAAGCTGTTTTCGGAAAAGGCGTTGCCAATCTTATCAACACGATGGATTTCACCGGCGGATGCACCACATTCGAACTCCTGACCGTAAGGGATGCGGGTATCAAGACCATGAAGAGGCTCTGCAGGGTCGGGAACGTTCCTTTCGAAGAGGTCATGGGATCTATATGCAGAAAGGAGATGGACCTTGTAAAGGAAGATCTGTAAAAGCTGCCGAAGGTCACCGAGCATTACCGTAACGTTGTGAAGCCGGTCTCTGCTCGTTCTGTGATGGCGGAAGGATGCTGTCCGGAGATGAGGAAGGAGGCTTCCGATGCCATCGCTGCGGTCGCTGATGATATAAATACCAGACGCAGCAAGGTATCCGGTATTTTCTCTAAGGACACGGATGCCATCGGAGAGATGGGATACGAGATGCGGAGGATCGCGATAGAGTCGATTCAGAGGATATTCTGAATATTGTTAATATTACCAAAATCAATTATCAGAACATTAAGTATGATAAAATTTAATATCGTAATACGAATCTCCCACATACTATGAACAGTAAGATCATTGTGATTATAGCGGCACTTGCTTTGGTGGTGCCGCTTTCTTTTGCTGTTATCGGAGACGGCAGCGATGCCGCAGACAATATCACGGTAACAGACGGTACCGGAACGACGGTCACCATTTCCGAGCCTGCTGACAAGGTTGTCACGATCGGAAAGGGTGTGACGTCAATAGCCATCAATCTCGGATGCCTGGATAAGATCGTTGTTTGTGACAAATACTCGTATTCTGCCACAGAAGAGATATTCTCCGATCTGAAGACATATGTTGATGACGGTAAGATCACCGCCGGCGGATCGACATACTCGTCCGGTCTCGAACAACTTGAGACGGAAGTGGTCGATGCCGCAGATCCCGAGACCGGATCTTTTGATAAAGAGACCGATGCCCTGATATTGACCGGAACGGAATCCGCTATCACAACTCTCAAAGAGTATTTCAGCGGACTCGGTTTCAAGGTCATTCTCTGCTGGTATAATGCTACGGATTACGATGATGTCCTCGCATGTGCGGAAGCTATATCCAAGGTCCTTACGGGATCCGTTGCCGACAGCGTAGAGCAGATGAACAAGGTCGTCGATTACATCGCAGACAAGATAGAAAGCAGCGGTACAGAGGTTGCCGATGCGTTTTACATAACCTGGTCAAGCAGCAATTGGAAGGTTGGAAACACCGGGTCCCTCGGAAGCTCTCTGATCACCATTGCAGGCGGCAAATCGGTTACCGTGGATTCATCCATTGATACAACGACATACAATGCGAACCCCACAGAGGTCATCGATGTGTTCGGAACAGACACCATCATCTTCGCCGATAATTCCATCGCGGGAAATGCCGAGCGTCTGGCACAGCTTCAGGCCGCTGTTCCCGGAGTGACCATCGTTGCGTTGGAATCCCTTTGGAACAACTACTCCATAGAGAGTATCGAAGGTGTTTGGACAATGGCCTGCGCCATGTATCCCGATCTCTTTGAAGGCGACGTACCCGTGATCGGTTCCAACAGCGATAATACCATGATCTATGTCGTGGCAGGTATCGTTGTCGTCATAGCCGTGGTCGGTATCGCGGTCTTCATGATGAGAAAGCCGTGAGATATAATTAATAACTAAAAACCTAGTGGCGGATGTCATGATAGGAAAGGAACACAGGAAGCACGCAATCGCGGCAGCGATCCTTCTGCTGGTCGTATTGGCGGTACTGTGTTTCTTTCTGGACCTTTCCTGGGTCTCGGCATCCACCACTTATTCTTTCGGCGAGGTGTGGGATGCCCTTTTGGGTAACGGTACCTGGTCTTCCAACATTATCGTGAGGGAGACCAATCTTCCCCGTGCCGTGGTCGGTATCTTCGTCGGTATGGGACTGGCCATTTCCGGTGCCGCCATGCAGGCAGTGTTCAGGAATCCATTGGCATCGCCTTACATCCTGGGTCTGTCTTCCGGAGCATCTTTGGGAGCGGCGATAGGAACCTTGTTCGTGATTTCGTTCATACCGTCGGTGTTGGCAATACCGGTGCTTGCATTCGTTACCTGTTTCGGAACGATGATACTCGTATATTCGATGGCAAGGTCCGGAGGAGGGGTCAGAACGGAGTCTCTGATCCTGGCAGGTATCGCCGTATCATCTTTACTTTCTGCTTTGGTGTCATTCCTGACGTTCATTGCAGGCGATAAACTCGAAGGAATAGTATTCTGGTCGATGGGTAATCTCGGCAATGCCACTTGGGAGCAGATCTGTTTCATTGCCCCTGTGATCCTGGCATGTTCGTTCCTTTTGATCACACAGGCCAAATCATTGAATGCCATGATGCTGGGGGATGCCCATGCCATGGACCTGGGAGTGGATGTCAGGAAGACCAGATTGCTGGTACTGATCCTTTCCACGGTCATTGTTGCCGCGGCGGTATCGTTCGTGGGGGTCATCGGTTTCATCGGATTGGTCATTCCGCATATTCTGAGGATATTATTGGGTCCAGACAACCGTACGATCATGCCTCTGAGCATCATCGCCGGAGCCTCATTCATCCTGATATGCGATTATCTGGCACGTATCGTCGCACCGCAGTTCGGAGTACTGCCTATCGGAGTGATAACGGCGTTGGTCGGCGCTCCCATCTTCATCTATTTGCTTATCCGCAGAAGAAAGGAGGTCGGATGGACGTGATCCTGGAGACCGATTCCCTGTGTTTCAAGTATGACAAGAAACTCGTTCTCGACGGTATCGACCTTGAGGTCAAAGAAGGCGAGATCCTCGGAATATTGGGTCCCAACGGCTGTGGGAAGACCACCCTGCTGAGGAATCTGAACAAGAATTCGGAACCTTGCGGCGGATGTGTTCTTCTGGACGGGAAGGACCTTGAAGAATTATCGAAGAGAGACATAGCCAGGGAGGTAGCTGTTGTTCCGCAGACGAATGAGATACGTTTCTCGTTCAGCGTCAGGGAGATAGTTTCCATGGGAAGGATGCCTTTTCAGGGGATGATGGAAGGCGACTCTTCCGAGGACGAAAAGATAATCGATGATGCGATGAGACAGACGGGGATCCTGGGAATGGCAGACCGTCATATCAATACCATGAGCGGAGGAGAGCGTCAGAGGGTCATAATCGCGAGGGCCATAGCCCAGACTCCAAAGGTCCTTCTGATGGATGAGCCCACTTTGCATCTGGATATCAACATGCAGTACGAGGTCCTCGATCTGGTCAAGAGGCTGTCCGAGAACAATCATCTGACAGTCGTTATCGTTTCGCATGACCTTCCATTGGTCGCAAGGTATTGCGACAGGGTCGTTCTGGTACACGAGCACAAGATATTCGATTCCGGGTCTCCCGGGGATGTTCTGACCCCCGAGAACATGGATCTGATCTTCGGCATAGATGCGGAACTCGCCACAGATATGAAGACCGGCGGACTTACCGTACAGGTGCACGGTTCGTCCAGGCACATCTGAGGATATTTTTACGCATTTATTCAAGACGGCAAAGTCCTGTTCATTCCTTACATCTTGATCTGATAACGTGCATCCCTGAAGGTTCCGACCTTCTCCGCTTTTCCGTCTTTGATAAGTGCTTTGATCGCGGAATCCACCGTGTTCTCGCTAATATCCGGAAGAATGGCGCATATCTGTCTCTTGGACAGCGGCGTCAGGCTTTTTGAGAGGACTGTTTCTATACGACGTTTTTTGGTCAGTTTCTTTCCGTCCACGATAGCAAATCTTGTATCGAGGTCGATGTAGCATTCGTAAAGCATTTGGAGGAAATAGCGAATGAACGGGAAGTAGCTGAAATTGTTCTCATGCCACCCGTCGGACGATCCGGCCAGAGATCCGTAATATCTGTCCTTTGTCGCGGCTATGTGTTCGTCCATCGAGATGTATCTGCATATGCCGATGCCGTATCTGTAAAGCAATATGACCGTCAAAAGTCTGGAAGTGCGGCCGTTGCCGTCTATGAACGGGTGGATGCAGAGGTAATCCAGAATGATGCACGGGATCAACAGCAAAGGTTCATAATTCTCCGAATCGGCTTCCATCGCGGCCATGAACAATTGGTCCATACAGCTTTCCGTTTCCTTTGCCGGTACCGTTTCGAAAACTACCCTGCGTTTGCCGTCGGGACCGATCTCCGTTATGACATTATCCCTGGTCTTGTAATGTCCGCGGTCCTGGGCCCTGCCTGCACGTATGGTAGAATGAAGGTTCTTCACAAGATCGCCGTCGATCTTTGTTGCGCCGAGCCCGTTGTGTATCATGTCCAATGCCGTTCCGTATCCCGAGATCTCCTCTTCCGTGTGGTCCTTCGGTCTTCCTCCCCTGATGATAAGCTCTTTGAGGCGTTCATCTGTTGTGGATATGCCTTCGATATCATTGGAATATTTCACAGATGCCAATTTGGCCACTTCTTCCATTGCCTTGTATTCCTTGGAATACAATCTGGATCTTTCTGTGTCTCCTGCTTTGAATGCAGAGATGCTTCCGATCAGCGATACGATGTCCGAAGGGATGTTTCCCTTGATCTCCGAATAATCGAATTTGTGCATTGGAACTCCTTCACTAGGTATTTTTCAGTTAATAATACCTAGATAACTTAGGAGATAATATAGTTTACTAGGTATAAAATTAAGAAAAATACCTAGTAAACTGATAGTCAATACCCAGTAAATCCGATAGTTGATACGGATGGGATACGGTTTATAGACAAATTATTGCAAAAACAAGTATGCAAACAAAGTTGAAGAAGAAATGAGCGCCCTGGACGGAATTTGAATCCGTGTCGAAGCCTCGACAGGGCTTCATGATAGGCCACTACACTACCAGGGCTGTAAATCCCCATATTAGGCGGTGGTATTTAATGTTTAGGTTTGAGCTGCGGATCATCTGGTTCGGTTGAGAAAGTCCGTATGCCGAATTATCTGTCTTTCGGATATTCGTATGGAATTGCACGATTTTCGAGAGCCAATAATTATCAATCTGTGATGCAATCAGCCCTTTCGATAAGATGGCAGGTGCAACAGTAGGCGAGTACATGATCCGTGACGTTCAGTGCGTCTCGCCGGACATGACGGTGGAACAGGTCAGAGATAAGATAATCAATTCCAATTTTCACGGTTTCCCTATCGTAGAGAACGGATATCTTCTCGGTTATGTCTCCGCAAAGGAACTGCTGAGGCACATGGACAAGCCCAAGGCGAAGATGAGGCAGGTAATGACACGCGGAACGCTGTGCGCCATCCCTTCCATGTCCATCGACGATGCCACACGTGTCCTTTTCAGATACGGTCTCAGGAATCTGCCTGTTGTCGATGAGGATAAGAAGATCGTAGGCATCATTTCGAACATCGATATCGTCAGGTCTCAGATCGAGAGGGCCAGGCCCGGAAAGGTCATGTCCGTGAAGAATTTCATGGAACAGCAGAACGGGATCAGGCTCAGGGTGTCCAACCAGGAGATCCCCATAGACGAGCTCATTCCCACCCAGAAAGAGGTCTACATGGACGAGCTCATCGGAAGGCAGTACGAGATCAAGAGAGGTCTTAACGAGCCCCTTATCGTCATCAAAAGGCTGAACGGATATCTTGTCGTGGACGGTCACCACAGGGTGATGGCCGCCAAGAGGATGGGTCTGAAGACCTTCAAGGCGATCGTTCTGGAGCCCAACAACATGGAAGTATCCCTCGGATTGGAAAGGACCGCCGAGAGATGGGGATTGCATTCGTTGGACGATGTGAAGATCATCGAAGGCGCAAAGCACCCGTTCATGGAGATAACCACGATGCTGCTTCCGCAGGAACAGGCCGATGGTCTCAATCAGAGACTCATGGACAGCAACAAGCCGGTCTCGGATAACTGAGGCCGTCCATCAGAACTGTCTGTCTATAATAATCATTTAATAAAAGGTAATAAGAAGGGGGAGTTCCCCCTTCGTTTTCACTGTTTGTTCTCTTTCAGTTCCCTGAGCTGTCTGAGAAGGACCCTCTGTTCCGCGGAGGCGATGTTCATCTTCGTCTTCACGAACGTGTCGGGGTTGAGGGAGATGTAATCGATTCCCTCTTCCACGAGGAACTCTGCGAATTCGGGGTACACCGAGGGACCCTGTCCGCAGATGCTGACCTTCTTTCCGTTGGCGTGGGCCACTTTGATCAGGTGCGATATGGCTGCTTTGACCCCGGGGTTCCTTTCGTCGAAGTATCCCATCTTTCCGAGGATATCCGAGTCACGGTCGCATCCGAGTGTGAGCTGCGTCAGATCGTTGGATCCGATGGAGAATGCGTCGCAGTACTTGCAGAACTCTTCTGCCATGAAGATGTTGACCGGGACCTCTGCCATGAAGTAGAGCTTGAGGTCGAGTCCTCTCCTGAGTCCGACGCTGTTCATCATCTCGGTGATCTGCTGGACCTCGGGGATCGTCCTTACGAACGGAAGCATGATGTTCACGTTCTTGAGTCCGAACTCGTCCCTGACCTTCTTGATCGCTTTGAGTTCGCACATGAATGCCTCGCGGTACGAATCGGAGACGTACCTCGAGCAGCCTCTCCAGCCGATCATGGGGTTGTCTTCGTTCGGTTCGTAGTCCGCTCCGCCTTTCATGTCGCGGTATTCGTTGGTCTTGAAGTCGGATGTCCTGAGGGTGATGGGCCTGGGGTAGAATGCCCTTGCGACCTTTGCGATACCGTCGGCGAGTTTATCGATGAGTTCCTGCGAACGTCCTTCTTCGATGACTGCGCAGGGGTGTTCGCCGATGTAGTTGGTGAACAGGAATTCCGATCTCATGAGTCCTACACCGTCGCAGGGGAGCTTTGCGATCTCCTCGGCCTTGGTGGGCATGCTCATGTTGACCAGTACTTTAGTGCCCGTAACGGGTACGAAGTCTGCAAAGCCCGCAAAAGAGGCCGATGCGGCCTGTGCGGGCTGTTCCGGCTTCTTGATCGCGCCTTTGTAGACAGATCCCGTGGTTCCGTCGACGGTCACGATGTCGCCGTTCTTCAGGGTCTCGGTGGCCGCTCCGGTACCTACGACGCAGGGCGTTCCGAGCTCTCTCGAGATGATGGCCGCGTGGCATGTCATTCCGCCTTCGTCGGTGACGATGGCGACGGACCTGCTCATTGCGGGGACCATGTCGGGCATGGTCATCTTCGTGACAAGGACATCTCCGTCCCTGACGACGTCGAGGCTCATGGTCTCGTCGTAAAGGCATACCCTTCCGCATGCCATTCCGGGGCTTGCTCCGAGTCCGGTCAGAAGGAGGTCTTCCTTGTGTTCCTGCTCGACGGCAGCCTGTGCGGGCTCTGCGGATGCGTTTCCGATGGCGGTGATGGGTCTCGCCTGAACGAGGTAGACCTTTCCGTCCTCGATGCACCATTCCATGTCCATGGGCTTCTGGTAGTGGATCTCAACCTGACGGCCGATCTCCGCGATCTCCTGGACGCGTGCGTCAGGGATCTTCTGTTCCTTGACCTTGTCTGCGGGGATGTTCTCTTTGACGCATCCTCCGTCGGGACCTCTGATGTATTTCCATTTCTGGGATGAGATCCTCTTCTTGGTGATGGACATCCTTGTCTTGTCTATCACGTATGTATCGGGTGTGACCTCACCGCCGACAATGGCCTCTCCGAGTCCGTATCCGGCCTCGACGATGATGTTCTTCGCACCGTTGTGGGGGTCCACCGTGAACATGATACCGGAGAATTCCGAGTTGATCATCCTCTGTACGACGACGGCCAGCTTGACATCCTCGTGCGAATATCCCTGTTTCTCACGGTATGCGATCGCCCTTGCGGTGAAGAGCGACGACCAGCATTTCCTGACCTTGTCGAAGAGGTCATCCTCTCCTTTGACATTCAGGTATGTTTCCTGCTGTCCCGCGAAACTTGCATCGGGAAGGTCCTCCGCCGTTGCGCTGGACCTTACTGCGACGAATCCGATCTTGCCGTTCGTGAACAGGAGGTTGTAATTGGAAATGATCTCCTTTTTGAGATCGTCGGGGATCTCACAGGTCTCGAAGAGCTTTCTGATCCTCAGGGAAGCATCCGTGAGGCTCTGGTCCGAGGACTTGTCGATGCCTTTGAGTTCCTTGTTGATCTTGCTCATGATCTTGCTTTTGCTCAAAAAGTAATCATACGCTACTGTCGTGAGGACGAATGCGTGCGGTACGGGGAATGCCGCGGAGGTAAGTTCTCCGAGGTTCGCTCCTTTTCCGCCTACAATAGGCACATCAGTCACACGCAGCTCATTGACGTCAATAATTCTTTTGTCCATGTGAATCCCTGTTAGGTAAAGGGTTTCTTTGCGCGCGGGGATACGGTTCCCACGGCTTCCTACGTCCCCTCATAATACTTTATTTTAATAACTCTTTGCTATTTTAACCTAATATCTGGTAGATGATATCCATCCGGTCCGAAGGTTGTATGCTGGGCATGCGATATTTAGGTACTCATAAATATAATGGCGTCTGAATTCTTCGAATTTCGTAGCAATAATCCTGATTTCGTATAAACATTGCGGATTTTCTGTGTTTTGATTCGAGATATCCTCCTGAATCAGCGATTTTCGTTGCAACTACATACAAGCCTTTAAATCAGATATCTACATTCCGTGATTCAAGTTGGTTCATTATGGACACGGAAATTTGTTGGCACGGAAGAGGCGGCCAAGGTGTCGTCACCGCGAACGAGATCCTAGCCGAGACCGCTATCTACGCTGGAAAGTACGTTAAGGCTTTCCCCGAATTCGGACCGGAAAGGATGGGAGCGCCTATCAGGGCGTTCGCCAGGATATCTGACGACCCAATCAGGGTCCACACACAGGTCTACGAGCCTGATATCGTCATCGTCATCGACCCCACGCTTATCGGAAAGGTCGATGTCGCGAAAGGAATCAAGAAAGGCGGGTTCATCCTCGCCAACTATCCCGGTACCCCCGAGGAGCTTCAGAAGGCCATCGGAACAACGGCAGAATGTCACGCCGTCGATGCAACGAGGATCTCCACCGAGGAGATCGGAAGGCCCATGGCCAACACGTCCATGCTCGGCGCACTTGTCAAGATCAATCCGACCATTTCCTACGAAGAGCTCGAGGACCACATTACCACAAAGTTCACGGGAAAGCTTTCCGACAAGATGATCGTAAAGAACCTTTCCGCTCTCAAGAGGGCGTACGAGGAGGTGCAGTGAGATGGTCAACATAGCAAATTACAAGGACATGGTCGTCGGCGACCGTGTCATCAGACCCGGATGCTCCGAGGAGTTCAACACCGGAGATTGGAGAAGCATGCTCCCGGTCATCGACCTGGACAAGTGTATCGACTGTTTGACCTGCTGGATCTACTGTCCCGACGACTGTATCGTCATCGAGGATGACAGGGTCGTAGGCATCAAGATGTCCCACTGCAAGGGATGCGGCATATGCGCCAACTCCTGCCCCAAGAAGGCTATCACGATGACATTCGAACAGGAGGAATCTCAATGATGAAGCCCAAGCACAACGACATCGCGATCAACGGTGACAGCGCAGTGGCACTGGCATGGAAACAGATCAACCCCGATGTGTGCGCGGCATACCCGATCACACCTCAGACCATCATAGTCGAGAAGTTCGCGGAATATGTTGCGAACGGAGAGGTCGACACAGAGTTCGTCTGTGTGGAATCGGAGCACAGCGCACTCACGCTCTGTACAACGTCCTGTTCCGCAGGAGCAAGGACATTCACCGCAACGGCATCACAGGGACTCGCATACATGTGGGAGATGCTCCCCATCACCTCGTCCATGAGGGTACCCCTGATCATGGCAGTCGCCAACAGGACCGTCAGCGGACCTATCAATATCAACAACGACCACGGTGACGTCATGTCCGCAAGGGACACCGGATGGCTTTCGCTCTTCGCGGAGAACGTCCAGCAGGCCTACGATATGGCCATCATCGCACCCAAGATCACAGAGAACCACGATGTGCAGCTCCCCTGTCTCGTCAACCTCGACGGTTTCATCCTCACTCACGCAATTGAGAGAATGACGCCTATCGACACACAGGCGGTGAAGAAGTTCGTCGGAGAGTTCGAGCCTCTGTACCCCCTCCTTGACACGGACCACCCCGTCTCGCACAACCTGATGGACGGTCCCCTGTTCTACTTCCCCCACAAGTACCAGATGGTCCTTGCGATGGAGAAGGCGAAGAAGGTCGCACAGGATGTCTTCGACGAGTTCGCAAAGATCTCCGGAAGGCAGTACCACCTCGTAGAGGAGTACATGTGCGAGGATGCAGACTGCATCGCCGTCGTCCTCGGTTCCTCGTTCGGAACCATGAAGGAGGCTGTCGATCAGCTCCGCAGGGAAGGAATGAAGGTCGGAGTCGCAATGCCCCGTGTCTACAGGCCTTGGCCGGTCGAAGACCTTGCCAAGCTCATGAAGGGCAAGAAGGCGGTCATCGTCATGGACAGACACCTCAGCGTGGGTTCCTACGGACCCATGTTTCCCGAGGTCTGTGCGGCAGCACTCGAAAACAAGGAAGTACCTGAAATGTACAACTACATCTACGGACTCGGAGGAGCAGATACCATGGTATCCGACTTCATGTCCGTCTATAAGGACGTGAAGGACGGAAGGGCCAAGCGCGTCAACTACCTGGGGGTGAGCGAATGAGCACACTTTCACTTAAGGACCTCAACAAGATACCCGTAAGGCTCGCAAGCGGCCACAGGCTCTGCGCCGGATGCGCGGAGGCCATCATCGCAAGGCAGATCCTCATGGGAACCGAGAAGGACGTCGTGGTCACATGTTCCACGGGCTGTTTTGAGGTTTCCACCACCATCTTCCCGTACACATCGTGGAAGGTCCCGTACGTACACACCGCATTCGGAAACGGAGCGGCCACATGCGCGGGTGTCGAGTCGGCATACGAATCCCTGAAGAGACAGGGCAAGATCGACAAGGACATCAGGTTCGTCAACTTCGCAGGAGACGGAGCAACATACGATATCGGTCTCCAGGCACTTTCCGGTGCGATGGAGAGAGGACACAAGATGCTGTTCGTCTGTCTCAACAACGAGGCATACATGAACACCGGTATCCAGAGATCCTCCGCAACCGGAATGGGAGCATCCACCACCACATCGTGGGCGGGAAGCGTCTCATACGGAAAGAAGGAGTACGCCAAGGACATGACCAAGATCATCGCCATGCACGACGTCCCGTACGTCGCACAGGCAGCTCCCCACGCATGGAGAGACATGATCACCAAGTCACAGAAGGCGTTCGAGTGCAACGGACCCAGTTTCATCAACGCGCTGAGCCCCTGCCCCAGAGGATGGAGATTCCCCTCCGAGAAGGCAATGGAGATCTCCAAGCTCGCGGTCGAGACCTGCGTTTGGCCCCTGTATGAGGTGGAGAACGGTACCGAGTACCACCTGTCACCCGAGAGCCAGAGTATCGCAGACGGCAAGGTCGAGAAGAAGCCGGTCACCGAGTGGTTCGCGGCACAGGGCAGATACAAGCACCTCATGAACGAGAGGTGGGAGCCCGTCGTGGAGAAGATCCAGAGCGAACTCGACGACCGCTGGAACTACCTCCTCAAGCTGTGCCAGCTCTGAGAATAAACTTCGGGGGGACCTCCCCCCGTTCCAAACCTTTTAGACCTTTTATCAACTTCTTCCAGGGTATTCCCATCGTTATTGAAACGTAAGAACGTGCCGTTGACCGAAGCCTAGGAACTGTTCACGGATTATCTTGAAAGGAAGACGAATGAGCAATCGGAGGTTATGAACGACGTTCGCAGCAGAGGGTTTACTGCACGTCAGGCAGATATCATTTCGGACCTGATCCGTTCCGGTGAACCGATCGAAGTATCGGAAGTGGCTTCGAAATACAGGGTCTCCAATGCAACGGCAAGACGCGACCTTCTTATGATGGTAGACAGAAACTTGGTCGTAGCTGTGAAGAGAGGGCATAAGATCCTGTATCAGTACTCGAAAAAGTGAACATGCGCCGACGAATATCTAACTTTTCACTTTTTGAAAAGTTGATGAAAAGTTGCAAAAAATTGTCGGATAATTCCATGATGGAATGAGATGTCTGGCACAGTTGCTCAGATCAAAATGTACATCACAGCACCGATGATCGCACCCGCGATCGCCGTGATGCAGTTGTTGCCGTATTTGGAGATATGCCCGTTGTTCTCCAAGGTAGCTCCGACGATGCTGTCGAGGATGTTACCGAGCATTCCCGCCGCGGTCGGGATGAGGACAAGGATGCTTACGCTCTGTTCTATCATGATCATTGCCAACAGCGATATCAGGAAAGAGGCGATGAGCGAAGATATCGTTCCCAGTACGGATATTCCTCCGTTGATCCCGGGCTCCACGCGTTTGCCGGTGGTGATCATCCATACCCTGCTGTCCCTTGTACCGATCTCGCTGGCTATCGTATCTGCGGCCGCGACGGCAAGGGTGCTGATGAATGCGATGTTGAGGATATCGGAATAATCGCCGCCCAAGAAGAATGATACGACTGCGATGGAACACGGAGGTATGCCCACTCCGAGGACGTTCTTGTGCGTCCTTTCTCCGCGTTGTCCTTCCTGAAGGCCTTTTGCGACCTTCTCCTTGTAATGCGCCTTGGTGGTCGCCAGGCCTGCGAGGGTGAAGACCATCAGAAGGATGAACCATTCCACGCATCCGAAGACGCCTACGATGCTTCCGGTGATGAATGCCGCCAAAGATCCCAAGGGAGTGAAGAGGTTGAGTTTCCATCCTCCGAAGGAAAGCAGAGCTGATATCAGCAATACTATCGCTATCTCGAGCAGCATTTCCATGAGGTGAAATATACTACTTATATAATAAAGAGAACGGGTGTCGGATCGGTTTTGAAAAATCGTATCATTTGATACGTTCCAGGATGTCTGTGGCATATTTGATGCACAGGGCCTTGTCCTGAAGCGGATAGAACATTACCTTTCCCAAAGGATAGACCGTGACCTCCATACCGTTCCAGTCGTAGAGGAGCATCATATCGTCGGATTGTTTGACGGTCCCGCCCATTTCCTCGGCCACATTCTTTGCTTTTAGCATATCGAGGTCGAGGATGTCCGCGGATATGGCCATTAGGGCCTCTCCGCCGCACAGGCGGGCCGTTGTGAATCTCATTTCAGCTCCTTCAGGAACGCATCCGCACGGGAGCGGAAATCATTCAGGTCGGAGGAGTTGTCTATGGTCCTGTCCGCAAGCGCGATGACGCTTCCGAGACCCCAGGACAATTCCCTGCTGTCGCGAGCGTCGAACTCTCCGATGCTCTTCGGAGCATCATCTCTGGCTCTTTTCACAAGTCTTTCGTATCTGAGCTTCGGGGGAGCGAATACCGCAAGGATCTCGACGTCGTCGCTGAGCTTCCTGTAGGATATCACCTCGTCCATGCTCCTGCATCCGTCGACGAGGAAGATGTTGCCGTACATCCTTTGGATGGCCCTCTTCGCCCAGATGTCCTTTCCGTGCTGTTCCCTCTCTGAAGAGGCGAACTCCCCGACGGACATTCCGGCAGATGCGGCATCATCCGCGGCATAGGTCTCCCTGACGATATCCCCCATCCTGAGGAAGGGAATACCGGTCTTCCTTGCTACTGTGAGGAATTCCTCTTTGCCCGATCCGGGCATTCCGGTGACCAGAAGTATCTTCATGGGTTCACAGCAGGTTGTCGGAGATGTTGGTGAGTATCCTGTCGCAGTATACGCACCTGAGCTTCGGGGGACAGTGCTCCTCGACGATGAATTCGGGGTCGATGGGCTCTCCCTTGTTCGTGATGCAGTTGGGGTTGCTGCATCTGGCGAGTCCGACTATGCGGTCTTCCAGTTTGACCTGGAACTTCTCTGCTATGTAGTAATCCCTGATGATCGATATCGTTGCTTCGGGCGCGATGAGGGCGATCTTGTCAACGGTCTTGGGGTCCAGTTCGCGGTCCTCGACCTTGATGACATCCTTCCATTCGCTTCCCTTTGACGACGGTACATGCATTCCGATGCTGATCACGGAGTCGATGTTGTTCTCGTTGACCCCGAGGATCTTGAGGACGTTCAGCGACTGTCCGTTCGATATGTGGTCGATGACGGTACCGTTCCTGATCGGCGGTATCTTGGTCTCGACTATCTTGGGTCCTCCTGCTGCCATTTCAATCATCCTCCTTCATTATCGCGCGGAGAATGGCCATTCTGACCGGAACTCCGTTGAAAGCCTGTTCGAAGTACATCGCATGGGGGGTGGAATCCACTTCGTATGCGATCTCGTTCACCCTGGGGAGCGGGTGCATGACGATCATGTCGCTCTTCGCTTCCCTGAGGATGACGTTGTCTATCCTGTATGAACCTGCGACCTTCTGGTACTCTGCGGGGTCCGGGAACCTTTCCTTCTGGATCCTTGTTACGTAGAGAACATCCGCCTGATCGATGACGTTGTTGAGGTCGGATTCTTTTCTGATGTTGCATCCCTTGTCCTTCAGTCCGGCGTAGATGTCGTCGGGCATCTGGAGGGTCTCGGGTGCCACCAATGTGAGTTTTGCGCCGAACATCGTAAGCGCGTCGGCCAGCGAATGCACGGTCCTTCCGTACTTCAGGTCTCCGACGAGGACGACGTTCAGACCGTCGAGGGATCCTTTTGCTTTCCTCATCGTGAAAAGGTCCAGAAGGGTCTGCGTCGGGTGCGATCCGGCTCCGTCGCCGGCGTTGATGACAGGGTTGATGGAGAATTTCGCCGCAAGTCTTGCCGCACCTTCGTGGGGGTGTCTGAGCACAATTGCGTCGCAGTAGGCATCCACCATTCTGATGGTGTCCGCCAGTGTCTCTCCTTTCGATATCGATGTCATGGACATCTCGGATACGTCTATGACATCGCATCCGAGTCTGTATGCTGCGCTCTCGAAAGAGAGCTTCGTGCGTGTCGAGGGTTCGAAGAACAGATTGCCCAAGACCTTTCCGTCGAGCATGCGGTCGACCTTTTCGCCTTTGGCGTAGGGGATCATCTCTTCTGAAAGGTCCAAGAGAGCCTCGATGTGATCTCTGTCGAGGTCGCGAATCGATACCAGGTCCTTGTCGTAAAAGTCCATGGTATACCCTATCTTCCAGCGCCGATTTAACTGTTTGTTCGGAGAAAGTCTGCGTATGACGGATACCGGGCGGTAAAAAAGGTGTCTTTATATACGCGTGGGACGGCGTTCATAGACACAACTGAGATCTACGGAGGGACCTACGTGTGCATAAAATGTGATAGTATCTGATATATTTGTGAAAAAATTGCAAGTACACGCATTATCATCCGATATGATGGGATGATGTTGCGACATGTTATTGCGGTGTGAATGACGACCGCTCTATGGAGAAACGTTAATTAACGCGGTCACAATGAAGACATCTATGCTGGATGTTATCGGCAGGTCACAGAGAGGAAGGGTTTGCGATTTCAAGAGAGGGGAGACCACGGTCAGGACACCGTATGTCGTACCCGTACTGGACGGACCCTCCGACGAGCCGATCTACATCCAAAAGGGAGAGACCAGGAAGCTGTTCCTCATGGGAACGGAGGTCGATCTCGATCAGAAGCTCAGGACCACGCTGTCTTCGAGGACGGAGACCGAGCCGGTGACGAAGGGCGGGGTCTGTATCGTAAGGCTCCCGTTCACCGGTGAGGAAGATATACCCGAGGATGCCGAAGCAGTGGTCGTTTCCAACGGTTACGAGCTCAGGAAGGACCCCAGGAAGGCCGTGGACGCGATCATCGCCCTCAGAGAGAGGATAGGCCATAACAGGGTCCTTTTCGTTTCAGGGCTCGCCGAGCCTGCCACAATGGCATTGTATTCCTACATGGGCGTCGATATGTTCGACGATGCCCTGGTCAGGGCTGCCGGTATCAACAGCCTGAAATTGATCCCGGAAGGAGAGGTCGCCGCAGACCGTGATGTCTCCGGAGAGAACCGCAGGGAGCTCGCGGCCGAGAGGGATAAGATCATAACATTCACCATGGCGCAGCGCCTGAGGGAACTGGTCGACCAGAGGTCGTTCTCTTCCCCTTCGTCCGTCGCCCTGCTCAGGGTGTTCGACCGCGTGGGTTACGAATACCAGGAAGAGCAGTGTTCCACCGTCGGCTGCAGATTCTCATGCAACACGACACAGGCTTTGAAGAGGCCCGACCTGGTAAGATACAGGACCAGGCTGATGGAGAACTACGAGAAGCCCCCGCACAAGCGTGTGCTCGTTCTTCTGCCGTGTTCCGCCAAGAAACCGTATCACACTTCCAAGACGCATAAGGCGTTCGCATCCGCGATACATACTGCGCAGCACGATACCCTTGTTCAGGAGATCATCGTAACATCGCCGTTGGGTATCGTTCCCAGGGAACTCGATGCGATGTATCCCGCGAACTCGTATGACATCCCGGTGACGGGAGAATGGAAATGCGAAGAGAAACAGATGATCAGGGAGATGCTCTCCAAGGTCATCGCACAGGGTTACGACAAGATAATCTGCCATCTCGGCGAGGATTACGAGCTCGTCGAAGGTCTTGCGGACATGGAATGCACCGTGGTCGGAGATACTGCCTCGCCCGCATCCCTGAGGAATCTCGATGAGACGCTCAGAAGAGTGACCAAGGACATGGAGCCCGTGGATTACTACGTGGACCGCAGGGAGGCCATGAGGTCCGTTCTGAGATACCAGTTCGGAAAGGATGTCGCCGACCTTCTGATGGACGAGAACTCCTACGCCATAGGGAAGTTCCCCTACTGGAAACTCATGAGGGAAGACCCCGCGGACAGGAAGGTCAAGACGCAGCTCGGAATGCTCACGCCCGAGAGGGGAATGGTATCCCTCACGGCGGAAGGTGCGCAGATCCTTGCCGATGCGAACCGTTACGTCGTTGAGATGACCGACTTCGATATGAAAGGAAGTCTTTTCGCGGTAGGTGTCATCAAAGCAGACCCGGCCATCCGTATAGGTGACGAGGCCGTCATCATGTGCAACGGAGAGCTCAGGGGAGTAGGTGTCGCGATGATGTCCGGAAAAGAGATGACCGATCTGAAAAGAGGGGTCGCGGTCAAGACACGTCACAAATCTAAGTGACGGTCTTTCGGAGATTCGGTCACTTTCGGCCACCCCCCCGAAATTCGGTTAAATACTGTCCCGTCGATGATATTATTAGAGGTTCGGTGAGCATCCCCCGATGTCCGGACCTCAAATGAGTGGGCAGGACATCCCATCATCCATCCTTTTTCGTCCTGCTCATTCGGTCTTTTTCTTTTTCGCCTCTGCCTTCTTTTTCTTCTTGTAGGCACGGTTGATGTTCTCCACCCTTTTGATGGTACAGAAGGTGATGAACAGCGAGGCCACAAGGACAAGGCCGAGAGCAAGATATGCTTCCAATCCGGTATCGTACATGATACCTATCAGGAATAAGGCCGTATCAATGGTGCAGAGAAGTCCGATGATCAGAAGGATGTAGAATGTTGTGGCAATTTCCTTCACCACGGACAGGATGACGACGATCATTCCCAATATGCAAGAGATGATCGGGAAATACTTGGTCATCGAGAATGCTCCTTCCCACTTGAACGAGATGAGATCTATGGCGTTGTAATAGACCGTACCGGTCTCCGCGATCCATGTGACCCACGGAAGGATAAGACAGGCGGCCATGACGATTCCGGATATCAGGGTGACCAGGGCGTACCTGTTCTTGTATCTCGAACGGGGCTTCCCTTCGGGCTCTTCCGTGACATCGTCGATGATCTCGACGCCTTCGTCCTTGATCTCGGGAATGTTCTCGGGGTCAAGTTCGACGCTTTCCTTCTTCTTCTCCATCATGTCGGAGCGTTCACTGGACCTTGTGGACAGCTTGGAGCCGCAATAAGGGCATTCCTTGATGTTGCTGTTGAGGTAGTGACCGCATTTGGGACAGAACATACAGTGGATAGTGGGGTTCTCACATTATTATAGGTGTCGGTTTGATTAAGCGGTTCATACATGTCCAAAGTAGTATTTTCGGAAATCGTGGACAGTTGAACATAACTTAGCCAGCAAATTCATAAGTTTGACCAGATGAATCAACATACGTTAATGTCGGAATATTTATTTCCCGCATTACCGCAATCGCGTATGAATTGTACGGCCCGGTCCTTTCATTTCGGCGGGAGATCCGCATATTTACAAGGACAAATCAGAAGTTATGTATATTCACAGGCCGATGACCAGATGTCCATGATGCTTAGATCGATAAAGATATACGGATTGTTCGAGGAGTACGACTATTCGATAGAGCTGTGCGGGGGAAGGCTGACATTCATCCACTCTCAGAACGGCTACGGAAAGTCCACTCTGATGAGACTGATATACAACGTGCTCGAAGGCAATCTCAAAGAGGTCGCTTCCACGCCGTTCGAGAGGATGGACCTCGGGTTCGACGACGACACGTTCCTTATCGTGGAGAACAACGAGAGCGGACTGCTCATACAGATGCAGAGGAACCTGGTGGAGGAGGAACTGTCCGAGGATGACCTGAATAAGGTCCTCAATGTGACATACATGCCTCCGGAGAGGATGACCATCATGAAGGGCGGCTGCCTTACACCCGCCCTGAAAGTGTATCTGGACGATCTGACATCGAAGATGAAGGATGCCACGGAGAACTGTGAGCTTGAAAAGGTCCCGAAAGAGGGAAGGAAGCAGTATTCCGACGATGAGCTGGAGTTCTGGTGCAAGGACCTCAAGGCGAAGCTCGAGTTCATAAAACAGGCCGGATTCGAGCCGGATATGCCCCCGGGATACAGATTCCCGCCCACAAGGTACGAGATCATGGAGTACCGCGAGGACTATACGGAACTGGCATTCTCGATGGACGACTACGTCAAGAGATATTACACCCTGGCGGAGTCGCTGATAGTCTACATGGACATAGTCAACAATTTCTTCGTGAACA
Source organism: Methanomassiliicoccaceae archaeon UBA328 (assembly GCA_002506905.1). Classification (GTDB taxonomy): domain Archaea; phylum Thermoplasmatota; class Thermoplasmata; order Methanomassiliicoccales; family Methanomethylophilaceae; genus Methanogranum. The sequence goes on from DAYM01000013.1 coordinate 129,582, forward strand.
AAGGCATCTACGTCAACGAGAGCGGCATCCTTACCGCCAAGATGGACAACGGTACGATGCTCCCGATATCCAAGCTGTCCTCCGGAGAGAAGCAGATCCTGGTGATATTCTACAGGCTGCTCTTCCAGACGCCCGCAGGTTCTCTGGCCATAATAGACGAACCGGAGATATCCCTGCACGTGTCATGGCAGCAGATGATGGGAAAGATGTTCACGGACGTCGCCAAGCTCAGGTCGCTCTACATCATAGTTGCGACGCACTCGCCGCAGATAATCCACGACGGTTGGGACCATGCAGTGGAGTTGAAGCCGGAAAATGTACGATAATGTGACCGCATCGGACGTGGCTAACGAGATCTCGATGATGAGGTCTGCGTTCAAGGGCACCTACATAGTCGTCGAAGGCGTGACAGACAGCCGTCTGTACGGCAAGTTCACGGAGAAGGACGATGTGAAGATAATCATCGCCCATTCCAAGGACAACGTGAGACGTTCGGTCGTCGAATGCAGGAACAACAGACGCGATATGAAGACCATCGGGATAATCGATCCCGATCTTGACAGGCTGAGGGGGAAGGAGCATCTTCCGCCCATTTTCGCCACGGACAAGAGAGACCTTGAAAGCATGATCATGTGCACCAGGGCCTTGGACGACATACTTGCGGAGTACGCAGACCCTGAACAGCTGGAAGAGTTCGAGAAGGCTCAGGGTCCCGTAAGGGACGCGGTCGCAAAGGCGGCGGCCCCGTTGGGAATGCTGATGTACATCTCTCAGACCGAGGGATTGGGGCTTTATTTCAAAGATCTAGAGTACAGGACGTTCATCAGCAAACGCAGTCTCGGCAACGATTACAACAGGATGATAAACGAGGTGCTGGCACTGTCAAGGTCACCCAGGATAGGAAGGAAGGAGCTGTACGCAAAACTCTGTCATGCCATGGAAGAATTGGAAGATCCGTGGCTGGCGGTGAGAGGCCATGACGCGGTGGCGATCCTGGCGATCGGACTGGACGAGATATTCGGTTCTTACAACAGCCGCGGGATAAAGGACGGACAGCTCGGAGGCTCGCTCAGACTGGCCTTCTCGTACGATGATTTCGCGGATACCGAGCTGTACAGGGATACTTCGGACTGGAGCAGGAAGACGGAGAATCCCCTCTGGCTCAGTCGTTGATGTCCAGGTCTTCTTTCACGGGGCCGTTTGCCGTTTCCATTATCTTCTGAACTTTGCGGTCGCTCTCTTCCAAGATCTTCCTGCAATGGTCCCTGAGCTTAACCGCATCTTCGTAGACCTTTAGGCTTTCGTCAAGGTCCAGTCCGCCGGCCTCCAGTTTCTTCACCATTTCCTCGAGGGCCTTGATGCTCTCTTCGAAACCCATCTCTTCAATCTCTGTCATATTTCCTGACCTCCTTTATCTCTGCGTCTGCGACACCGTCCCTCATCCTCACGGATATGACGGTACCTTTCTTTATCGTCGAGACCGATGTGAGGGCGTTGCCCTTTTCGTTGGTCACCATGCTGTATCCTCTTCTGAGGACGTTATTGGGATTGAGCGATTCCAGACGGTCCGCCAATGCATCTAATGATGCCTTTCTGGGCGGAATCATCGTCTCCGGAATCCTCTCTATCTTTGTTTCCGCGACCGTCAGTCTGCGGCGGACGGTCTCGATGGGCGCCCTGAGCGCCGTTATCAGTCTTTCCGACAGACGGTCCAGGGTCATGCTCTTCATGGCCACCATCTCCTCCGCTCTCTTCGGAGAGAGCTTCGCATCGATGACCTGAAATCTCGACCTCATCCTGTCCGTCAGATAGCTGAGCGATCTGTTGAGACGTCTTGTCTCCTCGTCCAACTGTTTCAGGACCTCTTTCCCGTCCCTGAGTGCCAGTTCCGCTGCGGCGGTAGGTGTTGCGGCGCGCACGTCCGCAACAAGGTCCGCCAACGTGAAGTCCGATTCGTGGCCGACGGCGGATATGGTCGGCACCCTGGATGCCGCTATCGCACGCACGGTCTCCTCTTCGTTGAAGGCCCAGAGGTCCTCGATGGAACCGCCTCCCCTGCCCACTATGATGACATCGACGCCTGCACGGTTCAGCAGGTCTATTCCCGCCGCGATCGAGCGGGAAGCGCCTTCTCCCTGCACCTGAGCGGGCGCCAGGAGGATATCGGCGGGGAATCTGCGTCCCGAAGTTGTCACGATGTCGTGTATGACCGCTCCCGCCTCGGAAGTGACCACTCCGATGACCTTGGGATACGTCGGAAGTTTCCTTTTCTTCTTGATATCGAAAAGACCTTCCGCTTCGAGCTTCTTTTTGAGTTTCTCGAGTTCGGCGTATCTGTCTCCGATGCCGCCTTTCCTCATGGTCTGAACTATGAATTGGTACGATCCGCGTTCGACGTACATGTCAACGCCGCCGAAGACGGCGACCTGCATACTGTCGGCAGGCTGAAAATCGATCCTGGCACGTGCGGACCTGAACATCACGCACCTGATCTCGCTGCCGCTGTCCTTCATGGTGAAATAACAGTGGCCGGACGGGTACGTCTTGAAATTGGATATCTCCCCTGTTACCCAAACATCCGATACTCCGGGAGCATCGCTTATGAGCGATTTCACGCGGGTGTTGAGCTGGGTGACGGTGATAGTGTCTTCCATCGTTCCGCAGAATGTTCCTGTACGTTATAAAGTAACGTAGGAGGTGATTGAAAATGACCGAATCCTGGTCATCATTCGATCTGTTCTTCAAGCTCGGTTTTGCCCTCGACCGTCATCGCATATAATGGTGCCAATTCACGTTTCTTTGTCCTTCTTTTATTGGGATAATAGTACAGGTATTCGGTCTTTATCGATATGCTGTCGAAAGAAACGGTATAATCGAACAGCGTGTTCTCATGCACATATCTTATCTCGAAGAACGTGGGTGCATTTTTTGTTTCGGAAACAATCTGAACGGATCGTAAGTCGACATAGGCATGTTCGGCAGCATGGGGGAACTTACCATTATTCTGATTCCCTGTATCGCTCTGATAAGCCAGGTCTTTCCGGACGCGTTCGGGCCGAAGATCACGGCCGATCTCATCAGCTCATTGTTTACGGCGTCGGAATGGAACAGATTGTCGGATAATTCAGAACCTTTGATCTTGAGCATACTGAGGCATGTACGGTCTTTGAACGGACCACAGTTCTCTACGTAAACGTCTACGATCATGATCTGCAGAGATGATATACGAATATCAATAATTATCTTTTAAAATCAATATTTGCAATTATTTTGCAAAAATCGAATCTAAAAGATTATACATATCCTTCAAATGATGATACACGATAGTATGGTATCTGTATTGTCCTTCGAACAATGGAATCATCAAGTTTCTAATACGAAGGAGACAATCCGTCCTCCATGGACATGGAGACCCTGAAAGGTATCGTAAGCCCCGAGCTGCATGAATACCTGCCCCGCATTCTCGATATGTGCAATGCGCCGTACGCTGTTGCCAACGGAATAGAACTGGTCGGTCTGACCCCCGAATGCACCAGGATGAAGAAGACCATCCGTCCGGAGGACATGAACAGCATGGGAAGGGTCCACGGAGCCTCATTGTTCGGATTGATCGATCACACTTTCGCCACCGCCGCGAATCTGAAATGCGACGGTACCGGACAGAGCTGCAACATTATCTATCACAGACCGTGCATGGACAAGGAGATAACTGCGGAGGCCAGGCTGATAAACGAATCCAGGTCCCTGATAATCTTCGATGTGAGGATATACGGCGGAGGGAAGCTCAGGGTTTCCTCCACATGTACGGGTTTCAAACTCAATAACGACAGGTGAAGGATATGACGAGATTCTGCCCCTACTGCGGTGTCGCGGTCCCTTCGGACTGCGAGACCTGCCCCAAATGCTTCAAGAAACTTCCTTCGGAAGGACAGCAGACGAGACAGGAGGACTTCCAGGACGGAAATGTAACCAGGGAGAGGACGGAGCCGAAGAAGGAGGCCCCGCGTCTCGGAGCGGATAAGAGCAGGACCGTTATGCTGCTGCTGTCCGTCGTGCCCGCATTCTTCGGAATTCTGGGACTGGCACAGTTGTTCCGCGATTTCAGGGACAGGTCAGGTTACGTGTTCCTTGTCGTGGGATTGGTGTTCTTCATACCCTCGGTGATAATCATCACCGGCGTTTGGGACAACGGTGCCTTCGTCGGAATATTCAGGATACTTTCGTACCTGCTGCTGACGGTGATATACCTCTCCGCGGCATTGGCATCCGTATTGGACGCTCTGTACGGTTCGGTGTTCAAGGTCTTCAAGTTCTGAAAGAGAAGTTCAGTACTTTCCCTTGTCCCTCATGAGGAACATGAGGAAGACGGACATCTTGGCAAGATCTATTGCGCGGCGCCCTCTTCCGACCCCTGCCGGATCGTCCTTCAAAAGTCTGCGGTACGCCTTGCGGATTATCTGCGGTTCGTCGGAAGGTACTTTGCACCTGAGGCTTATGGGCATCCTGGCGGATATCGAGGGCATGATGTGCGTCTGGTACGTGACATCCCAGGGTTTGCAGATCATGTATCTGCCGAACTCCTGTTTTGCGTCGTAGCATGCAACATCCTTTCCTTTGATGATGGCAAGGACATCGGATGCTACCTTATCCTCGGGGATGCCGTCATAGATGTGTGCCGGCATTATTCCGTAATTGTCCGTAAGATAGTCTAATTTCTCTTTGCCGAGCTCTTTGGGGTCGATGTACACCGTTTCGGAAAGTACAGGTTCCCATTCCCTCGTTTCAAGGTTCGCTCTGCAGATTCCCACTTCGATTATCTCGTCGTAGGGATAGCCGTTGGGGCCGGAAGTTGCGGTTTGGACAACGTAGACATCATCGGACATATTATTACACCTAACCGGAACCTTTGTATTTTAGATTTGGGTGAGGCCTGTGCCAATGATTCTTTCAGATCTCATTGACGTGATATTTCAGAATATCGCTATCGCTGATGCGGGTATAGGGTCTATCCCGTTTCGTCACAGACCAAGGTGTCCTTTCGCGGTGGGTCATTTCAACAAGCATTTGTGTTGGATATTTATCGAATTTTGATAGTGTTTCATCTATGGAGCATACTTTTCCCTGTCCATCTTCAGCAAACAGAAGTTTACTTTTGATGCTCATCGGTTCGATCCCGGGTCCGATCTTTGTCTTGTTTTCGGGTTCACGCTCCTGTGTTTGCAGCAATGATCCCTTTTTCTGGGAACTGAATTCTTTCAATGTCGCATATACAGTTTCGATGACATGTCTGTGTTCAAACGCATATACCTTGTCGGTGAACAATTTCTTTCCTGTTTTACAGAGATACTCTGCATAGCAATAATATGTCAACTTCTCCAAACGTGAATGGGTGCATGGTTTTTTTGATGCTATGTATGCAGCAACATCGATACCTTTGAATTCGCGATCCCTCTGGATGAGAGAGATGAATTCGTCAAGGCTCTCGATCAGTCTGACATCTTTGAAATATCCGTCTTTTTTAACCACCGAATCCCAGTCTTCGGAATCGGTGTGGACAACATGGACGCTGTATGAGACATATTTTCCGTCGAAGCTTTTGCTGATTGCATCCAATGGACTTTGGATTGTATCCTTTTCTATTGTCTCTTTGTCGAAAGTGTACCGGATGGCAATGCGTGTTTTTTCGCTGTAAGAGCTGCTCAATATTATGTAATGAGTTATCATTTCTTATTGGTCTCCGGCATCCATGTCTGATCTTCTGATTCCCAGGTTGTGTAGCGGTATCTATAGCCTTCATGGGACTTTTGGTTTGAAGCTTCATCGTTCTTGCTCCAAACTTGCAATTCCCATTGATAAGCTAAATTGTTCTTGTATTTGAAGTAGATATGTGAGCTTTATAGCTTTTCTGTGATTCCGAAGCGTGTTTTGGTTTTGAGGAGTCTATACATTTTAATCCCTTGTTATCGGAAACAGTTCTGCATATCTCTTTACGATCTAATGGGCAGTTGATTATTGCTCTTAATCCGAATATATCATTCAGGCATTTGTCTATCTCTACTTTTTCTTCTTCATCTTTTCTAAGGTATGCATCGATCTTTTCACCGATGGAATTGTCATTTTTTATGTGACTGTCTATCGTGAAATCTTTGTCATCATCTTTTTTAAACCTAACAGATAGGGATTTTCCGATGATGAAGTTACGATATGCCATTATGTTGGCCTTTATATCGTCGTCAATATCTGATACTTTTTTTGCTTTTTAGATTATAACAGGCATATCCTTTTTCTTTAGAATAGGCGAGCCAGTCCTCTGTTTCTTCATAATACACAGTTTGTATACGTTTTATGAGAGAACTTAATTGGGCTAAAGCATCGTCTTTTTCTATCATCGATGTTTCATCCTATCAAATTGCGTTAAATGCATTGCGTTGCATGCGTATAATCGGATGTATGATGTGTATAATAACACGTCGTTGTAATAACTGTAATTACCTGCTGTAATTGAATCCGATGATCATGGTGCACATCTGCGGGTCGTATGTGTCCATGAACCTCTCCTTCAGGATGCGGTCCGATGTGACGTTCGGATAGAAGCAGATGGGGTCCGATACTCCCTCTACGGATTCCAGGGCGTAGAACTTCCTGGAAAGGAGCACGATCCTCGATTCCGAGAGCTGTTTTGCTCTGGTGTATATGACGAAGTTGTCGGAGATCCAAATGAGGTCCTTGCGGCCCTGATACTCGCTTCTCAGACACGGAGGGACGTCGTTCCCGGTTATGTTACCGAAGTCGTCCATCATGACCATGGAGATCTCTTTCTGTTCCTCCACGAGTCCTTTGCAGAATATGCACATGAGCACGTCCTTCAGATAGCAGTCGTCCAGGGCACGGTTCTCGTAGACCATGCCTCCTGATGCTACGACTCCTTCTTCGCTTCTCTTTATCTCCTGAAATGTCTCGTTGTCCAGATAGCAGAAGGCCGAAACGCCGTTCAGATCCGCCAGAGTATCTGTTATCTTTCTCTGGTACGCTTTGGGCGTTATGGTCAGTTCCGGTATCTTGAGACTGCTCAGCGGAATGTTGTTGATCGGGGGGATCACTGCGTCGCTGTTATCGCTCATGTACGGATGGATGATACATCCAAATAATATAAAACCGTCGGTGACCCGATCTGACGGATAATTACGGAAAAATGAGGATAATTAGGGGGACAGGTATATGTGCCAGATGAACGATGATTTTGGAAAGGAGAATGAAAAACAGATTAATAATGACGGTCTTAATATAATTTTCACCTCTGTTCTCAGAACACGCAAAAAACAGAGGGATATATAAAATGGATTACTTCGATTCTTCGAAGAGGTGCTTCTGTCTCTCCTTGGAGATCTTGAGAAGGACCTCTGCGATCATCGTGGCCTCTTCCTCGGAAAGGCTGACCTCTTCGCAAAGCTCGTGATACCTGTTCACCACTTCGCGCTCTTTGTCCTCGTCCCAATATTTCTGACCGGCCTGCTTCTTGGCCTTGGCGAGTTCGTCAGCTATTTCCATACGCGTAGAGATGAGATCGATGATGTCCTCGTCGATCTCTTCTATCTGTTCCCTGAGTTCCTTGGTATTCGGCATGGGTGCCACCGTACTGTTAACTTTACATGCGTTTTAATATTAAGTGATTAGGGTGGGTATTATATGTACGGGAAGTAAGGAAAAGAGTGTTGTTTTAGTGTTGATTATTGTTGGAATTCTATATGTGCCAGATAATAATAATTTGAATGTACGATCTTGAATGTTATATGTGAGACGTCCGCATCCCGCCCCTTCGGGGCAGGATCCGAACGTCTTTTTAGCGGAAGGCGTGAAATCTTTATTGGTGAACGTTGTTCGGGAGATACATGGACAGGATCCACAGACTGCTCAGACAGTATCCTTCGCAGGAGAAGGTGGCGATGGTCATGCTCCGCCACGGCATCAGCGTGAAGGACGGAAAGGCCTACTGCGGCAGCATAGAGCAATCCGATGCCGCGATAGCTAGGGCGGCGGATGTGGACCACAGGGTGGTGAGGTCTGCGATATCGAGGATAGATTCCACTCCGGAACTGTCTGCGATTTTCTCCAGGGTGAGGCCGACATTATTGATGTCCGATATGGCATCGGAGATCGGCTGTTCCGCGATCGAGATAGTCCCCACGTATGCAACCATCCCGGGAATACTCGCGGAGATCACCGGTGTGATCTACAAACAGGGGCTTAGCGTGAGGCAGGCCGTCGTCGACGATCCGGGGAACAGGATGGAATCCCATCTCATCGTCGTGGTGGACGGGACGATACCCGCTTACGTCATACCTCTCATAAAGGGCTGCAGAGGGGTATCGAGCGTTATCGTAAGATGATCTTCCGTGCTTTTAGGTACGCGTATGTGTGATGTGTACCGAAACGGATGTGCGTGCGTACGTAATGATAATGCACGCATGTGTATGCGCGCATGCACGGTCAACTTATGCTAAACACGTTAATATTATAATAAAATTAAGATAATTGCCCACATCATTATATACTACCAAAGTATACAACCAATTCGTTCACATACTACGGTTATACTAACCAGGTGTGTGAGCAGGCCCCGAAGATGACGGGCCGGATCGAATAAGGCAGAAAGACCAGGAAGGGATGGATGAAGAACGGTCGATCTTACGGCTTGCCGTAACACCGATGGTTTTGCATTCGATTCGTTTTCTTGTGAATTCCTCTTTGTTCTCCGGTTGCGTGTTTTCGGGAAAGGAACTACATGCCGTTGTTCCCTCAGACACAAACCCCAAACCCGAGATCGGTCCGGTTCCGAAAGGAACAGTAACGATCGAGGGAGAGTGACGAAAGGATCTCTCTATGGAATGAAGGACATCATCTTAGGATGATGTAATTCATGCATCGAATGCAGATGGGGGAGGAGGGAAAGGGGAGAGAGAGGAGAAGAAAGGGGAAGGAAAGGAAAGGGCCGGATAAGGAACGGGAGAGAGAAGGAGAGAAGGACGGACGGGGTGCCGGAACGGGTCCTGCGCGCGGATATGCGCAGAGGGGACGGGAAGGCGGAGAGATGCCTGTCGGAAGACGGGTGTCCTTTGCGTTTGTTTTCTTTTTGTTCGCTGTTCCTTTTTTCTTTTCGGGTCTTTTTCTGTTCTTTTCCGTTCTCCGGATCTTTCCTTTTTTCTTTCTTTCGCCGCCCGGTGCAAAGATGTCACGGGAAATGGACGGCAGGGGATGATTCCAAATGAACATGAACATAAAAAATGAAAAAACGATGCTCGCATTGATCGTCGTTGCCGCGCTCGCCATGGTATCTGTTGCCGGCGTTGCGCTTGCAAGCGAGAGCGATGCGGCCACTACCGATCTCACGATCGTCAGCGGCGGCCTCGAAATCAAATCGAGCACCACAGACAGCTACGGCATCTACAATACATTCGACGGCACCGGGGGTACATCCAAAGTGATCATCGCAGAAGACGCAGCATATTCCGGAACACTTTGCTTCGGAATTTTAGATAACGATAAATTAGATAACGGTAAATTTACCTCTCTGGTCACTTTCACTCTGACAGACGTCAGCAATGTGGTATTCGATTATGAAGCCAATGGAAAAGTAGCGACAGTTACCGGAAACACTACCGGAACAATCGCGATCTCCCAGGGATCTGTTATCCTTGGATCTACTACCGGTTATTTCACCGGTGAGATCTCCGGAAACACTGCAACAATTGCTGCAGTAAATGTTGCTGGACCCGATGAAGATGGATTCACAATCAAAGCAGGCACAACAGATGTACTTTCCGGTGCACTTGGTTGCGGATCTGCAGATGATAAGGCCTCTATCGATATGACCGGAACGGCAAATGTCGGAACAGAGATGACGATCGGTGTTAAGGTAACATTCACAGTTGCAGAAGATGCGACACTCAATGTTCCTGCGAACGCACAGACGTACAGCATTGAATCGGGAAATCTTGTAGTTACAGTAATGGGCGGCGTCAATAATCTTTCGGGATACGCTGTCGGAGGAATCTACGATTCCGACGGACAGGAAGTTGCAAAGATCGAAACCGCCGCAGTTAATACTAAAACATTGACTTTCACTCTTTCTGCAGCCATGAACATGAGTGAGAAATACACTGTGCAGATACTGATTTCCAACGGCACCGTTTCCAACGGCACCGATGTTTATTACTACAGCGGTTCGTTGTCCTTCACAGTTGCAGCTAATGGGACGGATGCGACAACAACATTCACGTCGTCTACGAATGCGTCGAAGATCGCACTCGCAGATTCCGCGGTTTCGTTGTCCACGCCTATTCTGAAGACCCTTGACAGCGAGGGAATGGTTGTTACGTATGACAGCGCAGACTACTATGTTGCATACACTGCACAGCAGACAAGCGGCAGTGTAGCACCGACAAATGCGCATGTCGACCGTGCAAACGGAACGATCACATTTGATGCTACCATTGTCGGCGAATCTGCCACCACATTGATCGTCTTGGAGAACAAGACATCCGGTGCATTGTCATACTATTTCGGATATGCAAAATCTGTAACACCTGGTGACACAACATATGTTCTCCAGGCTTCTAAGGGGATAACCGCACTCGGAGTATCTACAACGGCTGCAGATTATAAGATCCTGAGCGGTGGTGTTATTGACAATAATCCCACACCCGCCGGTGTCTCAGCCGTTACAAACAACGGTATCATCGATGTCGAAGGTAAAATCTTCGTAGGCTATTCTGCGACCGCTGGCGATATGATAACCAACGGCGCAGTTATCACAGTTGATGGTACAATAGAGTATCAGGTTGCAAATGGAACAGGAGCTCCTCTTGTTGCAACAGACACAAATCACATAAGCGCAGTCTGCTACAAAGTAGCACCTGCATCTACATCTACACAGGCCTATACGACCTTCTACTACACAACACTCGCAAATGCAATGGCAGCCGCGTCTGACATGACCGTCTACGGAACGATCACTGTTCTTGAGGACATGACTCTTACGGGAACACCTGTCGGAACCGAGACAACACAGAATACGATCACAGTTGCAATAAATTCAGAACTTAAAGTTGGACGTGTCGCAACAACAGGTGACGATGCAGTTACGGCAGTGACCGCAGTTGTCACAGTACCTAAGACCACACAGGTCATGATCAACGGAACAGTTAACGTTGCAAACGGACAATACAAAGTCGAGGGACTTTTC
>DAYM01000013.1:141173-191422 GCA_002506905.1 Methanomassiliicoccaceae archaeon UBA328
ATGAGATCCACATACAGGGTTCATACAAGACCTCATCTGCAACCGTAGGTGCGGGAGAACTTGTTCTCAACTGTTACGATGAGGGCTTTGTGATCTCCAAGATCACAACTGGTGTTAGTCATGTAGACAATAGCAGCAATATTACAACAAACGGTGGAATCATCACTCTTGGAAGCGAATTCGACACCGGAGATTACTCCGTAGCTTTCGATATCGATATCGGAACCAGCACATCCAAGATCCCTGCAGTGATCAATATCGATGGTGTTGTAGATTATTCCGGAAAAATTACCTCAGTTTCTAATCCTGATAAATCGTACCTGACACTCAATGTTACCGGAACACTCAACACAGTTGAAGATGCAGGTGTCGATGCTGACGGAATCTATGCAGTCGCAAACATTACCGGAACTCTCTACTCTGAGGTTCATTTCGGCGTATGCGAAATGTACGTTACAGGAACAGGATCTGTATCATTCGATGAGGATAATGGCGCTTATGTCTTCGTTAACGACAAACTCGTTTCCGGAACCGCAGCGACCGATGTCGAATCTGTTACGAACAACACAACTGTCAAAGCCGTCATAAACAGCGGCATTTACGCAGTTGTTTACGGAGATTACACTGCAGACAACATCAGCATCTACAAAGACGGCGGAAATAATAGCATAGAGTGCTCATCCACAGTCTACTATGTGCTTGACAAATACAGCGCAACATATGTCTTCAAGACGCTCTTCGGTGCAGATGCTGTCAATCTTGACCTGACCGAGCCTGAATTCGAATCATATACATTCGATAGATGGTACGACAATGTCACCGGCGGTAACGATGTCGCATTAGAAGCTACGGCTACGATTGGAGATCACACAGCGGTCTACGGTTACACAACCATCAAGACCTTCACTGTCTCCTTCAGCTACAACAGCGACAACGGTGCATGGATCGTTGATGGAAACCGTCTCGGTACCAGTGGAACCCTCACTCTTGAGATCGGAAGTCACTCCGTTTCATACGTCGCAAACGACGGATACGAACTGAAGGACTACGCCATCTACGTCAACGGCGAAGCAATGACCGACGATTATGAACCTCAGAACGGCGATGTCATCAAATTCACCGGAACGGTCGAACAGAAGTCGACCTCCGGCGGAATGGACCTGATAACGATCCTCCTGATCATCATTACCATCGTAATAGTGATCATGGCGATCATCATCGCCCTGAAGCTCATGAGAAGCTGATCTGTGAAAGTAGTGGAATCATCCTTGAGCAGATAAAACCAAACCGGGGCTTCAAAACCCCTTCTTACCTTTATTTTTTCGTCATAACGAAACTATCTCGCTGTTCTCACTCATGCCGTCAATGACCTTCTGACTCAAAACCTCAAATAGTGATTTAAATCAAAACAGTATATTGAAGTCTGCAAAGGACACCGATGGCCGATACGGTCACAAAGAAGTGTTGTTGTCAGGCAATAATTACGGGAGGAAACCCGAAATGAGAACTGCCGGTCCGGATTATGTAGAAATATCTGCAAAAATTTTCATCGACAGATTTGAGGCTGAGAACGACTGCAAGGTCCAAGGGGTACTTTTCAATAAGTATATGCCCTCCTTCACAGGAATCTCAAAGAGAAAGGACATGATATCCGTCTCCCGCATTGCTGGTACAGATGGGGAGATGAGGTAGTCAGGTACAATATGCCCTATCTGAATTGGGACCATGAATATGCTGCATACACCCAGGTTTCCTGGAGAGGAGAACCATCGGCTTCCGAAATATCATGATGATGAGATCATATCGTACGCTTCCGAATATGCTGACGAATTCATCGACAAGTATTCCGGAGAGGAAGGGGCAGAACTTGCCATCGATGAGGTGTACGATCAGGCGCCCTTCAAATTCCAAAACGATTACAGATATCTCAGAGAATCCCTGAAGAATCTTAACAAAAATATGACCTCCATGTTCTCCAACATGAGCAATATCGTAGGTCCATTGTTCGACACAGCAATGGAGAGTTCCCCTTCCGAATTCAGATCAATGAAAAATGAGAAGGAATTGTTCATATCGGTATTCAGGATGATGCTGGAAAATGATGCTTCCGTCAGAGAGATATTCAATATTACCGAGGACTTCTGGTTCTATTTCTGTTACCATCTCAGGTTAAACAGGAAATGCCATGAGAACGTATCCAATTCCACCCTTGATGTTTGGAGAGAAAAGATTCCGGAAGAAAAATATCAGTTCTGTCTCAGACTTCAAAGCTATGCCCATGAGTACGAATCAGAGTCCGAGGATCCCAATGTAAGATCATTGTGCAGGTCCTGGAAGAAGAACGATTCTGAATTGAATGACCTTCTGTCTTTGATCCCCGATGACGGAAGCGGCCTGGAAGAGTTTGTTCGCAGGGTAAGGAAGGGCGGGGAATGAACGACCGCCTGAGATCTGAACCCTCTATCATCTTGACTTGGATATTTACCAATTATTTGACCATTTTTAGCTTCATACACATGCCTCAATATAACTGTCCGATGACTTCCGTAAAAACCTGAAATGATTAGATTCTTTAGAATGTCATTACATATAAGTTCCTAAAAAAACCAGTTTTATTGGCTCATTTATTGGCTCATTTTAGATGCCAATGTCTGCTTCTAGTACTTCCAACCCTCTCGATAATTCCATTCGATTTAAGATATAAAATGTGCCGTTTAATACTTGCAACAGACAAATTTAATTCAGATGACAATCCTTGATATGTAACTGAAGAATTAGATTTTTGATAATCTTGGTAAATTTGTTTCTTTTTCATCATATACAATCATATTCAATCATATACGGTCATATTGAAATTGAGTAAATGTGTATACGACGGAAATGAATCAAACAATGATAGCTCTTTGAATATCTCTGGAATTCGTTTACCGATAATCGTTAATTTTGATCTTTCTAAACGCAAACGGCCTTTCTGCAGTTGAAAAATATCTCCGCCCCCATCCAGCGGATCCCTTTAAATGGTTTACTCGGCTTTTCTCGATCTCCGCGCCCGGAGCATTCTTGCCGATGCTCTCGATACCGTTGAGGCATGAGGCTTTCGATTTGTAACCCTGGGATGCGGCTATAACTTCGCCATTCATCGCTTTCAGCCTGAACCTGTAGTCCCCGGCCTTGTCCTTGTAGACCTCGAACTTCGGATGCGAAAGCACTTTGAAACCGTCCACGGTCTGATCCTCGACCTTGGACTTGCAGTTCTTCTTGATGCTGTCGATACCGTGTTTGCATGAACTTTCGTTCGCATAGGTCTGCGAGGTGCATATGACCTGGCTGTTCGAAGCGAGAAGGTTGAACATGACGCCCCCGTCCTGTGTCGCCTTCATTATGAATTTGCCCATTTGAACACCATCGGAATTAAACACGTTTTATGTGGCTATAAAGGTTTTGTCTGAGTGGTTATTGTCCCGTTCAATCTACCCGTTTCCGGATGTTGTCAAAACAGTCTGTCTTTCTCACAGATAATTAATAATCCGAGATGTACCAGACACAGATTCTCATAACTCCTTTTCTGCTCTCGCATACGCGCGCGCCTGTCTAAACATTAAATACTGTCAAAGGATACCAAAAGCAGGCGCAGCCTAAAGAGGGAATGACATGAAGCTCGGGAGTATTTCGAAAGGGAACGCAGCTATCGCTGCATTTGCCTTCATAGCGGTTTTCATGATGCTGTTCGCAGGCATATGCACAGACGATCAATCATCGGATGCGATAGTGGTCGACAAGATGACGATCGAGGAAGGCGATTCATACTCCGAGGATATCACCATCACCAACTGTTTCATCGTCGAAGGAACATATTCAGGTACCCTCACCCTCAGGAACGGCAGCACCGATGTCGTCTCCATCGAATTCTCTTCCGTATCGGGATTCGAAGCATACGTCAATTCCGGCAGCCCGTACATCATCGGCGACCTTACATCAGGAACATCCACCGGATCGTTCGAAGTGATCTCCGGATCGATGACCCTCGGAAACGGTTCCGACGGTTTCACCGGAATGGTCACCGGCGATTCCGGTAAAGCGGAGTTCAGCAGCATCGTCGGAGTCGTTGCAAGTTTGAATGATTCGGAACTCATCATAAGCGGAGACGCATCCGCAGCCGCGGATGTCGGATTCGGAGCGATCGCTTCTTTGGAACTTTCGGCTTCCAGCCCATACACAGGTGACGAGACGATCGCCATCAGCGGAACGCTCAGCAACGAGACCCTGGGGAACAGCATGGAGGTCATCTCCAAGAGTTCCGATGTCTATCAGCTCAGAGGCACTCTGAACTACATCGACCGTAACGGCGGTTCCGCCGCGGGCATCCTCTTCGAGATGATCGTCGGAGACCTCAACGAATGCACCCATGCGATCATTGTCAGTACATCGTCCGCCGTTACCACAAGCAACACAATCATTTCCCTGGGAGGAGACAAGTATCTCGTGTGCATCCAGTCCGGAATGGACGAGAGCATCGTCATCGGCGGAAAGACCATAAGTTTCGCGGGATTGGTCATGGGTGACGAATCCACATCGATAACGGCATCCCTCACCGGATGCGTAGGAACAATAGATATCATCGATGATACGATCGTCGGTGATCTCATCGTAGGACCTTCCGTCGGAATGTACGTCGAGAAAGGTTCCGAAATGATGTTCCTGTCCTCTTCCGATCTTATCATCGAAGGAAGTCTGTTCGTCAGCGGAACAGCGGATATGACGGATGTCGGCTCGGTCACAACGCAATTCGCGGTCGACGAGAGCGGCGAGGTCCTCGAGGACGGTGTCATAATGTCCCACGGTTCTGTGACAATATCGTCCGGTAATACCTCGAACATCCACGGCGTTTACTACACAAGCGGTTCCGACCGCATATACACAACACTCGCCACGGCCATGAACAAGCAGAGCGACGGTAAGGTCTACATCAACGGATCGTTCGTTCAGACCGCTTCAATGACTATAAGCTCCGGTCTCACAGTCATCAACAGCGGAACACTGTACGTCGATTCGGATGTCAAGATGGTCAACAACGGAACCTTCGTCAACAGCACATCCTCGTCCGGACTCGTCGTCACATACGACGGACAGTTCAACAGCAGTTCCGTTTCTATCAATAACAACGGATATGTCATGGCATACGGACTCTTTGTCAACAAGGGCTCTTTCAGTTCCAAGGCATACGTCGATATCAGCAATTACAATAACACGACCACCAAGCTGGCATGTCTGCCGGTCATGCTGGAAAACATCTCGTCCGGAGATCTCACCCTGTACAGGGATGTGGAGATCGCCAAGGATGCGACACTTCCGTCCAGGGTCACTCTGTACGTCATGGGAGAGAACGACCTGGTTGTCGGTTCCGATGCAACGTTCACCGTGAACGGAACACTCAACATTCAATCCACTGCGGTAATAGAAGGTACAATGTCCGTATCCGGAACACTCACCGTCACTTCCGGAGGATCGGTCACCGCGAACGGAACGCTTGCGGTCTCCGGCTCTCTTGGGAATGAAGGAACCGTCGCGATTGAAGGCACCCTTCTGATAGGGTCCGCACCTTCCCGTCTTCCCTACACCAACAACACCGAGGTGTCCGGAGAGATCGGTCTGGGTTCCGCAGCCATTGCGATAGTCTACGGAAAGAGCGGTATCGATGCATCGAAGGTCCTCGGATACACGAGTTCCACCGTCTTCAGATTCGAGAGCAGCGTCTACGTCACGGAATATACCAGCGCCTCGGATGTGAAGATCGTTCTCCTCACTCCGAAGATCATCGGAAAGGGATTCGCCCAGTGGCTAGACTCCGACGGCGACAGCATTCAGGGAGTGCATTACGTCGGAGATTATTCTGCGGTCTACGCAGATATCAACACCTCGACATACACAGTCACCCTCGCCGAGAACGAAGGCATCAGCTGGATACTCGACGACGTCACCGACTACGGACACGGAGGAGATGTGACCGTCGCATACGGAAGCCATTATCTCACGATCGTGGTGGAGGACGGTTACACCGGAACACCCACTATCCTCAGGATAACGTCCACCGGAAGTCAGGTCGTCGAACAGGGAACCGAGTTCATGATCGTCGAGGACTGTGAGTTCAAGGTCGAAGGCGTTTACATCAGCAACGGAGATTCCGATAACGGATTGATCACGATACTGAGTGTCATAATCGTCGCCGCTCTTGCGTTGATCGCCGTGATGACCTTCCTTCTGATAAGGAAGAAGCACAGGCAGACCGAAGAGTGAGTGTCTTTCAAAAACCCTTCAATTTCGATCCTTTTGCCGTAGGCAGAAGGATCGATCATATCTCTTTTTTCAGGAAATTTTCCAATGAGCAGCATATGATGCCCCTGTCGGTCACGCCTTCATAGATCCCCGGTTCCGGCATCACGAGGTATTTGGGAAAGTTGTCATCGATGTATTCCGGGCTGCAGAGTTCACGGTCTCTTGTTTTTGCCATATCTGTGCGCTGGCACAGTTGAATGTACAGTCTGTTCCCATTCTCTTGCAAATAGCAATATGCAGATCTTATGTTGATGTAGGCGATATTGTTGTTTCTAATGAAGAAGTAAACTGTCCCAAAAAAATGGGAGAAAAAAAGAGGTTTATTCTTCGCTGTCTCTGACAGCGATGAGCATATCTTCGAAGGTAGTCTTCTCGGGTACGATGTCCGGAGCGCGTCCAAGCATCGTGAGCTTCACCGAGGTAGGCCTTCCGATGGCGGCGACCTTCCTCTTGGACAGGATCTTCATGCACTCGTCCTTGCCGTACTCTCCCTCCATCAATGAAAGGAACGATTCTGCGGACATGGGACTGGTGAATCCGATGACGTCTATGCTTCCGTCCTTAAGGCCTTCGAATATGTTCTTCAGTTCGGGCGTTATACCGACCTTTCTCAGTCTGTACGATGCGAACTCGATGACGTTGGCCCCCTCTTCGAGAAGCCCTTCTTTCAGAACTGCGGAGCCGCTGTCCGAACGTACCAGCATGACATTTTTGCCTTCGACCTTTCCGTCCAGGGCTTTCACGATGCCATATGAGCTGTAATCGAACACGGGCATGATGTCGTGGTTCAGACCTCCGATGCTCTTCAGCATCTTCGCGGTGTACGGACCTATCGCGACCAGGACCTTTCCGGTGAAGAGCTTTCTGAACTTATCCGCTCCGAATCTCTGGACGCATTTCTCGATCGCGGTTCCCGAGCCGAACACGGCATAATCCACATTGCCGGATGAGAGCGTCTTCTCGGCGTTCTCGTACTCAATGTCATCCCCTTTGAGTATCTCCAGGGACGGTGCCGCCATCGCCCTCATTCCGAGGGATTCCGCAAGTCCGATCGAATCGTCGATCTTGTCTGCGGGCCTGGTAAAGGCGACGGTGATCATCTCAGGTCCCCCAGCGTATCGTGAAGTGTTGCCACACTTCCTATGACCATGATTCCGGGAGCTTTCAAACCCTTATCGTCAATCGTCTTTTTCATATCCGCAACGGTGGTCCTCTCGATCCTCTGTCTGGGTGTGGAACCCTCGGTGATGACCGCAGCTTCCGTATTCGGAGGCATTCCGCCCGCGATGAGTTCCGACGAGATGTATCCCGCGTTTCCGATACCCATAAGGATGACCAAGGTACCGTGTCCGTTGACCAGGCTCCTCCAGTCTATCCTGTCCTTTCCGCGGTCATCTTTCTCATGACCGGTAAGGAAGGTCACCAGCGGTGTGTGGTCCCTGTGCGTCACGGGTATTCCTGCAAGTTCCGGGACCGAGATCGTAGAGGATATTCCGGGCACTACGTGCACTTCCAATCCCGCTTTCTTCAGCTCTTCAGCTTCCTCGGCTCCCCTTCCGAACATGAACGGGTCTCCGCCTTTCAGACGTACGACCAGTTTTCCCTCAGATGCGAGTTCTACCAGTTTTGCGTTCGTCTGGTCCTGGGTCAGGGTGTGGTTGCCGCTCCTCTTTCCCGCGTCGATGAGTTCCGCATCCTTCCTGCATTCTTTCAGAAGTTCGTGGTTGGCCAGTGCGTCGTAGACGACCACATCCGCCTTCCTGAGAAGTTCCAATCCTTTGACGGTGAACAGTCCCGGATCTCCCGGTCCCGCACCTACAAGGTAAACGGCTCCTGTCATATGTTCAGCTCCTTTGTGTTACCTTTGAGATAGTCCGCGATAGCGGCTATTTGCTCCTGCTTGTAATCGTAGGGTAAGGTCACTTCCGCCCTGACGGGTCTTTCGGTGAACGCGTACGATACCGCTTTCACATCGAATCCTTTGACCAGTTTCCTTACGTTGATGCCGACGGGTGAGGAACATCCCGCACCCAAAGCTTTCATTATAGAACGCTCGATGGTCACGCATTCCCTGGTGACCTTGTCGTCCACGAGTTTCAGCATCTCCAATATTTTCTTGTCATCCTCTCTGCATTCCACCGCGATAGCGCCCTGCGCCGTCGCGGGGACGAATGTCTTCGGGTCGAGGATGTACATCGGTCTCTCGATGCCCATGCGGTCGAGTCCCGCCTTCGCAAGTATCAATGCGTCGAACTCTCCCGCGTCGAGCTTGTCCAATCTCGTGTGGATGTTACCGCGTACGGTCTTCGTCTTGAGATCGGGTCTCATATCCTTCAGAAGGGACATCCTTCTGACCGATGCCGTACCGACAGTCGCTCCTTCCGGCAACTGTGCCAGAGGGCACGGGAGTATGACATCTTCAGGTGCGTTGCGTCTCATGATCGCACCGATGACAAGTCCTTCCTGCATGTCTATGGGGATATCCTTCAGCGAGTTCACCGAGATGTCTATCTCCTTCTTCAGGATGGCCTCGTCCAGCTCTCTTACGAAAGCTCCGACGTTGCTCATCTTGTCCAACGAGGATGTGAGGTCGATATCTCCCAATGATTTTATTCCGATGATATCGAACTTCTCTTTGCATCCCTGTTTCTGTATGGCATCGACGAACATGTCCGTCTGCCTCATGGCAAGTTTGCTTTCCCTGGAACCTATCTTCATGCTTTCATCTCCGAAAGGAATCCGTCGAATGTGTCCGCTATCTTCTTCACCGCTTTATCATCATGCGCACTGGACATGAACGATACTTCCAGGGCGGACGGCGGCAGATACACGCCGTGATCGAGCATGTACCTGAACATCCTGAGATACGTCTCCCTGTCGACCTGTGTGGCCTCGGTCCCGTTCTTCACGCTCTCCTTTCCGAAGTAGACGGCGAACATGGAACCGACGTTCTGTACGCAGCCTTCGACCCTGCGGTCCTCCATCGAATCCCTGAGTGACGATACCAGTTCTTTGGTGGTATTGTTGAGTTTGTCGTAACGGTCGTTCTGACGCATGTAATCTATCTGTGCCAGACCTGCCGCCGCGCTTACGGGGTTACCTGCAAGCGTGCCTGCGGCGTAGACCTTTCCCTGGGGAGCAACGTTCTCCATCAGCTCCCTCTTTCCTCCGAACGCACCGGCGCAGAATCCTCCGCCGATGACCTTTCCCATGGTGGTCAGGTCGGGGGTCACACCGTAGAATTTCTGTGCTCCTCCTTCCGACAGCCTGCATCCGGTGATGACCTCGTCGAATATCAGGATAACACCGTTCTCCCTGGTGATCTTCCTTACTTCCTGCAGGTATCCCTTCTCCGGGGGAACGACTCCCACGTTGCCCATGACAGGCTCCATTATCACGCATGCGATATCCTTGTTCTTTTCGAGAAGCGAGGACATCATCTCGGGGTCGTTGTACTCAACGGTATATGTGTTTTTGACAGCATCCTTGGGAACTCCCAGGGAACCGGGGACCCCCTGTGCGGAACCCGAACCCGCTGCGACCAATACCGCATCGTGGGCTCCGTGGAAACCTCCGTTCATCTTCACGAATCCGTCCTTTCCGGTGACTCCGCGTGCAAGCCTGATCGCGTGCATCGTGGATTCCGTTCCGGACACCGCGAGCCTTACCATCTCATACGAAGGCATGATCTGGCACAGTCTCTCTATGAGTTTCAGTTCGGGTACGGAGGGCGCTCCGTAGATCGTTCCTTTTTTTATCTGCGCTTCGGCGGCATCCACCACTTCTCTGCACGCGTGTCCGGTAAGCAGGGGACCGTATGCCATGCACAGGTCCACGTACTCGTTGCCGTCCACGTCTTTTATCATACAGCCTTTTCCGCTGTCGATGAACAGCGGGTTCGGTCCGAAAGCACGTACAGGGCTGGACACTCCCGCGGGGGTGAGTTTCTTGGACTCGCCGTACAAGCCGATCGATTTAGGATCTTCCATTCTGTTCCCTCAGAAGTTTTGCCGCATCCATTGCGAAATATGTTATGATGATGTTCGCACCCGCTCTCTTGATGGCGAGCAGCGATTCCATCATGACTCTGTCCTCGTCTATCCAGCCGTTCTGTCCGGCCGCTTTGATCATCGCGTACTCTCCGGATACCTGGTAGGCCGCCAGAGGAAGGTCGTATGCGTTCGCCGCCTCCCTGATGATGTCAAGGTAGGGTCCGGCGGGTTTCACCATTATCATGTCTGCGCCCTCGGCGACATCCATGTCGATCTCCCTCATCGCTTCCCTTCTGTTCCCGCAGGGCATCTGGTAGCTCGCCCTGTTTCCCTTTCCGGGTGCGGAACAAGCCACATCCCTGAACGGTCCGTAGTATGCGCTGTAGAACTTTGCGCTGTAAGCCATGATCGCGGTGTTCTTGAATCCCGCATCGTCCAACGCGGCGCGGATGGCCATGATCTGGCCGTCCATCATTCCGCTGGGTGCGATGATGTCCGCACCGGCCTTTGCCTGTGAAACGGCGATCTTTCCGTAGACCTCGATGGTCTCGTCGTTGATGACGTAACCGTCCTTGTCCAAAATTCCGCAGTGCCCGTGGTCGGTGTATTCGCACATGCACAGGTCTGCGATGATGAGCAGAGAATCGGATTCCTTTCTCAATCCCCTGATGGCCTTCTGGACGACCCCGTCGTCATCGTATGCGTCGGAGCCTTTCGCGTCCTTTTTGCTGGGAATTCCGAATACCAGGACGGAGTCCACTCCGCTTCCCTGTATCTTCTCCACGATCTTCTTGTATCCCGAAAGGGGGTATGTGGTGACGCCGGGCATGGAGTCCGTCGTCTTGGGTTTCTTGATGTTTGCATCGAAGAAGATCGGAAGGACGAACTCGGAAGCGTCAAGCCTGGTCTCTGCGACGAGGTTCCTGACGGTGGGGTTCAGTCTCAATCTTCTCATACGTACTTGCGGGTAAAGCATATCCTTCATTCTCCTCTAAGCCGAACAGGGTCTTTGCCGCCTTGCACAGCTCCAAATTGCCTTCTCTGGAGGCTTTCCTAAGATTGATAATAAGGTTCGAGGCAATACTGTTTACCAATACCCTCGAAAGGTCGTCCATGACCGAGTTTATATCCGGGTTGGTCAGAGCACGGGCCTTTGCCTGTGCCAGCTCCTCCTCCCTGATCTTTGCGAAATTGATGTTGAGTTCCTTGATGATCTTGTTCGCCGCCTCTTCTTTGCGTTCCCTGTCGATCTTCTCCAACTCGTCGTTGATGATCTTCTTGGCCTCGTTGATCTCGGCGGTCCTCTTCTTGACATTCTCTATCGCGATCTGCTGGAGCGAGTCCATCGTCATTACGGTGACGTTCTCCACCTCTCCGCAGTCGTCTGCGATGTTCCTCGGGACGGAAACATCTATCATCAGGAGCTTCCTGTCCTTTCTGCCCGCCATCGCCTCTTCCACATTGGGTTTCCTGATGACAACGTGGGGTGCGGATGTCGCGACAAGTACCAGATCGCTGTCTTTGATGGTATCGGTCTTGTGATCGAAAGTAACCGCCGTTCCCTGGAGCTGCGCCGCCAATTCCATGGCGTGGTCGAAGGTACGGTTGGAGACGAATACCGTCTTCGGACCTTTTCCGACCAGGTTCTTAGCTATCACGGTGGCCATGTCTCCCGCTCCCAGGATGGTGACCGTCTTTCCTTCCAGAGGTCCGAGCATCTGTTCCGCCAGTTCCACCGCGGCGGAACCTACAGAGACCGCTCCTTTGTTCAGCGCGGTCTCGGATCTGACCCTCTTTCCAACGACCAGAGCGTGGTCGAAGATGTACGAAAGTATCCCTTTCGCATGTCCTTCTTCCTTCGCCTTCATGTAGGATTCCCTGATCTGATGCTGTATCTGGTCCTCTCCGACTATCATCGAATCGAGACCGCAGACCACCATGAACAGGTGTTTGATGCTCTTGTCGTCCTTCAGGACGAAGGAGATCTGCTCCTCGTCGTACGAGTAGGGGATGCTCCTCTTCGCAATGGCCCTGAAGGTCTTTTTCGTATCTTCGTTGTCCAGGGTGTAGGCGTAGACCTCGAAACGGTTGCAGGTCCTTACGACTATGTATTCCTGGACATTCTTCAGTCCTCCGATGCATTCGGAGACGTTCTTCTCCAAGGCGGGAATGATCTCGTTGAGTCCGCAGATATTGCCCGCAGACGTATGTGTTACGTGAAAACTGACTATCATTCAAGATCGCCCATTCTTTTTGCTTCTTTGATCGCTTCTTCCGTCTTTCCGGACGAAAGCATGTTCCAAATGGATTGGTTGTCCAAGATATCGGCAAGGAGTTTCGCCCTCTCCGGCTGCGTCTTTACCTTTTCTTTGATCACAGGCCTGAGCTCTATGAGCATGTCCATCATAAGGTCGTAGCTGTCATCCAGAAGACCGTCGATCTTCCTGACGACGTACGGGGGGAATGCGGGGACCGTCCCGCCGGTGGATACCGTAACGGTGAAGTTCCTTTTGTTCAGGACCGAAGGGATGAGCACATCTCCTCCGCCGTGTGCGGAGTTGGCCATTATCCCTTCTGCCATCGCAGTGTCCCTGATCATCGCGTTGATCGCTTTGTCGCTTGTTGCGGCGACGGCTATGAACGCGCCTTCGATGTTCTCCTTGATCGAATTCTCGCTGATATCGGTGATGATGACCTCGTCTGCGGCATCCCTTACCTCTGGAAGCACCTCTTTCGATACCACTTTGATGCGGAATCCCTTGAAGTGTCCTATCTTCCTGAGCGCTACCTTACCTCCGCCGAAGACGACGATCTGTCTGTCCCCGGGAGAGACGAAGATGGGTGCCATGTTCCTGTCTGTCATCGGATCACCAGTCTTTCTTGCCTTTCTTGATTATTATCGTGGTGAAGTATCCGTACTTCCTGTCCGTGTCTATCGGACCGATGTACTGGTCTTCCATTCCCACGTTGTGGATGATCGTGGCGCACTCGGCGGGGACGTTCCTCCTCTTCATCATGTTCGCGATCTTCTCGACACTGTTCCCTGCTTTCATTATGACGATGTTGTCGAATCTGTCGATCGCCTCTCCCACAAGGGGGTTGTCCTTTGCGGAAGGGACGATGGCCAATCCTTCGTTGCCCAATGTAAGCGGGATCCCTGCCAGTGCGGCACCGCTGCAGAATGACGGGATTCCGGGGATGATCACAGTGTTGTAACCTTTGTTGCGTACATACTGTTCGAGATACATGTATGTGCTGTATATCGAGACGTCGCCCAGTGTTACGATTGCGACATCGTTGCCGTTTTCGAGCTCTTCGATGATCTGGTCTCCGGCGACCTGGCCGCATTTCCAGTAGTCCGAGGAGTTCTTGCTCATAGAGAAGATGACCTCGAGGACCTTCTTCTTGGAAAGGTCCACCACGGGCCTGACGATCTCGAACGCGGTGCTCTTCTCGCCTTCCGCTTTCACGGGGACCGCGAGAACGGGACATTCGTCGATAAGTCTCTTGGCCTTCAGCGTCATGAGTTCGGGATCTCCCGGACCGACACCGATGCCGTAAAGTGTTCCTGCCATTCAGATCACTCCGTCCATGCGTCCTTTCTCTTTGTAGCCGCGGGGTGTGATCATCCTTCCGTTCTTCACATAGGTCTTGGAATTTCCGATGATGACTATGGAGAACATGTCCACTTCCGCATCTTTGAGGGTGCCGAGTGTGACGATCTGTTTCTTCTCTCCCGGCCTTCCGGCATCTTTGACGATACCGACGGGGGTCTCGGGCGAGCGGTATTTCATAATGATATCTGCTGCCTGGCCGAGATATTCGGACCTTTTCACGCTTTTCGGATTGTACAACGCGATGACGAAGTCTCCCACGCCTGCGCAGTCGACCCTTTTCATGATCTGGTCGAGCGGAGTCATAAGGTCCGAAAGGCTGATGATGGCAAGATCGTGCATCAGAGGCGCTCCGAGGACGGATGCCGCTGTAGAGGCGGCCGTCATTCCCGGGACGACATCGATGTCGATGTCAGCGTTCATCTCATCGGCAACTTCGTAGACTATGCCGGCCATTCCGTAGATCCCGGAATCTCCGCTGCTGACGATCGCGACGTTCTTTCCCTTCATCGCCTCTTCCACTGCCATCTTGCAGCGGTCTACTTCCTTCCTCATTCCGGTGGAGATGAAGTGCATGTCCTTGTCGAAGTAGTCTTTGATCATATCGATGTATGCGGTGTAACCGACGACCTCGTCGGCCTCCCTTATGGCCCTCTCCGCCCTGATGGTCATGTTGTCCAGTGAACCGGGACCGAAACCGACCACGGTCAGTTTTCCTTTTGCCATCAGTTCTTCACCTTTCCCTGACGGAACTCCGTGGTGAACTCGGGGTCGTAGAGTTTTGACAATTCGTACTCGTCTCCGAGGAAGTCTCCCACAAGGGTGAGCGCGGTCTTCGTGATGCCTGCATCCTTGACCTTCTTCTCGATATCCTTCAGGGTACCGATGATGATCTTCTGGTCCGGCCAGGATGCTTTGTACACGACGGCGACGGGAGTGTCGAGGGTGTATCCGCCTTTGATGAGCTGTTCGGTCATCTTGTCCAGGAATCCGATGCTCAGGAAGATGGCCATCGTGGCGTGGTGCTTCGCAAGGTCCTCGAGTTTCTCTCCCGGGGGCATGGGCGTGCGGCCCTCCATCCTTGTGAGGATGACCGTCTGACTAACGCTGGGAAGCGTGAATTCCTTCTTCAGCGCAGCGGCGCTTGCGAAAACGGAACTGACTCCCGGAATGACCTCGTATGTTATTCCCAATTTGTCGAGTCTGTCCATCTGCTCCCTGTGTGCTCCGTACACGGCGGGGTCTCCGGTGTGCACGCGCACGACCTTCTTTCCTTCCTTCTCCGCCTTGCTCATGACATCGATGACCTCGTCGAGATTCATCGTTGCGCTGTTGTAGATCTCGGCGGTGGGCTTCGCATCTTTGAGAACGGCGGGGTTCACCAGGGAACCTGCGTAGACGATGACGTCTGCGCCGTCGATGAGTTTCTTTCCTTTGATCGTCAAAAGTTCCGGATCACCGGGCCCTGCTCCTATGAATGAAATCATTGTATCACCATTACGGAATCGTCCGTGTTATACTACAAATTGTATCAATATTCTGATATTTAATATGGTTCATATGACCATTCCCTATTTTTCATCAAATTAATCGGATTTCGGTTGTATATTGATGAAAATTAAGGATTATTTTCCATTTTTTGATGATATTTTGAGTCGAAGTTGGATGCATATAAAGTTATTAAAATCATTATCAATATCAACTATCTGATTATATGGATGTTGGACATTTACCTTATTTCCTCGATGAATCCCGCAGCCCAATCCTTGGCGGAAAGCGCATGCATGTGCATGTAGGAACCCAGTGAGTTCCTTACCGTAAGACCGTCCATCCCGTCCGCTATTCCCAATCCCCTTTTCATGACGTATCCGTATTTCGGATCGGAGTTCGGGAACACGTCGGAGTAATGGTATTCGTGTCCTTTCACGGAACCTTTGAAGATGGGATTATCGTTTGTCGCCTCTGCGATGGTGTAGGTCGGACCGTGGCGTTTTCCCGTCATCGTGGCCTCCGCATCGAATATCCCGGACATCCTGTGTTCCTTTCCGTCCTTGTCGCGGATGCTGTTGCACATGGTCATCAGGCCTCCGCATTCTCCGACTATCTTCTTTCCCTCATCGGAAGCGTTCTTCAGCCCTTCCAGGAAATCTTTGTTCTCCGATATCCTGTCTGCAAATAATTCGGGATATCCTCCGCCGAGATAGTAGGCATCCGCATCGGGAAGATGTTCTCCGTCTGTGGGTCTGAAGGTCTCGACCTTCATCCCCGAGGCTCCGAGGCATTCTATATTATCTCTGTAATAGAAACAATAAGAATCATCGATAGGAATTCCGACCTTCAGTCCGCTCTTCCTCTGAACGTACGGGGACGATTCGGGAAGGCGGCTGTCGCTGTGTTCGGCGATGTCCATCACGACATCCAGGTCCAAAGAGGATGTCAGTTCCTCCAGCGGCGTTATGTTCTTGTGAGAGAAGGATGAAAGGGTCTTCAGTCCGAGATATCTCTGCTCGAGACTGTTCTCCGAATCCTTCTTTATCATTCCGATGACCTTCACATCGGTGTACTTCTCCATGGCGACGGCCAGTTTGTCCATATGCTGTTTTCCCGAGACCTTGTTCAATATGACCCCGGCGATGTTCACGTCCGGATCGAAGGACTTGAAACCGTTGACGATAGCAGCAGCGCTTCTTGTCAGCGATCTTGCGTCCAAGACAAGGATCACGGGGAATCCGAGAAGTTTCGCGAGGTATGCGGTGGAACCCATATCCCCGTCCCCGGAGAATCCTTCGTACAATCCCCTCACGCCTTCCACGATGCACATGTCGGCATCTTTCGAAGAATAACCGACGACATTCCTGATGACATCGTCGGTCATCATAAAGGAATCCAGATTCCTGGACGGCCTTCCCGTGGCCGCCGCGTGATACATGGTGTCGATGAAATCCGGTCCGGCCTTGAAGGCCTGGACCTTCATCTGTTTTGACAGTCTCGACATCAGTCCGGTGGTCACGGATGTCTTTCCGACACCGCTTCCCGTACCGGAGATGACCACTCCTTTCATCTCTCCTCCAGGAGTTCGCGGAGGATGTCCGAGGTCTCCAGGGAGATGATGTTCTTGGCTCCCATGACTATGGAATGGCTCGAGATCTCTCCGACGGCCGTAAGGCCCTGACGGAGATAGTTGGCCAGCTGTCTGGGCTGGTCGGTTATCAGTATGTTGTCCGGAGAGAGTTCCGGGTATGAATGGCATATTCCGACGATGACCGTAAGATCGGGTTCGAAATCATCGACGGCCTTTTTGACATCCTCGCCGATGATGGCGTATTCGTCAAGTCCTCCGATGATCCTGTCGATCTTCACATTCCTGGAATCCAGATCTCTCTGGATGTCGGAGCAGTACCTTCTGATCCTGGGAAGTCCTTTTTCCCCGTCCATGTTGGCTACGAAGAACGTCTTCCCTCCCAATTTATTCCGGGCCTCGTCCACCGCAAGGAAGATATCCGCAAAACGATACGCAAGTTCCTTCTTGGCTATCATGACGACCGCCACTTTCTTATCTGCTGCCAGAGCATCCATGATCTGTCTGCAGACGTTCAGTTTCGTGGGTCCTTTCGTAGGGGAAAGGTATCCCTGGGCTGCCATTCCGACCTTCTTCTCGATCCCGGTGGCCGCTTTCATCAAAGATATCTGTCTGTCGGTTTCCTCGGGAGTGAGGATGCCCGCATCCCTTCCCGCCTCCAACGCCCTGATGGCTCCGCGGGTGTTGTCTCCCATGCATCCGTGACTGTCCACCGGGAACACGTTGCAGCCGATATTGGCCTGCTGTATCTCGGCGGCCATATCCTCTCCGATGATCATGCTTGCGCATGTTCCCACGACGGCAACGGTCTTCGGATCGAACTTCTCCTTCACTAATTTAAGTGTCTCGATCAAAGATTCGGCACCGCCGAATATGAGATCGTTATCCCTCATTCCGGACGTGACCACCCTTATTCCCGCTTCCTCCAGCATCCTCGATGCCATGAAACTGCACCCGGCGGGCCCGTGGACGACGACAACGTCGACGTCCATGTCCCTCAGGGTGTACATCGCGGCGATGATGGGGTTCGGACGGGGATGGATGATCCTATCCTTCACTGGAATCCCTCTTTGATGAATTCGATGATGGTCGTCTTTCCCAACGGCACGGAGGGGCGTACCCCGTCCCCTTTCGTGAGGGTCATTTCCACGCCGTATTTCTCGGCGACCTTTTTGATATCCTCAGACTTCATCTTGTCGCAGACCTTCTTGCTGACGGGGTCCACGATCATGTATGCGTTGTCGAGGGCGTTCATCTGTTTCAGGACGCTCAGCGTCCTTTCGACCGAGATCGGTGAGATCCCGGGGTTCCTCTCGATAACATGCCTTACATCTCCGACCATGAAGATCTCTCCGCGGCCGGGAACTCCTTTGAAAGTGGCCAGTCCTTCGATGACGCTCTTCTTGGAGATGTCCATGGCATGGGCGATCTCCGCAGCAAGGTCCATGGCCTCGATGTATTGCAATGACAGGTATCCCGGAGACAGCGTGACCTTTTGGACGCCGTTGTAATCCAGCATGATCTCTATCGGACTTCCGAATTCCGGAGTTCCGGTGACCCTGATCCTTCCGCCGTATCCGATCATGGTTCTCTTGCAGTATCTGCGCCAGAACGCCATCTCATCTTTCGGAACGATATTGATGTTGTCGGTGAAGATCGCTTTTTTCGCCTCGGACGCCTTCCTGGAGTTCCTGGCTATGCCGTAATCCTCTATCAGATTGGTCACCGCTGCGATATCCGCCTTGCCGGAACCTCCCAAAGACACTTCGCAGATCATGACATCGTACGGGCCTTTGGGAAGCGTGAGCAGCGAAACGGGTGCGATGCTCTTCTTATCCTCGATCTTAAGATCTCCGTTCACCCAGGGCCCCTGGCCCCTGGACGTGTGCAGGAAGACCTTCTTTCCCGCTTTTTCCAAAATATTCGCCAGGATGAAACAGGTGCTGGTCTTTCCTTTCACACCGGTGATCTCGATCCTGAACCTTTTGTTGTCTATGAATTCCTTAACGGCATCGGAGAAGAATATCCTCTTCTCGTATGTGCAGCCGTCCAGGAAGGAATCCGGACAGTGACACGGCATGACCACAAGGTCATATTCCCCTTTCGGGACCGTATCCGTGGATACGATGCCATAGGCGGCAACGCGGTCCATGACGTCTTTCGGTGTTACCTTGTAGACGTCCACGCAGGTGACGTCGTCACCCCTGTCCTTGTATATCTTGGACAGTACCTCTCCGCCGTGGGTGGTATCTAGAACTAGTACTTTCATTTTTTAGGCCCCATAGTACTTCTCGATCTTCTTGTCGAGAACGCCGCACAGACGGGGATCCCCGCCTACGGGTGTTGCATACTTGACAACGATCTTCCTGCCGTCGTGTTCGATGACGGCTTCGTCGGTATTCTCCGGAATGCCGAGTCTGTAAGGAAGATCTCTCGAAAGATGCGCTCCCGATGCTATGAACAGCGGAAGGGCAATGATCTCGTCAGTACCGTCATCCACCATTTCCTTGACGACGATATCTACCTTTGGGTCGTTGAATTCGTTGTAACCGACCCTGACATTGTCATATCCTCTTTCTCTGAGGCGTTTTGCGTTCAATTCCATGATCTCGGAATTGTAATTCAGACGTGAGCCGTGTCCCATGATCAGGATGCCGCGTTTCCCTTTGACGGAAGACAGTTCGTCTATCTTCTCGCAGAGAATGTCGGTAAGGTTAGGGTCCTCTCCGAAAGGGGTCTCGAAGTACATCTTCATCTTCTTTCCTTTGACGTCCACGACAGCTTCCCTCTCCCCGTCCTTCAGTCCGAGCTTCGGAGGGATATCCCTTGTCATGTGCAGTCCGGAAGCGATGAAGAACGGAACGGCGACGACCTCGTCGACACCGTTATCGGCCATTTCGACCATTGTATCCTCGATCGTCGGGAAAGAGGTCTCGTTGAATCCGATGTAAACATCCTCGTTCCTTAATCTCCTGAGATTGTCGGCCTGGGCCTCCAGTGTCATTTTGTTGAATGAAAGTCTCGATCCGTGTCCTACTATCAAAATTGCCTTACTCATCGCAGCATCCTCCTCTGACCGCCGGGCTTTTGCCCAGCCTCATACCGCCCTTGACATCCTCGGAGCGTTCGAGTAAACTGTTTGCTAAAAGTCTGTATGCGCCGGCCTGCGGAGAATCGGGTTCTCCGGAGATCACCGTCATACTCATCTGTTCGCATCTCTGGACCGCGGGGTCCCTTGGGATGCGGCAGACGACATCTGTGCCGATCTCTTTGGCCGCCCTGTCGATGATGGAATCCTCATCTTCGACGTTGCGTGAATTCTGAATGAGGCCTCCAAGCCTCGCGTATCCGCTGGAAGAGAAATTGGAGACCGCTTCGGCGATGTTGTTCGCCGCGTACAGCGCCATCATCTCCCCGGATGTGACGATGAAGACATCCTTCGCATATCCGTTCCTGATGGGCATGGCGAATCCGCCGCACACCACATCTCCGAGGACATCGTAGACGATGACGTCCGGAGAATACACTTTCATGGCGTCCAGCTCTTCCAGTTTCTCGAAAGCGGCTATGATGCCTCTTCCCGCACAGCCCATTCCGGGCCTGGGACCTCCGCACTCGACGCAGAGAACACCGTTCTCGCCGACGTGTACGATATCTTCCAATTCTATGTCGTCATCTTTCCTCATGACGTTGAGGACGGTCGCTATCTCCTCGCCGCGGGTGAGCATCCTGGTGGAATCCGCTTTCGGATCGCATCCTATCTGCATGACCTTGAGACCTTTCTCGGCCAAAACCGCGGAGACATTGGCGGACGTGGTCGATTTTCCTATTCCGCCTTTACCGTATATTGCTATTCTGCGCACGATGTTCTGTAATGAGAGGGTGTTTATTATCTTTGTTTATAATCGTGTTACTAAATCTGTAAAAATATTCCCTGAGCGCATAAACCAAGAATAATACACTTAATTACCGTCGGTCCCGAGTTCCTCTCTCATCTTTTTGATGAGATCGTCTATGTAGAGGTCCTTTCCTTCGTCCTTGAACTCTTCGAACTCCGTCATCAGGATCTTGTACATCTCGTCTTCCGAGAATGTCTTCGGTTCTTTCCTACCGACCATGAGATAATAGTCATCATCGTCCCTTTCGAAAATGACCCTCAGACCGTTCTCCTCGAACATCTTCCCGAGCTCTCCGATCTCCGGCAGCGCATGACCAACTACATCTCCCGAGTGCATAGCATGCATCTTCGCGATCTCTTCCTTCGATGCGGGATGCGCGATCTCCAGGATGCCGTCGTACTTCAGCGAGTCGGCCATTATCCCGACCGCCTTTTCCTTATCTTCGAAATGGGGGAATGCCGCCATGCACATGACGCGGTCGAACTTTCCGTTCTCCTTGATATCGTAGACGTCGGTGACCTTGAATTCTACCTTGGGATGATCTGTGCCAGGATACTTTTTCTCGGCCTCTTTGATCATATTCTCGGAGATGTCCGTGGCAAGTATGCTCTCAGGATCGTGTTCTTCGAAAAGGGGTATGAGGACACCGGTCCCCGTGGCGATATCGAGGATATCCTCTCCGCCTTTGAGGTCCAGAAGGTCCACGATATACCTGACCTTCGCCGGATCGTGTTTGGACTCTCTGTCCCAATTCGCAGTGTTCTTGTCGTAATAGGATTCCCCGGTCATCTGACCCCTGTAATCCCGTTCGCTGATTTAATCAATATGGATGTCATTGAGCCCGTTATGGAAGATGCATGCATCGAAAGGCTGAGGGAATTCTTCTCCGAACATCCCAAGACAGCCCTGGCATTCTCCGGAGGTGCCGATTCCGCCTTCCTTCTGCATTGTGCGAAGAAGTTCGGATGTGATGTCCGTGCATATTACGTCTCCACGGAGTTTCAGCCCCAATTCGAAAAGGACAACGCCGTCCTCATCTGCGGTCTGGAAGATGCGGACCTTACCATTCTGGAAGATTCCGTCCTGTCGGATATCGACATAATCTCCAACGGTCCGGACCGCTGCTATCATTGCAAGAGAGCGATCCTTTCGAAGATCGCCGAAGCATCGAAGATCGACGGTTACGGGATCATCATCGACGGTACCAACGCCTCCGATCCGGAGGACGACCGTCCGGGGATGAAGGCATTGAAAGTGTTCGGGATATTCTCTCCTCTGAGGTCTTCGGGGATATCCAAGTCGGAAGTGAGGGAATACTCCAAAAAGGAAGGCCTGCTCACTTGGGACCTTCCTTCGTATTCCTGTCTGGCAACCAGGGTGCAGGCCGGAAGGCCGATAACCGGAGAGGATCTGGAACGTATCGAACGTGCGGAGACCTACCTCAGATTCATCGGATTCACGGATCTCCGTGTCCGTTCGGTCGGCGGGAACAGGGCACTGGTCCAGGTCACACGGGAAGAATATGCCAGCGCAGAGGAAAACTGGGAGTCGATTGAAACAACTTTATCCGATGACTTTGATAAGGTGACACTCGACCCCGAGCCGAGGAGATGACCATGGATATCGTACAGCTGCTCAAAGACGTCCGCGACGGAAAGATCACTCCGGAGGAGGCATCCCTCAGACTGAGGAAGGAACCTTACGAGGATCTCGGATATGCGAAGGTGGACCATCACCGTCTTCTGAGGAACGGGGCCGCAGAGGTCATCTACGGCGCGGGAAAGACCCCCGAACAGATACTCGGGATCGTAAGGTCCCTGAAGAAGGACACCGGCTGCGTGCTTGTCACAAGGGTAGACGATAAAGCGGTCGGATATCTGAAAGAGAACGGAGAGGAGGTCTGCCATTATCCCGAGGCAAGACTGTGCACGGTCGGCAAAATGCCGGAACCGTCCGGCAAAGGATACATCGCCGTTGTTTCCGCAGGGACCAGCGACATGGCGGTGGCGGAGGAGGCGGCATTGACCGCAGAGGCCCTGGGAAACAGGGTCGTCCGCATCTACGACGTAGGCGTCGCCGGATTGCATAGGATACTCTCGAAGATGGACGAGCTCCTGGGAGCGAAGGTCGTCATCGCCGTGGCCGGAATGGAAGGCGCTCTTGTCAGCGTGGTCGGAGGTCTTGTGGATGTTCCCGTCATAGCCGTTCCCAC
This sequence comes from Methanomassiliicoccaceae archaeon UBA328, assembly GCA_002506905.1. Classification (GTDB taxonomy): domain Archaea; phylum Thermoplasmatota; class Thermoplasmata; order Methanomassiliicoccales; family Methanomethylophilaceae; genus Methanogranum. The sequence goes on from DAYM01000013.1 coordinate 164,303, forward strand.
ATCGGTGGGATACGGAGCATCCTTCGAAGGGCTGTCCGCGTTATTGGCAATGATGAGCACATGTGCCAGCGGAGTAAGCGTAGTGAATATCGATAACGGATTCGGCGCAGGATATCTTGCAAGCAGGATCAATCAGATCGGTGAGTGAAATGAAGACATTGTACCTTGAGTGTTCCGCCGGAGCGTCCGGGGACATGATGATGAGCGCCCTTTCGGGACTGCTCGATGATATCGATCCCTTTGTGAAAAGGATGAATTCCCTTGGAATACCGGGTGTGGAGGTCCGCAGGGAGAAGACCGAGAAATTGGGCATCGCATGCAACCATATCGCAGTGGAGATATGCGGTGGCGAGGAAGACGATATCGAACACTGCCATCACCACTCCCACATAACTACGAAGAGCGTTTCGGAGATCATCGATTCGTTGGACGTATCCGATAAGGTCAGGGAGGATGCAAAAGGCATCTATTCGCTGATCGCCGAAGCGGAATCCAACGCACACGGGGTTCCCGTGGACAAGGTCCATTTCCATGAGGTAGGAATGCTAGATGCCGTCACCGACATAGTGGGAGTATGTCTGTTATTCGAGATGCTGGCACCAGAGCATGTCTATGCTTCCCCGGTCCGTACGGGATACGGTCACGTCACCTGTATGCACGGTACGATACCGATACCCGCGCCTGCCACGGAATACATTCTCAGGGGCATCCCCTGTTATGCGGGAGATGTGGAGGGAGAGTTCTGCACACCCACCGGTGCCGCCGTCCTCAAGCATTTCGTGGACGAGTTCACCGGAATGCCGTCCATGACCTACAGCAAGGTAGGATACGGCGCAGGAAAGAAGGATTACCCCATAGCGAACATGATAAGGGCATTCATCGGAGAGTCTTCTCACGGACTTCCGAGGGTATGCGAGATCGTCTGCAATGTGGACGATATGTTCCCCGAAGATATCGCGGAGACCATGCAGGTCCTGCTCGACGAAGGTGCGTTGGATGTGTTCATAACGCCCATAATAATGAAGAGGGGACGTCCCGCATCGATGATAACCTGCCTATGCCGTCCGACCGATACGGACAGGTTCTCCAGACTGATGCTGGCACATACCTCGTCCTCAGGATTAAGGGTGACCCTGAAAGACCGTTACGAGATGGTATCGCACTTCGAGGAAAGGCAGATCGGGGGTCACACCGTCAAGGTCAAGGTTTCCGAAGGATTCGGTATCAGGAAGGAGAAACCGGAGTTCTCGGATCTGAAAGAGATCTCCGACAAGACAGGGATCCCGGTACGTGAACTCCGTTCGAGATGATCTCCCCGATCCGACAGTCCTCTTTCAGGAACATTGTCATTTTGCAAGCCTTTGAAAGCATTATTCCCACTAATATGTCCGGTATCGTTGTTCATCAAAAGTAGTGTAACTATTCTTCGTTTTTCTGTTGCAACAGATATTCCTGCAGTTCTATTTTCGGAATCATGACCATGATATTGTTGCGAGCGATGCCAGCACAATAATTTTGCACCAAAACAAGAGTTTTGGAGTATCGGAAAAAGTATGGCCTCCGGAAAGGGCAGCCCTTCCGGAGGCGGAGGCACTAATGCGAAGATATAACGATCCCTTATGTGTTACTAATCTTCAAAAAGGTGTTATACACTGGCAGTATTAATACTTCTTCATCAATTCGTAACACTCATCAGAATAATGTGCTCTGAATGTTCTTCCTGATAGGATCGGGAAGGGGAATGACGATATTATCCAGGCCCGCCGACCTGCAGACGGCCATCTGTTCTCCGATGCCCAATCTGTATTCTTTCCCGTCCTTGATGAATATCTCTCCGGAATTATGCCAATGGAAGTTGACTCCCGCTTCGACGCATTGATCCCTCAGGGAGGTCACCCATTCGTAACGGCATGGTCTGCATCCTTTCCCGTATTCCCCGCCGCACATGACATCATGTATCCTTCCGTCGGAGATCATATCTGATATCTTCACTTCGGATAGCATCGGTGATACGAATGCGCAGCGCCTGGCACAATCAACGGATGACAATATCGGGATGCGTTCTTCGCATCTTTTCTGATTCTCGGCACTGACGCACAGCCAAACATTGGGGTAGCCGCTTCCCCAATTATCGGGAAGACATTTTTCGACCCTCTCCGGTCTTTTTGTCAGGACCATGAATGTCAGGTCCTTCCTCTGGGAGATCATCTTCCATGCCTTCTCCCTCCACAGGTCGGCCTCTTCGACGAAGAAGTCGCCGGTCATAGCGGTCATGACAACCGTGCCCGGGGGTATCTTGTAGGTCCCGTCCTTTTTCCTATCGACTATCGCGGTATATTTTGTCGAAGAAAGCTTAACGACATCGCTGTCCGTGATCCCTCTGGATTCGTTTCCGGCGAACATGTAGCAGTTCTCGCAGCCTTCGCTGACCTTATGGCAGCCGTGCCAGGGATTCCATGGATACATCTCCACGTCGCTGTATGTCCTTCTTCCGTCCACGCTCTCCCATCCAGATAGTAACATAAAATCCTAATCAAAAGGTCGACGCAGGATTATTAATATCCGCGAAGTTATGAAACCCTCATGCCTAAGATAGCCATCATCGGCGGAACCGGTATCTATAACCCCGATTCCTTTGAACTCATCAGGGAGGAATTCCCGGACACACCTTACGGAAAACCTTCCGATCCCATTATGATCGGAAAGATCAACGGAGTGGAGATCGCATTCCTTTTCCGTCACGGAAAGAACCACCAGTATCCTCCCACGGCAGTTCCGTATCTTGCCAACATGTACGCACTGAAACAGCTCGGATGCCAGTATGTAATCTCCGCATGTGCTGTCGGATCGCTTACCGAGGATTACAAGCCCGGAGACCTGGTCATCGCAGACCAGTTCACCGATTTCACCAAATCAAGGACGTACACATACTTCAACGACAAGACCGTGCACATCTCGATGTCCGATCCGTTCTGCCCGTATCTCAACGACATCTTCGCAAAGACCGCAAAAGAGATGCGCATCCCCTTCCACCGCGGAGGAAACTATGTGTGTATCGAAGGCCCCAGGTTCTCGACCAGGGCAGAGAGCAGGATGTTCAGGATGATCGGCGGAGACATCATCGGAATGACCGTCGTTCCCGAATGCCAGCTCGCCAGAGAGCTCGGTATGTGTTACTGCAGTCTCGCCACGGTCACGGATTACGACTGCTGGTTCGATGAGGATGTGACCATCGACATCGTCATCAAGACGATGAACGAATGTCTCGACAAGGTCCTCAGGCTGCTCGAGCTCGGTCTTCCCAAGATCGGCGAGACCGACTGTCACTGCATAGAGGCCGCAAAAGGCTGCGGTGCATTGTAAACTCATTATCGGGGGCCTCATGGCCCCTGATATTCTCACCGATCTGTTTCGTTCGGAGATCAGTTAAGAATCACATGATGCCGTTCCCGATCGTAATCATTGATAGACGATCGCGATCCCCGGGACGGTCCGGGCTTCCGTGTTCTGAGGATCATAGTGGGAATAATCAATCCATTGTCTTATCGCTCCTTAATTCCAACTTACATATATGCATCTTTTAGTAACGCAACTATTAATGATTTCAATGTATTCTTCACCGTTGCATGAGAATAATATTCAAAGGCACCGTCCAAGGGGTTGGATTCAGACCTGCCGTATATCGTACTGCGGTCGCCCACGGACTTCACGGTGCCGTATGGAATAACGGTTCCGATGTCGTCGTAGATATCGACGACGGTGAGACGTTCCTCAAGGAATTCGAGAGGGTCGTCCCCCATCTTGCGGTGATCGAGTCGATAACCAAGGAAGATTATCTTTTCAAGGATATCTACAACGGTTTCAAGATACTTCGGTCCGCCAACCGTTCTTCCGGTTTTTCCATTCCCACGGATACCGCGATCTGCTCCAAATGCCTCAAGGAGATGAGGGGAGCGGGAAGACGCAGCGGATACCCCTTCACCACATGCACGGACTGCGGTCCGCGTTTCACATTACTGTACGGGCTGCCGTATGACAGAAGCAACACCGCGATGAAGAACTTTTATCTCTGTCCTCATTGCGGCCAGGAGTTCAGCGATCCTTCTGACAGGAGACTGCACCATCAGACCATCTGCTGTCCCGTCTGCGGTCCGAGATACTATCTCGTCGACAGGTACGGGAATCCTCTGAAAGGGGACCCGATCAGGAAGTTCGCGAACAATCTCGATCAGGGGATGATCGGTATCGTCAAAGGCTGGGGCGGAATGCACATCTGCTGCACATTCGAAAGTCTGGGCGAGCTGAGGGATTGGTATCATAGGAAAAACAAGCCCTTTGCGATAATGGTCCGTGATATTGATACCGTGAAGAAGTACGGGATCCCCACCGACGACGAGAGGAGGGAACTGCAATCTCCCCACAGGCCTATCGTCCTGATTAACAAGAAGAAGAACAAGGTGACCGAGTTGATCAGTCCCGGACTGGATACGATCGGGATCTTCCTTCCGTATTCCGGGATGCAGTATCTTCTCTTCGATAATCTCCAGGCAGATGCTCTGGTCATGACATCGGCCAATGCGCCCGGCGAACCGATGGTCACCGAGGACCGCGATGCGCTGAGGTTACTGGCAGACATGTATCTCATGCATGATCAGCAGATCGTCAACCGTGCGGATGACAGCGTTCTCCGCATCTTCGACGGGAACACATTCTACATAAGGAAGTCCAGAGGTGCCATACCTTCGTATCTGGAGACCTCCATGAAAGGCTCTGCCGTTGCGGTCGGAGCCCAGGAGAACCTTGCAGGTGCGGTCGCAAAGGACGGCAGGATATTTCCCACGCAGTATATCGGCAACGGGGACAGCATCGGCGTTCCTGAGTATCTGGACGAGGCGATAAGGTTCAATATGAAATTGATCGGCTGCGAACCCCAGATCGTCGCCATGGACCTCCATCCCGGTTATGCCAACCGCCCGATCGCCAAAGCCATCGCAGAGGAATACGGAGCGAAGACCGTAGAGGTCCAGCACCACTGGGCCCACGCGGCCTCGTTGATCACGGAACACAAGATGGATGCGGGCGCCGTGCTGACATTGGACGGCACCGGACACGGTGACGACGGTCAGGCATGGGGAGGGGAGGCAATGTTCTCCACTCTCAGCAAATACGACAGACTGGCACACTTGGAATACATCCCGCTTTTAGGTTCCGAGAAGGCCCTTTACGATCTCAGGAGACTGAAGTTCGCAGTGGATGTCATGAACGGTACCGAGAATCATGACTTCAAGGATAAGGAGGCGGAGGTCCTCCGCAAGATGATGCCCAACAGCATATGCACGTCATCCATGGGAAGGCTTCTCGATACTCTCGCGTATACGCTCGGTATTTGCAAAGAGAGGACATACGACGGTGAACCGGCCATGAGGCTGGAGAAATATCTCGAGGCCGGATCGCTCTTGGACGGATTCGAGACGCACACGATCAACGGCGTCGTTCAGACGGCGGAACTCTTCTCGAGGATAAGACCGGACCAGAAGCCCAAGGACGTTGCATATTCGATAGTCTACAACGTCATGAAGGAACTTGTCAATTCCGCGGTCCAAAGATCGGATGAGGAAGGCATCTCCGAAATAGGGATATCGGGCGGAGTGTCTTACGACGGCCCCATATGCAAAATGTTCCAGGATATGATAATAGCCGCAGATCACAAGCCGATATTCCACAGCGTCGTTCCCAATGGAGACGGCGGTATTTCGACAGGTCAGATCGCGATAGCATTGAAGATGATAGAATGAAGAACACTCTGTTCGTACTTTTGGACGGGATGGAGGACGATCCCAATCCGGCCCTGAACGGCAGGAAACCTTACGAGGTCGCCGAGATGCCTTTCCTGCATTCGAAGACCGACATCAGACTCACGACCACGGGAAGGGGATACACGCAGCTCTTCCTCAACGAATTCTTCACCGGACACCCTCCGGAGACGGCAAGGGCCGCTCTCGAGGCCCAGGGACTGCACCTTAACATGAAGGACGGACGCACAGCGTTCCGTCTCAGTCCCGCAAGGATAGAGGGAGATACCGTCGTCTGGTCGTACGAGGGCGAGAAGTATGAGAAACAGCTCGTCGATCACATAACCGAACGTCTGGACGAACTTCATGAGTTCTCTCCGGAGATCAAATTCTTTACCAACGGAAGAGCGGTCCTTACTATGGACTACCCTTACGAGATCCCCGATTTCCAATCTCCTCCCGTCAATTCCGAATATTTTGAGATACCCGGTCCCCTGGGAGACCTGGTCCTCGGCATCCAGGACGAGATCGGCATAACCGATTATCCCTGGGGATGCGGAAAACTGGGAAAACAGTATCCGCCTTACATAGAGCACATGAAAGCGGTGTCCAGCAGCCCCACCGCATTGGGTGTCGCGGCATCATTGGGCTACGAGATCCAGATAATAAAGGAGACCGAACCCAGACTGCCGGCGGCCAAGGAGGCTCTGGAGAAAGGGAACGTGTTCCTCCATTTCGACGAAGTGGACGAGTACAGCCACGAGAAGGATTATCAGAAGAAGATCGACGTTCTCGAGAAGATCGACGGTCTAATGGACAAATATTTCTCAGATGCGGAGCGCATAGTGTTCTTCGTGGACCATGGAACATCCTGCGTTTCCGGAGAACACATATTAATGAACGTTCCGTTATGGACGAATATAAAGACGCCTCTGACGACGGACGGGATATCGGTTTTGAAGGACCTGATCCCCACGTTCATGAGGTACTGACGGTGAACATATGACACAATTCGAATTGCCGCCCTCGCTCAGCATTGCGGGGAATGAGAAGATCGCCATGGACATCCTCTCGAGGATATGGGGAAAGAGAGGCATCTTCACATGCACGGTGGCCAACACGCTGACCTCCACGATACCGGGAATATCGGATGCGGGCGACACACCCGAGCTTACGATGTTCACCGGACCTGCCGATGCGGAACTTCTCGTTCTCAGCAAGACAAAATGTATGAAGGGAATACCGATCAACCCCGGAGGAATACCTTCCCCCGCAACCCTCACAATGGCAGCGCTGGAACTTTCCAAGATGCCTTATCTCATTGTCAACGGAGGATGCAAGGTCGTCCCCAATATCCCGTACATCGAGATGGGCGGGGAATGCGGTGAGAAGATCACCACCGGAAAGGCCGTGAAGAATGTCAGGACCGTATTCGAGAACGGTGTCGCATTCGGAGAGCTTTTGGCAAAGAGCTACGACTTCGTGGTGATAAGCGAAAGCTGCGCCGGAGGGACCACGACCGCATTGGCCGTCATGATGGCCATGGGTGTCATCAAAGAGAACCTCGTGAGCAGCAGTTCGCCCAAGAATCCCAAGGAACTGAAAACCAACACCGTGATGACCGGACTCAATGCGGCAGGCATCAAGGTCGGAGATCTGGCACACGATCCGCTCAAAGCAATAGAATGTGTCGGAGACCCTATGATGCCGGCCAACGTCGGTATCCTTATCGGTGCCGCGAAACACGTACCTGTGATCGTCGGCGGAGGAACGCAGCTCACCGCAGTTATCGCGGCCGCCATAGAACTAGATCCATCGATCGTGGGCAACATCTTCCAGGGAACCACCAGATGGCTGATGAACGATCCAAACTCCAGCAATCTGAAGATCATGGAATCCGTTTCCAAGGATGTTCCCATGGTGTATGTCAACATGGACTATTCCAACAGCCCCTACGAAGGTCTCCAGGCTTACGAATGGGGATACATCAAAGAAGGTGTGGGATGCGGAGGTTCTTCCGTCGCGGCCATCATCGAGAGTTCCGGAATGATCACATGCAACGATCTTCTGGACAGGGTCCACAAGATCTACAAAGGCATTATGAACTTTGACTGAAGGCAGCCCCTTCAGTCAACCTTTTTACTTATATTCGATGCGGGCGACCGTATAAGTGACGACGGTCTCCCTGGATGTCTGGAAGTCCCTGATGTAATTGCGAGTGACCCTCATTCCGCTGACCTTTGCCGTCATACCTGCGGGAGCATTGATCGTTGTGACGATACGGTCCCTGCGGTTCGTGTAAGTGGGGATCTTCTCCATCTGCTCGGTACCGAGTTCCGCGCCCAGAAGTTTTCCGTCGCGGAAGAAGACTATCCCTACGGGCGATCCGTTCATGCAGGTGATGCCGAGTATCTCGGTCTCGAATTCCGCGATCTCTTCGGCAATCTCGTCAGCTTTCATTGAAATCTAATCAATTATCTTCTATTTAAACCCAAAACCAACAAATATTCGGATTGTCTGGCATTTCATCAGATGGACTACGACGTCATCATAATAGGCTCCGGTCCGGCCGGATGTTCAGCCGCCCATTTCCTGGCAGACAGCGGTCTGAAGATCGCCATGATAGAACGTCTGGACAGGGACGGTTTCGTCAAATATCACAAGATATGCGGCGGAGGCGTCGGCGAGAAGGCCTTTGCCGATCTGCCGCTGAAGGATGACGAGATCCGCAACCGCATAGAAGGGATAGGCCTCTCATTCCCCGACGGGAAACACATCAGCATCAGGAGCAAAGGCTACATTATAGACAGGCCGAAGTTCCTGGACCGTATCAGGAAGGAATGCATTGACAAAGGTGTCCGCATAATGAAGGATTCCGTCATCGATGTTTTCGAGAAGGACGGGGAGTACACAGTGACCGGAGTATCGGGACTCTGGCACAGTTGTAAATATATCATCGGTGCGGACGGTGTCTACTCCGTTGTGAGAAGGTCTCTTTTCAATTCATCTCCGAAGGAATGCATCCCCGTCACGGAATACATAGTGAGGGAGGATCCTCCCGGGGACCTGGAATTCACCGTCGGTCCAAAGTACAGGGGAGGGTACGGTTGGAGGTTCCCGTGCGGCGGGGATCTCTGCACCGGCGCCGTGAATCACAGGGAGGAGATGGAATGCATCTCCAAAGGTTCCAGATTCATTCCCACCGGAGGCGTGGGAGATATCGTCAAAGGGAACGCGATGCTTATCGGCGACTCTGCCGCAATGGCCAATCCGATATCGTACGGAGGTCTGAGGACAGCGATCCTTTCCGGCCGGATGGCCGCAAAGGCGGTGATCGACGGGAACCCGGAGGAATTGGCGAAGTGGTGGAAGGGCGAGAAATACTCCGATCCGAGGTTCATGGAGCTTCACCGGTACATCTCGGAGCTCACCGAGGAAGATTACAACAAACTCTCGGCACCGCTGAGATACAAGAATTTCTGGTTAGATGGTTTCATTGCCTGTCTGACCCATCCGAAGAACGGCTGGATCTATTTCGGCTGTCTTTTTGCCTTCAGGCACGGATGGTAAGATCATTCGATCTTTATGTGGACATCCCTTTTCAGTCCGAGATCTCCCGCAACTTCGATCGCTTTGATCATTCCGCAGGGAACGGGACACGCAGCATGGGGAAGTCTGTCGCTCGCCCATTTGTAGACCTCGGTCTCGTTCATGGCCGCTTCGACCTCAGACCAGGGAGATACGGGTTCGACGATCCAGGACATCTTGAGAACATTCGGACAGTCGCTCTTGATATCGAGCTCTATCATGCCCATGTCGTTCTCTTTGGCATGTATGACGGTCTTCATCTTACAGACGCCCGCGTCCACGGTCACTGTACATTCCTTACTCATACAGGTCACATCGTTCTAAAATTATAAAATCCATTGCTTCACACTACCACATTGGAGATGGGTGTGCCGCGCATGTACTGTTCGGTGTACGCCGCTCTGCAGGAGCGGATCTTCTCGAACATGCTTTTCGCACGGGAAACATCGCCGTAGACCTTCCAGCATCCTGTCGCCTTGAAGTTCATCCCTTTGTTCTCGATGAATCCGATGACATCGTCCAGTGGATATCCGAGGAATATGCCGATCTCATGGGCCATGCCGTAATGCATCATCCTTTCCCTCAGAGACCTCAAAGTGCGTCCGAGGGAGGCCATGTCGTATCCTCTGTTCTCCAGAAAAGAAAAGATGCGGCCGTCGGACAGTATGTCACTGAGCATCTGAGGTCTAAATGCATAGATCAGATGTTCTCTGCCCGACGACCGGAGGACGATGATCCTGACGCCGCGGTGATTCAATACGGAGTTCATTCTTGACGTTTCTTTGGTGATAGCGTCAGGATCCAGGGATATCCTGAAAAGGCATCCGCATTTCACACCTGCAAGTGTGGGCGCTGCCTGTTTCATCAGATATTCCTCCATCATTTCGATCGTCCCTTGTGGTTTACCAGACCAGATTTAGGATAGACTAAATAATATTTATATTTTGGCTTGCCTAAATTTACTGATACGGGATTCTCTTCTATTCACTATAATATCAAATATGGTGAGTTCTTTCTGAGAGCCATGCTCTTCAAGGCACAGGCCATCACCAAATCATTCGGTCCTTTGAAGGTCCTCACGGATGCAAACATCCAGATCAACGAGGGCGACAGTATCGGACTGATCGGGGTGAACGGTGCCGGAAAGAGTACTTTTCTGAAGATCCTGCTGGGCCAGGAGAAACCCGATACCGGGGAATTGACGGTCAATACGAACCGTGTCGGATATCTCGAGCAGTTCGCCGAATCTTCCGAGAACATAACCGTAAGGGACGTTCTCGGCCGTCCGTACGGACATATCGAGAACATCAAACGCAGGATGAAGGAGATCGAGGAGCTCATGGCCAGCGGCCAGGATATCGACTGGAATGCGATAGCCTCCGAATATTCCCAATTGGAGAAGGACCTCGAACAGAACGATATGAAGGATGAGAAGAACCTCGTCAGCGCTCTGAAGAAGGTCGGTCTCTCGCCCGATCTCATGGACCGTTCTATGGCCTCCCTTTCCGGAGGGGAAAGGACCAAGGTGATGCTCTCGCGTATCATCGTCCAGGCGGACGAATGCGACATCCTGGTAATGGACGAACCCACTTCCCATTTGGATATCGACACGGTCGAATGGCTGGAGGACTATCTTCTGGATACGCACTGTTCCGTCCTCGTCATAAGTCACGACAGGTACTTCCTCGACAAGATCGCCACGCGCATGGTGGAGATCGACCACGGAAAGACCCGCGAGTACAAGGGGAACTATTCGGATTTCATCATGAAGAAGATGCTCGACCTCGACCGTATAGAGAAGGAGTACAGGAAGTACGCCTCCCAGAAGAGGAAACAGGAAGAGATCGCCAAGGAACTTCACAAGGACCAGTGGTACATGACCACTCACAAGACCCGTGAGAAGATGATCGCCAAGATGGAGGAGAAGGAGAAGCCCCAGGCGAACAAGGAGATCACGGTCAAGATCCAATCCGCACCCAAATCGGGAAAGAACGTCATAACAACGAAGGACCTTTCCGTCGAACTCGGCGGAAAGATGATCCTGGAACATGTCGACCTCGATATTCACAAAGGCGATAAGATCGGTGTGTTCGGTGCGAACGGCCAGGGAAAATCCACGCTCGTGAAAGCGATCCTCGAAGAGATCCCCAGCAAGGGAGAGCTTTGGGTCGCTCCCGGTGCGAAGATCGGCTACTATTCGCAGCATCACGAAGGTCTGGACCTCAGACTCTCCGCGGAGGAGCAGCTTCTGATGGCCATCGGTACGGACAGAAGAGGGGATGCGAGACAGCTTCTGGCAAGGATGCTCCTTGTCGGTGACGAGGTCGAGAAGCCCATGAGGTCCCTGTCCGGCGGACAGAGGGCGCGTGTAGCACTCTGCCTGATGCTCCTGCAGCAGACGAACCTGCTCATTCTGGACGAACCCACGAACTATCTGGACATCCCGGCCAAACACGCCGTCGAGGAAGCTCTCACGGAATACGACGGTACGATAATCGTGGTCACCCACGACAGGTACTTTTTGGATACCGTCTGTAACAGGACGATCGAGGTCAAGGACGGCAGGGCCACAATGCGCCCCGGTTCATACTCCGACGCCAAAGGCAAACCGCACGTCAAGGAAGTGGTCATGGATGCCGATGAGTACAGGGTAATATCTCCGTTCACCAACTGGGCCATGGGAAGGAAGTACGGCAAAGGTGAAAGGGTCCTGATAACACCCGGAGAGATGCCCAATTATCAGTGGGCGTTGGATCAGGGAAAACTGAAGAAAACAGGCGGACGCCAGAGAAAGAAAGTGTATGTCTCAGACCTTCCCGCCGACGATAAATCCTGATTCTTACATCTCTCATTATCGGTAAAGAATGTTTTATATAGTCAACTCTATACCGACAGCATGGGAAAAACCAGATGTATAGGATGCAACAAGTCTCTGGGCGGAGTCCTTGACGGATTCGGCACAAGGCTCATGGCAGGGGACGTCTGTCTTACCTGCAAGAAGAAGATTCAGGTTATCCCGGGTTATCAGCTTTTGTCTGCTCAGCAGATCAGGGACATCGTAGAAGGGAAGATGTTGCCTACGGATCCTGGAGCAGTACCTATGCCGCCTCAGCAGCAGTATGCCAACACGTACTCCGAGCCGAGGGCATATATCGCGCCTTCATACGACCCGGTCCAGTCCGTACCGACTCAGACAATGCCCCCGCAGGGAGCACCGATGCAGCAGCCGTCGTCACCGACGATGATCCCGCTGATGGTACCCGCCGCAGCATCTATCGCAGATGAGCTCAGGGAATACAAGGCGCTCCTCGATGACGGAACACTGTCGGAGGACGAGTTCAAAGAGATCAAGAGACGTCTTCTCAACCTCTGAGAACACTTCAAAATCCATTACGGTGCGCCAGCACCGACCTACATTATATTTAGTCCTTCTACTATACGTGTTTAGGGGGATGAGATGGAAGAGATAGTACTGCTTCTTAACATGACGTTCATTTTGCTCATCGGAGCAGTATGTACAGTCATCTTCAAGAAGCTCAAGATGCCGACCATCATCGGTTATCTGGTCACCGGTATCATCCTTGCCAACTATTGGGCCGGAGAATCCGAGAATACGGAATTCATCGTCACCCTTCTCGCAGACCTCGGTCTGGTACTTCTGATGTTCTGTATCGGAATGGGATTCAATCTCAAAAAGCTCCGCCGTAAGGGTACCTTCGCGATGATGGTCGTGATGATCCAAGTGCCTATCATGATCCTCGGAGGTTATTTCTTCGGAGTCCTGATGGGATGGGGCGCCATCGAGTGCATCTTCTTCGGTGCGATCATCTCGGGTTCGAGTACGGCCGTCATCACAGCGGTTCTTGCAGAGACGGACAAGCTCAACAGGGACGAGGTAGAGACGATCACACTGATCACGGTCATAGAAGACGTGGCACAGGTCCTGATCCTGTCGATGGCATCTCCTCTTCTCGTAGGGTCCAGCATGAGCATCGAATCGATCGCCGTCATGCTGATCACCATCATCCTGTTCATTGCTGCCGCCATGGTCCTCGGATTGATGTTCATTCCGAAGATCCTGGATTGGATGGGGAACAAGATGCCCGACGAGGTCCTTCTGGTCTTTGCTCTGGGCCTCTGTTTCGGTATGGCCCTGCTGTCGGTGTACATCGGTATGTCCATGGCTATCGGAGCATTCCTAATGGGAGTGATAGTATCGCAGTCTTACACATCGAAGACCATCGAAAAGGACGTTACGCCGATGAAGAACATCTTCATGGCCATGTTCTTCATATCGATAGGACTGCAGATCACTCCGGGCGATATGGTAAACAATATACCGATGATCCTTCTGTTCTTCATCGTCTACGCTGTCCTGAAGAGTTCCAGCGTGTTCATCGTGTACTTCGTCGGCAACAAGCCTCTGCGTCTGAGTTTCATGTCCGCGGTAAGTCTTGTGGCCATGGGCGAGTTCGCATTCATCATCTCCAAGGAAGCCTTTGATGCAGGTGTGATAACTCAGGACTTCTACACTTCGGTCATCGGTGCCGCTTTGCTGTCGATGATCATGCTCCCGATAATATCCAAACATGCCGATAAGATATGCGACAAGGCACACGAGCATGCTCCCGCCTTCCTGTACAATTCCGTGATGAAGGCCGAGAAGATGAGAAGCGATCAGTACGCAAAGCTGGCGCTGTCCTCCAAGGTCACCGCTACCAAATTCAGGGCGAAACTGACGATGGCCTATGTCGATGTCATCGCAATAGGATTGATATTGGCCGGATTCTACTTCGGAACTCCGGATCTGGCACAGTTCATGTACGACAACGTCCTTTCGTTCTCGTACGATGACTGTTACACCCTGATACTGTTGGCAGAATTCCTTATCCTGCTCATTCCGCTGTACATGTTCGTCAAGAACCTCAAGTTCTTGGAGAAGTTCTTCCTCGATGTAGAGAGAAGGGCAGAGAAGGAGGGTCACGGAAACCTGGACAGTAAGCTGTCCAAGTTCCACAAGGAGGTCATCAAGGTCAACATCTGGATGATCGTCCTGTTCATAGATTTCATATTGTTGCTGCTGATGCCGAGCAATCTGGCATTCTGGACGCATGTCCTCGTCATGGTCATCGGTGCAGGATTGATATTGTCCCTGTACTTCGTGAAGTATTGGGGCAAGAGCTGACGCTCAGTAAGAAAAATGGAAGGTCCCGACCGTTTTGAGGTCGGGAAGGATAGTTTCAGTAGTGTTCATCATCGAAAGGGTCTTCGCCCTTCTTCATGTTCTGATAGATGACCACAAGTTCTTCGTCGGGAATGCTGCGGTGAAGTCTCACTGCGTATTTCCTGACAAGATCCAGAAGCGTGATGGCATCCTCGTCGCTGAGGGTGATGCCCTGATCCTTGAGCTTGGTCACGAGAGTGTTCCTTCCGGAGTGCTTTCCGATGACGATCTTCCTCTCGAGTCCGACCTCCGAGGGGTCATAGGGTTCGTAGTTGTGGGCGTCCTTGATGATGCCGTCTGCGTGGATGCCTGCTTCGTGTGCGAAACAGTTGGATCCGAGGAAAGGCTTCGAAACGGGTATGGGACGTCCGGCCGCGACCGATACGAACTCTGCCAGAGGCTTGAGTTTGAGGGGGTCGATACCGGAGTTCTTTCCGTAGAGGTGTTTCGAGGTCATGACGAACTCTTCGAGAGGTGCGTTTCCGGATCTCTCTCCGATGCCCATGACGGTGGTGCTTGCGAACCTTGCACCTGCCTCGATACCCGCCATACAGTTGGCCGTGGCCATTCCGAAGTCGTTGTGGGTGTGCATTTCGACCTCGATACCTACGGTATCGATGATCTTCTTCACCCTGTTGTAGCAGTTGAGCGGGGTCTCCCTTCCGATGGTGTCGCAGTATCTGAATCTGTCAGCGCCTGCGTCCTTCGCCGTCTGAACGAACTGAATGAGGAAATCCATGTCGGCACGGGAGGCATCCTCACCGTTGCATGATATGTACAGTCCGTGGTCTTTGGCGTGCTCCACACCTGCTGCGACCTTTTCAAGAACCCATTCCCTGCTCTTTTTGAGCTTGTGTTCTATGTGGATATCCGAAGCCGACATCGAGATGGCGACGGAATCGACGTCACAGTCGATACTCGTGTCGATATCATGGATGTCTGCCCTGTTCCATCCGAGAATGGAGGCATTGAGTCCCATGTGGGCGATGTGTTTGACAGCTTTCTTCTCGTCGGCTCCCATGGTGGGGATACCTGCTTCGATCTGCTGAACACCCGCTTCGTCCATAAGCTGGGCGATCCTGTATTTCTCCACATTGGAGAAGACGATACCTGCGGTCTGTTCTCCGTCCCTAAGGGTGGTGTCGCAGGCCACTACATCGTTTCTTTTCAGGATCTTTACGACCTCATCATAATTTTTCATGTGAATTCCTCATATTCCGTCCCGGTACAGGGACCAAAACGTCTCGAATCTGACGGGGGCATATTAGATAGTATTATTATTAAACGTTTTCCCGACCCGATTAGACATTTGTCTATTCCGGTTCGGGAATAATTCAAAAATCCGTCTTTTCATACTTTATAACGCAAAATAGCACCCATTCCTCCGAGTGCTGCCAATTCCCTTCCGCCGTCGTGTTCTTCCGAGACGACGATGATCTTCCCTTTTTGGGATTCGACCTCTCTTACGATGCTGTCCAGGTCCTGTTCCCTCAGTTTGGAGTCCAGGATGAGCAGGGTATCGACCGCTCCCGATGCCGCAGCGGCCTGTATCTCCTTGGGGCCGTATGTTCCCAGACCATCCTTTCCGATCTCCGTCATGAGCTTCTCGACAGCCTCCATTTCCGCTCCTACGGAAGATTCTCTGAGGATGTCCGCGCCCATTCCCGTCTTGATCAGTTCGTTCACTCCCGGCATGCCGTTCTGTCCCGTATGGTATACGCGGACGGTGCCGAATTCGTTGAGTTTCTTGATGTCGTCCGCAAGGGCTTCCTTCTCGAATCCCGGGCCCAAAAGCACCAAAGGTATGTTCGGTCCCATCAGCGGGCGTATCTTCTCTATGATGTCGGAATGGTACGAGTCGGTCTTGCTCTTCTCGTCGTATTGCTTCCCGGACCTTCCGGAACGTATGGTCGCGATCTCTTTCGGACCGTACTGTCTGAGGACCGCGATGGTGGCGTCATCCTGGTCCAGGGCGACGAAGACGATCCTGGGCTGTTTGGAGTCCTTTACCGCCCTGTCCAGTCTTTCCAGCTGTGTCTCTCTCCAATGTTTTTTGGCAAGGGAGAGACTGTCCCCGATCTCGAAGATGAGGGTATGGTGCTGTCCGATGTCCTGAGGTCCGGTTTCGATGGTACCCAGAAGTCTGAGCCTGAGATCGTCCGCGGAGAATTCTATCTTCTCCACCCTTATCCCCAGGGTCATCCTCTTCTTATCCATCTTTTCGGCCCTGATCTTATCGGACGCCTTTTCCTCCCTGCGTGTGGTGGACGCGGTGACAAGGTCCCCTGTCTCGAGGACATTGTAGAGATGCCACATGTCCTCATCCGTCTCTAACATCATCTTGATGCTGCCGGTTGCAGGGTCCCTGCCTAGGATACGCATACTGTTCCGTATAGGCCGAATGATAATGAATGTTTGCTGTTCCGACTGCATCTTCCGCAGTATGAAAACAGCTTGGGGCCCTGCGCGATTACTGAGTGTGCTCCTGCACGGATATACACGCGCATATAACGGAATGTTCGAATTTTGAGCGGTTGTCTGAAATTAGACAACGGCTTATTTCGGATGTAATTCCCAGACCCAATCCATTATATACAATCCCTAGCTCTGAATTATTCTCAATGGCACGCAGTTATTTGGTCCTTGAGGATGGCACCGTCTACGAAGGAGAGTCCTTCGGATATGACGCATCCGCGTTCGGTGAGGTCGTTTTTTCAACAGGAATGGACGGTTATCAGGAAAGTCTGACAGACCCGTCCTTCAGAGGGCAGATATTGGTATTGACCTATCCGCTCATCGGCAATTACGGGATCAACGATGATTTCTATCAGTCTTCGTCCGTCCACGCACGTGCTCTCGTCGTAAGGGAGTATTGCAAAGAGCCGTCGAAATACTACGGCGGAAGGACGATCGACGAGTTCCTCAAGAAGTACAAGGTGCCCGGAATATCCGGCATCGACACCAGGGACCTCGTCATCAAGATCAGGACCACCGGAACACTCAGAGGTGCCGTCACACAGGACCGCGACGGTATCGAGGACCTTATCAAGCAGCTGCAGAAGATGCCCATGCCTTCCGAGAGCAATCTCGTCGCCGAGGTCTCATGCAAAGAGATTACAAGATACGACAACGGCAAGGATATCACCGTCGGACTCCTGGACTGCGGAGAGAAGACGGGAATACTGAGAGACCTGTGCGCCAGATTCAATGTTGTCACATTCCCCTACGACACGCCTTCGGACGTCATCACCGAGTCCAAGGTA
Source organism: Methanomassiliicoccaceae archaeon UBA328 (assembly GCA_002506905.1). Taxonomy (GTDB): domain Archaea; phylum Thermoplasmatota; class Thermoplasmata; order Methanomassiliicoccales; family Methanomethylophilaceae; genus Methanogranum. The sequence goes on from DAYM01000013.1 coordinate 182,170, forward strand.
CAGGGGGTCCTTCTTTCAAACGGTCCCGGAGACCCTACGCAGAAGGATATTCTCAACACCACCGCCAAGACCGTGGCCGACCTGGTCACCAAGCTTCCCCTTTACGGAATATGCTTCGGAAACCAGATGACCTGCATCGCCATGGGCGGAAAGACCTACAAGATGAAGTTCGGACACCACGGATGCAACCAGCCCGTGAAGTTCGAAGGAAGGGTCTACATCACATCTCAGAATCACGAGTTCGCAGTCGATGCGGACAGTTTGGACGGCACCGGCCTCGTCGCAGACCAGTTCAACGTCAACGACGGATCCGTCGAAGGAATGAGGCACAGGGACCTCCCGGTGTTCACAACGCAGTATCACCCGGAGGCATCCCCCGGTCCGCTGGACACCCAGTTCCTGTTCGATAGGTTCGGCAAGGTCATCAGGGAGGGACACCTGTGAGAAAGGATTACAAGAAATTGATGGTCATCGGTTCGGGCCCCATAGTCATAGGACAGGCCGCCGAGTTCGACTTCTCGGGAACACAGGCATGCCGTTCCCTGCGCGAGGAAGGTTACAAGACCGTCCTCGTCAACTCCAATCCCGCGACCATCCAGACAGATGCGGATACAGCAGACGCTGTCTACATCGAACCTCTCCAGGCAGATGTCGTGGAGAAGATCATAGTGAAGGAAGGGGTCGACGGAATAGTATCCGGAATGGGAGGACAGACCGCATTAAACATCTGTTCCGAACTTGCGGAGAAAGGAATACTTAAAAAACACAACGTGGAGCTTGTGGGAACACAGCCCGAGGCCATCGAGATGTCCGAGGACCGTGAGCTCTTCAAGGAGACCATGGAGAAGATCGGAGAGCCCGTTCCGTTAAGCGTCAGCGTCAACACGATCCAGGAGGCCCTCGAGGCGGTCAAGGTCATCGGAAAGTACCCTGTCCTCATCCGTCCCGCATTCACCCTCGGAGGTACCGGAGGAGGTATCGCATACAGCGAGGGAGAGCTCATGGAGATCTGCGCCAGAGGTCTGGCGTACTCCCGTATCCATCAGGTCCTCATCGAAGAGAGCGTCCTCGGATGGAAGGAATTCGAGTACGAGGTCATGAGGGATTCCAAGGACAATTGCATCCTTATCTGTAATATGGAGAACATAGACGCAATGGGCATCCATACCGGAGAGTCCATCGTCTGTGCGCCTATCCTCACACTTTCGGACAGGGACCATCAGCGTCTCAGAACCGCATCGCTCAAGATCATCCGCGCCCTCGACATCGAGGGAGGATGCAATGTTCAGTTCGCATACAACCCCGAGAACGGGGATTACAGGGTCATCGAGGTCAATCCCCGTGTGTCCCGTTCGTCCGCTCTGGCCTCCAAGGCCACCGGATACCCGATCGCCCGTGTCTCTACCAAGATCGCAGTCGGATACACACTCGACGAGATACCCAACAATATCACCGGAACGACATACGCGGCATTCGAGCCCACCATCGACTACGTCGTAGTGAAGATCCCCCGCTGGCCGTTCGACAAGTTCCGCACAGTGGACAGACACCTGGGAACCCAGATGAAGTCCACCGGAGAGATGATGTCCATAGGACGCACCTTCGAAGAAGCGATCCTCAAAGGATTGAGGTCTCTGGAGATCGGGGTCAAAGGACTCGATCGCATCGAGATGACCGACGAGGAACTCATAGACGAGATGAAACATGCCACCGACAAGCGCATCTTTGCCATCGGAGAGGCACTCAGAAAGGGCTGGAAGGTCGAAAAGATCGCAGAGCTCACAGATTGGGACGAGTTCTTTGTCAAGAAACTGAAGAACATCGTCGATATGGAGAAGAGACTCCAGACGGAGACGCTCACCGAGGACCTCCTCAAGAGCGCCAAATACATGGGATTCTCCGATGATACCGTCGGAGATCTGATCGGAAAGGACCGCATGGAAGTGCGCAAGATCAGGAAGGATATAGGAATAATCCCCGTCTACAAGATGGTCGACACATGCGCGGCAGAATTCGAGGCCAAGACGCCTTACTTCTATTCAACGTACGGAAGGTCTTCCGAGGCAAAGGACGAGGGAGACGGAAGGAAGAAGGTCGTCATCATAGGCGGAGGTCCGATCAGGATAGGCCAGGGTATCGAATTCGATTACTGCTGTGTCCACGGTGTCATGGCCCTTCAGGAAGAAGGTGTGGATGCCATCATCATCAACAACAATCCGGAGACGGTCTCCACGGATTACGATATCTCGGACCGTCTTTACTTTGACCCTCTGGACCTCGGAGACGTTCTGAACGTCATCGAGGCGGAGAATGCCGACGGTGTCATCTGCCAGTACGGCGGACAGACAAGCGTCAACCTTGCTTTGGATATCGAGAAGGCCATCAAAGGCACCAAGACGAAGATCCTGGGAACCTCGCCCGACGAGATGGATGTGGCCGAGGACAGGAGAAGGTTCTCCAAGCTCATGGACGAACTCGGCATCAAACAGCCCAGGTTCGGAACGGGATACTCGTTCGAAGAGGCGAAGAAGATCGCGGAAGAGATAGGATACCCCGTCTTGGTGAGACCTTCATACGTTCTCGGAGGGCGTGCAATGGAGATCGTCTACTCCACAGAGGAGCTGAAGACCTACGTCGACACGGCCGTCAAGGTGTCCAGGCATCACCCTATACTTATCGACAAATATCTCACCGAAGCGATCGAGATCGATATCGATGCGATCTGCGATCAGAAGGATGTCTACATCGGAGGAATAATGGAGCACGTGGAATACGCCGGATGCCACTCCGGAGATGCCACCATGGTCCTTCCGCCTTTCACTGTCAAACAGGATATCATCGACAGGATGGTCGAGATCACCACCAAGGTCGCCCTTGCTCTGAAGATCAAGGGACTGATGAACCTCCAGCTGGCCATCAAGGACAACGAGGTCTACATGATCGAGGCCAATCCGAGAGCATCCCGTACGGTCCCGTTCATCTCGAAAGCTACCGGAATACCGCTTGCGAAGGTCGGTGTCAAGATCATGCTCGGAAAGACCCTGAAGGATTTCGGACTCTCCGGATACAGGTCGATCGACCATTATGCCGTCAAAGCTTCGGTCTTCCCATTCCTGAAACTTCCGGGAGTGGACTCCATCCTCACACCCGAGATGAAATCCACCGGAGAGGTCATGGGTATTGATGCCGACTTCGACATCGCATGCTACAAGGCGCTCACAGCGGCAGGCAACAACCTTCCCACCGAAGGCGGAGTGTATATCACCGTGAACAACACGGACAAAGAGCGTGTCCTTCCCATAGCGAAAGAGCTCAAAGAGATGGGATTCCAGATATATGCCACCAAGGGAACATCCACCTATCTGAGGGAGCACGGGGTCGAGACCATGACGGTCTTCAAGATCGACGACAACATGAATCCCAACGCCATCGGATTGATGAGAGCGGGAAAGATCAATCTCGTCATCAACACCCCTTCGCAGAAATCGGGAGCCGTCCGTGACGGTCACAAGATGCGCAGACTCGCCGTAGAGCTCGAGATACCCTTCCTGACCACAGTTCAGGGAGCGGATGTCGCCGTCAGGGCCATCAGAGTGGCCAGAAAGAACGATTTCTCCGTCAAGGCGATGAAAGAGTTCCACCTCCTCAGATGAGGCCTTAAAACACGTTCTCCGACGGTGTCCGGGACCTCCGGCACCGTCCTTTCTATTATTTTGCGGATATTATCGATAGGACATTGCCCTGTCGATATGATGTGAGCTCAAAAAAGAAAAATGATGAGGGGTTGCCCCCTCAATGGTTTTACTGCTTTTCCTCGGAAGACTCGGTCTCGGTCGTCTTGGATTGCATGAACTTGGGTCCTTTCCAGCACCAATCTCCCATCAGATGCATGACAGCAGGTACGATGTAAGTACGGATGATCAACGCATCCACGATGATTGCGAAACACAGTGCGAAACCGAATTCCTGCAGCAAGGGCATGGAGGACATCATAAGGGTACCGAAAGCACCTCCCATGATCAGTCCGCAGATGGTGATCACCGATCCGGAATTGACCACGGCCTCCTTGATGGCCTCATCGTTGGTCATGCCGTTGTGCATGTAGTTCTCCTTGATACGCGTGGTAAGAAGGATATCGTAGTCCATTCCCAGTCCGAGACATATGACGATCAGGACGATGGGTATCAGCCAGATGACTCCGTAACCCAAGACGTTCGAGAACAGCAGATGCGTTATCGCGATCGTCCATACGACGCTCATGAGGATCGTAAGTATCGAACGCAGAGGCGTAAGATACGACCTCATGACCACGAACAGCAGACAGAAGATCAGCAGCACAGCAAGTGCGATGACCTTGATGAACTCGCTGTAGACGGTCTCGGATATCTCGAACATGACGGCTGCGCTGCCTGTAAGCCAGACGTTTGCGATCATATCAGGATTTTCCTCGATGAACTGCGATACGAGGTTCTTCACCGTATCGAGTGTGTCCATAGAATTATCGGACATCGCCTGTTCCTTTGTGACGATGGTCAGGCATGCAAAATCTATGTTTCTCATAGTGGTCGTTATACCTTCCGTGGTACTGGTGGATGTGATCTCGCCGCCGATGGTGCCTGTCAGGTAGTTGGTGGCGTAATCCATCATCTCCACGAAGTATGCGTTATCGTATGCGACGCTGAATCCCGGGACCAGTATTTGGATCCGAGCCTCATTGGCTATGAACTCTGTCAGAGCGATCTCTGCATAGGACATAGCGGTTGCGGACATCCATCCGTTGGCGTATATCGTTCCCAGAATATTCTGAAGATAGACGATATCGCTGAGCGTTCCCTTTTCACCGATGATCTGGATGGCCTTATACTCGAGTTCCTGCCAGCTGTACATCGTGGTAACGTCTCCGACGTTGCTGTCGCTTGCATAGATGTCGGAAGTCAAAGAGGCAAATGCGTCTATGTAGCCGACCTTATCGCCGGAACTCATGGCCGCACTGTTCCATTGGACATGTCCTATGCCGAGTTCAGAACCTTCGATATTGATTATCGTGACCTTACCTATGGTGTCTTCGAGTTCCATGACCTCGTAATCGGGCATGATCATTCCGCCGTTGGCGTAGTCCTCGATGGTGTTCAGACCGTTTCCGGAATCTCCGGTGAGCATGGTGCCGATCATATCGTAGGATGAAGGGGCGGTCGCCATCACATATGCGCTGGGCACGGTGATGAGCACTGCCGCGATCACGATCGCCTTTGCATGTTTGAGTGAGAACTTCACGGACTTGTGGAAGTACTTGTCTCCGAAGTGGGCGCACTTTCCGTACCAGCCGTTCATGGACTTGCTTCCTTCCTGGAAGGATTCGATCTTGGACGGCCAGAAGATCTTCTCACCGATGAGGTTGAGGATCGAGGTGATCAGGGTAAGTGCCGCGAGAAGCGCAATTGCGATACCAACTGCGAGCATTATACCCATTCCGCTGATCATCGAGAATGAACAGATGGACATCGCTCCGAATCCGATCATGACCGAGATACCGGAAGTTGTGATGGATTCTCCGGCCCATATGATGGATTCGCGCATCGCATGGTCGTGATCGTGACCTTTCCTGCGTTCTTCTCTGTATCTTGATATTATGAATATACAATAGTCGCAGCCGGCACCCAGCATGGAAACGATGATGAACATCTCCGTGATGAAGAAGATCTCCATTGCGCTGCCGATGAAGTACAGGGCGCAGAATGTGATACCGATGGCGACACCGATGGTTATCGGGGGCATCGTGGATGCGAAGATCGACCTGAAGAACAGACCGACCAGGATAAGGATCAGGAGGATCGAGAAGATATCGATGTGTGAGATATCTTCCATTGCGCCGGCCTCCATATCATACGTGATAGCAGGCGAACCGGTGACGTATACGGTGAATGCCTCTCCGTAGGTGTTCTCTTCCGAGATCCAATTCCTGAGGTTGTTCGTGTCGTCGCTTACATTGGAGAATGTATTGTTCACGTATGTTATCATAACGAGGATCATTCCGCCGTCGCTGTCATCCTGTTCGAAATTACTGACAGTTGTTATCGCGGCGATCTTGGGATTGCCATCGTCGTCGACATAGGTCGACAGACCGTTATTCAGGTTCGTGATGAGCTGTTCCGCGGCTGTTTCAGCATCGCTGTCCTCATAGGTGATCACAAGCAGCGTAGAGGATGACACATCGGTATCCGATGTGTAGAAATTCTCTGAAATGATAGCCATTCCTTTGACTGATTCGGAATCGGATCCCGCCATGTCGTCGGTGTTGTAGCTGAGTACGTCGGCCGCTTTTGCGGCGAACGGTACTGCACATATGAGCAACACTATCCAAACGGCAATTATCAGCTTGGAATGCTTCATTATTCCATTAGCTAGCCTTTCGAATATCATCGGCTTTGATTATCCTGTATCGATATTTATTGATGCCGACTTATTCGGACAGTTCCAGCAATGTGCCGACAGTGATGGTCGAACCGTAGCTGTCCTCATAGGTCTCGAAGATGATGATGTGTGTATCGTCAACGGCCCATCCGAAACTGTATGATACGTTGTCTTCGCCCCATGTCAGACACATGGTTATGTGTGTCCTGTCTGTTATTTCGGTAAGAGCCAGAGATATTGTTCCTACGGTATAGTTCTCCGACCATGTACCGAGGCAGAATCCTTTGTTCTGGTTATCTATCGTCAGCGAATAGTTGTTGGTGAGCTGAGTGAACGTCCCGTCTTCGGAAATGTAATATCTGTTAACGGAATTCCACGTTCCCATAAGCGATACCTTGTTGGAGGGCACATTTCCCTCATCTCCGGAACGTGAATAGATACGCTCGGCAACGGCAGGTTTCCCGTTCTCGTAATAGACGAATACGGTCTTGAATCTCACTGTGCTGTCATCGATGTTCACGGTCCATATCTCGCCGTATTCATCTATCATGACGCCCAGGATGTCAGTGCCGTCTACCATGAACACACTTCCTTTCATCGCGGCATTCTCTTTCACGAAATCGGATGGTCTCAGAATCGAGAATGTGCCTTCAAAAGATGATTTGTATGTTTCCGAAGACATATTTCTGTGCTCCGCCTTCGGTCACTTTGGTTATCATCGTTGCATCAAAGGAATCTTCCGAGATGTTTCCCACCATCTGGAAGTTGTTTCCGTAGAACGCACTGCACATGACCTCCAGCGTAAGTCTGTATGTTCCGTAGTAATTGACAATATATCCGTCGAACTGATCGTAGTAGTAGACGCCGTTATAGTATCCGGATACGTACCCATAGGCCCTGTCTCCGACCTGTCCTGATAAGATAAGAGATATTGTGACATTACTCGTTCCGTATTTGCCGGCAAATCCTTTTATCGTACTGATCGAGGTTCCGACGTACGTATTTCCGGAGATGTCTATTGTCGATATCTCCGCATTGCCGGTGTTCTCACGGGAGTATGTGCGTTTGACGGTGAGGTTCTGACCGTAATAATCAGATTCCAGTGAGTCGGAGAATGAGTAGATCACAAGTTCGTCATCCTGTACCGTGACGGACCACATGTATCCGTATTTGTCGATATACCAACCTACGCTGAGGTCCAGGCCCACTGTAGAGATCTGTCCCATGATCATTACGGATTCCAAGACCTCATATTGGTTCTGTTCCATGTATCCCAGGAAGAGGCCGTTCTCCGATACATCGATATTCGTAATTCCGGGTATCAGATCGTATACGACGCCGTTGAAGGTCATTGCCGTTGCTTCGGTACAGTTCCACGTTCCCGACAGATCGATGCCGAATTCAGGTAGCGGCGGAATGTAATTGGGATCCTTGGAAAATACTATCGATCTCACGGTAATATTGCTGATATCTCTTCCGTCGGCAGTGTTTTCGTCATATTCTATTACGGTGCACGACAGATATTTTCCGTCCTGCCAGATCCTTACGGCGCTGTGATGTCCGTTCACGATATTCTCGCCGAACATGATGCCGTCTGCAATGCTGCCGCCCATGAACCCGTTGAAATAGCCCCAGTAGAGAGATCCTTTTGTCGAGAATATGTCCAGGTCCAATCCCATGGTGCTCAATCCGCTGTTCCTGGTAGCATACGTGCTGTTCCCGTCCTCATCCATGCTGAGCATGGTCGCGGCGTACCAGTGCCCTGTGACGTCGATGTTGCTCTCTTCACTCTGAACGTACTCGAAGTAATACAGGACCGTGATATTGTCGAGAACGATTCACGAATAGATTATCATGGTATCCGACTGTGTGATATATCCTGTGGCCACAATATTGGACGGCCCTCCGGAGATGTAGAATACGGCCTGATTCCCTTTCGGATAACCGTGTCCGGTCATAGTGATGGCGATGTCGTATACATCCGTACCATACTGCATAACGCTCAGAGCGTATGTTCCGTTCTGTTCTGTGATGTATATATTGTATGTGGGTATCTCGCTGGATACGGTCCCGTTGCTGTTGATGGTCCGTGAATCGCTCTGTACCCATGAGGTATTCGAAATATTGACGGGTTCGGGGATATCGGCAGGATCTCCGCCTTCGGGGGTCAGCATGAGGTCTATCGCCTCATCGGAGGACTCGGAATATCCGGCAAGGATCATATTTCCGTTGTCCAGGGTCATTTTCACCTCGGTCTGATAACCTATGAAAGATATCACTGCGGTGCAGGATGAAACGCCGCCTGCACCTGTTCCTTGGAACGTGGTCGTCACTCCGTCGCTCATTGTCGCATGGCCGTATATCAGTCCGCACTCGGACCTTTCTATCGTCAGTGTGGTGGCGTGAGCGACGTCATCATTTCCGGATATGATCTCCGTGAGGTCCCATGTGCCGGTTATGTCCGATATTATTTCCGAAGGGGTGTAATCCCTTTCGGAGGATCTTACCAGATAGGCTATGACGGCTGAACCTTCCTTGACCGATCCCGATGAGGTGGCAAGGTTCATCGTATTCTCATCGATCAATCCGCCGGAGAGATGGATCCCAAGATATTCTACCTCCATCTCGATGATCCTGTCACTGTAAGCTCCGCATAAGGAGCATCCGCGGTAAAGTCCGCTGAATGTCCCATTGTTGTAATATGTGATATCAATGTCCAGAATTCCTATTTCCGGATATGATTCGGGGGTCAATTCTACTATGTCGCCGTTCTCATCAACGTATGCGGCATATGAGACATACCAGTGGCCGAAAAGATCTACGGTCCCGTCATCATCTTCTC
>DAYM01000007.1 GCA_002506905.1 Methanomassiliicoccaceae archaeon UBA328
AAATCAGGGAGTGGGGACCATACTTATCCAGCACCTCCGGCGTGCACCAATTTAACTGAATGACCTTATTCTGCAATTATGTATTGCATATCGATAAGATATTTCCAAATCGTTAATGCATCGCCATTCATATATCATCGCTAATGAAAGCCAAAAGCACACCCACAGACCAAGATGCCATCGAATATCTTGATAAGAAACAGAAGATGATCAAGAAACTGGAGAAGAAGAATCAATAAATACTGTCTCCGACAATGGTCAGATGTCCTGAGAAGACCCGTAAGCTTGGTCACCTTGCGTGGCCCTTAATACTTACGGGCGACGGATACTTTTCAGGCTCTGCGGCAATTTGAATAAAGAACAGGTTTCTCTTGAAGATCTTTCAAAGGATATTACAGCCATGATCTGCCGCTTAAGAATATGCGATCTCCCCTGTGAGATGGATCGCAAAAGGCAGTAGCACTGTGTTGAATTGTATGTTACTTACAATAAGTAATTAAACACTGACATGCCTCATATGATCATGGCGAACGGCATCCTGGGCATCATCGCATGCCCAATGTTGGAAGACGAATTGATCTACGGGCTCACTCACGATCCGGAGCCGAAGAAAATATACATCTTGGATAACGAACCTGCGACAAGCATAAGAAAGAAGATGGAAAGCAGAGGATGCCAATATGATCTGATATCCCATGATGAATTCTATGCCGGAAACATCGACATCGGCCGCGAAGGGTATCATGTTGTCATCGACATGAACAAACTTGGTCTACATGCCGAACCCAAAGAACTCAAGGATTTTGTAGAGAAACAGATCGGATCGATGCAGCCGTACGTTGATGCCGTCGGCGTGTACTACGGCATATGCGGCAACTATGGCTGGGATATCACAGAATGGTGCAAAGAGAGGAATTACAAGCCTGCGGCAGTCTTCCGCGATAACACAGGCCGCATATGCGATGACTGCGTCGGAGTGTGTGTCGGCGGCGGAGAACGTTATCTCAAGCTTGAGATGGAACATACCGGCATGTTCTATGTCACTCCTGCGATCGCAGACAATTGGCAGGAATTCATGGGCGACTCCGATGTTGCCAAACAGGTCAAGGGCCTGACCCCGGACATGATGAAATTCCTGGGCCTGAGAGGGCCTGACGATTATGCACGTTGGCTGTTCAGTGTCGGCGGATATACTACGATACTTCAGTTGGATAACGGTCTGGAAGAAGATCGCACACATTTCGATCGGAAGGCCGAAGAGATATCGAAAAAAGTAGAATTGAAGATCTTGGAAGCAGAACCATATTGGCCCACCCTTCAACCGGCGATCGATCTTTACAACAACTGCAAAAAAATGCTGACCTGATCCGATCGTCACATATCTTGACAGACAGCTTATAAATGCTATCTCAAAAACAACCGTTTTGGTACGAATAACTATCTTAAATAGAAAATTAACTGAATACACGTTCAGCAATACCAAGAGGTGAATCACAATGGCATGCCACAAGAAGGACGCTAAGAACTGTGCAACTCCTGCAAAGACCGCAGCAATAACAACAGAGGCTCAGCCCGAGAAAGCAGCTAAATCACCCAAAGCGAAGAAGCATTAAGCCTTCATCGCTTTCCGTTCCCGCTCCCATTTCGGGTACGGGATCAAACCTTTCCCCACTTATCTTATCTTTTAAATGTATGCGACCGTGTTCGATGTATCGCATCCTCATGTATCCCGCAAGCGTTAATACTCCGGAAGAAATGAAATTGTGATGAACAGCGAGATCATGCTGTTCGCCGTGCGCCCGGACCTTCAGGAAGAAGGGATCGGAAAGATCCTCGTCAAAGAGTGCCTGGATAAACTCAAAGACAGAGGATGCCGCCGCGTGACGCTCATGACCTCCCGCATCTGCAACTACGATTTCTACGATCACTTAGGATTCGAACTCGGAAACAGGATAGATGTCGGCGGCGTATCATCGGAGATGCTCCTGTACACCATGGAACTCCGAACTGGATAAAATCGCTTATATCCTGCACTTCCATTCCCAGACATGCACGTATTCGATGAGTACCCGTCATCAATGACGTTCAAGCTGCTTATAGCCGCATCTTACATGGCGGCGATAATAGTGGCCGGGACCATCCTTTCTCATATGTGGAAGGATTGGACATCAGTACTGCATTCTATTTCACCGTACAGACGCTGTTCAGCATCGGATACGGCGATGTGCCTCCGGTCACTGATACCGGAAAGATCCTGACGACCGTTTTCATAATACTCGGTATCTGCAGATTCCTTGCGGCCGTCAGCATCATCGGCTCCTGGATAATCAACAAGTATGTCAAGAACAGAAAACGTATCGAGAAGAAGATCATCGAGGCCAACGAGAAGCGTATCGATGCCATCTACACCTGGGCCGAGAGGAATGATATCGACAGGCGTATCGTCGACTGCGTCGTGGAAGAGATCCGCGACAGAGACCGCAGGGAGATGGAATGATGAGCATCACCGCATACTGGAAGACCCTGATCGCCACATTCTTCATCCTCATCTGCATCATAGCGGCCGGTACATTCCTGTTCAAATTCCTGGAGTCCGATTGGTCCTTCATCGATTCTGCGTACTTCACCGCATCATCTGTCTTCACCGTGGGTTACGGAGACCTGTCCGTGGCTCCCGAACACCGTGCGATAACAGGTTTCTTCCTGATCGCCGCGTGTACGCTGGCACTTGCATCCTCATCTGCCATCGGCAACAGTTTCATCTCCATCATTCAGCACAGGGCGCTCGTCCGCAGGAACAAGATGCTTATGCTCAGGGTCCAAAAGACGTTGCTTGAAGCGAAGAAGGGAGGGATCCCGGACGAGGAGATCACCTGTCTCCGTACAAGCCTCGATGCCGACGGCGATGATACCAAGGACGATACCCCGAAAAGAAGATGCTTCAGAAGACGCTGATGTATCAAATTGAGGAATTCGTACGTGAGCATGAAATACAATGTCTGAAAGAACACAATAATTATTATTCTATACATCCACCTCCGCGTACGTAGCGACCGATATGGGCTTTTTGGACAGACTCACAGACAGGATCCAGGATACGGTAAAGAACAAGATCCTCGATAAAGCGGGCGACAAGGCAGGCGAGGCCGCTGATATGGCATTGGACTCGAATACATACAAAAAGAAGGGCAAATCTGAGGATGTCGAATACTCCGATAAGAGAAAATGCCCTTCATGCGGTACGATCACCGAGTGCAAGTTCTGCGGCAACTGCGGAAAGGACCTTTCCAAAGTAAAATTCCTAACCGTGAAAGAACTCGAAGAAGCCGAATAAACCGGCCGTTGATGATCGTCCGTCCTCGGGAGAAAGGACCTTTCTCCGACCACCGTTATTACCGGGCGGCACACTCACTATAAAATACCTCGTAATCCCTACGAACGGTGGAGATAATCATGTCAAACTTCATCGTGCCCCTAGCGGTACTTATCGTCGCAGTCATCGTGATATGCGTTTTCAGCGGAGTCAAGATCGTCCAGCCTTACGAGCAGGCGATCTATATGAGGCTCGGTAAATACGTCCGCGTACTGAACCAGGGTCTGAACTTCGTATGCCCTCTGATCAACAAGGTCGTCAAACTGGATCTCCGTACAGAGGTGCTGGACGTTCCCAAGCAGGAGGTCATCACAAAGGATAACTCGCCTGTGAACGTCGATGCTATCATCTACATCAAGGTCACCGATCCGAAGAATGCGTTCTTCGAGGTCACCGACTACCATCTTGCAACGGTCAACCTCGCACAGACCACACTCCGTTCCGTTATCGGACAGATGGAACTCGACCAGATCCTGTCTTCAAGAGAACATATCAACATCCAGCTGAGGGACATCCTCGACGAGAACACCGACAAATGGGGTGTCCGTGTGGAGAATGTCGAGATCAAGGAGGTCGATCCCGCATCCAAGGTCAAGGACTCCATGGAGGAGCAGACCTCTGCGGAGAGGAGAAGACGTGCGGCCATCCTTCAGGCAGACGGTCTGAAGAGAGCTGCGATCCTCGAAGCGGAAGGTAAGAAGAAATCCAAGATCCTGGAAGCAGAGGGTACCAGACAATCCATGATCCTCGAAGCGGAAGGACAGAGGCTTGCCACTATCCTGGAGGCACAGGGAGATGCACAGAAGCTGCGTATCCTGTCCGTAGGTGCGGCGACAATGGACGCAAAGGCACTTTCCGTGCTGTCTATGGAAACGGTCAAAGCAGTGGGAGAAGGGGAATCGTCGAAGATCTTCTTCCCCATGGAACTGACAAGGCTCATCGACGGAATATCAGATTACGTCGGTTCCGCAAAGAATGTGCCAGACAGACAGATCTCCGATGCAAAGGACATAAAGGACGCCGTAGGCGATCCCGATGATATCCTCGGACCTATCCCCACTCAGGACGACATAAAGGCCGAGACCGAAGCGTTCAAGAAGACTGTCGAGGATGAGATCAGCGAATCCAACTCCATTGCAGAGAACCCGAAGGTGTGAACATGGACCCGGCGACGATAGGCATGATACTCTTGGTCCTGGGACTCGTATTGGTGGCCGCGGAGGCGTTCAGCCCCGGCGGCTACCTGATCATCCCGGGCGTGGTACTCCTGGTATTGGGCATCTATGCGTACCTGGACCCGGACAAGCTCTACACCTGGTGGACCCCGGCTGTTGCTATCGTCGTAGCAATACCCGTCACGGCATTGACAATCTGGGGATACAGCAAGCTCGGAAGTCCGGAACCGCCTTCCACCACGGTCGCCGAATCCCTGATCGGAAAAGAAGGGGTCATTGTAACGGCAACATCGCCCGGAAACCTGAAGGGAAAGGTAAAGATCGGCTCCGATACGTGGAGCGCAGATTCGGATACCGAGATATCCGAAGGAACAGAGGTCGTTGTGGAATCGTCCGAAGGCGTTCACGTACATGTCAGAACTAAGTGACACACAGCCAGACATCTCATTGCATGATGTGTTACATGGAATATACATCCATCTATACATATAAATCGTAATAAGATACGACGCCTTATATGTACGTCATTATTCCCCTTCTACAGGAGAATTCAGATGAATGCTGTGGTGGACAAAGCAGTAAAACTCATCGGGGAACCGACCCTGAAGAGGACCCTTATAATATCCGTCATACTCTTCGTTCTGATCATTGCATATACGTGCATCTGCGGAAAGTGGGGGGACGTCTATCACTATTTTGTCCAATCAGGACATGTCCTGGAAGGATTCGTCCCGTACAAGGATTTCGTCTTCGAATATCCGCCCATGTCCATGTTCTTCATGCTCATCCCGAGGATATTCACGTCGAACTACGACACATACTGTTTCTTGCATGCCGCATTCTCCGTTGCATTCTTCGCGATCGGACTATTATACCTTTACAAAATCGCAGAAAAACACGCTCTTTCGAAGAAGAGAATGGCGATCATCGTACTCGGAGTGATCCTGTTCGCCAACTATTTCCTGGTTGCCAGGAACGACGTGTTTCCCACTGTGATCTGCATCATGGCGATCTATTACTTCCTGGAAAAGAGATACACACTCGTCTGGATCCTACTGGCGATCGGAACAATGACAAAACTATACCCTTCCGTACTCGCACTCGGTCTTGTCGCATACATGATCGGAAACAGGGAGTACAGGAATGCTCTCATGGGCGTTGGAATAGTAGCGGCAGTGTGTCTGCTGATCTCACTTCCGTTCATCATATTCGACCCCTCCACGGCATTTGCATACCTTACATACCATTCCGACCGCGGACTTCAGGTAGAATCCGTCGCAAGTTCGATAATAATGGTTATCAATATCTTCATTCCCGGCATCATTACTGTGGAATTCAACTACGGCAGCGACAATATCGTCGGACCCATACCGGATGCCATAGCATCTGTGGCAAATATGGCACTGGCTGCCGCATTCATGATCTTCATCATAGCTGTCATCATTCACATGCGCAAAGACCAGAAAGAGGGAAAAGAAACTGCAGACCCGAAACTGGCTGTCCTGATCTGTGTGGCCATGCTGATGTTATTCATCACATTCTGCAAGGTATTCTCCGCCCAATACATCATATGGACAATGATGCTGATGATATTCGCACAGTTCGCCTGCTTCGACACCAAGTCCAGAGACCAGATGCTGGCGGTCATGGTAGTATACGGCCTAATGTCCGCATTCAACGGTTATTACACATATTTCAATATGATAGACCTCGAAGCCACAGGCGTGATCGTCATATTCATAAGGAACATCGCACAGATCATTCTCACGCTGCTGGTCCTGAAAATGATCTATCTCAGACTTAAGAACGGCCCCGAAACAACAACATCTGAAGAGGTGGAGGCCCATCCAACAGATTGAGGACAGATCGGAGCACAGCAAGTGCCTCAGAAGAATGCTGAGCAGTTTCGTACCTGACAAAATAACCGGGACGATCCTTGCGGTTGCCGCCATTATCTTGGCTGTCTCCCTCATTCTGTGCTATTATCTGCAGGATAATCATGGCGCAGCAGATGATGTCCTCAATTTCTATAACTTCGCAGAATTGATCAAAAGCGGACAACTTCCGTACAAGGATTTCGTATTCGAATTCCCCCCGTTTGCACTTGTGTTCTTTCTGATCCCGTCTATGTTCACGTCAGATATGATGACATATGTCACCTTGTACGGGATCGAGGTCGCCATAATTACGCTGATCACGTTGGCAATACTCCTGAAGTTCGCTAGACGCATAGAAATAAACAGATGTGCAGTTGCCATAGTGTTCATGTCCTTTGTCCTGTTCTACTTCTATCATGCAATAAGGAAATTCGACATGAGCACACTGATGCTCACAGTAGCGGCCCTCTATCTGTACAGTCAGCAAAAACGCACGGCCGCTTACGCTGTGATGACCGTCGGCGCATTCACGAAGATGTATCCCGGACTGCTGGCCTTCGTGTTCCTTATCATCGATCTCGCTCGTGACAGGGACATCAAAGGCGCTCTGAAAGGAATAGGCATCAGCATCGTCACAGGATTTGCAATAATACTCCCTCTGCTCCTGCTGTCCGTATCATTCACTGAGATCACATCGTTCCTGACCTTCCACATAGACCGCGGATTCCAGATCGAAAGCTTCATAGCCGTCATAATACAAGGGTTGGCCCAGTTAGGTTACACCACTGTGGAATATGTCGGAGTAAACTACACATATGATGTGACCGGCCCGTTGTGTACAGCACTGCTGCCGTATTGGACCGCGCTTTCAACAATAGCCGTGTTGGCCATACTGGGACTGATCGCCGTACATGCATACAAAACAGATCGCGGAAACATAGAACGTAACAAGACAAGGGACCTGATCATCTATAGCACAGCCGTCATCATAATGTTCCTGCTTATGAACAAGGTGTTCTCCACTCAGTACATTATCTGGCTTTACGGATTCTTCACTATCTTTGCGGTCAAATACTCAACAAAGATCAATTGGATATCCTACATCATATCACTGTGTGTGATATTTCTCTCGACATGGATAGTCGTAGGTACGTCCTTCGATTCCGATTTTGTTCCGACAAATCTTCTGCGCGACATATTGTTGTCGTTCATCCTGGCCAATATGATCCTGTTCATGCTGGGAAAGAGGAACATATTCGGTTCACTCTACGAAGCACCGATATCATCTTGAATGCCCGTTATGCGCCCACTCCAAAGCGCATCTTATCGCTCTGTGCCAGCCGTGGATCATCTCTTCTCTTTCGGCCTTGATGGTACGCGTAGGGAAGATCTCCCTGTCAGACCCTTCGAGTTCCCAGAATCCATAGCTCCGACCTGCGAGCAGAGCGGCTCCGAACGACGTCGCTTCGACGGATGCGGAACGTTCCACCTCCAATCCCGACAGGTCTGCCTGGAATTGCACAAGGAAATCGTTCTTCGACACTCCTCCGTCGACCTTCATGACGGTGGGATAGCTTCCGTGGTCCGCTGCCATGGATTCCAAAAGATCGTTGACCTCGAATGCTATGGATTCCAGGACCGCACGCACTATCTGTCCCCTGCCGGTTGCCCTGGTGATACCGACGGCGGTCGCTCTTGCATCCTGCGACCAATATAGAGATGCCAGACCCGAGAATGCAGGTACGAAATAACACCCTCCCGTATCGCCGGCATTCTCGGCTATCTCGGAACTTTCTTCCAGCGAGTCGATGAGCCCTATATCCTTCAGCCATTCGACGGCAGATCCGGCCGAATATGCCGAACCTTCCAGAGCATAGGATGTCTTCCCCCCGATCTTCCATGCCACCGTGGTTATCGATCCGTGGTACGGAATAGCAGGTTCGGAACCGGTGTTCATGAGCATGAACGCTCCGGTGCCGTATGTGCATTTGACATCCCCGGGATCCACGCATCCCTGCCCGTACATGGCCGCCTGCTGATCTCCGAGAACACCGGTTATCGGAATTATCTCCCCGAAGAACGACGCTCTGACCTCTCCGAACATAGCATCCGAATCGAGTACCTCGGGCATCATCTGCCCGGGTACACCGAACAGTGCCAGCAGATCGCTGTCCCATTCCATCTTATGGATGTCGAACAGCATCGTCCTGGAAGCATTGGAGGGATCGGTCACATGCCTGTTCCCTCTTGTCAGGTTCCAGATGATCCATGTGTCTATGTTTCCGAAAAGGACGTCCCCGCTCTCCGCCTTCTCCCGGACCCCCGGAATATTCTCCAGGATCCACTGGACCTTCGAGGCCGAGAAATAAGCATCTATCGGAAGGCCTGTCTTCGAGCGGATGGCGTTTCCCATTCCGTCGGCCTTCAGCCCGTCACAGATGCGGGAGGTCCTCCTGCACTGCCATACGATCGCATTGAAGACAGGCTCGGCCGTATTCCTGTCCCAAAGAACGACCGTCTCACGCTGATTAGTTATTCCGATCGATACGATGTTCTTCGCTCCGACCCTGTTTATGACGGATGACATCGCAAAGACCGCGTCGTTGAATATCTCCGTCGGATCCTCTTCGACCCATCCCGGCTGCGGGAAGATCTGCCTGATCTCCCTTCTGCATTCTGCGGCTTCCTTTCCGGACGGATCGTATGCCGTACATACGCAGCTTGTTGTCCCGACATCCAGGGAAAGGACGTATTTGCTCATAGAACGTAATCCCGTCCCGAGGATATAATCGCTACTTTGATTACAGCCTATGTCCTTTTGTCCATTATGAAGGAAACCGTTTGGGAACGCCTTGAAAAAGGGGAATACATCGATATCGACCATCCGAATATCGACGAGTATCTCGCCACCACCCGCAAATGCCTCCTGGCCACCATGAGGTACAATACCGAACCCATGAGCAGCGACGATGCCAGAAAGGTCCTTTCGGAGATAGTCGGCTATGAGGTGGATCCGATGACGAACATCATCCCTCCTTTCAACTGCGACCTCGGTTTCAACATCATTTTGGGAAAGAATGTCCTGATCAATTACAAATGCACTTTCCTGGACACCGCGAAGATAACGGTCGGAGACAATGTCCTCATCGGACCGGGAACACAGATCGTTACCGCAATGCACCCGATGGAGCCTGCCGATCGCAGAAAACTGGCCGTCCGCGGAGAACCCGTGACCATAGAGGACGATGTCTGGATCTGTGCCGGTGTTACCGTACTTCCCGGGATCACGATAGGACACGGCTCGATCGTCGGTGCAGGTTCCGTGGTTACACATGATGTCCCGCCGAACACGACCGTCGTCGGAAACCCGGCGAGGCCTATCAAAAGATGATCCCCCGGCCCATACGGACCGAGGAAATGGTAAGAGGTTTATTCTGAACGGTCTTCGTTCTTCTCTTCCTTCACATTCCAGCGGTGACGGCTGTACATCGCAATGATGACCTCGGCAAGGATTATTACCAGCAGGATCAACCAAAGCGCTATGCAGCACATACAGCATGTGCCGTTTCCGCTGTCCTGTTCATCGGAGATTATCACGAGTATCGGTGAAAGACTGTTGAGGACCACTGTTGCCATACCGTCTTCCACAACGACCTCGAATGACTCTATAGAGCCCGTAGCGGAATCCTTGTGGAACACCATGGCAATGTAATTGTCGTACTGGGTTCCCACATCGACGGAGATCGTCAGTGTCTCGTAGAACGGTACCTTGCCGCTCACGGTGACGATCTCGACCTCGTATGTCTCACGGAGGTTGCTGTCGGAATAGTCTTCCCAGACGATATCCCAATCGTCTTCGACCGTCTCCTCGGGCGTAAAGATCAGTGATGCATCGTATCTGATCTCGTCCCCGCTCACCGTAACGTCAGATTGGGTGCCGGAATGCACATCGTAGATCTTCTCGATGGAAGCTACGACAAGCGCATCCACACTGTCCGGGAGATCGACCGCGACCTCGGTCTCCTTTCCCTCGGAAACATCCACCCCAGTTCCGTTCACGGTTATTCCGGTGATGTAGTACCACTCATCCGGAACCGGCATTCTCTGAAGCAAACGTTCCGACACCTGAAACGGAGACAGTGCTGGAATCAGAAGAAAGACCCCCGTCCAGCGTACCCACCGTAACTGCCGCTGCTGTCGTCCCGTCATATATTTTGTTTGATACCGTCGTACCTGCAATGACGGTCTGCTTCGCAGTGATCGTGACCGTGTTGTGACCTGTGACGATCTCGTCCGTTTCCGAATTGCATACTTTCCAATACACGGTAGCAGAATCGGCGACATCCGTACACTCGATCTCATTAGTCGAATAATCGGTCTCATCAGTGGAATAATATTTTGTAAATGTTACATCCGTGTATGTATCATAATTTATCACGGGATCGGCCAGCGATATTGTATGTGACGATCCGTCGTACTCTCCTTTATAATCGGTACCCGCAACCGTGTACCAAGAAGCAATACTTGCGTCTCCGGACACCTGTTCCTCGGAATATTGCGAAATGCACATTACCGAAGAAAGCAGCAGTACACCCAATACTGCCACAACGATCAACGATACGGAACCCTTTCTGCCGATGGCCAGCAGAAATCCCCCATACCGTTTATTTTTCTGTTCATGTTTAAAGCATATATGAAATAGTATATACAGAATTTGGATAGTTTATATATGTTGAACGGTTATTTTTTATTCACGATATCGAAAATATCACTGCAACTATATTCAATAACATTCTAAGATTGTTAAAACGCTGACATCTGGCTTTACTTTTTTGTGGTTCGAATATCAAAATCAAAATGAATAAAAATATGCAATCGAATAGTATGCTGGAGAATTAATCACAATTTAATACAACTTAATTTACTAATGATATTCTAATTCTCAGAACTTCTTAGGGTCGATAGATGTAAAGATCGAGACCGAACAGACCGACTAACCTCATACAGTTACATTCCCGGCTTTATACTCTCCATCCGCAGTCGAAGAAGCATGAATCCAACAAACGGAAACATGAATCGCACAAACTATTCGAACGGATACTCTGAGAATTACAGCAGAGTGAACAATTGCGGAACAACTCCCGTAAGAGCGGTACCCAAGAAGGATCGCTATGAGGAAAACAGTTATTCCGGATACGGAAGCGGTTATTCCCGGAATACCGACGGTTACGGCAATAACGGCCGCAGCAATGACCGTTCTGCCGCGGGAGAACAGTACCGCCAGCCCGAGGAAAGGAATGCGGGATACGCCGATGAAAGGATCGATCCGTATGCCTATTCGGGATCCATGAGATCGCCGGGATGCTATCAGTATGCGGGAAACCAGTACGGACGCTCAGGATACAGACAGAAAACATCCAGGCCGGCCAGGAAGACCTCTCTGAAGATCGGAATCAATAATCTGAATATAAGCTCGGACAATCTCAGGAATATAGGACTTGCCTGTTCGATCCTTTGCATTGCATCATTCTTTATGAATTGGATAGGAATGTTCGGATTCGGCACATCACCGTTTAATCTCATGTCCTCTGATTACGTTCAGACATCTGTATCTGCAGGGCCTGCTATCGCGGCAATCGGCGGCCTCATATCCGCCGCAGCATATTCAGTACCCAGATTCTCCAACCCCAACATCAAATTGATCGGCGGTATCTTCTCTATCGCAGGATTTGCGATCTTCATGATGACCATGTCTGCAGGCGATAGCATCATGATGATGGCCATCAACCTGGACATAGGAGCCTTCATCTGCATCCTCTCCGGTATCGCAATGACCTTCCTGGCCATAGTTGACAGACTTTGAACAAACAGGTCCTTCGGGACCTTTTATCACTTCTTTTTTCCACACGGCAGACAGCTCTGATCGTCCGGAGCATCATCGACCACTGTTCTGTAGAACCTATACCCTCCGGCCAGATTCTTGCATTTTATCCCGTTCTGCATAAGGATGCGGCATGCGATGTAACTGCGCAGACCGCTGTGGCAGCACAGGAACGCCGGCCTGTCCGCCGGTATCTCCGACAGCCTTCCGCGGATATCATCCAACGGGATATTCACGAAACCGCAGATGTGGCCCTCGGCGTATTCGTCGGGATCGCGGACATCGATCAATGTGACCGACCCGTCCCTCGGCAGAGAGTCCACATCGTTCCAGTAGTACTGTTCCAGAAGTCCTGAACGGACGTTCTCTATCACGTACCCGGCCATATTCACGGGATCCTTCGCCGATGAATAGGGAGGGGCATATGCGAGATCCAATTCCGAAAGGTCCGATGCTGTCATTTCCGCATGTATCGCGGCAGCTATCACATCGATGCGCTTATCGACCCCTTCGCGGCCGACTATCTGAGCCCCCAGGATCCTTCCCGTTTCCGGATCGTATAAGACCTTGACCGACATGTTCCTGGATCCGGGATAGTATGTGGCATGGGATGCAGAATACGTGTAGACCTTGCCGTACGGTATCCCCAACCGCTGAGCACTCCGTTCGTTTATTCCCGTAGATGCTGCGGTCATATCGAACAATTTGATGACGGATGTTCCCTGCGAACCTTTGCTGGTACTTTTGATGCCGCAGATGTTGTCTGCCGCGATACGGCCCTGTTTGTTGGCGGGCCCGGCCAATGCGATGAGCGCATCCTCGCCTGTGACATAGTTCCTGACGGTGACCGCGTCACCCACTGCGTACACTCCGGGAACGGACGTCTCCATATGACTGTTTACAACTATGGAATCCTTCATCCCCAATTCTATCCCGGAGCCTTTCAGGAAACCGGTATCGGGAGTTATTCCGATCGCCAGGATGACCATGTCGGATTCCAGGGTCCTTCCGTCCTTGAGGTGCGTCTTGATATTGCTGTCTGTCGTGAATCCGGTGACCGATGCTTTGAGCTCGAGGGTCACGCCTTTCTTCCTGAAGAGAGAATGCAAAGTGCATGCCATATCACGGTCGAGCGTCGCCAATATCTGATCCGGACGCTGTACTATCGTCACCTTGATACCGCGTTCTACAAGATTCTCGGCTGTTTCCAATCCGATGAAACCTCCTCCCGCGACCACTGCGGTCTTCGGAGACAGATCATTGATGGCGTTCCCTATCTCCAGAACATCTTCGACGGTGCGGACAGTGAATATCCTGTGACTGTCCACTCCCGAGAGGTCCGGACGTATCGCCTTGGCCCCGGGAGACAGTATCAGCCTGTCATAGGGTTCATCATACTCGCTTCCGTCCTCCAAACGGACCACACGGACCTTCTTCGCATCGGTATCCGCCGATACAACCTCCTGTCTCACGCGGACGTCCACATTGAAACGGGACCTGAACCCTTCCGGCGTCTGAACCGTGAGGTCCTCTTTGTCGGTAATCACACCGCCGACATAGTACGGAAGACCGCAATTCGCGTATGAGATGTATCCGGTGCGTTCTATGATCACTATATCCGCCTTCTCGTCCAGACGTCTCAGTCTGGCAGCTGCGGATGCCCCGCCAGCCACACCGCCTACGATGACGACCTTCATCTGGATCCTCCGGAAAGTTTATTGATCAGCATGCACAGATTCACTGAATATTCCTGGGCGACCTGGAAAGGCTGAGCGTTGGTGCCGATGATCACATCTGCCGTAGCGTTGATCAGCCCGTCCAACAGTTCCTCCGCAGAACATTCCTTGGAAAGTTCCGTCAATTTGTCCAGTAACTCATGATATGCCTTATCCGCGCCTTTTGTCATGCTATCCCTGTTCGGCCATATTGCGGTAAAATTATAAAACACATGAAGAAAGAATTAAATGATGAATAACAAAATGACGATACATGGACATCATCGGATTCATCATAGACAACATCCTGCTCCTTATCCTGCTGGCAGATGTCTTTCTGATACTGGTGATGGTGTTCTGGGAACGCAACGATCCTCAGACGGTCCTGTTATGGATCATCGTCTTAGGGGTCATTCCGATAGTCGGATTCTTCCTGTATCTGTTCCTGGGACAGTCGTTCTATTCCGAAAGGGCCTTCAGGAACAAAGCGGCGAAGGATCGCGAATTCGAGGATGCCATTCTTGCGGAGGTCAAAGAATCCGTCAGCAAGATCATGGATAACGAACTCGCCGAACATCCCGAGAACGGGAAGAAGCTGAGATTCGCCAACGCCATGACCAAAGCGGGTTCTGAACTGTACACCAACAGCAACGACGTCAGGTTCATGTCGGAAAGTCAGACCTATTTTGACAATCTCCTGAAGGATCTGGCTGATGCAAAGGAGACCATCAATTTCGAGTATTACATCATACGGAACGATGAGGTCTCCAACAGACTTATGGATATTTTGACAGACCGTGTGAAGAACGGCGTCGAGGTCAGATTGATGATCGATGCCATCGGGAACAACAAAGGTCCCAAGAAGAAGATCAGGGAGTTCAAAGCTGCCGGGGGAAAGTTCTCGCTGTTCCACAGCACCGCCACATGTCTCCTGAGTCCCAGGAAGAACAACAGGAACCACCGTAAGATCGCCGTCATAGACGGCACCGTCGCATATGTCGGCGGCTTCAATATCGGTGACGAATATCTCGGAAAGGGACCTCTCGGGTTCTGGAGGGACTCCGCGGTAAGGATCGAGGGACCGGAGGTCCTGGATGCCCAGGTCAGATTCCTGGTCGATTGGAGATACGCCACCGATGAGAATGCTGTGTTCGAAATGAAATTCTACCCGGACATAATGAAAATGGTCTCTAAAGGGGAAGACAGCATACAGCTGATCTCCGGCGGCCCCGATGTTGCCTATTTCAATCCTATCCAGCTGCAATACCTCAATATGTTCCTCAGTGCAGAAAAGACCCTGTACATCCATACTCCGTATCTCGGACCGGATGCCGCCCTTCTGGAGACACTTCGCAATTCTGCCCTTCTCGGCGTGGATGTGAGGGTCATCATTCCAGATGTGGGAGACCATCCCTTCGTCTACTGGGCCAACAGGTACTATGCAAATACCCTGATGGAGCACGGCGTGAAGATATACGAATTCCATAACGGATTCGTTCATTCCAAGACCATGGTGGCCGACGGATACTACTGTTCGGTGGGATCGGCGAACCTGGATGAGAGAAGCGTGAAACTGAACTTCGAGACCAATGCCATGATCTATTCGTCCAGAATAGGAAAGGAGATGGACGATGCCTTCATGAAGGACCTGGAACGCTGTACGGAATACACCAGGGAGATGTATGCTCAAAGAACGTTCTTCCAAAGATTCAAAACCGGCATTTCCAGACTGGTCGCCGGTCAGCTCTGAGATCGCTTCTTCGAGACCTTTCCCGCATTGTGCATGACCTTTGATGTGACCGATGTGGTCACATGCTCTACGAACTTGGAGAATGAAGCGGATCCCATCTGGACCTTTTCCACGGGAGTCTTCTCCCTTCCCACGACCTTGGATCTGCCTTTGGCGATCTCATCGAGGAAACCGTCACGGTCGTTCGCATCGCAGACGGTGACCACGTTCCCCAATTCGAAAAGGAGATGCCCGTCCGTTCCTCCCGTATAGGAAAGGCCGAGCGACCGGGCGGCATCCAATGCCTTGAGATTGCTCTTGTGGCTCATTCCGCTGCAGATGACCTCGTATGCGTCCAGACGCTTTGCGGTCTCGTCGGAGATGCGCCCCTTCACCCTGCATATCTCGACCCCTTTGGGAGAGTTGAAATAACCCATCGGATGGGCGGCGGATACTACACAATTAAGACCCTCGGCCGCGTCCAGAAGATCGCATGTGGTGAAATCCTTCAGTGCCAGCCAGGGGCAGGGTGCGAGTCTGGGATGGATGTACTTCTCCCAGAACTCCTCCAATTCTCCGAATTCGTAGAAATACACCAGCACATGAGGATCATCCGTGGTGCTGATCTCCATTCCCGGGATCACCATGACATCCGGGTCCCTGAGATCTATCTTCCTGAGCGTGCCGATCAGATTGTGGTCGGTAACAGCGATACCGGTGCTCTGATGCGGGCAAGCTTCATCATGCTGTTGGCATCCGTATACGAATCCGAACAGTTGGTGTGAAAGTGCATGTCCGCATGGAGAACACCGCTGTCCTTCAGTTCCTTCCAGCCCGTGACCCCGTAGGTCACTCTGCCGTCGCTCATCTCAGGCATAATGTTTTCCAGATATCCTCTGAGGCATCGAGGACCTTCTCCTTGTCCAGGGTCATGATCTCTCCGTCCTGTACCACTATATCGCCCTGGCACATTACGGTCTTCACGTCTACGGTAGATGCCGAATATACCATGTTGGTCACAATGTTCTCTTTCAGGGCGGGTCTGAGATTGGGTGCTTTTCCGTCGTAGATGACGATATCCGCATACTTTCCCACTTCGATCGACCCGATCTTGTCCTGCATTCCGATGGCCTTCGCACCGTTGATGGTAGCAAAGTCGAGGAGCTGCTGGGCGGGAGTCACTGTGGGATCCCATCTGCTTGATTTCTGGAGAAGTCCGAGGATCTTCATCTCCGAGATCATATCGAGACTGTTGTTGGTGGTGTTCCCATCCGTTCCGATGCTCACGTTCACACCGTATTTCAGATATTCCGGGATGGGCGCCACGCCTCCTGTGGCGAGTTTCATATTGGATGCGGGGCATGAAGCGATCGACATTCCGGCATTTCCCATGAGCCTTACTTCATTCATGGTCATCCATGCGGAATGGGCGGCGATCACATTGGGTCCGAGGACACCGATGTGGTCCAGCCACTCGGCGGGCCTCATTCCGGTCTTCTTCTTGTGGTCGTTGACCTCTCCCCTTGTTTCGGAGAGGTGCAGAGTCAGAGGTGCTTTGACCTCGCGTGCGAACTCTGCCGCTCCGACACAGGTCTCTTCGTTGCATACGTAGACACCCTGAAGTCCGACTCCGGGAACGATCTTCCTCTGTCCGTTAAACTGCGAATAGAACCTCTTGCAGTTCTCCAGAGGGTTGCCTATCTGCGTGGTGCACTCCTGATCCAGGACGCACCAGCAGAGAACTCCTCTGATACCGGCCTCCTGAACGGCCTTTGCGATGACATCTTCGGAATAATACATGTCCACAAAGGTTGTGGTGCCGCTGCGCATCATCTCCATGCATCCGAGCTTGGTACCGATGTCCAGATCGCTGTCGGTCCTGTCCGAATCGATCTTGAATACCTTGTCCAGGAAATCCGGGAATGAAAGGTCGTCGACAACACCTTTCATTACCGACATGGCAACATGCGAGTGAGTGTTCACAAAACCGGGCATTACGATATCGCCGGATGCGTCGATCTCCCTGTCGCCGGTACCGTTGTATGTTCCCCCGACCTGTACGATCTTCTCACCGTCAACGACTATGTCGCCTTTCAGAATATCCCTTGCAGAGTTCTGCGTAACGATCCATGCATTCCTGATTACTGTTATCATATGAAGAAGAATCTCACAGATACTATTACAAACTATTGTCGGTCGGGAGATAGTTAATAGTGGATATCTCTTTCTTAGGATTATGTCCTTCAAGATCACTTTTCTGGGCACCGGCGGCGGAAGACATTCCGCAATGTATCAGACCAGGTGCACAGGGGGGATGCTTGTCGAACATGACGGACATTTTCTGCATATCGATCCGGGACCGGGCGCTCTGACCCAAATGAAGAACATCCATTACGATCCCGCAGATACCGATTCGATAATCATATCGCATGCCCACCCCGACCATTATACGGATGCGGAGGTCGCAATAGAAGGGATGACACGCGGAGGATGGACGAAAAGAGGCCACATATACGGAAGCGTTACCGTGATGGAAGGACAGGGCGGTCTCGGACCCTGCCTGTCGCAATATCATATGAACATAGCAGCTTCCGCCACAGTATTCAGGCCCGGAGATGTCCTCGATATAGACGGACTCCGTACGGAGATATGCTACGCAGATCACAGCGACCCCACCAATGTCGGTTTCAGATTCATCACCGATGACGGCATCGTATCGTATGTAAGCGATACACAATACTCCGACGAACTGGCCGACCAGTATATCGGTTCGCGCGTACTGATCCTGCCTGTGACCGCTCCCGATGATTCCCGTATCAAGTATCACCTCTGTACGGCAGATGCTACCAAATTCATAAAAAGAGTGAGTCCTGAACTGACAATATTCATACATCTAGGAATAGTTATGATATTCCGCGGACCGAAAGAGCAAGCTGATGTGGCCGAGGCCGAGTCTGGATGCAAGGTCATTGCAGGCGAGGACCTAATGACCGTCGAGATGGGCAAGACCATCTTACTGGGCAAAGCGAAAACATTCACCGGAACCTGGTTCCCTCCGTCAGCACCTCTCACTCATCATTGACCACCACCGGATAGATCAGACTCTCTACCCTACCTGTGCTCTTGATCTCCTGCAGATACTTTTCCTGGATGTACCCGGCCGCCATCTGCTCGGATGTCGTTGTCTCACACATATAGTATGTTATATCGCCCACCTGCAAGTGGGCATCCTCATATCCGGACGGCACGTTGTAATACGACACCAGCTTAACCAGATTGAACGCGGATGTCGAATGTCCTATGATCCTTCCGTCATCGGAATCCGCATACAGGAGAGTGACCGCGGAACTGTACCCAGCACCGTCGAACAGCGCGGCGCACAATATCGCGGTATCATCACAATCGCCCAATCCGTGGAACAGCGTCTCCATCGGATATGCAAAATATTCATACTGTCCGTACAAATAGAGATCGGGATAAGCGGTCCATTGAGGATAATCGAAACATTCCTGTACGAACGCCAGAATGTAATTGATATACCAATCGCTGTCTGGCGGATAATAGTGGCGCATATATTCCGTATCTAACGACTGGATCACATCGTCTACGATGCTCTCGGTCACTGCGAAATCCGCGACCTGGGTGGTCGACGATCTCCCTATATCCGTATTGGTCTCGAATACGTAATAATCATCGAAACGATACGCCACACGTATGGAGTTGATGACCGACAAACCTCCCTCTCCGACAAATTTCCAGGTATAGGTCGTGTTGATATCTCCGTCGATGACCACCGTACCTGTGTACACGCTGTTGTTCGTGACCAATTTGATCTGGTACGAACCGATATGCATTGTACCGCCGTCTATGGAGACCGAGGTCCCTGTTCCGATCTTCGTAAAGTCACGTTTGACATAACTATTGTTGGATACGGTGTATGCCGAATCTTCATTACAGTAGATGTACCAGGTACACCCTGTATCGGACCCGAGATATTTCAGGAGATAAGCATCGCTGCCGTCAATGGTCTCGATCGTAATGTTATCGGCCACGGTATGTGTGACCAATTCGGGATTGTCCATTACGGTCACGGAAGACTGGGTGACGGTAGACGAATAAAGCGAAGGTATGACTGGAAGACAGCTCAGAAGAACTACCATCACAACGATCAAGACCTTTTTCTTAGCGGTAAGGTGGGGGATCTTTACCTTTGTCTTTGCATCGGATTTTTCATAGTCACGACCGACGATATTGACAAATCTGGCCTGAATATCGGCTCCGATATTCTCGACGGCCGCGGGAACGGCCTCGTCCGGATATTCGATCCAGATCAATGCAGTATAAGTATCGTCAGCTTCGGGATAGTAACTAATTACACCTTCCGGTAGAACAATGTCCTCTGAACGAGCGCTGCTCCCCGAATTGTCGACCTTCCCAGAGTCGGCGTCATGCTCCCGATGCATAAGCATGATTGTTACATCTTATAAAATATTTAAAACAGAGTAGCGCAAAACTATACTGGCCAACTGTTAAAATTAATGTTAACTATTATAAAATTCCGTAAAATCGTACCATAAACCGAAATGAGAATAATTTAAATCTACGTCGCCCATGCTCACATCAATGAGTGCCGAATCTGCGGTGTTGGAAAAGATAAGGCCCGATGCGGAAGAGGACGCCCGCATAAAGAAGGCCGCCGATGACCTTGTCAAGACCGTCAAGGACTACATCAGCGTACACGATCTGGACATCAAGGTCAGATTGGTCGGTTCCTATGCAAAGGGCACATACCTTTCCGCTCCCGATCTGGACCTCTTCATGCTGTTCCCGGAAGGAACACCGCACAGCATACTGGAGGACATCGGACTTCAGGCCGGAGAGGATATCCTCCACGGCATCCGCATGTATTCCGAGCACCCCTACACCAGAGGAGTGTTCGAAGGCGTCAGCGTAGATCTCGTACCGAGCATAGCGCTGAAAAATACACTGAAACTGCAGACAGCGGTCGACCGCACGCCTTTCCATACGGATTACATCCTCTCCAAACTTGATGATGCAAAGAAGGATCAGGTACGTCTGCTGAAAGCATTCATGAAAGGCATAGAAGCATACGGCGCAGAACCTAACACCAGAGGATTCTCCGGATATCTGTGCGAACTGCTCATCGTGAAATACGGATCATTCGATGAGGTCTTGGAGGCCGCATCTGACTGGAGGGAAGGGACGACCATCGTTATCGAGAAGAAAGGCCCTCCTATGATCGGCCCTCTTGTCGTATACGACCCTGTGGACGAAAGGAGAAATGTCGCATCCGCCGTCCACATCGATACCATGTCCCTGTTCATAGTCGCGGCAAAGGCCTATCTCGAAGAACCGTCGGAAAGATTCTTCTTCCCCCGCAAAAGGGTCCCGCTTACCAAAGAGGAACTTCAGAAGAAGACCGAAGAGCACGGTTCCAGGATCATGACGGTCATCTTCAAGAGACCGGATGTGGTAGAGGACAATCTGTACTCCCAGCTGTGGAAGACACAGTATGCCCTCACAAAGAAGCTCAATGATTTCGATTACAACGTCCTCCGCGCGGTCCACAACATGACCGATGATACCTTG
Source organism: Methanomassiliicoccaceae archaeon UBA328 (assembly GCA_002506905.1). Lineage (GTDB taxonomy): Archaea > Thermoplasmatota > Thermoplasmata > Methanomassiliicoccales > Methanomethylophilaceae > Methanogranum. The sequence continues at coordinate 21,361 of DAYM01000007.1, forward strand.
GAGATAGCTTTCGAGATCGAACGCGATGTCCTTTCCAAAACGTACAAGCACGCAGGACCGCCGGTGTTCGTGAAGACCGCCGCATCGTTCCTGAACAAATGGAAGGACAACGAGTACGGCAAACCGTTCATAGAGGACGGATGCTGGAATGTCATAGCCGAAAGGATGTATTTCACGGCACAGGAAATGATTACCGATGAGGCCGCCATATCCGGGATAGGCAGGGAGATCGATCCGGATACTATGAAGATCCTCGATCATGACACCTCAGTGATGTCTGCCGACCCTGAACTTCTGACAGAGCTTCTGGACCCCATTCAGATATGGGAAAGATGAAGGGACCGGCAGGTCCTTGTTTTCAGAACAATGTTATGGCCGCGAACGGATCGCCGTCCGCGGCTGAAAAATTAAAGACCCTCACAGGAAGGGAGGGTTGACAAAGAGAATACAGACTCCCAATGCAAGACAGAGGAACAGGAAATAGTTCGCATACATCGACTTTGCATCGAGAAGGTCCGGCCTGAATTTCATCTTCATAAGCACTTTCTTCATCGAGAACGCAACTGCGAAAGCAAGAACAGACACTACCATCCATGTCCAGTCGGGTCCGTATGTACAAACGACAGCACCGAAGATACCGAAGGCTATTGCGAATACCATGATAACGCCGAGGATCTTGGTCCCGTGAATATCTTTGTAGATGAACTCGCGCTCATCGAACTCTGCAGGCTTGAACTCATACTCTTCTATGGGTTCTTCTGTTATACGCCTCTTCTTCTTTGCCATCGGTAGGCGATTCTATCTCCTACATTTAAATGTTTATATCGGCGGGGGCGAGATTCGGCGGATTCGGCGGATTCGGTGACCCCCCCGAAATTCCCTTAAATACTCCCTGCGACGTAAGGAGGGATGGTGAAAATCAATGGCCAAAAAAACCCTAGAAGACATACCAGGAGTAGGACCAGCCATAGCAGAAAAACTCCGCGAATCGGGTTACGATGACCTCATGACCATCGCCGTAGCAGCTCCGAAAGACCTTGCAGAATCCTGCGAGATCGGAGAGAAAAAGGCGTTGGACATTATTGAAGGTGCAAAACTCTGCGCAGACATCGGCGGATTCGAGACCGGTGACGCGATCATGGAGCGCCGTCAGGCAGTAACGAAACTGACGACCGGATCCAAAGCATTCGATGAACTTCTCAACGGAGGATTGGAAAGTCAGTCGATCGTTGAATTCTTCGGAGAATTCGGAAGCTGCAAGACACAGGTCTGCTTCCAGCTCGCGGTCAATGCGACCCTCCCCGAAGACAGAGGAGGATTGGACTCCGATGTTATCATAATCGATACGGAGAACACTTTCAGACCCGAGAGGATCACGCAGATGGCCACATATCTCGGAGTGGATCCCGAAGAGACCCTCAAGAGGATACATGTCGCAAGAGCATTCAACTCGCAGCACCAGGTCCTCCTTGTGGACAAAGCAATGGAGCTGGCACAGACCACGAAGGTCAGGCTGCTCATAGTGGATTCGCTTACATCCCATTTCAGGGCAGAATATCTCGGAAGGGGAGCTCTTGCAGAAAGGCAGCAGATCCTCAACCGTCATATGCACGACCTCCTGAACTTCGCGACACTGAACAATGCGGTCATCGCCGTTACCAACCAGGTCGCTGCGAAACCCGATGCGTTCTTCGGAGATCCTACCAGACCTATCGGCGGACATATCGTGGGACACACGGCGACATTCCGTATCTACCTCAGGAAGGGAAAGGCGGGAAAGAGGATAGCCAGACTCATAGATTCTCCTAACCTTCCGGAAGGAGAGGCTGTCTTCATGGTCACCGAAGATGGTATTAAGGACTGACGGATAAGGAAACCTGTGTATTCCGCATACTATTTCGATCTGCTCGGCGAGTGCGCCGACATGCCGGCGGCCGAAGCCGTACGCTGTATCGAAGCGGAATGCGACAGATTCCAGATAAACAAGACCGGTCCGGGATACGTCATAGCGTCGTTCGACTCCGAACACCTTGACGGCATCGCGGACCGTATCTCCCTTACACACAGCATAGGACGCTTTTTGGGATCGTGCACACCGGACGATCTGTCATCCGTCGAAGACATCGAACTTCCTCCGGGAAGCTTCGCCATACGCGGAAAGAGATTCAAGGGAATGATGAAGGATGTGGATTCCCAGGATCTCATACGCAGGGCCGGAGGGATCCTCTCGAAGAAGAATGATGTCGACCTGAAGGAACCGGATACGGTCGTCAGGATGAACATGAGCGACAGCATCAATCTCTTCATCGAAGAACGCACGATCGAGAAGGACCTTTTGGAGAAGAGAAAGGTCGGAGAAAGACCGTTCTTCTCCCCCATATCCCTGCACCCCAAATACGCCAGGGCACTCATCAACCTCACCGGCGTGAAAAAGGGCGGAACGGTGTTGGATCCGTTCTGCGGCACCGGCGGGATCGTCATAGAGGCCGCCGAAATGGGCATGAAGGCCATGGCATCGGACTTCGACGAGGAGATGGTATTCGGATGTCAGGAGAACATGGATTTCTACGGTCTAGCACTTTCGGACATTCAAGTTGCTGATATCAGCGATATCCCGTCCCTGTTCAATGAAATCGATGCCGTTGCCACCGACCCCCCGTACGGAAGGAGTACGAAGACCGGAGGAGAGAACATCGATCACATCTACAACCGTGCACTCGATTCCATTCCGAAGGTCCTGAAGAAAGGGGCCCGCGCGGGTATCGTACTGCCGCACCCCATCGACACAGACAGAATGGTCTTGGAGAATATGTACGTCCAGTACGTGCACGGTTCGCTTTCCAGGCATTATCACATCTTCCGGTACCAATAACGTTTATAACGAACGGATAACTACTGCGATACATGAACAAGTACCTGCGTCTGTTCAGACTCGGAAATGGCATCATGGGCATCATAGCTGTTGTCATAGGTGCATTCCTGGCCGTCGGAACGGATGTGGGAAATTACGTACTCAACATAATCATCGCATGTTTTGTTGTGATAGCATTCATCGCAGGCGGCAATTCTCTCAACGATTACATTGACAGGGAACTTGATAAGACCGCACATCCCGACAGGCCGCTGCCGACGGGGGAGATAACACCCAAGAACGCCCTCATCTGCGGAATCGCAGGTCTGGCCCTTGCCTGTGTCCTTTCCCTGTTCATGCAGTCCCTGGAAGCAACGGCGATCGTCATAATCGCCGCCGTTCTCATGGTAGGATACGAGGTGGGTCTGAAACAAAGGGGCTTCGTAGGCAACCTTACGATCGCCGTACTCACCGGAATGGTATTCCTGTTCGGCGGTGCGGTCGCCGGCAGCGCCCATAGCAATATCATAGTTGCCGTGATGGCAATGCTGGTCAGCGTCGGACGCGAGATAGCCAAGGACATAGAGGACATGGATTCCGATAAAGGCGAGAGAAAGACCCTCCCCATGAGCATCGGCGCAAAGAAGGCCTCTTATCTGGCCGCCGTATTCTTCATTGCCGGCCCGATCCTGAGCATATACCCTCTGGCGGTCTCGATGTTCAATATAATGTATTGCCTTGTATTAGTCGCGGATGCAATGTTTATATATTGTGCATGGATACTTTTCGCAAACGCTCACAAGTGTGAGAAAACAGCAAAAATGGCAATGTTGGTTGCCCTTGTAGCGTTCATATTGGGTGTAATCCAATGACAGTAAAACAGTATCTCCTCGACAGAATGAAGAATGGTACCATTCACCTGACACTTATAGATCCCGACAAACAGACACCCGAAGAGGCGGCCGAGATCGCTCTCAAAGTAAGGAATGCCGGTACCGATGCTATCATGATCGGGGGATCCACAGGAGTCACCAGAGAGAATCTGGATGCCACCGCAAAAGCGGTCAAGGAATCCGCAGAGCTTCCCACCATCTATTTCCCGGCAGGACCTCAGGCACTCTCGAAAGAAGTGGACTCCATATTCTTCATGAGTATGGTCAACAGCGCCGATCCGTTCTATGTCATCAAGGCACAGGCAGGCGCAGCGGCATACATCAAAAAACTCGGTATCGAACCTATCTCCATGGGATACATCATCATAGCTCCCGGAATGAAGGTCGGAGAGGTCGGAAAGGCGGATCTCGTCCAGCAGGATGAGTACGACAAGGCTATCGGATACGCCCTCGCATGCGAGATGCTCGGAATGGATTTCGTTTATCTCGAGGCGGGAAGCGGCGCAGACACCCCTGTACCCCTCGCAATGATCACCGCAGTGAGACAGGCCATTTCAATACCGCTCATAGTAGGCGGAGGTATCAGGACACCCGAGGCAGCTAAAGCAGCCAGGAAGGCCGGTGCCAACGCAGTCGTTACTGGAACATTCGTAGAAAGATGCAAGGACGACGAACTTCTCAAATCCGTCATCAAGGCATCGAAAAGCATTTGAGGTAATAAATGGGAAATCCACCTGCATACAGTCAACCGATATCCCCCAGAGCCCCTATGTGGCTCACGCCCGAAGAACAGGCGGCAGGAATAAACAGAGAGTTGAAGGTAGCGGCACACAGGTTCCTTTGTCCCGTATGCGGAAAGGAATTCAGTCTTTTCCAGTCAAGGGCCGTTGCATGCAAATACTGTCCTCAGGCAAACAAGAACTGTCCCAACGTCAGATGCCCGTATTGCGACTCCGAGTTCCCGCTGAGCGGTTTCGTCGTCCCTGACAAACAGGACGCCGTGCACATGAACCAGTACGCCGATAACGTCTTCAATAATTTCGGAGACACATATAACAGAAGATGATCATTCGATCTCCAGGATCTTGAATCCTGTGGCCGGATCTGTCTTCCTTACCGGACCTGTTCCTATCAGTTCCGTTACTACGACCTCCAGAACAAGCCAGGCTATCATTCCCGCACGGAAACAACCCGTCGAGGAACCTCCTTCCCTGCCGGCAGAACCGTGCATATGGAAGATCGGTGTTCCGTTCTCATCACAGAATATGGTACCGAAGCCCGTGACCTCCGATTCCTTCTCGACCGTATGTATGTAAGGATCGATCTTACCGTCGATTATCGGAAGATGAGGGCCCGACACCATCTTGGAACCTTTATCTACACCGCCGACAATACTGACAGTGGCGTTCTTGATATGATTGTCTGAAGCGAACTTCTCCAGTACCTCGTGTATGACCTCGCCGGTCTCTAGTCTGAGTACAAAGATCCTTCCCACGGAAAGTTCTGCAGATCTCATCGTTCTCGCCTTCAGCGGTATTTGCTGTATTTATCGAGAAGGCGTCCGATCCTGTCGCACTCCTCCTTTGTCAGATCTCCCTCGTCGAGGAATGTCCTGACAAAATCCTTGGCATCCCTGGTCGATACGCGGGATGCCTTGGCGATAACCGATGCCAAAAATGATGACGCCTTTGCGGGGTCCATCGCAGATGAAGACAAGATCTCGTTCATGTCGTACTTGAACGGTGCGAGTCTGTGCGTATTGAGCATAGACTGCCTTTTGGTACTCTCCTTGGTCTTAGGCTTGTACCTGTTGCTGTTGGGGCTCTGAGGCCTCTTTACCGGTTTTGTATCTTTCTTGTCTGTCGTTGATGTTGTTGGCCCTACCAAGAATATTACTCCGATAATGTGTACTAATACTAACTATTTAAAGGTCTTTGGATTTCGCGGCGCAGATATAATTAATACTTTCCGTGTGTTACGATAAGAAGATGGAAGATCCCAAGACCCTCATCCAGAAGACGACGGACGCCGTCATAAGCAAGAGAATGTACATCCTTTACTGCGTGTTCCTTGCCCTGACCATCATAGTTCTCGCCATCGGTCTGGCATTCCATGCGTACGAGGATACCATCATCGCACTGCCGACACTCTTTATCCTGTTGGATGCGCTTATCACGGAGAAGAAGACGGTCAATGTACCGCCGATGTTCATTCTGATGCTGGTAGGCATCATGGTCCTGATCCTGTTCGGAAAACAGTTCGACAGCAGCATATGGACCTCCATACCCACCAACATCCTTTTGGGGGTCATCCTCGGACTTGCCGGCATCATTGCCACTTATTCCCTGCTCAGGACCATGCCCAAGGTCAGAGAAGAGAAACCGTTCCTGACATCATTCATGTCCGTATGCGTCGGCATATCCCTGTACATGATGATGTCCGTGGTCGTCTACTATCTCCACGTGTTCACAGATTCCTCGCCCAAACCGACCGAGGAGATAATGGCGGAGTTCACCATCGTATTGGTGGGAAATATCCTGATCGCCGTGTTATTCTATCTCAACAAACACAACAATCTCTTCAAGTACACCGTGAACAAGTATCTAGAATCCAACGCGGGTACCATCGGCATCGAGGAATACGAACAGCAGGAGATATCCAAGGCTATCAGGGCCGGAGAGAGCGAGACAGTGGAATACAAATCCACGCTCAGGACCAACCTGGCCACCGATGAGAAGGATGTCAGGATGGAAAAGGCCGTATTGAAAACGATCGTGGCCTTCCTGAACACCAACGGCGGAACCCTCCTCATAGGTATAGCCGATGACGGAAGTGTTGTAGGCATAGATGAACAGAGCTTTGACAACCGCGATAAGCTCAATCTGCATATGACCCATCTCATCGCGAATCAGATCGGGAATGAGTTCCTGAAGTTCATATCTTTCAGGTTATCCGATTACAGGGCCAACGAAGATGATGAACCGAAAGGAGTCATGAGGGTAGTGTGCCAGAAGAGCGATATGCCTGTATTCCTCATTGAAGGAAAGACAGAAACTTTCTATGTCCGCTCCGGACCGTCCAGCATAGATCTTACCGGTACAGACCTTCTGAGCTATGCTTCATCCAGATTCAAACGTCTAAAGAGAAGTGAGAAACTGTTTGTTTCTCCCGCACCGAAGATCGAAGTAAAAAATGAAAAGGAAAAGTAAGAGGTTTGAGTCTTAAGAGATTCACTCTTTGGACTTGTCTTCGGATAGCGCCTTTGCCTTCTTGATGGCTCTTGTGATCAGGATTGTCATTACAACAGCAAGTACTGTGACAATGACAGCATACACTACTAGACCGAGGAGGTCATCCCCCGTATCAAAGAGCTTTGCAACAAGGGCTTTGATGGCCTCGTTCCAAGCAAGAGCAGCGACCAGACCGAAGGCTGCGATGATCAACGAGGACATCGCCTCCAGCAGCTGGACTTTGAACTTTTCTTCTGCCATGCTCATGTATAGAGCCTGCTCAAATATAATTCTTGTGAATAGGCACTATCACAGCAAAGGATACGGTCCATCGGTCAGTTCGGTATCTGGCTCCTTTCCCAGTTCCTTCAGTTTCGCACGCATAAGTTCTGCTCCGGCCTCCGTCGCACCATAGACCGGGACCTTGGTACCCGCCTGGAGAACAGCACATTCCTTTGCCACCTCACGGACCCATTTGGACGCGCATGATGTGATGATGTCAGCATATTGGAAGAACTTCCTGGCATCGGCCTCCGATATACCTGTCGTATGAACTCCGAATATCATGATCCTGTCTCCGTATGTCTTACGGAAATATTCTGCCTGATCGGCAAAAGGGGTGGATACTCCGACCTTGGAGTATCCCATATCGAAAGCTTTCCTGACCCCTGCGATCTGATCTATTGTCGCGTTCTCCGGATCGAGGACCCTGCCCTTCCCTATGTCGGATATTACATTCTCCGAAGGAACGGTCTCTATGATCGCGGAGATCCTTCCTCCCATCCCCTGGATTATTTCCGGATCGTCTATCACTGCCGTACCGCAGCCGTCCGCCGCGATCACTGCCGCATCGAGGATGCCGACCTTACATGCCAGACATAACATCTCGGAAACACCGAAACTGAGGAAGTTGCCCATACGGGTAACACGGTCATCGATACACATCCCGAATGTCTTGATGCGGTACTCCATATTCTCCTTCACGGTACAGCAATTCAGTTCATCGATGTTCCTGACCCTCTTGAAGAGAGGACAGTACTTCACCTTCGGTTCTGTGACCTCTACTACCTTCCCGTCGACGATGGTCACCTTGGACAGGCCCAGAGCTTCCATTACATTCTTATCCGACATGACCTCTGATACGACATAATGCTATATATAAAATACTGAGACCGCGCTTTTAGTCCCCGGTGACCTTATGGTAAGCGACGATAATTATTGTCAGTGCTGCGGCATCATGCTGGGGAAATCCGGAAAGATGTACGGTACGAACGCGGACAGCTCCAAGAACAACGAGTACTGCGGATATTGCTACCGCAACGGAGAATTCCTTTACAAAGGCACACTTCAGCAAATGGTCGAATCGCGCATTCCGAGGCTCCGTGTCCTGGAACCTGAGATATCCGAAGAAGAGGCCAGAAAGATCCTGACCGACCGCCTTTCAAAGCTGGACTTCTGGGCCGATAAAAAAGCCTGATCTCAGACAAGGATATCCATGAAACATCTGGTCATAGACACCTCCAAGTGTGTTGGATGCGGAAAATGCGCATCCATCTGCATGAAAGACAATATAAAGATCGTCAATAAGAAAGCGGTCGAACAGGAAACAGGGTGCATGCAGTGCGCCCATTGCGTATCTGTCTGTCCCAAAGGAGCGATCCAGCTCGATACCAAGAAGGAAGGGGAGAAGATCAATGACGATACTCTCAAGGACTTCCTTTCGAAGCACAAGAATTCCAAATGGTTCGACGGCAGGATGATCTCCGACGAGGAATTCGCACTTCTGTTCGATGCGGCGTACTACAGCCCCACCGGACTCGCCGAAGACTGCGTGGAGATGATCTCCATCAAAGGAGAACGCCTCGATGCGTTCATGGAACTGGTATGGGACATCGTCAAAGACAAATCCGCATCGGTCCCCGTGATCAGAGAATGGGAAGACTGGCGCAGAATCCATAATGCACTGGAACCCAATCCGATCCTCTGGGAAGGGAAACAGGTGCTTTTCTTCTTCGCGAAAAATGCCGAAGATGCTCTGATAGCCACGGCCAAACTCGAAAAGAAAGGATTCACCATGGGCATCTGCGGTTTCTATTCCAACGTTGTGCTGATGGCGGCAAGAGAGGCCCCCGACAGGATGGCCAAATTCTTCGGAGATGTCCGCCCGGGCAAGAAGATGTACTGTGCATTCGTCATCGGCCACGGAAGAAGGATGGTAGAACCTCTGTTCACGCCGATAAAGAAGATCAAAAGCCTGTTCAGATAAGAGTGCGGGGGAGGGGATTCGAACCCCTGAAATCCTTCGATACGGGATCTTAAGTCCCGCGCCTTTGGCCGGCTTGGCTACCCCCGCCTGCGAATGTCCCATCGCTGAACCCGTAAATAATGGATTCCATCCGAGAAGGATATTTTACGCAGTAACGACATACAGACCGACATGTCCTACAAGATACCCGACGAAGCGGTTCTGGAAAAGGCCATCCGTAATGCCATGACCCGCACGCCGCACGTCAACAGCCAGAGGGAATTGGCGGAGGTCGTGAACCGCGAACTGTCCAAGATGGATAGCAATTATCGCGCGGGCGGCGAAAGGATCAGACGCGTGGGTATCGAAAAGAACATTCTGAAAGTGGTCATCGAATACCATGAGACCGAAGGGCCCCTGCCCGAGACCTGCCCCGTATGCAGGAATGCGATGGTCCCGTTAAGGAACATGTCCCTCGAAGGAAGGGTCGTCGAAGTGGCACGTAAATGCACGGTATGCCCGTACAAAGTAGGACAGAAAGCATTGATGCCCGGAAGATACGGATTCTCGTCCACCGGCAAACGCGAGATCTCCGAGAACGAAAAGAGGATAAGAAAACTCAAAAAGGCCCAGGCCAAACTCCGCGAGGCATCCGCTCTTATCGACGATGCGCTCAGAATGACGGAACTGAAGGCAAGGAGCCAATATGCCAAGGACGCCCTGGCATATGTGTCGGAAGCCAAAGAACAGGCCGGCAGCCTGACCAATCTCATCGCAGATATCGAGTCCATAGACAAGGAGGACCCGGGATGGACCAGGCCCACGGTCTCGATAAAGAATAATTATAGGAAGGACATTTGAGGCCTAAGAACAGGGAAAGGGAACCTAATGAAGAGCTGGGAATTTACTGAGATCAGGGACAACAAGATCAGGATCGACGATTGGCTGGCCGGGGTCATGGGACTCGTGGAAGGCGGCTACATCTACAGCACTCTTTTCAGATATCCGGAGAAAGGACCGAAGAGATACGAACTCCTCATGTCCATGTATCCCCAGGAGAATTTCCGTACCCTTACGCAGATCAATCTGTACGAAGAGGACGTTCCCGGTTCCACTGTACAGGCAGCAAAATTCCTCAGCGATCAGGGTATCAACATCCTCAATTCCGTATCCCTGAACGGCATCTCGGACACGACGATTATCTGGAGCATCATGGCAGAGCTCAACTTTGCCGGCGAAGGAGAGATCATCAAAGAGAGATTCACCAACCTGAAGGCGATGAACGATCCGTCTGTGGACAAGATCAAGTACATCAGCTTCAAACCCGCAAAGATCGGAAGGATCTTCAGAAAGGAATCTGACAGCGGAACTGTGAAAGAGGAACTCAGACACGGAGCGCCCGTCGCACTTGTCGACAGGACGTTCGACCTCTCCGTAGAATACGGCGATATCCTCACAGATGTCAACAACACAGAGGTCATGCTTACGCTGGATATGAGCTCCTGGCTCGTTTCGGTAGTATTCTTCAAACCCGATACCAGACTGATCGAGATGAACATGAGCATCCCCGACTGCCCCGGAAGCATAGAGAAGGCCCTGGAGATAATCGCGGACATGAACATCAACCTCATCTCCGTGTTCTCCAAGATCGTCATCGCATATCAGGAGATGTCGCTGGAAATAGTCGCCGATATGAAGGACTCCGAGATCCCGCTGGAAGACATTCCCAAGAAGATGCGCGAGTATTACAGCGGCCTCAAAGGCATCTACGAGCTTCAGAACATCAGGAAATTCAACTGATGAGGATAGAAGGCTTTGTCAAGACCACCCTCCGCACCTGGGAGGGAAAGAATGCCTGCAACATTGTCATTGCGGACTGCGACCCGGGTTTTCCGAACTACCGTCCACTTGCAGATACGGCATTCGTCCCCGCAGATCAGGGATCCGTCCTCGAATACATCGACGGACATATGGATTTCCTTACGGGAGTTATCATATCCGGCGGAGAACCGGCAGGATGCCCGGACCTGTATAAATTCCTGAAAGAGATCAAGAAGAGGGGACTCCCGATCAGGATAGATACGTTCGGATTGTTTCCGGATCCCCTGGACGACCTCATAGGCGCCAGATTTGCCGACTGCGTCTGCGTCAATATGCCCGCACCCCTTAACAAAGAAGATTATTCCGCGGCTGTGGGAAAAGATATCGACATCAGTCCCATCATCAAGACCCTGGCTATATTGGAAGATTCTGGCGTAGAGACCATATTCAGGACCGTTGCGGCCCCCGGGATCATCGATGAGGATTCCGTCGGAAAGATCGCAGAGAAGATCTCCTTTGCGAAGTATTATTACATAATCAGAAGCGCCCCTGTCGAAGGCACCGACGACTACAGCGACACAGATCTGAGAAAGATCGGAAGATCGGCTAAGAGGTTTGTGAAGAATGTCGGGGTCAGGGATGCCTGACTCACCTGACAAAGTTCTCGAGTTTTGCGTGGACCGCAGGTCTCAGCGAACGGCTGCTCTCGTTGATGAACAGATACGGGAGATCAGATTCGTTCTTGAACCTCTCGATGATCTTCGGATCTTTGGAGTAGATACCTGCGGAAAGTCCGCATTCGGTATATGCCAGCTCCTCGAATGCCTCATCGATGTCCGATACGGTCTTGATATACAGGAACGGAATTCCGAAGTCCATATAGGCCATGTCGTCCTCGTCGTCGAGGCCGGTGACTATCAGCGGAGTGACGTACGAACCGTTCTGAGTGAACTCGGATGAGACTTTCTTTCCGCCGCATATCGTGTATCCCGCGACCTTTGAAGCGACCTCATCGAACTGGGCCTTGACCTCCTTTCCGATCAGAGGTCCCGAGAATACCTCGGGCTCTGCGGGATCGTCGATCTTCAGAAGTTTTGCCTGTTCCATGATCATATCCGTGAATCTTTTCTGATCCTCGATGGTCAGAACTACCTTGGATGTGGAGAAAAGACCCTGTCCGGAATACCTGAATGCAGAATCCAGAACGTCCCTGACGGCCTTCTTCATATCGCTGGGCTTGTAGACCAGGATCGGGTTCATTCCCTTGAGTTCGTTGATGAAGGAAAGCTCGTCGTCGACCATGAGGAACATCATGTCCTCGAGTGATTTTCCGGATCCGGATGCGATGACACCGGCAAGGAACTCGTCATTGGCGAGCTCGATCTGCGTCTCGTCCTTGCGGTCGGTCATGAAATTGAGGACACCTGCGGGCAGTCCGCAGTTCTCGCAGATCCCATAGACCACGTGAACGGGTATGGGGCAGTATTTGCTGGGCATGACTATGGCCGTATTTCCTACGAGTATCGCAGAAAGCGCATATCCCATCGGGGATGCCAGCGGAGAATTGTATGATGTGACGATCGCCCAGGGGCCCATGGGCTTTCCTGCGATCGCATCAACGGCATTCAGCGCATCTGCGAGGACATCGATGAGAGCATCGACCTCTGCGAGCGACTCCTCCCGCGTCATTCCCGAGGACACCAGGACATATGCCGCAAGTTTGTATCTCTGTGCACAGATGTTGTTGAAGATCTTGGTGATGATCTCCGTCCTTTCTTCCTGAGGCCTTACCGACCACTCCTTGAATGCTTTGATCGAGTTGTTCACCATTTCTTCCGCGGTTCCGGGTTCAGCTTCCTGAAGCGTACCGAATAGGATAGTGTCGTCGATAGGGCTGCAAAGCGGGTAGTCCACTCCGGAAGCTACCATCATTCCGCCCATGTACGAAGGATAGTCCTTCTTTTCACCCTGGAGGACCGCTTGGAACGCGGTCTCGAATTTCTTGTTGTCGTAAGGCTCTCTCTGCACTGATACTGCCATAATTCCTATGTATGATATGCAGTATCTAAATCTTTGGCTTTGGAAGGAAAAGGGGAACCTTTAATAGGAATAAGAATATCGTCCAAAGCACGGACTCATGGTCTAGGGGTTATGACGTCGCCTTCACACGGCGGAGGTCGCCGGTTCAAATCCGGCTGGGTCCACCATTCTCATATTCTGTTCAGATTGGCATCAATTCGCCATAAAGTTTATATATTGACGAACGACCTATATGGATTATTCAACCATCCAAGTGGTTGCAAGCGTCAGAGTGCCCGAACACTCTTCCTCTTTTGGGCACCTGACCTCTACATTTTCCGATCTTTTCAGAATAATTTTGTGCACATGGGCACCTGGCGGCATGCAGATGTTCCGTAATACACCTGGATCTTGTAGCCCTCGTCTATCAGAGGCTGGAATGAGAACTGCCAATTTGATATCGCAGGATCCTCGGGGATGATGACGGCGTTCTTCTCATCGCGGACAAGCTCCTTTCTGAGCAGATCCACCAACTCTCTCGGGAATGTCACACCGCAAAGCGCATCCCTGTCCAAAATGAGTATGTTGGTCTTGGGAGTCTGTTTCATGATCTCGGCCTTGATGACATCCATCATGGGCGCTACACCCTGAACACGCAGACCGGACATTACCCTGACCGAATCATTTGAAATGAATTCAGAGACCGTTTCCCTGGGATCTCCTTCCTTCGGACATACGTTGACCATGAGACAGAGAACAATGTGGGATTATTTGAATAAGATGAGTGGACCCGGCCGGAATTGAACCGGCGATCTTCGCCTTGTAAGGGCGACGTCATAACCCCTAGACCACGAGTCCGATAGTAGGCTGATTAACTAGGATGTATTAAAAAGGTGGGGCAAAGGACACATTCTAAATAAGAGACCGCCGATTGCGAAACCGCGCGAATGTAGTCCAGTGGTTAGGACGGACGCTTCCCAAGCTTCTGACTCGGGTTCGAATCCCGGCATTCGCACCATTTCTTATCAATTATCGTCGGATCAGACAGCGGAAGGCCAATCGTTATTATCCTGCATGGATATCCCGACCGCATGGAATATACCGTGACCGTAAGGAAGATCCCCTCCGTCCAGGCACTTACAATGGAAGGGAAGATACAGTCATATGATGAGATGGAAGCCTTTGTCAGGACAGCCTCCGAGCAGCTGCTGAAGGAGAATCCCGAAACACTACCTGTAAAGGACGGCTACCGTTTCATCTCGTTTCCGAAGATGCCGAAAGACGGCGAGCCCATAGAACTCAATTTCACCATAGAGGTAGCCGGCAGCGGCCCGGGCGTCCACACTGTGGACGGCATCAGTGCGGCATGTACCAAACACAAAGGCCCTTGGGACGAGATGGGAGATGCGTATTCCACACTTATCAGATGGATGATGGCCAACGGATACAGGGCTACCGATGCGCCCAGGGAATATTACATCAAAGGACCCTGGGAAACAAGGAACAGGCATGAGTGGAAGACCGAGATAGAGATGCCGATCATTCCCCTGTCCGATCAGGAATGAACATTCCGCTGTCTGCACCCGTTCTCAAAAACAATAGGCGGGAACAGACCTCGTACGCACGCGCCTGATACTTTGTGTATAGGACAACGTTTTAACCGCGAAGCACTATAAGCCTGCTATTATGCTGGAGATTGACAGTTCAAGGGGAGAGGGCGGAGGCCAAATGGTCCGTACCTCTGTGGCGATGGCGGCATTGACCGGCACCACCACAAAACTCACGAGGATACGTGAGAACAGGCCCACGAGCGGACTCTCCAAACAGCACACAACTGCCGTGGCCGCCGTGGCCCAAATGACGGGTTCCAAGGTCGACGGCAATTATGTAGGGTCTGACGAGCTCCTTATAGAGCCCGGAACAGAGAAACTCGACAAACTCACATTGGATATAGGAACAGCAGGAAGTATCAGCCTTGTCATGCAGGCCGTCCTTTTGGCGGCGAGGAACCACGATAAGACGCTTACCCTGGACATCATAGGAGGTACCAACGTCATGTGGGCGCCTCCGCTGGATTCGTACCAGATGGTCCTGTTCCCCCTGATGAAGAGAATGGGGATCAACGCCCGTGTCGACATCCTGGAGAGAGGTTTCTACCCTCTCGGCGGAGGACATGTCGTTGCAACGTTGGATCCCATCGGAGAGATATCGCCTCTGATCCTCACGGACCTGGGAGAGTTTAAGGGAATAAAAGGCAGGGTCTTCGTACAGCATCTGCCCGATAAGATCGGAACAGAGATGGTGGAAGCCTGCAAAAAGAAACTCGCACCGAAGTACGATGTGGAATTCGAATTCCAGAAGAGCACCGGAAACTCGCGCGGGGCCGGAATGGTCCTGGTAGCGGAATACGAGAACGGGCTCATATCGAGCAACGTCCTCACATCCCGCGGACATTCGGCCGCACAATCCGGAGAGGATGCCGCAAACGATCTCATCACCGAGATGGGCACCGGAGCGACCGTCGACAGCCATACTGCCGACCAGCTGCTTCCATACATGGCCATGGCCACCGGATACAGCGAATTCGTCGTATCCAAGATCAGCAAGCACCTTCTCAGCCAGATGGATACATTGGAATCCTTCCTCGACGTCAAGTTCGGAGTCGAAAGGAAGGAAGACGGATACCATTTCACCATCAACCCTGGAGGAACGGAATGAGACCGTTCGTCCATGTCAACTGCGCCATGTCGGCAGACGGAAAGATCGCCGGAGTGGAAAGGAAACAAGTGAGGATATCCTCTGAAGAGGACAAAACGCGCGTCAGGGAACTCAGAAGGAAATATGACGCGATACTCGTCGGCGTGGGCACTGTCCTTGCCGACGACCCGCATCTCATCATCAAAGGAGAGGACTACGACACCAACCCCATACGCATCGTCCTGGACCCCCACGGAAAGACCCCGGACGACGCTCTGGTACTCGATGAGAGCGCCCCTACGGTGATGGTCACCACAGAGGATTGCGAAAAAGAATGGGACTGCGAGGAGACCATCGTCATGGGAAGGCAGATAGATCTTCCCACACTCATGGAGAAACTTGCAGAGGACATAGGGATCGAAAGCATCCTCGTCGAAGGCGGCGGAAACACGATAGCAGAATTCTTCAAGAACAAACTCGTCGACAGGTACACAGTATTCGTCGGCGGCCTTTTGATCGGGGGCAGAAGCGCCCCCACACCGGCAGACGGCGACGGATGGGTGTGCGAAGGCGGCCAAAAGATGAATCTCGACAGCGTCGAGACCCTCGGGAACGGCGCGCTGCTGACATTCACACCCGTCTATTGACAGGGATCACATCTTAAAATCAGGAAGCGGACAGCATGAAGGTCAGAACAGAGAATGGATATGAGGACATCAGGGCCGTATGGTTCGATAAAGGAAAGGTCATGATGATCGACCAGAGGGAACTTCCCCACAAGGTCGTCATAGTCGGTTTCGACGATTATAAGGATGTCGCGGAAGCGATAAGGAACATGACCACCAGGGGAGCTCCCTCGATAGGGGCCACCGCAGCATATGCAATGTGCCTCGCAGCGCTTGCAGACGAGAACATCGAAGAGGCCGCGGCAAAGGTCAAAGCGGCAAGACCTACCGCCAACGATCTGTTCTATGCGGTAGACTACATGGTCGATGAACTTTCGAAAGGAAAGGATCCGATCGAGTCCTCGGATGCCTATGCGCAGATGATGGTCGACAAATGTACCAGCATCGGAAATTACGGCGGAGAGCTCATCAAGGACGGAATGAAATTGATGACACACTGCAACGCAGGCGCCCTTGCAACAGTCGATGTCGGTACGGCATTGGCACCTATGAGAAAAGCATGGGCAGACGGAAAGAGATTCTTTGTCTATGCGTCAGAGACCCGTCCCCGTCTTCAGGGAATGCAGCTCACGGCCTGGGAACTCAATCAGGAAGGCATCGACCACGCCATCATCCCCGACGGGGCATCTGCATATTACATGTCCAAAGGTGTCGATATGATCATAACCGGAGCTGACAGGATCACATCGCGCGGAGACTTTGCGAACAAGATAGGAACATTCGATAAGGCCATCGCGGCGAAATACTTCGGAATACCGTTCTACGTGGCCGCACCCATATCGACATTCGATTTCAGCATGAAGGACGGTTCCGAGATAGTCATCGAAGAAAGGTCCGAGAAGGAAGTGACGGAGATCTACGGTCAGAGGATAGCCCCGATGGGATCGCCGGCCAAGAACCCGGCGTTCGATGTCACTCCGGCAGAACTCGTCACCGGTTTCATCACAGAGAAGGGAATATTCCGCCCGGACGAGATCCACAAGGTGAAGGGATGAACGAGGAATACGCCCGCAACAGGCTCACGGACATCTGCAAACTGCTCTACGACCGCCAACTGACGGTATCGGCAGGCGGTAACATGAGCATCAGACTGAATGAAAAGGAGATCCTCATAACCCCCAGCGGAAGGAACAAAGGAATGCTCGAACCGGAGGACCTCATCAAGATGGACCTCGACGGCAACGTGCTCTCTTCCGGTAAGCCTTCCATAGAGCACAAGTTCCATCTGGCACTTTACAGAAAGAACCCCGATACGAATGCCGTGGTCCACTGTCACCCCCTTTACTGCGTGACGTTGGCCGTGCAGAACAAGGATATCAAAAGCGGACTCACCCCCGAAGGCGTCATGCTCCTCGGCGATGTTCCCATGATCAAATACTGCACCCCCGGATCCCAGGAACTCGTTGACGAGGTCGAAAAACACTCAGAATACAAAGCGATGCTCATGAGCAAGCACGGGGCACTCACTCAGGGAAAGACCCTGGAAGAGGCCTACAACAGAATGGAGGAACTGGAATTCCAGGCAAAGCTCCAACTGCTCGCGGGAAGGGCAAAGGACCTCCCGGCAGCAGAGATCGAGAAGATCAAGAGGATGTGAAGATGACAATACTCGTCACGAAATGGTTCGGCGTCTTCCTCGTGGACGAGAGGACGAACAAGATAATCAAACAGACCCTCATGCCCGCCGACCCTGCCGAAACGGCAGAGAAGCTGGCACAGATCCAGAGAGGCATGATCCTGCCAGAGGAAAGAGAGATCTGCAAGGACATTCCGAAGCTGTATGTCCTTGACAGGAGACAGGCGGAATTGGGAAAGCCCCTTTTCTACGATGCATCGTTCATAAGACCGGGGTCCTTCGGATTCACGGACGAGATGATGCACAAGACCATGCTCGGCCTGGGAAAGCTCAGGACGTCCGAGCCCATGTCGGCAGACAACAGTCTGGTACAGGCCATCAGGAACCTCGACGACACCATCGCCACCGCAAACCTTCTGAACGAAAGACTTCACGAATGGTATGGAATGCACTTCCCGGAACTGGCAGACCTTGCCAAGGACAGGAGATATGCCGAACTCGTCGCATCCTACGGAGAACGCGAGAACATCATCGGCGAATTGGGGATCGACATACAATCGATCGGTTCCGATTTCAGGGACGAAGATATGTCTGCGGTACAGGACCTCGCCGATACACTCTGCAGGATCTACGACGACAAGAAGAGGATCGAGGAATACATCGACAGCATCGTCGGAGATGTCTGCCCCAATATGTGCGCCATCCTCGGAGGACCCCTGTCCGCAAGGATGATCTCCCTGGCCGGAGGCCTTCACAGACTTGCATCCCTGCCTTCGTCGACCGTCCAGCTCCTGGGTGCGGAGAAGGCGATGTTCAGACACCTTAAGACCGGAAAAAGACCTCCGAAGCACGGAGTGATCTACCAGCATCCCGATGTACACTGCGCACCGTATTGGCAGAGAGGGAACATCGCAAGGGCACTGGCCGGAAAGGTCTCGATAGCCGCCAAGATAGACGCATATGACGGTGAATTCAGAGGCGATGAGCTCAATAAAGAGTTCCAGGCAAGGGTCGAGGACATCCGCCGCAGATATCCGGACCCTCCGAAGAAAAAGAACGACCAATCCAAGCGCAGGAAGAAAAGACCTAACGGCAAAAAGAAGGTCCCGCGCGCCTGATGTAAGATAAACTATAATAAGAGAGACCCGATGGGGGTATCAGATACCATGCAGTCTATGTACGCATTAAAAGAGGCCGTCCCCTCGGTGGGAAGGTACAACAAGCGGATATTCACGGCGTGAGTTAACACAGGAAGGTAATTGTCATGTGGGAGATGAAAGAGATCAGAGAGTTGAAAGTCGGAAGATACGTGAACATCGATGATTCGCCATGTAAGATCATATCGATCAGCATGTCCAAACCCGGAAAGCACGGATCCGCGAAAGCAGCCATCGAGGCAACGGATATCTTCACAGGAGCGAAGAAATCAATCAACGGCCCTGTCAGCGCAAAGGTCCAGGTCCCCCAGATCGACAAGAGGAAAGGACAGATCATCTCCATCCAGGGAGACGAAGTCCAGATTATGGACCTTGAGACATTCGAGACATTCTCAATGGCCATCAACCCCGACCACGAGTGCGTGATCGAGGAAGGAGCGGAAGTCCTTTACATCGTAGCGATGGGAAGGAACAAACTGCTCTGAGGATGATCCACATGCCATACGGGATCTCATATGCCGGGGCGGAAGCTGACTATAATTCCGCAGATGCCGTGATATTCGGGATCCCGTATGACCACACCGCCAGTTTCAAGGCGGGTGCAAGAGAGGCGCCCTGGGCAGTCAGAAGGGCCTCGTACAATTTTGAAGAAATACATTTCGAACACGGGCTGGATCAGCCCCGCCTCGAACTCTATGACTACGGCAACTGCGACGACTTCGTCCTGCCGGAGGATATGATCGAGGAGGTCAATTTTGCTGTAAAGCCCGCTATCAGGGATAAGAAGTTCACCGTCGCTATCGGCGGCGAACACTCCGTCACCGTCCCCATCGTACAGAACTACGACAAGGATGACATCGCCTTGATAACAATAGATGCCCATCTCGATTCCAGAGATGACTACCTCGGAAGCCCTTACAGTCATGCATGCGTGACAAGGCGCGCATCCGAACACCTCGGTATCGACAACATCTGTGCAATAGGCGTACGTGCCATCGGCGCAGAGGAACTCGACAGAGAGGATGTCATCCCGTTCGTCACAGCATTCGACGTCATGGACAACGGACCGGAATGGGCCATCAAGAAAGCCATGGACGGCGTGAAGAACGACCGTATCTATCTCTCGATAGACATCGACGGCATCGATCCCGCGTATGCACCCGGAACAGGAACGCCCGAACCGTTCGGACTCCTGCCGATAGATGTGAAGAAGATCATCAACATCATCGGAGAGCGCCTGGCTGGATTCGATGTCGTAGAGGTGTGCCCTCCGGCAGACCCGTCCGGCATCACATCTATTCTCGCGGCAAGGCTCATCAACGAAGCCCTTGCGGTCTACGCAAAGCACTCAAAGCGTTGATTGCTGAGGATTGACCGGGGCCTTTTTGGTCCTCTTCTTTTTCTGAAGCGCCTTCTTTACAAGATGGAGACCTTCCGGATCTACGAAGTCCCATGCGAGCTTCTCGAAGGAATCTGCCCTCGATATGGCCACATCCCTGTTCTTGGATTCGGAATATACCCTGAATATCGGCTCTGTACCGGAAGGCCTTACAAGCACCCATCCGTCAGAATAATTGAATTTGAGTCCGTCAAGGTTCTCCGCTTTGACATCCGTGACTATCTGCTCGATATGTTCCAGCAGAGGCTTCTTCATTTCCTCGGGGCAATCTGTCTTCCTCTTCTCCGTATAATAAACGGGAAGTGCGGCGACCTGCGATGCCAGCGATTCTGACATGACGATGCACTCGAGCATCATGGCGATGGACATTGCTCCGTCCCTGCAATACTGCTGATCGGGGAATATCAGACCGCCGTTCTCCTCTCCTCCGAAGACCGCCCCGTTCTCCATCATCTTTCTGGCAACGATGGGCGACCCGACAGCAGTGTATACGACCTTTCCGCCGTTAGCATTGACGACCTCTTCCACGAGCGATGACGAACTTACAGGAGTTACTACAAGACCTTTCTCTTTGGAAAGTATGTACTTTGCCAACAGTGCCAGACTCTTATCTCCGCTGACATATTTTCCGTCGGATGAAACAAAGACACAGCGATCCGCATCCCCATCATGGGCTATTCCGAGATCCGACTTTGTCGCCTTGGTCATGTATTTGAGATCTTTCAGATTGTCTTCGGTTGGCTCGCTGGGATGTCCGGGGAACTCTCCCTGGGAATTGCAGTTGATGGTTATTGCCCTGACATTGAGCTTTTCCAGGAGCATGGGCGAGGTCTGATATGCAGCGCCGTTAGAACAATCCAGACATACTGTGAGTCCGGCATTCCTGATGGCCTCTGAATCTACCAGAGAGATCACATGATCCACGTAGGCCTCACCGGCCCCCGTGATCTTCTCTTCCTTTCCGACTTTGTTCCAGGCCACCGATGGAATATCGTCGGCATACAGCTCCTCTATCCTGGATTCCTCGACACGGCTTGCCTCCGTACCGTCGTCAAGGACGCATTTTATACCGTTGAACTGCGGAGGGTTGTGAGATGCTGTTATCATAACTCCTCCCGCAACATCCGTGTGCGTCTTGATGTAGTACTGCAAAGCAGGCGTGGGAACTGTACCCAGATCGAGAACGTCGAAACCTACGGCCATGATGCCTGCCGATACCGCCGTCCTGATCATCTCCCCAGACACCCTTGTATCTGTGGCTATAGCTACCTTTCCTCTCAGCACCGCTCCGATGGCCTTACCCATCTTGAGAGCGAGCTCGGAGGTCAGATACTCGTTGACCACTCCGCGTACTCCATTGGTCCCGAACATTCTCTCTGCCATTTCTCTCACAGGCTCCTTGACGTCACAAGTATGGTGATGGTATCGGCACAGGACTTACATGAATCCGCCGACATCTCGAGGGCACGGATCATGTCGCAGACAAGCATGACCGCCTTGGGATCCATATCTGAAAGATGGGCCTGTTTGGTTGCCTGGAAATAAAGTGTGTCCACGATCCTTTCCTGATCGTTCACGCCGTCCACGTTCTTGAGGACATCCTTCGGATCCCCGTTGAGGGCCTCTACGACCTTGATCAGGTATTTCACTGCGGTCATGATCTCCTCGGACATCTTCTCGGTCGACTCCCAGATCTCCTGGGGGACCTTCGCGTGTGTCTCGAGGATCAGCTGCACATAAAGCGCTGCCTCCTTAGACCAATTCGCGATCTCGTCCATCTTACGGACGAAACGTATCAGATCTTCCCTTTCCTGCACGCTGAGCTCTCCTCCGGAGATGTCCACACAGAGTTTGTCCTCTATACGGTCCGCTTCGTGTTCGCTCAGGAACAGGCGTTCAAGACCCTTGACCGCCGCATCCTCTTTTCCGCCTGCCATCGATTTGAGGGCGAAATTCAATTCCGATACCACATCCAGAACTATGATACCATGGCTTCTGGACTTCACACGGACAGTATTCTCCGTCCTCTTCGAAAACCAATCCAATATCCCTTTTTCACTCAAGTCTGATCGCCTCTGCCAATCCTTTTTCAGGTCTCTTGAAGACCTTTGTTGCCTTCTTATTGAAGACGAGATAGACCTTGCTGCCTATCTCCGGTGTTACCTTGTCTGTTGATATATTGTAGTCCACGTAGTCCTTGGTCTCGGTGACGGTCCTGACCCTCCAGTAGGTTCCCATGAACACTACGCTCAGGACCTTGGCCTTGAGACCTTCGGTCGCCGTGTACACACGCTCGGGACGCACGGATATGACCGCCGCATCCCCTTCCTCCAATTCCGACCTTGCTGCTTTGACCGATTTTCCGCCTCTCAGACGAACGGTCGTCTTTCCGGTCCTTGATTTGTCTGTAACGGTACACCCCAGGAGATTCGTCTCTCCGATGAAATATGCCGCGAAGATAGATTTGGGCTCCCTGTACATCTCCAGGGGAGATCCCGACTCATGTATGCCCCCTGCTCTCATCAATACTATCCTGTCGGAGACGGACATCGCCTCTTCCTGGTCATGGGTCACATGCAATACCGTGATGCCCAATTTCTTGACCAACCTGCGGATATCATATCTCAGTTCCACACGGACACGGGCATCCAATGCCGACAGGGGTTCGTCCAGCATCAGCATCTTCGATCCCGAGGCCAGGGCCCTTGCGATGGCCACTTTCTGCTGTTCTCCTCCGGAAAGCTCTCCGGGGAACATCCCCGCACGGTCGAGCATCTTGACCAATTCCAGATACTCCGTGGAGACGGATTCCGTCACGTCCTTGGGCATGTCTTTGACACGCGGACTGTATCCCACGTTCTCCATCAGATCCATGTTGGGGAACAGGGCAATGTTCTGGAACACATATCCCGTGTCCCTGTCCTCTATCGGAACGTCGGTCACATCCTGACCGTCCACCAACACCCTTCCCTCAGTGGGCCTCCAGATACCTGCGATCACCTTGATCAGAGTTGTCTTTCCGCATCCGGACGGACCGAGAATGGTTATGTACTCCCCTTCCTCGACCTTCAGACTGATATTCCTGACAGCGTAGAAATCGCCGAACTTCATCGATATCCCGTCAAGTTCTATCTTCGTTGCCATCAGTCCAACCTCAATTCCTCTACGATACCGCATTCCGGTATCCTGAACAATGTCGCCTTGTCCGGCGCCCATGAGACCATTACGCGGTCCCCCACGCTGAAATCGTCGAACTTCCTGTTGGGAAGTTTGCATGTAACCAGTTCTATTGCGGAGGATGACATCTCCACAGTGATCGTCGCACCCTCGTACAGGATCCTCTCGATGACCGCCTCGAAATACCCTTCGGGCATGAGCGGATTGGGCACCTCTTCCGTGGGCACGGGTATGTGCTCTATCCTTGTGGACCCGATCTTTACGGCGACCACGGCGTCTTCCCCTTCGGAAAGATCCGTGTGTCTGGAACGTACCTTCGTACCGTCCGGGAGTATGACCTCTGTGCCGGTCTCGTCGGAGGTCCCGACCTTTCCCACGAATATATTGGACCTTCCCACGAAGTTGGCCACGAAAGGTGTTGCCGGGTTCTGGAATACCTCCATAGGCGTACCAATCTGAACTATCCTTCCCTGACGTATGATCGCGATACGGTCTGCCATCTCCAATGCCTCGTCCTGATCGTGAGTGACGTGAATGGATGTCAGGCCCATTTCCTTGGCCATCGATTTGAGTTCCTTCCTCAGCTCGAGCCTCAGACGGGCATCCAGGGCCCTCAAGGGCTCATCCAGGAGCAAGACCTTGGAATCCGATGCCAATGCCCTTGCCAGCGCCGTACGCTGCTGCTGACCGCCGCTGAGCTCGTGAGGATACTGCTGGACCTTCTGATCCATATGGACCATTTTGATCATACTCTTGACGAGCTGCTTGCTCTCTTCCTCCGGCCACTCTTTGATGGACGGGGAGAACATGACATTCTCATACACGGTCATCGGAGGGAACAGCGAATAGACCTGCGAGAGCATCGTTGTCCTGCGCTCGGAGATCGGGACCTTATCCATCGGCTTTCCGTCGAATGTTATCTCTCCGGAATCCTGTTTGGTGAGACCGCAGATCATTCTCAGACATGTCGTCTTTCCGGCCCCGGTGGGTCCGAGAATGCAGATGTATTCCCCGTCCTTGACCGTGAGAGACAGTCCGTCAGCGGCCTTTGTGTCGCCGTATGATTTGGTAAGGTCCTTCAAAACTATCTCAGGCACTCTTATCACCTCTGTGGGTCACCGCTCTTACTGCGAACATGAAGACGAAACATATCAGGATCAGTATGATCGAACAGATGGCCGCTTCGGAATAGCTTCCTGAACTGATCAGCTCGGTGATGTAGACCGGGACCGTATTGACATCGCTGGTGATGGCGATCGTTGCTCCGGTCTCTCCGAGACTCCTTGTGAATGCAAGGATCGCACCTGCGATAATGGATGATTTGATTATGGGCATAAGGACCTTGGAGAATGCCTGTAAAGGTTTGGCTCCCAGGGTCATTGCCACTTCTTCGTAAGAGGGATCGACCTCTTCCACCGCACCGGTGATGTTCCTTACCACCAGCGGATATGTGAACGATGTGTGTCCCAGGATCACCAGGATGACCGATATTATCCCGCCTGTACCGAGGCTTCCCCAGAACAATGCCAGAGAGAATCCCAATGCGGTCGTGGGGATGATCAGAGGGATGTTGACCAGATTATCAAGCAGCTGGCCCATCTTGGTATGACGGTGCCTTGCGATGTACAGCGCAACAGGTATTCCGAATATTATATCGAACACCACGGCGACTCCTGCGACAAGGAATGACATTCCTGTCGATGATAGCAGCTGGCCGTAATCGACATTCAATATGGGCTGCGTCAGATACGCGAATATGTAGAATGCCGGAAGCAATACCACCAGCATGAGGAATCCTATGGAGACGATGTCTTTCAGCTTGGGAGCTATTCCGTTGCTGAGTTTCCTTCCGATACTCGGCCATACTTTTGTCACCGGCAGTTTGATCCTTATCATTATCCTCTTCACTAACAAAAGCAAGATCAGCGCCAGCACGATCATTATCACGCTGATGACGATCATCGGGCCCAAGGCTACCGAGGGGTCCATCTCCTTCATGAATGCAATGAAGGTAGGTCCTGTGAAGAAGGTCGTCTCATCGCCCATGAGGGTCAATGCAATGTATGTTCCTCCTGTCTCCGACAGGGATCTGGCGAAACAAAGAATGAAACCGGTGACAAGGCCGGCACGGAAAAGAGGTAAAGTAATTGTTCTGACCGCGGTGAATCTGGATGCGCCCAACGTCATTGCCGCGGTCTCGTAATTGGGTTCGATCTGCTCCAGGATCGCCGACAGGGACCTTACCATGTATGGGTATGTGAAGATGATATGCAGCATGATCATCATCATGTAAGGCGATACTACCAAACCTAATCCGGGAATGGTCACACCATCTGCCGGTACTCCCCAGAAGATAACGACGGAGATACCGAGAACGGCAGTAGGGAATGCCAGAGGCATATCCATCAGGGTATCGAGATATTTCTTGCCCTTGAAATTCTTCCTGACAAAGATCCATGCCATCGGGATACCGACGATGATGTCGATGATCGTGACGATGAATGCGATACTGAACGAGTTTCCGACAGCCCCGTAGATCAGAGACATTATCTCTGAATTTCCGAGAGTATCGCTGACAACGCCCCATTCGGTCAGCAGTTTCGTGACCACGAAGATAGACGGTACGATAATGAGACAGACAAAGACCGCAACTGCCAGTCCGAACCAGGCCTTGCGTACCTTGTCGTTATCGGATATCGCGTTGATCTTCTTGAATAGAGACATCGGAGTACACCCATCCGCCCGTGAACGGACGGCTTGCGCTGAAGAACGTCCTCAGAGGATCGATATACTTACAACGTTGTTTCCGCGAAGGACGACCATGCCGAGACGCCTCTCGTCTCCGCCGGCAGGATTGTTCTCGGTGGTCTCTTCGAGCACCATGTTCATGTACTCGTCGAATCCGGTGAGTTTGCCTTCTAATATCCTTCCGTCTTTGAGCAGGAGTGAGACACGTTTGTCTACGGATTTTTCCAAAAGGGCTTGCGGCATAACCATGTTAATCAGACCGTCCATATCATGCCCTAAATAAAAGGTTTACCATTAATTTATTATTAAAAAAGGGGATGGGAAGAGGATATCACCGAGAGTCCTCCGACTCCGGCGGTTTATCCTCTTTATCCATGTTTTTGGCCTGTGCCTCGATCCATTTCCTGATGTCGGAAACACGGGTGCTCCCGATACCGAAATACTCGGAGAACTTCTTGGTGGTCGTCAGCTCCAATGTCTGGCCCAATCTCCTTCCGGAGATCAGACCCATGTCCATCAGTGCTTTGACATCATCGTATGTGCGTCCTCCGCGGGTCTTGAACAGCTCCGATTGGAGCACAGGCTGATTGTATGCGATAGTACTGAGCGTACGCATCATTCCGCCGGTCATCTCCGCCCTTGCGAACTTTCCAGTGTACTGCGAGTATTCGGGTCTGAGCATCATGCGGTATTCGTTGCCGATCTTGGCGATGACGATCGCGGAATTGCGTTCGTCGTATTCCTTTCTCAGGTCCTTTATCGCATACCTTACATCGGCCTCCTGAAGGCCGGTCCTCTCCACGATGTCTGCGACGGTTATGTTGTCTGCGGAGGAGAAGAGGGCTGCCTCGACCGCTCCTTTGACATCCAACTCAGTTCACCGCCTCAATTGCGGAATCTTCGAGTGTTCTGGACGCTCCGGGCATCCTGATCTCCACGAAGACCTCTCCGTAGGGAAGTGTGTCCTGCCAGACATTCAGCTTTCCGTCCCTCACGAGGTGAAGCACGGAAACGAAGGTCCTCAGGTCCTCCATGACATTGTTTGTGTACAGCTGGGACATTTGGATCGCTCCCGCTCCCAGCTTCTCGATCCTTTCCCAAACACGTTCGACATCCTTCTCGTCGTCCTCGTCGTGGGCCTTGTTGTCGAACTTCTTGGGCTCCTTTGCCTTGAGTTCGGCCCTGACACGTTCCCTCTCCTGCTGTATGGCGATCTCTGCGCGTGCATCCTCGAACGCGTCGATCAGCTCATACATGGATACGGGCCTGTATGTCTCCCTCTGATATGCTCTCATGAAAGAGACCTCGGGGACCGCCATCATGGGGTCCTCGTCCTCGAGGGCGAAGTCGTCCTCGTTGTAATCGTCCATAACGGGTTCTGCACCTTTGGCACATGTTGCCTCGGTCTGAAGCCTGAGGATCTTCCATGCCATCAGAAGGAGCTTTCCGGCAACTATCATATCGAAAGTGTTGGCAGATACCTTCTTGGAGTACATTCTCACGAACTCCCTGAGATCGATCTCCCAGGGGTCGATACCGTTCTCGAGCACCAGGCTGAATACCGACCTGATCGATTCATCGACCGGATCGCTGAGCTTCTCACCGTTGGTCTCGTTCAGGATGTTCATGTATCCGTTGATCCTGTTGAAAGACTCGGTGTCCTCTGCCAGTGCCTTGTGGAACAGCAGGTGCTGCTCCATTTCTGCCATCTGTGTGTTCTCATTCATTTCTTTTCCCATCCCTTTAGTCTTGGTGCTGCCTCTTGGCAGCTTCCTCTTCGTACTTTGCAACCTCGTCGAAATCCGGCTGCATGATCACTTTACTGATCCCCGACGGAGGCCTTGTCACCCCTATGAGGTGATCGGCCATCGCCAATGTTACCTTTCTCAATGAAACCTGGATGAACTGCGCCTTGGCAGAGCTTTCTTTCACTCTCTTTGCCACCATTTCCGCATTGACCGCATCAAGGAACATGTCGACCTCGTCCAGTACGTAGAACGGCGAAGGCTGGTATTCCTGAATGGCAAAGATGAATGCCAATGCCGTAAGGGATTTCTCTCCTCCGGACAGCGCCTCCAATCTCAGCAGTTTTCCGTTCTTGGGCTTCGCGTTTATCGAAAGCCCGCCGTCGAACGGATCATCCTCGTTCTCAAGGTTCATGTATGCCTCGCCGCCTCCCGACAGCTGGGCGTATATCGCCTTGAAATTGGTATTGACGGCATCGTAGGATTTCATGAACAGGCCCTTCTTCTGGGCATTCAGCGACTCCGCCAAACGGTCCAGATCTTTGATCTGCTTCTGCAGTGCTCCCACATCTGCCATCAGTGAATCGTATCTCTTCTTCCTCTCATCGTAGTCCTCGATCGCACGGAGGTTCACATTGCCTATGCGGGCCATGATGTTCTCGCATGACCTGATCGTGCGCCTGAGCTCCTCCTCGGAGGGTATGGGCATCTCGACCTCGAAGGTTATTGCCTGAAGGTCTGCCTCCAGCTGTTCGAGGTTGCCCTGTATGATCGCTATCTGAGCGGACTGGGAATCCCTCATTCCCGTTTTGGTCTCGATCTTCTCGACCGTGCTCGTCCTCTGGTTGTCCAGAAGATACTTCTTCTGCATGAGGGCGTCTTTCTCGTTCCTGAGGCCCTCGATCCCGTTCTCCATCTCGCGCTCGATGTTCCTGAGACCTTCGAGTTCGACCTTGACCTTCTGGATCTCGGCAGTATTGTTCTCGATCAGCTTACGGTCCTCGGCGATCTTCCTATTCACTGCGGACAGCTGACCGTCCAGGGACTCCTTCTGACTGTTGAGTCCGACGATCTCTGCGCTGAGAGCGTTGCATTGGGATTCGAGGTCAGAGACCTCTCCCCTGATCTTGTAGATGCTGTCCCTGACGGTCTGGATCTTCTCCTGGATCTCGGCGGGGGCGATCTCTTT
Source organism: Methanomassiliicoccaceae archaeon UBA328 (assembly GCA_002506905.1). Taxonomy (GTDB): domain Archaea; phylum Thermoplasmatota; class Thermoplasmata; order Methanomassiliicoccales; family Methanomethylophilaceae; genus Methanogranum. The sequence goes on from DAYM01000007.1 coordinate 50,794, forward strand.
GATGCGGTCCCTGACCGCGGTCCTCTCCGTCCTGAGGTTCTCCAGTGCCTCGGATACGCTTCCGAGGTCGTCCTTCGCTTCCTGAAGTTCGTTCTCGGCCTCGGCGCATTCTTTCTTCTTGGCCTCGAACTCGGAGGATATCGTCTCCTTCTGTTTCCTCAGCTGCTGAAGCTGGGCGTTCAGTTCGCCGACCTTGGCCTGGCTTCCCATGCCTGCTGCGCTGGCCTTCCTCATCTCGTCATCCATTGTGCGGATGCCGTTCCTGAGTTCCCTGAGTTGGGAAAGGAGATAGTCGAGCGACCCGTTGGCCGCTCTGAGCTTGGATCCTACTTCCTCGAGTTTCGATTCCGATGCGGAACCGAACTTCATGACACTCTGCTGGTTGATCGTTCCTCCGACCATCGCACCGGATGCCTCTATGAGTTCTCCGGCCTTCGTGACCAGCCTCACGCCTCCCATCAGACTGCGGGCGGTGTCGATGTTGCCGACGACCAATGTGTCCTGGAAAACATACCAGAATGCGTTGGCGTATTTCGGATCGAAATCGATGAGGTCTGTGGCATATCCCTCGGTCTGTTTGACGATCATGATCGCCTTTGCCCTGGGCTTGCCTCCCATCATCTTGCTGAGCGGAAGGAACGTGACCCTTCCGAGCCTTTGCTTCTTAAGGTACGAGATGCAGTCTGCGGCCACCTGATCGTTGTCGACCACTACCGCCTGCATCTTTCCTCCGGCCGCGATCGAAAGCGCAGTCTCGTATCCGGGGTCCACTGTGGCGAGCTCCTGGATGGTCCCGTGGATGCCGGGCATCTCTCCCTTGTCCCTGAGGGCCAGGATCTCTTTCACAGCGGCACTTCCGCCGTTGAACCTCTCGGAGACCTTCTTCTCCGCCGAAAGCCTGTTGTACTCTCCGTCCAGAGTCCTTATGGCCTCCCTGAGTTCGGATTCCTGCTTCTCCAGCTCGGACTCCTGTTTCCTGGCTGCCAGGATCTTATCGGAATACTGTTTCGATGCGTCGGGACCGGCTTCCTGCTTTACCTGCTGGAGGTTCCACTCCGCATCCTTGATATCGAATATCGCAGACTGCAGCCTCTCGTCCAGCGATGCCTTCGAACGGTTGTTCTCCTCGGCCATCGCCTCTGCTTTCGCGAGTCTTGCCTGCGCACTCTGCTCTTTTGTGGACAAGTCGTCGATGCTCTTCTCCAACTCGCCGAGCCTGTTCTGAAGTTTTGTGTGTTCCCCGCCGTGCTTGGCCATGTCCTCGCTGATCTTCTGATCCTCGGCCTTGGCCTCGACGAGCCTTCCGTTGGCATCCTCTAACTTGATCCTGAGGTCTGCCAGCGATTCAGATGACGTCTCGAATTCCTTCCTGTTGTCGGATATGGACTCTTCGAATGCCGCCTTGAAATTCTCCTGTTCGGTTATGTCGTCGCCTGCACGCTCGATACGGTCTTCGAGCGTCGCGTGCCTGACCTTCGTATCCTCGATCTTTCTCTTGACCTCGGTATACTCCGGTCCGATCTTCGCCGCGATCTCTGCTTCCTTGTCGGTGATCGCACGCTCGTTCTCCTCGTACTGGGTGCGGAGTTCCTCTTTCTTTGCGGTGAGCTCTTCGATCTCCTTGTTGAGCTTGGCGATCATTGCGTTGATGCTCTCGAGTTTGGATTCCTCGATCTGATATTGCCTGTGGACAAGCTGGGCCTTCGCCATTTCCATGCGGGACTGCGTCTCGATGTACTTCTTGGCGTCCTCCCTGTCCTTCTCCAGCTTCTTCAGCTGGTTCTCGAGTTCCTCTACCAGTATCGAAATGCGCTCGAGATTCGCTGTGGCCTCGGCCTTCTCGCCCAGAGCTTTGCTGAGATCGGTATCGTAACTTGCGATACCGGAAATGCCGTCCAGGACACGCCTCCTTTCAAGATTGCCCATCTGGACTATCCTGGTGACATCACCCTGCTGCACCAGATTATATCCGTCGGCGCTTATCCTGGCCTTGGTCAGAAGGTTATCGAATTCGGTCAGCGACGATTTCTGATCGTTGACGAAGAAATATGAGCTGTAATCGGTACCGTTGTCGGACATCTTGACGTAACGCGTCAGCCTGACCGTATCGTCATCCCACGGCATCAGCCTGTCCGTATTGTCGAAGACCAGGGAGACCTTCATGAATTTGGCCTTGTTCTTTGCCTTTCCGCCGTCGAATATAAGGTCGGTGAGTCTTCCGGCCCTGACAGCCTTAGAACTTTTAGGTCCCAAGACAAACAAAATCGCATCCGTTATATTGGATTTACCGGAACCGTTCGGTCCGGTGACTGCCATATAACCTTCCATTAACGGAATCGTCAGCTTACCGCCGAACGATTTAAAGTTCTCCAGCTCGACCTGCTTTAAGTACACGACATACCCCATGCAAGGGCATTACGGACAACGTCCGTATTGCATTCCCATCGCCCTTCTGTGCGTACTTATATTATTATGCGCAATATATAAGTACCGCGCCCAAAGAAGGAGCAGAAAGGGGGTGACTGGCCCTTCGATGGGGTATATGAAACCGCATAGGTGCACTATTTAAGGATGCAACACCATCCTTCTTTTATGGTGTCTATTAAGCGCATTTTGATACCGACGGATGGCAGCGACTGTGCCAAAAAGGCCGCCGAGTATGCATTGGAGATCGCAGAGAAACTGGGCACTGCGGTGCAGTGTCTGTTCGTGTTCGACTACAACAGCCTTACATCGCTGAAGTTCCCCGATACCGAAGAATACATCCGCGAGACCTGCGACAAAATGGTCAACGAGATCGTCGAGATGGGAAAGAAACACAACGTGGAGGTCGGACCCGTCACAGGCACGGGAGATCCGGCGAACTACATCATCAGCATCTCCGGAGACTATGACCTCATAGTGATGGGGACGGTCGGGCGTACCCGTCTGGCACATGCACTGATGGGAAGTGTTGCCGAGAAGACCGTAAGGCTTGCGAAGTGCCCCGTGCTCGTCGTGAAGGACGAGTGATCATTCTTCCAGAAGCGAGGGGATATCGGCTACGGAATCCACCACATAGGTGGGTCTGATATCCGACCCCTCCAGATCTTTTCTGCAGGTCTCTCCGGACAGTACCAGTACCGATCCGATGCCTGCATCTTCGGCCATCCTTATATCCGTGTAGAGACGGTCGCCGACCATCACCGCACCTGCGGGATCTATACCCATCTCGGAGGCCGCCATATCCAGCATGAGTCTGTTGGGCTTTCCCACCACTTCCGCCACACATCCCGTGAGCGACTCGTAAAGTCTGATGAACGGACCGATATCGACATCATAGGAATCCTCGGTCGGACACACATCGTCCGGATGTGTTGCGACAAGACGGGAGCCTCCCAACAGGAAGTGATAGCCGTCGTTGATCTTCTTATAATCTATAGTACGGTCGAACGTCAAATAAACTATGTCTGGGTCTTTGTCCGTTATAGGTATTCCCGCCGTCCTGATCTCCTCGGTCACGGCGTCACTCGCTATGGGGTAGATGCTCTTCCCGGGATACCTGTCCAAAACATATCTGATGGCTGCGATATTCGATGTGAGGACGTTATCCTCGGTAACATCGAAACCCATCTTCCTGACCCTTTCGTAATAGAACGACCTGGGCGCCGATGAATTGTTTGTCAGGAATACGAAGGGTATTCCTTTCTCTTTGAGATATGATATGAAATCCGCTGCGCCCGGTATGGGATCTCCGCCCTTGTAGACGGTCCCGTCCATGTCGATCATGAATCCTGATACCTTCATAGTCCGAACCTCTCCTTTACCATTCTGATCGTCTGTCTGAGGCCCTCTCTGGCCGCCTTGCTGTAAATGCATGCGGCAGGATGATACGTGGGTATGAACAGCACATCGCGGCCCTTTATACTGATGCTCTGATCGGTGTTCACTATATCTGCCATCTTGCCGTCATATCCGAGAAGGTCCCTGCATGAGGATCTCCCGAGACCTATGACCGCCTCGCGGCCATAAAGCTCGTCATCGAGGAACGGACGGCATGCAGCCATTTCCTCGGATGTCGGGTCTCTGTTACCGGGAGGCCTGCATTTGACCGTATTCGTGATCATGACCTTGGACCTGTCCAAGCCCTCCTCCTGCATTATCTTGTCCAGAAGCTTGCCGGAACGGCCCACGAAAGGCCTTCCCGAAAGGTCCTCGGTCTCACCGGGGGCCTCGCCTACGAACACCACTTTGGAATCGAGGTCTCCGCTGGGAAGTACGAGGTTCGTACGGCTTTCGCAAAGACCGCATAATCTGCAATCCGGTTCCGGTCTCATGACTTGCTGTCTCTGAGAAGTTCCGATCCCTTCACAAGGGACCTGAGTTCCACTCCGATATCCCTGAGGTTCTCCCTTCCGCCGCCTTCGCGGTCGATGACGGATATGACGCCTATGACGTCAGCACCTGCTTCTCTGAGTGTTCCTATCGCTTTGATGCTGGAACCTGCGGTGGTGATGACATCCTCGACGACAAGAACCTTCTCGCCCTTGTTGAGATCTCCCTCGATGAGCTTTCCGGTACCGTGGTCCTTCTTCTCCTTCCTGATCATAACGAACGGAATGCCTGTCGCCAGCGAGAGTGCGGCAGCAAGAGGGATGGAACCGAGGACGACACCTGCGATCCTGTCCGGACGGAGGTTGTCCATCTGCATCCTCTCAGCCATGAGCTGGGAGATCAGATAGAGCACCTTAGGGTTCGTGCTTGCTTTCTTGATATCGATATAGTAGTTGCTCTTAGCCCCGGATGCCAGGGTAAAATCTCCGAACTGCAGTGCTCCGCAGTCCTCCAATGCTTTTGCGATCTCGCTCATGTAATCACCAGGGCTCCTTCTTGACGCCCCATTTGTAACCTATGATGTTTGCGAGGCGGTGTATCGCAAACATGATCAGTAACAGGAACAACAGTGCCGCTATGTTCCAACCATCGAAATACGTGGAATATACCCAGCCGGGGAAGAATATGGCAGTTACCAGGAATGCCCCGAATACGAAATCGTACTGGTCCAGGATAGGCGCCTTCTCTCCTCTCTTGAGTCCGAGCCTCCTCTTGATGAATGCTCCCATGAGATCTCCGAGAACGGCTCCGAACGAGAGGCACACGACGATGCCGAGATTAGACCAGAACGGTCCGTATCCCCAGAAGTCCTTGGGATCGAAGAAATATGCAATATCGATCAGGATTATCCCCGTGACTATTCCCACCAAAGCACCTGCGAAGAATCCTTTCCAGGTCTTTCCGTTCCCGAATATTCTCCTGCCCCTGAATTTCCTGCCGCCGTCAATGGTCGGACCGCCTCCGAACAGGGCCGCGGCAGAATTGGGGACCATGGCAGGTATGAACAGCCAGATCCCGTTCAGCATAATCATGAGGACGCTCACTACATCCATAATATCATGACCCTGTACGCGAGATGATGTAATAAGCTTTGGTCCGGCCGTCGATGAAAACCAACATATACTGATGACAGAGTTGGATGCATCATGTTGGTCCTTGACAGCTCCGCACTTTTTTCGATGGAACAGCTTCCCGAAGAGGAATCCTGCTGTCCTCCGGGCGTCATCAGAGAGCTCACGAAATACAAGGATCACAGACTCGATCTGTGGGGCGACCTTCTGCGTGTATCCGACTGCGCCGGGGAATCCATGGACAAGGTCACCGAGGCCGCAAAGAAGAGCGGGGACCTCGGAAGACTGTCTCCCGTGGACATGACCGTATTGGCACTTGCCATAGATGTGAACGGCACCGTATTGACCGACGATTATTCCATCCAGAATGTCGCACGCATCATGGGGATACCCTGCAGGGCGGTGGGGCAGTCGGGCATCAAAAAAGTAGAGAAATGGAACTACCAATGCATCGGCTGCAGGAAATGGTACAAGGAAAAACTTCCGGAATGCCCCATATGCGGTTCTTCGATGAGGGCCTGCAGAAGGAAATGATCACGGGAACAGATGCTTGCATCTGATCAGCTTGCCCATGCGCCTGGTACCCAGGATGGCCATGCACATGACCGTGCGCCTTTCGGATCCGAATGCGAATGTGTCTGCAAGCTTCTTGTTGTTGGCGGCGATCTTCAGGGGCTTGTAGAGGATGTTCCTCCATTCTGTCTCGTAATCTTCCAACGAACGCCCGTTCCTGACGTTATCTCCGGCGACCTGACCGCATACGCGGCCTGCTATCATGGCAAGGGGCACACCGCCGCCGTTGACCGATATCACATGGCCTGCGGCATCTCCGACGACCATACCGTTATGCGATACCGTTCTGTCCAATGCTCCCTCGCTGGGAACGTACTTTCCCTCGAGCCTCGGAGAGATTATGTCGAAACCGCGCTTCTCCGAGAATTCTTTGAAATAACCTTCCAATGAACCGTTTGCGAACTTGGGGGAGAATCCTACACCCACGTTGGCCTGTCCTGCCTTGGGAATGATCCAGCTGTATGCCCCGGGAGCGATGTCTCCGAAGAACATGACAACATACGGGTCGAAATCGCCTTTTGCCTGGGCCGTGACCGCAGGGTAGGGGTTCTTGTTCCTGGGAAGCCCGAGACTGCGTGCAACACGGGATCCGGGGCCGTCGGCACCTATGATGACCTTGTACTCGATCTCGCCCTGCGATGTTATCGCACGGCCGTCCTTGATCGTGTCGAAAGAACAGTTCTTGATCAGGTCTGCACCCGCATCGCATGCCTGCTTTGCGAGATACTAATCGAATCTGTCCCTGTCAGTGGTATAACCGGTAAAATCCAGGATCGATACCTTTCCTTTGGGATTGACCAGTTTTATGCCTTCTATCGATCTCAGACGGAGATCCGAAGGTGTATCGAAAAGAGTCCCTTCGTCAGTTAGGTTGGGGAACATCCCTTTGATCTCGTCTATCGACGGGATCAGTTCGCCGCATCTCACGGGTATGCCCACGTTGGAACGGCGTTCTATGAAAGTGACCTGTGCACCCTTTTCCGCGGCATATCTCGCGGCAGTGCTTCCTGCGGGGCCGGAACCCACAACAAGAACGTCTGTCTTGAGTCTGTCCGTCAAAGGATCACCTGTCGCGGCTGACGATATAGTTCGCCAGATCCTTAAGTGACTGCTTGTATTCCGATTCGGGCAACGGCGACAGGCTGAAAATCGCCTCGTTCGCTATCTCCCTGGCAACAGCTCTGCATCTTTCTATGGAGTCTGTCTTCCTGATGAGGTTGATCGCTTCGCAGACCTCGTCCATAGCGGGCGAATCTTTCTCGAAGATCTCCCTGATCCTTGCACCGTGCTCGGGATCCTGCATTCCGAAGATCGTCGGCAGCGTCGGCTTTCCCTCGAGGATGTCGTTTCCTACGGGCTTGCCGGTGATCTGCTCGTCACCGATCACGTCCAGCGTATCATCGATGATCTGGAATGCAACACCGATCTTGTTTGCGAAGTGTCCTACCGCATCGACGGCCTCTACTTCCGCACCGGACAGGACCGCACCGCATTTTGCAGCGCATTCGATGAGCTTTGCGGTCTTACCGTCTACGATCCTGAGGTAATCTTCCTCGGAGACCTGTCCTTTGTGCTCGTATTCCTGCTGGTTGAATTCCCCTGCACCCATAGATGCTGCGGCATCGACCACACTGTCGACAATGGTACGGGATGACGACCCGATCAATTGAAAACCGATGGCGAAAAGATAATCGCCGGCCACAATGGACTTGCTCAGGGAATATTCCTTGTAAAGGGCCTTTCTTCCTCTCCTGAGTTCCGCCTCATCGTTGATATCGTCATGGATGAGTGTGGCATTGTGGATGATCTCCATCGCGGCACCGACCTTGATAGGCTTACTGAGGTCCTTCCCGCCGCATGCAAGATATCCGAGAAGACACAGGGAGGGCCTTATCCTCTTTCCCTGTGTTCTGAGAACGTATTCGCACATCTCATTCAATTCGGGATTGCCGGACCTGATCTCGTCCATCATAAGTCCCTCGACCTTTTCGAGGTCTTCCTGAATACAGGTGTACCATGCCTCAGCCATTGATAGTGAGATAGTCAAATTCTACTTAATAGTTGTCTCGGACGATAAAAGAGAAATATAGAAAAAGTGGGGTTTTTAAAAGGTTTGAGCGGGGTCCTGTCAAACTCAAACGAGTGAGAACAGGGCCGCTGCCGCTTCTGATGCGGGACCGAGTATGATCTGGGGGAACACACCGAGTACGATGACCGCCGCTACACAGATCACGATCGCCGCAAGGAAGGCCTTGGGCACCTTGATCTTGTCAGTGGCGGTTCCCTTCTCAATATACATGGCCTTGACGACCCTTGCATAATAGTACAGGGATATCGCAGAGTTCAGGATCGCAATGAATGCGAGCCAGACCCACTGGGATGTTGCTCCGTCTCCACCGTAGATCGCTGCAGAGAACAGCACGAACTTAGAGGTGAATCCTGCCAGCGGCGGGATACCTGCGAGCGAGAAGAGGAACAGCAGCATTGCGAATGCAAGGAACGGTGCCCTCTTTGCGAGGCCTCTGTAGTCTGTGATCTTTTCTCCGATACCGGCACATATGAGCGCTCCGACGATAAGGAAGGCCCCTCCCTTCATGAACACGTGTGTGAACATGTGGAAGATACCGCCTGTCAGTGCGTATTCGCTCATGACGGCCATGACAATCAGGATGTAACCCGCCTGTGCGATACTCGAGTATGCCAGCATCCTCTTGATGTTGGTCTGAGAGATCGCCACGACATTTCCTACTGTCATGGTGATTGCCGCGATTATTGCAAAGAGGTACTGCATCTCGACCGTAGCGAACGATGCCACCGATGCTCCGGCAACGAACATTATGAGGAAGATCTTGAAGAATACAACAAGACCCATCTTCTTCGAGCCGGTAGCAAGGAATATGGACACGGGAGTAGGAGCTCCCTCGTACACATCAGGTGCCCACATATGGAAGGGCACTGCTGCGATCTTGAAACCGTAACCTGCGATCATTGTGATCATTGCGATACCGAATGCCCAGCTGAATCCTGCTGTGGAGAGCGATACTGCGATCTCCGCAAGGTTGGTGGTTCCCGTGACTCCGTAGAGCATGGAAAGACCGTAGATGGTCAGGGCAGTCGACATTCCTCCGATGATGACGTACTTGACAGCAGCCTCTGCGGCCCTGGGGTCGTTCCTCTTCATGGCGACGAGGACATACGAGGAGATACTCGTAAGTTCGACACCGACAAAGATGACCACAAGGTCAGTGGCTGTTGCGACGAACATCATACCGGTGGTCGCTCCGAGCAACAGGGATGCGAACGCTCCGTAGTGGAGACGTGTGACCTCGATACTTGATGTGCAGACCAGAGCCACCAGGAAGGCGACGATCTGGAAGAGCAGGATCATCAGTCCGGAGAACGCATCGTACTGGAACAGTCCGGCGTATGTGCCTACGTATCCGCCGAGAAGGAGGATTACGTTTACCGCAAGGGAGACGAGGATGAAGGCCACCAAGGCCCCGCCTACGACTCCTCTTTTCTTCGTAGTGAAGTACAGGGCGGGCATCAGCAGAGCACCGATGATCATGATGATCATGGGTGCCATTGCGCTGAATTCGCCGAAGATGTTAGTGATTATTGTTGCATCCATCTCAGATCACCCCGAACAGCCCAGTGGAATACTGGGAGATGAGGCTCAGAGCCAGGTCAGGCCAGAGACCGAATACGGCGATCATGAGACACATGATTCCCATTGCGATTCCCTCTGCCTTATTGACGTCGTGTACGTGCGTTGTGTCGATCCTGTCGGTAAGCCTTCCGAAGAGTGTTCTCTGCATTGCCCACAGGTAATATCCTGCGGTCAGCATGAGGGACATCAGACAGAAGACGATCAGCCAGATCATGTCGATCGAATATGCGTACTCGTAGAACGCAAAGATGACACCGAACTCTCCCCAGAATCCAACCAGACCGGGCAGTCCGAGCGAGGCCATGAATCCGAACATCATGAACGCCGCGTAGACAGGCACCTTTCCGGCCATTCCGCCGAGCAGGGGTATCTCTCTGGTTCCGAAGTTGTGTCCGGCCATACCGCAGGTCATGAACAGAACTGCGGTAACGAGACCGTGCGCGAACATCTGGAAGATAGCGAATTCGACACCGACATCTGAAAGACATGCGATACCGAGCATTACCATTCCCATGTGGCTGATGGACGAGAACGCCACCATCTTCTTGAGATCCTTCTGAGCGATACAAGCGTACGCACCGTAAAGGATAGCGACGATAGCGACCACGAACATGATGGTCTGCCACTGCTGCGCACCCTGGGGGAGCGCTTCGAGACAGACCCTGATGATACCGTATGAACCCATCTTAAGCATGACACCTGCCAGCAGAACGGATCCTGCGGTAGGGGCTTCGGTATGGGCATCCGGCAGCCATGTATGGAACGGAACGATAGGCATCTTGACCGCAAATCCGAAGAAGAGCAGTCCGAAGACCAGCATCTGGAATGTCTCACCGAATGCACCGGAGCCTGCGAGGACCGCCTCGAATGAGAAGTCCACGAGTCCGCCCTGTGCAGCCTGGAAGGCAAGCGCGAAGATACCGATCAGCATGACCAGCGACGCCACATGCGTGTAGATGAAGAACTTGATGGCTGCGTAGTGCCTTCTGGGCCCTCCGAACCACGAGATCATGAAGTACATCGGGATCAGGGTAACCTCCCACATGATGTAGAAGAGGAAGTAATCGCCGGCCATGTACACGCCCATCAGACCGACTTCCATTGCAAGAAGCAACGCGAAGAAGTAGTTGGGCTTGTCAGTCTCGTGTGCCGAGAAGATGGACACCACGAACAGCAGGAGTGCTGTCAGGAATACCATCAGGATGCTGAGTCCGTCGACTGTCAGGATGTAGGACATCTTGAGTCCGGCGGTCTCGATCCATGAGTAGTTCTCAGTATACACCGAGTAATCGTTGGAGAGCATTAGATATACTGCGAGTACGAGGGTTACCGCGCTGAACGCGATAGCGACCGTCTTTGCGTGTTTCTGTTTCTCTCCGCCCATAGCCAGTGACACTATGGCACCAATCAGGGGGATCACGATCAGGAGCGTGAGGAGATACGGGATCTCAGGTAGATCGAACATCTCACAGACCTCCCATGAAGTAGAAGAGTGCAAGTATTACGACGAAGAGCACAACTATGCCTCCGAGGACCACTGCAGCGTAGTTACGAACATTACCGGTCTGGGCCTTGCTGAGGATGTCACCGCTTCCGACAACCGCGTTGGAGAGGCCGTTGACCGCTCCGTCCACGATGTTCCTGTCGACATAGTCGACTCCGCGTGCGACTCCGTATCCAAGTTTCCAGGACACCTGGTTGTAGAGTTCAGGGAACCACCATCTGCTGGCAAGTGCCCTGTACAGCCACGAAGTACCGTTCTTGTTGAACTTTCCGGGGTTGATCTTCCTCTTGTCATACATGAACTTCGCAATTATGATAGCTGCGATGACCAGCACGATGGTCAGATATGTCCACGGGTTGGTGAAGAACTCCACCAGGTACTCTAATCCTTCCGCATGTCCGCCGCCGACAAAGAACTGTCCGGTCGCAAGGTCGACGTTGATGGACAGAAGTCCGTCGAAGCCGAACAAGAGGACGAAACCGAATCCGAATGCGAATATCGACAGGACCATGAGAGGTACTGTCATCGATTTGGGCGATTCGCCGTGGCAGTGCTGTGTCTTGGGACCCTCGGGTCCGCGGAATGTCATATACCACATACGGAACATATAGAATGCCGTCATGAATGCGGTAATGATCGCAAGTGCCCAAAGTACAATGAAGATCCATCCTGCTGTACCGTAATCGGCCGCATGGAGCGCCTGCTCGATGATGAGATCCTTGGAGAAGAATCCTGCGAAGAAGGGGAATCCTGCGATAGACAGCGAACCAATGAGCATTGTGATCGACGTGACCTTCATCTTAGGACCGAGTCCTCCCATCTCGCGCATGTCCTCCGTTCCGGTGGAATGGATGACTGAACCCGAGCAAAGGAAGAGCAGTGCCTTGAAGAAGGCGTGGTTGACCATATGCAGACAGCCTGCAGTGTATCCGAGGGATCCTGCTGCTATGAGTGCTGTGTCTCCGGTCTCGATACCGATCGCGATCATGTATCCTCCTGCTCCGAGAGCGAGGAACATGTAACCGAGCTGCGAGAGTGTGGAGTATGCAAGCACTTTCTTGATGTTCATGTTGTTCATTGCCATTGTTGCGGCGAAGAACATGGTAACTCCTCCGATCACTGCTACGAGGAGCATCACACTGGAGGCCTCGCAGAATATGGGGAAACACCTTGCGACGAGATAGACTCCCGCCTTGACCATTGTTGCCGCATGGATGAGGGCAGAGACCGTTGTAGGGCCTGCCATTGCATCCGGAAGCCAATCAAGCAGAGGGAACTGAGCGGACTTACCGATCACTCCTCCGAAGATGAGCAGACATGCAATGATGATGAGGTTGTGGTCGACGCTTGCGATGTTTGCCGCATCGAACACTACCGTGTAGTCGAGACTGCCGAATGCGTAGAGCATAACGAACAGGCCTCCCATAAGAGAGACATCTCCGAGTCTTGTGACCAGGAACGCTTTCTTTGCTGCGGATGCAGCGTTGTCGGCCTTGTCGTCGCCTTCAGGGTGGTTGAAGCTCCAGAATCCGATAAGGAGGTAGGAACACAGACCCATGATCTCCCAGAAGATGAACATCTCGATGAAGCTGCTTGAGATCGCAAGACCGAGCATTCCGGTCACGAACAGGGCGACTTCAGCGAAGTACCTTCTCTTCCTCTTTCCCTCTTCTCCCATATATCCGAGAGAGTAGACAAAGATCAGCATGGAGATGAAGGATGCGAACATCATCATCAGACACGCGAGGGTATCTACGTAGAATCCGATAGTTATCTCGAATCCTCCGGGGAACGTGAACCAGGTCATTGACTCGGTGTAGTATCCGGGGGAAGCGTAAGCTGCTGAGGTAAAGAACTCATACGAGATGAGCACCGACAGGAGACACGAGACCGCAACACCTGCGATCGCGAGGTAACCTCCACCTGTCTTTCCCATTTTGTTTCCGAAGAATCCCACTAAGACGAAGCAAAGTGCGGGTATCAACGGTACTAACCATGTGTACTCTATGAACACTTTACCACCTCATGCATGTGAGACTGTCGGTCTCTGTCGTCTTCTTGATCTTGTAAGCGTTAAGCAGGATAGCGATACCTACCGCGACCTCTGCTGCCGCTACGGAGATCGTCATTATGACGAACACCTGGCCCATCGCATCTCCCAGGAATCCCGAGAATGCGATGAAGTTGATGTTGGCTGCATTGAGCATAAGCTCGATGCACATCAGCACAATGATCGTGTTGGTCTTTGTGATGACACCGTACGCACCGATGGCGAACAGTATTGCCGCGAAAGCAAGGAAGAACTCAATTGGAATCATCTTGTTCACCTTCCTCTCTCGCAATACAAACTCCGCCTATCATGGCGCCGAACATCAATACGGCCAAGATCAGGATGACCGGACCGTATTTTTCGAACAGGTTGTAGTTGAGCGAACTCTCGTCGAGATCTCCCTCTTCGTCGACAACGTCGTCGAAGGGAATATCCTGAGGTTCGTCGTAATTCATATAGTCGTTCCAGTCCGTCGCAAACACGGAGGTTACGCACACTACCATGAGCAATGCTGCCACTGCTACACCGATTGCGACCTTCTTACTCATCAGAATCGCCTCCGGTCTTCATGATATACCTTCTCGTCAGCATGATACTGAACGCGAAGAGGATGGTGATAGCTCCGACGTACACGAGCAGCTGGATGACCCCAATGAACTCCGCCTCAAGGAAGAAGTATGTGAAAGCGACACATACGAACACCAGAGCGAGGTAGAATGCACTGTGTATGACCTCTTTGTCCGTTACAACGTAGATAGCGGCAGCGATTGCTATTCCGGCTAGAACGAGGAACGCGACGAGGTCACCGTTGTTCCAAATAAACTGGAGGACATCGATGAGACCATTCCAGATATTGTCAATGAACTCCATTATAGCACCTCTTTAATGTGGAGGGCCGACTTAGGACAGTCGTCCACGCAGTTGTGACAGCAAACACATTTGCTGTCGTCGATCTCAGGCCAAAGGATCGGCCTGCCTTTTGCATTGGTTCCGTGCTCGACCATCTTGATGGCCTTGACGGGACAAACCTTCTCGCACTTCCTGCAGCTGATACACTTGGAAGAGTCGAGTTCGGGCCTGTCTATCATGAAGGGCTTGATGCGCCTCTCGGGGTTTCCGTTCTTCACATCGGAGATCAGGGTTTCCTCGAGTTCGACCTTCATCATATCGTTGGTTCCCTCGTAGGCGAGCCTGCGGGGACCGTAGATGAGGTCTTCCCTTGTGTACTCCGCGAGTTCGAACTCGGGAGTCACGGTCATTGCATCAACCGGGCAGTACTCTGCACAGTATCCGCAGAATGCGCATCTTCCCATGTTGATCTGAGGCCTCTTGACGATGTTTCCGTCGTCATCGGGCGCGTCGACCAGCACGATAGCGGTCGTGGGGCACATCCTGACGCACATACCGCAGCCCAGACACATGTTGAAATCAAGTCCGGGGCGTCCGCGGTAGTTGTCGGGGACCCACATCTTCTCATAAGGGTAGAGAATACAGACGGGTCTGTGGACCGTGGTCTTTCCAAGGAGCTGGAATACCTTCACGATAGGCTTCATGACCCAAAGGGTCTTTGCCGTATTGCGGGGGTATCTCTTCAGGAAAGGCATGTTCTCTACATTTCCTTTCTCGGAGGTATACTTGTAATCCATAACTTTCTTAGTGTTAGCCATCAGTAGATCCCTCCTACCTTAAGAAGAAGCACGATCACGAAGTTGATCACGGACAGGGGCATGAATACCTTCCATCCGATGTTGACGATCTGATCCGTCCTGACCCTTGCGAGAGCTCCTCTGATCATGATCATGAGGAAGAACACGAACCAGGTCTTGAGCAGGAATACGATCTCGGGCAGGAAATTGTTAACACTGTCCGATACGAAGGGTATGTTCCAGCCACCAAGGAACAGGATCGTGACCATTGCGCACGAAACATATCCTCTGAAGTAGTCTGCGAGCATGATAAGACCCCACTTCATTCCTGCGTACTCGGTCTGCCATCCTTCGACCAGTTCTGCTTCTGCCTCTGCGATATCGAAAGGCACACGCTCCGCCTCTGCAGTAGCACAGAACAGGAACGTGATGAAACCAATGAACATGGGTATAATGTACCAGATGTCACGCTGGGCGGCGACGATGTCACCGATGTTTAATGTTCCCGCAAGAAGGGATGCTGTGCCGATCATAATGAGCATAGGGACCTCGTATGAGATCATCAGCTCGGCGGCCCTCATTCCTCCGATAAGGGAATACTTGTTGTTCTGAGCCCATCCGGACACTAATATGAAGAAAGGTGCCAGAGCAAAGAACGCCATAATGATCAAAAGACCTGTGTCGTAATTGACAACGAACCACCTGTCGGACAGAGGGATCATACACGCGATAAGGACCGAGACACCGACAACCAGTGAGACCGTCCACATGTACGTCATCATGTCGACCTTCTTCGGAATCGTGTTCTCCTTCATGAAGGTCTTGACACCGTCTGCAACACACTGAAGGAAACCCTTCATACCGATCATGGTTCCCCTTCTGTCCATGACCCTTCCGAGGACCTTACGTTCCTCCCAAAGGGACAACAGAGTACCGATGAACACTACCAGGAAGATGACGATCATGAATATGATCAATCCACCGCCCACGCAGACTCCATCGGAGATCAGCCATGTGGAGACGGGATTTCCCGGAAGGATCAGATTAATGAGCCATGCAAGACCTCCTCCGATGATCTCCCATAGTTTGTATGAGATATCGAACGGAAGGTTGTAGTCGCCTGCAAAGGGATACCACGGGTTAGACATTATGTCGGAGAACGATATCCAATCAAGAATACTGCTGTAAGCCATAATATCACCTGTCGGTCTCTCCGAGACACATGTCGATCATTGCCATGATAACAGGAACATCTGCTATCCTGCTTCCAACCACCAAAGGTTTGGATGCTGACACATTCGTGAAGATAGGACTGCGCACTTTGAGCCTGTATGGCTTTCCGCTGCCATCCGCCACGAGATACATCAGGGATTCTCCACGGGGGTCCTCGAGCCTGCACATCGCTGTACCGGCGGGAACATTGGTGGGCGCCTTGTATCTGTAGGGAGCGTTCTTTCCGATCGCCCTGATCTTCTGCATTGCCCTTGTGATGATCTTACAGGACTGGAAGAGTTCTTCGACCCTGACCATGTACCTTGAATAAGAGTCACCGTCGTTAAGGACAGGGACCTCGAAATCGATCTTGTCGTATGCCTCATACGGGTCATCACGACGAATGTCGAAGTCCACACCGTTTCCTCTCATTGCGGGACCGGTGATTCCGAGGTTCACACACTGCTCGCATGTGAGGATTCCGGTACCTTTCATCCTTGAAAGGAAGATGGAGGAATCATCAATGAGTGCGATGATGTCCCACAGGGCCTTCTCGAAGTGCTGCACACATCTGTCGACGTCCCTGTCGAACAGCTCGGTGATGTCGTTCCTGACACCGCCGATACGGGGATAGTTTGTCGTCATCCTTGCTCCGCAAAGCCTGACGAACAGATCCATCCAATACTCTCTCTCCCTCATACACCAAAGGAACACAGTGAGGTTACCGAGATCGGTACCTACCGCAGCGAGCCACATCAAGTGCGAACTGATACGACAGATCTCATCTGCCACTACTCTGATGTACTGTGCCTTCTCAGGCACTTCGAGTCCGAGAGCTTTCTCCACTGTCATACAGTAGAGGTGAGAGTATGTCATCGATGCCGCGTAACAAAGACGGTCGGCCATCGGAACGATCTTGGCGTAAGACCTGTTCTCGCATTCTTTCTCCCATCCCCTGTGCAGGTATCCTACGATAGGTTCTGCATCTGTGACCAACTCTCCGTCGAGTTCGACCTTGAGTGTCCACAATCCATGGGAGAACGGGTGCTGAGGACCCATGATGACCCACATCTTGTCCGTTGTGAGCTCATCGGTCTCTGCCCTGATATCCATAAGATCTCTTGCCATCACTCCTGCCCCCTGAGCTTGTACGACTTCCTGAACGGATAGAATTCATATGTATCCGGTGTGAGCAGCCTCGCAAGGTGCGGGTGTCCGTCGAAGATGATTCCGAACAGTTCGTATGTCTCCCTCTCGTGCCAGTTGCCTCCGACCCAAATGTCGGAGATGCTTGCTACGTGGGGATCGTCGTTCGGAATGTCGACAGTAAGCTCGATGACACATCCGTTGAAGTAGTTGTCAATGTGATAAACGACACGCAGGTTGTCGATCATGTCCACTCCGATGACGGTCGAGATGTGCTCGAATGTCAGGTTGTCGTGGATGTATTCGCATACCTGGTGAATGAGTTCCCTGGGAACGGTTGCGTAGACCCTTCTGGTTTCGATCTTTGTGACGTTGACCTTTCCCTCGAATTTCTCGTTAAGGAGCGTCTTGATCTCTTCATCAGTAGGTTTTTGATAGACTGCGTTTGTATCCATTCCCTCAGTCCTCCAAGAATACGCCTCTTCTGAAGTAATCGTCGATCTTCTTCTGAAGGAGCATGAATCCGTCGATCATCGCGTCGGGCCTTGCAGGGCATCCGGGGATGTATACATCGACGGGAACGATCTGGTCCAATCCCTGAACTGTGTTGTAGGAATCGTACCACGGTCCTCCTGAAATGGCGCACTCGCCCATCGCCACAACCCACTTGGGGTTGGGGATCTGCTCGTACAGACGCCTTATCTCGGGGCGGATCTTCTTGGAGATCCATCCGTTGACCAGAAGGATATCGGTCTGCCTGGGGGAAGACCTGTAGATCATTCCGTACCTTTCTGCATCGAAACGGGGTGCGGATGCGGCGGCCATTTCCAGAGCGCAGCAAGCAAGTCCCCAGTGCAGAGGGTGCATAGAATTTTTCATTGCCCAGGACCAAACCGGTCCTGTAAGTTTGTCGACGGTCTTTTTCGTACCGGCGGAGAGCAGATCGTTGATCATGGCCGATGACCATGTCATAAACTCGTCTGCGCTCATCGCTACGGCGTGGGGGTAAAGACTCATATCCATACATACGCCTCCTTTTTCAGAGCATATGCCACACCTAAAATCATGATCGCGAAGAAGATAAGCATCCAAATGGTGGCCATCGTCGAAAGACCGGCGAAAGCAACGGCCCAGATCATCAGGAAAGTCGCGATCAGGTCGAATACTACAAAAATGATTGCAAAAGAGTAGTATTGGAATTTGAACTGAACGTGAGCCTCTCCGATAGGCTCCGAGCCACACTCATATGTCGTCTCCATCCACGCGGTCGGTTTCGTAGGTCTAATGAGCCTAGACACTAACCACGCCAAAGGTGCGAAGCCGAGAGCAATTATGCTCACGACGACCAATGGTAGATAGGTCATAATTAGTGACATTGGTAGTGAGGCATGCCTTGTTGATATATAACGTTTCACGCACGTGTGTTACTTTTAGTTTATAAAGGGGAAAGCAGGCACACGGTTTTATGTGCAAGATGTCATATTGGAGCCTAATGACAGTAAAGATCGGATTCATAGGGGCCGGCAGAATGGCGGGCGCGATGATCAAAGGACTCATCGTCAAGAACATCTATTCCAAGGATGAGATCGTCGCATGTGCGCCCACCGATACCACCCGCGCAAGGGTGGCCGGCGAATATGGCATCAAAATGTACGAGACGGCGGCCGAGATCGCCAAGGAAGCAGACATACTGGTACTGGCGGTCAAGCCCAAACACGTCCCCGATCTGTTCGAAAAGGAACATTTGACCCTCGGACCCCAACATCTTCTCATAAGTATCGCCGCAGGAGTGAAGATCGAGACCCTAAACTCCTATGTGCCAGACAGCAGAATTGTGAGGGTAATGCCCAACCACTGCTGCATGGTCTTGGAGGGCGCTTCCGGATACGTGAAGGGCACAAATGCCACTGAAAAAGACATGAAAACGGTCAATACAATCCTTTCTGCGCTGGGATTAGCGGTCGAGGTCAGGGAATGCGACCTTGACGCGGTAACTGGAGTGAGCGGAAGTTCGCCTGCGTACATCTACATGATGATCAGGGCCATCGCAGACGCGGGGGTGCTTGCCGGACTTACAAGGAAGACCTCTGTTGAACTTGCGGCACAATCTATGATCGGTGCGGGAAAGATGATACTCGAAAGCGGAATGACGCCCGAACAGCTCATTGACGGCGTTTGTTCGCCCGGCGGCACGACCATAGAAGGTGTGAATGTCCTCAAGAACAATGATTTCGAATCTATCGTGATAGATGCGGTCAACGCGTCCATCAAAAGATCCATCGAGATGGGCAAGACAAACTGAGGGGACTTCCCCCTCTCTTATATTATTATAGTATTCTGTAAGGGATCACTTTCTCATAATGAGGCCTTTGGCGATACGGAAGGAATTGGTGTATATCGAACCGGTCCTCCAATCGAGATCGTTCTTGTTGCAGATTGTCGAGTTTGCAAGACGGGTCCCTCTCTCCTTGGTCTCCCAAAGTTTCGCTTCGCGCTCTTCCCTGTCCGCGATCTTCATTATACCGTCGATCTCGTGCATAACGGAACGTGCGTTCTCCGTCCTCTCCTTTCTCAGACGGAGACCCTCCTCGTCGAGCCGTCCGCTGCTGTGCTCGGCCTCGGCAAGGATGTTTGCCGCGTCATAAGAGACCTCGGCCACATCATCCCGGGTCATCCATTTCGTCTCGTATGACAGGACATATTTCCATGAAGGATTGTCCAGCCTCTGCCTGTGTTCCTCGAGTGTTCTGGCATAGAGCTTGTATCCCCATTTGTCGGGATCCTCGAAGGCCCTGCTTCCGGGATCGACGAAAGGTGCGAACGGAGCATTATAAATAAAGAGCCCGTCATCCTTTCCTACCAATCCCCAGAGTCTCTTTGCCGCTCTGGCACTGTCCAGTGCACTGTCGATGGTCTGGAACGGAAGACCGTTCATGTAGAACATGTCCATCCTGGAGCAGTTGCTTTGGAATGCCGCGGTGACCGTCTTTTCGATCGCATCGTTGGTATAGCCTTTTCCCAAGGCCATCCTGACCTCTTCGTCATGGGAATCCGGAGAGAACTCGATACTATATCCGCCCTCGAATGCCCTGTCGACCTTGTTCAGATATTCCGTGTTCGCTCCGTTGAAGAGCTCGATGACCACATGATTGTCTGCACCTGTCTCCTTCACTGCCTTCAGGAACCTGTCCGCATAATCCATGCCTTTCTGTCTCAGGTCACCGACTATGAAGATCGGGGCCTTCAGATAGCTATTGATACGGGCCACATCTTCGGCCAGTTTCTCCGGACTTCTGTATGCCGGCGCCTTTCTGCAGACGACCTTTCCGTTGGCATAGTGGGAACCTCCGCATTCGGCGCAATTGACGGAACATCCTCTGACCGTGAAGACCGATGTCAGGGGCGTCTTTTCCCAACCGTACCACGGAAGGGCCCCCTTGATATCCATGTTCTTCATCACGCATCTAATCATGTCCCCGTAATCGAAGATGATGTCATCCAGCGATTCCAGGGAATAGGTCACACCGTTGTTGTGAATCCTGCCCTCATCATCCTTCCACACCAGGTTGGGAATGTCGGACAGGTCCTTCTGACCCTTCTTGAGGGCCTCCATCATCCTGACGGTGGGAACCTCGGTGGTGTCTCCGCGCATGACAAGGTCCACTTCCGGCCTTTGGATCAGCTCCTCCCAGAAATACGAGGAGGAAAGACCTCCGAACTCCACCTTCGCATCGGGATGGTATTTCTTGACTATCTTGGCCAACTCCAATGCTCCGTGCGCATGGGGAAGCCAATGAAGGTCTATGGCAAATACGTCTGCATCCAGGGACCTGATCCTCTTCTCGGCATCGAATCTGTCGCTTTGGAGCATCTGGACCGCGATATTGACTACCCTTGTCCTGAATCCGGCCGCTTCCAGATGGGAGGAGATCGTCATGAATCCTATAGGATACATCTCGAATACGGGCGAAGAAGGTATGACATCGCTGACGGGACCGTAGAATATCGGTTTCTTCCTGAAATCGTATACGCTCGGCGCGTGCATGAATATTATGTCGGACCCCATCTCATTCCCCGTAACGTCTTATGCGGCTCTGATAGGACCTTATGGCCCTTAAAAGATCGATGTATCTGAAACCGGGCCAGTACACATCAGTGAAATAAAGCTCGGAATATGCTATCTGCCAAAGCAGGAAATTGGAAATGCGCACCTCTCCCGAAGTACGGAGGATCAGGTCCGGATCGGGAAGGTCCGAGGTATACAGATGATCCGAGAACGTCTTCTCGTCGATGTCGTCCACGCTCATCTTGCCGTCCCTGACCTTTACGGCGATATCCTTCACCGCCATGATGATCTCCTGCCTGCTTCCGTAGGCCAGTGCGATCGTGAAATTGAAATTGGAATAATCCTTGGTCTTCTGTTCGGCATAATCTATGGCCTCCAGAAGGTCCGGGGGGAGTGTCTCGCGGTTGCCCATGACCCTGACCCTCATGCCCTCGCGATGGGTCTTCTCCATGTCCGCGACCTTGTAAAGTGATGCTTCGCAGAGATTCATGAGATAATCTACCTCGCCGGTAGGCCTCGAGAAATTCTCGGTGGAGAAGGCGTACACCGTGACGTATTTTATGCCGAGTCCGAAACACCAGCCCAGAAGCTCTTCGAGTTTCAGTTCTCCTTTCTCGTGACCCACGTTGACGTCTGCTTCCATCATCTCATGGGCGTACCTGCGGTTGCCGTCCATGATTATGGCAAGATGATTCGGGATCGCCCCGCCTTCCCTGACCTCTTTCAGCAATTGCTTCTCATACTGAGAATATGCTGTTTTGGAGATCATTTTGGAAACGGTCATTGAACCTCACTGGAAATCTTCGGGGATCCCCGCCGATCTGGCGCCAAGGTCGAAACAGCCTATGGCGGCCACTGCTCCGATGACGCCTTTGTCACCGGTGACTGATATTATCTGAACGCCGTTCTCTTCGGCGACCCTGATCGCATCCTCGGGCTTGAACAGCTCGCACTTGGCCCTCCATCCGAAGTCCTTGAGTGCATCCGGGATCCTGAGTCCCTGGAATACGGTCATGACCGCGTCTTTGGAATAAGAATGGTCTTTGATGAATTCCCTGGCATATTCTATCAATGCAGGTATCTCATCCTCGGTCACCGCGAAAGATACTGCCGTCGAACAGCAGTTCGTGGTCTTGTTCGGTACCTTCGGATTCAGCTGGATGATCTTGTGATCGATGAAACGCCCGATCGGACATTCCGTACCCAATTTGAGTGCAACGACCCAAGAAGCGCCTTTCTCCTTTGTATCGGTATCATCCATTCCGATGATGACCCTTACGCGCTTCGGCGTTATGATATCAACATGCGCCTTGAATGCGCCTCCGATCTTGAAATCGTCGGGATATTCCGTCCTTATGACATCGTCGCACTGAGGGATGCACGCACCGATACCTACCGATGCTCCTGCAATGCCGTACCATGTTGTGCGCACTTCGTTTCCCTCGACCTTCAGCGCCGCGAGCCCCTGTCCTCCCATATCCGTGGAAACGGGTCCGAAATGAAGTTCCCTCTCTCCGATAACGGTATCCATTATCAGGGTCTGACCTTCCATGCGTATCTCGTCGATGACGCCTTTCGTGCGTCTTCTGTTGACTATATCCCATTCTCCGGGACCGCGGGCGACGCACTGCTCGACTATCTGGGCTATTCCGTTCTCCTCATCCACAAGCGTGAGGTATCCGCGACAGAACAAAGGACCGTATTTGGCCTTCACTTCATCAGGTCTCAGTATCTGGACCATTCACTCACCGTCTCCGGTGTCCTCATCATCGTCGTAATACTCGTCCTCTTCCTTTTCCGCTATGGAAAGGAACTCCGGTGGGACTCCGTCGCAAAGGAAGACGGTCTTTGCCGCCCTTCCGATCTTGATACCGGCCTCTTCGCAGCCGACGACATCGACCTCGAGGATAATGGGATTCTCCGTACGGACCTGCCCGGCCTTCATCGCATCATCGTACGATCTGGAAAGGTGGACCATCGCCCTGTCCGACGGAAGGATCCCCGTTTCCATGATGATGTCGCACTCTTCCTCGGTGGTGGGGTAATAAAGTGAATAGGGGTTCTCGTCCGTCGGGAGGTTGAGCTCTAATTTGATGGTGTGGCCGTATGTTGCCCTGACGTCAGAACCGCAGATCTGGTATCTTCCCTTGGGATCCGTATGGACCATGGCCTCGATATGATACGGTCTGAGCCATTTCATTCTCGGGTTGCGTTCTTTCACAGCAGCGACGATGTCCCTGATGTCGACAAAACCCTGTTCGTCCATCTCGAGATTGTACTTGCCGTGCCTGAGGATCGCTGCCATGGACCTCCCCAGTTTCTCGACCTCGTAGTCACTCATGATGAATTTTCCTTCTTCCCCGCATATGGGACAGAATTCGTCACGGAAATAGCCGTGATCCTCACAGTCTCTTATCATATCCTCACCTTAAACGGGTGGCGCATTCGGTCGCCTTTACCGCATTGGCCATCAGCATGCAGATGGTCATAGGGCCTACTCCTCCCGGAACAGGCGTTATCGCAGACGCGATCTCCTTCACATTCTCGAAATCCACATCCCCTACGAGCCTCGAACCGTTCTTGGCCGCGGGATCCGGTACTCTGTTGGTACCGACATCGATGACGACCGCACCTTCTTTCACCATATCCTTTGTGATGAAGCGTGCCTTTCCTATCGCCACGATGAGTATGTCCGCCTGACGGGTGATCTCCGGCAGGTTCTGTGTCCTTGAATGGACCACTGTGACCGTTGAATCGGCGCCTTTGCCTTTTTGGACCATCATCGCCGCCATGGGCTTGCCGACGATATTGCTCCTTCCCACTACGACGACATGCTTTCCGGAGGTCTCCACTCCGGACCTGATGAGCATCTGTTGTACGCCTGCGGGTGTTGCCGGAAGGAAACTGGGATCTCCGATGAGCATCCTGCCCACATTCTCCGGATGGAAACAATCGGCGTCCTTCTTGGGGTCGATCGCATTGATGATCGTATCTTCGTTGATATGTTTGGGAAGCGGCAGCTGGACGAGGAATCCGTGTATGGAGTCGTCGGCGTTGAGCTCGTTGACCTTTGCCAGGAGCTCCGCTTCTGTCGTGGACTCGGGAAGGACGATGGTGACGGAATGCATTCCGAGCTCCTCGCACTTCTTCCCTTTCATCCTGACGTAGACCTGCGATGCGGGATCCTCTCCCACAAGGACGACGGCCAGACCGGGTACGATACCTTCGGCCTTCAGTTTTCCGATCCTCTCCCTGAGCTCCGAATAGATACTTTCGGAGACCTCTTTGCCCAATATCAGACGAGCGGTCAAAATAGCACCAAGGCCTTGAAAGCCATCTAGTTATATTAAGGATACCGCGACGGCAGATGTTCACGGTCATGCGTCCGATATGTATTTTTGACGGATTGCTCCGCGGCAGAATTTGTGAATAATAGTGGAATGCCGGAGATTATCCTGCGAAAAGTAGTAAATACAGTCATATTAAGTTGTGAAAAATAGTAATAAGCATACAGGGATGCTCTAACATATGCGTAGAAAGATCGACGATCATCTGGCAAAATGGAGATCTGACAAAGACGGAAAATGCCTGATGATCGAAGGTGCCAGACAAGTTGGAAAGACCTACTCCGTATCAGAATTCGGAAAAAACTACGATAGTTACATCGAGATCAATTTTGCCAATAATCCCGAACTCTCCCGGATATTCGACAACGGACTCGACGCAGAATCCATTCTGTTCAATCTCAGAATAGAGTTTCCCGGGCGTGTGACACCCAACAATACGCTTCTTCTGCTTGATGAGACACATCTGTGTTCCCCCGCGAGGACCGCCCTGAAACCGCTGGCGGTCGATGGGAGACTGGATGTGATATCATCCGGTTCGCTCCTCGGCCTACATTATGAAGATACCACCTTTATCCTGCCGGGTACGTCACCCATTATGAACTGAGGTCCATGGACTTCGAGGAATTCCTATGGGCCCTTGGCATGGAGCAGGAGATCATAAACAGAGCCAAAGAATGCGTGTCCGAAAAGAAAGAACTCCTGGAAACGCTGTATGAGAAGTTCTCGGAACTGTACAGGATATGTGCGGCAGTAGGAGGAATGCCGGAGTGTGTGAAGAAGTATGTCGAGACCGCTGATCTCGAACAATGCAGGAAGATCCAGGCCGACATCCTGTCCGATTACCGCGAGGACATACAGAAATATGCCGTCGGAAACGACAAGACCCGCGCCACCGCATGTCTTGATTCGATACCGAAACAGCTGGCATCCGGCTACTCCCGTTTCAGATATCTCGATATCGAGAACAGAACCAATGCCGGCTTCCGCGAATACTCGACATCCATAGAATGGCTGAAAGGTGCCGGGATAATCGAACTCTGCTACGCCTTAGATGCTCCCGTTTATCCGCTGTCGGCAGGAAAGAAACCCAAGACATTCAAGATATACATGAAGGACACCGGACTCCTGATATCCATGTTGGACAGAAAGACCGTCGCCGCGCTGATATTCCGCGACACGGGGGTCGATCTCGGGACCGTCATGGAGAACGCGATATGCGAATCTCTTACCAAAACCGGATTCAAAGCCATGTACTTCGAAAGGAACGGACGTCTGGAGATCGATTTCATCATCGACCTAGGCAGCAACATTGCCGCCGTGGAGGTAAAAACAGGCAAAGGACGGACAGCACTGTCCCTGAACAGACTCATGTCCGAATTCAACATGATCGGGATCAGATTCGAAGATTCCAACATATTCACGGATGACAAAGGAATAACACATTATCCGCTGTTCACATCATCATTTTTCTATCCGGAGAAAATAGAACTGAAAGCAGATTACAAACATCTGGTGAAAAAAGAATGATCACTTCGAGAAACGGTCTCCCGCCTCAGGTATGACCATGGGTTTGAAACCCATATCGATAAGCTCTTCCAAGACCTTCTTGAGAGAGGCCATGTTCTCTCTGATACGGGCATCGTCCATCCTGCCGTCCTTGCGTGATTCGCACATGTGCCAGGTGTGCGTAGCAAGGGTGAAAACACCCTTATCTGCGCGCGACGCCAACTCAAGATAATGGTCGGGATGCCTCCTGCCTTCATGCATCGGCCAGAGATAAGCGGACATCTTCTTCCCTTCGGAATCCAGATCGTCTGCCACACGGACCTCCGTCACCCCGTTGTCCAATTTCTCCGGGATCAGACATTCGCTGAGCGGTGCGTAAAGGGATGAGTCGTATTCTATACCGAGACCGGGAAGACAGCCCATGACGAAATCGTCCGTCTTCATGTACGGCGCCCTGAAGCATCTCGGTTTGGTGCCGACCGTGTCGGTGACGATCTGAGACGCCCTGTCCAGTATCGCGACTATCATATCGCCGGTCAGGGCGACATCGTTGCATCCGGTCAGGTCCTCGTGGTCGAGACCGTGCATGCCGACCTCGTGACCGTCGAGGTAATTCGAGCATTCGATGGTCTCCAGCGTCCTCGCCTCGGCGAAGAATGTTGCCTTCATGCCGATCTCATCGAGAAGTTCGGACAACAGTGCCAGACCTTTGGATGTGGAGGCGAACCTCGGCGATGCGCCGAGGCCGCGGTCTATGGATCCCGCTGCCAGTTGGCCGTCTATGCAGATGTTCACGTCGCGATCGACGTCCACCGTCAGACAGAGCGCCTTCAAAGTATCATCTGACCTTTGTTGCCGTGACCCTCTTTATGAGCATGCCTTCGATCTCGAAGGGTCTGTACCTTGTTGCGATATCCTTGGCACGCTGCAATTTTGCCTCATTGTCGGCATAGATCTGGAAGAGGAGGTCTCCGACCTCCACTCTCTGGCCTTTCTTCCTATGAAGCAATATACCCGCCCCTTTATCGGACGGGGCGCCTGCGGCCTTTGCTATGGAGACTATGTTCTTGTTGTCTATATCGTGAACGTATCCGGCCGTGGACGATGTCACATCGAATACGAACTCGCCCGGGACCAGGTCCTTTGACGACAGGTCCGGCCTTCCGCCCTGGGCCACGACGATCTCCATGAATTTCTTATGGGCGACCCCGGAATCCAAAAGCTCTCTGGCCTTGACCGCACCGTTGACTATGCCGCCCATCTCCAGGATTATTCCCGCGAGATCGCATGCCTTCTCGATGACACTCGACGGATGTTTCGCACCTTCTAGGATGCTTATGCATTCCCTTGCCTCGAGTTTGGGGCCGATCGCATTTCCGACGGGCTGGTCGGCGTATGTGATCGCGCATTCGATGTGTATCCCGAGCTGCTCGCCCAGGTCCATGAAGTCTCTGGCGTATGCACGTGCGACCTCGATCGTAGGTACCTTGGTGCCCTTCCCTGTAGGAATGTCCACCAGCAGATGCGTGGCGCCTATGGCGACCTTCTTACTGAGGATGGAAGCGAGCATCTGGGCGCGCGGATTGATACCGAGCGGATGCTCCACCTTGATGACCATATCGTCCACGGGTGCGATGTTCATGGAACCTCCCCATGCGAACACACCTCCGACCTCTTCGGATATCATTTTGAGGGTCTGCGCATCGAGTTCCACATTGCAGAACGTCTCCACGAAATCGGATGTTCCGCATGCGCTGCTGATGGCACGCGAAGACGTCTTCGGAAGCATCAGACCCGCTGCGGCCACTATGGAAACGACTATGGGTGTGATCTTGTTCCCGGGAACTCCTCCCATGCTGTGGAAATCGAATACGGGAGTGCGGTCGAACTCGATCCTGTCTCCCGTGTCCACCATGGCCTCGGTGAATGCGGCGATCTCCTCTATGTCCATTCCGTTGATGTACAGGGCGGTGAGCCATGCGGAGATCTCTATCTTGGACAGCTTGGAATCGACGATATCCTGGACTATTCCCCTGATCTCGTCGGATGACAGCTTCTTGTTGTCCATCTTCTTGCGGATGCCTCTGACGGAATCCGGATTGGCGGAGAAGAACACCTCCACGGTATCTCCGTCCTTGATGTCCAGTCTTCTCATTATCTCGTCTATGACGCAGATCTCCCCTACCTTCTGGAAGGAGTCCGAGATGACCACGACCGCTACTGCGCTCTCTTTGTTCGCTTCGATGCGCACACGGTCGTTCTCCTTGATGCCGAGCGCCTTGGCGTCGGCCTCGGTCAGCATGACGGCCAGATCTGCGGCGTCAGCGTCGACTTCCCTTGCTATCAGCTTCATAACTTCATTCCCCATTCATCAAGAGCTTCTTTGAGCTCGATGTGCGTCTCCGCGTATTTGTTCGGAGCCATTCCGAGACATGCCGCATCAACTGCCTGGCACATTCCCATGGCTCCTTTGCGGACGCCACCGGGGTGTCCCGCGACACCGCCTCCGGCCTGTATCTGGATGTTCTTTCCCGCCTCTTCGATGAGCTTTCCGACCATTCCGGGGTACACTCCGCCGGAACATACCGGCATGACCGTCTTGTACGGCATCGAAGGGTCGAGACACGCTTCGAGATTGTCGCGGTCTCCTTTTGCGTTGCCGGTCATCTTTCCGACTCCCAGCGTTCCTATGTGCAGGGCGTCTCCTCCGCACATACGGACCATCTTTGTTATCGCGAGCAGGGATATTCCGTGGAGCGGATCCTTGGTCATCGCTCCGTGCATGGTCCTGTGGACATGTATAGGTACTTTAATCGAGGGATCCTCTGCGAGGGCCTGGACAGCTCCGAATCCGCATGTCAGGACATCCACCATCAGCTGTTTTGCACCCCAGCCCTGGACCTTCTCGGCCAGTTCGACGATCTTGTCGCCGTTGGTGCTGACGTTGACCGCATGGACCATGTAATGGCCTTCTTCCTTCAGCCTGTCCAGCGCCTCTGCGACGGCTATGGTACGGTCCTCGATGGGACAGAACTTCTGATCCGTCAGGGTCTCGTCGTCCTTGCTGTTGGTCAGTCCTCCGCTTCCCGCCTCGTAGACGTAAGCTGCGGTCGCCTCAGGATCGAGACCGATCTTCGGTTTGACTATCGTCCCCACAAGAGGCTTGTCGGGACGGTGGAGGATCTCCCTCAGACCGTCTGCTCCGAACTTCGGCCCTTTGTACATGGCCCTGATGCCTTTAGAAAAGGTCACGTCCTCGAGCCTTACCGCCTTGAGGGCATCGAGTCCGAACAGGTTACCCGCGATGACGCTGAGTATCTGCGGAACACCGCCGTTCTCGATGCTGAAGTCCTCTTCCGGATACTCTATGGTGACCATATCCCCATTGATGTCGATCACTCTGGCACCGTAATTGTCGAAGATGTCCTGAGTGAGTGTGGACAGTCCTGTCCAGGTTCCCGTGGACTGCTCCGCCGCAATTGCTTCCGCGGCCTTCTTCATGTCCAGGTCCGTGGTCACGCGGTATTTACAGATCACATACTTGTCCGGATCGGCGGACTCTCCCAAATGCATGTATGAATAGGATTCCATAATCAGTCCCTCAAATCGAATATTCCGTCTCCGAGCTGTCTTATCATCACGTCATATACTGCGCCCGGGGAGATCATTCCGACCTCCGTGATGATAGCGTCGATGTATTTTGCGGGCGTAGAGTCGAATACGGGATTGAAGATCTTGACGGAATCGCGGATCTCCCCTTCTTTGACAACTTCCTCACACCCCCTCTCTTCTATTGTCACCATATCGCCGAACATCGTCATCGGCGAGAATTTGTACGTCTCGCTGCACACGTAGAACGGGACACGCGCCTCGTCCGCCGCAAGTGCCAGCTGTGACGTTCCTATCTTATTGACCAACGCTCCGTTGGATGTTATCGTGTCTGCGCCTACGAAGACCTTGGTGGCCTTCTTCATCACCGTACGGACGGCGCTGTCTATTATCAGGGTGACGTCGATGCCCGCATCGGCAAGCTCGTTGACCGTCAGGATACCCTGTCTCCACGGACGGGATTCCGTTGCGTAGACGGTGAACTTCTTGCCCTGCCTCTTCGCTTCCTTGAGTATTCCCAAGGCCGCGCTGCTGTTGCAGTGGGTGAGTACTACATCCCCGTCCTGGATCCTCTTGGCACCGATCTTCGCTATGGTCTCCACCGCCTTCGAGGACATCTCGACGAATGCCGCAGAGTTGTCTATGACCGATCTCCTGGCACCTTCCATGTCCGAAGCGGAGGATGCGCCCCTCACGGATGCCTGAAGGCCGTTCCAAAGCGATACGGCGGTGGGCCTTGATGCAAGAAGCTCCTCCCTGGCCATATCGAGGTCCCTGAGGAAATCCTCCTTTGAACCTCCGTTGTAGCCTTCCGCGAACTTCCCGAGGGCCGATGCCCCGGCACGGGCTATCCTGCCTGCGCCGCGAATGCGCATATCCTTTATCGAAGCAGCTGTCTCTGCTATTACATCTGACACGCGATGAGCATAGGCTTGCATAGATTAAATACTGTGCATATGCGAAGTTCTTCAGAAACGGAATGACGTTCAGCCATTCTCGGCAGCTGATCCGACTTTCCCCGCCCTATGGGGCCAACGGTCCCTTTCAGTTCACGCCCGGCAGGGATCCGGATGCGATCACATCGTAACCGCCGTCGATTGTGAACGTTTTCAATGAACTGTATGCTTCCAGACACTCCCGGACCTCATCCGAAAATATCAGGGCCTTCCCCGTAACGAACCTTTCCCGACCGTAATAGAGCATCATGCGTTTCACGATCTCATCGGCGGTCAGATCGCCATCGAACGCCTTTGCGGCCTCTCTGTCATCGTTGAGATTGACCTCGATGAAATTCTCATATTCTTTACCGAACTCTCTGACGATGAAGGTCTTGCCTACCTGTCTCTGTCCGCTTATTACGAGGCATTTGTGTCTGCGGCCCTTCCATTCCAGGAGATCGGAATAGATCTTACGCTCAAGTATAGATCATAAAGTATTTTGGGACTGTTTGTAGATTTCTGCAAAAAGTCCCTGGGAATAATTGCATAAAATTACAATTTGTCCCAAATTATTTCATTATCGGTCTGATTCGCAACGGTCCTTCCCGTCACGCACCGCGAACGATATGACCGCCACGGCAATGACCATAAGGGTGCATATCACAGCTGTGGGAACGAATCCGTCCAGCATCATCGATGACGTGACATCGGAGATGTTTATCCCTCCGGAACCGGAGAATAAAGTGAACAGTGTTGCGGCCAGAGCGGTACCTACCGCACCGCCTACGTAGTATGCCTCGTTGGTCAATGAGGATGCCATGTCCCTCTCGTCTCCTGCGTGCTCCACAAGACGGGATGCCATGGGCCCTCCTACGAATGCCCATCCCAATCCCATCGGCACCATTATTACGAGGAACATCCCGAATGTCATGTTTCCCGCGAAGATGGCCAGCAGACCGAAAGCAACAGCCGTCACCAGACCGGCGGTCACGCAGAACCACTTCCTTCCCTTCCTGTCGGACATCCGGCCGATCGGCATACCGAAGGCGGCGGTTATCAGCGCCGATATCAGGAGGAATGTTCCCACCGTGAGCGGAGACATTCCCATACAGATCTGACCGAAGAACGGCAGAAGGTAGAACAGCCCCATGTAGGCCATGTTCATCATCATCAGACAGATGAATATCGCGACGAAATCCGAACGGGCGAACATACCCAATCTGAGAAGGGGGCGCTCCTTTCCGCGCTCTGCCCTTACGAACAATATTAGAAGTGCCAGACACAGTATCGCGGCGATGATCGTGAACGTTCTCATGCCGCTCTGGGATACTGTCTCCACGGCGAACGTTCCCAGGACTATCGCCGAACAGAGCAATACGGTCCCAGGCACATCGAGATGTATCTTCCCGCCTTTCTCCGAGGATCCGGGAACGGCCTTCAGCATCAGGGGGGCGACGAGGAGCCCGATCGGTACGTTGATCAGGAAGATCCAAGGCCATGTCGTATACTCCGCAATGAAACCGCCGATCGCGGGGCCTATCGCAAAACCGAATGATGCTCCGATGGTGACAATGGAAAGCCCGAAGCCCAGTTTCGCAACGGGCAGGTGCTCGGTACAGCACATGGGTCCGGAGGCCGCCATCATCGCTGCCCCGACGGCCTGCACGGCCCTGGAGACGATAAGGAGTTCGAAAGAGAACGAAAGGCCGCAGAACAGGGAACCGAGGGTGAATACGGCAAGACCTACGGCCATCACCTTCCTGACGCCGATGTCGGCGGCTATCCTCGCGAATGCGACCAGAGTTCCCGCGAGAACCATCATGTATGTTATCGAGACCCAGGACACGGTAGCGGTATCGACGGAGAATCCGGAACCGATCTCCGGGAGAACAACATTGACGATACTGGCATCCAGACCGTCCATGAATGTTGCCGCGAATACAACGATCAACATCATTGCCGTGTGTCTGCCGTCGAGGACCTTGGCCATAACGGCAGTGATGGCCGTGCCCGATATAACGATTACTGAATGATCTGTCGGAATTATCAACGATGGCGCAGATAATAAATAACTCCGAGAACCAGGACGAAGATCGCAACGATCACAACGATAATGATCCAAATATGCGATCCGTCACCTGCAGCAGTCTGTGAACTAAATGGTTCACGATTATTTTTGTGAACTAAATGGTTCACAACATTACAATTTCGTTTCTCGGCGAACTTGAGAGGATCGCCTATATCTGTGTGCTGCGAACACCCGCGTAACAATAACGGCCTCAGCCGACAGTTAGCGCTCACGGCCTTAAGCATTCCATAGCACCTTTCTTTCAACTTAAAATCTAGAATTATGCCCGATTATTCTAAGAAATGACCTTACGGGTTTACTCTGACATTTCCTATCTATCTGGATAGACAGCGTTCGGTGATTTGTGAAGAAATATGCCTTCATATTGAGAGGAGAATATATTCAATGGTCTCAACTCCCACAATAGACTTATTTCCAGACATAATTACTAGATTGTTATGAAAAATACAGGCCGCGGAGAATCTCAAGAGACTTGCCGATACCGTAGATGTGAGATCTACCGGAAAACCGCCTTTCCTGGCCGTATTGACCGGAACAGAATACGCATACAGGCGCGAGGACGGGATCTATGTCGTTCCCATCGGCTGTCTGAGGCCTTGACAGACATCCCTGCCTCCGGACCGTCCCATCCCCGGAACCCCCTCTCCGGCTCACTACATATTTATCATTCCAACGAATACCGTTGGTCATGGCAGGCAAGAAACGTCTTAGAATGAGAGGCGTAAAACAGACGCCCAAAAGACTTGAGGAAGAGATCCTCAGCCGCGCGAGAACCATCGCCGATGATCCCAGTGTCCTCAGGCCCATGTGTGCCGGAAACTGCAGGAAATGCGCTTTCGACAAGACCTTCAAGGACATCAACAACATCACGAAGTACAAGAGGGACGAGGAAGCACTTCTCAAACTTGCCTCCAGAGGGAGCGACGACATCGCCAAAGCATACGCGGGTACGATCTCACTTGCCGCAGCCGGAAAGATCCCCATGCTTGCAACTGCCACGTTGGCCGGGGAGAAGGTACCGTTCGCCGTAAGGGGCGCCGTAGGCAACGATAAACTGATCGGCTGCCAGTATTACAACGACCCCAGGATCAGGCTGCTCCTTTACAACCAATTCATAAAAAGGAACAAACTCCACCTTTACTCGTTCGAAGACGGACTTGTATGTTCCGACAGACCCAACATGCCCGAGGACTACCTCTATGAGACGTTCTGGGACACTCCTTACGAATTCAAAGACGACGGACTTCAATGCAGCCACGAATCATCGGCCGTGCTGGAGATCAAGATCAAGTCCCTCAATGAGACGATCAGCATCTGCAGCGACTGTGCCAGAGATGTATCCACCGTGCAATATCTCATTGCCAAGATGTGCGCCGTCGACCCCTTGGACGATCTCGAGGTCAGGATCGTACACAAATTCCATTCCGAAGGGGAAAGCGGGGAAGTGAAGATCGAAGGCGAGAAACTCAGGGAATATGTCGGAGGAAAACTGAATGACAGGACCCTCATCGGAAGCGTCAAGAAGGAAAAACTCGGAAACCTGAAAAGCTCCGAAACGTCCACGTACATAGTCGGCACCAAGAACTACGGTTCCGATACCGAATCGTTCCTTAATGCGCTCAGCGGTCCGGAAGAGCTCAGGAAGACTCTCGGAAAATTCCTGGACAAACATTCCAGATCGATAATCATCAGGAACGGAAAACTTTCCGAGGCCGTGACTGCCCTGTGGGAAGAGGATTGGAGAGAGCTTATCGCCGCCCACACGTCGGATAAGATAGCATCGGAATACCATGAACGTCCCAGATCGTCGAATGAGATCGTACTTGAGGAAGCTCAGAGGAAATTCATGTCCGCGGACGTTGTTGCCAGCCTCCCGGTCTTCAGCAGACCCAAACCCGTGACAAGACTTGCGGATACGCTTGCAAAGGCCGCCAAGGTCAACGGCCTGGAATATGTGCTCAAGATGCTTGAGAGCGAAGCACTGAAAAGCCCTAACGAGCGTGCTGTCGCCGCGGCTTTCGTATTGGCGTGCGACAAGAATGCCAAACCGCCGATCAATCTGTCCGCGAGCGAGAAGGAGTTCACACAATTCCTGGTTCCTTTCGCACAGGCCGTCATAGACGCCCGGGGCGAGAAATACAGGGATGCCATGAACACTCTGCTCACTGCCAGCAGTTCCGGGGAATCCGTCTGATAACGGTTCTCCGGACGGCTCCTTCCTTTTCCTGTCGGCATTTTTTGACTATTGAAAAATCCGAAAACGTTGCAGTCAGTTACACGAAATCGTTATAATGAATTGCATGAAAACGTTATAGTCTGCAACAGACACACACGGACAATGACGACGCTGACCCCACAGGGATACAGGAACAGGCTTATCGACAGTACGGTCGAAGATTATCTCAAAGCATTCGGAGCCGTCAGTATCCGCGGCCCGACGGCGTATTCGTGATACCTATAACGATTCTGAGGGACTGACCGCGCCGTATCATTACTCCATTAACGGTCAGTACTGCTGTTTATAATGTACAATTTACGATAATTATTATGATTTTGTACATTATAAGCGACAGGACCGCTCCAAGCATCGGCTTCGGCATCTCATAAGATGCGGACATCCGCAACATAATGGGAAACAGAGGGTGCGAATGATTTCACTTCGCGGACCATCTCCACCCTGAACCCTTCCCTGCCGCACGCGCGCGTGAAGATCTCTTCTATCTTTTCTTTGTATTCGTGAACATAGAAGGTATCGTGATAGTGTATGATCCCGCCCTTCTTGATCATCTTCAATGCCTTCGGCAGGAATTCGGATGTCCTCTGAACATATCCCATGAGAATGCGGTCTGCGAAATGGGCACCCAAAAGCGCACGGTTGTCTGCCAGGATCGGTATGACGATGTCACCGACATCGTTGATCTCTATATTCTTCACCAGAAAACAATACGAATCGGGATTCTTCTCGCACGCGAATATCCTTCTGGCGCCGGAATATTTTGCCAACGGAAGTGTGAAGTACCCGATGCCCGCGAACATGTCCACAACGATCTCTCCAGTACAGTCCTGCTCCCTCATGCGGTATCTCTCGTCTGTGTTCCCGGATGCGAACATCACCTTGCTGACGTCGAAGAAATATCTGATGCCGTTCTCCAGCCTGACGGATTCCGTACCCGTCCCGTAGATGACCTCCATGCTGGGCCTGCGGAACTCTCCGGATACTCCGTGCGAGTCCACGCATACGGTATCGACCTCCAGGATCTTCGCGTACACTCTGCCGATGCGCTCTTTGTACGGATCGCACTTGGGATCCATCTTCAGAACGACGATGCTGCCCACATACTCCCATTTCATCGGAAGTGCGGATCTGATGTCTTCGGGGAGATCGGACATCTCTTCCATTATGCGTTCCTGAGGGGACCTTCTTTCCAAAGTGTATGCGGGACCTTCGGTCAGTTCATACCCCATTTGAATAAAACGGTCTTCCCGGCCTTCGGCGACGGGGACGAGCCTGAATGCGTCCTCCTTGGCTATCTTGGCGGAACGGTCGATGAGTTCGAGTTTGAGAAAATTGGGAATTGCCTCGGGGGCTTCGGATACGGGGATCTTCGCAAATGTGACGACCCTCATATCCTCGGCCCCGTCGGTATCAGTTTTTGTTTACCTTGCTGTAATCTGCGATGAACTTCTGGATACCCTCATCCGTCTTGGGGTGGGATACCATCATCTTCAGCACGTTGTAGGGGATGGTAGCGATATCGCATCCCATCTCTGCCACTTCGATGACATGCGCAGGTCCCCTGATGGATGCTGCGATGACCTCGGTGTCGAAGTCGTAGTTCATGAAGATCTGCATGATGTCGCCGACGAGGTCGCATCCGTGGAGTCCGATATCGTCGAGACGTCCTACGAAGGGCGAGACGTACCTTGCACCCGCCTTTGCGGCCAGAAGTGCCTGCTGTGCGGAAAAGATCAATGTAACGTTGACATCGATGCCTTCCGAGGAAAGGACCTTTGTTGCTTTCAGCGTCTCGATGCACATGGGCAGTTTGACGTTGATGTTGGGGTAGATCGCCGCGAGCTTGCGTCCTTCTGCGATCATTCCTTCCGCATCGAGGGACATTGCCTCTGCGGAGATGGGTCCGTCGACGATCTTCGCGATTTCCTTCACGCGTGTGGGTGTATCGACGCCTTCCTTCGCGATGAGGCTAGGGTTTGTGGTGACTCCGTCGAGGATCCCCCAGCTGTTTACCTCTTTGATCATGTCAAGATTTGCAGTGTCTATGAATATCTTCATTCTGATTACTCCTTCTTAGCGATAGAGGCCTTCGCCGCTGCGACCACGTCGTCTGCGGTCAGACCGTACTTCTTGAACAGTTCGTCGGGCTTTCCCGATTCGCCGAATGTGTCACGGGTGCCTACCCTCATCAGAGGTGACGGCATCTCCTGTGAAAGGAACTCCGCCACTGCCGAACCCAGACCGCCGATGATGCTGTGCTCTTCTGCAGTGACCGCGCATCCGGTCTTGCCGACGGATGCCGCTATTGCCTCTGTGTCCAGAGGTTTGATCGTGGCCATGTTGATGACCTCCGCGCTTATGCCTTCGGAAGCAAGGATCTCCGCCGCATCGAGACATACGGACACCATCTGTCCCGTACCGATGAGCGTGACATCGCTTCCCTCTCTCATGACATGCGCCTTTCCGATGACGAAGGGCGCGCCCTCCTCTGTGATGCAGGGGAATTCGGCACGTCCGAGCCTCATGTAGACCGGACCGTCATAATCCGCGATCGCTTTCGTGGCCATGTAGGTCTCGTACGCATCGGCGGGAGATATCACCGTCATGTTCGGAAGTGCGCGCATGATCGCCATGTCCTCGAGGGCCTGATGCGATGCTCCGTCCTCTCCCACGCTGATACCGCTGTGGGTAGCTACGATCTTCACATTCATCTTCGGATATGCGACGGCGAGCCTGATCTGCTCCCAGCACCTTCCGGTGGCGAAAACGGCGAATGTGGATGCAAATGCGATCTTCCCGGATGCCGCCAGGCCGGATGCGATACCGACCATGTTCTGTTCCGCGATACCGCACTCGATGAATCTCTCGGGTGCGACCTTCTTGAATTCCGAGGTCTTGGTAGACCCTGCAAGGTCCGCATCGAGAACGTACACGTTCTCCTTCTCTGCGGCAAGATCTGCAAGGGCCTTTCCGTAATAGTTGCGCTGTGCAAGCTTCTGTCCGGTCACTGTATGACCTCCTTGAGCTCTTTGACAGCCTGAAGATACTCTTCATGGTTGCATGCCTTTCCGTGGAATCCGGCGTTGTTCTCCATGAAGGACACTCCTTTTCCTTTGACCGTGTTCATGATGATGACCGTCGGGTTCTTCCTGGATGCCTTCGCCTTGTCGCATGCATCGAGGATCTGACGGATGTTGTGTCCGTTGATGACGATGACATTCCAACCGAATGCCCTCCATTTCTCGGGCAGGGGGTCCAATGCCATGGCATCCTCCGTGTTGCCGGTGATCTGAAGGCGGTTGCGGTCCACGACGGCTATGAGATTGCTGAGTCCGTAGTGGTGGGCGAACATCGCAGCTTCCCAGTTCTGGCCGCTCTGAAGTTCTCCGTCTCCGAGAAGACAGTACGTCCTGTAGTCCTTCCCGTCGCGTTTTCCGGCAAGTGCGATCCCGCATGACATGCTGAGACCCTGACCGAGGGATCCCGTGGACATCTCCACGCCGGGAACCTTTCCGCGGACCGGATGTCCCTGAAGGTGAGAACCCAGCTTTCTGAGTGTGATAAGCTCGTCCTTGGGGAAATATCCCGACTCGGCCAATGCGGCGTACAAAACGGGCGCCACATGGCCTTTGGAAAGGACGAATCTGTCCCTGTCCTCCCACTGCGGGTTGGCAGGGTCGTGTCTCAATATACGGAAGTACAGCGCGGCCATGAAATCGGCCGCTGACAGAGAACCTCCGGGATGACCCGAATTGGCCGCTGCCGTCATCTCAATTACATCCAATCTGAGGATGTTCGCCATGTTGGCTATCTGATTGGCGCTGTATTCCATGCAGACCACCGTTTCAATCGCTCTCGATCCTCG
Source organism: Methanomassiliicoccaceae archaeon UBA328 (assembly GCA_002506905.1). Lineage (GTDB taxonomy): Archaea > Thermoplasmatota > Thermoplasmata > Methanomassiliicoccales > Methanomethylophilaceae > Methanogranum. Next base: position 89,695 of record DAYM01000007.1, read on the forward strand.
GAGCGAGGAAGTAACATACATTGGCCTCGCCGTTGGCGAGTCCGAACAGCATCCTCACGGGATAGTCGTTGTCCAGCTCTATGACGACCTCTGTACCCGAAGGCACCGCCTTGACAAGGTTGGAGAAGTAGTCCAGAGGGAACAGACTGCACACGGGCGTGGATGCGTCAAGGCTTACAAGGTCGCCCTTGTCTACCCTGAGGCTTGCGTAATCCGTGTCGCCCTCGCATGAGAGCTCGAATCCTTCGGGATCCGCTTTGAGCGAGATGTGGTCCGAGATGGACTCTGCCGCACGGATACCTTTCTGAAGCTGATCGATGGAGATGCCGATCTTGGCGGAAAGTGTGAGCTGGGGGACCTTTGCGTCGCTCATACTTGATGTGTCCACAAGGTTCATGCGCCTCGTGATGTTTCCGATCTTGAAGACAAGCCTTCCCTGCGTCTCATCCTGCTCCATCGTGATGATGTCGCCGGGCCCGGCGAGTTTGAGAACAGATTTCACTTTGTCCAGATCGAGACCGATCTCGGTCTCGCTGGCGGAATATGATTCGAATGCTTTTGCTCCTACATTGAGCTCGATCATGGCTACATGCGCAGGATCGACGGCCTTGAGGCTCATGCCATCCTGGTCTATGGTGAACTTTACCTCATCGATGAGGGTGGAAATGATATTCACGAGCCCTTTCAGTGTCTCTGATTTGATTTCTGCTTTGAACATAATGGGCACCTCGGTTAGTACTCTCTCCAAGAGTGGTTGCACTTGCAGCAACGGTAGATCCTGGTCTCAGGTTCATCTGCGGCACGGGTCTGCCTGATGACGAAATATGCCTCAGTGTGTCCGCATTCGGGACAGGTTATACGTGTCTTGGGAAGCGTCGCAACGTTCTCTTTGATGACAGTGGTCTCCCTGTTCTTCGATTCAGTCTTAAAAACCTGGCCCTTCCCCTTGTCGATGGGTTCCTTATTATCGCATGAATTACAGACGTAGAAACCGTCCTTCGGGAACATCATCGAACCGCATTTTGAGCAAAACAAACTAATCAGCCTCTCTTTTGCTCCTACATTGGGTGTACCTATTAAAACATTATCGGAACACACGCGCGTTCAATAAGGGCCTTTCTTGCGCTCGGACTTGTCCAGGATATCGGAGAAGGGACTTTCGTCCTCTTCTTCATCTGCGGAAGTGGACGAGGGCGAGACCGTGGTGGTCACCGTGTGCACCGTCGAGGATCCGGAAGATCTGCGGGATGCTCCCGACGGAGGCTCGGACCTGTACGATTCCGGATTGTCGTTGACGTTGACCTTCTGGCTTGCGATGCAGTCGTCATATGATTGGAATCCCAGGGTCTTGTGCTTGGAATACAGTTCGACGGACCTTGCCGTAGGTCTTATCGCACCTTCCACCGCGCCGGTCGCCAACAGCTCTGCCGTCTCTTTTCTGACCTGACGGGAGAGCATTCCGCCGACCAATCCGAAGACGATCAGTATTCCCAATTGGGAAAGTGCCAGCGACGAGGTTCCGTCTGTGAAGAACGCCGCCAGATACATACCGACCGCGGATGAGAGGCCGCTCATGTTCGCAGCCGCTTCGGAAGCGGGGACATCGGGGAATCCGCCTGCGGGAAGTATCAGTTTTGCAAGTCCCCACGCTATGAGGACGATAACAGAACCGACAGCAAATGAACACAGAGTGCCTTTGGTCATGGAGCCCGTCTTCCTTCCGGCAACGTATCCCGCAACCGCAGGACCTATCACGGGGATCCACCAAAGCACCAGAGAAAGGAATGCGCACAGCCCGACGGCCATACGAATATCGTATGTGTCGAACTTGATCGACCTGAGCTTTCCGGTGAAAGAGACAGTATCCTCGGCCATTTGCATCCCACACCCTTATCGGGCTCTGCGTTTATAAAAACACAGTAAAAAAGTTTTGATTGAAATGGTTTGATTAGAAGGGCTTACTTCTTCGCCTTCTTCTTTTTCTTGGCGGCAGCGCGCTCGGCCTTGAGGTTCTCCTTCACGGCCTTTGCGATCTCCTCTCCCTGCTCCTTTCCGTCTGTGACGTCGGACTCAAGGAAACGGAACACTGTCCATCCTTCGGACCTGAGCGTATCGTCAATGGATGTGTCTCCCATCTCGGGAACGACATACACGGCGACCTTACCCTTCACGAACGCAACGGGTATGCTGTGCTCTCCGTAGTCCCTTCTGCATCTGAGACCTTTGTTCCAAGCCGCCCTTCTTACCAATGCATCGGGCGTGTCTTCGACAATCTCGTATTCCTCGTCAAGACCCTCATCGTCTGAAGATTCCTCGATCGGCTCTTCGACAGGGAGCTCTTCCTCTACAGGTTCAGGTACGGGTTCGGGTTCCGGTACGGGTTCCGGTACGGGTTCTGCCATGGGCTCTTCCTTGACAGGTTCAGGTACGGGTTCCGGCACAGGCTCGGCCTTGGGTTCCTCCTTGACCGGCTCTGGCACAGGCTCCTGTTTCACAGGTTTTGCCTTGGGCTCTTCCTTGACAGGCGCAGGTTCTGCCTTGGCTGCAGGGACCTGCGTCTCTTTCTTCTTCTCACGGGCCGCCGCTGCTTCTCTTGAGCTCATGACCTTGAGCTTGGGAAGTTCTTCGGTCTTCTTCTCGGCGGGTTTGGGTTCCTGTGCAGGCTTTGCCGCTTCCTTCTTCGGAGCTTCGGCCTTGGCTGCAGGCACCTCTTTCTTGGGAGCCTCTTTCTTTTTATCGTTCTTGACCGGGACCGTGGCGGGCGCGGGCTTCACAGGCTTGGTCTTCTTGGACTCCTGTGCCTGTTTGACGGCCGCTTTCTTCTTCTCCTCGTTCTCGGCCTTCTTCTTGGACTCTTTCTTCGCGGGTTTGTCCTCGACGGCGTGTGTGTTCTCTCCGAAATAGGAGATCGCACCTACGGCGATCCAAATCGCGGTGAAGATGGCGAATGCGAATCCCATGATGAGATCGAGTGCGGCGGATGCCGCGACCAGGATCAGGAATATCGCGGATATGGTCATGAGGACCTTCTGATCGGTGACCCAGTTGTATGCGGCCTCTCCGAGGATCGCGAGTATCACGATGATCTCGAATACCAAAAGGACAATGCTGTTCACTTCGGTGACTCCGAGGACGATCAGCACAACAGCACCTATTATGATGAGGATACTGTAGATCTTGGCGATGAACGCCTCGCCTTTGTTATGAATGAAAAGACCTGCACCGTATACCAGACCCAGCACGCCCGCTATTGCGCAGCCTGCCATATAGATGGCCGTTTTACCCAGTTCAGTGATATTATTGATGCCGATATCGAAACCGCTCGTTATAAGCGCGGCTGCGAACAGCGTGATCAGATACACAACAGCAGCCAGTATCCCGGAAATACCGAGGACCTTGCCGTTGCTAAATGTTGCTCCCATATTTCAGATACCCACATACTCATTTTTGTAGTTGTCGATGGTTGTGGGTCTTTTCAAATTGGAAAAATGCGGACATATCCGACATAGGAATAGTGTTATCACGGCACTGCGAGGGTAAGTTAAATATATAGTGATTATGTCTCCTATAATATCACCTATAATGCGGGGCAATTGAAGAGCCCTACATCATCATCACAGTCAAAGGGGTCTGCGCCGGTGTGCCAGCCTCTTTTCACAGACCTCCGCACGACGAAGGTCAAATTACGAAAAGGAGATTAACTATGTTAATGAAATTCAGATTCCTCGGCGGCGCCGAGATAGTCGGCCGTATGGGAATGACCATGGAAGGCGACGGAAAGACGATGCTCGTCGAGTACGGAATGAGCCCCACGAAACCTCCGGAGTACCCTCTTGTACCTCCGCGTATAGACCATGTGTTCCTCACACACTGCCACTTGGACCACTGCGGTGTCCTTCCCGCTGTATGCGGAAGGGACGGATGCGATCTTTTCTCGACACCCCTGTCGGCAGAGATATCGGAGATCATGATGTACGACAGCCTCAAGATCGCCAAGGCAGAGGGATACCCCGAGCCTTACACCGAGGCAGACATCGAAAAGACCATGCAGAGCGTCGCACCCGTGACGTTCGGAGACACCATCGAACTCGGAAAGCTCGATGTAACATTCCACTCGGCCGGACACGTTCCGGGAGCATGCATGTTCGAGTTCAAAGGAGATACGACCACGGTCTACAGCGGAGACTTCCACACCCTCGACCAGAGACTGGTCACAGGTGCCAAACCCGTCAAATGTACGAACCTCTTCGTCGAAGGTACCTACGCAGGCCGTAACCACCCCGACAAAAAGAAGACAGAACAGGACTTCATCGCAAAGGTCGACGAGGTCATCGCACGCGGCGGTACCGTCATCGTCCCCTGTTTCGCGGTCGGAAGGACCCAGGAGATCATGCTTCTCCTGAAGGACCTCGGCTACGACATGTGGGTCGACGGAATGGGACGCTCCGTCACACGCCTGTACATGGACTATCCCGAATACGTCAGGGACCCCAAGGCACTCAAATCCGCCAGGAGGACCTTCAACGAGGTCAGGAACAGCGGAATGAGGAAACACGCCGCAAAAGGACAGATCATCGTCACCACCGGCGGAATGCTTGACGGCGGACCCGTCCTCGGATACCTCAGGACCCTGAAGGACGATCCCAAGAATGCCATCCTCCTTGTGGGATACCAGGCAGAGGACACGAACGGCAGGATGCTCATGGAAAAGGGATGCATCGTCATCGATGAAGAAGTGGCCAAGGTCGAATGCGAAGTACAGAAGTACGACTTCTCGGCACACGCCGGACACGACGATATCATCAACTTCGTCAACAAATGCGACCCCGACAACGTTATCATCATGCACTCGGAGGCAAGGGAACTTCTCCTGCCCGACCTGCAGGACTATAACGTCATCCTCCCCAAGACCGGAGAGGAATTCGAGCTCGACATATGATCGAAGACATCAAACGCTTCCTCGCAGAAGACATCGGCAGCGGAGATATCACTGTCGAACTGTTCGTTCCCGACAAGACGGGGACGGCGTCCATCATCTGCGAGGAAGAGGCAACACTCGCCGGTCTCGAAGAGGCCAGAGAAGTGTTCGAGGTCCTCGGGGCCCAGTGCCAGCTTATCAACCGTGACGGGGACAGAGTGGTCAAAGGCACCACCGTCATGTCCGTCTACGGGCCTCTGAAGGCCATCGTCACCGGGGAGAGGACCGCCCTCAACCTTTTAATGAGAATGACCGGGATAGCGACGGCCACCGCCAATGCCACCAGACTTATCAGGCTGACGGATCCGGACCTCATGGTCGCGGCAACGAGGAAGACCACGCCCGGTTTCAGATACTACGAGAAGAAGGCCGTTACCTTGGGCGGCGGCTGGTCCCACAGGATGGGGCTGTACGACATGGTCATGATCAAGGACAACCACATCGCCGCGTGCGGAGGTATCGAAAATGCCATGGAAAAGGCCAAGAATGTCAAAGAAGGCATCAAGATAGATGTTGAAGTGACAACTCTCGAACAGGGGATCACCGCTGCAAGATACAAACCGGACATCATCATGGGAGACCACATGGATCCCGAACACATCAGAGAACTCCGCGATGCAGTAAAGAAGATCTCCCCCGACACCAAGATCGAAGCCTCCGGGAACATCACTCCGGACGGCGCCAGATTCTACGCCGGCTGCGCAGATATCGTATCGATCGGCGCGCTCACCCATTCGGTGAAAGCCGTTCATTTCTCGCTCGATATCGACGAATGATATCGCAAAACTACTAATCCCACCCGCGCTATAACACCACTATGGCAATCAATCTAAGCGACTACAAATGTCAGTTCTGCGGCAAGACCGCCACGAACTTCGTATTCGCCGCATTCACCTGTGACGACCCCGTCTGCATCGAAAAGGCCAGGGTAGAAAGGGGCGGACCCGGCGGACATATGAAGAGAAAGATGGAAGGCAGGCCGATCACGCCCGAAGAGATCTGCGGCGTTGAACCGAAAAAAGAGTGAATGATCTATTATTAAGACGGCCCGGGAAGGTCCCGGGACCGTCAATGAGTTTTAATGCCTGAATACACGGCATCCGGTGAATACCATCGCAATGTTGTGCTCGTTGGCAGCATCTATGACCTCCTGGTCCCTGATGCTTCCTCCGGGCTGGATGATGGCAGTGATACCGGCTTCTGCAGCGGCATCGACACCGTCCCTGAAGGGGAAGAATGCATCCGATGCCATGACACAGCCCTTTGTGGGCTCGTTCGCCTTGGCAGCGGCTATCTTTGCGGAATCGACACGGCTCATCTGACCGGCTCCGATACCGACCGCACGCTCTCCTTTGACGTAGACGACCGCGTTGGACGTGACGTGCTTGGCGAGCTTCCATGCGAACAGCATGGCGTCGATCTCCTCATCAGTGGGTGCACGCTTGGTGATGACCTTGAGGTTCTCGCGTGTGACGTTGACATCCTCGTCAGTCTGCACAAGGATACCTCCCTGTACCTTCTTCATCTTGTATTCCCTGACCCTGTATGCGGGTCCGATGGGCTCGTTCGTCCTGAGAAGCCTGATGTTCTTCTTCTTCTCGAGAAGTTCAAGGGCCTCAGCGGTGAAATCGGGACACATGACGGCCTCGACGAAATGCTTGTAGATCTCCTCTGCGGTATCAAGATCGCATTCCCTGTTGAGGCAGATGACACAGCCGTATGCGGACATGGGGTCCACGTCGTATGCCACCGTGAACGCCTCTTTGATCGTGCTTGCGGATGCGAGACCGCAGGGGTTCGTGTGCTTCATGACGGCTGCCGTAGGCTTATCGAAGTCCATGACGATATCCAATGCCTTATCGAGGTCCAGGATGTTGTTGTACGAAAGCTGCTTTCCGTGAAGGATCTCCGCCTTGGCGACGGTGGGTCCGGGTGTGAACGGCTCTTTGTAGAATGCCGCTTTCTGGTTGGGGTTCTCTCCGTATCTGAGGTCCTCTGCCTTCTCCATGGGTATGGGGTATGACTCGGGGAATCCCTCGATGAACTTCCTCTGCATCTGCTGTGCGATCATCGCATCGTAGTTTGCGGTGGTGATGAAAGCTTCGGCCATGAGCTTCTCCAGAAGTTTCTCGTCGACCTCTCCGTTCTCCTCCAGCTGTGCGAGTACGTCGGCATACTGGGAAGGATCGGTCAGGACCGCAACGGACTTGTAGTTCTTTGCGGCGGCACGGATCATGCTGGGGCCGCCGATATCGATGTTCTCGACAACGTCTTCGAAGGCCACTCCGGGCTTGAGGACGGTCTGCTTGAAAGGATAGAGGTTCACAACGACCATGTCGACAGGCTCGATGCCCCTGTCCTTGATGGCTTTCATGTGCTCGGACTTGTCCCTTCTTGCGAGAATGCCCGCGTGTATCTTGGGGTGAAGTGTTTTTACACGTCCGTCCAGCATCTCGGGGAATCCGGTGACATCGGATACCTCCGTGACATTCAATCCGTTCTCTTTCAGAAGTTTGTAAGTCCCGCCGGTGGAAATAATATCAACACCGCAGGATGAAAGTTCCTTTGCAAAATCGACGATACCCGTCTTGTCGGAAACACTGATGATTGCCCTTTTGATCTTTGCCGTAATCAATACCCCCTCTCTCGAGGTCCGGCCTTACAAGGCCGATATAATCGGGGTTAGTAAGTCGACTTAGATAAAGCTTAACTCGCGCGCGGGCACGACGGCCGGAAAAAACAACAGCGAATATCACAGCCCTTTCGATACGAATATTGTAAAATGTGTACGAATGTCTAATAAAACTTTAATTTTTTGTACAGATATACAAAATATTAATGACTGATGATGGCCTGATTACATTATCTTTATATTCTATTAGATAACTCACAGGTTATCCTCCGAGATGACAGACAGATGTCGGATCGCTCAAAGGCCCGGCGGAAATGCCACAGCGGAGAAAGGTGATACAATGGCTATCAAGAACAAATACCTCAAGAAAGTCTATGCCGACCTTGAGTCGAGGAACAAAGACGAACCTGAGTTCCTTCAGGCAGTAGAAGAGGTTCTCGAATCTCTCGAACCTGTTGTCGAGAAACACCCTGAATACGAAAAGGCAGGCCTCATCGAGCGCCTGGTCGAACCCGAGAGGATCATCATGTTCCGTGTCTCGTGGGTCGATGACAAGGGAAAAGTTCAGGTCAACCGCGGATACCGTGTACAGTTCAACTCTGCGATCGGACCCTACAAGGGCGGTCTCAGGCTTCACCCCTCCGTCAACCTTTCGATCCTGAAATTCCTCGGATTCGAACAGATCTTCAAGAACAGCCTTACCGGACTGCCGATCGGCGGAGGTAAGGGAGGATCGGACTTCGACCCCCACGGAAAATCCGACGGCGAGGTCATGCGTTTCTGCCAGTCATTCATGACGGAGCTTTCGAAATACATCGGTGCTGACACAGATGTCCCCGCAGGAGATATCGGAGTCGGCGGAAGAGAGATCGGATACATGTTCGGACAGTACAAGAGACTCAGAAACGAGTACACCGGCGTTCTCACCGGAAAAACCATCCCCTGCGGCGGATCGCTCGCAAGGACAGAGGCTACCGGATACGGACTCTGCTACTACACCGCAGAGATGCTCAAGGACCACAAGGATTCCTTCAAAGGCAAGACCGTTGTCATCTCCGGTTCCGGAAATGTCGCCATCTACGCCTGCCAGAAAGCAACCGAGCTCGGTGCGAAGGTCGTCGCCATGTCCGATTCCAACGGATACATCTACGACAAGCACGGAATCGATTACAAGACCATGCAGGTCATCAAAGAGCAGAAGAGAGACAGGATAAAGACCTACCCCAACTACGTCAAGGATGCAGAGTACCACGAGGGATGCAGAGACATCTGGACCATCAAATGTGACATTGCACTCCCCTGTGCGACACAGAACGAACTCGACCTTACCAGCGCGAAAGCACTGGTCAAGAACGGCGTCATGGCAGTTGCGGAAGGAGCCAACATGCCCAGCACACCTGAGGCAATTGCGTTCTTCCAGAAGAACAAGGTCCTCTTCGGCCCCGCCAAAGCATCCAATGCAGGCGGTGTCGCAACCTCCGCTCTCGAAATGTCCCAGAACAGTCAGAGGCTCGCCTGGACCTTCGAAGAGGTCGACTCCAAGCTGAAACAGATCATGATCAACATCTACCACAACTCCGCAAAAGCAGCAGAGGAATACGGAATGAAAGGAAACCTCGTCGCAGGTGCCAACATCGCCGGATTCAAGAAAGTTGCCGAAGCCATGCTGTGGCAGGGTATCAGCTACTGAAACTATTTCCGAAGGGGCCTCGGCCCCTTCTACATCCCTTCTGACAAGTTTTATCCGTATGTTCTCTTTCATCCTATACGATGAAGAAAAAGGACCTGGAGATCGCACTCGAAAAAGTGCCTCCGTTCACAGACCCCGATCCCGCCTTAGAACAGTATCCCACACCTGCGGTCATAGCCGCCGACATACTGTTCAACGCATACAGGAAAGGAGATATCGAAGGCCTGAAGGTCGTCGACCTCGGATGCGGGACGGGAATATTCTCGGTCGGAGCTTGGCTTCTGGGGGCCGAAATGGTCACGGGATACGATATCTCGGAGTCTGCCATCAACAGTGCCAGATCCTGTACCGAGTCCTTCAATGCGGAGATAAACTTCATCCAATCCGATGTCAGGGACGTGCATGACGGTGCGGACACCGTGTTCATGAATCCTCCCTTCGGATGCCAAACACGCAAGGCGGACAGGGCATTCCTCGACAAGGCCATGGAAATGTCGGAGTGCGTCTACTCCATCCATATGGCGGAGACATTGGATTTCGTAAAAGAGTACGCAGAGAAGAAAGAAAGGGTCGTCGCTTATAATAAAACGTATAAGTACGATATCCCTCATACCTTTGCATTCCATAAGAAAGAGAAAATGACGGTTGACATCGCGGTTGTCAACATTAGGTGAATCACATGACAAAGAAGATTGAAGTTTTTCCCGGAGACGAGGTAGCTGTTGAAGAAGAATATTTGGCCTCGGACGGAACATTTGCAAGCGACGGCAAGGTCTACGCGTCGCAGATCGGGGTACTTGAGCTCGATGACGACGAGTGCGTTGCCAGGGTCATATCCCCCAACCCCCCGAACATCCTCCAGATCGGAGATATCGTTTATGCCATCGTCGGAGAGATAAGGAAGACAATGGCCACAGCACAGGTGATTGCCAAAGAAGGAACCGAAAGGGAACTCGGCAGCGATACCAACGGAACTATCCATGTATCGAAGATCTCGCAGGGATATACCGATGACGTTTCCAAAGAACTTAGAAAAGGAGACCTCATCCGTGCCCGCGTGATCGGTGTCAAACCCTCGGTACAGCTTACCACCAAAGAGGACCACCTCGGTGTGGTACGTTCACTCTGCGGCACATGCAAGACCGAACTCATCAGAAGGGGAAAGAACCTCTACTGTCCCGAGTGCGAGCGTTCGATGCCCAGAAAACTGGCCGATGATTACGGCGACGTGAAGTTATGAACGATCCTCAGGATATCGAATCGCTGAAAGCGGAAGTAAAGGCCCTCAGGACCGAGGTCAAAGACCTCAAGGCATTCATCAGGGCGATGTACACCATGATCAGCGAAGAGGATGCAGAGTACGAGTACGGCGATTATCTCGGCGGTGCCGAGGTCGGCAGGTACAACACATGAGACTCGTCGCACTTCTGTCGGGAGGGATAGACTCTCCCGTTGCCGCCTACGTGATGGCCGAAGCAGGGGCAGATATCGTGCTTCTGCATATGGACAACCGTCCCTATGCGGATGATGAGATCATAGATCACGTCCAGCGTCTGGCCGTACAGCTCAGGAAGGTCACCGGTCAGGAAATGCCTCTTTACAGCGCGCCCCATCATATCGCACAGGACGCCATCAAGGAGAAGTGCGACATGAACTACCAATGCGTCATGTGCAAGAGGATGATACAGAGGACCGCAAGGGAACTTGCCAAAAAGCTGAACTGCGGCGGGATCGTCATGGGAGACTCGCTCGGACAGGTGGCCTCTCAGACCCTGAAGAACATAAGGTCCGAGAATTTCGGATTGGATTTCCCTGTGGCAAGACCGCTTATAGGTTATGACAAACTGGAGATCGAAGCGATAGCGAAGAGGATCGGCACCTACGATATTTCCGTGGAACGTGTGAACGGCTGCACACTGGTACCTTTCAAACCCATCACCGAAGCGGATCCCGAAAAGATCAGAAAGTTCGATGAGGCAACGGATCCGAATACTCTGACCCGTATGATCGCCGATTCTGCCGAACTGATCTGATCAGTATCTGCGATAATAGAAAGCAGGACACGAATCGATGTCCTCCTTATCGTAGAGCATGTCCATTGTGACCTCAGATATGTACTGGGCCTGAACTCTGGACACATATAATGTGTTGTTTCCCACGGGTATCTTAATGTCTGATTCCTTGGGGCCTTTCACAGTTATCGGGACCAGCGCGGGACCCGAGCATGCCGTGCAAACTCTGTAATCCTGTCCCTTGGACTCTATCAACCTGACGACGTCCTCGCTGACTGTAATCATAGATGCTGACATTTCAACCATATTTATATATCCACCGACCCGGCAGACAGATGTCATTCTCCGAAGAACGCCTTCACTTCTCTTACCAGATCGTCTGTCAATACCGCGCCCAATCCCTCCATCGTGGAGATCCTGCGATCCAGGATCACGGCGACCCCTCTGTCGGTCTCGGACCTTATCAGCCTTCCGACGGCCTGCCTCATCTTCCTCTGGGTCGGCACCTTGATAGCGTGTTCCCAGCCGCTTCCGAAGCGGTATTCGCAATATCTTCTCAGGGCTTCCTGCTTCGCAGTCGGCTTCGGGAACGGGATCCCGATCAATATAGCCAGTTCCAACTCCTTGTCCGGAAAGTCCAATCCTTCGCTGATCCTTCCGCCGGTGACACAGAACAATACGCTTCCGTCCGCCGCACGGAAATCCGATACGATGTCCATGAGCTCGGACTGCGGCATCCCTCTGCGTTCGTAATAGACATCCCTGCCGAAAAGATCCGGAATGCCGTCGTGTATGAACCTGTCCATAAGGGCATAGGAAGGGAAGAAGACCGCCGTGTTCCTGCGGGTGCAATTGACCAGACGCACCACATGGCCGACTATGTTGTCATAGGTCTCTGGCTTGCTCCTGAGTTCCTCGAAGTTCGTGGAGACGTCATCCACATACAGGACCTTCAGATTCTCCTTCGGGAACGGAGTCGGAAAGACCACTTCGACGGCATCGTCCATTCCGAGCTCGTACGAATAATCCTTCAAAGGTTCCAGCGTGCCGGACATGCTGATCGAGGACCAGCACTCGCGAAGCGGCATTGCGGCCTCGTACGGATCAAGACAGAACGCTTCGAACTTCGGATTGTCTCCTCCGACGATAAGGCTCACATAGGTGTTCTCGTCGCAGAGCGACCATGCTGCAAGGAACGAACCGAAAGAACCCATGTACGATCTCGGAAGTTTGTGCTTGGCCTTCTTGTGCGCCGTCACGATCTCCCCCTGCTCCATGAGGCCTTTGTAGATCGCATCAAGGGAGACAGACGAGACCCCCAGCCTGTCCATCAGCTCATCCTGCATGTAGTTGTACGGCAGAACACCGTCATCCCCGTCCAGATATTCCGACAGGGCGTTATCCATGCATTCCCTGAATACCGAGGTTATATCCGTTACCTTGAACCCCTTATAGACTTCGGGATCCTTCCATTCTGCAGCTTCCTTCTCGGCCAATTCCAATGCTCTGGCACTGTACTCCGAGGTCATCACTTCCCTCAGATACATCGGAAGATTGTGCGCCTCGTCCACTATCACCACCATCCCCGAAAGGGGCACTCCCATCCATTGGATGAAACGGTCCATGACGTGCGGGGAGAACAGGAACGGATATGGTGCGGCGACAACATCCGCCTTGGGCAGGATGTATTTCGCGAATTCGTAAGGACACAGCTTCTTCTGCATGCAGAGGTCGAAGAATGCTTCCGGCTGCGGATGTGCGTCCTTCAGAATATCTATGAACGGTCCGGGATCCGTCTCTTCTATATTGTCGAAGAATTCACATGAAGAGGGTGACCCGGGATCCTTCTTCTTGAACTCCGAACATAATTTTGATAATTCCTCTGCGGTCCCGGACATGAGTTCGGGATCGTCTTTCATCATCGGACAGGTCGTACTGCTGCGGCCCTGGAGTCCGATACATATCAAAGGGTGTTTCCCGGAGATCTTGGCGACCTCCGTAATGACCTGTTTCTGCTGGGATTTCGTCCTTGTCAGATAGACCACTTTCTTCCCCGTACCGAGGGCCGCTTCAAGTGCCCCGGTAAGGGAAGAGACCGTCTTTCCGGTACCCGTACCTGATTCCATAACGAGCGGCAGACCGTCCGCCACCGTCTCACGGACGCGGCGCACTATCTCACGCTGTTCTCCTCTGTACGGATACGGAAATAGGTCCATGTTTGTTTACTGTTCTCCTCTGTACCAGATGTCGTCGGGAAGTTCCGTGTAGACGGAATCCTGCTCCTGGCCGTTATCGTCGAAGGTGCGCGCATGCGCCATGAGATCTGCGATATTCTCCTTCCTGAACAGCCAGTAATGGATCCTCCACTCCCTTCCGTCATAAAGCGTGGTCTCCTCCCTTTCGGTGGTGAGGATACCTGCGTCTTCCAGCATGTAGAACGCATCGCGGTCCTCGGGTTCCAGGATGTTGTCTATGATCCTGTCGGAATATCCGAAGAAGTTCAGCACGTGGTGTGCGAGGGCATATGCCTGCTCGTCTTCCATTCCCATGCTGTTATCGATACTGTTCTTGATAGCCAGCGTAAGGTCGTCAACTGTTACTGTGGTGACCATGTGTGTATCCTCAGTTGTCTACCAGGTCCACGAACTTTGCGTCGCTGACGGCGTTTGCTGCCTTGGAGATCTTCGCAAGTGTCTCGGGATCGACGTTCTGATCCACCGTAAGGATCATGAGCGCATCCTTTCCGCTCCTTGCAACGGTCATCTGGGCGATGTTGATGTTGGAGTCTCCGAGAACGGATCCCACCTTGCCGATGACACCAGGTACATCGGAATATGCTACGAGGACGATATCTCCGGTCATGGAGATGTCGAAAGCGTACTTGTTCATGCCGACAAGCCTGGGGTTGTCTCCGAATGCGGTTCCGCGGATCGTGGTCGCCTTTCCGTTGGATGAGATGGTCATCTCGACCGCACTGGCATAATCTGCGGAGGTCTCGGTGGTCGATTCCTTTACATTGAGTCCCTTTGCCTTTGCGAGAGGGAGAGCATTGATCATGTTGACGCTACCCTTTCCGACAATGTTGTTCAGTACTCCGATGACCGTGTTGACGGTGAGGAGCTTAGTCTGTTTCGTCGCAAGCTCTCCGCAGTAGGTGATCTCGAGTGTGTCGATGGGGTTGTTGCCGTTGATCTGCTGAATGAACGATCCCATGCGCTCGACGAGAGGCAGGTACTTCTCGGTATCTGCATCCAGCTTTCCGCGGGTTGCGTTGATAGCATTGGTGATAACGCCCTCTTTGAAGAATTTCACAGCCGCCGTGGCGACCTCAATGGCGACCCTCTCCTGTGCTTCGACAGTGCTTGCACCGAGGTGGGGTGTTGTGACAAGGTTATCCAGCTCAAGGAGCTTCTTCTCGTCGTCGTTGATAGGTTCGTTGCACCAGACATCCACTGCCGCTCCTGCGATGATCTTCTCTTTGAGCGCAGTGTACATGTCATCCTCATTGACGATACCGCCGCGGGCAACGTTTGCGATCCTTGCGCAGGGCTTCATCATCTTGAACTGAGGCAGGCTGATCATGTTGCGGGTCTCGGGAAGAAGAGGCGTGTGTATGGTCATGAAGTCTGCTGTGGAGATGACCTCTTTGAGGGTCGTGAGCCTGACTCCGATCTTGTCTGCTACCTCTTTGGGCAGGTAGGGGTCGTATCCGATAAGAGTCATGTTGAATGCCTTCATCCTCTTGGCGACCTCTCCTCCGACACGTCCGACACCGATGATACCGAGCGTCTTTCCGTTCATCTCGACACCGGTGTATTTGGATCTCTTCCATTCTCCCCTGTGCATGGACTCGTGGGCGAAGGGTATGTTCCTTGCGAGAGCAAGGAGCATTGCGCATGAGTGCTCTGCTGCAGACAGGATGTTCGCGGAAGGGGTGTTCATGACGAGGATACCTTTCTCGGATGCGTAAGGCACATCGACATTGTCGACACCTACTCCCGCACGTCCGACGACACGGAGTTTCTTTCCGGCATCCAGGACCTTCTTGGTCACCTTGGTACCGGACCTGATGATCAGGCAGTCGTAGTCCCCGATGATCGCACAAAGCTCATCCTCTGTGAGTCCGGGCTTCTCGTCCACAGGGAATCCGGAGCCTTTCAGGATGTCCAATCCTTCTTTGTCCAACGGGTCTGTTACAAGTATCTTTACTGCCATTTACATTTCCTCCATTATATCTCCCATGACGGACAGGAGCTCTTTGACCCTAGCGGGGGTCAGGTCTCCCATGTGTCCGATCCTGAATGTCTTCTCCTTTACCTCGCCGTAACCGTTGGATATCTCGTATCCCTGGGCCTTCAGCTTGGTGTGGAAAGCATCGAAATCAAGGTCTCCGCGGTTCAGGACACCGATCGTGTTGGATTGGTAGCCTTCTTCGGGGAAGATCCCGTAAAGTTTCTCTTTTGCCCAGTTCCTGACGATATCCGCCATCTCCTGGTGCCTTCTGTATCTTGCCGCCATTCCTTCTTTGAGGATGCGGTCGAGCTGGAAATCCAATGCGTACATAAGGGAAACCGGCGGCGTCGTTAACGCATAGTTGACGTCGTTCTGTTTTTTGAGCTTCTGGAAATCTGTGTAGAATCCTTTGTTCGTGACGGATTTTGATCTCTCCATCATCTTTTCGGATACGACGACCATTGCGAGTCCCGGAGGAAGTGCAAGTGCCTTCTGCGTTCCGAATACGAGTGCATCGGGCTGGAGCTCTTTGAGCTTCAGGTCCATTGCGAACGCGGATGTGACCGCATCTACCATGACGAGTGCATCGGGGTTCTGTGCCCTGACCTCTTTGGCCAATGCGACGGAATCGCTGAATACTCCGGTGGAGGACTCGTTGCTGACCCAATGGACCATCTCGATGTCCTTTCCTACCTTTCCGGCGATGTGCTCGGGCTTCATTGCCATTCCCCAAGGTACCTGGACCTTGTCGACGGTCTTGCCGTTGAGCTCGCCGATCTCGATGGACCTGTTTCCGAACGATCCGTTCGTTATTCCGAGAGATTTGTTTTGAACTCCGTTCCTGATGGAACCCTCGAGCAGAACTGAAGCGGAACCTCCGACCAGGAAGATATCCTGATCCGTGTTGAGTGCCTTCTTCATTTTCTCCATAATGTTCCCGTGGAGCTCTTTGTACTCCTTGGAACGGTGTGTGATCATAGGTTTGGTCATAGCTTGGAGGACCTCTGGTTCAACGTTGACCGGTCCTACCGTGAACAATTTTCTGCTCAATATTATCCCTCGACCGTCTGCTGTTTCCCTTAGCAAGACGGTGATAACGTGATTGAACACCCCGTATTTATTATAGTTGGCGCGCGCGCATACTAGTAGGCGCATACAGTAGGAAAAATGACGAAAACCCGTTACTCGGGCCTCAGAGTTTGCTCATGTAGGACTTGATCCTCGACAGACCTTCCCTGATCTGATCCTCGCCTGTGGCGTAGGAGATCCTGAAGAATCCCTCGCCGGAGGGGCCGAAGGCCGTACCGGGTGTGACCGCGACATGCGCGTACTTGAGCATTCCCGCGGCGAGTTCCATGGAACTCATCTTGGAATCGTACTTGGGGAACAGGTAGAAAGCACCCTTGGGGACATTGCATTCGAGTCCGGGGATCTCACTGATGAGATCAAGTGCCAGATCGCGCCTTGCCTTGAATTCTTTGACCATGTAGTGCATGGAATCCTGATTGCCGTTGAGAGCCTCCACGGCCGCTTCCTGTGTGAAGGAGACGCAGCATGAGATGGAGTGCGACTGAAGCTTGTTGAGAGCGGCGATGTTGTACTCCGAGGCAACTGCCCATCCGAGTCTCCATCCCGTCATCGCATATGTCTTGGAAAGACCGGACACCGTGATGGCCCTGTCGAACATCCCGGGCATGCTGGCTATCGAAGTGTGCTTGCCTTCGTAGACGATGCTCTCGTAGATCTCGTCGGACATGACCATGATGTCATGCTCCTCTGCGATCCTTGCGATCTCCTTTATGACCTCGGGCGGATAGACGCATCCGGTGGGGTTGGAAGGGGTGTTGATGATGATCATCCTCGTCTTCGGTGTGACCGCTGCCTCGATAAGCGCGGGATCGACTACGAAATCATCCTCGAACTTTGTGGGCACATAGACAGGTGTCGCACCTGCGAGCCTGATGCATGCCTCATAAGAGACCCAGCTTGGGTCCGGAAGTATGACCTCGTCTCCGGGGTCGAGGAATCCGAGAGCGGTCATGAAGATCGCCTGCTTGCACGGAGTAACAAGAACATTCTTCGCCGTGCAGTCGATGTGATTGAAGTTCCTGGCTCTGTTGGCTATTGCCCCTCTGAGCTCGGGAATTCCGAGTGACGGAGTATAATGCGTGAATCCTCTGTGAAGAGAGTCCACTGCGGCATCGATGATGTTCGGGGGCGTCGTGAAATCGGGTTCACCCATGGAGAACGACACGATGTCTACTCCGGATGCTTTCAGCTGACTCACAAGATTTGATATCTCGATAGTTCCCGACACCGGTACGCTCTGAACTCTCTTCGAAACCATTGTGCCGCCTGTCTCCGCCAAACCCTTCTATGTATATTATCTTAATCACGTATCAGCTCAGGAGATCGTTCAGATTTCCGTCTGATATTGCGTCCTTGATCTCCATCGCCATTCTGGCCGCGGTGCTCATTCCGGGATAGATCAGGTCTGCATAGGGCGAGCCTGAAATGAACGGATTGGTTCCTGCGACTATCCTTGTGGATATCTCGAACACTTTGAACTCCAGCTTGTCGGTGACGACGGTCTCCAGACAGAACGGTCCCCACATTCCGCCGAACAGCTCGTACGAACGGTTGACCACGTTCTCTCCCATCTCGAAGGCCTTCGGAAGAAGCGATTCGCGGATGACGACCGGTGTGTTCCCGGTGACGACGAACGAGGGGTACAGACCGTGCCTCTTCGCATCCTCGATCGAACCGAGTTTGTACATCTCATCGATGTTACTCTCGTCACGACGGTCGATGGAGAGCAATTCCAGGGAGCCTCCCTGTTTGCATCTGTATCCGTCCTTCTTGAACGGATCGTAGAAGAAATGCAGATAGTACCTGGTTCCGAGGCAGTACTCCTGAATGGTGTACGGCTGGGTATTATCGATCTGCATCTTGAAATCCGGATAATCCTTCGCGATGAAGAATCCGCGTCCCCCTTTTGCTCCGTAGTATTTCACGAGAACAGGTTCGTTGATCTCCCTTGCGTCCGTGATGAGACGGGGCATGGGAACTCCTGCGGATGTGATCCACTGCCTCTGACTGTCCCTATTGGATTCCCACTGAAGGACGGAACGGTTTCCGTACGAAGGTACGGCGAACTCCTCGAATTTCGGAGGGGTCATGTACTCGACGAACGAACCGTGGGGGATGAGGATGGTGTTCCTGTCGTATAATTCGCCGACACGCTCCTCCATCTCGTCGAAGTCCTTGTATTTTAAAATCTCATCGGGCTTTGCCAGAGGGAATGCATCATAATATCTGGTGTTGTCCTTGACTGTCAATCCCAACGTCTTGAAACCCATTTTACGGGCTCCATGGAAGATCTGCAGCGACGAGTGTGAACACAGCGTTGCGATAGTGATGTCGCTCTTGTCGTACCCGTCCAGAATTTGATCGATCTTACTCTTGGGAACCATATCCTTTGATATCTCTCATGCTTTTAAACATTGTCCTTAAATCGCACTGGTTACCGCGGAAAAAGACCTTCGTGAGGCCGAGATTCGGAGAATTCGGCGACCCCCTCTGCCAACCTTTTATACTCCGAATGTGTAACCCAAATTGCCTCAATAATGAGAAGCAAAGAGGTCTGAAAATGAACGATGAAGAACTGACACCTCTGTTCGAAGAACTGAAAAAGGTGCTTGAAGGAAAAGTGGACGACGAGACCCTGATGGGAGAGATCAGAAAGTACGTCAACAGCTACGGGATCGATCCGTCCCGTGCGAAAAGAGCGATCATAAAGAAGTACGACGCAGGTGCGTCTGCCGGCTTTGTGACCGCAGATGCGATCTCCAAGAAGATCGCCGACCTTACCGGATCCGAGATGAACATCGATGTTACCGCAAAAGCGATCTATGTCGACAAGAAGGAGATCTCGGTCAGGGGCAACAAGAAGACGATCATATCCGGTATCCTCGGAGACGAGACCGGATCCTGCCCGTTCACCATCTGGGAAGGCGACAGCGCCGACCTTGTGAAGGGCGATACCTACATTTTCAAAAATGCCTACACCAAGACGTGGAACAACCGTGTCCAGATCAACCTGGGAACCCGCGGAAGGGTCGAAAAGACCGATGCTTCCGTCAACGTCCCCGACAGGACGATCACCGCAGAATCCCGCGAGATGAAGATCGGCGAGATCAAGGACGGCGTCGGTAACGTCACCGTCACCGGACGTATCCTGTCCGTGGAAGAAAGGCATATCACAGCCAAAGGAGAGCCCAAGACGGTCTACTCCGGACTCATCGCAGACGATACCGGAAAGATACAGTACTCCGCATGGAACGATTTCTCGCTCAAAGAGGGAGAGACCATCTGCGCCAAGAACGCATATATCCGCTCGTGGAAGGGAATACCCCAGCTGAACTTGGGCGACAGATGCGAGGTCAGCAGAGTGGATGACAACTTCGGACAGATCGAAGAGGCACCCACACAGAAGACCATCGCAGACATCGTAAGGATCGGCGGCGCATTGGACGTTTCCGTTTCCGGGACCGTCGTGGATATCAGAGCGGGAAGCGGACTCATCAAAAGATGTCCGGAATGCAAACGTTCGATCCTCAATGACGAGTGCACCACCCACGGAAAGGTAGAACCTGTGTTCGACCTCAGGATGAAACTCATCGTCGACGACGGCACGGGCGCACTGAGCACCATCGTCAACTGCGCCGATACAGAGAAACTCACGGGAATCACCCTGGAGAACGCAGAACAGCTTGCCAAGGCCCGCGGGGACATGGATTCCGTCAGCAGGGAAATGGCCCAGATGATGATCATGAAGAGGATCACCGTCCGCGGGAACGTCATGAGCGACGAATACGGACCCATGATGATCGTCCACGATGCGGAGATCGATACCGTGGACGTCACTGCGGAAGCAGAAAAACTGTACAAGGAACTGGAGGGAGCATTATGAACGCCAGAGAGACCGCATGGAGACTGTTCAGTTCCGAACTGAACTCCGCCACCTATGAGATCAAGGGAACGGATGAGAAATCACCTTCCTATGTCGTAACGCACCTCGGCGCCATGGTCAACAGGGTCCTGGTCGCAGGCGTCCTTACCGAAAAGGAGAACGTAGGCAGCGAGGACGAACCCATGTGGAGAGGCCGCATACAGGACGTCTCGTCAGGCAACTTCTACATCAACATCGGCAGATATCAGCCCGAGGCCGCAGCGGCCATCGCCGATATCGAAGCGCCGGAATATGTGGCAGTCGTCGGAAAGGTCAGAACATACACGACCAATGACGAAAGGGTGTTCGTATCCATCCGTCCGGAACGCATCGTCAAGATCGACGAGGACACACGCAAGCTCTGGATGCTCGAAGCGGCACAGGCGACATGGTCCAGGCTCAACGCCATGAAGAAGGCCACGTCCATCGCGGATGCTTCCGAGAAGGACCTTGTCGATGCCGGATTCAGCGAAATGAACGCCAAAGGCATAGTCACAGCCCTGGACCAGTACGGTATCCCGAATTCCGCCATGTTCCTCAAGACGATTCAGTCCGCACTCAGGACGATCCTCCCCGACAGCAACATCGACCTCGGACTTCCCGAGGACATGTCCGATGTTCCCGAGGAACTCGATATCGAGCCCGGAGCTAGCGGTCAGAACAATGCGGATATGGAAGACACCATCCTCAGACTGCTGGATGAATTGGATGCCGACGGAAAAGGCGCTCCCAGGGACGAACTCGAGAGAAGGGCCGAGGCCGAGGGCATCTCCAGCATGGAACTCGAAGAGGTCTCCAACGCCCTGATGGACAAGGGACTCGTCTACGAGCCCAACCTCAGATACCTGAAACGTATTTGAAAAACCCTTAGGAACGGGCTTTCGCCCGTTCCGTTTTATTGTTTATTTCGATCAGACGATATTCTGCTCTACGATCTCGTCCAATTTATCCTCGTACTCCTTGAATCCAAGTCTTGAAGAGATGACGAGCCAGAATGCTATCAGACCGATGATGAGAGACAGGAATCCGGTGATCGAGAATATCACTGAGACGATACAAAGGATCACTGCGGGGATGTAATGCACGCGCTTGATGCAAAGCACTGCAGAACAGATACCTGCTATTCCCGATGCAAGCCATCCGATACCCCAGTATGAGAGATAATTGGTGACGTCGTCAAACGTAAGTCCCCAGTCTACCAGCTGCTGATGCGCCGTCGGATCATTCCATATCGCATTCGCAATAGAATCAGATGCAACGAAATAATAGACTCCGACGATTATCAACGGTATTCCGTAGATCAACATGAGGTATCCTGCCCATTTCGCACGGTTCAGGACCATGTCGCGGACGAACTGCCTCTCCTTGGCTACTTCTTCCTCGTTCCTTCCGGGGATACGATATCCGCACGAAGGACAGAAGTGGGCATCGGCATTGATCCGAACACCGCATTTTTCACAGAACGATTGCTCTGACATGAATAACGTAATCGTTTTACATTGCTTATAATGGTATCTGGCTTATGGACGGGTCATCTTGGCGGACATATATCCGACAACCGATGTGGGATCATATCCCGTAGAATCCCATGAATCGGAATACTTCAACACCTCGATACTTTCGGGCCGGGCCGCCATAACCGCTGTTGCGATCGGGCCGTACCCGCACACAGTGATGCGCTTTGACATGACCTCGTTGTACATCCCTTCCATATCCTTGGCCACCAGTCTGTCCATGACAAGCGTGTTGAGCCTCAGCCCCACATCCTTGGGAACATAGTGGGCCATATCGCTGGATGCGATTATCACCACATCATGTCCCTTGCATGCGGCAGCTATCTGCTCCGACAGCCTTCTGGCGGAGCGGATATCCTGATCGCCCATGATTATCGGCACGATGTGCGGATCCGTATCTATGTACTGCAGGAACGGCACCTCCACCTCGATGGAGTGCTCCATCGTATGGGCCCTGGGGTCGTCCGGGATGTATTCGCGCATCTTCGCCGCGATCTCCCCGTGGATCTTGCATGGACCGAGCGGCGTCAGATATTCCTCTCCGCACATGACGACATTGTACGGTATCCCGTAATGGTCCGGACCGATGAGCACGTATGCTTCCGGCAGCCCGTCTTCCGCTATAGCTTTGAACGAATGGGCCGCATTCATTCCGGAACAGGAATAGCCGGCATGGGGACACACAACGGCGGAGATCTTCCTCTCGCCTGTACACCCGGAGGGCTTTCCCGGACCCAATGGGTGCGTGAAACATGACTCGATAGAATTTCTGAGTTCGTCCCTGTCCATCGGATAGAAACGGCCAGCTACCGCAGGATAACGCATGAAAAAAGTAAAGGGGTTGGTTGGTAAAGGGTTTTGCGCTTGAACCTAAGTTCAAAGCTTTGCTTCGAAGTCCTCGATCTCCATCTTGAAATCTGCGGGATCCTTGAGGTCTCCTCTTGCGATAAGGACTTCCCTTGTAAGGAGCCAGTAGATACATGCGAGGGCACGCCTTCCCTTGTTGTTTGTAGGGATGACGAGATCGACGTTACGGATCTCGTTGTTGGCGTCGCACATTGCAACTATGGGGATTCCGAGGTTCAGGGCCTCGTTGAGGGCCTGTTTGTCCGCTGCGGGGTCGGTGACGACGAGCACATCGGGCTCCATGAAACCGGGGTTTGCGGGGTTGGTGAGTGTTCCGGGAACGAAACGTCCTGCGAATGCGGGTGCTCCGATAGCCTTGGAGAACTCCCTTGCGGGCCTCTGTCCGTACTGCCTTGCAGATACGACAAGGATCCTCTTGGGGTCCATCCTCGCGAGGAAGCTGGCTGTTGCCCTGATCCTCTCGTCGGTCTTGTTGACATCGAGAACGTAAAGTCCGTCCTGCCTGACCTTGTAGATGAAATCCTTCATATCTGCGGATTTCTGCTGTGTTCCGATGTGTACACCGGACGTCAGGTAGATGTCCTCAGCGACCAACAAATCGGCGTTTCCTGCTATGCTCTCCTCTTCGCTCATTTTGATACCTCGTTTAATTCTTAACGACTGTGATAGGAACAAGATCCTTGTCAAATTCCAGCATGGCGATATCGATGGGATCGAGCATGTCCTCGGGATAATCTACGAGAACAGGCGCTCCGTACGAGATCTGCAGTGCTCTCGCGCCGATGATCCTTGCTTTTTCGAATCTAGTGTAGCTCATTTGACTCACCATACAAGGAACGAGGTAAACTGATGTTCATTATAAACCTTTTGGCCCCCTTATTTTTACTAGTTAGTTAAAACTTCTAATAACGCACGCGCGCACGAGGAGCGATATCTTATTACCGTCCGATGCGTTCGGGGCCGACGTGAACAACGAACTCAAGGTCTGCGCGGCAGCCTTCTTCCGCAACAAAGGAAAGGAGGTCGTCACTGCGAACGAACTTATCATGACCATCTCTCTGGACCTCAGATGGATGGATACCACTGCGGCGAGCAGATTCATCAAACTCATCGCCGCCGAAGGATTGGTCACCGCCACTCCGGACGGGCTCATGAAAGCATCTCCCGAATTGGCCGCGACCGATGTTCCCATCGCATACAGACCGTCTGCCGAACTTATCGAATATATCAGAACGGCAGATACGGCCGTGAAAAAGGATGCACCTGCTCCAGAGACTCCGAAAGAGGAGCCTAAGGAAGCACCCAAGAAAAAGACCCCTCCCGCAAACAACGATGCGATCCTTCCGAAACTCATGGATGCCGCCGTTTCCTCAGGAATGAAGAGAAGCGAGTTCATGGCCGAGTGCAATAAGATCGTGAAAAGATTGAATATCGATACAGAGGTCGCCGCCCTTCTGGTCCTCAGGGACCGCGGTGCAGACGTTGACCATTATTATGACGCGGTCTATGCCTCTGTATCGAAAAAATGAGGTTTATTCCTTCTTGATGAAGTTGGCCAGGGTCATCGAGCCGTTTCCGCGTCCGCCGCCGACCGTGGCACCGGACTGAACGACCTCTGTCAATTTGATGCCGAGTGCCTTTTCCAGCTTTGCCCTTAATTTGTCGTCGGGCACGAGATTGTTGGACTCAACCTTGGCAAGTATTCCTTTCTTTTCCTGAATGGATTTCGCAAACTGTTCCAGATCCATTCCTTTTGCCTCACGGGCCCTGCGGATCACGTTTCCATAGTCGTCTATGATCTCCACGGTCTCTGCAGAGGAGTACACGTCACGTGTCTGCATCCTCTTCTCACGTCTGTCAAGCCTTTCCTCGATCACTGTTCTGCTCGGGGCGGGACCTCCCGACTTGGAGGATGCTTTGTACTCGTCGCCGAACTTGGCGCAGTCCGGGCAGAGCATGAGCCTTGTTCCTTCGACCATCATCGCCTTTGTACCGGGCGAATCCTTTCCGCACATTTCGCATATCATTGCCAGTCCTATCTGTCAGCAACCTTATTAAATTTATCTTAGAGACGGAGAAATATCGAAAGTCATGAATGTCGGTAATATAAATGTGCCAGATGCGGGATATTTCATGTTTGGAAGAAATCAGAGGATGACCGCGTTACCTCTTCCTGAGAACAGATGACCGACGATAATTCAATGGTAAACAATAAGTGTCTCCAACACTCTACAGTGATAATCGCGGGCGCAAAGCAATATTAATATGAGCAGATATAACCCCGCACAGGACACGATTATGACCGAAGATACTCAAGTTCGTAGAGAAGCTGTTGTCGAAGATGCTCAGATCGAAGAGCTCAAGACAAAGATCATCACACTCGAAGAGAGGAATGTCAGACTGATGGAGGACCTCCAGAATGCGGAGAACGACAAACGCTACTCCGAAGGAGAGGTATTCAGGCTGCAGAAGGAAGTATCACGCATAAGGGCAGAGAACGAGAGGCTGAAGAGCCCTCCGCTCATCATCGGATCGCTCCGCGACGTCCTTCCGGACAACCGCGTTGTCGTGAAGAGCTCCACCGGACCGGATTTCATCGTATCCGTCTCGGATTATGTGTCCCCCAAAGAACTTACTCCGGGAGCAAGAGTGTCCCTCAACAAACAGTCATTGGCAGTCATGAGTGTCCTTCCCGCACCGCTCGATCCTGTGGTCACCGGTGCAGAGATCATCGACAAGCCGGACGTATCATACGACGACATCGGAGGCCTTTCCAAGCAGATGCTGGAACTCCGTGAGGCCGTCGAGGACCCGCTGCTCAGACCCGAGCTCTACGCCAAGGTCGGTGTGGACCCCCCGAAGGGCGTACTCCTTGTAGGTCCCCCGGGAACAGGTAAGACACTGATGGCAAAGGCAGTGGCAAATGCCACCAAGGCCACATTCATCAGGCTGGTCGGTTCGGAACTTGTCCAGAAATACATCGGAGAAGGCGCAAGACTCGTCCGTGAGCTCTTCGAGCTCGCCAGAGAAAAGGCGCCTTCGATCATATTCATCGACGAATTGGATTCCGTCGGAGCCAAGAGGATGGATGTAGCGACATCCGGAGACCGTGAGGTCCAGAGAACGCTCATGCAGCTGCTCTCGGAACTCGACGGATTCACGCCCATGAGCGACGTCAAGATCATCGGAGCCACCAACAGGCCCGACATACTCGATGACGCCCTCCTCAGACCCGGAAGGTTCGACCGTATCATCCAGATCGGACTGCCCGATATCGAAGGCAGGACCCAGATCTTCAAGATCCACCTTGCCAAGATGAACACGGCGAAGAACGTCCAGATCAAGAAACTCGCGGAGATTACCGAAGGTACCTCCGGTGCGGAGATCAAGAGCATCTGCACAGAAGCAGGTATGCTTGCGATAAGGGCCAACCGTGACACGATCACGATGGACGACTTCCTGGCCGCAAAGGAAAAGGTAATGGAGGCAGGAAGGCCCAAGACCCTCTCTGTCCCCGCATATATGTTCGGATGATCTCCGAATAAAACTGTTTATTGGATTTTTCATCCTCTCGGGATCATTCCCGAGAGGTATCCTCACCGCCGAAGAACTCCAGCTGTGCGGCCGCATAGATCTCCGCAATACCGATCTCCTCCTGAGCGGAGACAGAACGGATCTCCCCGAAGACGCCCATCGTCTCCAATGCCTTGAACAGCTCGGCGCCGACCACGGTCTCGGGATTGTCATGACACTCGTCCATGAGGTCCGCGTACAGCGCATCGGAATTCTCGAACCATGTCAGCATCCTCTCTGTTTCTTTTTCCTGGAACAGATCGCATTTGGACAGCAGATTGATGGTCGGGAGCTGCAGCCTGAACTGAACGATGGCAGACAGCATCATCGACGAGATGAAACCGTTCGGCGTCTTGCAGAGCGTAGGGTCCGAAAGATAGACGAGCATGGAATCCTGCCTTCCGAAGGCCTTCACCAATCTGTCCGAGGACTCTCTGAAAGCGAAAAGCTCGAGCTGTCCGGGAGTGTCTATCAGAACGTAATCGGTCTCGAACGTATCTACGACATCCATCATCTTCCTGATGTTCACGGCCATGAGATCGGAAGCAACGACCTGCGCGCCGTTCGGACCGAGTCCGTACTCGGTCATGACGTCACCTAGTGATATCCAATCCCTGATGTCGATGTCGGGGACATAAGGAAGCGCCTCCGCCCCGGGATCCAAATTGACCACGATCGAGTCTACAGCGTTGTCTTCGAACCATGTTTTGGTCGCTCCGACCAAGGTACTCTTTCCGCTTCCCGCGGTTCCGACAAAGAACAGATTTTTCATTATTCCGACCTAGACTAGCCATCATCTGCTATCATATTAGGCTTTTTGTCGCGCGCGCAAACACAAACCTAATTTAACCTGATGAGGATTCAGGTTGTATGTTAGCGAGTAAACCGCACAACGTAGCTTTCGCCTGGTTCGGCGTAATTGCTGTCGTTGTGTTCTCGATCTGTTGGATCTGCGCCGCTGCAATCGATACCACGTGGGTTTTCGGAGAGAACACTCTTTCCGACCTCGGAGCATCGGACTCAGATGCCAAAATGTACTTCAACTACGGCTGCTGCATGGTGACCGCGATCTGTCTTGCGATCTTCGGATTCGCAACGACAACCTACTCCAAGAGCAGGTCCGCGAGCGCTGCAGGAATCACACTCATTATCGCCGCTGTATTCCTCTTCCTAATCGGATTGTTCACAAAGGATGTCGGTACCGGCGATCTCCACAAGACCCTCGCATGCCTGATGGGATTCTTCATGTTCCTTGCGGTATGTCTCTACGCAGGCGCCTTCTGGAACAACGGTCACGAAGCATTCGCGGCAGTACCCGTTATTGTCATCCTTGCGCTCATCGTGATATTTGCAACACAGAACCTGGCAACATTCGAAGCATGGAGCGCCGTCGGTGCAATACCCTTCATGGTCGTTGCAACGACTGACCTCATCCTGACCAAACCGAAGGCCAAGATCTAAGGAGATATCAATATGATTACACCTAACGGCATTAAAACCGCATGCGGACTGGGACTCCTCGGAGGAGTCTTCAGTGTCGCATGCCTTGCACTGTACTTCAAACCCGAAGACGGCAGCCTTGCAGTGATCGCATTCTATATGCTCGTTGCAGTACTGTTCTTCGCCACTGCCGGTGCGTTCACAAAGAACGGCCAGTGGAAATGGAGAGTTGCTCTCTTCGTCAATATCCTGACGATCGGGATCATCTTCGCATGTATGATCGGAGAATTCTTCGCAATGGATGCAGGAGCGGTCCTGCTTGTCATCGCGATCTTCATCTTCGTCCTCGAACTTCTCCCCTCTTCCAAAGCGTGGATGCAGTCCGAGATCTGAACCTTTTACCATCATGGGCCCTTCGGGGCCCTTATCCTATTTCTATTATCCCTGTTTTTATACTACTTACCAAAAAGTCGGTAGTTTTATATCCTTCCATAAGATGCTCCACCCGTGGACGAAAAATATGTTTTTGCACTGAGAAAAATCGCCCTTCTAGGAGGTATAGATGACTACATCGCAGTCTCTTCCAGAGAATTGGGCGATGCATTGGATATGAGTCAGCAGTCTGCATCCAAAAGGATCTTGGAACTTTTAGAAGAAGAACTCATCGTCCGCGATCTCGGAGCAAGAAGGCAGAGGATCAAACTCACACCCCGCGGTGTTGAAGAACTCAAGAAAGAGTACAACGAATACCGCAGGATATTCGAGCTCACCGATCACATATCCATCCACGGTAAGGTCGTAGAAGGAATGGGCGAAGGCGGATACTACATCTGCCAGCAGGGCTACATGGACCAATTCGAAAAGAAATTGGGATTCAAACCCTTCGAAGGTACCTTCAACGTCGCCGTAGACAAAAACGACATGGGTAAACTGGACATAATCAGAGGAACTTCCGGACAGCTCATCGAAGGATTTACCAGCGAGGGCAGGAGTTTCGGTAATGTCATAGCGTACAAAGCATCGATCAAGAACATCGAATGCGCCATCGTAGTCCCCGAGAGGTCTCATTACGCCGACGTAATAGAGATCATCTGCCAGTACCACCTCAGAAGGACCCTCAGCCTCGGAAACGGAGATACCGTCGAGGTCAAGGTCAATATCTGATCGATCATAAAGTAAAAAGGGGCAATGCCCCTGTTTTTTCATTTAAGGAACTGTTTCATGACGGAAGTGAATATCACTTTTCCGTCTCCGTCCTGGGAGGTGTATCCTCTCGTCCAATCCGGATGCGTGAACCTTGTCATCACACGTTCCGGGTGGGGCATCATACCCATGACGTTACCGGCGGGGTTGCATATTCCTGCGATATCCGAAGGGGATCCGTTGGGGTTCCAGGGATATTCTGCGGGCAGTCCGTCCGGACCTACGTACCTGAAGACGATCTGATCGTTGTCTTCCAGTTTCTGCACGAAGTCGGGATCCATGCTCATCAGCTTTCCCTCTCCGTGTGCGGAGGGGATCATGAGCACTTCTTTGGGGGCCACATCCTTGGTGAATATGCACTTTCCTTTGTTATCGTTCCTGAGAAGCGTCGGACGGCATTCGAACCTTGCGGAATCGTTGGTGTACAATGCCGCATCGGGTTCGGGCGTCATGGTCATCTCGAAGGCCGGCAGCAATCCCAGTTCCACCAGGATCTGGAATCCGTTGCACACTCCGAGAACGGGCTTTCCCTCCTCGACGAATCTCTTGAGCTGGGGACCGAGCGATGCTTTGATCCTTGCCGCAAAGATGGCTCCCGCGCGCACGTAATCGCCTGCGGAGAAACCTCCCGGCAATGCAAGGATATCGTAATCCTCCAGATCCCTTACGAGTTCCTCCGGGGCCTTTCCGATAAGCTGCTTCAGGTGCACCTTCTCGGCATTGGCACCG
Source organism: Methanomassiliicoccaceae archaeon UBA328 (assembly GCA_002506905.1). Lineage (GTDB taxonomy): Archaea > Thermoplasmatota > Thermoplasmata > Methanomassiliicoccales > Methanomethylophilaceae > Methanogranum. Next base: position 119,577 of record DAYM01000007.1, read on the forward strand.
ACCATGTTGAAGGCCTCGGCCATCTCATCCTCGCAGTTCGTACCCTCGATCCTGAGGACACATACTTTGACATCCTTCATTCCGAAGCACCTCCCATGAGCTTCCACATAGGTTCGTTCCAGGCCTTCCTCATCTCATTGACAGGCAGGTCTATCTTCGTTCCCTTTACCTTGAGCGAGTCGCCTTTGGTTATACCGATGCATATCGCATCCTCTCCGAGGATCTTCTCGAATGCCTCGGCGTCCTTTCCGTCGACCTCGGCTATCCAGCGCGAGTTGCTTTCGGAGTAGAGCTTTGCTTTGATATCCATGTCTCCGACCGCGGTCAGGTCTATCTCCGCACCGATCTGTCCGGAGATGCACATCTCCGCAACGGCCACTGCAAGACCTCCATCGGAACAGTCGTGACAGCTGAGCACGAGTCCCTTGTCCATTGCCTTCAGGAGACTGTCCATCTTCCTCTTCAGGGCAGGAACGTCCACTCCGGGGACCTGTCCTTCTTTGCCTCCGAACTTGCGGAAGAGAAGCGATGCTCCCATCTCGTCCTTGGTCTCTCCGACGATGTACAGGCATGTACCCTCTTTCTTCAGATCGGCCGTTATAGCCTTTCTGATATCGTCGATGAGCCCGCATCCTACGATCATAGGCGTGGGAAGGATGGTCATTCCTCCGGGAGCCTCGTTATAGAGACTGACGTTTCCGGAGGGTATCGGGATACCCAATTCCTTGGCGATCTCTCCGATGCCTCTAACCGCCTCTCTGAATTCTCCGAGCCTTTCTGGCTTCTCGGGGTTTCCGAAGTTGAGACAGTCCGTAAATGCATTGGGGGCCGCACCTACTGCGACCAGATTGCGGCATGCTTCGTCGATCGATGCCATGCCGCCGTTGTACGGGTCCTCGGCCGTGAACCAGGGATTGCATCCCGTAGCGATAGCCAGTCCCTTCCATCTTCCGGGAACGGGCATGAGGACGGCAGCATCCCCGGGACCGGTCTCGTTGAGCTTTCCTACCAGAGGATGGATCACCGTGGCCGCACGGACCTCGTGATCGTACTGTCTGATGGCCCATTCCTTCGAAGCCACGTTGAGGTCCGAAAGAAGGGTCAGCACGACATCGTTGCCGTCTGATATCTTGGGGAACTTCTCCGCTTTCTTGGTGGATACCTTGGGATTGACGTACGGCCTGTGGTAGACCGGTCCGCCTGTCAGGAATTCCAGGTCCATATCGAATATCAGATCGCCGTTCCAGAACAGACGGGTGCGGGGCGTGTCCGTGGTCTTGGCAACAGGCGTGGCCAGAACATCCCACATATCGAAGATCTCCAGTACCTTGTCCACGTTCTCGGGCTTACAGGAGCACATCATACGCTCCTGGGATTCGGACACCCAGATCTCCCAGGGGGCCAATCCGGTCTCCTTCAGGGGGACCTTCTCGAGGTCCACATCGGCTCCGCAGCCTGCTTCCAGGGCCATTTCGCCCACGACGCAGCTGAGTCCTCCTCCTCCGAGGTCCTTCATTCCGGTGATGAGATGTTTCGCGTTGACCTCGAAACATGCGTGCATGACCGGCTCCTTTGTGATAGGGTCGCCGAGCTGAACGGCTCCCCTTGAGTCATCCTGCGATGTGGATGTAAGATCCTTGGATGCGAAATTCACTCCGTGGATACCGTCCCTTCCGGTACGTCCTCCTATGAGGATCATGACCTCTCCGGGACCTCCTACGAAATTCTTCGCCAGGTCCTTCCTTTTGACGATACCGAAACATCCGACATTGACCAGACAGTTTCCGGTGTATCTCTCGTCGAAGAAGAATCCGCCGGTGACGGTGGGGATACCTACACGGTTACCGTAATCCCTGATACCGGATACGACGCCGTTCACCAGGTAGCGGGGGTGCTTGATACCTTTGGGTATCTCTTCCTTTGTGTCGATAGGTCCGAAACAAAGGGGATCGGCCAGTGCGATGGGCTGTGCGCCCATGCAGACCACATCTCTGAGGATACCGCCGATACCTGTGGCGGCACCTCCGTACGGCTCGATCGCCGACGGGTGATTGTGACTTTCCACTCTGAGAGCGTATCCGTAATCGTCATCGAATATCATGACGCCGGCATCTCCTCTGGAGAGCACATCGTCGCGTTCGATACCGAAAACGAACTCTTTGAGTATGGGTTTGGAGCTCTTGTAGCAGCAATGTTCGCTCCATGCCTGTCCGAGCGACTGCAACTCTATATCGGTCGGATTCCTCTTTTCCCCGACGAAATAGTCCTTGATGACCTTCATCTCATCGAGAGACAGGCTCAGGCTCATATCCGCGGAGATCTTGTTGAGGGCTTTGTCATCCGCTCCGAGTATGTCTATATCGACCAGCTCGTAGGGAACATCCCTCTTCTTCATCAGCCCCTCTCCGGACACGATATCATCTCACGTTGATACTGAAATTCTGGATGACCGGGTTTGCCAGGAGCTTTTTGCACATCTCCTCTCCGGTCTCCTTCGCCTTATCCGCGGGCATGTCGAGAGTGACCTCGAACATCTTGATGGTCCTAACATTCTCGATGCCCTCGAATCCGAGTGATTCGAGTGTTTTCTTCGTGTTCATTCCCTCAGGATCGGCAACGCCTTTCTTGAGCTCAATTCTGATCTCGATTACTGCCATTATGCATCGTATCGCACGCGCATAAATAAAGGGTTGCGAGGAGGGACTCAGAGAACGGCCCTCTTCCTCGCAAAAATAAGATAACCTGTGTGTCCGAGCATGTCGAACGAGGGTCTCACCCCTCCGGGGTGGACCTCTATTCCGCGCTGAAGGTTCTCCAGCGCGTACACGTCTGCGAATCCCTTCTCGCGGAGGGCGTTCACTGTGGACTCCACCTGATTCGCGTTGGGAACGTATGCGCAGAGCCTGCCGCCGCTTCTCAGACGGGGCATAAGATTGTCAAGTGCCAGCCAGGGATCGGGCATGTCCATGGTCAGTACATCCGCCATGATATCGACGGCAACTTCCCTGGCATCTCCGATGGTATAGCTCCAGTATTTGTCCAGACCCGTACGCCTGACATTTTTGAGTGCGCGCTGTGCGTTCTCTTCCTTGAATTCGATCGTGTGCACCTTTCCCTCCGGTGCGACCGCGCCGAGAAGGGCTGTGGTGAGACCTCCGGAACCGGCGCCGACCTCCAGGACCGTACGTCCGCTCCTGACATTGCAGTTGAGCAATATCGTGGCCGCATCCTTGGGCGTGATTATCTGCGCCCCTCTGTCGAGAGACTCCATAAGTTCGATCGTGCCGGGCCTGAATACCGTGTATTCCTTACCGACCACGGTCAGCGTCGAACCGTCTTCCAGACCGATGATACGGGAACCGTCGACCGTTCCGAGCGATGCTACCTTCAGCATCTTCGGTTCGGTCCTCAGCCAGATCTTCCTGCCCGAGGGGTCCAGAAGATAGACGTACTCGTTCTCGCCGATCGGCATGGGATCACATCGTGTGTGCAGCAAGGACCTGCATGTCCGTGTCTTTTCCGCAAACGATGCATTTTCCTTTGTACGCGTGCTCGGGCCTGTACGCATGTCCCAGGATCTTGATGTCGAATTTGTCTTCGAATGCATGACCGCATTCGGGGCAGCCGCACCATCCGAACCTGAGGATCTTGTCCTCTGGGATGTTCTCCATGGAATCGATGTCCTGCATGTGAGATTCCTGGATCTCCTTTGCCTTGGCATACATGGAGTCTGCGATCACGCGCAGCATGAGCTTGGTGCCTTCTGCCACCGTGGCCGCATCGATCGTGCCCTTTTCACCGGTATCCCTTCTGACGAAGGTGACGACGTTGTTCTCGATATCCCTGCCGCCGAGTTCCAGACGGAGCGGGACACCTTTGATCTCCCAGTCGTAGTATTTGCTTCCAGGCCTTGCATCCCTGTCGTCGAGCTTCACACGCAGACCTGCCGCGGTAAGGACCTCGTAGAGGATCTTCGATTCCTTGGTGACGAGCTCAGTGTTGTTCTTGGAGAGGATGGGAATGATGACCGCCTGGAAGGAAGCGATGTCGGGAGGCATGACCAATCCCTTGTCATCCGCATGGACGCCGATGACGGCTCCCAGCAGACGCTCGCTCATTCCGTATGTAGTCTGATGGACGTACTTGTGCTCTCCGTTCTCGTCCTCGTATGTGATGTTGTAAGGCTCGGAGAAGTTGGTGCGGTAGTGGTGGATCGAACCTATCTGAAGGGTCCTGCCGTTGGGCATGACCGTATCGATACCGACTGTATAGTACGCACCCGGGAACTTGTCCCAATCGGTACGGACCAGAAGTGTATAGGGAAGACAGAGCCTCTTCGCGATCTTCGAAAGGATCTCGACATCCTCGTCGATCTGCCTCTGCGCATCCTCTTCCGTGTCATGGCATGTATGCGACTCGAAGAAGTGGATCTCACGTACTCTGATGAAGGCCCTGGTCTGTTTGGTCTCGTAACGGAACGTATTGACGATCTGGTACACTTTGAGCGGAAGGTCCTGATGGGACCTGATCCACAGCGAGAACATGGGATACATCGCGGTCTCGGATGTGGGCCTGACGACCAGACGTACATCGAGCTTGTTGAGGCCCGCGTGTGTGACCCAATAGACCTCGGAATCGAATCCTTTTATGTGGTCCTTCTCCTTTTTGAATTCCGTCTCAGGGATCATAAGGGGGAAACAGACCTCTTCGTGATCGGTAGCGTCCAGTTCCTGTCTGATGTAGGTGTCGATCATTCTCATGATCTTCCAGCCGTAGGGAGTCCAGACGTTCATTCCCTTGACGGGGTATCTCTTGTCGGAAAGATTGGCCTTCTCGACTATTTCGTTGTACCAATCGTTGAAATTCTCTTCCTTTAACATGGTCACCACTTTTCTTTCAGTGCCTTTGCGAATATAGGCGCAACGGAAATGTGTGACACACTGTTCTCAAGCGTGTTGCAGCAAAGTACTGCATCCAACGAACTTCCGGTCAATCTCTCGAGTGCATTGTTGACGAACACACCGTGCGTGCATGCGACCGAAACGCTCTTCGCGCCAGCCTCCATGAGCGCCTCTTTGGCGGCCACGATGGTCCCTCCGGTGGAGATCATATCGTCGACGATGAGAATGCTCTTGCCTTTGCAGTCCATGGTAGCGGGTGCGATACGCACATCGGAACCCGAGAGACGGGTCTTTTCCAGATGGTCGTGGGGAACGCCCATCCTGTCTCCGACATCCTTTGCACGGCCTGCCGCTCCGATATCCGGAGAAAGGACCAGGTCGATGTTCTTGTTCTCGAAATACTCCGCAATGGCAGATGCGGCCTTGAGGTCCCTGCGGGGACATGTGAAATGATCCAATGTGGACTCTTTGTGAAGATCGATGGTGAGGACACGGTCGCAGTTGAGGTTCAGGTGCTTGCACATGACCTTTGCGCTCTCCGCCTCTCCGGGCTTGAATACCCTGTCCTGTCTGGCGTATCCGAAGTAGGGTATGACCAGAGTGATCTTCTCGGCACCGAGCTGCCTTACGGCATCCTGGAGCAGGAACATCTCGATCATATTGGTATCCGGGTATGTGTTCTGAACGATGACCGCCTCACCGTCAATGGATTCCTCATCGATCCTTGTGTAACATTCGCCGTCCGGGAACCTCATTGACGCGGCCTGCACATATTTGCAGTCCAAAATCGATGCCAGTTCCTTGGCGAGCTCTCTGGAAGAAGATCCTCCGACTACTATCATAGTTAAGCGTGATTGCGTCGGGCTATATTATCGTATGCGCCCGCGCGCAGGCATAGGGTTTTATCGGGTGACCTGCATCAAGCGGCCATATGCAGAATACGATCACAGATGAAAAGATCGACAGATATCTCGACATCACCCACAGAGCATTGGAGAAACTGAGGATCGCTGCGCCAGAACGTTCGTTCAACAAGAGATTGGCAGACGATTTCCTGAACATGGCCACATCGTACTACAACGACGCGAAACACTTCAGAGAGGACGGCGACCTGGTAACGGCATTCGCGGCAGTCAACTACGCGCACGGATGGCTGGACTGCGGTGCGAGGATAGGCCTCTTCGATGTCGGCGGGGACGACGTACTGTTCACGCTTTTTGAGTGATGCGCGCCGGCCTGTCAGACGGAATGACATCGGAAGCAGACAGTGCCAGCATATCGGACAGACGGTCTGCGGAACAGTCCGCGAAAATACTGTTACCCAGCATGCACATGCCGGACATTATCCCGTTCTCCCTCAGCAGGCCTATTGCCTTTTCCATATCGGGACCTTCCAATCCGGTCTCCGATGAAAAACTGTTAGAGATCGAATACAGACGTTCTTTCGTCGGCCCTTTCAGATAATCGTCGACCGCACGTCCGCCGGCCTCGCGTATCATCCTGTTCCTGTCCGGATCCCCCAGGACATTGGACGTGCTTACCTTCGGACCGAGGACCGCTACGGATAGCCTTCCGAGGTCCGCGTCCGTCCCGATCACCTCTCCTCTCGGCGGAAGTCCCGCTTTGATACGGACCGGCTGGGAAACGTTCGCCATGATGGCGGAAACATCTCCCAATCCTCCTCCCAACAAGACCTCTGCGGCATGTGCCAGCTCATATGCGCGCGTCACAGAGATATCTGATAGTTCGGTGAGGCATAATGCAACTGCGATGGCCCCGGCGGCACTCATTCCGAATCCCTGCCCCGTAGGGAGATCGTTGATCACGGTGACATCGAATCCCCGTCCGGGAAGCGCCGTCTCGATGACCTTCCTCGTTATGGGTGCATCCGACGGACGGCCGTCCATAGTCACATCGGTGTGCCCGGAGCGGTTCTCGCTGACGGATACCGACGCACCCCTGTCGAGACGCATGCCTACACCTCTGGACCCTTTGGATAGGACATCGATACCGTCTGCAGGCTGGAAGAAACAGGTGATATGGGCCGGACAGAACGCCGTTATCATTGCTTCTCCAGACAGAGATTGAGAATGGAATCGGAGATATCCACCTTGGATCCGGTGATATTCTTGGTCGAATTCTTCGTAATGAGGAGGGCTGCGGTAGACTTCTTTCCTACCGAGTCCACATCATTAGCCACGATCGCCTTCAGACCGTACTTCTCAAGACGCTGGCGCGCCTTCTCCTCAAGCTCGGAGGGGTTCAGACCCGACTCTGCCTTGAACCCTACTACATTAGGGCATTTCTTGCAGATTATCGGAAGCACCTTGGGCAGGGGATTGAGTATCATATCGCACTGCTGATCGCTGGGGATCTTTCCGTCCTTGGATTCGGGAGCGAAATCCGCCAGCGCTGCGGGCACGACCACGTAGTCGTGATCGATATCCTTCACCATACCGATGAGATCAGATACCGTGCTGAACCTTCTGACGGGTATGTGGTCCGGAAGGGGCACATTGCAGGCACCCATCCACAGTTCTACTGTGGCACCGCGTTCGAATGCGCGGAGTGCCAGCACGTTCGCCATAAGGCCCGTGGAACGGTTCGTGATAAGCCTCATGGAATCCAAAGGCTCCTCGCTGCGGCCGCCGATGACAAGTATTCTCTTACCGTTGAGATCGTCCCTCGAAAGACACCTGATGGACCATGCCACCATCTCGTCTCTGGATGCGACCTTGGCCCTGACACCGTCAAGGTGCGGACCGATTATGTGAACGCCCCATGAACGGAGCGTCTCGAGATTCTTGGACACCGCCGGGTTCTCGAACATATATTCGTGCATGGCGGGGGCCACGATGATCGGGATCTTGCTTCCCAATGCCACCGTGGCAAAGGATGTTACCGACGTATCGTCGATACCGTTGGCCATCTTGGAGATCGTATTTGCGGTTGCGGGATAGATCATGAAAAGATCCGCCGCCCTCTCGTCACCGAGATATTTGATGTGCTCGGTCTGTCCGGTGAGCTCGATTATCGGCCTCATTCCGGAAGCGAACTCTATCGCGTCCGGAGCTGCCAGTTTGGCTGCTTCCGGCGTCATTACGGGTATCACTTTGGCGCCCAGTCTGATGAGCTCCCTGATCAACGAGAAGCATTCGACTATTGCAATGCTCCCGGTCATACCCAGAACGATGGTCTTTCCTCTCAGTCTTGTTCCTTTCTCGCAATAAATCTCCTCTGACGGATGCATCAGATCACCTCTCTTATAAATTCCATAACGTCCTTCAGTACATCTTCCTGCGGACGGTCTCCGTCGATTATGACGAAATCAAATTCTTTTGCCAATTTAATGTAATTTGTACGGACAGAACGCTGATATTCGATGTTCTCGAACTTGCTCTTCTCTCCTCTGTCATTGACACGCCTCATGCTCCTGTCGACATCCAGGTCCAACAGGAAAGTGACATTTGGCGTGCGAACGATCGGCCTGTTAATCTCGAGCAACCACTCTTTGTCGAGGGCCTCGCCGTTCAGCGGCGCGGATTGATAGGCGACCGTGGATGCGAAATATCTGTCGCAGATGACGATGTATCCTTCCGCGACCTTCTGAGCGATCCTTTCCGTGTGAACTGCCCTGTCGGCCACGAACAGCAGAGCCTCGGCCTTCTGTGATATGTCTTTGACGACACCGTCCCTTATGAAGGTCCCGATCTCGTCGTGTGTAGGTTCCTGTGTAACAATTACGTCCCTTCCGGCCTTTGTCAGTTCGGCACGGACCATCTCACACATACTGGTCTTCCCGGAACCATCTATCCCTTCGAAGACAATAAAAGCGCCAGTCATTCACTTTTCGTATTGATGTCGAGGTATATCATTGCAACGGAAAGATGCGGGTCACCACGGGGGCTGTCCCGTCATCATCAGGGTTTCGTTGTATGTTTTGGCCTTGAGATACGCATCCGTTATACCGTAGATCCAAACGAATAATCCCAGACCTGCAAGGACAATACCCAGGACCAGTACCGTCTCCGTATCGAGCGTCATGACGAAGATGTACGTCACGATCCCTATGATGGCCATTGTGAAGAACATCACCAATCCTTTGAGGATCTGACCGTTGTATATCTGACCCAGGCCCATGACCAGGAATGACAGGATCGCCGATACGCTCTCGTTCTTCATTCTGTACGCTCCTACACGATCTCCGCCGTAATTTTGCGGCTGGCCCATGTTACCGGGCACACCCTGACCTGTGAAACCGTATCCGCACATCGGACAGAATCTGTCAGGGTCTGTTACTGCATTATTGCATCTTGGACAGTATTTGACCATGCATGATTATTGACCATTGAATAGATAAATCTATCAAAGTTAGAAATTAATGAAAGAAGAAGAAAGATGCCACTTTCGCGGCTGTTTATGTATCTGTCGTTCAGATGCCGAAGAATGCCTTGACACCGGGACGGAACAGGTAATACAGGATCAGGAGATTGATGATAATTGAGATGATTCCGGTGATAAATCCAGCCACAGTGACAAGCATTATCACACCGCCGATCAATCCGAGTATACCGAAGATGACTCCGAGGTATCACATTATCTTCCATCCCTTGAGCAGTCCGTAACCGATCAACATCGCAATTATTGCAACTACAATCGCAGGAATCGCGGCTATTGATGACGCAGGATCATCGGTTCCGAACGAAATACCGATCGCAACCAATATCCCGCCCACAAGCGTAAGTATTCCTAACAGCATGTACAATGCACCGACGATCGTTACGAATATCGGCCTTGAAGCATTAGTCTCATCAGACATGCCATAAAAATGTACATGATACATATTTAATATATTCGGTAAATTTTTAATTTATATTAATTGCCTAAACGTGAGACCAGCGCATCGATGGATTCTACATCTTTGATATAGTATGAACAAAGAGTGGCCAATCTTCTCCGGATATCTGTATCGAATCTTACATCCAATGCCTCAAGCTGGTTGCATACCTCGGCACAGAGAATGTCTCCTTTGCGGTCCCAATCCGTAAGGACCACGGCCTTCTTTCCGGACCTGTAGACATATTCCGCCGCCTTTATCGGTCCGCCTTCAGACTGGATGTGCCTGAACTCGCCGTAGATCCCTACCGCTTTCAGAGCACATTCGTCGTTGATGCCTTCGACCAAGATTATGTGGTCGGATACCATGAGCGAGAGATCTTCCAGGACCTTATCTATCTCTTCCAGTCTGATCTCGTCATTCACAGCCTCGCCTCCAGCGAAGCGGCCACTTCCTCCTGCACTCCGCGGATGAGCACTGTCTTCTGCCTGCTCAGATGCCCGTTGACGATCTCCGCCTTGGAACCGGACAGCTCGCCCATCATGGCCTCGACCTCTTTATTGGCCTTTCCGTCCAGCGGAGGGGCCTTTATCCTGAGGATCAGCCGCTTGCGCCATTCATCGAATCCCTCCGGCCCCGACCTGTTTGATCTGGGAGATACAAGGACATCTACCTCGAGCCCCTGCGGGACCGCCCTTGACACGTCGGAGAGCTTCATACCTATCTGTATTGGCAAGCAATGTTATCCATTTATCGGGAGATTTCAGAAAGGGTTAACCTATAATATCAACAACTTAATGAGGGTGACAATGGCGATTCCCATTCAGGAGACGTTCGAATTCGAAGACCTTGCCGCGATATACAGAGTGGAACGGAAGGCCCCCTCGCTGTCCGTCGTAAGAAGGGACCTCTACCCCGCAATGGCAGGTCTCCTGTCAAGACTGAACCAGGAATACAGCAAACAGATCTCGGAGGGCCCGGATTCGCTTATCTGCGAAGGCACCAACCAGCGCAGGAAGAAGGCAAAGCAGCTCTCCAAGGAGATCGTAGAGCTTCGTATGAACAAGATCTGCATGCTCGCCCTGAGAGGAGCGATGGGTGCACAGAATGTCATCGACCAGCTCACCCCGGAAGAGAAGGATTACTACAGCGAGGTCCTGGAAGCTTCCAAAAGACACAGTAATGTTGTAACAAGACTTGCCGGCGGCAAGAAATACAGCAGCCCCAGGATCGACCCGACCCCCGAACCGGAACCCGAACCAGTTCCCGAACGGGAACCGGTCACCGTAAGGGAGACCGTCACACCGGAACCCGCGGAGATCGAAGAACCGATCCCGGAACCGATCGCTGAAAAGAAAGAGACGGCTCCGAAACCTGCCGAGATCGAGTACGAACCGGAACCCGAAGATGTCCCCGATGAGGATTTCCCTCCGGATGAGGAGGATGTGGAAGAGAGGATGGACGAAGAGGACAGCGCGTTCTTCGGAGACATGGACCCCGAACCGAAAAGAGAGGTCGCTCCCGCGAATATCCCGAAACCCGAACCCGCGGAGGAAACACCTTCCGAGAAGATGGACGAACATATGGCGGTCATCCGCATACTCGAAGACCTTCCGCCATTTTCCGGACCGGACCGCGATTATTCGCTTTCGAAAGAGGATATCGTAAGAATGCCGAAAACAATGGCGGATGTCCTTATCAACAGGCAGAAAGCAGTATTGATCACACCTTCGGAATGATCAGAACTTGAGTGTCCTTGTATCTCCCTGGAATTCCAGGCAGTCTATCTTAAGACGTTTTATCCCTGTGATCGCGGCCACGTCCTCTCTTGCCACATCGGGAGTGTTGTTGGTCTTGCTGAGATGTGCCAGGAAGATCTGTCTGTTATCTTTCATGGTCCTTTTTATCGCTGCTGCGCAATCCGTATTGTCAAGATGACCGTGATCGCTGCCGATCAGTTTCTTCAGGTATGCGGGGTACGGGCCTTCCACCAGCATCTTCTTGTTGTAATTGGCCTCGATCACCGCGACATTGCATTCCGTCAAGGCATGTTCCACCTGGAATGTCAGCTTTCCCGTATCTGTCGCGAGCAATGCCTTCTTGCCGTCCTCTTCGACGAGGAAAGCGTTCGGCTCTGCGGCATTATGGGATGTGGGAAGGGGGAGGATCGTCATTCCGCCTATCTGAAAAGAACCCATTGTCTGAATCTCGTGATAATCCACCGCGCCCAGGCTGCAGGCATCGAATGTCGGCCGGTTGCAATAGACCGGCAGACCGAGCTTCCTTGCGGTGGGGCCTGCCCCGGAAACGTGGTCCGTATGTTCATGGGTCAGAAGGAGCGCCTTTATCACGGATGGATCGACACCTTCCTGGTCCATATATTTCTGGATCTTGCGATAGCTCACGCCTGCATCTATCATGACAGCTTCGTCATCGCATTGGATGACCGTACAGTTACCGTCGCTGCCGCTGGCAAGTACGTGGACCTCGAACATCTCGGGTTCAGACCTTCCTCTTGTAGATATAGAAGATTATATCAGACCTGGAAATGGTACCGACCAGAACACCCTGCTCGAGAACAGGCAGACGGTTGACATCGATGGCCATCATAGACCTGAGTGCCTCGACGATCTCCGCATCCGGGGTCGTTGTCAGGACGCTTCTCTTCATAACGGCCTCGACCTTCATCTCGGAAATGGCCTTGTTGGCCTCATTGATCTTGGAGTCTCCTGCCTCTCCGTCCATAGGAACTGCGAGAAGATAGCGGGGATTGACATCGTTGGCCAGCTTCTCCTGGTATTTCAAAATAAGATTCAGGATATCGTTCTCGGTGATTATGCCTAAAACGTGATTCCTGTTGTCCACCACCGGAGCACCGGTGACGTTGTCTACCGCGAACTTGATAGTGGCCTGCTTGAGCGAATCGGTCGGCCTAACCGTGACGACCTGCGTCGTCATAAGATCCCTAACCCTGAGTGTCTTCATTGACATGGAATATACTGACCGCGATATATTTCTTTGTATACATTCACGGACGACCTGGGTACAAGAGCGATAGACACCTTTATTTATGTGAATGTAATCAAGAGCCCTGAAAGTGGGCCTGTAGCTCAGCTAGGTAGAGCGCTCGACTCTTAATCGAGCGGCCAAGGGTTCGAATCCCTTCAGGCCCGC
>DAYM01000003.1:0-39777 GCA_002506905.1 Methanomassiliicoccaceae archaeon UBA328
TTGATGTCGACTATGCAGGTCTTTCCGCAGTCGACGGCCTCTTTCAGTGCATCTTTGATCTCTCCGGGCTTTTCAACGGGAATTCCCACCGCTCCGTATGCCTTTGCTATCATGCAGAAGTCGGGATCGTCTCCCAGCTCGACACCGCTGTAACGCTTGTTCCAGAAGAACTTCTGGTGCTGTCTGACCATTCCCAGCCAGCCGTTGTTCAGCAGGCAGATGACCACGGGCAGGTTCTCCGCGACGGATGTTGCGAGTTCCTGGATGACCATCTGAAGTCCTCCGTCTCCGACGATCGTCATGACGGTCTTGTCGGGTTTGGCGGCCTTCGCCCCCAACGCGGAAGGAAGTCCGAATCCCATCGTTCCCATGCTTCCCGAGGAGATGAACTGCCTCGGCTTGCTGATGTGAAGATAGTGCATCGCCCACATCTGGTTCTGTCCGACATCGGTGGTGATTATCATGTCGTCGTTGATGATCTGGTTGATCTCGTACATGACCCTCTTGGGGTTGATCGGATATGCATCGGTCTTCTGGTCGCAGCAGCATCTCTTCCTGTAATCGGAGACTGTCTGGTCCCATTTCGTGTGGCCGTCGGTGTATCCGCTGAGCGCATCTATGAGCATCTGCGTTCCTTTCTTGGCATCGCAAAGGATGTTGACAGCATCGCGGTTCGATTTTCCGAATTCCGTGGCATCGATATCGATATGGACGACCTTACAGTTCTCTCCCGGGGCGGTGTGGGGGCTGTATGTCCTGTCCGAGAACCTGGTGCCTATGGCGATGATCAGGTCCGCGTGGCTGAAAGCATCCAGTGCTCCGAGCTTTCCGTGCATTCCGAGAGGTCCGAGGTACAGCGGGTGGTCCCAGGGGATCGCACCGACTCCCATGAGCGGTGTGACGACGGACGTGTTCGTCATCTCGGCCAGTCTGATGATCTCTTTGCTGGCATTTCCTCCGATGACACCTCCTCCGACGATAATGACCGGTTTCTGGGCCTCCCTGATCAGTTTGACCGCATCGGGTATGCGTGACGTGTCTTCTTTGACAGGTTTGATACCGTAAGGGGCGGTCAGCAGCGAATCGTCGATATCGGCGCTGAGCTGATCCACCGGAAGGTCTATGTGGACCGGTCCGGGCCTTCCTGTCTGGCATATGTCCCATGCCTCTTCGAGGATATGGGGCAGCTTGTCCGGTGTGAGGACACGGTAGTTGTGTTTTGTGACAGGCATCATGAGGCTGTACGCGTCGATCTCCTGGAATGCTCCCATTCCGAGAGAGCCCGTACCGACCTGTCCGGTAAGTGCTATCATAGGCGAGGAGTCGGCGTATGCGGTGGCTATTCCGGTGACGAGGTTCGTGACGCCGGGTCCGCTCGTGGAAAGGCAGACACCGGGAATTCCGGACGCCCTTGCATAGGCATCCGCCATATGCGCGGCGCACTGCTCGTGCCTGACAAGTACGTGCCTTACGGACGAGTCTATAAATTCGTCATAGATCGGTATGACGGTCGCTCCGGGGTATCCGAAGACATATTCGACATTCCTGTCCTCCAGCATTTTCAGCAGTGCTCTAGATCCTTTCATTGGATTCCTCGGTCCCGATATATCCTGAATCTCATATAATATATTCTACAAGATGCGCGCGCTAGGCGCGCAAGATTATTTTATAGGCAGGCCCTTAGGGCTATTCAGGGAAACGATATGGCGAAAGTAAAGGTCGGAGTCAACGGATACGGAACCATCGGAAAGAGAGTAGCTACCGCGGTCAGGATGCAGGATGACATGGAGGTCATCGGGGTCACAAAGACCAGGCCGAATTTCGAGACGCTCATGGCTATCGAAAAGGGATTCGATGTCTATGTTCCGGACGCAAGCGTGGAGGCATTCCAGAAGGCCGGTGTGAAATACGCCGGAACGATCAAGGACCTCTACAGGAAAGTGGATATCATGGTGGACTGCACACCCGGAAGTTTCGGAGCTCAGTACAAGACGGAATACGCCGAGGCCGGTGTCAAAGGCATCTTCCAGGGCGGAGAGGAACATGGACTTACAGGCATATCGTTCAATTCAACAGCAAATTACAGTGAGTCGTGGGGGGCCCAGTTCTCGCGTGTCGTCTCATGCAACACGACAGGACTTCTCAGGACGCTTTTCCTTATCGATAAAGAATACAAGATCAAGAACGCCTATGTGACCATAGTCAGAAGGGCGGCCGATCCCGGAGACAGCAAGAACGGTCCCATCAACGGACTGGAACCCTCTGTCAAGCTTCCCACCCATCACGGACCCGATGTCCAGAGCATCATGCCCTGGCTGAACATCAACACCATGGCGGTCAAGGCATCCACTACCCTCATGCATATGCACACGGTCGTAGCGGAGCTGTCCAGAGAGACAACCACCGAGGAGGTCCTGGAGATCTTCAGGAAGGCACCCAGGGTCAGGCTCGTAAGGTCCAAGGACGGTATCAAGACCACCGCGGACATCATGGAAATGGCGAGGGATATCGGAAGGGACAGGTCCGACATGTACGAGATCGTCGTCTGGGAGGACGGCGTCAAGGTCGTCGGCAACAAACTGTACTACTACCAGGGCGTTCACCAGGAATCCGATGTCGTGCCCGAGAACGTGGACTGTATCAGGTCCATGTGCAAGCTTGCGGAGAAGGCCTCCGACTCTGTCAGGAAGACCAACGACGCCATGCACATTCCCAATAAAGGGTGATGACGACGAAGCAGGACTACTACACCCTCGACGATTTCAATTTCAAGGATAAGACGGTCCTTCTCAGAGTGGACACCAACTGCCCTCTGTCGAAGGAGGACCTGAGCATCGTGAACGATGTGAGGATCAGAGCGGTCACGCCTACGGTCAGGGAACTCATCGGAAAGAGGGCCAAGCTCGTGATCATAGCGCATCAGTCGAGAAAGGGTAAGTGGGACTGCACAGGTCTGGAACAGCACGCCAAAAGGCTTTCCAAGAATCTCAATATCCCCGTGAAATACGTCGACGACGTCATCGGCGACAAGGCGAAACAGGCCATCATGGACCTGAAGCCCGGAGAGATCCTGATGCTCGGTAACGTCAGGACCATGGATTCCGAGACCGCGAAACTTGACATGGTCGGTCATTCCGAAGGGGAGATCGTCAAGGCGCTCGCCCCTCTCATCGATTATTATGTGTGCGACGCATTCGGTGCGGCACACCGTTCGCAGTGTTCACTGGTCGGTTTCCCGCTCAAGGTCCCTTCCGCATCCGGAAGGCTGATGGCCAGAGAGCTCTACGCACTGAGATCGATATTCGACAATCCCCGCCGTCCGTCCGTGTTCATTCTGGGCGGAGCGAAGTTCGGAGATGTTCCCCATATGATCGACGTGGTCATGGAGCACGGAATGGTGGATACCGTCATAATCGTCGGTCTTGCCGGAAACGCATTCCTCTATGCCAGAGGCGTCGATATCGGAGAGGCGAGTTCGGCGATCCTCAAGGACGAGCTCACGCCCGAGAACATCGAGATTGCAAAACAGGTCATGACGAAGTACGGTCAGCATATCCTGCTGCCTGTGGACGTTGCCGTGGAAAGGGACGGAAAACGTGTTTCCGTGAACATCGGAGACATGCCTACGAAAGAGCCCGCATTGGACATCGGAGACCTTTCGATCGATAAGTTCCAGAAGGTCATAGAATCATCCAAGACATCGTTCATGTCTGGTCCTGCCGGAATGTTCGAGAAGCCCGGTTTCGAGATGGGCACCAAGGGACTCATGGAGGCCATGGTGAACAGCAAAGGACTTTCCGTCATCGGCGGAGGACACACGGCATCCGCGGCAGAGAAGTTCGATTACGCCGACAGGATGTCATATCTGAGCACGGGAGGAGGAGCGTTGGAGACATTCCTTCTCCGTGAGCCCCTGCCCGTGATCGAGGCACTGAAGGAATCCAAGAAGAGATTCCCGGCAGACTGAGTGAGAAATGTTCGGACCCTTTCGGGCCCGAGTTATTCTCATTCTTTGTTCTCTTCGGGTGCTTTCCTTCTCTCGAGCCTTGCTCCGCAGAAGGGACAGTAGTGGATCTTGATCCCGAGTCTGATCGAGTCGATAGCCATGCATGCATTGCACGGGTTGTCGTCCGCCCAGAACTCATGTTCCGCGAGACCCTCTTCCATGTCCTTGCAGCAAGGATACAGCTTGACGGTATCGCTCTCGAATTTACCAGAGTATTTTGCCATGATATCACTCAGTCGCGGGACAGAGCAGGTCGGCATATAAAAGTATGCCAAGAATAAATCAAAATTTGATAAAATCACTCATTTTTCTATTATGAAAGTGAATGAAAGAGGTTGTAAGGGGGCCGGGCCCCCTAGGGGATCTCACTGGTACGATCCGCGCTTCATCCTCTCGAGAGCTTCTTTGATCCTCTCGACAGGCTCTGTCACGGTCATCCTGATGTATCCGTCCGCAGATGCTCCGAATCCGGAGCCCGGGGTGACCACGATACCGAGGTCGACCATCTTCTCCGTGAATTCGAAGGATGACATTCCGCAGTTGAACCAGATGTAGAACGTACCTTTGGGCATGACTACATCGTAGCCCAGGTCCCTGAGTCCTTCGACCAGGACCTTTCTCCTTTCGGCATAGACGGCCATGTTGTCGGTGATGATCTGCGGGATCTCTCCGTGGGGGCCGTACATCTCCAGGGCGGCGATAGCAGCCTTCTGGATGAAGATGGGTGCTCCGGAATCGATCTGTCCCTTGCACTTCTTGAGTCCGCCTACGAGATCGGCGTTACCCACTGCGTATCCCAGTCTCCAGCCGGTCATGTTGAACGTCTTGGAGAATGAACCGAACTCGATGGCGTCGGGTCCGACCTCGAGGATCGAAGGTGCCTGATATCCGTCGTAGCACATCTCCGAGTACGCGTTGTCGTAGCACAGGATGGTGTCGTTCTTCTGACACCAGTCATACACCTTTTTGAGATATTTCGTGTCGCAGGTGGCGCCTGTGGGGTTGTTCGGATAGTTGAGATAGAGCATTCTCGCGCCTTCGGGACAGTCGTCCACATCAAGGAGCCAGTCGTTCTCTTTCTTCAGAGGGACCAGTACGCATTTCGCTTCGTTGAACAGAGGCGCGGCACCCGAGTACACGGGGTATCCGGGGCTGGGCGCGATGATGGTCTCCCCGCAGTTCACGAATGCCTGGGAGATGTTGAATATCGCTTCTTTGGATCCGATGGTTATGCAGACCTCTTTGTCGGGATCGACATCCACATTGAATCTCTTCTTGTACCAGTTGGCGACGGCGACCCTGAGGTCCCTCTCGCCCTGTGATGATGAGTACTTCTGATTCTCGTTGACGCCCACGGCATTCTTCAATGCCTCCACTACGGGCTTGGGTGTGGGAAGGTCCGGATCCCCGATACCGAAATCGATCAGGTCCCATCCCTGTTTCTTCTTCTCCGCGGTAAGTTCCTCAAGCCTTACGAAGAGGTAAGGGGGAAGTTTCTGCAGTCTTTCCGATTGTTCATATTTCGCCATGATTATCACTCTGCTGTGATTCCTTCGTAGACCAATTCAGCCGGTCCTTCCATGAGGACGTATCTGAGGTCTTTGTCCACTGTTATCTTAAGCCATCCGCCGGGGAGGTGTACGTCGACGGGCACGTCGAACGGGACCATCCCGTTCAGTGCTGCCGCGGTGGTCGTGGCGCATGCGCCGGTTCCGCAGGCCAGCGTCCATGCCGCTCCCCTTTCGTAGACCGTGATGTATATCTTTCTGTCCTTCACCTTACAGAATTCCACATTCGTCTTCCTGGGGAAGAACGGGTGGCATTCCAGGACGGGTCCGAGCTCTCTGACCTGTTCGTCCGTGAGGTCCGTGAATGTGATGAAATGGGGGTTTCCCATGGATACGGCGTTTGCTCTGAGTTCGATGCCGTTGACGCTGAACGGTTGGTCGATGAACTTTCCGTCCGCATCCACCGGCACTTTTCTCGCATCGAGTACGGGGGCACCCATATCGATCTGCACCGAAACGGCCTTTCCGTTCTCGATCCCGAGCTTCGCCTTCAGATCCCCTGCCAAAGTGTGTATGGAGAATTCTTCCTTCTTCACGATGCCGAAATCATATGCGTGCTTGGCGACGCATCTGATGCCGTTTCCGCACATCTCCGCTTCCGATCCGTCGGCGTTGATGATCCTCATCGTGATGTCGGTGTTCTCTCCGGGCATTATGTACAATACGCCGTCCGCCCCTATTCCGAAGTGGCGGTCGCAGTATCTCCTGCACATCCCGGGGTCGATCGTGAGATCTCCCTTCGAGCCGTCCAGCAGGACGAAGTCGTTGCCGATCCCATGGTACTTCCAGAACTTCATTGCCTGAGCCTCTCGGGAACTATCTGGTGTTTCCACTGTTCTTCGACGGTCTCCCTCTCGCGGATGAGTTCTGCTTTTCCGTCGTTGACGAGGACTTCCGAACAGAGGGGTCTTGAATTGTAGTTGCTGGACATCGAGAATCCGTATGCGCCTGCGTTGTAGATGACAACGACATCCCCCTCTTCCGGATCGGGGAGGGCCCTGTCATGTGCCAGGAAGTCTCCGGATTCGCAGATCGGGCCTGCAACGTCGTACTTGGCGGTGGAGCACTTTCCGAACTTGTTGCCGATGGCAACATAGTGGTACGAATCGTACATCGCCGGGCGGATGAGGGTGTTGAATCCCGCGTCCACTCCGATATACTTCTTCACTCCTGCGTCCTTGACGTCCACGCATCTCGTGAGGAGCACGGTGGAATCGCAGACGATGTATCTTCCGGGTTCCAGGATGATGGTCTCGATGTCGGTGTTCTCGGTGATGATGTCGGTGACGTTCATGGCCAGTTCGTTCAGGTCCATCTCGTCCTCGTTCATCTTGTACGGAACTCCTATCCCTCCGCCCATGTCGATGAACTCGAGATCGATGCCGTTCTCCTTCAGTTCGTTGACGGTGTCCGTGAGGACGTCCATCATGTCCATGAAGGGTTCGACGGACTGTCCGCCCGAGCCGATATGTGCATGGATTCCTTTGATGTCGAAACCGAGTTCCTTTGCCCTGAGATATGTCTTGATGACATCGTTCTTGGGGATACCGAATTTCGATCCCTTCTTGCCCGTGATGACCTTGTCGCTGTGTCCGGAACCCACTCCGGGAGTGATACGGAATGAGATGGGAAGCTTCTTGTTGATCTTTGCCAGTCTTTCCAATTCGGACCTGGAGTCGACGTTTATCATGACCCCCATGTCGGTGACCGCTTTGAGTTCGGCATCGCTGACATTGACGCCTGTGTACATGATGCGGTCTGCAGGTATTCCCGCCTTCAGACAGGTCATGACCTCTCCGACCGAGACCGCGTCGATCCCCGTGCCTTCCTGGTTGAGGATGCTGAGGATGGCCAGGTTGGTGTTCGCCTTGCAGGCGTAGTGGATCCTGGTGTCCATGTACTTGGAGAATGCGCTGTAGACATTCCTGTAGTTCTCTCTCAGTCTCTGCTCGTCTGTGACATATGCGGGGGTTCCGAATTCGTCCGCGATCTCCGTTACCGGAAGACCGGCGAATATCATCGTTCCGTCCTTTGCTTCGTAATCCTTCATTGTTTATCACTCACGAATTTCTTATGGAGTATCTTGATGACATCGGTCACCTTGGACATGGGCACGACGAAGTTCAGCGAGACGTCCGATGCTCCTTCGGAGATCATCTCCACGTTCGCCCTTGCTTCTTTGACCGCCGAGAAGATATCCCCGGACACGCCGCATGTGGTCAGGAGGTTGTCTCCCACGGCACATATGAGTGCCACATCGTTCTTTACCTCGATCTTTTCGATGTCCGCGGCATCGATGGTGTTGAGCTTCATCATCGTCTGTTTGACGTCGTTGTTGTGTATCAGGAACGCGACGGTGGACAGGGAAGTGGACATCGAATAGATGATCACATCGTTCTCCGACATCTTCTCGATGATCCTGGCGACCATCTTCGGCCTGTAGGTGATCTCTGCGGAACTGATCGTGATGATGCACAGATCGGTCTTCACCGCGACGCTCTTCAGAAGTTCGTTGGTGTGCCTTCCCAGGTGGTGGATCAGTGTTCCGGGGTCTTCCGGTTTGAAGGAGTTCTTTACCTTCAGGGGGATGTGCTTCATCCTGACCGGTTCGATGGTCCTCGGGTGCAGGACCTTGGCTCCGAAATATGCCAGTTCTGCAGCTTCGTCATAGCTCATCTCGTCGATACGTACGGCCTCGGGGATCATCCTGGGGTCAGCGGACATGAATCCGTCGACATCGGTCCAGATCTCCAGCATATCCGCGTTCAGGCCGTTGGCGATGACCGCTGCGGAGTAATCGGAACCGCCCCTTCCGAATGTGAGGGGTTTATCATCATCCATCATACCGTAGAAACCGGTGATCACCGGAACGGTCCCCGCATCGACCAGCGGTTTGAGTTTTACCGCCATGAGGGTCTCGGTCTTGTCGAGTACGGCGCATCCGTTCAGGGGTTTTCCTTCGGCGCATATTCCGCAGTCTTCCGAGGTCATGGCGACCGAATCAACGCCCATCGACTTGAGCACATACGACAGGATGAGGGTGGAGAATCTCTCTCCCTGGGACGATACGTTGTCCTTGTAGTACGGGTCCTTCTTGTTGCCGTCGAGTATGATGCTCTTGAATTTATCGAATCTCTCGTCGTATTCCTTCATGAACTCGTCGAGGATCTTTCCGGTGAAGAGCTTCTTCGCGGTGTTGATGTGTTTGTCGTTGAACGTATCGATGGCGGCCTTCTTCTCTTTGGCGTTCGTCATCTCCGATGTGCTGACCAGGAAATTCGTGATGCCGGACATGGCCGATGCTACCACGACTTTCTTCTGGCTTTCGTGCTCTACAATTATATTCGCTACTCTTTTCAGTGCTTCGGGGGAACCTACGCTTGTCCCTCCGAACTTCATGACCGTAATCATAGGCCTAACACCTCTTCCATACTGTGGACCTTTCCGTCCTTCTTGCCGGCCATCCATCTGATAGATGCGACGCAGCCTCTTGCGAATACCTCGCGAGAGATGGCCTTGTGCGTCAGTTCCAGGCGCTCCATGTTCTTGGCGAAGATCACGGTGTTGTCACCTACGATATCGCCTGCGCGGATGGAATGGACCCCGATCTCCCTTTCCCTGGGACCGATCACGCCCTCCCTTCCGTACACGATCTTCTGGATGCCGGTGACCTTCTGGATCCTCCTGATGGCCTCTTCCGTTGTGCCTGCGGGAGCATCCTTCTTCATATTATGATGTGCTTCGATCACTTCAATATCGTAATCGGGCAGATATGTGGCCATGATCTCGCACATCTTCCAAAAGACATTCACTCCGACGGCGAAGTTCGCGGACACCAGCGATGCGGTGCCGTTCTTCTTCGTGTTCTCAGCTACTTTGTCAAGGACATCTTGGGGTATCGATGTGGTGCCCACGATGAGATTGGTCTTGGTGGCCGGAATGTCGGCTAGGACCTTGGCGGCAGCATCCGGTGCCGTGAGGTCGACATAGATGTCGGCATCCTTCAGCACTTTTCCGATGGAATCCGGCCCTTCGGCAGTGACGCCGGGATATATCTCCTTTCCGACATGTCCCCCGTTGGGCGATACGATAGCACCGGTAAGGCGCATATCATCTGATCTGACTATGAGGTCGCATACAAGGCTTCCAAGTTTGCCCGTCGCGCCTCCCACGACGACATTTATCATGGTATCACTCAGAGGCCCATCTGCTCCAAGATAGGATCCAGTTTCGCTCTTCCCGTTTCGGTAAGAGGGGTAAGTGGAAGTCTCGGGCAGCCGTTGCCGAAGCCGAGTCTCTTCATGACGTATTTGATCGGAATGGGGTTCGGCTCGACAAAGAGTCCCTTGAACAGCGGGTGAAGATAGCTGTCGATCGCCTCTCCTTCGGCCTTTTTTCCGTCGAGGATGAGGTTGACCATGTTGGACACCTTGTCCGGGCAGCAGTTCGATGCTACGGAGATGACCCCGTCGGCTCCCTTGCACATGAGATTGCAGGTCATACCGTCGTCACCGCTGAGGACCTCGAATCCCGCGGGTCTGTCCCTGATGATCTTCTCTATCTGTGCCAGATTTCCGCTGGCTTCCTTGATCGCCTTGATGTTGTCGATCTGTGCGAGCCTGAGTGTGGTGTCCGCATCGATGTTCGATCCGGTCCTTCCGGGTACGTTGTAAGGGACGAGGGGGATGTTGATGGATTCCGCGATCGTCTTGTAGTGCTGGTAGATGCCTTCCTGCGTGGGCTTGACATAATACGGTGAGATCGATAATACTCCGTCGGCTCCGAGATCCTCGGCCCTCTTGCTGAGCATCACCGCTTCGGACGTACAGTTGCTTCCCGCACCGGCCAGGACCTTTGCCTTCTTCGCCTGGTCGACAACTATCTGTATCACATGGATATGTTCCGCATGTGAAAGTGTGGCCGATTCCCCTGTGGATCCACAGGGAACGAGTGTATTCACTCCGTTCTCTTCCTGAAAGTCAACTAATCTTCTGAGACCTTCCTCATCTACCGATCCGTCCTCTGCGAACGGAGTGATGAGTGCGGTCGCTGTGCCTCTGAACATCTCAATTATCTCCGAAGTGTTCCTTGAGAATCAAACGTGTACGTGTGCTCAGGATGTTGTCGTAACGGCGCACCCTCTCGATTATCTCGTTTAGGAGCTGTGACGATTCCACATCGACAATGGCGATGATATCCTGGTCTCCAGTGACCTCGAAGACCTCCGTGACACCGTCGTATCCGGCGAGTTCTTTTGCGATCTCTTCCGTATCCGTGTTCACATCGATCCTGATCTCCACCAGGGCCTTGACGTTCTTCGAGCTCGTCTTTATCGTGAATCCGCGTATGATCCCTTCTTCGGTCATCCTGTGGACCCTGCTTCTGACCGTACCCTCGGACACTCCGAGCTGACCGGCTATCTCTACGAACGGGCACCTGGAGTCCTTTTTTATGATCTCCAAAATGTGCTTGTCAAGGTTGTCTATCATCTTTGGTCACCGTACCATGTAAGATTTTCGTTTTTCGTAAATCTGTTGCGGATAACCTCGATTGTACTATATAAACTCTTATTTTAGCGTAGGCGAACCTTCGATTTCATTCTTCGATATCCGCAGAAAACAGGGCTTCCTTTTGACGGATAATGCCGATCTCCGGAGAAGATCCCGCATCAGGAGTCGTCGTTGTCGCGGATGTAATCCAGGTGAACGTCGAGCTGAGGATAGGGGATGCTGATGCCCTTGTCGACGAATTCCTTGTAGATCTGTTCGCTGAGCTGAGAACCTACTTTTCCGTAATCGTTGTAGTCTCTGATGAACACGGTCAGTCTGAGCTGTATTGCGGAGGCGGAGTCCTGGAATTCCGTGACGCGGACGTAAGGCAGGTCGACAGTTCCGTCTATTATGACATCGGGGTGGTTCATTCCGATGTCGAGCATGATCTTCTTTGCCGCATCGATGTCCTCTCCGTAGGCCACGGTCATGAAGACGTTGATCTTGTATGTGAGGTCCTTGCCGGTTATATTGGTGATCGTCGAAGATGCCACGACGTTGTTGGGCATGATGATCGTCTCTTCGTTGGCCCAGTTCTCGAACAGCGTGTTCATGACAGTGACGCTCTTGACGCGGTACGTCTTGGTACCGGTGCCGATCTGGATGAGATCCCCGGACTTGAACGGACGGGTCATCAGCAGGACGACACCGTTGAAGAACTGGTTGAGGACGTTCTGGGCACCGTACGTGATTCCCAGCGATACGAGACCTGCGCTTGTGAGGATAGCACCGATGTCCAATCCGAATCCTGCGAGGACGAATGCGACCGATACCGCGCAGATGACGATCTTTCCCACAAGGCGGAACAGAGGTTCAAGATCGCTCCTTCCGTTATCGTCGGTGTCATCGTCGTCGGTCATCTCCTTGTGGATCCTGTTGAGCGTGAAGGATATGAATCTCTCGTACATTCTCCAGAGTATTATTGCGCCCAGCAATGTGTAGAGGACGTTGGCCCATGTGTTGTAATCGGAGATCGTGTGGTTGGATGCTCCGTAGACCACCAGTGTTATACCTACGATATACACTATGACGACCAGGAAGAGCAGTTTTTCGATGCTCTTTCTGAACTTGAGTTTCTCCGAAGATTCATTCTTGCCGAAGACCAGGCGGAGAACTATGGGCGTGGCGGTCATCAGGGCGATAAGGCCGAGGAATATTCCCAATACGAATGTGATGAGGGCCGTGAATGCGGGTTGGTTGAAAGGCGAAGGAAGAGGATTGCTGAACCATCCGAGGATCTTGTTGAACGACGATCCCGTGTCGAGCGAGGACTCGATGGCGACCGACAGGTCCTTCGAGATGGACGAACTTTCCGTATCCGTCGTGTCCAGGGATGTGATCGATATATTGATGGTGGCATCGGCAACGTCTGCGCTGGCATATCTGTCGGCAGTTATGGTCATGGTGACCAGCGTGTGTCCCTGTCCGGCCAATATGATGGATGCCTCGCTTCCGGTCTTGCCTTCTTCGGTTGTGAATGATATGGAGAGGTTGGAATCGGATGTGTACGATAATGTTATCAGACGCTGATTGGCAAGGCCCTCTGTATCCGAGATCTCCAGATTGTTCGTGATTATGAGGTCGTAGGATGAGGACGAACCTGCGTTCACCGTGAACGAGGACGTCTCCGTGATTATGCTGACATCCGATTCAGAAGTCGCATCGGAGTCAGATATGACAGGTACCATGAAGAGTGCTAACACTGCGATTAAAGTAATCAGCAATGATAGATTCTTGGACCTCATAGTCATAGGAGATTTCATATCAGGTTAAAAGCATATTGGTGCAGATGGATGCAACAATAGCGGAATTGATAGTATTGGCGGTGATCGCCGTTACGTTGGTAATTTTGGTATCTGCCAGTATTTCCGATTGGAAGGACAGGGAGGTCTCCGATGCCCATTGGGCGGTACTCGGAGCGGTCGGAGCGGTCGGTTTCACGGCATGCTGCATCATCTGGAACGGTTTGAAATGGGAATACATCTGTCTCCTTTTCGGTACGCTGATGATCCTGGCGGATATTTTGATGGACAGCGATCGTTATCTGGTATTATTCTACATACTCATGGCCGTATTGTTCATCGTGCCGCTGTATGAGCTCCACGGGGCATCGGACCCCTACTTCGCAGCTTGGCTTTCAATTCCTATAAGCTACATCATCTTTGCCGGAATGTACATGTTCGGTGTGATACAGGGCGGAGCGGATACCAAATGCCTGATATGTCTGGCAATTTCGTTCCCGGTTTATCCTCAGGCGTTCTCTCTACCGTTCCTCATCGGGGTGGGAAATGAACCGGTCGTCGATATCTTCACATTCGCGATATCTGCTCTTTTCTTCGGGGCGATCATAGTGATGTTCGTCACCGTATACTACCTTATTACCAATATTAAGAGGGGAACGAAGGGGAAGAACATGGCCATCGGACGCAGGATGTCCGTATCGGAAGCAAGGACATCCCATGTTTGGCCGATGGAAGATATCGTGGACGGAAAATTGGAAAGATGCAATATCCCGGAGGAGCCGGAGGAGGTATACGACAGGCTGGACCAGGCAGGAGTGACCGAGATATGGGTCACGCCGATGATACCGTTCATAATACCGATAACCGTCGTCGTGATGATCCTCATCTTCATCGGAGATCCGCTGTATCTCATCTGATGATGGGAAGCTGGATCTTGCAGCAGGAACACCTTGTTCCGTCGAGAGCGACGATGTCCACCAGATATCCCATGCGCTTGATGACGACGGTCCCGCACTCGGGACAGTAAGTGTTCGAAGCATCATCGGTTATGATGTTCCCGACATATGCGTAATTGATGCCGTTGTCCTCGGCGATGTTCTGACATCTGAGGACCGTTTCGACCGGGGTCATGGGAACATCCAACATCTCGTAATCGGGATGGAATCTTGTGAAATGGATGGGCACGTCCGGGGAAAGTTCGTCCCTGACCCATATGCAGAATCTGGTGATCTCCTCCTCGGAATCGTTGTATCCGGGAATGACCAGATAAGTAAGTTCCAGATGCACTTTTTCTTCGAAGATTATCTTCACCGATCTGAGCACATCGGCGAGGTGGGCTTCGCACACCTTCATGTAGAATTCGTCGGTGAATCCTTTGATATCTATGTTCATGGCGGCAGATACTCTGCAGAGGTCTCTGAGAGGCCTCTCGTTGATCAGGCCGTTGGAAACGATGACGCATTTGAGGTCGGGATCGCATTCCATGATATCCATGATGTATTCGTACCAGATCGAAGGTTCGTTGTATGTGAAGGCGATGGAATCCATCTTCTCCCTTCTGCAGAGGGCCACGATCTCCTCGGGGGTCTCGTAAGTGGTACGTTTCCTCCCCGTCATGGATTGCGATATCGCATAATTCTGGCAGTTCCTGCATCTCATGTTGCAGCCTACGCCGCCTATCGAGAATATCCTGCTTCCGGGATAGAAATGGTACAGGGGTTTCTTTTCGACAGGGTCTACGCATATCGATGATACCTTGCCGTAAGTGTTGGCGCAGAGGAAGTCTTTCTCACCCTTTCTGGCACTGCATTTCCCGATCCCTCCTACAGGTATCCTGCAGGCGTTGGGGCAGAGGTCGCAGACGTAGACATCGCCGTCCCTGTGGTAGTACTTCGCTTCCGTCATCGGGTTAATAGCTGCCATGTCTCATCACTTCCCTGGCGCCTTCTTCCAGGATGTACGGGTCCCTGTCATTGGTCACCATGCCGATGATGGAGAATGCAAGTCCGGCCTTATAGAGTTCTGCGATCTTTTCCTTGCTGAACGTGAAAAGCAGTTCGTATTCGCCGCCCCAGTAGAGGATAAGCTCCCTCCTGTCCATGTTCAGACGGGAGGCGATATCATCGACCTCGGGCGTCACCGGCAGGAATTCCATCTGGATGTCCATCCCCACGTGGCTTTCGCTGCATATCGCCCTCGCGGCCTCCGCGAGTCCGTCGGAAAGGTCCATACAGGATGTCACCGCGCCGGACATGGACAGTTTCAGTCCTTCTTTGACGCGGGGTACGGGAATGCACAGTGCGAATATCGATTCATCCGCCTCTATGCCGTTCTTCAGGGCGTAATATCCTGCGGCGGCAGAACCCAGATTGCCGGTGACCGCGATTATGTCCCCGGGGACGGCTCCCGACCTGGTCAGAGGTTTCCTTCCCTCCAGGTTCCCGAGTGCGGTCCCGGATACGTATCCGTCTCCGACCTTGGTGTCTCCTCCGACGACGAAGGTGTTGCAGAATTCGGCGCACTGGTCGAATCCGCTGACGATGTCGTACAGGATATCTTCGTCGAGATCTTCGGGCATTCCCATGGCGGCGAGTATCCCTATAGGTCTCGCACCCATGCTGGCTATGTCGCTGAGATTGACCGCGGCAGCCATCCATCCGAACTGTTCGTATGTCATCCCCTCGGGTTTATGCCTTTTGAAGGAGACCGTATCGGTGCTGACAACGACATCTCCTTCCGAGGGGACCACTGCCGCATCGTCCCTGGGGCCGATACCTTTGGCCGGTCTGAGGATCTTGCGGATGTTATCGACGAGCGTGCGCTCTCCAACCTCTTTCAGGGATGCCATCGGGCCCGCATATGGCGCATTGCACAATTAATCTTTCCCCTTTCGCGCGGGTCGCCGCGCGTAAGTAATTAATAAGAATCTTGCAGTAGGGACGTTCGGTCTCAATGAACATTGACGTGAAATACGGAAAGGACGGCGTCCAAAAGACGGAGATCCCCGATGAGAGCTATATCGGGACATTCTACCCCAAGGACGTTAGGTGCGGAGATGCCGACACAGTGATCGGCGAATCGATCGACAGCCCGATAGGATACGACTCGCTCGAGAGTTTCCTTGAAGGCGGAAAGGATATCGTCTTCATCGTTAACGATGGAACCCGTCCGACACCGACCGCCAAGGTACTCATGGCGCTTTCCAAGAGGATGGACCTCAGGAAGGCAAGGTTCCTTGTCGCTACCGGAACGCACAGGGACATGACGCCCGAAGAATACGATTTTGTCTTCGGCCCTCTTTATCCGGAACTCAAAGACCGTATTTTTGCACATGACGCCAAGAAGTCCGAGTGCGTATACCTCGGCAAGTCCAAGAACGGAACGCCGATGAACGTCAACAAGATGGCCGTCGAAGCAGACCGTCTGGTCATCATCACAAGTGTGGAGCCTCATTATTTTGCGGGATTCACCGGCGGAAGGAAATCGTTCCTTCCCGGTGTAGCCTCGTTCGAGACCGTTGAGGCAAATCACAAGCTGGCCATGTCCAAGGAAGCCCAGTCCCTTGCACTCGAAGGCAATCCCGTCCACGAGGATATGATGGACGCTCTCGAGGTCGTCAAGGACAAGCAGATCTTCTCTATCCAGATGGTCCTGGACAGGCACCAGAACATATACAAAGCAGCATCCGGAGCACTCAATCCCGCATTCGACAGGGCCGTCGAATGGGCAATGGAAGTGTTCTGCGTCCCCATTCCGAAGAAGGCCGACGTCGTCATATCGGTCGCACCCTATCCGATGGATGTGGACCTGTACCAGTCGCAGAAGGCGCTGGACAACGGAAAATGGGCATTGAAGGAAGGAGGAAAGATCATCATGGTCTCCAAGTGCAGGGAAGGTATAGGACACGCGACCTTCCTCAAGCAGCTGTCCTCGTCCAAAGACCCCAAGCAGGTGCTCAAGAATCTCGAGGCCGAGTACAAGCTCGGCTATCACAAGGCGGCCAAGATGGCGGAGATCGCCACATGGGCCGACATATGGGCGGTCACGGACCTCGATCCCGAGATCCTCAGATCGGCCAACATAACGCCTTTCCCGTCGGTCGATGACGCGGTGAAGGCCGCGCTCGAATGGAAGAAGGATGCCACATTCATCGTCCTCATGGACGGCAGTGTGACGATACCGAAGGTGAGCGAATGACAGACAGTTTCAAAGCTGATAAGATCAAAGAGGTCTCGCAGGCACTCAACACATGTACGATGTGCGGTTTCTGCAAGAGCGTATGCCCTTCGTTCAAAGCGATCGGATGGGATACTGCACTCTCGAGAGGACGTATCATCCTCACGTACGGACTGCTCCACGGGGACATCCCCGCAGATGAGTCGGTCATTGAGAACATGTACACATGCACGACATGTGCCGACTGTGTCAGGAGATGCCCGTCGAAGGTCGATATCGTCGATATCATCGAGCTCTGCCGCGCAGACCTCGTGAAGAACGGCCACATGCTCCCCAAGCACAAGGCGATGGTCGAGAGCATCCGCAAGTACGGAAATCCCTTCAAGGAGGAGAAATCCGTCGCAGAGACGCTCGGACGCAAGCCCCACAAGGCGAAGTACGCTTATTTTGCAGGATGCACGGCGACATACAGGTCCAAGAAGACCGCGCAGGCATCCATGTCCATTCTGGACAAACTCGGTGTGGATTACACCACACTCGACGAGACCTGCTGCGGTTCGGTCATGCAGAGGGTCGGTGTCGATCAGGCAGAGGTCACCAAGCTCATGGAGAAGAATGTCGCGGCCATCAAGGCGATGGGCGTCGAGACGCTCATCCTCTCATGCGCAGGATGCTACAGGATGTTCAAGAAGGAATATCCCAAGTACGTGGACGTTCCCTTCGAGGTCCTCCACATGACGGAGTTCCTCGCGAAACAGGACCTCAAGCTCAAGCCTCTGGAAGGCAAGGTCACATACCACGATCCCTGCCACCTCGGAAGGCACTGCGACGTGTACGAAGCTCCCAGGGAGGTCATCAGGAAATTCCCCGGTGTCGACTTCCAGGAGATGAAGTACAACCGTTCCACAAGCCACTGCTGCGGAGGCGGCGGAGGAGTAAGGTCCGCTTACCCCGAAGAATCCATGAGGATCGCACAGACCAGACTGGATGAGGCATCGTTCGCAGACATCATCATCACGACATGTCCGTTCTGCGTGACCAACCTGGCATCCGCCGTAGGAGACAGGAAGGTCGAGGTAGTGGACCTCGTGGAACTGATCGATCAGCGTTTGTGATAGAATGACGGATTGGCATACACTCGCCCGCAGCAGAGGCAGACCTCTGGTGATGGGAATAGTCAACGCTACGCCGGATTCTTTCTCGGACGGAGGGAAATATCTCAACCCGTCCGATGCTCTGGCACATGCTTTGGAGATGGTCGATCTCGGAGCCGATATCATCGATGTCGGCGGCGAGTCCACACGTCCCGGTTCACAGCCTGTGAGCATAGACGACGAGTTGGACAGGGTGATCCCGGTGGTCTCGGAACTCTCTTCTGCATCGGATATCCCGATATCCATCGACACGAGACATGCCGAGGTGGCCGAGGCGGCAATAGACGCCGGAGCCTCGATCATCAACGATATCATGGGGCTCAGAGGCAAAGGCATGATGGATGTCGCCGTGTCCTCGCAGGTACCGGCCATCGTTATGTTCATGCACGGCACTCCCGAGACACTTGCTACGGACACCGTCGAAGGCGATGTCCTCGAGGTCGTCAGGAATTTCTTCGAAGAGAGGATCGAGACCGCTCTCGATGCAGGTATGCACAAGAACAACATAATCCTGGATCCCGGAATAGGGTTCGGTGTCACGCATCAGCAGAGTATCCAGCTTCTGGAGAAATGCACTTCGCTGGTAAGGGGATATCCCGTTCTCGTCGGAGCATCCAGAAAGAGATTCCTCGCAGAGATGTTCCCCGGAATGGACCGCGAACAGGCCAGTGTGGAAGCCGTAAAGGTGGCCGCGAAGGCAGGTGCCGATATAGTGCGCGTCCATGACGTCGCGATGACACTGGATGCCCTGCTCGATTAAACCAGGATGGCGATCACGAAGATAACAACGACCGTCAGGGCCGCAAGGCCCCAAAACTTCACTTCCCTCATCTTTTCCTTCTTCTGTTTTTCCTGATACTCATTGTAGCAGTCCATACAGCAGAATTGCATATCGAACGGTACGGGATCCCCGCAGTTCTTGCAGTGGTCATGTTCCGGAAGTGGGATGGTCACGGTCCGTAGACAGTTGTACCCCGATATTAAACCTACCGTCGCATCGTTACAGATATCCTTATTTGGAAAGACCAGATTACACTTCCGATGAAGGCCAGGGAATACGACACCGACCGTTTTGACAGGATGAGACGCATCCCGTGGTTAGATGTCGATGCCTTTCACCGTGCCAGATGTCTTGTCGTCGGTGCAGGCGCGCTCGGCAACGAGGTCGTCAAGAACATGGTCCTGGCAGGATTCAGGGATATTACCGTCATCGATATGGACGGGATAGTGGCCTCGAATCTCAGCCGCTGCGTCTTCTTCAGGGATTCCGATGATGAGAGCACTCCCAAGGCGGAGGTATTGGCATCTAGGGCCTCGGAACTCGATCCGGACGTAAGGATAACGCCGATCGTGTCGAAGGTGCAGGACCTGGAGAATTGGGACTGCGATGTGATCCTGGGATGCCTGGACAACATCTCGGCAAGACTGCATGTGAACTCTCATGCAATGTATCATAAGGTCCCGTACATCGACGGAGCGACTGACGGATTCAGGGGAAAGGTGCAGGTCGTACTTCCCGGAGGCCCCTGTCTGGAATGTTCCATGAACAAGAGCCACATGAACGTAATGGACCAAAGGTTCTCATGCACCGGGAATTCGATGATGTATGTTCCCAAGACGGCATCGGAGATAACAACAACATCGATAATCGCGGCAATTCAGGTCCGCGAAGCGATGAAGATTATATCGGGAAAGCCCGATACATGCCTCCGCAACGTCATGTATTATGACGGCCTGTCGGGTACGATGCAGGACTATGAACTGTCCGTAGGACGCGGGTGTCCGAATCACGAGGAGATATCTGAATGACGGTAAGGATTACAGTTGTCAACACATTGAACAATTCATCGATCAGAATGGAGCTTGAGCCGTACGAATCTGTAGAGGATATCGTAGATACGGCAGCGGAATACTGGGGCAAGGACGCGGGAGCATACGTCCTGAGAAAAGGCTCCAAGCTGTTGAACAGAGGACAGACGGTAGATGAGATCAATCTTTCGGAAGACGACGTCATCGAGCTGATACCGGATCCGGAAGGCGGATTCTGAATGGGATTGGTAAGACCCGTCCTCATCCGCAGGATAAACAACGAGATCGCCGATCTCAACGATTATCTCCGCATGTCCGTACCGAAGGTCCCGGACCGCGCCCAGTTCCCGATAGAGCTGCGCGTGGACCTTTGCAACACGCCGGCCAGGATATCGGAGGACAAAATAGGTACGGAGCATTCGTTCATAATCTCCATTTCGGAGGATTATCCGTACGAGAGGCCCAGGGCCAAATGGCTCACGCCCATATTCCATCCCAATATCATGATCCCGGAGGACGGCGGTTTCGTGTGCGTCAAGACCTTGGACAACTGGTCCTTCGGATCTTCGTTGTTATCTTTCGTCAAAGGGGTGGAACAATTGCTTGCGGATCCCAACCCGCTCAATCCTTACGGAACGGACTCGTGCATGCGTGCCGCGAATTGGTATCAGCAGAACCGTCCCAAATTCAACGCAAGTGTGAGTTACGGAGGCAGGAATGCCTAAGGTCGTCTCTTCGGAACCGACTGAGACCGAATACAGGAAACGTCCCGCAAGAGGAGCTTCCCTGTTCGTCTCCGAGACCTCGCTGGAACATATGATCGACCATGCCGACCGCGGGTTCGGGGACGGCGTCGAGATCATGGGCCTCATGATGGGGACGGTCTATCGCGACGATCTCGGATATTATGCGATGGTCATGGACGCGGTCACCTCCGAATTGGATTCGGACGAGGTCAGCGTAAGGTTCGGAAGGAATTCCTTCGAAGAGCTTTTCAAGAATATCGACAAGGTCGGAGGAAAGGTCGTGGGATGGTATCATTCCCATCCGGGTTTCGGCTGTTATCTTTCCGATACGGATATCAGGACCCATAAAGGCATATTCGGAAACGATCCGGGTTTCGCGATCGTCATAGACCCTTCGGATGCGACGATCAAGGCGTTCACCGTCGAGAACGAAGAGCAGAAAGATGCCGTTATGGTGATAATGGACGCGGTCTGATCAGACCCATATCGCATGGTTCTTTCTCATATCGCCTTCGGACACGCTCATCTTCCTCATAAGTACGGGAACGAGCGAATCCAGGAACAGAAGGACGCTGTCCTCGAATATGGTACCCAAAGGTGCCAGACTGGAAGCTTTCTCATCCTTTTTGATGTTCAGGATGATATTGGAATTGGATATGTGGGCAAGCTTGCTCGTAGGTGCGGCGGTGATCGAAACGACATGCGAACCGATACGGCGTGCGATATCTGCGGTCCTTACCACGGACACGGTGTGACCCGTGTTCGAGATGAGTATCGTCAGATCGTTCTTGCCTATGATCGGCGTGGTCATGTCTCCGACGAAGAAGACGTCGAAGCCCATCTGGACCAGACGCACTGCGAAAAGCTGTCCGATAAGGCCGGATCTGCCGGAACCGTATATGAAGATCTTGTCCTTCCTCATGAGAAGGTCGACGAAATTGTCTACGTTCTCTTTCGGGATGGAGTCTACGGCCGCTTTGCAACAGTCATTCAGATAACTGACGCTTTCCTGCAAATTCATTCCTCTTTGGATCCGTCCTCGGATCCCGCAGCTTCGGCAGCGGCCGCGGCTGCAGCAGCTGCTGCCGCCTCCTCTGCCTTCCTCTTCTCCCTGAGCTGCTTGGCGACCCTCTTGTTGAGGACCCTCTCGTTGATGATCCTCATGTACATCGCGTCATGCTCCAAAAGAGGCGAGCATGAGATGACGGTTGCGTTAGGCTGCATCTCGCAGAGTGCTTCGGCCAGAGGCTCGAATTTGAGGTCTCCTTTCTTGATAGGTGTGAGCCTCTTCTCGTTGCCTTCTTCGTGCTCTACGCCTGCGAATGCGGTGTGAATGTTCATTCCCTTGTAGAATCTCTGGACCTGTTCCAGGACCTCTTCGAAATCGTCCATTTCCATGAGCGATCCCTCGGTGCGTGAGTGGTAGTGGGGGAAGTTGAGGACGGGTACGAGCCCTTTGATCTCGGAACAAAGGTCGATGACCTGTTCCAGCGATCCGTATACGGCCTGCTGTCCGGTGATCTCGATACCGAGCTTGGGTTTCAGTCCCATCTCCTTCCACCAGCCCATCAGCATGTCGACGTTCTCGGCGATGTTCGCATCTATCTCCTCATCGGGGAGTTTGCCTGTGTAAAGGCCGAGGTTGGTGACGACAACGGTCCCGTCGAGTGCATCGACGATGAGTCCCGCGTGCCTGATGGAGTTCACACATGTTTCCGTGAGTTCCGAGTTAGATCCGAGGTCCATATAGTACGGAGTGTGAAGCGAAAGCGAGACATCCAGCCTTTTTGCCATGTGTCCGACCTCTGCAAGTTCTCCGAATGCGGAAGTGATACCTGCCGGCATGTATATCAGCTCATCCTCTTCCTCGATGGGCTCATCCTGAGGGATGGCCTCTCCGTCCCTGTAGACCTCGACGACAAAACCTTCGGTGATCTCCTTCATGGTGAGACCGACCTCTTCATCCTCCGGGTACCTGGTGTAGGCATTTGCCCTGACCATCTGTATCTCCAGTGCGGTAAGGCTGAGGTTGTGAACATCCTCAACACCGTCCTTAAGCGTGCGTCCTTTGCAGGACAGGGGTATTCCGGCGGGTCCGAATCTTATCATGATATCACGGTGAGCTACCCTAATCAGAGAACGTAATTAAAGGTATTGCGCAGAGCGCGCGTGCGCGAACGTAGTAAAGACACAACGGAAGGGAAGATAGAACCATTTTAGCAATTTTCTGAGGCAGGGGTTTAATACTATCCAAGCAGATTCGAATCCATGGATAAGAACAGCGTGGTCATTGCCGCTCTGGCAATTACAGCGGTCGTAGTGTTGGCCGCCGCATATTGCATAGGGAACGACAGAGACGACGGGGACATTGCCGATCAATACTGGTATCAGGTCGGATACTACGGATACGGTCTTGATGACGGTGAGGTCGAATATCATTCATCGGATGAGTACGATCATTACGGGGCCGTATACGACCTGACCGTATTCTCCGTTTCCGACGGGATGTTCTGCGGAGAATACTACGGATGCAACATAACTGGCACATATGCGGACGATCAGATCCGTTTCATGGGCTATTACGACGGAGCCACGATATACTTCTGCGGAACGGTCCAGAACGGTATGCTCAACGCGATCGCCATGAGCAGCTATGACAGCGGTCTGCTGTCCGTCTATTACACTGTGTACTCCACGGATCTCGATGATGTCGGCCGGA
This sequence comes from Methanomassiliicoccaceae archaeon UBA328, assembly GCA_002506905.1. Lineage (GTDB taxonomy): Archaea > Thermoplasmatota > Thermoplasmata > Methanomassiliicoccales > Methanomethylophilaceae > Methanogranum. The sequence goes on from DAYM01000003.1 coordinate 23,470, forward strand.
ACATATCGGTCACGGACATTTCCGGATCCTGGGAGTTAAGCGATGCCATAGCGGTCACCGAGGACGGAACACTGACGCCTCTCGGTACCGGTCTTGAGATCACAGAACAGAACGGCGCCGCATTCACAGGCGTAATGGAACAGCAGATCGACGGAGAGACGGTGGAGACGAACGTCATGGGAACTTTCACCGGAACTTCGTCCGACGGATATCAGACGGCATATGCGATCGATTCCAATTCGGAGAGGTGGGACCTGCTCATCTCCGAGGACCGCGTGCACTTGATGACCGCGGAATTCGATGACGGGGCAGGATTGGTAGCGGTGGAAAGGACCTACACCAGAGACGGATCGCCGGTCGATACGCCGGTGTACAATGAGCTGGAAGGCACCCAATGGACAGAGGTGTCCGGACAGAACGCGGTGTTCTGGAACACATACACGGAGACCTTCAACGATTATGTGCTGACCTTTGAGGAAAGGACAGGGAACGTCTATTCCGGAACGATAAGGCTGAACGGTACGGAATCTTTCATGACCGCTTATTCTCTCGGCAGTACCGAGTTGCGGGTGTATTCAGAATACAAAGACGAACCCCTTCTGGTGTTCTGTGATCTCGTCGGAGACGAACTGACAATGACGGAATACTTCACATCCGTTACTTTGGGGGGACAGACCGCCCAGGTCGCCACCATGGTGCAGGATGTCCGGATACCGGAGACATTAGCGGGAACATGGTCATCGATGTATTCTTGGGTGATCTATGATGACGGGACCTCATTCTTCGGAAAGATCAACGATCCGGAGCCGAATGTGCTTCTGGTGACATCGCCGTAAGCGAATACAGCGACGGGCTGTTCAGGATGTATTTCGACGGATACGAGTTCGTGGGGACGTTCGCCGACGGAGAGATGCATGTCACCGGTGACATCGACTACGGAGAGAAGTACGGAGGATATACGATGTCGTTCTATATGACCGGCGTTCTGGTGAACGACCACATCATGGAGGTCAACATACTGACGGAGGACAGCGAAGGATCATACAGCATCTGGGGAGGCATCTATACCACGCGTATGCTTGTCGCGTATCCGAACCTTGTCGGGGACATCTCCGGAGAATGGTCTGCCGCAGGCGGAGATGCATATTATCTCACGCCCGATTCCGCAGGTCCGCTTGCCGGAGATACAATGACCGTGGAACAGATAAAGAATCTCATATCTGGAACATTTGAAAGGGATGTTGACGGTACGGCCACCGAGGTAACCTTCATCGGCGTATTGTCCGATTACGGCGAATCGTATCTGATAGACAGCACCGGGGCGTATTATGAGATCACCCTGTGTGACGGATACTTCTGTCTCGACATCTCCCAGCTGACGGCCTCCGGATTCAGGCTGTATTCCGACGGATCGGGACAGGACATAGACTTCCCGTCGGTCTCCGGAACATGGGAGCTTGCAGACTGTCATTTCCTGGTGACCGACAGCGGATCCTACGAGGCCCCCGAGACCTTCACGATAAGGTTCGATCTCCAACACGGCGGCCTTGTGACATGCACCATCATATTGTCCGAAGGGGAATCCTCCGTTGCCGGATACATATCTCCCGGAGATACGGACAGGGTCAGATTCGCATTTGAGGATATGGGCACCTCGTATACGTTGTTCTTCGAAGGAGATGTCATGCGTATTCTGGGGAACACGTGGGGCTGTGCATTCGATATGACATTCGATCCTGTCGAAGACTGAAGAACATTCAAAAAACCTATTATCCCTCTTTTCTTATCTTTCGCCCGTGCGCGGCGCATATAGTCTATAATCTAAGTGTTCGTAGCATAGTTTTATAAACAACTTCCACTTACGACGGTTACCCAATGTCGGGAGAGTCAGTAAAATGAGCACAACAAAGACGAATCCCCAGCTCGTTGCCTTGATCTTCGATCTTAAGGCAAAGACCAGGGAAACAGAAGCTCCTATCTGGCGAGACATCGCGCTTAGGCTTGAGAAACCGAAAAGTAACTGGGCCGAAGCGAACCTTAGCAAACTCGAGAGATATGCAAAGGACGGAGAGACGATCATCGTCCCCGGAAAAGTCCTCGCAGCAGGAAGCGTAACAAAGAAATTGACCGTCGCAGCCTATGATTTCTCTGATGCAGCAGTAGCAGGCATCAAAGCAGCAGGCGGAAACACAATGACCATCAGGGAACTTATGGATTCAAACCCTAAGGGCTCGAAGGTCAGGATCATGAGGTGATTTGCATGGTTACAATTATCGACGGAAGGAACCTCAACTACGGCAGGCTTGCAAGCAATGTTGCAGAGATGATTCTGAGCGGCGAAGAGGTCGTCGTTCTCAATGCAGAATCCATCGTGATCACCGGAGAAAGGGACAAGATCTTTGCAGATTTCAAAGCAAAGGTCGACCGCGGAGACACGACTAAGAGAAAGGGACCGTTCTACCCCCGCAGGGCAGACCTCCTGTTCAAGAGATGCGTAAGGGGAATGATCCCCTGGACATCCTCTTGCGGAAGAGATGCCTTCAGGAGACTCCACGTATTCGTCGGCACACCCAAGCAGTTTGATGACTGTGAGAAGGTCAGGCCCGAAGACGCGGTAAGGGAGATCACCGGCAAATACACAACCCTGGGAGCCGTTTCAAAATTCCTGGGATCCAACGTGAGATGATCTTATGGATTGCGTAAACACAAGCGGAAAAAGGAAGACGGCCGTTGCCAGGGCAACCGTTAAAGCGGGAACCGGTAAGGTCACCATCAACAAAATACCCCTTGAGATCTTCACACCCGAGCTCGCAAGGCTCAAGATCGAAGAGCCTCTTGGACTCGTTCCCGAGATGTCGGCAAAGGTCGATATCTCGATCACCGTCAATGGCGGCGGAGTCATGGGTCAGGCAGCAGCAGCAAGGACCGCAGTCGCAAAGGGACTCGTCGCCTTCTTCAAGGACGATGAACTCGAAGCGATCTTCAGGGCATACGACAGGACCCTCATTGTCAACGATGACAGGAGAAAGCTCCCCAAGAACCCGCTCGGTCACGGTGCACGTGCCAAGAAGCAGAAATCATACCGTTGAGGCGTTATCATGATAATACCGGTGAGATGTTTCACATGCGGAAAGGTCGTAGGCTCTGCCTATCTCGAGTACGTTGCGCGTGTCAAGAACGGAGAGGACCCTGCAAAGGTCCTTGACGATCTGGGTTTCGAGAGATACTGCTGTCGCAGAATGATCGTTTCCCACGCCGATCTCATCGGCGAGATCGCGCCTCTGGGATGAACTCCTGGACAAACCTTTTAACCTAAAACCTATTACCCCGCAATTACGCGGGCCCGTGGGGTAGCTTGGTATCCTTCTTGCTTGGGGTGCAAGTAACTCCAGTTCAAATCTGGGCGGGCCCACTCATTACTTATTATTCCATTATACAATACTGTCTTGTATTGCAGCGATCTTTAGATCACACCTGTCACCTGTATACATTACGCCCGTGTCTGATGAGCGCCATCAAAATAATAAGATCGTTATCATCGATCTTTGCATATAAGCGACAATCTCCGACACGGTATCTCCATATCTCCGACAGATCCCCTGTCAATGATTTACTATGTATGTTGCATCATCGGCAGCATCGCTGCCGTTGTCCGTCTCCGCGGCATAAACATAGACCGTAAAAGCTGCCAGTACGAGACATGCGCAAACCAAGAGCATCCTTCTTTTTGTCACGTTCGACATCGTCAAGCATGTCCCATTATTCCTTCTGGCTATCAAAATTTACAATTCCACGATATTGGTGAATTATTTCTAACATAATTAAATGTTACATGATCAATACGCGCGATTTTATAAGATAGCAGTGAATTATACTGTCCGATACAATGAAACATGGGTTGTTGGCATCATTCGTCGGAGGAATAGCTTTCACGCTGATCCTGGTCCTGTTCGTTCCGCTTATCTGTTCGCATTACATCGAACCATTCATAGCGGAGAATGTGGAGAATGCCAACATAGCCTGGCTCTCTTCATCGATGGTGACCACGATCATAATGTGGATAGTCATGTTGCTTTTCATGATGGTCCTCGGCGGAGGAGGCATTTTCAAAGCATTCGGTGTCGTCGGCATTCTCGGACTGATATGCGGTTATTATCTTCTGGGCAGGATAGAGGACGCCATAATCCCGGTGGGAACACTGGTGGTATTCATGGTGCTCTCATACACTCATAAGAAGAAAAAAGAAAAGAAGGAGGCCGCAGAGGCCTCCCGGAAATGATCATTCCATTCCGATGTCTGCCGTTCCGTTGATCGCCGCAGATGCGCCTGCTCCGGATCCGTTTGCCGTGATCTGGAGATCGACGTTGTTTTCTTTTTCGTAAACCTCTTCGACGGCCAGCATAATGGGTGCGACGGTCGTCGATCCCGCGATGGTGATTGTAACTGTGTCGTCTCCGTCTCCGTTGTTATTGCTGTGTCCGAGAGCAAGCCATGCTCCGGCCGCAACAATAACGATGACGGCAACGACTGCCATGATCTTCGTATTTGTGTTCAAGGTATTACACCTTGATTCACCGATTGATGATGTCGTATATATTCGATGTCGAAATAATATATATCGCTCTATATATGCTATATATAACTACATAATTATACCGAAATCAAACTCCGGATAGTATCAAATATGCCGAAATGCAGTTGACATCTCATGCTCGGACACAGGCTCGTAGAACGTACCGGACCGGAATTGGCGGTCCAAGAGGTGTTGTACGGGTTCGTCATGGCGCTTACATTCATAATCGCCGCGAGAGCAGGTATCTTCACCTACGATACTCCATGGAACTTGGTAATGATGATCCTGGCGATGAATTTCGTCTGGGGCGCTATAGACATGATCATATTCTACAGAATAGACGTATCGACACAGAGACGCTATACAAGGATATTGAAGGAAGACCGCAGGGCCGACGGATACCGCGAGAAGATCGACGGCGAGCTGGACAACACGATATTCGATGTTCTGACCGAGGATGACAGACAGAAAGGAGTGGACGTTGTCATCGACGGGACCATAGAATCCGAACGTGATATATGGTCCGACCGGAAGAGGATGTTCCAAAGTTCGGCGGCATGTTTCATCATCACGGTCGCCACCGCGATACCCGTGATCGCCGCTCTGCTTCTGATCGACGATCAGACCGCTGCGTTGGATGCCGCGGCAGTGCTTGCATCGGTATCGTTGTTCTTCGTCGGATGCAATATCGACCGTGAAGCTTCGAAGGGAATAAGATTGGCGGAAGGGCTGAGCATAATGGCCCTTGCGCTGATGCTGTCCTTATTCGCGGCCTATTTCGGCGGATGAGCCGTTCCATTCCATATAGAATTCATTTAGGAACGATAGCATGAAGGCGTGCCTCTCCTCGGCCATGGCCTTTGCGGCATTGGTATTCATCATATCCTTGAGTTTCAGAAGTTTTTCGTAGAAATGATTGATGCTCGTTCCTTCGGAGGCGAAATAGCGGACGGAATCCATTCCCTTCTCCGGCGGGATGTCCGGGTCGTAGATCTTCCTTTTCCTGTTCCCGCCGTATGCGAATGCACGCGCGATGCCTATGGCGCCGATGGCATCCAGACGGTCGGCGTCCTGGACGATCTTTCCTTCCAGTGTCGAGGGGACGACGGTGTCCGTTCCTTTGAAGGATATCTGAGATATTATTCCGAGGATGGCCGCCGCTCTCTCGCCGCATACTGCGTTGGATCTCAGGAAATCGCTTGCGTCGTGGCTTTCCGTTCCGAAGAGTTTCCTGTCATCGACATCATGCAGAAGGGCGGCCAGCTGTACCGTGAGAAGATCTCCGCCTTCTTTTTTGCATATCTCCGTCGCAGTATTGAATACGCGGATGCTGTGAAAATGATCGTGTCCGGTGCAGTCTCCGCGGAAACGGTCTTCGATATGTTTCTTTGTCCTGTCGATAAGGGCCTCGTCCATCGGTCACTGTATATCGGTACTGTTATTGAAGGTGACGGTCGGTCGATGTATGTGAGCTTACAGTCACTGTTGATGAAAAGAAGAATAAAGAAAAAGTTCCGACAGGAGAGCAACTCCTGTCGGTTTTGGGGTTTAGTTCATCTCATCTTCCACCAGGCAAGAGATCCTATCGCGAATGCGGCCACCAACACGCAGGCTACGATCGCGATGGCGGTTCCGGTGCTTATTGACCCTCCGCCGTTTCCTCCGTCGTCATCACTGCTGTCGGCGTTCTTCACGACGTTTATGGAGATGGTCGTATCCGTGGTGACGTTGGATATGGTGTAACTGTTGCCGCCGTTGCTGGCGATCTTCGCATTGGGTGCTGTCGGAGTTCCCTGCAGGGTGTATCCGGACTGTACACTGATGGTGAACTTCGCAGATCCGTCGGAATTGATGGAGAACGACGGAACGGTCACTCCGGATATGCTGTATCCTGTTCCCGAACTGAAGGTCACCTTGTATGTATGTACGGTGGTGTCGTCAGCCGCGTTCACGGTGAACTTGACATCGAACGATGCAGCGTCCACGTTTTCGTTGTCGACGGTAACGGTCGCAACATAGGTTCCCGCAGAAAGTCCTGAGTCGGGAACGATCGTGAAGGATCCCGTTCCGTTGGCGGCGATCGATGTGACAGTGGTTTTGCTCAACGCGAAACTGCCGGCATTGGTCCCGGAAAGCGTAACGGTCAGATCGCCGGTAGCATCGGTGCCTGTGCTTGTTACAGTGATCGTACTCGGGGATAATGCAGAATAGCCTGCGGTTGCGGAGAAGGCCAGCGTTCCTGTCTCAGACAACGATATGATGTATGTAGGAGCAGAAACCGCAATATCAAAGTCCTGTGTATAATTTGTGCTTTCGGTTGCACCATTGGTAATCGTTGCGGTCACAGTAACGGTGCCTGCCGTCGATGGTCGCGCCGGTTGTACCTGCAGTCTTGACACTCCAAACAATGGTCTTGTTGGTCGCATCAGATGGGGCGACCGTACCGCTAAGGGTAAGATCTGTCCCTGCGGTTGCAGCGTTAGGAACATCTGTAATACCAGTCACTGCGACAAATGTCGCTGCTGCAACAGTGAAGTTACATCTAACATAAGTTGTGCCATAATCCTGATTGTAATACGCGTCATTTCCATTAATTGTTGCAGTTGTCATGCTGTTTGCAAACTCATAGCCGTCCTGTGCAGTCAAACCAATATACATACAATAAGTTTCACCTGCTTCAAAAGTATCAGATGTATTCAAATTCACACCACTGGATGCAATAGCCCAAAAAGGAGCGATATCATATCCCGTACCGCCAGTAATGCCGGTGGTTGTTGGATGTTCACCTGCAACAGGCTCGGTAACTCCGGTAATTACAATGGATGTGATCTGTGTGTTGCTTGCCGCTGCATTAACGGTAAAGCTCACATCAAAGGTCTGTGATGTAACGGAAGTGCCGCTGACAGTTACTGTCGCCGTATAGGTGCCTGCTGTAAGACCTGTATTCGGAACAACGGTAAAGGTGTCGCTGCCGCTTATCGCAATGCTCGAGATACTGGTTTTGTTCAGCGTAAAGCTGCTTGCGTTCGTACAGGAAAGAGCAACGGTCAGATCCCCGGTTGCGCCTGTGCCGGTATTACTCACTGTCACGGTCTTGGCCGTCTGTGCGTCGTAGCCGGCGGTTATCGCCGTAAAGGTATGAGTACCGGTAGCGTCAAGCGAGATGCTGTAAGTCAGTGTTGCGCCTTGTGCTACGATTTTTACATACTTATTTGTGTTATAGTATGTTGTGAGATCGCTGACCGCTGTGCCTGGGGCGGAGTCTCCCCCTGTCACAGTTGCCGCACTTGTAATTGTAGGCCTTGTTTGTAATGCGCTATTGCTTGAGCTTATGGCAATCAGTGTTCCTTGGTTGATAGTAGCTGCTGTTGAAGAACCTATACCACAACCCGCATTACCCGTCGCGGTCAATGTTGCTCCGTCATTGATGGTAACGGCACCTGTAACACCTGCATGACTTGCGTAACCAGAGGAGGTCGAAGTTGCCGTCACATTTGCTGTGTCGTTAAGAATCAAAGATTTAACCGACATTGCCGCCTTGTCGCTGGAGGTAAACGTTAGAGTTACGCTATCCTTAGCAGTCACAACTGCATCGCCGGTGGCCACCTCTAATGCTGCAAAACCACTATTGCCGCCCTGCACATTAAGCGAACCTGAACCCGAGAAACAAAGCTTTATGCCTTCAACATATGAATAAATGTAACCAAAGGTATTTATTCCGACAAGCTTGATCGTAACCTCATCTGAAGCATCCGTAATTTTAATGCTGCCTGCAATATAGGAAGCGTTGTTAAGTGTCAATATGTTGGTAACGGTGTTAAAACTAACCTTTCCATCTCCAAGCACATCATCTTTGTTAGTTTCTGTTATAACAGTATTGGTAATTTCAATGCCTGTGGCGGTCTGTGTACCGACATAGTAAACATTCTCGGACACTCTCTCCAGCAAGGTCGCACTGTTGTAGCCTGTTTTTTGAGTAGCATAGCTTAACGGAGTTTTTGAGTCCGGCAAGTCAGCACCCCATATTTTTATTGCGCCGCTGTCAGCTGTTTGATTAAAATTCAGCGTGCCTGCTGTCATTTTTAATCCGTTTTTGCTTGTTGAGTAGAGTTCATATTCTAGATTTATATCAAAAGTAACAGTACCTCCTTGAACATCAAGGGCGGTTGCCGTTCCGTTCGTGCCTTCCGCACGTAAAGAACTGGTTATTACAAGAGTGCCATCGGACATATTGACCGTTTTAACATTATTTGTTCCGGCAGCTTCGATTGTCATTACCAAGTGTTTAAGTGTAACGTTTCCACCAGATATGTCCAGTAAAGTCGCATTGTTTGCGGCAGGTTTAAAAATGATTGATTCAGTAATAATATCCACATCTATTGTGAAATTATCTCCTGTATTTACCTTAAATAACTCGGTTACTCCTGCGGCTCCCTCAAAAGTCCAATTGTACAAACCCGCTGCAATTAGTGTTTTTGTGCCGTTAATATCAATGGCAGAAGTTGCCGTAGTGGTGATCGAACTGCCGGCGGCAAGTTCTACATAGCGTAGGAGTCGCTTTCCAGCGCTTCTTCTAACTGGTCAAAATCATACACCTTGCGCGGGTCGGCTTCCGTACCTGTTCCGGTCGCATTAGTTGCATCCACTGTCGCAGGTGCAAAAACCCCCCCTCCTCTTGTTCGGGGAGGATCGCATTCATGGCCGGTACGATGGTCAATGCCATGCATACCGCGGCCAAGATGCATAAAAATCCTGTTTTTGTTAATCATAACTTTCCTCAGGAAAGTTATGCAGTATCAGACAGAGAAATAATTTCTAATTTTCACGATTTATTTGATTATTCAGGAGGGTATTCCACACAAATTCCCGGAGAACCAATAATACTCTTTGTTAAAGTTCTGTTTCTGGTGCAAATGTGTGTAGGGTTGGTTGATTTTTGGATTTGTTTATCCTTCTCATCTTGGTTTTTGGTAATTGCGCAGTATATTGTTGGAGAAAATTCAGAATCGTTGAATTACTAACAGAGGTATGGTATCCTGAATCGTTATTAACTTGGGTTTTAACTGTATTTCTTTCATCTGATTTTACCTGTCTGGACAGTCTTATCTTCTATATCTTCTAATTAGAAAGTTAGAATGGAGATCGAGAGACTGTTCAATACCACAAGCTATCGTTACATATGGACATTTTCACAATGGGGTGACCCCCGTTTCCCAAAAACCATTGACCTTTCGGCCAGACAGCTAAAAAGTGGGCCTGCCCGGATTTGAACCGGGGTCAATGGCTCCCAAAGCCACAAGTATACCAAGCTAGCCCACAGGCCCGTTATGCCTTTGAATGACCGCTTTGTAGATAATCATATCGTTATATAGCCCGACGCCGATGATGCAATATGGCCACGATAGAGGATCTCGATAAACTGGACATTCGTGTAGGGACGGTGGTGGCGGCCGAGCCTTTCTTGAAGGCCAGACATCCGGCGTATAAACTGACGATAGATCTCGGTGACGGGATCGGTATCAGAAGATCGTCCGCACAGATAACCGATCTCTACAGGCCGGAAGACCTGATCGGAACACAGGTATTGTGTGTGGTCAATTTCCCGCCCAGGCAGATAGCCGATTTCATGTCCGAAGTACTCACGCTCGGCACGGATTCCGAGAACGGCGTTGTCCTCGTAAGGCCGGACATGAAGGTAAGGAACGGCGACAGGATGTTCTGATCAGACGATATTTCTCTTCTTCATCTCGTCGATGAGAAGTCTGACCGCATTTCCGCGGTGTGAGAACTTGTTCTTTTCTTCGGTCGGCATCTCCGCAAATGACAGTTTTCCGTCATAAGTGAAGATCGGATCATATCCGAATCCGCCGTTCCCGTGCTCAGCATCCATGATGCTCCCTTCGCAGACGCCAGTGACCATTATGGTCTCCCCGTTGATGTCGCACCCTATACAGCACTTGAATCTGGCACTTCTGTTCCCGACGCCGTCCATCAGCTTCAGGATACCTTTGTTGCCGATAGTCTTCTGGGCGTACGCGGACCATACTCCCGGGAATCCTTTCAGATCGTCTATGAATAGTCCGGAATCGTCGATGATGAAATCCCTGACGCCTTTCTTTCTGATCTCTTCCATGCCTTTAGTGACGACCTCTTCGAGATCGGAGGTCTGTACTTCGTCGTATGGGAGGTGGAGATGTTCCATCTCGATGCCGAGATGCGAGAACGAGTCCTGATATTCCCTTACCTTTCCGGGATTGGATGTTATGACCTTGAGCTTCATGTGTATCTTCCCCTGTCCTTGATCTCCTGGACCTTGTTCATGACGGCCTTGGAATCCTTCTTCTGGATGCAGTATTCGTCGATGAGTGCCTTGTAAGCGTTCTCCAGGCCCGGATGCGCGGAGGAGAACGCCCTTTCCAGCAGACGGATATCGACGCCCATCTCTTCGGTCTCGATCTTCGACGAGCCCATAGAGAAATCGATGAAACAGATTCTTCCTTCCGGGGTCATGATCATGTTGGAAGTGGTAAGGTCCCCGTGGCTGATGCCTCCGTTATGAAGCCTTGCCAAGGCCTCGCCGATCATCCTGCAGACTATTTCCGCCTTCTCCGGTTCTTCGTCCAGAAGGTCCTTGATCTTCTTTCCGGAGATGTATTCCATGGTGATCGCGCAGTCGATGATATCGATGTCGTAGATGAACGGGGTCCTTACCCCGACCTCTCTCGCATCCTTCATAAGCCTCGCTTCGCTCCTGATCCTGGAAGATCTGATCCTGCGGTCCAGCTCGGGATGTCTGTATGCTTTGGGCGACCTGACCTTCGCTATGGCAGGACGGCCCAGATATTCCGTGACGTAGATGTCCGCTTCTGCACCCGTGGCGATAGGTTCGGTATCCATATGCACACGGAATTGTTTCCTTCCCTAAATAATAAGCGATTTTTCGGATTATTATCCGAATCCTATTAATACGGTGTATGCGGATGATAATTCATGAGATATACGATCACGGGAGACAATCTCCAGTTTGTGAATGTCCAGCTTGAGGAATCAGACGAGTTCCGTTCTGTGGCCGGTGCCATGAGATATATGACAGGCAACATGACCATGGAGGCCGAGATGGGAGGATTGATGAAAGGTCTGAAGAGGAAACTCTCCGGTTCATCGTTCATGCTTGTCAACTACAAGCCCCACGGAGGCAGCGGAATAGTCGGTCTCGGCGGATGGGTCCCCGGAAAGATCGTGGACCTGGATATCGGAAAAGGTTCATGGATCGTCCAGAAGACCGGTTTCCTCGGAGCCCAGACGTCCGTCGATATGGACATGGCATTCCAGAAGAAACTCACTTCCGCCATGTTCGGAGGAGAGGGATTTATTCTTCAGAGGCTCACCGGTACGGGTATAGCGTTCATTGCCGCATGCGGTGATTTCAACATCATTGAGCTTAAGCCCGGAGAGAAATACAAGGTCGCAACATCGAACGCCGTCGGATGGCAGGATACCGTTCAGTACGATATCACGGCTGCCGGCAGTATCAAGACGGCGATGTTCGGAGGAGAGGGACTTTTCGTCACCACCCTTACCGGACCCGGAAAGATCATCATACAGTCCATGACGATCATGGACCTGGCGGAGGCGCTTATCCCGTATCTGCCTACCAACAACAGTTGAAAGGAGTATTGATATGACAGAAGTCAAAAAAAGTACGACATGGTCCGGATTGGGCATACTGGCACTTGTGTTGGTATTGATTGCGGTAGTGGTCTATGTCGCTTTGAATCCGTGGATCCTCGAGGATCTCCTGTACGTAGCGATCATAGTCATCGTTGCCATTGTGATCATAGCGGTGATCGTCGCGTTGGCGATGATGCTGATGGCCGTCCCCGTATACATGCACAAAGGCGAGACGTATCAGAACGATACGTCCTATGATATCAACGATGTCAAGCCTGTCATGGACAAGCCCGAGGTCACCGATCCTTCGAATCCTGATGCGGGAAAGAAGGAAGAGGACCACGCAGGCGATAACGCAGACGAGGACACAAAATACCTCTACTGAGGCCTTCGGGCCTCATCAAACCCCTTACACCCAACCTTTTCCTCGGATTATTTTATCAATGCCTTTTGCTATCATGTCAATGTGAACCGCGTACCGACCGGATGCAGATCCTTCGACGAACTTTTAGGCGGAGGGATAGAGGACAGCAGCGTTACGCTGCTCTACGGAGAGGGCGGATGCGGTAAGACGAACATCTGTCTTCAGTTGGCCTACAATGTTATCAGGTCCGGAAAGAAGGTGGCTTTCATCGACACCGAGGGATTGTCCTCCGAACGCATCCATCAGATCTTCCAGGACCCGGATGCGGTGAAGAGCCTTCTGGTCTTCCAGGTACATTCCTTCGAAGAGCAGTCCGATAGGATCGACAAGGTCGCAAAACTCGCCGAGAACGATGTTCTGGGCATGATCATAATCGATTCCATGACGATGTTCTACCGTCTCAATTACGACGATCCCAAGGTGAGGACGGACCTCATCAGGCAGACCGAGATACTCTTAGGGGTCGCAAGGAAGTACGAGGTCCCCGTTCTGATATCGTCGCAGGTCTATTCCAACATACAGACGGGCACCATCGAATTCCTCGGCGGGCATGCTGTCCAGCATAACGCCAAGACGATCATAAGATTGGACAAAAGGAACAACGGCGTCAGGACCGCCGTGATAATTAAGCATCGCAGCCTCCCCGAAGGGAGGACTGCGAATTACCGTATAACCGCTACGGGAATAGGGGACGTCTGAGATCAGACGTCTCTGTTTATTGCGTACTGTGCCAGCGCGATCATGAATTCCTTCTCTTCGCTTGGTTTGAGGAATTTGATCTTCGATATCGCTTCGTCGACCTTCTTCTGAGCGGTCTTTCTGGCGTATTCGATGCTTCCGGATTCGGTGAGGATCTCTCTCGCACGTGCGATCTGTTCCTCGGTCGCATCCATGTTTCCGAGGATGCCTTTGAATTCGGCCATGATCTTCGGGTCTTTGATGTGCGACATAGCGTGCGTGATGAGTATTGTGCACTTTCCTTTGCGGATATCGTTTCCGACCGATTTTCCGGTCTTGGACGAGTCTCCGCATATTCCGAGGTAATCGTCGAAGATCTGGAATCCGAGTCCGAGTGCCATTGCGTATTCGTTGATCGCTTCCACGGTCTTCTTGTCCGCACCGCCGACGATCGCACCGCCGGCAGCCGCTGCCGCGAAGAGGACACTGGTCTTCAGTCTGATGGTCTCGATGTACACTTCCTCGGAGACGAGCTGTCCCTCGTTCGCGGTGTCCATCTCCTGTCCGCGGGCAAGGTCCCAGACAGCTTTTGTGACATATCTGAGCACCTCTCTGAGCTTCTCTCCGTCGACATCGAGTTCCGCGATGATCTGGAATGCCTTTGCGAACAGTGCATCTCCTGCGAGGATGGCGGTAGGCATACCGTAATCCACATGGATGGTGGTCATTCCCCTTCTCTTGGAATCTCCGTCCATGTAATCGTCGTGGATCAGAGTGAAATTGTGTATGTATTCAATGGCAACTGCCAGAGGCATCGCCTTCTTCCTGTCCCCTCCGACTGCACCGCATGCCGCGAGCACCATGGCCGGGCGCATCCTCTTACCGCCTGCATAGGGGTATCTTCTCGATGCTTCGATGAGCCTCATGGGCTCTTCGTCGGGTATGTATGATTTTATGGGACCGTCCACTTCTTTGGAGGTCTTCATCAGATATTCTTTTGCGTCCATTGTAATCCTTCCAACCAGTCCCTCGTCTCTCCGAGGATGACATATTTGGCTTTTGAAAGCTGTTTGATGTTAGCGGAACCGGTCAGCATCATGGCCGCCCTGAGTTCCTCTCTAATGAGAATCAATTTCTGTTTTACCGCTTCGGCGGATTCCGTGGCCTCTTTCAGTACGGAGTGTGCCACACCCGCACAGCACGCGCCCATGGCAATGGATGCGGCCACATGTATTCCGTCCAGTATTCCTCCGGACGAGATGAGCGGAAGTCCGCAGCGCGATTCGATCAATGATACGGGCGAGGGTATTCCCCAATCGAAGAACGTCTCTCCCATTCCCGATCTGATCTCGTCGTTCGCCTTCATGGCGCGGTAGAGTTCCACCGCGGAGAAGCTCGTTCCTCCCATTCCTGCGATATCTATTCCCTGTATCCCGATGCCTTTCAGCCTCTGTGCGACGTCGGCGGATATTCCCGCTCCGGTCTCCTTGACGATGACGGGATACTGTCTGGCTATGTCGCGTATGGCATCATAGCACCCGACCCCGTTCATGTCCCCTTCGGGCTGCACGGCCTCCTGAAGGAAGTTCAGGTGAATGGCGACGAAGTCGGCATCGATAAGGTCCTTTGCCTTTCCGATGTCCTCCATCGTGAATTGGTCCTTGCTCTTCTGTTTGATGAGCTGAGGCGCTCCGACGTTTCCGACGACCAGGGGGATATCGTAATCCCTGATGACCGCGTAGCTTTCGGGATTAACGCCGTTGACACCGGCACGTTCGCTTCCGACGCCCATTCCGATACCGAGCTCGGAACATGCCTTGGCGATGTTGCCGTTGATCTTCTTGGCACCGGAGAAACCGCCGGTTATGGCCGTCACCATGAGCGGGAATTCGAGTTTGCATCCCATGACGTCTGCGGTCATGTCGATATCGTCTGCGTTCACTTCGGGAAGCGCATTGTGGATGAACCTTATGTCATCCCAGTAGCAATATCCCGGGGCCGTCCTTTCGTTGAGACAGATCTCGATGTGATCGGCCTTCCTTTCTTTGATCGGTGGTGTCATTTCAATCCGCCTCTGGCTGTTGTACAGGTAACCTTTTCTCCCTTTAAAAGTGAGCACAGTCTTCCCGGAACGGAACCGTTCACGAGGATGCATTCCCTGTCTGCGGTGCTCATTCTGAGCATGGCCTCCATCTTGGAGTACACTCCGCCGGTAACGTCGTCCACACTGCTCTCGGAATCTATCTTTTTAAGATTTTCCGCGGTCACTTCAGTTATCAGTTTCGCATCCGGATGTGTTTTCGGATCCTTGTCGTAAAGGCCGTCGATGTCCGATACGAATACGACCGCCGTAGGTTTGAAGAGGTCGCACATGACCTCCATGAGCTGGTCTCCGGAACAGATCCCGAATCCCTTCTTGCGGTCCATGATCACATCTCCGAATATCACGGGCATTATGCCGACAGAGGCCAATGCTTCGATGGCCTCGGTGTCGTTGGCAACTATTTTCCCGTCATCCATGACGAAGCACGATCCCGGAGGTACGGAGACCGCGGGAATGCCCTCATTCAGAAGTTCGTTGATGATCATGGAATCCAGTTCGCGGACATCGTATTGGACCCTTGCGGCCGCTGCCACTTGGTCGTAGTAAGTGAATCCGTTCTGGAGTGAATATTTCTTGGCCAGAACGTGACCGAAGGACCCTGCGCCATGCACTATCATGGTTCCGACCTCGGAGTCTCCGATCTCTCTGCAGAGTCTCGCGACGGTGTCCTTTCTGAACGTTCTGTACTGGGTCTTGTCGGTGATAATGCTCCCGCCCAGTTTTATCAGTATCATTACTCGGCCATAGACGAATATCGTAATAATGTTATTGTTTAAACGCGCTTATGCGCGGGAAGAAAATCGATGGACGATGATGATAATGAAGAAGAAGTGGAAAAAGTGGCTGACAGCGTGTCTG
>DAYM01000003.1:39992-40242 GCA_002506905.1 Methanomassiliicoccaceae archaeon UBA328
GGTTCGGAATGGGACCGGGTGTGACCCTGCTGCTATGGCCGTCAGACCAAAACTGAGGATACATATTTACTATATTAATGTTACTACGAATGGTCCGTTTTTCCTCAGATCGCGGTTGTTCGAAGACATTTGACCGAGATCTTATGCGACACGGATCTTGAACGAAAAACCCGAACACTCGGCGCGACCGGAATTCGATGCGGCACCGATGCATTGAAGAAGAGAAGAAAAGTGGCTGACAGCGTGTCTG
>DAYM01000003.1:40418-98229 GCA_002506905.1 Methanomassiliicoccaceae archaeon UBA328
GGTTCGGAATGGGACCGGGTGTCACCCTGCTGCTATGGCCGTCAGACCAAATCATGCGATACATAGATAGTATATTAAGATTACTATTTTTGACCGCGGAACGGCATCATAGAATGTCTGAAAGGAGCAATAAGGTTATCAAATGTGCAATGCGTACTCCGTTCCGAGGTCGATTCACATGAGCACAATGACATGGGTAGCCGTTATAGTGATCCTTGCCGTCGCCGTGGCTGCGGCAATGTTCCTTCAGAAGAAGAATAAAAAGAGTGCCTGAGCGCCGATATGTTTACTGGAAAGTGACCAGGTCGCTGTCGAGGACCTCGTTCCAAAGCTTCAGGGTCTCCTGGGCTTCTTCCTCGTCCATGATCTCTATGGCGAAACCGGCGTGGACCACGGCCCACTCTCCGACGCTCGCTTCGACCATTGCGACATTTGCCTGCCTGATGACGCCGCCGAAATCGATATCGGCGACGTCTCCCTCGATCTTAACGATCTTTCCCGGAACTGCTAGACACATTTTTCTCACTCCGTCATTATCTTGATGATCGCTTCCGCGGGCTGTCCGTCACATGCTTCGAGAGCTGCAACGGCTTTTTCCCTGTCGCAGTTGGCCTGAGACATCACAAGTTCGATGTCCTCGTTGGGGAACGATCTTCCGGCAGGTTCCGATACCGAGCCCAAGGGTCTTACTTCCTCCGTTCCGGAGATCTGGTAGCTCTTATTGCCCTGCATGTCGACACAGACGACATCTGCATTGGTAATGACTATCTCGTCCATGTCGGTCCTGATTATGACCTCTTGGACGTTGTTGATGTTGGTCTGTTTGATCCCCATCTTCTTCATTGCCTGTTGCATTTGACGCTGGTTTACGCCTCTCATTCCTGCCATGTTGTCACCTAGATATGTTTTCCTCTATTAAAGGAGAAGGGTTTTGACCGTTTCTCTCATTTTTTCCAACAGCGCATCTGCTTGGGAGACGTCCTCGATACCGCCCTGTGCGAAATCGGGCTTTCCGCCTCCGCGTCCTCCGAACTCCTTCAGGATCTCGGGGAGGACCTTCCTGCAGTCCACCTTGTCATTCCCGGAAGCGAGCATGACCGAGACGGTATCCGCAACGGAAACGAATGCGGCAACACCGCCTTCCGACTTGAATCTCTCGGCCGCATCGGTGAGGGTCTTTCTGTCCGAGGAGAACCTTCCGCTGTAGAGATCGATACCGTTCACGTTCTCCGGCTCCAAATGTGCCAGCAACTGTTTTGATGAAGCTTTGATAGCCTCGCGGCCGACCTCGTTCTCGTGCTTCATATTGTTGATCGTACGTACGAGAAGTTCAGGTTTGCTGTCCGCCGCCTCCACTGCCTGAAGGCAGATGTTGGAAAGCTCCAGAGCCTCTTCTTCGGCCTCTCTGCCGACTTTGAAATGGATCGCATATCCGTCCTTTCCTGCGGATACCTTCCTGTATACCAGAAGATATTCCAGCTCGGAGGTCTCCATGACGTGTATTCCGCTGCACGCGGAATAATCGATATCTCCGATGGATACGACGGTTATCTCCTCATCCTCTCCGATCCTGTCGAGTTTTATCCTGACCTTGGAGAGTTCGGGGTCGTCCCTGCTCATGACGGTCTTGGTCACCGGGAGGTTGTCGCGGATCGCCTTGTTGGTGAATCTCATCGCCTCGCCGATCTTGTCCCATGAGATGTCATGGTCGACGATGACGTACTTGCTCTCGGGAGAGATGTAGATCTTGGTGATCGTAAGGTCCGGGTCCTGCCTCTTCAGCGAGCAGAACAAAAGGTGTTCTCCGGTGTGTCCCTGCATAAGGCCGTAACGTCTGTCCCAGTCGACACTGCACCAGACGGTCTCGCCTACTTTCAGGGTGTTCTTCGGGACCTTGTGAACGATCTTGTTTCCCTTGTACATGACCTCCGTGACCTTCTCGCCGCGTATGGTACCCGTATCGCAGACCTGTCCTCCGCCTCCGGGGTAGAATGCCGTACTTTCCAGTTCCACCATGTCCCCTTCCACAGAGGTCACGGCCGTCTCGAACTCAAACATGTATCCGTCGCGTCTGAAGATCTCTTCCGTCATGTTATCGAGCAATCCCTAAGTACAGACCATGTAAATATGTTGCTTCGGACAACATCCGCCGAACCCTTTATATGGCATTAGACATTTGTCTAATGTTGATAGTCATCATGGCAAAAGTAGAGGACTTTGACGAATTGGACAGGCGCATAATTGAGTTACTGAGCAAGTCCAGCCAGGGGTCTTACAGGCAGATCGCCAAGCAGTTGGATGTCCACCCAACTACACTCATCCAGAGAGTAAAGACCCTGGAGGCGAAAGGCGTCATCAACGGTTACCGTGCGAAGATCAATTACATGAGCCTGGGCTACGAGTACATGGGCATAGTTCACATCTATTCCGATGATGTAGTGCAGGTCCAGAAGGACCTCATGGAGATCCCGCAGGTAATGTCGATCTACGATGTCACCGGAGATTCCGACTGCATAGTCATGATCTCCTGTCTAGACCGTGAGGATTTTTCGGCCACGGTCAAGAAGATAAGTGCCATCAAAGGCGTTCTCAAGACCAACACATCCGTTGTCATGAGTGTTGTCAAGAATCCCGACGAGTACGTTCCCGACATCATGGATGCCTGAAGCGTCCGCGCGCGTGCGAACGTACATATTTTATAGGGCTCTGTCTTAGCCACGCTCATATATACCTTAGAGGTAGCGATATGAGAAGAACGAACACATGCGGAGAACTCAGGGCCGAAGACATCGGAAAACAGGTATGTCTTCAGGGCTGGGTCAGATTCTCGAGGGATCACGGAGGAGTAGCCTTCATCGACCTCGCAGACAGGTACGGAATAACTCAGATCGTCTTCGATCCCGAAGACCTTCCCAAGGGCACCGACGTTAATGCGATGGCCGATACCATGAAGACCTTCACCCGCGAGTCCGTTGTTTCGATCGTCGGAACCGTCAGGAAGAGAGTGGAAGGTACCGACGATGCCAGGAACCCCACCGGAGAGGTGGAGGTCCTGATCACCGAAGCAGAACTTCTCAACAAGTCCGCAGCACCCCCCTTCGAGATCGGAGATCAGAAGGAAGGCGTCCTTCCCAACGAAGATACCAGGATGAAATACAGGTATCTCGACCTCAGGAGGACGGAGATGATCCAGGCCATGGAGTTCAGGAGCAAGTTCCTGCACCTGGCCAGACAGTATCTCGAACAGAACAGTTTCCTGGAGATCGAGACCCCCATTCTCGGAAGGTCCACTCCGGAAGGCGCCAGGGACTACGTCGTTCCTTCAAGGGTCCATCCCGGAACATTCTACGCGCTCCCCCAGTCGCCCCAGCTGTTCAAACAGATGCTCATGGTAGGAAGCATGGACCGTTATTACCAGGTCGCAAGATGCTTCCGTGATGAAGATTCCCGTAAGGACCGTCAGCCCGAGTTCACGCAGCTCGACATGGAGATGTCCTTCGTGGACATGGCAGACATCCAGAACATGATCGAGGGACTTCTCTCGTTCGTGTGGAAAGGCCTGTATGGAAAGGAACTCGAGACTCCCTTCCCGAGGATCGCCTACAGGGATGCAATGGAGAGATTCGGTTCCGACAAGCCCGATATGAGGTACGGTCTCGAATTCGTAAAGCTCACGGACGTTGTCAAAGACGTCCCCTATCAGATCTTCCAGAGGATACTGGCCGAAGGCGGTATAGTAGCAGGTATCAACCTCGGAGACGGAAGCGCAAAGGTCGGAAGGAACGAAGTAGACCGTTACATCCACTATGCGAAGAACAAGGCCAAGCTCGGAGGACTCACATGGATGAGGTGCGAGAACGGTGTGCTCACAAGCAACATCACCAAGTACTTCACGCCCGAGATCCTCGAGAACATCAAACAGGCAATGAATGTCAAAGAGGGAGATCTCATCTTCCTCATCGCAGGACCATGGAAGGCCACATACGAGGGCGGAGGAGTCCTCAGAAGGAAGATCGCAGAAGACCTCGGGCTTGTTCCCGACGATGTCTTCCAGTTCTTCTGGATGGTAGACTGCCCCATGTTCGAAGTGGACCCCGTGTCCGGGAAGTACGATGCTTTCCACCACCCCTTCGTTCTGCCTCTCAACGACATCAACGACGATTACGTCGCAGGAGCATGTTTCGATATATGCCTCAACGGAAACGAACTCGGTTCCGGATCTCTGAGGATACACAACGCAGATCTCCAGAGAGCGGTGCTCGAAAAACTCGGAGTTCCCGACGAGACCATCGAGAAGGAATTCGGATGGTTCATTCAGGCCCTCGGATACGGAGCGCCTCCCCACGGCGGTATCGCAATGGGAGTCGACAGACTTATCGCGATCCTTCTGAACAAGGAAACGATCCGTGACGTCATCGCATTCCCGAAGAACAAGAGAGCGGTATCCCTTCTGGACAACTCGCCCGAGAAGATCGATGACAGCAAGCTCGAAGAGCTTCAGATCCTGTCCCTTGCGACCGGCGACCTGGACCTCGAGAGTCTCGAAGACATCGATTCCGACGAACAGTGAAACTCATTCCCGGGCCGACGGCCCGGGGCTTACTTCTGATTATAATATAAGAAAAGAGAAAGGACGGAGTGGTCCGTCCTGTTTCAGAGCCTTTCTTTCAAAAGCCTTGTTGCCGCCGTGACGACGTCCGCAGACGAATAGGCACCGCCGGTCTGTTTCATCACGAAACCGATGACCCTGTTGGCGGCCTTCTCGTTCTTGCGGTAGTCCTCGACGATCGCCGGATTCTTGTCCAGATACTCCGAGATGACCGCATCGAGATCTGCTGCCGCACCCTTCAGGGACTCGGTGTCCTTTCCGGTCATATAGGCCTTGAGCTCGAGGTTGCATTCGGTATCGGTGATCTTTCCGTCGGCGAATTTGCTGATGATGTCCACGATGCCGTCCTCATCCGCCTTATCGTTGGCCTCGAAGGCCTTCCAGTTGGCGCTGACAGCACCCGCGACCCAGGTCTTTGCGATCTGTACGTCGGTCGCCTTGGCCACCCTTTCGAACAGGTCGGCAAGGTCCATGGACGTGGCGACCAGCTGTTTCGCGGCCTTCTCGTTCAGACCGTATTCGCTGCTGAGCCTCATGGTCCTTTTCAGCGGGCTTTCCTTGATCTTGATCGATTCGGCCATTGCCTTGATGTGATAGATGCCGAGGTCGGGTTCGTCAATGTAACCGTAATCGGCTTCGAATTCCTTCTTCCTGACAGAGATAGTTACTCCGCGCTGTTCATCGAAACGTCTGGTCTCACGGTCGATCTTTCCTCCGGCCTTGAGTATCTTGGTCTGTCTGATCACTTCGAATGTCAGGGCGCGTTCTACGTTCTTCAGTCCGGTGACGTTCTTGACCTCGCATCTCTCGACTCCGACGGATATGTTGCAGTCGCAGCGAATGCTTCTCTCTCCGTCTCCGGGGAGGTCTATGATGTGTCTGATGTCCTGGATAAGCTCGCCGAGGAATTCCCTGGCCTCGGCCGGGGTCTTCAGATCGGGTTCGGTGACGATCTCCGCGAGAGGTATTCCTGACCTGTTGTAATCGATGAGCGATGACAGGTCTCCGACCCTTTTCGTCTTTCCGGGGTCCTCTTCGAGATGGATCCTGGTGATCCTGATGGGCTTCTTTCCGTTCAGATAGTACATTCCCTTGACACCGATGGGGTTGTCATATTGGGTGATCTGGACGCTTTTGCTCATATCGGGGTAGAAGTATGTCTTCCTGGAGAACCATGCGGTGTCTGCCACGGAGCATCCGAGCATCTTCGCGAGCATTATTCCGTACTCGAGGACCTTCTTGTTGAGGACGGGTCTCGATCCCGGCATTCCGAGGCATGTGGGGCACACATGCATGTTGGGTCCTTCCGCATCAGTGGTGGGACAGGAGCAGAACATCTTCGACTTGGTGGGAAGCTGTACGTGCACCTCCAATCCTATCTTCACAGGCTCACCTCCGCTTTTCTGACATCGAACGCTTTGTCCCATTCGTTGGCCATGGTGAGGAGCCTGTCCTCGTTCCAGTGGTCCGCTACGAACTGCATTCCGATCGGCATTCCGTCTGCGTTGTATCCGCAGGGGACGGAAAGGTGAGGGGTACCGGCAAGGTTTGCCGGAACAGTCAGATAATCTGCCTTGTATGATTCGACGGGGGTCATCTTGGAGATGTCATCGAATCTGGGAGCAACGAACGGCATGGTCGGTGCCAGCACGGCATCGTGATCCTTCAGGATCTGCTTGTACGCGTCAATGACGTACATCCTGACCTTCAAAGCCTTGGCGTAGTACCTGTCCCTGAATCCGGCCATTCTTGTGTATGTTCCGAGAAGTATCCTTCTCTTGGCTTCGTCTCCGAAGTATTTGGAACGGAAATATGTGAAGTAATCATCGAATTTGAGTGAAAGGTCGCCGTCCTGGTGGCCGTATCTCATTCCGACATATCTTGCGAGGTTCGTGGAGGCCTCGGATGTTGCCAGCACGTAATATGCGGGCATGGCGTACTTGAGCGCGGGCATGTCGACGTATTCTACATCGATGCCCATTCCCTTCAGGGTCTCCAGCGAGTTCAGGAATGCTTCGCTGACATCCTTGCTGAGGCCTTCCGCGGCCTCTTTGGGAACGGCGACGCTCCTGATCCTGTCGCCTTTGATCTCGAGTTCCGGCTGGACGCACGAAGTGGGGTCCCTTTCGTCCCTGCCGGAGATGACCGGAAGATATCTCGTGAGATCTGAAGCCTTGGCGGAAAGAAGTCCGATCTTATCCAGGGAGTTGCCGTAATCTATCAGTCCGTATCTGGAGACACGGCCGTAGGTGGGCGCGATACCGTACACTCCGCAGAAGCTTGCGGGACAGCAGATCGATCCTCCGGTGGAGACACCGAGCGATACGTGATCCTCTATTACGGCCGCGGCACAGGCAGATCCTCCGGAAGAACCTCCGCACGCCCTTTCCAGGTCGAACGGGTTCCTGGGGATCCCGAATCCGGAATTCGCAGAGAATGTTCCGAAACCGAACTCATCCATGTTGGTTTTGCCGATCAGTTTTCCGCCGGCGTTCCTCATCTTGGCGATGGCCGTGGCATCGAATACGGGGTGGTAGCCCTCGAGTATCCTGGAACCGCAGCAGGTCTCGAAATCTTTCGATGTGAGGTTATCCTTGGCAGAGAACAGGAATTTGGAATCTCCGGGGTCGGAGTCTTCCGTGAATCTGTTGAACATGACGTATTTGTCGTTGATGGACCCGATATCCGACAGCACCGTCTGCATCGTCATGAGAGCCTGGGCCCCCTTACGTATCCGTCGTAGGTGTTCATATCCTTGAGAAGTTCGTCTGGATCGAATTCCATCTTGGGCTCATCCTCTCTGACGACGTCCGCAACCTCGATCGGATTGACCCCGAAGCCCTCGAAGTCGGGAGCCTCATCCAAGATCTTGAAATAATCCAGGATATCCGTGAGGTCCTGGCTGTACTTGGCGAGTTCTTCCTCTGTGAGTGAAATGTGTGCGGCGCGTGCTACCCTCTCAACGATCTCTCTGTCCATAATAGGTCCTGCGGAACGCATTGGGCATATTAGTTATAAACCTGTCTTTCACGCGCGCACGGATTCATTCCCTGTAAAGGACCAATCCGTACAGGGTGAATGCGTTATCCTCGAACTTGAAACTGATGTTCTGGCTCTGAAGATAGTCTTCCATGATGATACCGAATCCGCTGACCGAAGGCACCATCTGCTCGGGGAACTTGCAGGGTGCGTCCGGATAAGTGCATTCTCCGCAGTACTTGCATGCGCCGCTGCAGACCGGAAGGACATCGCTGATGCCTTTCTTCCTAATCGCGTTGGCCACCCTTCTGCAGAGGTCCTGATGCTGTTCGGCGCTCTTCTCGATGAATTCGAGGTCCTTCATATCCACATTCTCGAACCTGTGGGATATGAGCACCGCATGGCGGAAATGATTGATGTATTCCAGATTCTCATCGTCCTTGCCGAGGGCCGGAGGACATCCCCAGCTTCTTCCGTACGAACCGCATCTGTTCTGACGGCACAGTTTCCTGCATGTCTTGATGGTATGAAGGGTCGATCTGGGAGGCTCTATGACCTTTACCTGACACCCTTCGAAACCCGGTTCACTGCTCATTTTGGAGATGACCTCATCAATCATAAGGTGTGAATCTATCTGAGATTAAATAAGGATGTTGTTCCGAAGGATGTTCGGAGCGAGAATAGATTTAAAATGAGCATTGTAATACAAGGGTCGATAACCATGGCAGCTGCCGATACACCAGAGAAGAAACTTGCCGCAGGCATGAAGGCAATGGACGAGGGCGACTTCAAGAAGGCGTACTCCGCGTTCAAGAAACTTGTGGTCGAATACCCCGATAACGCAGATTGTTGGTACTACAAGGCCGAGTGCGGTAATTACGCTTCGGGAATGTTCGGTGCCAAAGTAACATCCGAAGAGATCATGGATGCCTACAAGAAGGCCATCGAGCTCGGAGGGGACAGGGTCGATTATTATCAGTCTTACGGCATGTTCTGTATCTCTGTCGGAAAATACGATGAGGCAGAGAAGGCATACAACGAGGCAGCACAGATCGATGAGTCCATGGAATCAAGTCTCTATTCTGAATTTGCCATCGAATATTACAACCATGTAATGGCATCGTACGGCGAGATCATGGAAGACCCCAAGGCAAGGGCGCCCTTTGCGAAGAAAGCATTGGAGTATATGCTCAAGGCTTTGGACATGTCCCCCGAAGAGGCCAAGAGCCTTCTTTGACCGCGTGCATACGCGGTCGGAAAACCTCTTTCCCCATCAATTCCCAACGCCGATCATTTTATCGCACTGGGATTGCTGTGTAAATTAAATTAGATAGTGTTTAATATGACTGGCTTATTTTAAATGCAAACGTCGGTCCTTAGAACTCAGAATACCTGTTTCTTTTATCGCGTTACATAAACTTAAATGTGAGTTATACTTACCCCTAACCATGGCACCGGCGAAACGCACTAAAAGGACGAGGGCAAAGAACTGTCCTTCCGCACAATTAAGAAAAAAGGTCGATGAGACCGCATTTGCATTGTTTTTGGAAAGAGGATACGAGAACACGACCATGCGTATCATTTCCGAAGAGACCGGTTTTGGTGCAGGAAGCCTATACAACACATTCAACGGTAAGGAGGACATCCTTTTGGATATCATCTTAAGCGCCTACGATACGACCGTCAAGAAGGTCAAGGCGCTGATAAAGGAAGATGAGGATCCGCTTGTGGCCATCAACGTACCTATGTGCGTCATGATATACGCGGCAAGTGTGAATGTGAAATATGCCGAACTTTTCACGGTAGCCACGCATAATTGGAAGATCCTCAACGCCATGGTCGATAAGACCGTCGCCTGGAAGCAGAACTTTTTCAAGACCTATAACAAGGACATAACAAAAGAAGAGATGAAGGCAAGCCTGCTTGCGAATGCATCGGTAATGGGCAGATATTTCCTTCAATACAAGGAGGAAGGGCCCATGGACTGCAGAGAAGGCATTACCATGTGCATGAAGTTCTTCTGCATCCTGTTCGGTGTCGTCGTTATCGACATCAATGCGGTCGTAGACAAGATCGTCGGTCTCTTCGATGAGCAGATGATGCTCGGTCTTTTCGATATCACTCCCGACGAGTGATATCTTTTATGAACAAGGGGCGCAAGCCCCGTTCTTCTAAGATTAGACATTTGTCTAATCATTTGTTTGTTTTTTGTTTTTGATATCTAATTTTGCACAATTTTACTGGTAAAATCAATACTAATGATGATAATATTCATATATTATTAGACAATTGTCTAATTAAATCTCTGAAAAAGGGATAATTGGAGGAATTCACATTAGATTTGGCATCAAGATGATGGTCGCAACAGCGGTCATCCTATCGATGTTTGCGGCCCTGGCACTGTTGATGCCGGATGCGGCCGCAGATACAGCAGAAACTGATACGGCGGATTCCGTAAGTATTTCCTGGATCCTGGTATCGTCTGCTTTGGTTTTCATCATGGTACCGGGAATAGCGTTGTTCTACGGCGGTATGCTGAGGAAGCAGAGCATGTCGTCGATGATCTCGCAGACACTGATCGCGATAGGCGTAATGACCATCACTTGGGTGGCGGTCGGTTACTCGCTCGCATTCTCCGGCGACGGCACTCTGATAGGATCGCTGAACAATGTGTTCTTCGAGGGCGTTACCGAAAGCTCGACAAGCGGGATATCCGATCTGGAGTTCGCATTCTTCCAGATGATGTTCGCAATGGTCACCGCGGCCATCGTATTGGGAGCATGTGCGGAGAGGATCAGATACACTGCAATGGTGTGGTTCCTTGCCATTTGGTCCGTGCTCGTATATGCGTCCATGGCCCATTGGGTCTGGGGCGGAGGACTGTTCGACCAATACCTCACGGTGTTGGATTTCGCAGGAGGTACCGTGGTCCACATCTGTGCAGGAGTTATAGGTCTGGCACTTGTTGCATTCGCAGGCAGCAGGACCAACAGGATACGCGAGTCCCGCGCCCACAACATCCCCTTTGCTTTCATAGGATGTATGTTCCTTTGGTTCGGATGGTTCGGATTCAACGGCGGATCGGGACTTGCGGCAGACGGTACGGCTGTCCATGCGGCGGTCGTATCGCAGCTGTCGGCGGCATGCGCCATGATGGCCTGGGCGGCGGTCCAGTACCTCAGGGTTGGCCGTGTAGGTGTTCTGGGAATGATCGCAGGAGGCATTGCAGGTCTGGTCGCCATCACACCCGGAGCAGCGTATGTAGGGATCTGGGAGTCGATGCTGATCGGAACCGCAGGCGGAGTGATCTGTTACTTCGCTGTCACGCTGGTAAGAGGAAAGACGCGTATCGATGATGCGCTGGATGTCTTTGCGGTGCACGGGGTCGGAGGTATCTGGGGAGCAATAGCGACAGGTATCTTCGCAGATCCCGAGCTCAGCGGAGGCATCGCGGGTCTGATCTACGGAGGTACAAGCCTGATCGTGGGTCAGATCATCGCAGTCGGAATAACGATAGCGTTCTGTTTCACGGTCTCGTATGCGATCATTTGGCTGCTGTCCAAGTTCATGAGGGTCCGTGTGACCGAAGAGGAAGAGATGGTCGGACAGGACCTGATAGAACATGGAGAGATCTCCTATAGCACATGAGGGACAGACATGAAGATGATAATAGCGATAGTACGTCCCGAGATGTGCCAGGCCGTGAAGGATGCATTGAAGGAAGCAGGCGTCAACGGTCTGACGATAACCCATATCCACGGACGCGGATCACAGGCCGGACTGAAGTTCACCAACAGGGTCGGGGAGTTCGTCGTGGATGAACTCGAGAAGACGAAGATCGAGGTCGTTATCGAAGATGACTCCAAGGAAGATGAGGTCATCGAGGCGATACACAATGCTGCCGAGACCGGAAGGCCCGGCGACGGAAGGATAATCGTCGTACCTGTAGAGAAGTTCCTGAAGATCAGATCGGTCTAAACCCTTTACCGGGGCATGCCCCCGGATCATTTTTCCATGACCTATGACGGAAGTGAACAAGTATCGGAAAATAGGAATGGTAGCGAGGAGTCGATTTGAACGACCGGTCTCCGGGTTATGAGCCCGACGGGATATCCTGGCTACCCTACCTCGCTATAGTACCCACTAACAGCACTCAATATATAGTATTTTGGGAGCGACTCTCAGAAGAATTTCTTCAGGAACATGACGTCCTGTATCTTTCCTTTGAGGGAGATCTTCTTCGTGACGTATGCCTTCATAGGTCTGAGGGTGCCGTCGATAAGGGCCTGAAGATTCTCGGGAGTGGTGGTCAGTGTGACATCCGCATCCTCGAGGGCGCTGTCTTTGAAATCCTTGATCTGCGCGTTCTCGAGTTTCATGGAATACTGTTCTGTTCCGAGATCGATGTTGAAGGTCTTGGTGATCGGTTCGATCTCCTTTCTGGCCTCTTCATCTTTTTCCATCTTTCTGTGGAATTTGTCGATCAACGTCTGGATCTGGTCGTGCATGGTCATATTATGATCACCAATCGGTTAGTTTTGTGTTGCGGGATGCGGACATGAGGTGCCTCACAGGCTCCCACGAACACCTGGTATACTTCGGGGGACGCCCGTTATTTTTTATCCATTTTTCTATGAATTCCATAGTGAAATGGTCGCTGGGGTATCCGCTGCCGATGTTGACATCGAACTCCCTCTGAATGTTGGCCACCATACGTTCCCTTGTGACCTTTGCGATAATGGATGCCGCTGATACAACGGGGTATGTGTCGTCGGCCTTGTGCCTTCCGATGACCTCGGTGCCGCCGAGCCTTACGGAAAGGGTGCTCGAGAATATCATCTCGTTCGGGTCCGGACAGTCAGCGTACACCGTCTTCACGGGTATCTTGGAAACCGCTTCCTGGAACATGTCCATTTCGATGACGTTCAGAGACTGTCTTTTTCTCTTCTCGTCTATCTCGTCGGCGGTTATGACGACCGTGGTGTACAGAGGACAGGATGCGGCGATCTCGTCGAACATCCTCTCGCGGACCTTCTCGGTCAGCTTCTTGGAGTCCTTGACGCCGATCTCCTTCAGGACGGTGTCGTCTTCGGTGTAGACCGCTCCGACTACCAAAGGTCCGAGGACCGATCCCCTTCCTGCCTCATCGACTCCGCAGAACATATGCCACACCCAATCATTCCCGGCGATTTAACCCTGCCGTATGCAAATGACTACTATCCTGGTAGGTTTATATAATTTAAGTTAATAGGCCCGATTCGGTCTTATCATGGCACTCAAGTGCGACGTACAATATGGCAAAGGCGATATCGGTTATAAACTGACAAAGGTCGGTGTGACCGGTGTCAGGAAACCCGTCCTCGTTAAGAGGGAGGGTGTGAGCAACAAACTCAACGGAGCACTCAATTGTTCCATCGATGTTTTCGTGGACCTTCCCGCATCTCAGAAAGGATCTCACCTTTCGAGGAACGTAGAGGTCCTAAAGGAAGTGGCCAATGCCAGCATCGATAAGCCTGTTACCGGGCTGGAGAACATGGCCGCGGATATGTGCGGAAAGCTTCTCGTCCATCATGAATACGCTCAGAATGCCTATGTCAATGTTACCGCAGATTATTTCCGCGAGAGCACCACGCCTTTCGGAAAGAGCACTTACGAGATGTACAAACTGATCGCAAAGGCGCACCAGGTCCGCGGGGAGACCCCCAGGAAGACCATCGGTGTCGAGGTCATCGGAATGACCGCATGCCCCTGCGCACAGCAGACCATCACCGAGATGCTCGACTGCAACACAGATCACCCTGTTATGTCGCACAATCAGAGGAATGTCTGTACGCTTACGCTCACAATGGATGACGGCGTGGATGTGGAGGCCGACGAACTCATCGATCTCGTCCATAAATCATTCTCATCGCCCACATACGAACTTCTCAAGAGGGATGACGAGGGCCAGGTGGTCATCAATGCACACACCAACCCCAGGTTCGTAGAGGACGTCGTCAGGGTGACCCTGAAGAACCTTGTCGACAAATATGACAGACTTCCCGACGATGTCGAGGTCTTTGTGAAGAGCGAATCCGAGGAGTCCATCCACAAGCATAACGCATATGCGGAGAGGACGGCCACCCTCGAAGAGCTCAGGGCAGAGAAGGCCGAGCAGTGAGTTCACTCACTCTCGATCTTCCCTAATTTCTTTTCCATTATCCCAATGTCGTCGATGTAGACGTCCTTGGGACATTCCACTCCTTCCAGGTATCCCGTCCAATAGACGACGACACCGGGGCCGAAGAGTTCGGTATAAGGGATAAGCTGTTTTCTGGAGTTGAACCTGAATTCGACGGTATCTCCGAATGCCGCCTTGCTCTCGAACCAGAATACTTTCTTCCCGTCGTACATGACGGGTTCTTTGAGAAGACAGTCCGGGGTCTTTGTGGAGCCCCCTTCTTCGCGGATATCGTTCTCGGTCTTGTATGCGATACCCTGTCCGTCGAGCCACTTGTGCATAAGGTCCTCGCCCCACAGTCCTCTCTCCTTCTGCCTCTCGTTGGCAGCGGGAGAGTATACTATGTCGTTGGCGACCGCTTCGCGCACCTCTTTGGCGGTCTCGGAGTCTTCCAACTGATCGGGGTCCCTGATGATCTCCCAGAACTTCTTCTTGGGGATACCGTCCTCCTGCGTGATCATCATCATGATGAGGATCGGCGGGAAGCTGTAGTAATCTGCGATCTCGAGGAAGGTGCGTCCCTTCTTCCACTGTCTGAGCATGCTCTTCGAGCGCGACTTGACCTCGTGGAAGTGTCTTTTGACGTACCTGCTGACCTTCTGGGTGTAGAGTGTGTCCAGCAGCCTGGAATCGTAGCCCTCCTCAGAGAACTTCTCTATGTCCGAAAGGGTGTTGAGGCCGTTGTACAGCCTTATGTACTCGTCGTACTGCATCTTCTCACTGTTTCAGGTTGCGGCAGAGATCTTCCACTGCTTTTATGACGACATCCTGGACCATGGATGTGGGCGGGCAATAAGCGTTCTCTGCGCGGAACAGGAAGTCCTCTGCGGTAACGCCTTCGACAGCTGCGGATGTGAGCCAGTTGATACGTCCCGTGGCATCCTCGCCTGCGATGATCTGGGCTCCGATAATCCTGTGTGTTGTCTTGTCTGCGATGACCTTCACGACGAGCTCTTTTCCGCCTTTGTAGTATCTGGCGCGGGTGAGTCCGGTCGCCTTTCCGGTGACGGTCTTGAGTCCGTACCAGGAAGCGAGTCCGAGCGAGAGTCCGGTACCGGCGATCTGTTTCTCGCCGATGACGCTGACCCAAGGGCTTGCAACGGGACCGAACAGTGCGTTCCCGCCTGCTGCGTTGATTCCGGCGACCCTTCCCTCTTTGACCGCAGATGAACCGAGCTGGCTCATTGTGGGTCCGGGCATGATCGCGGACTGACACTGCATGACGTCTCCGGCGATGTACACGTCGGGGACCAGGCGTCCTCTCTTGTAGGGCTGAAGCGTGGGTGCGACCGCGATGGCGTTGAGCTGTCCGATGTCGAATCCGAGTTCCTTGGCGATGTCAAGGTTGGCACGGACACCGGTAGCGAAGATGATCATGTCGCAGGGGTACTCCTTTCCGGCAGCGGTGACACCGGATACCTTTCCGGTTCCGTTGACTGCTTGGATAGGGGCCTTCATGACGAATTTGACGCCTTTGCTCTCCAGGTATGCCTGGATGGGGTCTGCCATGTCTCTGTCTGCGATCCTGGGGATGACCTGGTCCATCATTTCGATGACCGTGACATCCTTGCCGATATTGGCGAATGCGAGTGCAATCTCAAGTCCGATGACACCGGCGCCGCCGATGACGATCTTCTTTGCATCCTTGAGTGCTGCCTCGATGTTCTTTCCGTCCCTGACGGTCCTTACAACGAACACGCCTTCAAGGTCTGTTCCCTGTATCGGGGGGATGAATACCCTTCCGCCGGACGCGATGATAAGTTTGTCGTACTTGTAGGTCTTTCCGTCTGCCGTGACGGTCTTCTCGTCACTGTTGACGGATTCGACCTTTGTTTTGATGTGCACATCGATGTCCTTCTCTTTCTTGTAGAAGTCGGGGGTGTGCATGATGATCTCATTCCAGGTGGATCTTCCTTCCAATACCCAGGGAATGACACACGGGGAGTAAGCGATGTCCTCATCTTCCGTGAATACCGTGATCTTTGCCGAAGCATCCGTTGCTCTGGCTGAAGATGCAGCTGTCATTCCTGCCGCACCTGAGCCGATTACTATGATTTCATTAGCCATATGGCCTTACCTGTCATTCTCCATTCTTACAAATGATATTAATGTTACGCGTCTGCGCGCAAGCCTTGGGAACGCTTAATTACAGGGAATCCGTGGGGTGGGACGGAGTCATCAAGATGAAGGAGAAGAGATCGCCGTCCGAGCTGGAAACGCTTTGGAAGGAAAAGGACCTGTCCAACGGCAAGGTCGTGGATGCAATGGTCATGATCATGCGTACCAGCGGATGCTGCTGGGCAAAGACCGGCGGATGCACTATGTGCGGATACAGGCAGGCATCGATCAGCACCGTTACGGAGGATGACCTGAACCGTCAGATCGATCAGGCGCTCTCAAGATACAAAGGAGAGCCTTTTGTCAAGATCTACACATCGGGAAGCTTCCTCGACGAGAGGGAGATACCTCCGTCGGTAAGGGACAGGATCATGAAGGAATTCTCGGGATGCGAGCGCATTCTGATCGAGAGCCGCCCCGAGTTCGTGACCCCCGAATTACTGTCCGGACTGCCTAAGACGCTGACCGTCGCACTGGGCTTGGAAAGCGCAGACCCAGATATACTAAAGACATCCATCAACAAAGGTTTCACGCAGGAGGACAGCAGGCGCGCCGGAATCGCCGTCAAGGATGCGGGAATGACCGTCAGGACATACCTGCTACTCAAGCCCCCGTTCCTTACGGAGCGCGAGGCGATAGAGGACTCCATACGTTCGGCAAGGTTCGCAGATCCGTTCTCGGACGAGATATCCGTCAATCCTCTCAACATCCAATACGGGACATACGTCGAGAGATTATGGAAGAGAGGGGAGTTCAGATCGCCTTGGATATGGTCATTGGTAGAGGTCCTGAAAACTTTGTCTGGGACTGTTAACGCGAGACTCATGTCGTCACCTTCCGGAGGAGGCTCTCAGAGAGGGGTCCACAACTGCGGCGAATGCGACAGGAAGGTATTGGATGCGATCGAGAAGTTCTCATTCTCGCAGGATCCCAAGGACCTCGAGGTCACATGTCCGTGCATCGCAAAGTGGAAAGATTATATGGAGGCCGAGACATTACTGGGTACATCGGCCGACCTCGAACGCGGATTCGGGAGCGACCTCATCATTAGAGAGTGAAGAAATGGACTATGATATCAAGAAAGGCTGGTACAAGAACATCGAAGGAGATGCACTGAAGGACCTCATGCAGGAGGTATTCGGCAATGTGAAACAGGATGGTGACGTTCTCGTTTCGTCCTACGGTGTCATGTCGCGCATCGAGGTCAAGGTCCTGGCGAAGGACAAGATGATTATCACGACCGAGAACAGCAAGACCGCTGACATGACCGATGAGTCCATCCTCGACAGCAAGAGAAAGCTCAACCTGTTCGCAGAGAAGGCGACGGGATTCAATGCGAAGGCACGTATGAAGCGCGCCCAGCAGAAAGCCAAGAAGGGCGAGTGAACCTTCTTCCCCAAACCTCTTTTATTCGATTTCTTTTCCCTATAAAGGAGAGCAGGGGAGTCTTTATATATAACCTGCCCTTACCATGCCTTAGATTGGACAGACTAATGTCTGACCAGACGCATCGGGCAATGCGTTTGCAACCCAAGTTCACTCATGTCGATTTCTCGAGATGGATATGGCGTCACGGTCGGAACATGAGACGGTTCGTCTATAAAGCGCGAGGTTAGCGAAGAGACCCTCGCAGGCATGTGTGAAATATGTCACAAAGAAGGCGTCCAAAGAGAGGATCGAGGGCATACGGACCTAGGAAGAGAGCAGCGTCTCAGACACCCAGGCTTGACTCGTGGCCCGAGATCAGCGGAGCACCCAAAATTCAGGGCTTCGCAGGATATAAAGCAGGAATGACACACGCGTTCGTCGTGGACAAGAGGGCAAAGAGCACTACCTCAGGTATGGAGCTCCAGACACCTGTTACGGTGATCGAGGTCCCCCCCATGAAGATCGCAGCTGTCAGATTCTATGAGAACACGATCGTCGGTCTCAAGACCGCAGGCGAAGTATGGGCACAGGATGTCGATGCTCTTCTCTCGAAGAGACTCAACGTCCCCAAGAACCACACTGAGGCCTCGTTCGAGAGATACGAGAAGCTCGATGTCGAAGATGTACGCGTCATCGCATACACCCAGCCTAAGCTCGTTTCCGGTGTACCTAAGAAGGTCCCTGAGATCATGGAGCTCAGGATCGGCGGCGGAACGATCCCCGAGAGGATTGCATACGCAAAGGGCATTCTCGGAAAAGAGGTGACCATCAACGACTTCGCCGCAGAAGGCGCGTTCGTAGATGTCATCGCTGTCACGAAAGGAAAAGGTTTCCAGGGTGTAACCAAGCGCTGGGGTGTCAAACTTCTGTCCCACAGGAACAGCAAGCACCGCCGCGGAATCGGAAACCTCGGTCCTAAGAGACCCGGATATGTAAGAAGCACTGTTCCCCAGGCCGGACAGCTCGGATACCACCAGAGGACCGAGTTCAACAAGAAGGTCGTCAAGGTCGGAACAGAAGGTGCAGAGATCAACCCCAAGGGTGGATTCCTTAACTACGGAGAGGTCAGGAACACATACGTTCTCGTCCACGGATCCGTACCCGGTCCCACCAAGAGGCTCGTCAGATTCAGAGATGCGGCCAGGGTCCCCAAGAAGGCAGACACTGCAGTTCCTGAGGTCACCTATGTGTCCACAGAATCCAAGCAGGGGGCATGATTTTAGATGACAACGACAAACGTTTATTCAGTTAAGGGAGAGGTCTCCGGCACAGTCGATGTCCCCGTGGCATTCGATTCGGAGTACAGACCCGATCTCATCAAGAAAGCAGTCCTCGCAGCAGCAGCGAACGGAAGGCAGCCTTACGGTCCCGCACCTGGTGCAGGAATGAGGCACTCCGTCAGCACGTGGGGAAAAGGCCGCGGAACAGCCCGTGTACAGAGGGTACACGACGGCAGGAAAGCAACAGAATCGCCTAACAACGTTTCCGGTAGGAGAGCACACCCTCCGGTACCCGAGAGAATCTGGGCACAGAAGGTCAACAAGAAAGAGCTCAAACTCGCACGCCTGTCTGCACTCGCAGCAACCGGATGTGCGGATTGCGTCAAGGCCCGCGGACACCAGTTCGACGACAAGGTATCATTCCCTGTCGTGGTCGATGACGATTTCGAGAACGTCGCAAGCACGAAAGAGGTCTCCGAGATCTTTGACATGATCGGTATCGGCTACGATGTCGAGCGTGCAAAGGACGGAACAAAGATCCGTGCAGGAAGGGGAAAGATGAGGAACAGAAGGTACAGAACACCTGTATCTGTTCTTATTGTAGTATCTGATAGGGAAGTACCCATATTCAAGAGCGCTTCAAATCTCCCCGGTGTAGAGGTTGAGACAGTCAGCACACTCAACACAAGCATCCTCGCTCCCGGAGGAGACGCAGGAAGGCTTACGGTCTACACCAGATCAGCAATGACTCAGATAGGAGCGTGGACAGAATGAAGCAGAGCGATATCCTTATCAGACCGTATGTTACGGAAAAATCTCTGAACTACATGTCGGGAACACCCACACAGAAGTTCAAGGACGGAAACAAGATCGAGTTCATCGTTCACAGGCAGGCATCCAAGCAGGACATCAAGACCGCATTCGAAGAGCGCTTCGAGGTCAAAGTGGAAGCTGTTTGGACCAGGATCCAGAAAGACGGCAAACACGCCATCATCAAACTCGCAGAGGGCTACTCCGCAGAAGATGTTGGTATGAGGGTCGGAGTATTCTGAGGTGAGTGAGAATGGGAAAAAGATTGAGAACACAGAGAAGGGGACGCGGATGTCCCCACTATCGTTCCCCTAGCCACAGGCACGTTGACGATGTCAGGCTTCCTCACGTCGAAAACGGTACTGGAACCATCAGGGACCTGATTCAGGCACCAGGAAGGACAAGCCCCTTGGCAGTCATTGAATTCAATGGAAAGACCGACTACCAGTTAGCGGTCGAGGGAACAAAGGTCGGACAGAAAGTCACGATCGGAACGAACGCAATCGTCGCCGGAAACATCACGACACTCGATAAGATCCCCGAGGGAACCCTTATCCACAATGTCGAGGGAACACCCGGAGACGGTGGAAAATACGCAAAGACAGCAGGATCGTCCGCGACAGTTGTCAGCAGAGGAAACAGAGTAGTCCTCCTCATGCCGTCCGGACAGATGAAGGAGTTCCACCCCGACTGCCGCGCCGTTATCGGTGTCGTAGCAGGCGGAGGCAGGGGAGACAAGCCTCTTGCCAAAGCAGGAAAGAACGCACTGACACTCAGATCCAGGTCCGTTGCCAACAAAGTCGTCAGCGGAGTTGCAATGAACGCCGTCGACCACCCCCATGGTGGAGGAAGCCATCCTCACGTTGGTGGACCGAACTGTCAGAGAAGGACCGCATCTACAGGTCAGAAGGTAGGATTCCTGCCTAAGAAGAAGAGGAAGGTTTGATTATGGCTAAGAAAATAATCGCAGGATCGGCAAAAGCCTCCAGGAGAAGATCCAGAAAGAAGGCATCCGCAATCCAGGCAAAGAGGAAGAAGGAATTCCTGTATCGTGGATTCACCATGGAGGAGTTACTCGCCATGTCTTTCGACGAGATCCTTGGAATCCTTCCGTCCAGAGCAAGGAGGACATACCTCCGCGGTCTCAACTACGAGCAGCAGCTTGTCTTCGACAGGCTCAAAGAGGCACAGCCCGGAGATGTTATCAGGACCCACCGCAGGGACCTGCCCATCATCCCCCTGTTCGTCGGAAAGACCGTCAGCATATACAACGGACACGAGTTCAAAGACGTCGAGATCAAACCCGAGATGATCGGATGTTTCCTCGGCGAATTTGTGATCAACAGGAAGACCCCGCAGCACTCCGGACCCGGAGTAGGTGCAACCAGGTCTTCGAAGTTCATGCCGCTGAAGTGAGGTGTTAGGTATGGTTAACAAAGGTTACACAACAGTTGCAGACCCTGACACAACCGCAAGGGCACGCGCTACCGAACAGCCCGTCTCCCCCAAATTCGCACGCGAGGTCGCAGGCCTCGTCCGCGGAATGAAGGTCGAGACAGCTGTTGCAACACTCGAGCAGGTCATCGCAAAAGAGACCCCCGTCCCCCTGAAGAGATACAATAAACGTGTCTCTCACAAGAAGGGAGTCGGACCCGGAAGATACCCTGTGAAGGCATCCAAAGCGATCCTCGCAGTCATCCAGTCCGCATCGAGCAATGCAGAGTACAAGGGACTCACACCTTCGAACATGGCGATCTCCACGATCACCATTGCGAGGGGCCAGACCATTCCCGGCCACAGGCCGAGAGCACAGGGAAGGGCCACGCAGTGGAACCAGGAGACAGCCAACATCGAAGTGATAATCGAGGAGGTTGAGTGAAATGGCATCAGAGAGAAAATTCGTTGCCGAGAACATCCGCAGGGTTCTGCTTAAGCAGTACCTCATGAAAGAGGTCAGCCGTGCAGGATTCGGCGGACTCGACGTCCAGAGGACCCCCATGGGTACCCGTGTGATCCTCACCACCGAGAGGCCCGGACTCGTCATCGGAAGACGCGGTCAGACTATCAAGAATCTGACACAGGTCATCGAAGAGAGGTTCGCATTCGAGAACCCTCAGATCGAGGTCAAAGAGGTTGAGAATGCAAGTCTCAACGCACAGATCATGGCAGAGAAACTGGCATTCTCCCTTGAGAGAGGATGGCACTTCCGCAGAGCAGGACACTCCACGGTCCGCAGGATCATGGATTCCGGAGCCCGCGGCTGTCATATCATCGTCGCAGGAAAATTGACCGGACAGAGACACAGAACAGAGAAATTCAAAGATGGATACATCAAGTTCTGCGGTGAGCCCAAAGCACAGTTCATCGACCACGGATACGCGGTCGCAAAACTGAAGATGGGAGTCATCGGAGTAACTGTTGAGATCATGCAGTCCAACGCAAAACTGCCCGCGGACATCGAGGTCCTTGGAAAGACAGAAGCAGCAGCGGTCCTCCCGGACCTCTTCGCTACACCTGTTGCAGCAGAGGAGCCCGCAGTCCCCGCAGAAGAACCTGTTGCTGATGATGTTGAGAAGGAGGGCGAGTGAAATGGCCTCCCTTAAAACAGCAGACATTAGGAACATGAGTGTCGAAGAGCGCAACCAGAAACTCAAAGAGCTCCGCAACGAGCTCATGCACGAGAGAGGAGTTTCCGCCATGGGAGGAGCACCTTCCAGCCCCGGAATCATCCGTGCGCTCAGACTGAACATCGCACGTATTCTGACCGTCCAGAAGGAGGAGGAAGAACTCTGATGGCAGTCTGTCCAGTATGTGGATTGCCTAAGGAACTGTGCATGTGCGAGGAGATCGCACGTGAGCAGCAGTCCGTTAGGATCTCTGTCGACAGTCGCAGGTATGGCAAGATGGTCACTGTTATTGATGGAATCGATGAGAATGACATCAATATCAATGATCTGACAAAGCAGCTGAAGAACAGGTGTGCCGCCGGCGGAACGTGCAAGGACGGCCGCATCGAACTCCAGGGCGATCACAAGAAAAAAGTGAAAGCCGTGCTGGAGGAGATGGGCTTCCGTACTGAAGTCAGGTAAGATGAATAGAAATGAATTCATGAGAACTGAGCTCATTGGACTGGGCGTGGTAGTGCTGTCAGCACCATTCTCGGGAATATCCGGGATTGTGGTCGACGAGACGAAAAACACGTTCACCATTGAATCGGCCGGAACTGAGAGAATGGTACCTAAACCGGGCAATGAGTTCAGATTCACATACCAAGACAGACAGATAGACATCAAAGGTACAGAAATACAACACCGACCAGAAGACAGAATAAAGAAGGTTAGGTGAATAAAATGACAGCAAAAGTAAGAAACATTGGAATTGACGTCGTTCCTCCCACTTCCGAGTGTAATGACCCCAACTGCCCGTTCCACGGCAGCTTGTCGGTCAGGGGACAGGTCATAGACGGTGTAGTTGCAACTGTGAAGATGAACAAAACGGTCATCGTCGAGCGCAACTACCTCAGATTTGAGAAGAAATACGAGAGATACGAGAAAAGGTTCGCAAGGTATGCATCCCACGCATCGCCCTGCCTTGAACTCAAGGTAGGCGACCACGTGAAGATCATGGAATGCAGGCCCATTTCCAAGACTGTATCCTACGTAGTGGTAGAGAAGAAGGAGTGATGAAAGATGAAGGGAATTGCCGGAAACCAGACAAGAGGCCTCATCAACGGATCGCAGCTCAGCGTTATCGATAACACCGGAGCGAAGGTCATCGAGATCATCACTGTGCCCAACTACCACGGTGTAGCAAGGAGGGTACCTTCCGCAGGTGTCGGTGACGTCGTCATCGCATCCGTCAAGAAAGGAACCCCCGCAATGAGGAGACAGATCGTATTCGCGGTCATCGTACGTCAGAAACGCGCCATGAGGCGCCCCGACGGAACAATGATCTTCTTCGAGGACAACGCAGCGGTCCTTACGACCGACACTGGCGAAACGAAAGGAACAGATATCAAAGGCCCTGTCGCAAGGGAAGCAGCCGAGAGGTGGCCCCGTATTGCGGCAACGGCGAACATCATCGTGTGAGGAATGAAAATGGTAAGCAGCAAAGCAAGGGTACAGAGAAAGGCTCAAGCACACGCACCTGCCCACACGAAGAGGAAGATGCTTTCAGCACACCTCTCCGCAGAACTCCGCGAGCAGTTCGGCATCCGTTCCGCAAGAGTATGTAAAGGCGACACCGTCGCGGTCCTCCGCGGCGACGACGATATACGCGGCACAGAGGGCAAGGTCCTCGACGTCTTCACAAAGACCGGCCGTGTGTCCATCGAAGGTGTAACCGTCAATCAGGCGGACGGCACCGCAGTAGTACGTCCCATCCATGCATCCAACCTCGTGATCACCAAACTGAACACCGAGGACAAATGGAGGATGGACGCGCTCTCCAAGAAAAAGGAGGCTAAAGAATGAGCGATCACATGAAGAGATTGGCAGCGCCTAGGTCCTGGCCCATTAAAAAGAAGGCCTCGATCTATGCAACGAAGCAGACCGCAGGGGCACACTCTGTGGAAAGCAGCGTGCCCGCAGTTATCGTCCTCAGGGACATGATCAGCGTATGTGACACCGCTAGGGAGGCAAAAAGAGTCATCGGCAACCGTGAACTTTTCGTTGACGGAAAGGCCGTGAAAAACCCCAAAGCCCCTATTGGAGTCATGGACGTCGTCACAGTTCCCAAGATGGGACTCAGCTACCGCATGCTCCTTTCCGACAAAGGAAAGCTCACAGCGGTCGCAGTGAACGATGACGAAGCTAAGGTGAAACTCTGCAGGATCGAGGACAAGACCCTCGTGAAAGGCGGAAAGTTCCAGCTTAACCTCAGCGGCGGAAGGAACCTCCTTCTGGACAAGAACGACTACAAGGTCGGAGACACACTCAAGATCGAGGTCCCCGGACAGAAGGTCGTCGAGTGCTACCCCGCAAAGGCAGGATCCAAGGTCCTCATCGTCAGCGGTTCACAGACCGGTAAGATCAATACGATCAAGGACTACATCATTGTCAAGGGATCCCCCGACAACGTCGTCATCTTCGATGATGACACAGAGACCATCAACTCCAACATCTTCGTCGTAGGCGAGGGAAAGGTTGAGATCACAATGCCGGAGGCATCCGAATGAACGCAATGAGAGATATTCACATTGATAAGGTAACCGTCAACATCGGTGTCGGCGAAGCCGGAGAAAGGCTCGTCAAAGCACAGAAGGTCCTTGACAAAGTAACGGGACAGAAATCTGTCCAGACCATGTCCAAGCATGTGAACAGGGATCTCGGAATCCGTGTCGGAATGCCCCTCGGTTGCAAAGTGACCCTCAGGGGAGAGAAGGCAGAGGACTTCCTCAGAAAGGCCCTGGCCATCAGGGAACAGCGCGTCTACGAGTACTCCTTCGACAAGGAAGGCAACATGTCATTCGGTATCTCCGATTACACAGACTTCGAGGGTATGAAATACGACCCCGAGATCGGTATCTTCGGAATGGATGTCAGCGTCGTCCTGAGAAGGAAAGGCGGAAGGATCTCGACAAGGGCACTCCTGAAAAGGAAGGCACCTGCGTGCCACCGTATCGCTCGCGACGAGGGAATCCAGTACATGAAAGATAACTACGAAGTTGAGGTGGTAGAGTGAAGCCAAAGAGAGAATACGGCAGAACAGTCGGATGTACCCGCTGCGGACGCAGGAGAGGTATCATCAGGAGATATGGAATGCATCTTTGCCGCCAGTGCTTCAGAGACATGGCCCCGGAACTCGGGTTCAAAAAGTATTCGTGAGGTGTGAGAAATGCAGTGCGATCCATTGAACGACGCTATGTGCGTCATGAAAAATGCTGCCCTCAACGGAAAGAGCGAATGTGTTATCCAGCCCTCCTCCAAACTTATCGGCCGTGTGCTGAAAGTTATGCAGGATCACGGATACATCTACCAGTTCGAGTACGTCGAGGACGGAAAAGCAGGAAAATTCCGCGTCATGCTCAAAGGAGCGATCAACGACTGCGGTGTAATCAAGCCCAGGTATTCAGTCAAGACGACCGAGATCGAGAAGTTCGAAGCGAGGTTCCTCCCCGCCCAGGACTTCGGACTCATCGTCATGACGACGACCGCAGGTGTGATCACCCAGGACCGTGCCAAAGAGCTTGGTATCGGCGGAAAACTATTAGTTTACGTATATTGAGGAATAAATATGACAGTTGCAGGGAAAATCGAACATACTATCGCCATCCCCGCCGGCGTTACCATCACAGCTGATGGTGAGACGGTAAAGGTCAAAGGACCTAAGGGCGAACTGAGCAGAGTCTTCGCACACCCGCGCGTCATCGTGAAGGTAGAGGAAGCTGACGTAAAGGTCAGCTGCGAGTACCCTAGGATCAAAGATAAAGCTATGGTCGGAACCTTCGTGGCACACATCAACAACATGATCAAAGGTGTCACGGTAGGATTCACATACGGTCTTAAGGTCGTCTTCTCACACTTCCCGATGAAAGTCGCAGTCAAGGGAGACCGCGTCGAGATCAACAACTACATGGGAGGCCATGACCCCCGCTACGCAAAGATCGTAGGGGACTGTAAGGTCAAGGTGAGCGGTGCTGACGTTACCGTCGAGGGAATCAGCATCGAAGCCTGCGGACAGACCGCAGCAAACCTTGAGAAGGCCACATCCAGGCTCGGTTTCGACAAGAGAACGTTCCAGGACGGAATCTACATCGTCCACAAATCACACAAGGTGAAAGAATGACCGTGAAAACATTCGCAGATCTTACAGGTCTCAAAGAGGGCAACATCGATGAGCTGAAGACCATCGGTATCAACAACGTCGATGAGCTGAAAGCAGCCCTCTCGGATGACGCCAAGGTCAAAGAGATTATCAAGACGCTCTCCGGAGTCGGTCCCAAGACCGTCGAAAACTGGAAGGCATCTTTCAGCGAGGCAGCCCCCGCTGCAGAGCCTAAGAAGAAAGAGTCCAAGAAGAAAGCAGAGGCAGAGACAGAGGTCGTCGAGACCGAGGTCGTCGAAGCCGGAGCCTACAAAGCGAAGGCAAAACCCGAGCTCAGCGAGGAGACAACAGATGCACTTGCAAAGAGGGCAATGGTCTCCGGACGCAGGCCTGCATTCAAGAGACAGGAATGGTTCAGATACTCCAAACTCGGAGAGAAATGGAGAAAACCCAAGGGTATCCACTCCAAGATGAAGAGATGTCTGAAGAGACGCTCACCGATGGTCGACATCGGATACCGCGGACCCGTTTCCGTAAGGAACCTCCACCCGTCGGGATTCGAAGAGGTCCTCGTCTACAACGTAGAAGGGCTCGAGAACATCGACCCCAAGGTACAGGCAGTCCGCATCGGCGGTACGGTCGGTACCAAGAAGAGGATCGCCATTGAGGACAGGGCCGCAGAGCTCGGCATCAGGGTTCTCAACAGGATGGTGTGAACATGTCAGATCTGAAGAACCAGAGAAGAATGGCAGCCGATATCCTCGGCTGCGGTGAGAACAGGGTCTGGATCAATCCGGACAAACTCGAGGAAGTCGAGGACTGTATCACCCGCGCAGACATCCGCATGGCGGTCGATTCCGGTCTTATCAAGGCGAAAGCCAAGAACGGAACATCGAAAGGAAGGATGAGATACGCTGCAGGCCAGAAGGCCAGCGGTAAGAGAAAGGGACCCGGTTCGAGGAAAGGAACAGCAAACGCACGCGTTTCTGACAAGAGCAGGTGGATGGCCACGATCAGGCCCATCCGTGAGGAACTGAAGGCTCTCAGGGCCGACGGCAAGATCACACCCTCTGTATACAGGCTGTACTACAGGAGAGCCAAGGGAGGAGTTTACAAGTCCCGCAGGAATCTCAAACAGCACA
Organism: Methanomassiliicoccaceae archaeon UBA328; assembly: GCA_002506905.1. Lineage (GTDB taxonomy): Archaea > Thermoplasmatota > Thermoplasmata > Methanomassiliicoccales > Methanomethylophilaceae > Methanogranum. The sequence continues at coordinate 67,710 of DAYM01000003.1, forward strand.
TGATCGCCGAAGGTTACCTTAAGGAGGAGGAGAACTGATGGCTACAGGACCAAGATATAAAGTTGCGTTCCGCAGAAGAAGAGAGTGCCGTACTGACTACTACGCACGCCGTAAGCTCCTTACGAGCCACGAGGCAAGGGCAGTCGTCAGAAGGTCCAATAAGAACATCACCGTCCAGTTCGCAGAGTTCGGAATGGAAGGAGATAAGATCGTAGTATCGGCAAGCACCAAAGAGCTCGTCAAGATGGGATGGACACACTCGTGTTCCTCCGTTCCCGCGGCGTACCTCGTAGGATACCTTGCCGGTAAGAAAGCAGTTAAAGCAGACATCGAGTACGCAGTGCTCGATATCGGTATGCAGAACCCCCAGCACGGAGGAGTACTCTTCGCCGTCGCAAAGGGAATGAACGATGCCGGTGTCGAAGTGCCCGCTTCCGACGAGGTCATGCCCGCAGAGGACAGGCTTTACGGAAAGCACATCGATGATGCTATCAAGGGCGATGTAAAAGCCCTCATTGACAAGATGGAGGCTGAGTGAAATGGATTGGATCCCTAAGACAAGACTGGGGCAAATGGTCCTCAACGGTGAGATCACAACCATGAGCGATGCACTTGCTACAAGGCTCCCTCTCCGCGAAGCGGAGATCGTGGACATCCTTCTCCCCGACCTGAAAGACGAGGTCATCGACCTCAACATGGTCCAGAGGATGACCGACTCCGGAAGGAGGGTCAGGTTCGCGGTGACATGTATCGTCGGTAACGGCGACGGATTCATCGGAATCGGAAGAGCAAAAGGTAAAGAGGTCGGACCTTCGATCAAGAAGGCCATCGACAACGCGAAACTGAACATCATCGAGATCAAGAGAGGATGCGGTTCGTGGGAATGCGGATGCGGCGAGCCCCATTCGTTCCCTTACGAAGTGATCGGACGTACCGGATCTGTAACTGTCTATCTCAAACCTGCACCTCAGGGTATCGGCCTTGCGGTCGGAGACGTCGCCAAGAGCCTCCTGACCATCGCCGGTGTCAAAGATGCATGGGGCTTCGCAAGAGGAAACACCAAGACGAAGGTCAACTACGCCATGGCAACCTTTGAAGCACTGAAAGAGACAGCCCGTATGAGAGTCACGGACGAGCAGGCAGAAAAGCTTCACATCGTATCCGGACCTGTTGGACTTTCGATCGAAGAGACCGATGCTACCAACTACGAACAGGAGGAGTGAAGATGGCATACGCAGTCATTCGTGTCCGCGGACAGCCCGATGTCAACTACAACATCGCACACACAATGGAACTCATGGGCCTTAACAGGGTCAACCACTGTGTGATCGTCCCCGAGAACGCATCAACAAAAGGAATGCTCCAGAAGATCAAGGACTACTGTACCTGGGGAGAGATCAACGAGGAGACCCTCGCCGCACTTATCCGCGCACGCGGAAAACTTGCCGGCGACAAGGACCTCACCGACGACTACCTCAAGGAGAACACGGAGTTCGATTCTATCGACGCGCTTTCCAAAGCAATCATTGAGAACAACTACAGACTGAGAGATGTTGAGGCAGCAAAGCCCGTCTTCCGTCTCCACCCCCCTGTAAAGGGATACGAAGGAAACAAGCGTTCCTTCCAGAACGGCGGAGCACTTGGATACAGGGCAGCAGCGATCAACGATCTCATCAACAGGATGCTGTGAGGTGTAAGAGATGCCAAGCAGAACCAAGAAAATGAGAGGATCTAGGACACACGGACGCGGTAAGAAATCCGGACGTGGTGCAGGTATCATCGGCGGTCACGGTCAGGCAGGTCTTTGTAAGACAGGCAAGATCGGTATGCTGAAGTATGACAGGGACCACTATGGAAGACACGGTTTCAAGAGACCCCAGTGCATGGTAGAGGCAAACTCCACCATCAATGTGGCAGAGCTCGAGGAACAGGCCGATCGTCTGATCGAGATGGGATTCGGAGCAAAACAGGGGGATATCTATAATATCAACCTTACCGATGCAGGCATAGACAAACTGCTCGGAAACGGATCCATCAGTGTGGCCGTCAATGTCACCGTGGCAGAGGCTTCCGCGAAAGCACGCGAGAAACTCGAGGCCGCGGGTGGCAGCATTGTCGAGTAAGTTTGAATCGAGGAGTAGATTGGGATGGATGAACAACCTAGCCTGTTGTATAAGGTAAAACCTATAAGTGACAGGCTCCCCGCCGTCAAACGTCCTGAGGGCCATGTGCACTTCAGGACGAAGATGATGTGGGTCATCGTCGTGTTGGTCGTGTACTTCATAATGACCAATGTGTACGTATTTGGACTGGATCAATCGGAATCGCTTGATCTGTTCGCACAGTACAGGACCATCATGGCAGGAGCGTCAGGAACGATCCTGCAGCTCGGTATTGGGCCCATCGTCACAGCCTCGATCATAATGCAGCTGTTTGTGGGAGCGAAGATCATTAAACTCGATCTCACGAGCAGAAAAGACAAAGCATGCTATCAGTCCGTCCTTAAACTGTTGGTCATAGTGATGATCTTGGTGGAGGCTATCCCCCAGGTATTCGGTTACCTGGAACCCTCCGACACCTTCGTCTCGACCTTCGGCTCGGCCGGAGCTAAACTGTTGATCATCCTTCAGTTGTGCATCGGATCGTATCTGGTGTTCCTGTTCGATGAGGTGGTCTCCAAGTGGGGTATCGGAAGCGGTATCTCACTGTTCATCGCCGCGGGAGTTTCCCAGGCGGTGTTCACGGGAGCATTGAACTGGTATGCGTATGACTCATCGGCAGCAATGTCGTTGTCGAATCCGCCTGCCGGTACGATCCCCAAGGCCATCTACATCATCATGAACACAAGTTCGGCCGAAATGGCAAGCGGAGGATATGAAACGATCTTCCTGGGTCAACCAAACCCAATGATCGCGCTGATAGGAACGATAGTGATCTTCCTAGTAGTGGTGTATCTGGAATCCAGTCGTATCGAACTGCCGCTGTCTCACGGTAACGCGAGAGGCGCGAGAGGCAGATATCCGATCAAGCTGATGTACGCAAGCAATATCCCGGTCATTCTGATGTCCGCGTTGCTCGCCAACATAAGTATGATCGCCCTGCTCCTGTACAGCAACGACTTCCTTTCGAGTATACCGCTCATAGGAGGGAACAGTGCTATCGGATACTTCGAAGCTGATTCGACAACGGCGTCGGGAGGATTGGCATGGTATCTGTCGGCCCCGCAGGGGTTGACGGATTGGCTGATGCCTATCCTTGATCCTGCCTCGTACGGTAACAGCCATACGGTGTTGGAGAACCTGTGTCACGTGTTGGTATACGGCAGCGTGATGATCATGGGTTCGATCATGTTCGCCAAGTTCTGGGTCGAGACGACAAATCTCGGATCGGAAGCAGTTGCGAATCAGATCCAGAGAAGCGGCATGCAGATACCCGGATTCCGTAGAGACCCCCGTGTGCTCAAGCGTGTGTTGGAAAGATACATTCCTACCATCACCATACTTTCGGGAGCCTTGATCGGAGGATTGGCTGCCTGTGCCGATATGATCGGTACGACAGGTAATGCGTCGGGTACAGGTCTGCTGTTGGCAGTAGGTATCCTGATCCACTTCTACGAGGCCGTCGGCCGCGAGCAGATGATGGAGATGAACCCTGTCATGAGAGGCTTCTTCGGAGGAGAGTGAAATGCCTAACCCCGGATCTCCGGAGCAGATGCAGAAGATGCAGGAAGCCATGCCGGCAATGCCCAAGGGCACAATGATCGGCATGGTGTTCGTCCTGATCATCATGATGGCTGTCATGATGTTCAGGGACCCCCTCGGGGCCGCATTGAACTATGTCTTCTGCGTCATCGACTTCGGCGGGGAACTCCCCGTCTTCACGCTGGTCATTGCAGGATTGATAATGATCACGCTGAGTACAGTGGTAAGGAGTTTCATCACCGACCCTATAGCACAGGCAAAGATACAGCAGGAACAGTCGGCATTCAATGCCGAGCTCCGCCAGGCAAGACAGGAGAACAACCTCTTCAAACTGAAGAAGCTCCAGGAACAGCAGCCTGAGATGATGGCCAAGTCCATGAAGACAAGCACGGACCAGATGAAGATCATGCCGGTAACGATGATCCTCATCATGCCCATGTATGCTTGGATCCTGTACTTCGTGACCCACACCGCAGATGCTTCCAGTCTCTACGTCACAATGCCCTGGGGAACACTGAACCTGCTCGACTCGGCAATGGGATTCATGCCCTACTGGATCATCATCTATACAATGATCAGCCTGCCTATCGGACAGCTCGAGAACAGGTTCGTAAGGTACTATCTCCTGAAGAAGCGCCTGAAGCAGTTGGATGCTGTGCACTGAAGGTCGAATAATGAGGATAACCATAAGCGGCCCTCCCGGTTCCGGGAAGACCACCACGTGTAAGATGCTGTCCGAGGAACTCGGTCTGAAGGCTGTGGTCTTCGGACAGTTCTTCCGTGAAATGGCCGCTGAAAGGGGACTCACCCTCGGAGAATTCGGAGCTTTGGCCGAGAATGATTCGACGATAGACAAAACAATTGATTCCAAGATATTGGAGGTCGCCCGTGCGAACTCCGATATCATTCTGGAATCAAGGCTTTCCGCTTATATGCTTACCAGGAACGGGATACCCGCGTTCAGGATATATCTGAGTGCAAGTCCCGAGGTCAGGATGGCAAGGGTCGGAGTGCGCGAAGGCGAATCGCTTGACGATGCAGTCCGCAAGACCATTGAACGTCAGGCTTCCGAGGCCAAGCGTTATAAGATGTATTACGACATAGACATAGACGATCTGAGCGTCTACGATCTCGTGATCTCGACCGATCATCTGAATCCGGATCAGGTCACGGCAAAGATCCTCGATGCTTTGAAGGAATGTAAATGCTGATAAAGGACCCCAAGACCCTGCCCGATAAATGGGGAAAGAGACCGTCCGACCGTTCTATGGGAGAACTTCTCAACGCCGGCGTGATAGCTTTGGATAAGCCATCAGGTCCGACATCCCATCAGGCGACGGCTTGGGTAAAGACCGCCATACACACCGACAAGGTGAGTCACGGCGGAACATTGGATCCCTATGTGAGCGGCGTTCTTCCCATTTGTACGGGAAAGGCGGTCCGTCTGACGGATGTGGTCCTTTCTTCCGATAAGGAATATATCTGTCTCATGAGGCTCCATGCCGACCGTCCCGAGAAGAGGGTGCGCGAGGTCATGGGAAAGTTCCAGGGGAAGATATACCAGCTTCCTCCGGTCAGGTCCGCCGTCAAGAGGCAGCTCAGGATCAGGACCATCAAAGAACTGGAGATCCTGGAATTCCGCGGAAGGGAGATCTTGTTCAGGGTCTCCTGCGATGCGGGAACATACATCCGTACATTTTGCATCGATATCGGAGAGGTGCTCGGGTGCGGTGCGAACATGGAGGAACTGAGACGTTCCCGTTCCGGCCGTATGACCGAGGACATGGCGGCATCGCTTCAGGACCTAACCGACGCATACATATTCTGGCAGCAGGACGGCCGCGAGACCTGGCTCAGAAGTCTGGTCCAGCCGATGGAGGTCCTCGTGGATCCCCTTCCCAAGGTCATAGTGAAGGCCACTGCGGTAGATGCGATCTGCCACGGTGCCGATCTGAATGTCAAAGGAATTCATATATTGGATGAGGACATCAGGAAGAACGCCCTTGTCGCAATGATGACCGCCAGGGGAGAACTCATTGCATTGGGCAAGATGCAGATGTCGACCCCCAAGGTCATGGCGGCGGAACAGGGTGTCGCCGTACAGACGACACGTGTGTTCATGGGCTGCGGCCATTACCCCAAGATGTGGAAGTACTCGACCGATCTCGAAGAGGTCGATGACGGGGCCTTCGATAAAGCATAACTATCTGTGATGCTTATCCGACGGTATGGCACTTTTCGAGAAGAAGACGGTCTTGTTCAGCGAGAAGCAGCTTTCGGTCGGAGAATTCGATCCCACCAAACCCGGCTGCTATGACAATGTCAAGACCTTCCCCATCGCAGTGAAGCCCAGGAAGGCACTTTATTATTCTTTCAAGAGCAACATTCCCACTTCCATCGTGTTTGCCAACAGCGATAATTCATCGGTCTACCACAAAGAGGATCAGACCGAGATAGAGGACGGTCCGATCCCAACAGGCAATAACAAGGAGATGGGATTGATCCTCGGCGTCTACCCCGGCGACAAGGCCAAGGTGGACATAGAGATCTGGATGGAAAAGGCATGAGATTCGATACTGCATCGGTCGGTAAGTTGTTCGGGAAGGATACGCTCCCGGAAGGTCTGTCCCTGATGAGGCAGTCCGATAAGCTTACGGCGATCGTTGCGGCCGTATCCGCGCTTGTCGCATTGGGGGTCATCATCTGGCAATTGATCGACGGCCATCCCGTTCATGAGGTATTTCCGTACGTGACCATACCGCTGGTGGCCTGCGGTGCCCTGTTCTTCCTTCGCAGGAAGTATTGGGTCCTTGTGATCATAGCGGTATTGCTTGCTGCGATGTATCTTCTCGGTGTTTCCGAGCTTATATTCTATCTGGGATTCCTGGTCGCACTCGGAGTTCCCGGAAGCATATCCATCGCATCGATAATCTCCAGATGGGTTTTCTACAGGGCGCTGCATGCGGTCGAATGTGTCAGCATGCCGAAGAAGGCCCGTTTGAAGGAAAGGGCATTGGCATTCATCTTCGATCTTCCAAAGGGTCTCGACACAAGGGACCTGATGTCGAATTGGAAGATGCGCAGAAGCGGTATTCCCTGGAAGGATGTCCTCGGAAACGTGACTTTGGCACTCATGGTCGGGATCATACTTTGGATATGTATCACGCTGGACCGCGGTTCCCTTTCGGACTTGCCTGCGGACACGGCGGTACTGTACATACTGTCAATAATCGCTTTCATTCCCCTGTTCGTCCTTCCGCTCATCCTGTTCAGGTCGCTCGATGTCAGGATAACCGCCGATAACTGCGATGTTCCCCTTTTCGGCGGCATAATGTCGACCATGGTCAGAACGTTCCTTCCGCTTGCGGTCGTTCTTCTGATAGCATTGGCAACGGTCGGGAGTTCGGATATCCTATGGGTATTGGCAGGCGTGCTGATATCCGCGGTCATGATCGCGGCGGTCATGCTGTATTCCTCGGTATTGTACTACGGTCTCTCGGAGCCTTCGCTGATAAACGATGTCAATCAGAAATGGAGATCGTTCCGTCCGGTATCGATGATGTCCACTGTCAACGAGAACGAAGGTTCCCGTCTGAAGGATGTTCCCGGAACCCCCGTAAGGGACAGGTCCGAATACGGAACGCTCACTCTGCCGAAAGACGGTCACTCGAAGTCGTGATTGAGTCTTCCGGGTTTGTCCAGTGCTTCGAATATAGGCTTGAACAATGCTCCGGACGACATTCCCGGTGTCTTGCGGATACCGAGGAGTTCGGGTTCCTTGTTGTTCGAGAATATGATAAGGAATCTCTGCTCGACGCCTTCGACCTCGACCATCGGGGCCTCCGAGTTCTTGACGATATCGAGAGCGACATCCGCCATGAGCTGGATCTGTTCCGGAGTGTACTCGTCGGGGACCTTGAAGTAGAATGTGTTGTACTCATTGCTGCCGTTGAGCAGGAATTGGACCTCCGAATTCTTCATAAGTGCCCTGAATTCATCTGCTTTCTCGCCCTCTCCGGCAAGTTCCGTCATTCTTTCTTTGGCCGTCGGTCCGATATCGAGGTACAATGCCTCTTTACCGAGTATCTTCCACATGAACGGTACAATGCCGTTCAGGTATAAAGGGATTCATCGTTCCGAAGGAACGGTCTGACACTGATGTATCGGGAGGCACACTCGAAACATTAAAAGGTATGATATTACTACTCGTTACAGGTCAATATGGCAGAGGATTTCAAGGTCACGCCCTGGGAGGTCACGGGAGATATAGACTATGACCGTCTCATGAAGAATTTCGGTACCACACCAATAGATGATGCGCTGCTGAAAAGACTCGGAAAGTACGGAGAGGTACATCCGATGCTCAGAAGGGGGATCTTCTACTGTCACAGGGATCTGAATCTGCTTCTCGATCAGTACGACAAGGGTAACAAGTTCTGTCTCTACACAGGCAGAGGCCCGTCCGGAAACACCCATCTGGGTCATTTGATGCCCTGGATCTTCAACAAATGGGTGCAGGACACTTTCAAAGTGCCTATGCTGTTCCAGATGACCGATGACGAGAAGTTCTTATTCAAGGACCTCACGCTTCAGGATACGAGGAGCCTCGCATACGAGAACGCATTGGACTTCGTCGCTTTGGGTTTCGATCCCGACAACACGAAGATCATCCTTGATTCCGAGTGCATAAAGACACTCTACCCGATCTCGCTGAAGGTGGCGAAACATGTGACGTTCTCCACCGCCAAAGCGGTATTCGGATTCGACAACTCCACGAATATCGGTTCGATATTCTTTACGACCATACAGGCCGCGCCGGCGTTCCTGCCTACGGAACAGTCGGGAAAACAGGTCCCGTGCCTGATCCCCTGCGGAATAGATCAGGATCCCCACTTCAGAGTGGCCAGGGATGTGGCCCCCGGGCTTAACTATCCCAAGCCCACGATGATGTACTGCAAGATGTTCCCCGGACTCAGCGGCGGAGACAAGATGTCCTCCTCCGATCCGATGGCCACGGTGTACACCACAGATAAGCCCAAAGAGGTCAAGAAGAAAGTGGGAAGGGCGTTCACCGGCGGATGCGTCACGGTGGAAGAGCAGAGGGCGAAGGGCGGAAACCCCGAGGTCTGTGCGGTATTCAAGTACAATTACTACCTGTTCGAGAAGGACGATGCCAAGGTCAACGAGATGGCCGAGAAATGCAGGAACGGAGAGATACTCTGCGGCGAATGCAAGATGGCCCTTACGAACAAGATCAATGTGTTCCTTGAGGAACACCAGGCAAAGAGAGAAGAAGCCAGGGAGGTCGTGGACGGCATGACCTTCGAAGGTTTCAAATGGTGATCAATATGGAAATGTCCGATGTCCTTGAGGGACTGAGCTATAACGAGAAAAGACTGTTGCTGGCACTTGACGAGGCCGGAGGCAAGAGCACGCCTGCTGACCTTATTGCCGCAGGTAAGTTCGACCTTGAGGTCGAGATCATGGGATCGGCCTCATGGCTGGCGTCCAAGGGACTGGCGGCCATCAGAGAGGAGACCTCCAAGTTCTACGAGCTCTCGGATCCGAAGATCGTCTCCGAGGGACTTCCCGAGAGGCGCGCAATAACGATCATCAACGAGAACGGCGGAAAGATGGAGATGAACGCCCTGTCCGAGGCAATGCACGGAGAGGACAAGATCGCCGTCGGATGGCTGAAGAGGAAAGGTCTCGCCGATATCACCAAAGAAGGGGCTCTCAAGTTCCTTTCACTGACGGACGCGGGCAGGAAGACGTTGGATTCCAAGATGCCCGATGAGCTGTTCCTCGAGAAACTTCTCGCAGGTCCCGTACCCGAGGAAGAGGCGGATCCCAAGATCGCCAAGGACCTCAGGGGCCGTCAGGGAATGATCCAGGAGAAGATCGTCAACCTCAGGGAGATCTCTCTTACAGATGAAGGTGTCAAGGCCGCCAGGTCGGGCATCGAACTCAAGAAACAGGTGACAGATGTCACCGACCGTCTGATCCAGAGCGGAGAATGGAAGGATGTGGACTACAGGAAATACGATGTCCAGACCTTTGCACCCGCCATGGTGCCGGCCAAGAAACACCCCCTTTCCAGACTCGGAACGGAGGTCAGGAAACTGTTTACGGACATGGGATTCACGGAGATGGCATCGGAGTACGTCCAGCCTGCATTCTGGAATCTGGATGTCCTTTTCACACCGCAGGACCACCCCGCAAGGGACCTGCAGGATACATTCTACCTTGATAATCCCAAGTCGATCCACATCGACGACGAGGAGCTTGTCGCAAAGGTAAAGGCGCTTCAGGAGCACGGAGGGGACACGGGATCCACCGGCTGGGGAGGAACATGGTCCAGGGAAAAGGCCGAGATGGCACTTCTCAGGACACACAGCACCGTCAGCAGTATCAGGTACATCGCGGAGCACCCGGGCGCACCTCAGAAGGCCTTCTCTATTTCGAGGATCTTCAGGAAGGAATCCATCGATTCCACCCATCTGCCGGAATTCACGCAGATCGAAGGTATCGTCATCGACGAGCATGCGAACTTCGATATGCTCATTTCGATCATTGAAGAATTCTATTCGAGGATGGGATTCGATCAGATCAGGATCAGGCCCGCATATTTCCCTTACACCGAACCTTCCCTCGAGCTTGAAGTGTTCTTCAACGGAAAATGGATGGAACTCGGCGGTGCGGGAATATTCAGACCCGAGGTCGTCGAACCTTTCGGAGTTAAGTATCCCGTACTCGCGTGGGGATTCGGCTTCGAAAGACTGGCCATGCTGAAATGGGATATAAGGGATATCAGAGAGCTGTACATCTCCGATCTGGATTATCTCAAGAAGAACCCCGTTCTCTGATCAGAAGAAACGGATGTTAGCCTTTCCTTCTCTGACCTTTGAGATAAGGTCATTGATCTGGGCCCTGTAGGCATCCTTCTTGCAGGACCTCAAAGCCTTATTGAGATAGCTCAGGCACTCGTCGTTCTTTCCGCGGGAATATGCGGCATACGCCTTCATGACCATGATCTCGTCGGCGCGGCTGACGTCTCCGGAATCCATGAATGTCTTGACCGCCTCGGATACGAACTTCTCGGCCTCTTCGGATCTTCCGAGACTCAGAAGTGCCTTTGCGGTGACAAGTGCCAGACCCGGAGAATGTTTCTCATTGTAAGCTGCGAACGCATCCTTGTAGGCCTTCTCTGCGTTGCCGGAAAGGATGTCTGCTTCTGCGCGGACTATGACCGCTTCGGGCGATCTGTATTCCGCAAGTCTGTCGCTGCAGAATATCATATCTTCGATGTTTCCGCAGTGGGTAGCTATCTTGGCGCGGATGGAGAGAATATTCTCGTTGTATTTCGGAGGGACCTTCATCTTGGATACGATGTCGAGAAGGTCCTCGTTGGGATTCTCCAGGAACCTGTCTGCGTTCTTGATCAGGAACTTGGCCGATTCGCTGTCCCTTCCGGAGCAGGAGAGATGATAGAGCCTTTCCTGGATATCTCCGCCGTTGTCTACATACCAGTCCGCCGCGCGGCTGTGCCATTCCTTGATCTTGGCCTCATCGGCCACATCGAGGTATTTCTTGCGGACATCTTCCGATATGCGGACATATCCCTCGTGGTCGGTGGGTATGATCCCGGTAGTGGTGTTCGGTATAGTGGTCCTGATGATAGGTTCCCTGAATGTGCATGCAAGGCCGAACGTCTCGCGGTCGGCATCGTTCAGTGTGCCCCACATAAGGTTGGGGTCGCACCTCTTCATGTCGAGCAGCGTCTCGATGGATATGCCGTCCGAAAGGAACCTTTTCTTGAGGAGGTCCGCTTCGCGTATTCCGTCCTCGAGGAGATAGTACGCTTTTCTCTTGGACCCTGATAATTTAATATGTGCCAGCCATTCTCCCACCTTGTCCGATTCCCTGAGTTTCTTCAGCTCGAGGGACGCGTGTGCGCGGGATATCCCCAATACCGATGCTATTCCGTCCTGTGTGAGGTCGAAGGGGATGTTGTAGATCTCACTCGGATCGTATTCCGGGAAGCGGCTTAGGTGAAGAAGCAGGCGTTCCCTGATGGTTATGGAATCGGTTGACATAGCGCGGCAGTATCGAAGACTACATTTATATTGTTGCCGTAGCATGGTTGGAAAGAGTCGAAATGTCCAAACTTTTGGTATGCAGCGAACCCGATCTTCCGTCGGTGAACATGAGAGAACAGCTTTTTAAAGAAGGCGGATGGGAAGAGGCCGGCAGTGAGGAGGATTGCAATTTCCTCACCAAGGGGGATCTGTGCATGATGTCGACGTCGAATCTTCATATAAGATTCGATTCTCCGGATAAAATAGCCGAGAAGGCCGGATTCAAAGTGGATTCCGTTATTTTCATGTCCAAGCACTCCGCCGCATCCGGTGAGCCCGCTCTTACGGTGCACCCGATCGGCAATTACCACGATAACGATCTCGGCGGAAGGGCGGGAACCTTGGTGCCGCCCTGCCCTCCCATGATGACGGACGCTCTCAGGAACATAGCCAGATACAACGATATGGAAGAGTTCAGGGTATGTTTCGAGGTCACACACCACGGTCCCTGGCTGGACAAGCCTACCATGTTCATCGAGATCGGTTCTGACGAGCGCAATTGGGGCAATGTGCACGCGGCGGAGATACAGGCCAAGGTCATTGACAATTTGAGTATGAACGGCGAGGAATATCCTACCGTGATCGGTATCGCGGGCGGTCACTATGCTCCGAGATTCACAGAGCTGGCACTTTCATATAAGGTCAATATGGGACACATGATCCCCAACTATCAGCTCGAGGGAAGGGATGACGAGGACATCCTCAGGATGGTAAAGCTCGCCACCGATGCAACAGGCACCAAGATGGTCTATATGCACCGCAACGCCCTGAAGAAATCGGTCCAGCGCCATGTCATAGAATTGATAGAGGGCGCCGGTTACGAGCATGTCAGGTCGGCAGACCTGGAACCTCTCAATGGGAATTGACGAAGGTTCCCTTGATATCCTTTCCGAGGATGGCGTTCCTGAGGTCCGCAAGGTCCCTGCCGTCGACCACGAGGATATCGATATTGTTGTTCTCCGCGATCTGAACGCCGAGAGGATCGAACACGCTGGATTTGCCTGCGCCGTGGTCTTTGTACACCAGTTCCCCGAGCTCTTTGATCGAGATCTTTCCGAGCCTTTTCGCGTTCGGGTCTTTCTTAGGGTCCGATGTGTAGACCGCATCCACGGATGTGGCGTTGACGACACGGTCGGCCTCCATTTCCTTGGCGACCATCGATGCGACGGCATCTGTCGTATGACCGGGTTCGGTGCCTCCCATGACCACTACCTTTCCGGGCACGGACATATTGGCGGCGTCTGCCGCATTGAGCGGGATCTCGGTGGACGAGATGTCTCCGAGTGCAAGTGCCAGAAGTTTTGCGTTGAGCCTTGTGGTGCCTATGCCGAGCAGGTCCTGTTCGAACACGGATGCGCCCAATTCGGCGGAGGTGTTCGTGTAGTATCTTGCGATCTTACCGCCTCCGCAGATCACCACCAGCTGGACCTCTTTGTTGAGTTCGGTGATCATCTGTGCCAATTCTTTAATGAAGACGGAATCTTCATGATCGGGGATCAGGATCGACCCGCCGATGGAAACAACTACTCTGTCTCTGCTCATATACAATACATTTAATACGTAAGCGCAATTGGGATAAATATATTGGTGAGCCAAATGGGCGACAACAACAGTGTGGACAGAGCGCGATACGACTTCAAGAAATCAATGCAGGAGATCATGAACTTCAAAGGTAGGGGTACGGAACTCATTTCCGTTTACGTTCCCCATACGAAGCTGATCTCTGATGTCATGGCCTATCTGAGGGATGAACAATCACAGGCATCCAACATCAAATCCAAGGCCACGATGAAAAATGTCACAAGCGCCATCGATTCTATCATGTCGCGCCTCAAGACATACAAGGCACCGCCGGAGAACGGTATTGTCATCTTCTGCGGTGAGGTCCCCCGTGCGGGAGACCAGACCAAGATGGTCCAGTATGTCATCAATCCGCCCGAGCCTATCGGCGCATTCCTGTACAGATGCGATTCCTCGTTCTTCACGGAACCTCTGGAGTCCATGCTTTTGGACAAGAAATACTACGGTCTGATAGTCATAGACAGGAAAGAGGCAACCTTGGGAATGCTTTCCGGAAGTAAGATCACGGTGCTCAAGCACTTCGATTCTCTCGTCCCCTCGAAGCACCACCAGGGAGGTCAGTCATCCGTTCGTTTCGAAAGACTGATCGAGATCGCGGCCCACGAGTTCTTCAAGAAGGTGGCAGACAACGCTACCACCGTGTTCCTGGACAGCATCATGGACCTTCAGGGTATCATTGTCGGAGGGCCGGGTGCGACCAAGGATTTCTTCATCAAGGAGAATTACCTGCACCACGAACTTCAGAAGAAGGTCGTCTCCCCCCTGTTCGATACGGGATACACCGACGAATCCGGTCTGAAGGAGGTCGTCGATGCGGCACAGGGTACGATGCAGGACATGCAGCTCACAGTCGAGAAGGAGTACATACAGAGACTCTTCAGGGAGATCAGGAAGCAGGACGGAGGCCTTTCCGCTTACGGAGAGACCGAGGTCAGGAACGCGGCCAACATGGGCGCCGTCGAAGTGTTCCTCATCTCCGAGGGTCTCAAGAAGAGCCATGTCACCTTCCAGTGTCCCAACGGGCACATCCACGAGAAGACGGTGGACGACCCCGATGTTCCCATACAGTGTCCTGACTGCGGTCAGAACGCAAAACCGACAAGCTCCGAAGATCTGGTCGATAACTTCTTCGAGCTTGCAGATACGTATAATGCACGTTTGCAGCTTATCTCCGTCGATTCCGAAGAGGGAGATATGCTTCTGAAAGCATTCGGCGGAATAGCCGCACTATTAAGATACAAGGTGGCATGAAAATGAAGGTCCAGAATCAATTCAGGGACGAGGTCATTACAGCCGTCGGGAACGCTCTCGCAAAGATGGGCTTCCCCGACACACAGTTCATCACGGAGGTCTCCGACATGGCAGACCTGGCCGTACCGTGTTTCACGATGTCCAAGGGGCTCAGGATGCCTCCGAAGGACATCGCGGCAAAGATCGCGGAGAACATCGTTCCCTCCGGTCTGATCACAGGCGTTTCCGCGCTCAACGGATACATTAACTTCACCATGGACCAGAATGTCCTCGTGGAAGCCACCCTTTGCGATATCATCGAGAAAGGCGACGATTACGGAACACTCCCTTCCAAGGGAAAGAAGGTCAACGTGGAGCACACATCCACGAACCCCACTGGTCCGATCCATGTGGGAAGGGCCAGGAACCCGGTCATCGGGGATACGTTGGCCAGATGCCTCAAGAGATGCGGTTACGAGGTATGTACCGAGTACTACGTCAACGATGTGGGAAAACAGGTCGTCATCCTCACATGGGGAGTCACGAACATCCCCAAGGGTTCCGTTCAGGAAGAGGAACGCGACAAGACCGATCACAAACTTGTCGCATATTACCGCAAAGCGAACAAGATGATGGAGGAAGACCCTGCTGTTCAGGAGCAGATCGCAGAGATGCTCAGGAAGTTCGAGGCAGGGGACAAAGAGACCATCTCGCACGTCAGGAAGACGGCGGAGGTCATGCTGGACGGTCTC
Organism: Methanomassiliicoccaceae archaeon UBA328; assembly: GCA_002506905.1. GTDB lineage: Archaea > Thermoplasmatota > Thermoplasmata > Methanomassiliicoccales > Methanomethylophilaceae > Methanogranum. The sequence continues at coordinate 83,112 of DAYM01000003.1, forward strand.
AAGGAGACCCTGGCAGGTATCAATGTAACGCTTGACAGGTACACCTGGGAATCTGATTTCATCGCAGACGGATCCGCCAGAGCGATCGTCGAGAAGCTCAAGACCTCGGAATATGCGGGTCAGGCAGACGACGGCGCATGGTATCTCGATCTGAAGGCATTCGGTGTCCAGGGAAAGAACACCAAATTCACATTTACAAGGGCAGACGGTACCACCCTCTACACGACAAGGGACCTTGCGTACCATCTCAACAAATTCTCAAGATCCGATATCGTCATAGATGTCCTCGGAGAGGACCAGAAGCTCGGATCCAAACAGCTCTGTTCCGCCCTGGAGATCCTGGGATGCGAGAAGAAGCCCGAACCCATGTTCTATTCGTTCGTCTCCCTCCCCGAGGGAAAGATGTCCACGAGGAAGGGTGTCGTCGTCTATCTGGACGACCTTATCGATGAGGCGGTATCCCGTGCTTACGATGAGATCAAGTCCAGGCGCAGCGACATGTCCGAGGAGAAGATGAGAGAGGTCGCAAGACAGATCGGCGTGGGTGCCATCAGGTACAACATCGTCAGGGTCAGCCCCGAGAAGCAGTTCGTCTTCAAATGGGAGGATGCGCTCAACTTCGACGGAAACAGCGGACCTTATCTTCAGTACGTCTACGCAAGGACCTGCAGCATGCTCAGGAAGGCCGGCGATTTCGAACCCGATTACGACCCTTCGAAACTGACCGATGAGTTCGAGATCAAGCTCGTCCACTCGCTCTCAAGATTCGAAGCGGCGATCCAGGTGTCCGGAGAGCAGAAGCGTGTGAACATGCTTCCCGCGTACGGACACGAGGTCGCGGCAGCTTTCAACCAGTTCTATGCGGCAGTGCCCGTATTGGCCGCCGGAGAGAGCAGGAACTCCCGTCTGACGCTCGTAGAATGCACAAGGACCGTTCTGAGGAATGTCCTTTCATGCCTCGGGATGGAAGCCCCCGAGGAGATGTGAGCATGGAAATACGCCAGCTTAAGCTGAAGGATGTCGAAAAGGTCAGAGAGCTGGAGATCTCCTGCATCAAGGAGTATTTCGCAGCTACCCTGGAGAACAAATGGGAAGACCTTCCGGAAGAATGGAAGGACAACCTCGGCGCAAGCAGCAAGAACCATTTCAAGGCATATCTCGACAGCGGACTGAGCTTCGTTGCCGAAGAGGACGGAGAGATCTACGGATTCATCTTCGCCCAGATGCTCCATCATATCGCAGACGTGAACAATCTCGTCTGGATCGAGAACATGGGCGTTCACCCGTATGTCCGCCGCAACGAGATTGGCTACAGGCTCCTGAGGGAGACCCTCAGGAAAGGCCGCGAGATGGGGGGACAGGTCGCCCACAGTATGATCCAGGAGGACAACGTCTCGTCGATCATGCTTCACAAGAAGATCGGATTCTTCATGGACGACCGCAAGGTCGCACTGATGGACCTTCAGGATCCCAAGTTAAAACTTTGAAAAATGATCGGCCTTTCCCCGAAAAAAGGGAAAGGCCGTTTTAATCTGTTTATTTCCTTCTGGAGCTCTTGTACTTCAGTTTCTCGGGCTTCTCGGCGGATGCGTCCTTCTTGGATTTCTTCTCCGCTTCGAGCTCTGTGAAGTTCTGGGCCTTCTTGGGCTCTTCTGCCTTCACAGGTTCCTCGTCCTTGGGCTTGGATGCCTGATATCTCTTCTTCTCGGTAGAAGGGGCTGCTGCGGGCTTGCGGCTCGGTTTGCTGCTGTCTGCCTCGCCTTTCTTTCCCTCGATCTCGGTGAATGTCGTATCCGCCTTGATCTTGGGTGCGCTGCGAGAGTGCAGTACGAGTGCGATCACAACAAGGATCACGATAAGGGCGATGGCCAGATATGTGACCCAGTTGGACCATACGGATGCCGATACGGTGATGAGTGCGGTGGTGGTCTCCGTTCCGCTTGCGGATTCACAGGTGACGAGGATGTTGAAGTCGCCGGTGGCACCGGTGTTCACATGGACACTTGCCTTGTAGCTGTCGGAGTTGGCAGGGACAGTTACTGTGGCGCTTCCGTATTCCTTGCTGGCATCGGGATTCGTCACTGTGATCTTAACTTCCATATCCACGCTTTCGTCGCTGGAGAAGGTCACATAGATCGTGCCTCCTTCAGAGCTGTTGATGGAGCCCTGGGTAACGTTGCCGGATATGTGCACGTCCGCATCGGAATCGCCGGATTCGGCGATGGCCAGTGCGGGAACGAGTGCCACCATGAGAGCGACAACGATCATGATCATTTTCTTTGCATTCATATGGATCCCTCATGTGACGATCTCGTCCACACGTTCCTCTTCGATGGCCCTTCTGATTTCCATGGAGAGTCTCCTTCCGGTGCTCATCTCCTTTCTCCAGAGGGCGTTTCCGTAGGGGTGTCCCACGGACATGTGCACGTTGGTTCCGCCGCCGATACGGGGAGCGACATCGTACACGTAGAAGTTGAGGTCCTTATCGACACAGGTCTGCAGACAGAACGGTCCGATGATACCGGGGTCGTAATATTTCTTGGTGGCCGCGACGTATTTCTCGGCGAGGGCGAATGCCTTGTCGAGGAGCGATTCCCTGAGTGTTGCGGAGTTGTGACCGCATACGGTGTACTCGGGGATGATACCGTCGTTCTCAAGTTCGACCTGCTGTTTTCCGGGAAGTCTGCAGTATCCGTCAAGGGAACTCTCGAATCTCCAGTCGATACCGAGGAGTTCGATCTGCTCTCCCTTCTCTTCGAGGGGCGAGCGGAAGAAGTCCAGGTTGAAAACGGGACCGATGATGTACTGCTCCATCCTGGCCTCTTCGAGGAAGTTCTCGTCGATGACACCCTGCTGGATGAGTTCGTTGGACTTCTCTACGAATTGATCGTAATCTTTGGCTGTGAAGAATCCTCTCTCGAGTTTCTTGACATGGTGGTGGACCTTTACGATGGTGAGTCCGTCGATGTCTTCGGGCTTCGCGACCTTCTTGGGGAAGGGCATTCCGGCCTTCTCGAGGATCCAATAGTAATCTTTGGGGTCTCCTCTCTCTTCGGATCTCAGGAGGTTCCTGCTTCCGACCATAGGTACTTTGAAATCATTCTCGACAGCGTCTATTCCGGAATAGGATACGAAGGATCTGTTGGGGATGAACAGGACATTGTTGTCCATCAGGTTCTGCTGGACCTGCGGCTGGATGATGTCCTTGAACTTATCCAGTATGATCGGTTCGTCGACGACTCCGCGGATGACGTTTCCTGCGGGGTCCCTCTGAGTCCTGAAATAATTAGCGAATGTCTTTTCTCTGCCCTGCTGGCATACTGCAACGGTATGGAATCCTTCGGATATCGCTCCGTCACATGTGTCAAGGGCCGAGTGTGATGCTACAACTCCGATCTTCGCTTTGTGGAGATCGTATTTCTCCAGATTGGCCAAGACCTCATCTCTGCTTATCATCGATTTGCCTCTGAGAACGCGATAGTATCCGCGTAATATAATGGTTCACCCGCGACGTTCAAATGAAAAGCATGACGACCGCGGTCAATACGAGCGCTCCGGCCATATCCATTATGGATGATGTGATCGGAATGCAGTGATCGTCGGGGTCCAGACCGAATCTGGTGGCCAGCAACGCGACGTAGTACGAAAGGAAATTCAGCAGCGTCGTGACCAGTATGCCTGCGATCGTGATTATCAGGAGCGATGTTCCGAGGCCTATGGCCGATCCTCCGGAGAACAGGAATGTTGCGAAATATGCTATGGCGCCGATGTAGACGAACGTCAGTGTGGCACATATGTACATGATGGCGAAGTTCTCGAATGCTTCCCTCGGAGGGGCAGCTTTCGTCCTCATGGTACCGAGGTGTATCATGGAAGAGAGTCTCGATGTGAGCATTCCCGACAGCGCGTTACCTTCGTTGAGGAAGGCCGGAAGCATGATCAGAAGGACCGAGAATTCCAGAAGTCTCTCTTCCTCGTGCTGGATGATGATGCCTGCTCCGATCTCGAATATCAGGCAGAAAAGCAGGACGGGAAGCGATGCTTTGATGATCCTCTTGGCCTCTCCTGAGAAGTCCCTTTTGCTCACTTCCGCTCTGGCGATCCAGACGCAGTAAAGTACCGTGGCAACCACGAACGCAAGTGCCAGTATGGTGATGATCGATTCTCCCGAGGATACTTTGAGGACGCACAGGAAGATCCATGTCGAGAAGAATATCAGGGGCATGGTCACAATGTCGCCTATCGCCGCGATCAGCGGTGCGGTGATGTTGTCCACATCCCAATCCCTTTTGTACCCCTCTTTGGCGATGAGCACGTTGAACATCATCACGATGAGTCCGGAAAGCAGACCTCCCAGAGAGGAGATGAAGACGAAATCCCAGATCGAGTACGTTCCGTTGAACATGTAGGTGGCGACCGCCCAAGTGACGGCGCCCATTGCGACGGACAGCGTGAGCGTAAGGCAGATCGTCGAGTCGATATTGGCCCTGAGGACCGTACCTCTTCTGAAACTCATCTGGAAAGTACCCATGTGCATGGCGGTACCGATACGGCTTCCCATGGCCCCGTAGATATTACCGCGCATTCCTATCGCGCAGTAGATCAGGACCATCATCCCGGGTATCAAAAGCAGGTAGGCTTCCATGCTGTCCAGCAGGAGTCCTGCGAACAGATCGGCGGTTCCGGCGATTATGAGTGCAGCAAGACCCATTACGAATACGGCACGATTCCGTACAATGAAGTCTGTAATTGCATTCGAACGCCTCAAAAAACCACCCTCATGACATGTCTATCAGCCCTATCGAACTCCTATAAGGTATATAACAATGCCCACCTTCCACCTACATAAACTATATAATAGGCGGTTATGATTAGAAACACAGCCGAAAGCTTAGGTGAAAGGTGACCGAAATTGTCGATCAACTCAGATGACCCGGAGGGCAGCAATAGTCCATCCGGATTTATTGCGGGGGTCTTACTTTGAGTGAGCCCGATGACTATAAGAATTTAGACCATGTCGATATGAATGTCCGTGAGCTCCTTACGGAGATGAAGGATACATCCGAGGTCATTGTCGATCTCGCTTATGCATCGCTTATGTACAACAGTGACAGCATGGCCGAAAAGGTCCACGATCTCGAAGATGATATGGACAATCTCAAGTTTGCCATCCGTTACAAGGTCCTCATGTCATGCAGGACCAAAGAGGATGCCAGACAGCTTTCGGGATTGCTGCAGGTAGCTTCTGCGGCAGACAGGATATCGGATGCGGCCGCGGACATCGTCGATCTTTTGGATGTTCCTCTGGAGAAGCGTCCGTTCGTACCCGCAATGCTGTACGAGTCCGATGAGAAGATCCGCGCAACGAAGATCAAGTCCGATTCCGGAATGGTAGGTTATACGATCGGAGAGCTTGCGGTCGAGGCATGCACCGGCTGTAAGATCATTGCGCTCAAAGGACGTCAGGGAGGGATCTACGATCCCGAGGATGACGTCAAGATCCGTGCCGGCGACGATATCATCGTCCGCGGAACGGAAGAGGGATACAACCATCTGACGGAGTACGCATCCGGAAAGATCCCATGGGATTTCCCCGAGGAATCCGACGAGGAACCCGAGGAGGCCGAAGACGAGGCCGAGAATCTCGAGGACGATATCGGAGATGATGACGAATGAACAGACTCGAAGTAATGCTTTTGGAACTCAAGGACACGTCCGAGTTCATGGTCGATCTGGCATATTCGTCCCTTTTGTACAACAACAAGGAGATCGCAGAGGAGGTCATCTTCCTCTCGGACACTCTCGACGATCTGTCCACAAAGATCCAGGATACAGCGATCGAACTCGGTCAGAGCAAATCCGACGAGGTTGCGAAGATCGCGGTCGTTATCAGGCTGCAGACATCCATCATGTACATCGCGGAGGCCGCAAAGTCCATCGCGGATGTTGTTCTCAGAGGATTGGGAGAGCACCCTGTCCTCGCGATGTCCATCAAGGAATCGGAGACGACGATCGCGCTCGGCAAGGTATCGGATGATTCCGTGCTTGTGGGCAAGACCTTCGGAGATGTCTCGCTCAGCACGATCAGCGGAATGTTCGTCATCGCCATCAAGCGCGACAGGACATACATATTCGGTCCCGGGAGGGGAACCGTCATCCAGGCCGGCGATGTGATGATCGCGAAAGGTCCGGAAGAAGGAGTTGCCTATTTCAAGGACCTGTGTGACGGAACAGAGAAGGAACTCTGATCACAGCAAAAGTGCCAGATACCTTCCTGCGAAGGCTCCGAGAAGACATGTTCCCGCGTTGAGGCATACGTTTCCGAGTGCCTTTCCCATTGCGCCGTCGAAGAACAGCGTGACGGTCTCAACTGTGAATGTCGACATCGTAGTGAACGCTCCGAAGATGCCTGTGAAGATGAAGAATCTCATGGTGTCGGACATCATGCCGCTGAGCGAGAATGTCATGAATGCCAAAAGGGTGCATCCGATGATATTGACAAGGAATGTTCCCCAGGGGAAAGACGTGTTGTCCACCGTATGGCCGACAGCATATCTCAGAACAGCACCGATCGCACCGCCTAAAGCGACGGCCGCAATGATGGTGACAGGTCCCCAGTCCATGTTCATGTGATTAAAAGCATCGCATATAACGATTGTTGTGATGTTTTTGCTACATACGAATACGAAGCCGTATCATCATCGGCAACGGCTGTTATGAGATTTTGAAGAAGGAGTGGTAGCCTCGCGCAGATTCGAACTGCGGTCGCAGGATCCAGAATCCCGCATGATTGACCACTACACTACGAGGCTATTGGATGTCCCCATTACGAGGTACTTTATTAAGCTTTTTGTTGAAAAGGGTGCGGGCCGAAGCCCGCAGTATTTGATCACTGGATTGCTTTCTTGACCTTGTCGAAGATCTCGTTGATATCTCCGACACCCTGGATGGTCACGAGTTTTCCCTTCTTGTCATAGTAGTCTATGAGGGGGAAGGTGTTCTCGCGGTAGACCTTCAGTCTGTTCCTGACGGTGTCTTCCTTGTCATCGTCCCTCTGGTAGAGAACGGATCCGCATTTGTCGCAGAACCTCTCGTTCTGGGGCTTGTTGTATAGAAGGTGGTAGACCGCATTGCACTGAGGGCAGCTGCGCCTCATGGTGAGTCTCTTGACAAGCTCTTCGTCATCGACATCGAGGTTAAGTGCCAGATCCACGTCGATCTGCTCTCCGAGGGCGTCTGCCTGCTCCACGGTCCTCGGAAATCCGTCGAAGATGATGCCCGTTCCTTCTGCGAGCGAAGCGATCTTCTCTTTCATCAGGTTGATGATCAGATCGTTGGGGACGAGCGCACCGCTGTCCATGTAGCCTTTAGCTTTGATACCGAGGTCGGTTCCTTTCCTGACCGCCTCACGGAGCATGTCACCGGTGGACATTCTCACATATCCGAATTCTTCGCTGAGTTTCTCTCCCTGGGTTCCTTTTCCGGATCCCGGAGGGCCCAACAAAACGATCTTGGTCTTCATGCGGACGGCCATAGGTTCTGTCTTTAAAAATACTACTCTGACTTTAGTCGTCGCGCGCGCAAGTCTGACTGTCATTTATTTAATCTAAGAGGGCGTTGAGGGGATTCGGAGTTCATTCACATGGAGCAGAGAATCATAGACGAGATTGAAAAGGTCGTAGGCAAGGACGGTTATTCCACCAGCATGGCTGTCCTTTACACATACGGATTTGACGCGTCGATATTCCATAATACTCCGGACATAGTTGTCCAGCCTGCCTCTACCGAGCAGGTATCAGAGATTATGAAGATCGCTAACAGGGAGAACATCCCCGTTGTACCCAGAGGATCCGGAACGGGCCTTTGCGGAGCGGCCGTCCCCATCAAGGGCGGAATAGTGCTCGCCATGCAGAAAATGAACAAGATCAAGAGGATCAGTGTGGCCGATCTGTGGGTGGACGTAGAGGCCGGCTGCATCTACAACGATCTGAACGCGGAACTCGCAAAATACGGTTTCTTCTTCCCTCCGTCACCCGGATCCGCAGAGGCATGCCAGGTAGGCGGAATGGTCGCAACCAACGCTTCCGGTATGAGAGCGGTCAAATACGGTGCCACCAGGGATTTCGTGCTCGGACTCACATTCGTGAAGGCAGACGGAGAGATCGTCCGCAGCGGTACAAGGACCATCAAGGATGCGTCCGGATATCAGCTGGCCCGTCTCATGTGCGGTTCCGAAGGAACACTCGGTATAATCACCGAGATCACATTCAAGCTTACTACCAAGCCCAAGAAATCGGCATCCTGTCTCTGCGGATTCGATTCCGTGGAGGAGGCAGGCCAGTGTATCGCTTCGCTCATCGCAAAGCCCCTGATCCCTGCATCATGCGAACTAATGGACAGGGTCAGTATCGAAGCGGTCAACAAGGCCCGCGGAAACCTCCTGCCCGATGCAGGCGCATTGGTCATCATAGAGGTCGACGGAGAGACCGATGAGATCATCACAAGGGATCTCAAGATCGTAGAGGAGGTCGCAAAGGAGACCGGAGCGATCTCGGTCAAGCCCTCGTACGATGCAAAGGAGATCGCCAAGTGGACCGACGCCAGGAAGTCTGTCATGACATCTCTGGCCGCTCTCAAGCCCGAATGCGCCTCCGTATCTCTGGCCGATGACATGGGTGTGCCCGTATCTCAGGTGCCCAAGGCCGTCAAGGCGTTCAAGGAGATCGCGGAGAAGTACAATGTCACCGTTGCGACATACGGACACGCATCCGACGGAAATCTCCACACCAAGATGGTCATCGACCCCACCGACAAGGATGAGTGGGAGAGAGGTGTCAAGGCTGTCAACGAGATATTCGATGTATGTATCGCTCTCGGCGGAACCGTTACCGGAGAACACGGTGTCGGTATCTCAAAGGCTCCCAACTTCAAGAAGGAGAGGCAGTCCGAGCTTTCGACGATCATCGCGATCAAGAAGGCCATGGATCCCAAGAACATCCTGAATCCCGGCAAGCTTAACCAGTGGGAAGGATCCATCCTCACTCACCTCAGATACCCCTGCGACGGTATCCAGTAAACAATTCACGAGGGGGAATTTCCCCCTTCTTTTTTGATCTTTCAGATATCTTCGATATCGGCAATAACGCAAATTCAGAAAATGAAATACTGTCCGAAAAGAAGGATGCCTTTTCTCCGGACAGATGTTTTGACGATCAGAAGATGATCGTCCTTATCACGATAAGTTCGATAACACCTATTACGGCGAATATGATGAACGCGGGTATGCTCCATTTTATGACCTTCGAACCGTCCAGAGGAGGTATGGGGATCATGTTGAATATTCCCAGGAACGCGTTCAGCCATGCGAGCTGTGCCAGTATGCTAACGAGCAGGGCATCGCTCATGACTAGGCAGAGTCCCATCGCAATGGCCGCGAAGATGAAGTTGGTCAGAGGTCCCGCCAGGGAGATCTTACCGTACTGCTCCTGTGTGACGTTTCCTTTGATGTACACTGCGCCCGGGGCCGCGAACAGGAATCCTACGAATGCGAATATGAGCGACATCAGGAGTCCTGCGGGGAACATTCTGAACTCCGACCACGCGCCGTACATCTGAGCAACATATTTGTGACCCAATTCATGGATCAGGAATGAACAGGTGACAAGAAGTACCGAGATCGCAAAGATCTTCAGATAGTTCATGACCTGGTTGCTGTCAAGATACGATCCGCGCAATATTATACTGAATGCCAGGGACAGAACGAGGACGGCGATGAGAATATGGATCAATTCGGTCTTGCTGAATTTGAGTCCGCTGTTCTCCTCTTTATATCCGGGGTCTACCCTTCTCAGACGCTCAAGGTCCATACATCCCCCATTTGCCTTATTGTTTATAAAGGTTGAACCGCTAAGCAGAAAGCATATGGCACAGAACAACGCCGCTCACGGAAAAGAGGTCTGCCGCTGGTGTGACAGATGCGGGACACTGATCCTCGGAAGGAAATGTTCCGTCTGCGGAAGTGAAGGCCGTATATTCGAGATCAACAGTCCCGGAGACATCCGTCCCTGCATGGGAGACAGTTACGATGTCCTGAGGACGCTTTTCACAGACACTTTCGGTACGTTCTCTCCCTTGGAAGGAAGGATGATCTTCTTCAACAAGGTTCCCGGGGAGGACCGTACCGACGAGATCGTCGCACACGGTGCGGTCATAGGCATCATCAGATTCGATATGAGGGACAACTGTCTGAAGATCGAGCTCAGGCAGCCCGGAGCGGACCTGTTCAGGGATGTTGCCACGAAGAACATCATTATCTTCGGGAACATGTCGGGGCATCTCAAAGGAAAGACGATCCCGGGAGCGAATGTCATCGAGGTGACCGGCGATTTCTCCGAAGGGGATCCGGTCTTAGTCAGGAAGGCACTGAAGGCCGGACCAGGTATCGCTGTATCCGGCAGCAAAGGGATGAAAGAGGCCGAAAAGGCGGTCAGGATACGCGATCTCAATGCGGCGTCCGAGATGCCGCTGTCGCCCCCGTCGGACAGGGAGATGTTCGTAAAGGCGAACAAAGACCATCTGCTGGCACTCGAGTCCAACGGTATCAGCGATATCAGATCGTTCATCAAAGGGAAGAAGCAGCCGGTGACGGTATCGTTCTCCGGCGGAAAGGACTCCCTCGCAGCCTACGGCATGGCTTCCAGGGCGGTCAGGAATCCGGGATTGCTTTTCATCAACACCGGATTGGAGTTCCCGGAGACCGTGGAATATGTGCATGCGTTCGCAGAGGAATACGGAGAGACCCTTCACATCGCCGATGCGGGCAATGCATTTTGGGACAACGTCGACACCTTCGGACCACCCGCAAAGGATTTCAGATGGTGCTGCAAGGTCTGTAAGCTCGGGCCGATCACCGATCTGATATCTCACGATTATCCCAAAGGAACGATAACCGTCGAAGGCAACAGGGCACTGGAATCATTCGCCCGTTCGAAGATCGGTTTCGTCTCGAAGAATCCGTTCGTTCCCAATCAGACCAACCTCAATCCCGTCAGGACATGGTCGGCCGCCGAGGTATGGGGATACATCTGGCTCAGACATCTGAAGTACAATCCTCTCTATGAGATGGATTTTGAAAGGATCGGCTGTTATCTCTGTGCATCCTGCCTTTCCAGCGAATGGCGCAACACCGGGCGGATCCACCCAGAGATGTATTCCCAATGGGAGGACCATCTTCACGAATACGCAGAGGAACGCGGACTTCCGAAGGAATATATCGACATGGGATTCTGGAGGTGGAAGGTACTTCCCCCGAAGATGGTCCAGCTCGCCGAAGGAATGGATCTCAGGACAGCGCCGTCCAAAGGCGGCAGGATGTCCCTGAAGATGCTCAAGGGAGCATCGGTATGTACTGCGGGAGGATACTCCGAAGAGGCCATCGCTACTGTTCCCAGGAACAGGGATTTCTCGTATGTCGAGGATGCTCTCAGGACCGTTGGGGAAGTGAAGTACTCTCCCGAGTTCGAGATCGTTCTTCTAAAGACGCCGAAGGGCAGGGCGAAGGTGTTCGGAGGAGGCCAGATCTCGGTCACGGCAGCAAGTGCCAGAGATGCGGAATATGTGTTCGAGAGGACGGTCAAAGGTCTTCTCAGGGCGCAGCTTTGCACCTCATGCGGAATATGCGCGAAGGGCTGTCCGAAACATGCTATCAGGATCTCCGGAGGCCTCCGTGTGGATCCCGACAGATGCAACCGCTGCGGAAAGTGCGAGAGGTCCTGTATGGTCATCCATTATTACGACAAGATGATCTCGCCTTCCGATAAAGCTAACTCTGTCCGATAATTATCATTATCGAGGATTTACACCGTCAGTGACGGTCCGCAAAGTCAGATCCAGAATATTGATGGCGGCATTGATGTCCCTGTCAATATTCAGACCGCAGTACGGGCAGTTGTGATAACGGACCGACAGGTCCTTTTTCACGATCATTCCGCATCTGCTGCACATCTAAGAGGTATTGCGCGGGTCGCCGAATTTGCCGAATTTCACTCGGTGCCAGAATGGCATAAAGGAAACTTGGAAAACAGATTTTCGAATTATCGAACAGAGTGGATAAAGCTTAAAAAGGGTACACCAATCGGAGCGCTATGGAAATACTCATGCTAGCGGCCGCCGTAATGGCGTTCGCGCCCACTCTTATCCTGATGTATGCGATACTCAGGAAATACACGTATCCTGCAGTGGAGCAGCCGTTCTTCAGCGATCCGACGTTCTTCATACTGTTCACGATCGCATTGGTAGCCGGCACCATCCTTTTCGCAGTGTACACTTGGGTCTGGGTGTCTATACTGTACGCGATATTGTTCGCAGTGGTGGAGATCTTGGTGATAGTGGTGGTATTCAACCTCAAAAGATTCCGCGGAAAGTCGGATACCGTGTTCTACGGATACGGATTCGGACTCGGCGTGGGATGTACGTTCGCATTCGGTTTCATCTATTATCTGGCCAAGTCCGCTTCCGGTATGGATTCCGACCTCACTGTCGTGGATTACATACTGATGTTCGTCTATGGTCTGACGTACATAATGACGTTCGCATCCGTAGGTACGACCATCGGAGAGGGGATCGCAAGGCACAGGGTGATGGAGTTCGCCATGCAGGCGATGTTCATCAACGTCGCCATCACGCTGATCATGACCGCTTCCTTCTGGTCGTCCGGAGACATCCTGGTGTGGGTGTGCGCTTTGGCAGCACTTCTCATGTCCGCAGGATATTTCTACCGCACAATGGTCATAAAACTGTCCGGTGTCGTCAGGGACGTCCTGAGGATGGAAGGAAAGAAGCGCGAAGTCCCTAAGTGATTCACGCTTTGTAACGGCCGGGTCTGATCTCAGCCACCAAACATTCCTCGCACATCGCTGCGAGGAGTCTTTTTGCATTTTTCGGATCTATTTCTTCTATATTCTCAAGAGTGAATGTTCCGTACAGGTCCGTAAGTCCTTCGGCGAGGATCCCGATCTTCTCTTCGACCGCCGAAGCGTGTTCGTATCTGTAAGCGAGAGTGGAATGGGGATCGGCCTGTTCGATCTTGGTCTTGTCCTTCTTCTCGGGGACGAAACCGTACAGATGCGCCATGGCGTCCCTGCAGGACGACTGGTCGCGGTCCTCGTACAATTTGTTGAGATGACTGTGCTCCGCGGTCTTCCCGCAGTACGGGCAGTCGGATGTCAGCGTGTCGCAGTCCGCCACTCTCAGTCTGTTGCAGCTGGGACATGCGATCACCGCGTACATGGATATCACTGGTATTCCGTGAAGACCAGAGATGCGAGGCAGCATCCGAAGCATCCGAGGGGGATCTTCATTGCTTCGGTGCAGGTGTGGATCTCTCCTAATTCGATCTTTCTGATCCTGGCCATCTCGGTCATCTTGTTCCTGAGTTCGACCTCGAGGTTCTTGGCCGAACCGTGGAGGTGCCCTTCCGCGACATATCCGCCTTTGCCGTCGGTCCTGAAAGCGTAGGCGATACCGGCGGAGATGATCTCCCCTTCGGACCCTCTCATCTGAGACAGGACGCAATGTGTTACGGCGCCCATGTCTAATTCAGTCCTTTCGATCCTTTTCGCACCGATGGGGATGACAGACGATACTGCCACGAGGTTCTGTTCGCCGATGCCGGCCTTTATGAGTGCCACATCGAAGGCGTTGAGCTCCGATACTTCGCTGGACGCCTTTCCCGATGTGATGAAGAATTCTGATGGGATTAATTTCATGATATCAACCGTAGATCTGTTGGTTGTCGTTGTGTACGACGTTGTTCTGAACCTCTGTGCGGATCTTGTTCTCCATTTCCTCGGCCTCTTTGAGGAGGGGTTCAGATTCTATTTTCAGACTCGGCACCAATTTGCTGAGAGGCTCGATGACCGCTGCCGATGCCCTCGGATCGGGCATGTTGGCGTTGGCGGGACAGAGCATCGCGAGGACGTCCATCCCCATCTCCTTTCCTTCGAAAAGCATGATACCGGTCATTCCGCGGACCAGTCCCTCTTCGAGGACCTTCATGCCGTTCTTCTTCGCGAACTTGAGGGTCTCGGGATCGGTCCCGCAGACGACGTAGGAAGAATCCGGATAGTCCGCGACGCCTTCCAGGGCGACGATCTTGGTCACTCCCAGTTCTTTCAGCTCCTCGAGTATGGTATGTGTGAGGCCGTAGCATGCCTCGGGTTTCGGTGCCACTTCCGAGGTCACTATGACGATGTCGGGTCTCTTCCTCGTACGGAGTCCGTATATGCGGATCTGCGGGAAGGGTTCCCCTTTCTGTATCAAGGTGTACGGAGGAAGGTCCCCGGACGTGATCCCCGCGAGATATTTCATCTTCTTTGTCTTGGTGACATAACTCGCCAGAATGGAACCTACCAGTCCCACCGTCGGGAATCCGATTATCGCGACAGGTGATCTGAGCTCGAGCTCCTCACCCCTGATTACCTTGAAGTCTGACATTAAGGCGGGTGTATGTCGCCAAAAGTATTAAGGTAATGCATCTTACGGAGCGCCGATAACATGGTCGAGAATAACATTTCCGTGAAGAAGACCGCGGGCGGGATACCCGTAATTGCCGAGTTCATCCCCGGCAGCGAGAGCGCAGGCTACATGGTGGCCGTCGGGACAGGATCCAGGGACGAGACTCCTGAGATATTCGGTCTGTCGCATCTTCTGGAACATGTGGTCTTCAGAGAGACCGATACCCGCACATCCTATCAGATGGCCAAAGAGATGGAAGGCGCGGGAGGAGAGCTCAATGCCTTCACGGCAAGGGAGCTTACCGCGTTCTACGGAATAACGATCAGGGAGACGCGCGACGTCGCTAAGGAAATGGTCTCCGATATCGTGGCGCATCCCAAGATCAACGATGAGGATGTCCGTCTCGAAAAGAAGATCGTCCTTCAGGAGCTCAGCATGATAGAGAACGAGCCCGAATCATACATTCACGACCTTTTCTCACAGGATATCTGGAGAGGCCACAAACTGTGCCAGGATGAGGGCGGAAGTCCGGACATCGTCAAGGGTCTGGAGGCCAAGGACCTCAGGGCATATTACGAGGCAAGATACGGAATTCCGAACCTTG
>DAYM01000003.1:98609-104641 GCA_002506905.1 Methanomassiliicoccaceae archaeon UBA328
GCGTCAGGGAGAAGAAGGCACTCGTCTATTCGATATACTCCACGATAGAGCAGTACAGCGATGCGGCGGCCCTGGTGTCGTACATGTCATCCACGGACGAGAACGTCATCGAAGCGATCGAGACGACCGTTTCCGAATTATCCAACTTCAAGAAGGAAGGGCTTCAGAAGGGAGAGCTCGCAAGGACGAAGAGACTCCTCAAGGGAGCATACGTCAGATCCATGGAATCGACCGAGCACAGGATGTACAGGCTCGGAAGGGATTACATGCTGAACGGAAAGTGCCAGACACTGGAACAGCGTTTGGCCGCGATCGATGCGGTGACCGAAGAAGAGGTCATGCACGTGGCAGATGATCTCCTTCATTCCGAGAACCTCAACATAACGGTCCTCGGAAAAGGAAATTCGGCAATAAAGAAGTTCGATATCAGCGGTCTTGACCTCTGAGCTTGTCTCTCAGGTACAGGATCGCGTTGACCGCAGGCTGGACCGCGGCCTCTATCTCGGGGGTCATGGTCTCGCTCATTGTCTGGATGTCCTGGACCTCTACGGCCACGAAAAGGACCTTCTCGGGCATGGTGGACGCGTCCATCTGCTTCCCGATCTTCAGGGCGGTGGCGAGATTGATGTCGTGGGCAAATGTGTTTCCCACGGTATCTTCGAAGTCATCCGGATCGTAGATCATTACCGTTCCGGGAGGCTGTTGTCCGGTCAGGATAGCATCGGTGATCAATGCGAATCTGTATCCGCGGATCATCGGGAGGATCTCGAGTCCGCCGATCGCTTCCTGAAGCGTATCGACATCGTTCAGATGCATATCTTCTATGTTCTGGGCTATTTTGAGGCCTACGGCATCGTCCGTCATTATCGGGCTGCCGAGGCCGATCACAATGAATCTGTCCTTGAGGTCCGACATTCATTCACCCTTGGGGGGCATATCGGTGATCCCGGTGACCTTTTTGTTGGCAGGGGATCTGTAAATGCGGTCGATGGGTATCGACATACATAATCCGGTCGGGAAATCTTCGAGTTCTCCGTTCTCGATTATCCTTTCGAAGGCCTGATCCTTGTCCTCGTCCTTTACGAGGCAGAATATCATCTTGGTCTCCTCTTTGATGCTGACACCGAACAATCCCTTTTCGCCGGAATCGGCGCTGCCGGTGACATTTACGACGCCTGTCGTGATATCGGACAGCGATTCGGTCACTGCTTCGATATGTCCCTTTGGTAAAAGGGCTACTATCAGTTTTATGTTATCTCCGCTTTCCATTATGTTTCCTCCTTCGAACTTTTTATCTTTTTCTTTATTCTGATGTATATCCCGAGCATAGATAAAGACAGTATCGGTGCAAGGGCTATGAGCGATATCGCTCCGAATGCTCCGACCGATCCGGAACCGGGTACGGCCCTCGATATCGCGGCACACATGGTCATCAGTATGGCGACGGACATAGGTCCGGTAGCCACTCCTCCCGCGTCGTATGATATTTCTATCATGTCCTTGTCCATCAGCCACAGCATTACGATGGCCAGTGCGTACAGCGGGAGCAGGTAATAGATGGACATGAGGCCCTGTGACAGGGCGTACATTCCCGAACCGACAAGGATCGAGACGCCGAACGCTACTGCCAGGGTTATGGATTTTCTCGTCAGCATGCCATTCGACGTCTTCTCCGCCTGCATGCTCAGGATCTTGATGGACGGTTCGGCTATGACCACCAGGAATCCTGGCGCCATTCCGAACAGCAGTATGGCCAGGCCGTAGTTGTTAACTATCATATGCGATCCCATGATGCTGGCCAGGGGCATGAACGCCGAATAGATGCCGACCAGGAAGACGATCATCCCGAATCCCGCAAAGAACAGCCCTATGATCATGATCCTGAAATCCCTCCAGGTGTAATGCAGGATGTATTTCTGCATCAGTATGAAGATGAAATATAACGGGATCACGGCAAGAAGGACCTCTGCCGTACGGGAGACGAAGTTCGAGATCAAGCTGTCCAGATCGATCGCGGTGCTGTCCATAAGCTCTGCCATACCTTGTTCCGGTTCTCCCAGCAGGATGCCGTAGACTATGACTGTGATAAGCGGACCGATGGATGCCACCGATCATTCCGAACTCTTCCATTCCTCCTTTGGAGGATATGGTGGCACATATCCCGATACCTATCGACATCAGGATCGGAATGGTCATCGGACCCGTGGTAACACCGCCGGAATCGAACACGATTCCCAGGTATTGCTCGGGTGCAAAGAACGACAGTGCGAGGATTATGGCATATCCTGCGGTGAGGATGATGCGGATGGGGACCTTCAGCACGATCTTCAGGGTTGCGACGACCACGAAACTGCCGACACCCAATGCGATCACCATCGTCAGCAGGAACCCGTCTATTTCGGGATACAGCTGATTCACCATGTTGCTGAAGACAGACACATCCGGTTCGGCCATGGTCACCACCACTCCGATCAGGAACACTATTCCTATGGCGACGAATACCGAATTCCTTTTGGGTATCTCGGACCCTATGGCGGACCCCATCGGAAGGATGCCGATGTCCACGTCGTACAGGAACAGTGTGAATCCGACGATTATGAACCCATAACATATTAGCGTCAGAATGAACTGTTCCGCGGTGGGGCTCAATATCAGCAGGTCCAGTAACAGCATCAGCGTGCTTATCGGCAGAGTGGTTCTGACGACGTCTTTGAACTGTGACCTGAAATCAAGCATCTGGGTCCGAATGGAGTTATATTATAATAAATATAATTCCTTCTTGCGCATTATTTATAATACTAGGCGTTCGATTACGGTAACGTGGATATCGAGGTCAAGACCGAGCAATTGATAAACGGACGTACCGTTACCAACCGTCAGCTGGAAACACTCAGAGCGGTGGCGATGACAGGCAGCATGACCTCCGCCGCCAGATTTCTGGGGATATCGGTCCCGGTCGTCCACAGGTATATCTCTGCGATCGAAGAGGCCGCAGGGGTTCCGGTCGTCAGTTCCACTCCGGCCGGCACGGAGCTCACCAACGACGGGCGTCAGATCCTTCTCGTTTACGAGACCACGGAGATGAGATGCCGCGACGATCACGGTTTTACCGTCTGCTGCAGTCCCGTCACCGAAGATCTTCTCATGTCTACGTTATCGTCGCTGAAGATGATGGACACAGAACTAGTGATCTCCGATGACGTCCATAACCTGAGGATGATGAAGGAGAACCTTGCGGACCTTGCCATCATAGACGATCCGCTCTATCTTTTCGACACTGACGAGTTCGAATCCATCGAGATAGGGTACATGGGGATGGTGTTCATCGACAACGGCGATTCGTTCATCCGTTACAGGTACGGGGCCCAGAGGGTCGCATTCATGTTCCTGGACACGATGGGAAGGAAATGCACCGTGGATTCGGAGACATTCTCCCTTCCCGAACTGCTCGGATCCAGCAAGAGCTTCTTCGTCGACGAGTTCCTCCTTCTCAGAAAAGGTATCAGGCTGAAGAGTGCCGTCGATCCCAAGATCCTGCGTCACGCGGTCACCGCCATATACCGTGTCGAGGATAAGCGCATCCGCAAGATAATCAACGCTCTCCAGAGCAGAGATATAAAGTGAGTATTACCTCAAACGGTAATAGATTTTTTTCGAGACATTCTACGTTATATAGGATAACCTCTTTTTCGGGGATAGGTGATTACTACGGAGTTCAAAGTAAACCCGGAATTCGAGGCACAGCTTGCAGCAGCAGGCGGAGCCGACGTCAAGCTGTGTTTCCAGTGCGGAACATGCACAGCAGGATGCCCCTCAGGAAGGCGCACTTCCTACAGGGTAAGGAAACTTATGAGAATGGCACAGCTCGACATGAAAGAGGCAATCTTAGACAGCGATGAACTGTGGGAGTGCAGCACTTGTTACACATGTGTAGAGAGATGCCCCCGCCAGGTCCCGATCGTCGACATCGTCGTCGCACTCAGGAACATTGCGGTCGCAGAAGGCCACATCCGTGCTAACCACAAGAAAACGGCAACCAGCTTCTACAAGACTGGACACACCGTTCCTATTAATGATAAGATCAAGGCAGAGAGGAAGGCCATGGGTCTTCCCGAAGTGCCTCCGACCGTGCTTGCGAACAAGGACGCTATGGACCAGCTCGACAAGATCCTGGATGCGACCGGATTCAACAAGATCGTGGAGTGATAAAATGGCTAAATACGCATTCTTCTTGGGTTGCATCGCGCCTCTCAGGTACCCCGGTGTAGAGAAATCTACAAGGGTCGTATGTGAGAAGCTCGGAATCGAACTCGTAGATATTCAGGACGCCAACTGCTGTCCCGCACCCGGAGTTATCAAGGCATTCAGCAAGGCAACATGGCTCGCAGCAGCAGCAAGGAACCTTGCTCTCGCAGAGAAAATGGGACTGCCGATCGTGACGATCTGCAACGGATGTTACGGATCGCTTTTCGAGGCCGCACACGAACTCAACAACAACAAAGAAGAGCTCGCAGAGGTCAACAAGGTCCTGAAAGAGATCGGAATGGAATACAAGGGAACAACCCAGGTCTTCCACTTTGCAGAAGTACTCTACAAAGAGGTCGGCGTTGAGAAGATCAAGGCCGCCATCAGCAACCCCCTCAGCTACAAGGTAGCGACATTCTACGGATGCCACTTCCTGAAGCCCAGCTCCATCAAGAACCTGGACGACCCTGAGGAACCTCACATCCTCGATGATCTTGTTGAGGCAACCGGAGCACAGAGCATGCCCAGAAAGCAGAAGATGCTCTGCTGCGGTGCAGGAGGAGGACTTAAGGCCGCCTTCGGTGACGTTGCAAAAGAGTTCACAAAGACCAACCTCGAGAACATTACGGCTTCCGGAGCAGAGTACATCATCGATGTATGTCCGTTCTGTCACCTTCAGTTCGACACGGTCCAGGGAGATCTCGGATACAGCATCCCCGTTCTCCACCTTTCACAGCTCTACGGAATCGCAATGGGAATGTCTGAGGCAGACCTCGGACTCTCTACACACGTAGTGCCTGTAAAGCTCTAAACACTTCAAGGGGCTTCGGCCCCTTTTACCCTCCTGGGGATCTTTGTAATTTCTTTCTGTGTTTTTCGGGTGTTCCGAATTTTGAGTCATCTTTAAATAATAGCGGTACCAACCATAATGTATTATTTTATCCTAATTAGGGGATATTTAATATATCTGGCTGTTGATAAGATTAAAAAATCGGTCTTGACAAAGCTATTAATACAATCACTCAATCCTCCGTTCAGTTAGAATCACAATGGAGGATTCAAATGGCAGCAGCAAGCGTAGCATCAAAGAAAGCAAAAGGAAACGCAGGCCGTAAGGTCAAGGACAAGTGGAAGGCAAAGGAGTGGTACAACATCCACGCACCCCGTATGTTCAACGAGGCAGTGATCGGAGAGACCCCCGCAGCAGACCCCGAACTCCTTATCGGAAGGACATCGGAGGTCACTGTTCAGGACCTTACCGGCGACTTCTCCAAAATGCACATCAAGCTAAAATTCAAGATCACAGGCGTTGACGGACACGATGCTAAGACCGAGTTCATCGGACACGAGCTTACCAGCGATTACGTAAGGAGGCTCACCAGGAGAAAGAAGACAAAGACCGACCACGTCGTCGATGTCAAGACCTCCGACGGATTCGTTGTCAGGGTAAAGACCATGTCCATCGCGGAGAGCAGGGTACAGTCCTCCCAGGAGATCGCAATGAGGCAGATGATCGGAGTCACTCTCAAAGAGATGGCAGCCAACATGACCGTCGCAGAACTCGTTAAGTCGATCATCTCCGGAGACCTCATGAAGGACCTCGCCAAAGCATGCCGTGTCATCATCCCCATGAAGAGGATCGAGATCAGGAAGACCGAGGTTCTCCAGAACGGAGAGGGTGAGCCCGAGTGCATCATCGAGGTAGAGACTGAGGCGTCCGCAGCAGAGGAACCCGCAGCAGAAGAGTCCGAAGAGGCTCCTGCAGAGGAACCCGCAGCTGAGGAACC
>DAYM01000003.1:104760-107155 GCA_002506905.1 Methanomassiliicoccaceae archaeon UBA328
CCCGCAGCTGAGGAACCCGCAGCAGAAGAAGCAGCTCCCGAGGCAGAATCTGCCGAAGAGCCCGCTTCTGAGTGATTCCGAAAGGAACACTCTTCCAAAACTCTTTAAACCTAAACCAATTCCCCCAACACACGTGCCGAGGTGGCTCAGCCTGGTGGAGCGTCGGACTCATAGGGTTCTGGTCAACAGACCTCTTCCAGGGAAATCCGAAGGTCATGGGTTCGAACCCCATCCTCGGCACTCCTTTTTACCTCATCCTCAACAGAGGGCATCCTGTTTTTCCGATCTTACGAACGTTCTCGTTTTATATCTCTAACCGAATCTATGGTCTTAATGAGAACGATCATCTTCAACGGTAAAGGCGGAGTAGGTAAGACCTCTGTCTCTGCGGCAACCGCCCGCAGATTGGCCAGAAAAGGCCATCGTACGATAATCATGAGCGTTGATACGGCCCATTCCCTCGGGGATTCCCTGGGTGTCACCCTAGGCCCCGACATAGTCCATGTCGAAAAGAACTTGGACGCTCTCGAACTCGATATTGTTCACGAGATGAGGACCAAGTGGTCCGCTATCAGCGAGTACATTTCCGCATTCATGCTCTCGCAGGGTGTGGACGACATCTCCGCCGAGGAGATGGCCATCCTCCCGGGAATGGAGATGGCCTCCGCACTGTTCTACGTGCTTCAGTTCAAGGACAGCGGACTTTACGACGTGGTCGTCATAGATACCGCACCTACGGGAGAGACGCTCAGACTGCTGAGTTTCCCGGACGTTTCGAACTGGTATATCGACAAGGTGTACACACTGGTCAAGAAGATGATCTCGCTGGCCAGGGTAACCGTTGGGAAGGTCATGGACTTCCCCCTGCCTTCCAAAGAGGTAATGGATTCCGTGGACGAGATAAAGAACAAGATGGAGCGCGTAAAGGAGATCCTGGAGGATCCCGAACAGACGACGCTCCGTCTGGTACTCAATCCGGAAAGGATGGCGATCGTGGAGACCAGGCGTTCTTACACATACCTGTGCCTCTACAACAAGACGGTCGAATGCCTGATCATCAACAAGGTCTATCCGCCGGAGACCGACGGGGAGTTTTTCAAGACCAAACTGGAGGAACAGGCGAAACATATGGAGGAGATCCACGAGTCATTCGATCAGCTGAAGGTCATGACCGCGTATATGATGCCCACAGAGCTCAGCGGTTCGGATATGCTCGACAAGATGGCCGATATGATCTACGGCGATTCCGATCCCATAGAAGGATACGCGAAGACAAGTCCCATGCATTTCGAGACAAAGAAAGACATCGATTATCTTTACATCAAGATGCCGTTCATAGAGAAGGCTGATGTCGAACTCTTTAAGACTCATGATAACTCTATAATAATAGAGACCAGCAATCAGAAGAGGACCGTAGCCCTGCCTGCGACGCTCAGAGGCGCCGAGATGCTGGGTGCGGGATTTTCGGACGGAAATCTGGTAATAAGGTTCAGGAGGCAAAGCAATGCCGGCAAAAAAGACTCAATCTAAGAAACAGACCACCTATATCGATCCCGAACTCGAGAAGTTCGCAACAGAGAACAAAGAGATGGTCGAGCAGCTCCTTATGGCGGAGCGCAGCAGGATCCTCGAGACGATCGCCAACGAAGAGAGAAAGGATCCTAAAGAATTCATACTGTCCCAAGAGGAGTTGGCCAAGAAGACATACGACAGGGAGAAGGTCCTTGCCGAAGACCTTGCGGTATACGGAAGGAGAAAATTCGAGGACACCGCCCAGGGCATTGTGGCGATGTTCATAGATCCCGATTTCCAGAGGCACATGGCCACGGCGGGATTGGAGGTTCTCCTGGCATTCGACGCACTGATAAATGCGGCACCGCTTCCGGAGTTCGCCAAAGAGGCCGCGGAGAAGGCCAGGGAGACAAGGGACAACGCGACCAAGGCATACTGTGCAAAGAACCCGTCGTGTCCCAAGAAGCCCGCTAAGGCGGACCATATCGAGAAGGTCAAAATAGAATGATGCTCTCGGAAGAGGACGGTGCGATCGCCGTGAGCACTGCCCGCAAGGCAGTGGAGGCCGAATGCAGGGGAGGCGTGACAGATTTCCCGCAGGGAGTGTTATTCTCCGAACCTGCAGGAGTGTTCGTCACCATATCGGAGTATCCGTCAGGATACCTCAGGGGATGCATCGGGTATCCCGAGCCGGTATTCCCGTTCGGGGAGGCGTTGATAAGGGCGGCGGTGTCTGCCTGTCACGATCCGAGATTCTATCCGCTGACATCGGTGGAAGCGAAAGAATGCACGGTGGAGGTCACCAGGCTGACCCCTCCGGAAGAACTGATGTTCAAAGATACTGCGGACATGCTCTCGCAGATCGAATTGGGGAGAGACGGAG
>DAYM01000003.1:107348-114093 GCA_002506905.1 Methanomassiliicoccaceae archaeon UBA328
GATGTTCGATGCGCTCAGCAGGAAGGCGGGATTGCGCACGGATGCATGGAAAGAGCCTGGAGTACGCGTATGGACGTTCAGAGGGGAGATATTCTCCGAGACCGAGCCATACGGAAGGGCGGAGAGGAGATAATGGATATCGAGACGGTCATAGAGGGCAGGGCATTCGTCAACGGCGAGTTGTCATACACAGAGATCGGGATCAGCGAAGGAAAGATCGTGGCCGTGGGCGGAATGGTCCGCGGAGGCGACGAGAGGATCGACGTGGGAACAAGCGGACTGATCCTTCCGGGATTCGTGGATCCGCATGTGCACTTCAGGGACCCGGGAATGACCCAGAAGGAGGATTTCTCCACCGGGACGCTGTCTGCCGTTCACGGCGGCGTAACCTGTGTCCTCGACATGCCGAACACCAAACCGCCTGTTACAGACATAGATTCGCTGAGATCGAAGAAATCGATCGTAAGGGGAAGGGCATACACCGATTACGGGCTTATAGCCGCGGTGACGCCCGGGTGCAGGATAGGAATGATGGCACCGTACGTCCCCGGATTCAAGTTATTCATGGGTTCGACCACCGGGAACATCCTGGTGAACGACGATGAGGATATCGCGGCCATAATGGAGGATATCCGCATCACCGGAAAGAGGCTGAGCGTCCACGCAGAGGATGACAGCATGATAATCAAAGGGGAGCAGGAGAACTGCACCCGCGACCATCTGAGGGACCGTCCCGTCGAGGCGGAGCTCAACGCCATCAGGAGACTGGGACGTTACAGCGACTGCAAGATCAACATATGCCACAACACTACGGCCGCAGGTCTGGAACTTGCTTCCTCTTACGGTTTCACCACCGAGGTGACGCTGCATCACCTGCTGTTCGATGTGGACAAGGATACCACGGCGGAATACAAGGTGAACCCTCCGATAAGGGACGCTCCCACAAGGGATGCCCTTTGGAATGCTTTCCTGAAGGGCAAGGCGACGATGTTCGGCACCGATCATGCACCGCATACGCTGGCGGAGAAAACGGAGGACTTCGATTCCGCACCCGGAGGCATTCCCGGAGTGGAGACGACCATGCCCATGGTCATGAACATGGTCAGGCAGCAGATGATCTCGCTTTCGATGGCGGTAAACATGGGTTCGGCCAACCCTGCCAAGGCATTCGATATCAACAAAGGCGGGATAGCCGTCGGAAAGGATGCCGATCTGGCGATCTTCGATCTGAGAAAGGTGTCGGAGATCGACGTCAAGAAGCTTCACAGCAAGGCGGGACATTCGCCGTACGGCGGAAAACAGGCCGTTTTCCCCGATACAGTCATAATCAGGGGCGGGATACAGATGCAGGACGGCGAGTTCTGCGGGGACCGCATCGGAGAGGATATCTGTGGCAGATTATGAGGTTGATTATTCGGATATTGCAGGAAGGAAGGTAGAATGCCCGGAGGGGTGCGGTATGTGCTGCCTCTGTCAGCCGGAAGTGCTTCCGGAGGAGAGGGCGTTCTTCAGGGAGAACTATCCCGAGAGGATGATCAAGACGCGCGGCCCGGATGCCCACTTCGCGCTGGCGATGAAGAAAGGATGCGGATCATGCGTGTTCCTTTCCGACGGAAAAAGAAAGTGCCAGGTATACGATCATAGGACCGCATACTGCAGGCAGTATCCTTTCCACCTCTACCTCAGCGACAGGGTCAAGGTCGAGCTCGACATGTCCTGCAGAGGCGTATGGACCGGCAACGGGACGGATGCAATGGCAGAGGCCAAGGACATAGTCGCAAAGGCCGACAGAAGGATCGTCTCCACTCTCCGCGAGTCCAGGGCGGTATACAGCCAGTTCTACGCGAACTGCAAGGAGGCGGGTATCCTTTCGGACCAGTCGATCCTCAGGATGTCCGTGTCCGAGAATCTGTCTAATTTTGCAGATCTGGGTTATCTGAGCAAAGTGATGGAGTTATCTCAAATGGAACCTGTCATGAGCCTTTCCGGAGTGCAGAAAGAGGTCAGGCCGGACATGCCCGAACTGGAGATAGCCGCCAGGGAATCCGCATTGGATTCAATGGCCACGAACGACCCCCTCAATGCACCTGTCTATTGCGATCCGGAATGGAACTGGAACGTCTTCATGGCGAAGGACGAGAACATCGTCTGGAACATTCTCACGGATTCCGGAGATCTTGTACAGAAAGGCTCCGCGGAAGCATCCGAGATCCCCCTGAAACCTCTGGAAGAGGATGGGGCCAAGGTGCTTGCGGATTACATCAGGATACTCAACGGCAGGGACAGCTTCATGGGAAGCGTCTTCTCCCTCATCGACTACAATGATTACGAGGATGACATGGCAAATGCGTATTACGGATGTCTTTCGGTGACCGTTCTCGACCTCATGTGGAGGGCATCCATGTTGGACCACTTCACAAAATGCGGTATGGGAGCAAAAGGAATACAGGAAGCCGTCATCTTCTACGACATGGACCGTTTGGATGCGCCTGCTATCGGAGCGTTTGTCTGATCTTTTGCCCTTCTTAGTATAAGTAAGACAATAAGAGAAGACGAACCTTCAAATACTAAATGCATTATGGAGAACTTGGTGGCTTAACATGATGAAACCATTATCAGTCCTAACTCAGGCGAATAACAAGAACGTTATCGTCGAGCTCAAAGGCAAAAGAGAGTACAGAGGCGTTCTTGACGGATATGATCCGCATATGAATGTCGTGCTCAAGAATGCCGAGGAATTCCACGATGGTCAGTTCGTAAGGAAGATCAGTTTGGTCATTGTCCGCGGGGACAACGTAATTTACATTTCACCATAAAGGAGACGATTTAAATGGGAACGGGAACAGCAGCACAGGGAAGACACAATTCGAACAAAACACACATCCCCTGCCGCAGGTGCGGAAAACGTTCGTATCACGCAAGGAAGGGTGTTTGCGCTTCATGCGGATACGGTAAGACTGCAAAGATGAGAACTTACGCTTGGGCAAAGCTCCGCGATTAAGTTGGTAAAATGACGGGACCAGAGCACAAATGCGGTGTTGTGGGCATTGCTGCCTCGTACAACGTCGTTCCTGCGTTGCAGAAGTCCCTCATGATCATCCAGCACCGCGGACAGGAAAGCGCAGGCATTTCAGTTTTTAATGACAGCGGGATCCAGACCGTCAAGGACAACGGTCTGGTCCAAACCGCTTTGAGCAAGGATAAACTCCAGGGTCTGGAGGGCAGCATCGGCATCGGCCATGTTAGATACTCCACGACCGGATCAAGGGGCGTAATGAACGCCCAGCCTTTTACGGTCACATCCAGTTTCGGTACCGTGGCCATCGCCCACAACGGCGACATTACCAATTACGGGGAGCTCAGAGAGAAGAACCTCGAGAGGGGAATGACCCTCCAGACCGATTCCGACACGGAACTGGCCACCAATATTCTCGTCAGGCACACCGTAGAGACCAGGGACCCCGCGAAGGCGATGAAGCTCACTATGTCGGAACTCGACGCTTCGTACGCCATGACGATCCTTATCAACAACAGACTTTTCGGTATCAGGGATCCGTACGGTCTCAGGCCGCTTTGCATAGGCAAGATCGACGGCGGGTATATGCTCGTCTCGGAGAGTGCCGCCATAGACGCCCTCAGGGGAGAGTTCGTCAGGGACGTGCTTCCCGGGGAGATCGTCGAGATCACCAAGGACGGCGTGATCTCCTACGGCGGACTCATGGACACCAAGCAGAAAGCGTACTGCATGTTCGAATGGGTCTATTTCGCAAGGCCGGACTCCCTCATAGACGGGAGAGAGGTCTACGACGTCAGGAAGAAGATAGGTATGATCCTCGCAAGGGAGCATCCCGCCGACGTGGACATCATCATGCCCGTTCCGGATTCGGGACGCGCCCATGCCATCGGATTCTCTATCGCTTCCGGAATCCCCTATGAAGAGGGATTCATGAAGAACCGTTTCGCCGAGAGGACGTTCATCCTTCCGGACCAGAAGGAGAGGGAGATGGCCGTCTCCATGAAGATGAACCCCATCAAGAGCACCGTCGCCGGTAAGCGTCTCCTTATTGTCGACGACAGCATAGTCAGGGGAACCACCCTGAAGAAGCTGATCTCCATGCTCAGGGACGCAGGCGCCAAAGAGGTCCACGTGCGCGTGGGAAGCCCGCCTGTGGTCGCTCCGTGCTATTACGGAGTGGACATGAAGTCCAGGGACCAGTTCATCGCCAACCATCATTCCGTTGAAGAGATCAGGGACATCATCGGCGCCGACTCGCTCGGTTACATAAGCATCGACGGCCTGGTCGAGGCCATCGGCAAGCCCAAGAACGAGCTCTGCCTGGCATGTGTGAACGCGGAGTATCCCACACGCATCCCCGGCGAGAAGCAGAGATTCCAGTCCACTCTGAACGTCAAGTACTGAGATCCTATTTTCCGGTGTCCAACGCATTGTTTTGTTTATTCTTTTGAAGGAAACATTTAATTACAAACACTTAATGCACCGTATATCAACTGGGCAGGTAGATCAGTTGGAAGATCGCTACATTGGCATTGTAGAGGTCGCGAGTTCGAATCTCGCCCTGTCCACCACTACACCTTATCCAGACTGTCTAAAAATGTACAGGATCACTGTCCACCATTGGACAACCATGAGTTCCTTGCGTTGTCTATGGCCTTATTGAGCCTCTTCCTGCTGTAGAATCCCTCCGTGGTCTTGGTGCTCGCATGTCCTATCAACACCGACACCGATTCGATATCGACGTCGCTGTCCAGATATCTCTGTCCGAACGTCCTGCGGCACATGCGGAGATCGAATTTCACATCGAGATCGTCCTCCACAGTAGCCTTGATCCTGCGAATCGCGTTGCCGGAAAGATACCCGTCCGCGCTGTCTTTCGACGGAAAAAGCGCGTGTGAGTTCAGGTTATTGTCCACCAACCATTTTTTGCGTAGGACGAGGTACAGAGAGAGGATTTCGCGGACATCCGGATGCAGAGGAACGGTCCTCGGCAGGCCGTACGTCCCTTCTCCCTTGACGTGGATTATGTCGAAGGTCCACATCGTGGTGTCGACATCTTCGACATTTGCTAGACGGATCTCTTTGTTCCTGGTGCCGGTGGTGATCCCATCATGACGAGGGCGTAGGCCCTCACGCGATGGAAATCCCCGGGGTCGATGTTGCGCGACCTTTCGAAGATCAGATCGTACAGAGCGTCGGACATGCTTTCCTTCCTCCTCGTCCCCTTGAACTTGGGCTTGAGCATCGGATTGTGCGCGAGACAGAGATCGACCGCAGGATTGTCGATGAAGAGCAACAGTTGGCGCAGAGCGTTGATCTCATGCACCATATCCGCAGCACTCACGAGAGTCTTGCAGTAGAGTATGTATTCGCGCACCTCGGCTTCGGACCCGTTGTCCTTCGCCCGCTTGAGACGGATGCGATACTCCTCCGAACGATCGGGGAGATCGCAGCTCTCCCTCCGGCAGAAGGTCTTTCCCCTGACGGCGTTCGATAAGGTGTGACGCTCGATGCCCCACATCTCGGCGATGACCTCGACGGATGCTCCCCTATCGACCAACGCGAAGAAGTCCGAGACGGATTTCACGACCGTGGCGGGGGTGACCGTCTTCACGATCCTTCCCTCGGGATCACGCTTCTCCCTCTCCCTCGGTTCCCTGAGTATCCTGCCGTCGGGCATCAGAGGGATGTCGTCGGAGAAGGCGAATCCCACCGAACGTGAGACGTGACGGCCTTCGGCGATGTTCTTGTCCACCGAGTCCCTGGTCTTGCGGGTCTGCTCCTTGACGAACAATGAATTGGTAGCCGATTTGTACGTATCGAGATGCAACGCCGCTTCGGAACTACCCGATAATCCGCCGTATCCGGCGTAGATCGCCTCGCACCGGTACATATCCAAGACCGCCTTGAGACGGTTGAGCTCGTCGGGACCCTTGCGTGTGAGACGGGATGAATCGTAGACAACGAGATAGTGGGGCTGTTTGGAGACCACGGCTCCGATCAGCTGTCCGAAGTTGTCGCGGTCGTTGGTCGTTCCCGATATCCCGTCGTCGTGGAACTCGCCTACGATCTCGACCCCGTTCTGCCGGCACCATGAACGGCACGTCTTGAGTTGGGTGTCTATCGAGACACCCGACTCCGCCTGCCCCTTGGTGGACACGCGGGCGTAGATGACGGCGGACTTCCCCTGTCTGAAAATGTCGTCTGTCATTGGTCCCTCTCCCTGACGAACGAATCGAGCATCCTCTTCAGCCGGACCATGCTGTCGTATTCGCCGACGGTCATACCGCCGTTCGAGATCAGATTGCCGATCATGTCGGACAGCGAGGACGTCAGCGCGACCGCGCTGATGTACGGGCACGTACCGCGGACGGTCATAGGTCCGCCTCCCCGGGATCCTCCCATTCCTCGGTCATGGTCTCCCAATCGATCGATACCCCATCCATGCGGGAGACCGCATCCTCGAACTCCTCCCAAACAACGACGGGATATTGATGAGGTTCGAAATCAATTCAAAGGCGGATCTCTGCTCGAATTACAAGAATGTCACGGTGTATCCGCACAAGGATTACAGGCATCAGATCCAATCAGGCGACAGCTGGTTCTGCACACTGGATACATACTCGTCCGACAAGGCGTATTTCGCTATTCCGGTCCGTAAATTCGACGACGATTACCGCAGATTCATCGATAACAACATGGCCGTGATCATATTGCGCTTCTGATGGC
>DAYM01000012.1:0-13031 GCA_002506905.1 Methanomassiliicoccaceae archaeon UBA328
TAATATTTAAGTTATGTTGTTCTGGCCTGCAAGATGTACCGATCTTTGCATGTCCGGTCATTCAATGATATGTTCTAGGAAGTGTGATCATTGCTTCAAAATCTCGATAAGATGAAGTTAAGGGTATAGAAAATGAAATTTTTGTTTTTTTGTACCCTTAAGAAGAATATTATAGATGGATAGGACACGCAATAAAGATCCAGATATTCATAAATACATTCTATTCAGATAGTGACCGCATGCCCGGGCGCGTATTCAAAGCAGATGGCAAAACGATGATAGGCCGTTATGACTCAAGCAGGGTCTTCCGCAGCGGCCATGCCTGTACGTTCATCGGACGTTTTACGGATAATGCCATATTGGAAGGCAGCTACACCGAGAAAGAGGTGGCAACATTCGATCCCTCCGGCAACATATTCCTATCCGGCAGTACAGAGCCTGTAGGCCGTGCTTTTGACGGAAAGATCTACAAAGGTTCGGTGCAGGTAGGAACATATGTCTGCGATGAGGAAGGTTCTGCCGCAGCAGGTTATCTTTTGCTGATCAGAGACTGATGATCACCGACATACGATGATCGTCGTATTGACAAGGTGACGATGAGGGAAACTGTTGCAATCTTGATTGAAACCGAACCGCATTCCCCTTAACATAAAGGGGTCGGCAGACAGGCCGATCGATCATACGACATCATTCTTCATATGCGCGGATCTCAAGTCTGTAGATATAACGGCTGGAGTTGATGCTCATGATGAGTCCCACAAGAAGGATCGGTATTCCGACCATGTAATAGATCACATCGCCGGAAAAGAACGGATAGATCGAGAATGCGGTGAATACAAGGAAACCCACGATGGCCGGGGATACATTCCTTTCCCTGACGGATACAACACAGGCCATCAGCATTCCGAGACCGAACATGAAATCCATGATCTCCACTCCGCCGGTATTCTGCAGCAATGCGGATACGGAGAACGTGAATGTGGACGACCCGAAGAACAGGGACATCATTCCGGACGTTATCGCGCCGTCCCTGAGGGCAAGTGCGGCGTAATACAGGATCATAGCGGCCATCAGGACCTTGACTATGTTGTAAGGGATCGACGGAATATCCATGAAATGCAGGACATTGTTAAGGCAATAGAGTCCGACGATTATCGACAGTATTCCCATGATCAGGAAACCGGCGGTCCCTACCGCATCGTTGGCGGAATCTGCGATCTCGTCGTTCTGCCATGGATATTCTTCCTTGTGCGTGCAGACATGGAACCATGCGATGAAACCGTACATTGTGTACAATGCGCCGGCAACGAATGATGTCGATCCGGTGATCAGATAGGAAACATCGCCGAAGAACGGATATGTTATCGTTCCGACACCGAGGACGATAGTACCTATGGCAAGCGTGAAATCCCTTCTGGCCAGGAAGGAAAGGGATATCAGTATGAAACTGAAACCGATCAGGACATCCATTATGTCCAGTCCTCCGTACTGCCCCAAAAGTTCCGAAGCCGACAGAACGACGGTGGAGATTCCCGAAAGAAGCATCACGGTGCCTTCCATGACAGCGTGCTGACTGAGGGCATACACTCCCATTACGAGGACAAGGAACATCATGATGAGCTTGGCCATGTTGAATGTGTCCGTGTCTATGGATATGAACGGGCAGACTTCGTTGAGGTCATAAAGTCCGATGATGACCAGGACCATTCCGAAAATGGTGATCCCCGAGATGATGGCGCCTAAACTGTGC
Organism: Methanomassiliicoccaceae archaeon UBA328; assembly: GCA_002506905.1. Classification (GTDB taxonomy): domain Archaea; phylum Thermoplasmatota; class Thermoplasmata; order Methanomassiliicoccales; family Methanomethylophilaceae; genus Methanogranum. The sequence goes on from DAYM01000012.1 coordinate 1,751, forward strand.
CTGTTATGATAGGGGTGTCCGCTGAATACCGGGTCCATGTGCAACAATATCCAACTCCGGATATAATTGAATATCTTATCTGCGGGCGATCTTCTTTATGATCTTGGATTTGGACTTGACGAACCTGATGCCTGTACCGTCCTCTTCTATGATGATCTGCTTCAGGAGCTCGTCTTCGTATTTCCATTGATTGTAGATGTGTGTATTGGACCTTCTGTTCATGTTGATGAAAATGACCCAAGTGTAAAGGGAGGCCGTTAATGCCAGCAATAAGATGTGGAACCACAAAGGACGGTTCTCTTTGACCATCAATTCCATCGGAGGGATATCCACATCGAATCCTTTGAGGATGGCTGAGAGTTCTTCGGTGAACCTCACCTGCTTCTTCTCATGTTCATAAGGTGCATCCATGTTACTGACAAAGATGACAAACAACATCAGGAAAATCAGTCCGATCATTATCGTAATGTTTATCATCAACTGACCTAAAACGGTCTCATCCAATGAGATATTGAGGTTGATGATCGAATAGACCGCGTAGATAATAGATACCGTAGCAACGATAAATACTGCCGCGGTCCTTATTCTGGAAACCTCACGATGGGCTTCGGAATCTATTGCTTCGAGAACGGATGTGTCTGCCCCTTTTGCTTTGCAGTAACCGATCAGGGACCTTCTCCATATCACATCCCTCTTGAGTGTTCCAACATGCCGCGGTGCATGAACAATGATAGATATACAATTATTATGCACTCGATGAAGATCATGGCGAATGCGCCTTGGAACAAACCGAGGTAATCGGTTTCGTCATATTTTTCGGAAATGAGGATGCTTGTGATGAATATCATGATAAACGGCAACAGACCTGCAATGACGATCATGCTTCCCCTGATGATCCTGTCGTGATCGTACCTTTTTACTATACAGTCGATCAGCGAATCAACACTGTCCTGAACATCTGACATTCAAACGAGATATATACTTTCAAGATAATTAAGTCATATCATGGCAAAATTGGGAATCAGGACCGATCCGGACCTCAGGCAGATAATAAGGCCTTATTCGGCCACACCGCTGATCATGATATCCGGATTTTTCATGTTTCTCATTACTGCCTTCTATATCGGAAAGATATTTGCTCTGGCCTGGGAACTTTTGGAATGTGAGTCGATACTTACGATCATCATTCTCACCCTTCTCATAGTGATCTACGTGCCGCTGATGCTTTTATCTCTGGCCGCGCTTCTGAATATAAATTCACACAATCCGAAGACGTGACGTAAATCGGTCAGAAGCAGTCTGTTGTTCATCTTCACATCCTGGGTCTCGGCCTACATCCTAGGCAGCAGCCACATGACAAGCGTCTTTCAGACAAATCCTATTTACACTACTATCGTTCTTCTGGCATTTGCCGCGATGATGCTGTACTCCAAACAGATCAAAGAGTATTATACCGTGCCCGGGGCCGATGTCTTGCCCACAGGCAGATGGATAAAATTCCTTCTCGGCGTAAAGATCCACAGAGGCAATTATGTCATGAAAACCGATTGAATGAGGTTATTACAGTTGTACATTAGAGTACTTTATATATTTCCAAGAGTTAACGGGTATTTAAGTGATGATATGAAGGTCGCCGTAACATATGAGAATGGTGAAGTTTTCCAACACTTCGGAAGGACAGAGCAGTTCAAGATCTACGATATCGAAAACGGTAAGATAGTTTCTTCGCAAGTTGTAGGAAACAACGGAGAGTCCCACGGCGGACTTATAGACGTCCTTATTTCCAACAACGTCGAAGCCCTTATCTGCGGAGGTATCGGAGGCGGCGCAAAGGCAATGTTCGCATCTCAGGGCATCAAGCTCTACCCCGGAGCATCGGGACAGGCAGACGATTGCGTTAATGCCCTTATATCCGACAGTCTCAGCTTCGATCCGAATACAGAGTGCCACCACCACGACGAAGAGGGCGGAGAGCACACCTGTACCTGTGGCCACGGCCACTGATCGTTACATTCACGGTCCGCCGACCCCCAACGGCGGACCGATTTATTAACGACATACTTTTTATTAATTAGTATTATTACGGTTCATGGAAGAATCTATCAAAAAGTACTGGAACGCAGATTCTCCGAGTTATGATTCTTTTGTGGTCAAAGGTTTTTCCATCAAAAGAGAATGTGAGTCCTGGCAGAAGCTATTCTCCGAGGTATTGGGGGAGAGGGGATCGCATCTTTTAGACACCGGATGCGGACCCGGAATAGTCTCTATGCAGCTGGCTGATCTTGGCTACAAGATGACTTCTATCGATTTCTCGGAAAAGATGATAGAAGCTGCGAAGAAGAATGCTTTGGCATACGGACTTGCCATCGACATTATGATAGCAGATGCGGAATGCCTGCCGTTCGAAGACGATTCCTTTGACGGAATCGTCAGCGATTATATGCTCTGGACGGTACCCCATCCCGAAAAGGTCATGTCCGAATGGTACCGTGTATTAAAGCCTGGACAAAAGGTCGTGTATGTGGACGGGGACTGGTTCAACGATCCGAAAAGAACACCTTTCAGGGTTTCTTTGGCAAATTTTGCTTGCTTCCTGGATTCTCCGAAGAAATACAAGCTGAAGTCCGATAAGAAGGACATTAAGTTGGATTATGACCTGTGGTCAAAAACAGCAAAAAGACCTGAAGATGACATAAAGATGATGGGATCGGCCGGATTCACAGATATAAAGGTCATCCACAACATACAGGACCGCGTTCTTCACGGGCTCAGGCATGCTGCCTATGGCAGCACGGAAGACCATTACATGGTCATTGCCAAAAAACCAAATTAAGGAAAGATGGGCCGGTCGCCCAGCCCGGTTATTCTATTCAGGCGGTTCCGTAATCCTTGAAGTAATCGTCGATGTCGATAAGGCTCGAATAATCCTCGGATGTGAAATGCGAGAAGTAGTAGTCGAACAATTCGGTGTAATCCAGATCCGTGAGTCCCGGATACATGACATTCTGGTAGAATGTCAGCTCGATCACATACAACGGACTGTTACCGGCCTCTCTGGCCATTCCCAGGTAATGGATCTCCACATCGGAAGATTCGAGCATCTTCTTATCTGCGGCAATACAGTCATCGAGATTGTACTGGTGTCTGAGACCGTCATGTTCGTTATCCATGTAGTAGATAACATTGTCATTGGCGCTTTCGAGAATAACGGTTAGGATCTGCTCTGCAGTCAGCTTGTTGTAATTGGACGGAAGATAGCTGCTGTGCTGTCCTACCGCATCAACACCCACCCATTCGGCATGAATGTTGTTGGTGTTGTCCTTTCCCGTGATACTTATCGTAGAAGTGGAATAAAACGGTGAACTTCTGGCCATCATGAATGCAGCCTTATCATCATCGGCGATGGTCTCACCGGCCTTGATAAGGGTATCCAATACGTCGTCATGCCACTCCAGATAATCATACATCTTGTCCATATCTCCCTGCAGCAGGAAACCGAACATGAATGTGGAACGGTCGATGTATTCGTTAGGGTAGTCCACACCGTCGTTGTCGCAGGTAGTTATGAACATAACATCGATACCGGCGGGGTTGAGTTTTCCGGGGGAGATAACATCGGCATTCGCATCGCAATATCCGACAACATAGACATCGATCTTGTTGTTCATCATTGCTTCATAATCCGGTGACCCGGTAGATCCGAAAGATGCGGCCTTGGAGAAGTTGCTGTTTATCTCGGTCCAATAGCTGGTAATGGTCTCGTCGATCATGTCCACCTTGTCGCACACGCCGGCGAGATCTGCAAGGTATGCGCCGCTGCAGTATCCGATGGCTATGGAATTGACAGGCCAGGATACCTCTGCGACCTTGAAGTAGTTATCAATGTAGTATACATCGATCTCATCTTCATCTATTATGCTCTGAGCGTATGCAATGTCGTCTGCATCTACCCTGCCGTCAGCATTGGCATCGGCAAGGGTTGTAGCGGTCTTGGTCTTGTCAATGATATTCTGGATGTACGTGAGATCGCTGCTGTCGATCTTATCATCCTCGTTTGCGTTTCCGTAGACCCAAAGTCTTGAATCCGAATCGGGGAAATGATCCTCGTCGATGGTGTTGCCCCCGAGGCTTCCGGGTCCGCTTTTTTTGTTGTTGTCGAAGACGCCTGCGGCAAAACATGCAGCAACAGCGATAACGACAACAGCAACAGCGACTATTGCAATTGTTATTTTTTTGTCCATTTCAATCCTCCGTCGACTTCGGAAGCAGGATTATATGAGGTCTTCCTTCGACCTCTATCACCCTGCATTCGACGTCATAAACCTGTTTGATGTTGTATTCGGTCAGCACTTCTGCTGCCCCTCCATCGGCGAAAACACCGCCGTTGGCCATCATTATTATCCTGTCTGCATATGCCGCAGTGATGTTGAGGTCATGACAAACCATCAACACCATAGTGCCCGAATCGCGGGCGTATTTTTTCAGGAAATGCATGACATCCATCTGATGTCTGACATCAAGATTGGATGTCGGTTCGTCCAAGATAAGGATCTTGGGCTGCTGGGCCAGACCTCTGGCGATCATGACCCTTTGAAGCTGACCGGCACTCAGTTCCCTTATGTCACGGTCTGAAAGTTCCTCGAGTTCCATCGTTTCGATGGCCTTATCGACGATCCTCATATCATTTTCAGAGGTGGTCCATCCCGCATGCGGATGTCTTCCCATCAAAACGGCCTCCGCCACACTCATGGAGAAGACGCTGTACGCGGTATTGGGAACATAGGCCATGATCTGTGCCAATTCCAAAAGACTGGAATCTCTGACGTTCTTTCCGTCTATGAGCACGGTCCCCTGTGTCGGTGTAAGAAGTTTGTTGATACATTTGACGAAAGTGGTCTTTCCGACACCGTTTGGGCCGAGAATACAGATAAGCTCAGGCTTATCCATTTCCAGATCCAGGTCATGGAAGACGGGAACGTCTCCGTAACTGAAAGAAAGACCTTCGATCTTGATGTCCGTCATGACCAGACCTCCTTGTTGTTACGCAATATGAGGAACATGAACAGCGGTCCGCCGATACATGCCGTGATCACTCCTACAGGAAGCATCAACGGTGCCGCGATGACCCTGGCCACTATGTCGGATGCCAATAGCAACAATGCGCCGAACACCGCCGAAGCAGGGATTAGATATTTGTTATCGGCTTCGATGATATGCCTTGTAATATGCGGTGCGACCAGTCCCACGAATCCTATGATGCCGGTAAAACTGACAATGGTCGCCGCGATAAGTGTGATCACCAAAAGAACGATCAGCCTCTTCTTATCAACATTGACTCCGAGTGTCTTTGCGCTGTCATCACCAATGCTCATGACATTGAGCTGATTGGCCATATACTGCACATAAAGCGAACCGAAGAAAGTAATGGCCAGAATGAGACCCAATTCGCTGAATTCTACTCCATCTAATGATCCGACCATCCAAGTATACACTGTGGATAGATCTTCTGGATCGGCGATGAGCATGAACAGTTGCGTCATTGCATTGAACAGATACATCAGCGAGATACCGCAGAGGATCATCATTGTCGGCGTAGCCTTTCTGAACTTACTGAGGAACAGAATGACCAGGGCCGGAATCACGGCGAATATGAATGCATTGAAAACAATGCCTCCGCCGGCAACCAGTTCGAACCCGAGGATAATGGCGAGCGCGGCACCGAATCCGGCACCGGAAGATATTCCCATGGTATACGGGTCGGCCAGCGGATTCTTCATCATACTCTGCATGGCTGTACCGCAAACAGCGAGGCCGAAACCGCAGACTGCCGCTCCCAGTATTCTGGGAAGCCTCAGATCGATAACGACATGCGCCGCAGTCGCATCCGACTGTGCCTGTCCGGTAATAGCGTGCCAAATGATGTCATAGACCTCTCCCGCCGATATAGGATATGATCCCAACGTTGCGGAATAGACCGCAACGAAAAAGCATGCCAGTATACAAATTATGATGAAGGTCACTCTTTTTGCAACCGTTTTTCTGTAAGTTACTTCGAATTTGGAATCAAATTCGGATTCCTTCTTATGAAAAGTTAGTTTCATAATATCCTTGCCGTAAATTGTAGTTCTTCGATCGTAACATAGACACAGTATGGAACGCCGTCCCCGTCGACCAAAAATTTGAAGGTCCCGTTGGTAGTATCTGTCAGAACCCAGACAGAATATTCGATCCCATCTAAGGTCTCTGCACCTGTATTGGTATACAGTGAGGCCAAGGGAGTGTCGTTACTGTTGTTCAGTATAAGAGATACACTTATTGTTTGAAGTTCCGCATCACATTCGGGCTCGAATGTGAACATCAATATCCTCTCATCCGAAGATTCGTTTATGTAGTGAGAAGATCCGGACCCGGTGACCTCATATGTCAGGCCCCCGTCGGAATATTCTCCCTCAATAGTGTATGTGTTGTCTGTGAATCTGAGATCGCCCTGTTCCTGGGAAGTGACAAAATATGATACTGCCCAGCCGCTCAGTGCGACCATGACACACATAATCACAACAATTGCGGCCACACCGGCATATCCTATGTCGCCCCTGGAATTCAACGATTCACTTCCTTGCAAAAATGAAGAATGAATTAGGGAGGTACACCCTCTCGCCTTCGTATTCTACGATATTGGAGTCCCTTCCGTCAGTATGGATGTGGACTGTCTGTGCACCGAGTTCCATCAGGGTATTGACATCCCATTGGGGCCTTCTTTCCTTGCTGAGCGGGAGATCCTTGGCAATGTTCTGCATCACTTCCGGATCTGCTCCGAAATCTGTTTCGGTTTTCTTATAATGGGATCTCTCTTTCTTTTTTTCTGCATTCGCATACACGTTATCATAAAGATAGAGGTAGTGGTTGCCGTCGAATGTGAGCATCTTGCCATTAGGTTTCAATACTCTGAGCCATTCGCGATAGGCCTGCCTGGGCCTTTCCAGGTCCCAGACCAGATTCCTTGAGAGGATAAGATCAAAAGTGTTGTCCTCGAATTCGAGGTTCTGAGCATTCATTCTCAGCAGGTTTACCTCGGCTCCAGATTCCTCGCAGTTCTTTTTTGCGATGTCAAGCATGGCCTGAGTGTAATCTATTGCCGTAACATCGTGTCCTCTGCCTTTGAGCAGCATCGGGAAGAAACCCGGACCTGTTCCTATATCCAATATCTTCATGGGTTTGGAAAGGTCTGCATGCTCGCCGATTATGTTCAGCCAATGGTCGGATTTACCGGTCTCGAGATCATCCAGGATGCATTCCGAATAGTTTTCTGCTCTGCCCGTCCAATAATCTTTGATCTCATCCAACATGCTTTCCATTGCATTTCTCCGAGCACCTGATGTTATTACTAATATATAATTCGTAACACTATGTTATTATGAAATTTATTTTATTATGCATTAACATAATGTGGAAGAAATGCTAAGATTAATAGTTGGAAGAGGGCGCACGGGGATGGACCGTACGCCCATTGTTTTCAGAACAGGCTGAATACCAGGTCCGAATAGCCTATCGTGTCGTCCAGGGGCAATCCTGCGACAATGACGGCCTGCTCGTACATGATCTTGGCCATCTTGGCGGCTTTATTTTTATCCGTGGCATACGCCTCGCTGAGCGCTTTGAATGCGGGATGATCGGCATTGAGTTCCAGAATGTGGTTGGCGTGGACCTTCTGATCATCATTTCCGGGAACGCTCATGAAATACTTCTCCATCTCGATGGTTATCTGACCGTCGCTTGTGAGAAGTACGGCGTGGTTCTTCAGCTTGTTGGAGAGCCTGACCGCGGTGACCTTGTCGCCCAGAGAGGTCTTGACGAAATCAAGCAAATCTTTGTTCTCTTCCTGTTTGGTCTCGGTCTCCTTCTTCTGTTCTTCGGTCTCCAGACCGAGGTCTTCCGTGGTCACGTTGCAGAGTTTTTTCTCCTCATAGGTGCCGATGGCGTTCATTACGAACTCATCCACATCTTCCGTGAGACAGAGAATGTCGTATCCCTTGTCCTTCAGAGGCTCGTTCTGAGGCAGACTCTTGGCGTGTTCGTACGTATCCGCCGATACGTAGTAGATCAGTTTCTGATTCTCCGGCATGGCCTTGATGTAATCATCGAATGAGATCATCTCGCCGGTATTGGCGGAACGGAACATCAGCAGATCTTTGAGAAGGTCCTTGTTGATCCCGTACTCGTCGACGACGCCGTATTCGATCTGACGTCCGAAACTCCTGTAGAATTCGTCGTATGTCTTGCGGTCCTCGTCCATCAGGCGCTTGAGCTCCGCTTTGATTTTCTTTGTGAGATTGGACGATACCGATCTGAGCTGACGGTCGTGCTGGAGTACTTCCCTCGAGATATTCAGCGAGAAATCGGGTGAATCGACTACTCCGCGTACGAATCTGAAGCAGAAAGGCAGCAGATCGGCGCATTTGTCCATGATCATGACACCGTTGGAATAGAGCTGGAGTCCGGGCTGGAAGTCACGTGTGTAGAAGTCATAAGGTGCTTTCTTGGGGATGAAGAGCATGGCCTTGTAGCTCACGGTACCTTCGGCGTTCACACGTATGATAGAGACGGGGTCGTCGAAATCACGGAATTTGTTCTTGTAGAATTCTTTGCATTTCTCGTCCGTGGCCTCTTTCTTGCTTTGCTGCCAGACGGGTATCATGCTGTTGACGACCTCGTCCTCTGTCTTGGTGACCCATTCTTTCTTGGGATTGCCGTTCTCATCCTTCTCTCCGGTCTCCTGATAGTCACCGGATTCGACATCCATGTGGATCGGCCAGCGGATATAATCGGAATATTTCTTCACAAGGTCCTGGACCTCGTAGCCGTCAAGGAACTGGCTGTATTCATCTCCGTCATTATCGGGCTTGAGATGCATGATGACATCCGTACCGTACGAGTCCTTTTCGCACTCCTTGATCGTGTAGCCGTCGATACCGTTGCTCTCCCAGGAATATGCCTGCTCGTTTCCGAATGCTTTCGAAACGACCTTTACCTTGTCGGATACCATGAAGACAGAATAGAAACCGACACCGAACTGTCCGATGATGCTGGCATCCTTGTTTTCAGCCTCGTTCTTGAAATCGAGGGAACCGCTGTGCGCGATGACACCCAGATATTTGTCGAGACCGTCTTTGTCCATTCCGATACCGTTGTCCGATACGGTGACGGTGCGTGCTTCTTTGTCCAGTTTGATCTGTATCTTCAGATCCTCTTTCTTGACACCGATGGACGGATCTGTCATGGACTTGTAGTTCAATTTGTCGATCGCATCGGATGCATTTGATATGACCTCACGGAGAAAGATCTCTTTGTGAGTGTAGATCGAGTTGGCCATAAGGTCAAGCAGGCGTTTGGATTCCGCTCTAAATTGTTTCTTTGACATCTCATTCACTTCCCACAGTTCTCACTGTGTTTTTCTGAATGATTGTTTGTACTTCTATATAAAATTATTTACGAAATCACCGGGGCCGGAACGATCTTCAGATCACTCCGAAAGAACTCAGGTATGCATAGACCGTACCGACAAGGAATACTACCAGAAGTATGACGGAGAACAGGTACATCCTGTGAACGGACCTGTCGTTGGGATCGAGTTTACAGGACTTTCTATAGCTCAATACCAAGGCAACAGCCATGATGGTGACGAACGAACAGATCAACGGTGTTATGAATGAGACTGCCATGGCCTATCGTTACCCTATAGGCCAAGGCAGTATAAAAGGTTCAGTTTTTGATGGGGGCGTCGAGAGCGTTTCCTCTGATGAAGTTTACGAAGATCTTGAGGATCTCGTTGAGGTATGCATCGAGATTCTGCTGTTCGTAAGGGGGATTCATCCACGTTTTAACGAGCTCGATGAGGTCCGCATCGGTGCATCCGTCGGGGTGGCTGGCTGCGAAATCCTTCCAGTGGGTCATTCCGACACGGAATCCCATGGTCTCTTTCAACTCCACGATCTCGGGGTTGGTTATGTGGTATGTCATGCTTTCGGGTAGCGAATAGGACCCTATATGAATCTATGGTTCGAAAAGAAGGAAATAAAGTGCAGGACCGGCTGAAAATTACCGATCCTGCGATAAAATCAATGTTTCACACATCGTAGGTCTTGATGACCGTGTACTCTTCGTTCATCTCTCCGACATTTCCGCCGTTGACGACACCGGTTGTGCCTTCGTAGGCGGTCTCGCAGTAGTAGTATTTCGTACCGTCTACTTCGATATAGTTTCCGGAAAGTCCATCCCCGGCAACACCGACGGCGATATGGTTCACGTTGCCGGAATTATCGGCGTCCACAGTGAATATGGCGCAGTCGTACCCCATCGCTTCGATGATCGATGCGAACAGGAAAGAGGTGTCCTCACAGTCTCCCTTCATATCGTAAAGGGCCTGATACGGGTACTTCCAATATTCCGTCTGGTTGTATACAGAATCGATATCGTACTCGTATGTGAATGACTGGACGAACTTCAGGACGTAGTTGATCCTGACATTATCGCTGTCGTCCGAGGTCTTTGTGTTGAAGTAATCGGCAAGATACTTGACAAGATCGTTCTCGGGTGTGACGAACTTAGAGATGTTCGTGAACGAGGATGTACCGTTGTTGGACTCGAAAAGCTCGAAATAATCGGCGAAAGAGACCTCGTATTCCACATCATCGGACTTATTGTTTATGCCTGTGAAGATCTCATTGAACCATGATTCGTTCTGGTATCTCCACTCAATGGATCTGACCTCGGTGGCATCGGCGTAAGCGGTCTGGGTCGAAGTAAGTGCCTTTCCGTCCCCGTAGGTCAACGTATGGGTGATGCTGACCGCGGTTCCGTCTTCGATATCGAGTGTGAACGATCTTCCGACGCAGTCAGTGATCTTATCTCCGAAGATCGTATCGGTAACGGTCCATTTGGTGGAGACCATGTCGGGATTGTTCTTTCCTGTGATGGTCAGCGTGTTGTATCCGTCGAGATCGACCGAGGTGATCGTGAACGAAGCATCTCTGACGACGGTCGTGCGGACCGCGTATGAGACATCCTCTGTGACAGTGAATGTGTATGTGGATTCTGAGGTCAGAAGGGTGCTGCCGTTATAGAGTCCGGCGTATGAGTAGCCTTCCAGAGCCGTGATGATGATCGTAGCGGTCTCATCCGGATAGTATTCCTTTGCACCGGATACCGAACAGGAGTCGGATGTTTCGGGTGTCACTGCGACAGTATACGATTCCTTCAGATAATCGACGTAATAAGTCATTAC
>DAYM01000012.1:13235-58560 GCA_002506905.1 Methanomassiliicoccaceae archaeon UBA328
CAGATCTCTGGAATCGCCGATGATGAGCTTTCCGGTACCGGTGATAACACCGCCGGCCTCGTAGTTCTGAACAACAACGACGGTCGCCGAGGGAAGGGTCTTGAAACTCGCAGTAAGTATGATATCACTGTTAACAGTCAAAGTCCTGGTCGTATCGGTGCTTCCGTCGCTCCAGGAAATGAATTCATATCCGTAGTTCGCAGAGACCGTTATGGTCGCCTTATCCCCTACGATGTATCCTCCGTATCCTGTGAACGCGGCCGCATCCTCGGTATCGGACTTCAATACGACCATATATCCCTTGGCGAACTGCGCAGTGTGCGTTGCATCCGAACTGGCCGTCATGGCCCTTTCGGCATCCTTATTCCCGTCATCCCACTGGATGAAGACGTAACCTTCATCTGCGACTGCGAAAATTGCATATTCCTCGCCTTCGGCATATGTTCCGGTCCCGAATGTCACTCCGTTGCCGTCGGCAACGACCTCTATGGCATATGTCGTTACTTCCTCCTCTCCGAAGATGTCTTCGAGTTCGAACGGAAGATAATCTTTGTAGTACGGATATCCGACGAACAATCCGCCGGCGATGATTATTGCCGCGACCACGGCCACTGCACCTTTTCCCATTTTGATACCATATGTTTATGATTCGGATGATTAATAACTATGATGATTAAGGTCCTTTGTTCAGCATGATTAAATGACTGTTCGTTCATTGACCTGCCATGAATCAAACGCTCGAGACCATCTATTCCCGCTCGTCGGTCAGGTCATACCTTCCCGATGATGTTCCGGAAGATGATATCAAAGAGATCATAAAAGCCGGATTCCACGCAGCAAACGGACTGAACACGCAGGCCCTGGAATTCGTTGTCGTTCAGGATCCCGAGAGGATCTCCAGGTACAGCGATCTTGCCAAGGACATCTACAACCATGACTGCGTCATCAGAGGTTCATCCAATTCCATCTTGGACAAGATCGCCGAGAACAAGGACTTCAATATCTTCTACGGTGCTCCCGCCGTCATCTTCGTATTCGCATCTTCGGAAGCGGTCACACCCGTCGAGGACGGTTCTTTGGCCATCGGCAATATGATGCTGGCCGCCAGATCCATGGATTACGGTACATGCTGGATCGGAATGGCCGCAGGTTTGGGATATTACAGCACATTCAGGGAAGAGAACAATGTTCCCGAGGCATCCGGCTACATCGGATGCATAGCATTGGGCAGACCCAAGGAAGTTGAGGAACATCCCCGCGGCGAACCAAAGATCATCAGCTGGACAAAGTAAATGCGTTACGCAAATGTCTGCAGGGGCGTTTTCATAGAACGTCCGAACAGATTCATCGCTATGGTGGAGATCGACGGCAGGATCGAAAGATGCCATGTGAAGAATACCGGGCGCTGCAAAGAGATACTGATCAAGGGTGTTGATGTGGTGCTGTCGGTATCCGACGATCCGAAACGTTCCACGAAATACGATCTCATTGCGGTGTACAAAGGCGATATGTTGATCAACATAGATTCCCAGGCACCGAATAAGGCCGCCGTAGATGCTTTTGAGACCATATTCGGAAAGATGGACCTCATCAGACCGGAGTATAAGATCGACGATTCGAGGATCGACATCTATGCCGAATCCGGAAAAGAAAGATATCTGGTCGAAGTGAAGGGCGTTACCCTCGAGAAGAACGGGACCGTACTCTTTCCCGATGCGCCTACGGAGAGAGGTCTCAAACACGTCAGGGAACTCACCAAGACGGCCGGCGAAGGCTATCATTCCTATGTCCTGTTCATCGTCCAGATGAAGGGAGTGACCCATTTCGAACCGAATTACGAAATGCACCGTGAGTTCGGCGAGGCCCTGGAAAAGGCATCGAAGAACGGAGTGGGTATCCTGGCGTACTATTGCAGGGTCACCGAGGATTCGATGACCGTCGATTCCAGAATACCTGTTGTCCTGGCTCACTCGTACGAGGTCTGAACCTTGGACCTGTCCTTGGGTTCTTCCTCGATAATGCTCTGCACTATCCTCAGATACTCGGAAAGCGCGATCTCCTGGTCGTTGATCATCTGATGAACGAGATACACGTTCTTCATCATGGGTGAGGCATCCGTGAATCTGCCGTTCTCCGGTTCTTCCCTGATCTGCGAGAGCACCATCGACCTCATGGACCTTGTTCCGGCCATGGATGATTGATATCCGACAACGGCCTCGAGTGCGGAGGCCCCGTAAGATGTGGCGTTGATGTACTTCATGGCGGCATCGCAGAGTCCCTGGTAGAATGTGAATTCGACCGACTCCACAAGATGGGTCATGTTCTCGGCCAGCTTGTTCTGGTAGAACTGATACATCTCTATCTTGGACCTGCCGACATCGGAGATCAGCTCGGACGGCCCGTACATGTCCTTCATGTCCTTGACCGTAAATGTGGCATTGATCTGGAATTTCCTGACGGTCTTCTCATTGGGGGTGATGACCATATTCTTCCTCACGATGTACATATCGATCGTGGGCTGGATGATCTTATTGTGTCTCAATATGGCCCTGCGCTCGTCACGCTGCCTCCTGTTCTCGTTGTTCATCATCACGATGGTATCCAAAAAGATCAGGACGATGGCCGCCGCGATCAGATTGTCCATCGCATTGCTGATATGAGTGACCCAGGAACCCACTCCTCCGCCGAAGAAATGAAGCAGCAATGTGATGAAAACACAGATGACCACAATCGCCAAAAGACAATAGAGGGTCACTATCGAAAGATGCCTCTTCTCCACTCTGGCTGCTCTGCCCACATTCTTCTTGGACTCGAAGACGTTGGACATTATTTTGTCCGGAAGTTTGATTTTTGGGATCTTAATCTGCATTTATGTCACACTTCAGTACTATCTCTCTGATGAGGTCCTGAGTCTCTGCAGGGCTTTTGACCGTATTAATCATGTGCAGGCTGCAGGATGAGAAATATTGTTTGAGAAACTCCATCCTTATCCTCATCTTGCGTTCGGAACGGACTATCTGATGCGGGTTGCAGAGATCATGTTCGGACATGTATTCCAATGCCTCGTCTGCGGTAAGTTCGCGGCTGACGCATTTGTCGGCAGGGTCGCGCTTCAGGAAAATGATGTGTTTCATCGAGGTGCTGTTGATGACGGATTGCTCTCCGGCCACCCATCTGACGTTTGCGATGCCTCTGCCCTTGTTGTCGAATTTGACATTCTTCACAAGCGGTTTGTATTCCTCCCAGACATCTCCGATGTCCGCATCGATGTAGCAATTCTTCTCGGAACCGTAGATCGCCGGTCTTCCCTTTCCCAATCTGACGAAGTACCAATCATCCGAGATAAGATGCGCATTTTCGGCTCTCAGAAGTCCCCAGGACTGCGTGGTCTTCCCTGTCTTGGAAGGAGCGATCAGTGTGACTCCGGTACCGTCGATGTCCAATGCGGCACCGTGTATGGAGAATGTCCCGTGGGATTCCTCAAGGATATTTCCGGCAATTCCCAGTCCGATGCTTTTGACCCATCCGTAATAATCGAAATTGATCAGGAAGGCCGTGTTCGTATAAGGCTCGAAAAAGACCTTCATCTCTGCACCCGGTTCTGTGACACAGAAAAGTCTGGCATGAGACCTTGTATGATCGGACATCGCATAGAAGTTGTCTGTCCACATCTCCATGTGGTCTCTGTCTGCCGTGTATAACTGAACACATACTCCGCCGATATCGGCCTTTGCGGAAAATAACGAATCATCATCGTATTTCCTGCGATATGCATCGCAGGTATCGCGGTCGATGACCTCAACCTCATAACCCATACGCTACCGTAAGGTACTGAAACATATAATCCTGTCCCGAGAAGGGTTAGGTTCACAGGACCGTGCCGTTCGAGTTCTTGTTGATGTGAGGGACCTCGATCTTGACCATGTTGGTGAACACGTTCTCAAGGGCCCAATCCGCCAAAGCCTTCAGCGCAGGCATCAGACTTCTTCCGCGGTCGGTAATGGAATAAACGACACGGACAGGAACCTCTGCGTAGATCGTCCTGTTTATGAGACCGTCGCTTTCCAGTTCGCGGAGCTGATTCGTCAGTACCTTCGAGGATACTTTCGGGAGCTCCGACTGAAGCTGTGAGAACCTCATGTCTCCTTTGACAAACAGTTTGCAGAGAATGGCAGACTTCCATTTGCCTTCGATAACCGACATAGCGGCATCAACAGCGCAGTCCATTCTCGGCATTTGTTCCGATTTACGCATATTCTCACATATACCTAGCGGGTATTTAACGGTAATCTAGCAATCCTTTTATACGGCTACTAACTTTAAGTAACCTGGTGATCGATACGTCAATAGTGGCGATTATATCAAGCCCCAGAAAGGGCGGAAACACAGACACGATAGTTGGTGCCATGGCAGATGCCGCGGCCGCAAACGGAAAAGATGTTAAGAAATACTACCTCAACCCGCTGACCAACAAGAAAGGCTGTCAGGGTTGCAATGCATGTAAGAAGACCGGTAAATGCGTGACAAAGGATGATCTCACACCTATCCTGGAAGATATCAAGGCCGCAGACGGCATCATCGTCTCCTCTCCCGTATACTTCGGCGAGGCATGCGGACAGTACAGACTCCTCGAAGACAGGTATTTCGGATTCCTCGACGGATCGTTCAAACCTTCATTCGCACCCGGCAAGAAGGTAGCTGTTGTCACCAGCTGCGGTACCGCGGGAGCCGATGAGCTCGTCCAAAAGATGACCAACGTCTTTGTCAATTTCTTCGGCGCCGAGTCTGTCGGAACCATAGCATTCAAGGGCGGAAATCCTACCGATGCTGCCAAGAACGACAAGAAGATCATGGCCATGGCCGAAGAGATCGGAAAGAAGTTTTGATCAAACAGGGGGCATCGCCCCCATTCATTTTACACAAGACCCAGGTTCTTTTTTCACGATATTCTTATTAACCATGATTGCCATCTATCCTATGGGATGGAAATGCAGCAACCTACAATTGCAGTAATATTCGCGTCTAGCCTTACCGGCAAGACGAGGAAAACAGGGAAATATATAGCAGAGGGGCTCGGAGCAGATCTCTTCGATCTGAAGAAACAGACGATCATCAACATCAGCGGCTACAGAAAGATCGTTTTCGGTACCGGGATACACAACGGAAAACCGTATGCGCCTCTCGTGAAGTTCCTCGAAGACAACAAGGACGAGATCGCCAAAAAGAAGACATCGCTCTACATTTGCTGTATGTACGATGACGAAAAGGGAGAGAACCAGTGCGAAAAGATATCTGAGCAGCTCGGTATCCCCAATGCGGTATTCTTCTCCGGAAAAGGAGAGAAGAACGAGGCCGACTTCGAGAACATCGTCGACGATTTCATTGCAAAGCAGCGTGTGTGAATGACGATATTCGGAATTGACCCGATATACGTACTGATCGTGTATCTTGTACTCAATTTGATAGCGTTCGCATTATTCGGTATAGACAAACGCAGGGCCATCAAGGATCAGTGGCGCATAAGCGAGGCGACACTCCTTATCGCCGCATTCTTCGGTGCGATTGGAGCCCTTGCCGGAATGGAACTGTTCAGACACAAGACCAAGAAACTGAAATTCAAATTGGTCTATGTCTTCTTTGTATTGCATGTGCTCCTTTGGGTTTACATCCTTACGAAGATATGATCACAGACCGTATAATTTCCTTACATCGGTCTCTATACCCTCGGGTCCCAGAAGCACCACGCGGCTGTCAGCCCTCTCTTTGATGAGGCTCATACCCACGCGGTCGCCGAGGGCCCGGGAGAATTCTTTTATCTCTTCGAAAGAAGGCATATTCGTGATATGCAGCCTTTCTCTGGATCCTCCGACGAAGACGTATCCTTTAGGTTCAATCAATACAGGGTCCCCGATCTTATCCAGTTTGGCATAGTCGTCGATCCATCCGTAGTTGAGATCCTTCACCAGAGTATGTCTGATGACCGTCCTTGTTTCCAGGGATGGGAATATCTCCAATGTCCTCATCAGTCTTTCCCATCCGTCGCCGATCTTGGGGCGGCAGACCTGCTTATAGACCTGCTCGTTGGGCGCCGCCACCGTGACATAAAGCTGTCTCGGAAGTTCGTCCAATGCCTCGAGCTGGTCCGGATATGTACCGTTCGTAACCATGAATGTGGTCATACCGCGGCTGTGGCATTCCTTTATGAAATCCGACAGGTACGGATATGTGATAGGCTCTCCGGCAAGGGAAATGGCCACCTGATTCGGATTGCTGGCCTCCTCGAACATCTGTTTGGAGCATCTGGGATCCCCCTTGAATCCCGATATCAGAAGACGCTGCTGCGCAATAAGCTCATCGAGCATCTCTTTGGGTTCCGCCCAGTCCTTTACTTCGAAATCCCTGCCCTGGACCCTCCAGCAGAACGTGCACTGGTGGCTGCATTCGTTTATGGCAGGGGTCATCTGAAGACATCTGTGACTTTGAATGCCATAGAAATCCTGCTTGTAGCAATGTCTCTCGTGGATCATGCTCTCCTTCATCCAATGGCAAAGTTTCACCGCGGCATGGTCCTTGTACAGTCTGTATTGCTGTTTGATCAAAAGGTCGTGGTAATCTTTGTCCATGGTATCGCTCAGAAATCGAAAAGGTTCTTTTGCGTCTTTTTGACCGGCGCTTCGGCGATCACCGGTTCTTCCTTCACCGGTTCCGGTTCGGGTTCCGCCTTCTTCTTCGGGACTGCGGCCTCCTTGGGCGCGGAAAGCTTCTTGAATGCGTCTTTAACGGCCGGAGAATCGATCTTGCGGTCCAAGAGGAATCCCAGTTCCTCCGGCTCGAGCGATGCCTCCCTGACCAGCTCCAAGCGGTATTCCTCCGAATTCTTGCAAAGCAGTTTGACCGCGGGAAGGATATCGAACTCCACCCTCTTGGTGGATGTGTGATTAAGGACCGCCAGTTTGTAGCAGACCGATGCCTTGATCATCCTGATGCCTTTGGAACGCGACATCTTCGACAGGTACATCGGGAAACGGATCCTGTCGTGTGAGACGTATGAACTCATCCTTGCTGTGGCCACGCCCATGGTCATCATATCGCTTGCGTAGGCCCAGAATCTGTAATACTGACGCCTGTGGACCCTTCCTAGAAAGATATCTGCGCGGGAAAGCTTCTCGTAACCCCTGACGAGGTCGCCGGGGTCGCGGTATTCGTGGGGGAGGTTCTCGTCGATCCAAAGTATCGATGTCTCCGGATTGGAATCGGTCTTCGATAGGACTGTCCTTGCGTAGCTCGGATTGTTCTTTCTGAATACAGCGTCGATCACGGCGTACATATCCTTCTTGGCATTCCTTTCGGAAATGCTGTCCGCAGACTCCTGATCGATCTTGGCGGTTCCCAGGGAAAGCGATTCCAGGTCTCTGACCGCGGCACGCATGTCGCCGTTGGCATTGGTGGCTATCTTCATGATGACGGCCGGGTCCGCGGTGACGTTCTCCTTGGATGCTATGACCGTCAGGGCGGCGGCGATGGCACGCGCGGTCGGTTTTCTGAAAGTGATCTGAATGGTATCCGATTTTACGGTGGAGCTCTTTCTCGAAAGAGCGTAGAAATCATTGACAATGAGGATCACCGGCTGTTTGGTGGTCTTGATCAGCTCGTTGATGGCGGGAAGTGCACCCCGGTCTTGATTTCCGAACAGACTGTCGGCCTCATCGAGAACGATGAGCTTGCGTCCTCCGGCCTTGCTGTCCAGATATTCGCCGCTGTCATCGAATGTGTTGGTATAGGCGCCTCTGAGGGCGACATTCCTGATGGCATCGCCGGTACGCTGATCGGACGAGTTCATCTCGGTGATGCCCCATCCCATATCTCTGGCCAATGCTTCGGCCGAGGTGGTCTTACCGACACCGGGTGTTCCGATAAGGACGACGGCCCTCTTGGCGGGAATGCCCCGGTCCCATGATCTGGCCCAGGCTAGAAGCTCATTGGCGGCAGACGGGTTACCCACTACATCCTTCAGTGTCTTGGGTCTGTATTTCTCGGTCCAATCCTCAGACATATCATTCCTTTTTCTTGGTATTGTTCTTAGGAGGCATGTAACACAGCGTGAATACCTCCATTGCCTGCCCGAAATAGATCAGTATGCTGAGCATGAACACGAATGTATGCATGAATCCGGTGGGCACGCTGATGTATGAAAGATAGAACAGAGGCATTGACATGCACAGATACATGGCAGCTCTGGCGTACCTTTTGAACCACAGATGTCCGAGACCGAATATGTTGAAGAATCCAGGGATCAGGGCCAATATTATGGCCACCCAGGAATTCTTGGCCATCTTGGGCATGATGCCTATGTTGGTCATGGTCCCGACCTGTTCTCTGGTGATGGGCTGTCCGCAATGCTGACAGAAGATGTCGCTCGGACCGATAGGCTGTCCGCAGTTGGCACAGGTATTGGTACCTGCAGTAACATTCCCTTTATCATCTATGACGACCGCACCTTTCTTCTCGCGGCCGCAATGGTAGCAGAAATATGCATCTTCGGGGATCTCATTCCCGCATTCCGGACATATATACTTCATTTCTCTCATTCCATGTGCATACGGTAATTTCCGTTAATACATTCTACCTTAATAGGTTCGCCGTAGACCTTGCTCACGGTCTCCGAGTTAAGGAGGTCCGATTTCTTTCCGTCTGCGAACTTCTTTCCGTCCTTCAGCATGACGATCCTGTCGATGCAGTGGGGGATATCCGCAAGATCGTGTGTGATCATTATTATGCTGATGCCGCGTTCGATCAGTATATCGAACATCTGTCTGAATTTATAGTTCATAACGATATCCAGACCGGTCATGGGCTCATCCAAGATCAGCATCTTGGGATCGGTGACCAATGCCCTGGCGATCAGAGTGCGCCTCATCTCTCCGAGGGACAGGTTCTCTATCGTCCTTTCCAGAAGGTCATCTATACCCATCATGACGGCCATCTCGTAGGTCTTCTTGATCATGTTCTCGGAGACCTTCATGTTCCTGAAGACATCCAGACTGCCGAAGAATCCCGACGATATTACCTCATAGACCTTCGTATCGCTCCTGAATTGGGTCTGAAGGTCCATGGACACGACACCCATCTTGCTGCGGAGATCGAATATATTCCAAGACGTCTCTCCGAACAGGGCCATGTAAGGCGGATCATCATGATCGTAGAACGGCAGGACATCCCCTCTAAGCAATTTCAGGAGAGTGGTCTTTCCGGAACCGTTGAGGCCGATGATGGCGACATTCTCGCCGCTGTCTATCTCAAGGTCTATCGAATCCAAGATCCTCTTCCCGCCGCGTACAACGGATACGTTCCTGAGCACGAGTGCTTTACCGCTCATAACAGCCACATATGCTTGACGATTTTAAATGTGTGTGCTCCCCCGGCAGAAAAAGGCCGGGAGAGCGTTGAAAGGTTTATTCCGCTGCGGGTTCGGCAGCTTCGACGGTTTCTTCTTCGCCTTCGGAGACCTTGTTCCTCTTGATGAGGAGGACGAGGGCCATGGCGATTATCGAGGCCGGGAGGGCGACGACCAATGCATCGACGTACATTATCGTACCTGTGAACAGGACCTGGCTTCCCGTGATCCATTCGCAGATGGGCATGAAAACCGATGTACTCTTGCAAATGAACAGCGCCCAGAACAGATATACCGCTGTACCGACGGCGATACTTACGATGGCGGCATCCTTTCTCGGCCTCTTCGAATAGAGTCCGTGTGCGTATGCCGGAAGCAAAGCGGCCGCGGTCATTCCCATGAACAGGGATGTTGCCTTGGCGATGATATCGGACGGCATCAGGTAGCAGTAGACGATGACCAGGACCATGATGAGTGCCGTGACGATACGGTTGACCCTGATAGACTGGGAGTCTACGAAGATGTTGGTCTTCCTGTTCTTGATCAGGCTGAACAGATCGTATCCTCCTGCGGCACCGATGGTGTGCATGAGCGCACTGATGGTGGAGATCGAAGCACAGAGCAGCGAAAGCAGGAACAGGGACACGAACACGTCTCCGAACGAAATGTCGGCAAACAGTTCTGTGATGAAAGTCGGGATGATGAAATCAGTTCCCAGGGTCACATGTTCGAATGCAATTTCGCCGAACTCGTTGTAGAAGAACACGTTGCTGAGCGCTCCGCAGGTGTATGCCGCTCCGACAATGACCAGGATGAACACTGCACCGATGATCATCGACTTGTTGAGTGTCTTGTCATCCTTTGCTGACATGTACCTGACGACCAGCTGAGGCTGTGTAAGGGCGCCGATACCCACTCCGAGAAGGAATGTGGTGACCAGAAGCATCCATTCATCTGTACCGAACGAGGAGAACGAGGTCCATCCGTTGAATCCGGTGAGTGTTCCCGTTGCATCTCCGATCTTTACATCCCAAAGGCTGGTAAGACCGTTCGTGGCCTCTGTGATACCTCCGAGGACAACGTATGTGGTCACGAGGATGACGACCATACCGACGAACATTATGATCGCCTGGAGTGCATCATTGTACATGACGGCGATGATACCGCCGTATACGACATATATTCCAACAATAAGCGCCAATCCGATGAGGATGAGGTCGTAGTATTCCGTGAGGCCGGTGATGACCGCAAGCGAATTGACGCCTCCCTTGAGGACTGCGGCGCAGTAAATGGGCATCATCACAACGATGATAATGGCCGTGAAGGCCCTGATGCCCTTTGAGTGATAGATCTTTCCGAGA
Source organism: Methanomassiliicoccaceae archaeon UBA328 (assembly GCA_002506905.1). GTDB lineage: Archaea > Thermoplasmatota > Thermoplasmata > Methanomassiliicoccales > Methanomethylophilaceae > Methanogranum. The sequence continues at coordinate 23,991 of DAYM01000012.1, forward strand.
AGATCCGCGAAGGTAGAGGCTTTGAGTTTTCTTCCGAGTCTTCTGGTACGCTTTCCGAAGATGGCGAACGCCACAAAAATACCGATGAACATATTCAGGAAGCAAAGCCAGATCATGGACATACCATGTAAGGCCGCCTGACCGCCGAAACCAATGACAGCGGATGCGCTGAGGAAGGTCGCACCGTATGAGAGTGCGATGATCACAGGATTGCTCTTGTTCCTTCCGAGAAGATAATCTTGGTTGTTCTTTGTGTGTCTGTATCCGTAGATACTTATTCCAACAGTTGCGGCTATGAAGATGACGACCATGACCAGGAATATCGGCATCGATACACCGTCAGTCATTGTTCTCACCCTCCTTATCATTGCGGTGGATGTAGTAGTAAACGGCGCACAATGCTACCGTTGCAAAACATGCCACGTAGGATCCCCAGATCCACGGATCGGTCAGTCCAAAGAAACTCATTCAAATCTCACCTTGTTACGTGCTAACAATTAGCACGGTCTAATCTGCCATTTTGTATTTAATGGTTGCTGAACGAAGTATCCAAAAACAACAAAATTGACCAGAAGAGGTTATATAGCGACAGAATATAGACCATCTGTTAGGCTTGACCGGGGAGCTTGGCGTGCCCTACACCCGCAATCGTCAATAGCGGGGGTGACAGCAGGGGGCGGCAGTGCTGAACGTTCAGGCCCACAAAGCAACTATGAGATCTTGTCCTGTAGAGTCGGCGTACGTATCGGATGCGGCCGGAGGGTCGCTGAGGGTACGCTAATCGGGGAGACCGGGTCAGGCCCTGACGGGAGCAGCCTTACTCTGAGCCACTGACGTTTACGGGGAAACAGGGTTGAGAAGCGATGTGATCCACCTGAATTGGGGGGCAGTGTCCACCCCTGTGGCCTAACACTTTTTCAAAAACATATCAGTCTTTCTTAGGTCTGCATCCGGTGATGATATCCTTATCAAAATCGAAGAGCACTTTCGTCTCTCCGCGATAGGAAAGCCTCAGTTGGGAACTGCTGTTCACGTTACCGACAACGGCGCCTGCGCATCCCACGTTCGCAAACATGTCCAAGACCTCTTCGGAATTACCGGGAGGACAGGAGAATACGAATCCGCAGCCCTGGTAGGCAAGGATCCATTGGATCATGTCCACGCCCTCGGGCATCGGTATCTTTTCGACTTCTATGTCTCCGCCCATACCGGAACTCTCCAACATCATTCCGAGTGTTCCGATGCAGCCGGGGTTGCTCATATCCTTGCCGGAATTGACCAGATGCCTGGCCGCTATCTGCGTCATGAGCTCCATCTGCTTCTGGACCAGTTCGTCATCTTTCTTCGAAGTGGTATCCCAGGCATATTTCAGACCTTCCGGGAAATATCCGTCCAGATCGATGACGAAAACGATATCGTCACCGTCGGCGGCCTCGGTGCTTCTGATCAGGTCCCCTTTGGGAACAGTGCCTATGATCGAGATATCGATCGCATTATAATGACAGTCGGGATGTGTGTGTCCGCCGACAACGGGGACATTGAATTTCTTAACCGCTCTCGCAATACCTTTGAGGATCTGATTGCAGACCCTGCTCTTGGACATGGAAAGCACATCGACCATGGCCATAGGTTTGCCGCCCATGGCCGCGATATCGTTGACATTGACCAGAACTGCATAATATCCTGCATAGAACGGATCGGTATTCAGGAGAGATTCCATGATACCGTCGGTGGCGAACAGAACATAATTGTCTCCGCAGTCGATCGCGGCAGCATCTTCTCCTTCGGCTGCAACGACCTGAGGGAATTCGGACAGGGGTAGATTATCCACAATCGTGTGGATGGCTCTTTTCCTGGTAACTCCCGGAAATGTACGTATCGACTCTATGATCTCGTTCAATGTAGTCATTTGAAGCACCGTATCCTCAAGAAACATAAAAACCCTATTGATGCGATCACATCAGCTTGGTCTGCTTTGTTTCCATGACCAGATGTTTGGAGTCCTTTAATTCCAAGAACATGTCGGAGATGATATCGGAATATTCGTTGGGAAATTCGCAGACAGGCTCAAATGCCTGCTCGTTGGAAATGATATTCCCTGAGCGCCTCAGGACCTTTTTGCATTCTGCGATAGATTGGGCATCCGCGGGAATTCCGTTGATCCTGACCACACCCGCCTGTTTGAGCTCTGATTCGAAGATGGGTCTTTTCAGCAATCTGAATAGAACGTAAAGGGTCAGGTCCTCGGCCTTGTCGGGATATTTCTTCACTGCTCTCGATACGGCCTGATAGACGTTATCGCTCTGAGTCCTTATGGGGATATAGATCTTGGAAGGGGGGATCTCCTTTTCTTTCAGAATGCCTACGTCTGTCAAAGCACGCAGATATCCCGTCAGGATCAGACGGTGATGCTTGATCCCTTTGGTCTCGAGCTCCTTGGTAAGTGAACTGATCGACTTACCTTCCTTGCCCAAGGTCTCGATGACCATGCGGTTAAAATCCTTCTCGGGATTGAACATCGCCATCGTCATAGCGTTAATACATAATAAAGGTTCCAGATTTCATTAATTTTTTCTGAATTCAGAATATTCTGAGATTTTCAAATGTCTGGCTAGGTCATTTGATAACATATATGGTAACAAACATGGTAAAATGATGGGGCGCATTTGTTACCAGTTCTGATTAAAAAATTACTTTATATCTGTGATAAGTAACATTAATGTAGCCAGCCAACCCTAGTAGGGAGTCATTGATGGGAAACCAAACCCCTGGAGACCGCGCTTGGCACGAGTATATGGTCGATTACCCGGCGGGGACCGCGAAGCCCCACAATCCCTCGATCGATCGAAGGTCTCCCTAATTCTCACTTCATAATATTACTGACATTATCACCAGTATGAATATGAACCAAACCACCGTGGAAACATAACTTGCTATTGTATTGGCAAGTTCCTCACGCTGCTGACGGTCCTTCCTGCCCATCTTCTCCAGTATGTAATCCACTCCGCCGAGCAGAACGAATCCCCCGTCAAAGGGGACTGCGGGTATCGCATTGGACACTCCGAGGATTATATTCAGCCAGAATATCCAATAGAACAGACTGGCGAACCACCAGAACGCATCTCCGAGCGGGACGTCATACCACCATTTGACGGAATCGGGAAGAGGTGAGAATCCATTGAAAGGACCGGAAATGTAACTGATGACCGATGTTGCATAATCGGTTAAGGTCTCATCACCGTAGAACGGATTCCTGGCGATATCCAATACTGCATTGGGCGTACTGAACGTCATACCCGACGTGGTCATACTGACACCGAGGAAACCTTTCGAGCCGTTGCTCGAGAGCTTTACATCGACATACTCCTTGTTACCGTCCGAAGTAAGATAGGTGACCTATATCGTGTCACCCGGCGATGTTTCCGACATGTATGATTGGAACTGAGATGCAGTATAGATCAGCGTCTCTATCCCGTTGCTGTCGGTAAATGAAAGCAGGAACCAATGTTTCTCCAGACCGGCATCATCTGCAGGCGATCCCGAGACAACCGTTTCGATATGAACGCCCCAAGTGATATCGACCGTTCCCGCAGAGTTCTCGGCAATATAGCTGATGGTGACAACGTCTCCGGGGACCCAGGAATATTCATAGACGTCAAGGTCGAATTCCTCTCCGTTTATGCTCTCTATGATAGAACCGCTGGGAATTCCGCTATCATATGCGGGAGAATCGGATGTGATGCCGTATATGGCAGCCTGATCTCCGTAGGGAGAAGAGATTCCTCCCAGCATCACGCCGGAAAAGATCAGGAATGCAATGGTACCTACAACAAAGTTCGTGGAAATCCCGGCAGTGTAAAGGTCAAGCTTGACACGTCTGCCGGCCTTCTGGACATCCTCTTCGTTAGGCTCGACAAATGCACCCATAGGGATGACAAGATGAAGAAGGCCTGTGGAGGATACGCGCATGCCGTTAGAAGCGGTCTGCATTCCGTGGGCAAGCTCATGGAGACATACCGCAACGATCAGTCCGATGATACCGAATCCCAAAGGCAGAAGAGGATTCAGACCGGGAATGGCAAGGGCATACTCGATGCCCATACCGCCCGAATTGATGTTGTTCGAGATGTTCAGCACTCCTACGATGAGGATGTACATTATCACGATCATCAGGAAGAACGATACTATCAAAGAGAAAGTACCGAAGAAGCGCCAGAATCTATGGTATTTGGAATATTTATCGATAAGACGCATTCCCAATTTGGTCCTGACCATTATAGCGGGGCCGTAGGTCTTTAGGTTGTACTTCTCGGCCTTGGGCGATAAACGTACCCAAAACCAAAATGGAACATACAGTACTGCAAGTATCAATAATACCCAATATACCGGTTCCATCAGTGCTCCCTCACACCTGTATGGAATGGCCGTATAAAAAGACTGAAGGAGCTTAAGGAGTTACGATCTCGACACCTTTTGGGTTATGGTCGTAGATTATCTTCTTGGCCCACTTGAGCTTCTTGAGTTTCATGGCCGGATCGGAACCGTCCTTGAAATTGGGATGCTCGAAATCGAATCCCTCGAGCAGGATCCTGTCTGCACCGAAATGTCTGGCCAGACAGACCGCACGGTCCCCGTCCGTGAAGCCGCCGAAATCGAAAACGGTATTCTCCGGCTTTGACTGTGTGGTCAGTATAACGGGACCTCTGAATCTGGAAGCATACATCAAAATGGCGGACGGATTATCGCCGTGAGCATGAAGCAGCGTTATGTCACCGGCATCGCTGGCCTCGATCTGCGAGGTCATATCTCCGTCCAGATCGGTGACTACAATATCGGGAATGATCCTGAGACGCAGCAATCTGGGAACAGAAGAACCGGAAGCGATCAAAGTACCGACCGGAGACATTTTCCTGATATCGTCTTCCAGACCGGGCGAATTTCCGAAAACAGTTACTACTTTACCGATCTTGGAGGCCAATTCATCCTCGTCGATAAGATCCGAGTTCAGGGTCACCATCTTAAGGATCCTTACAGACGTCTCATCCATGCCCTTGTCGTAACCCATGTCGGCAAGGATCTGATCGTAGATGGGCTCCCATTCACTGTATTGCATCTTCATCAGTTCCGCTGCTGTTTTTCCTATATTCTATCTTCATGTGACGCTGGGTCAGAGATGTAAGGAATGTCAGAAGGAGTCCGAACCCTATCTCTATCGCACAAGTGGTAGCACTCACCATCGGCATATCGAGATAACGGAGCATGATGTCCAGCGAACCCATTGCGATAAGTCCCAAAGCAGCCAGGCTAACGCAGGACGTAAGTGAGCTCATTTTCAGCGTATTGGAGTTGAGGAAATCATCCAGAAGATCGCCGATAACGTAGATCATGATGCCGAATACGAAGAACCACAAAGATGAATAGACGAACCATACGGCCTGCTGCGAGATCCTTGTCATATAGACCTGATCCAAAGATAAGAATCCGTAGATCACACCAGCCACGATACAGATGATCGCGATGAATGCAAATGCCACCGACATGCTGCCGCTCTTCAGTCTGTCCTTCCATTTCTTGTTCCATTTGGACAGCCAGTCCTGCGTATTGTACGCGTATAGCAAAAAGCAAAATCCGATGATGCACACGACCGCGGGAGTGGTACTGACCGCCATAGATTCGTTGCCCGCCATGATCTCCATCAAATGAGGGACCAGATAGACCAACGAGATCAACAGGATGATCCAACCTATCGGCGCAAGGAACCTCTTCCTCTTGTCTGTGTCCGAAAGCATCTTGGACAGGATGTAGATGGTACCTTCGATACCGGGAGCCTGTTTGACATAGACCTTTCTGACGGAATCGATTCTTATACGGGACGAAACGATCGGATAGACGTATTCGTCCTCGGCACCGTCGCCGACCAATATCACACGGTCCGGAGAGGTCCTCTCGAGAACATCTTCGAGTTCTTCGACAATGGCTGAATCGGACCTGTAACCGACCTTCTGGTTTCCGCAGATCAAAGCGACCTCGACATCGTTGTTCCTGTCGCTGTGAAGGTCCTTGTAGATGTTCATTGCCGCGTACAATGCGTTGACATCCGAATCCTCCGGATCTGCAACGCCCAAAGCCGTCGCTGCGATAGAACATGCTTCGATACCGATGACAGGTGAATCGACACCGCCTTTGACGCCGAAATCATCGTCTCTGTCAACGACCAGGACCAAGGTCTTCTTCATCAATATCAGATTGTCCCCACCGTATTTAATTATCATGTTGTTATTGGCGCGCGACCAGATAATTATCGACAGCGTTTTAAAAAATCCGTGCTCCGTCCCTAATAAAGCTTATTTAATCCGTCATTCATGGCGTTCCCATGGATGTCATATGGCACGGCCACGCATGTTTCGAGATCAGCGGTAACGATCTTACCGTTGTGGTCGACCCTCATGACGGTAAATCCATAGGCATCAAACCTCCGGTCTGCAGTGCAGATGTCGTTCTTGTTTCCCATACTCATTCCGACCATAACGCCGCCAAAGTGATCAGGGGAAACCATGTGGATATCATCGCCCAAACGGGAAAATTCGATATCAAAGGAATGGAGATCACCGGATATCCCTCGTTCCATGATGAGGAACAGGGTGCGGAATACGGTCCGAATGTTATCTACAAGTTCAAGATGGACGGAATAGTGTTCTGCCACTGCGGAGATCTCGGAGATATCCCTTCCGAAGAAGTGATCGACGACCTTCAGGACGTGGATATCCTTTTCGTTCCGGTCGGCGAGGTCTTCACTATAGGTCTCGATAAACTTCAGCAGTTCATTTCAATGATCCATCCTAAGATCATCGTCCCCATGAGTTACAGGGTGGGCGGACTGACACTTCCCATAAACACCATCGACGACTTCCTGGACACAATTGACGATGACTCCGTCATCTATGTGGGGAACGAGGTCGATCTGACCTCCGAAGACGTATCGGAATTCATGGGATGTTGGGTCTTCGACCACTGATAATATTCTCAGAAGAGGTTCAGACCGTCTTCTATCTTTCCCATTTCGATAGGGGTCGTATCATCGCCGATGAGCGCTCCCTTCGAATTGGCCAGAATTCCGGCACCGAGATACTTGACACCGTGATTCACGGACGCTCTCTTTGTCTCGACCTTGAGTATGTCGGAAATGACCTCCAACTCCTCATCTGTCGTATCCGGGTGGCATATGCAGCCTTTGTTGGTGGCTACGCAGACAGAACCGACCGTGTTGCATCCGGCCACTGTCGACCTGATGACATCCACATCCAAAATATCGCGTATCGTCTTCTCTGCCCTTTTGCCCATGTCCGGACTGATAACAGCACCGTTGTCGTTGGCAAGGATGTTGTTACCTGCGGCGTTCATCTTATCCTTCACCATACCGACGGGGATCTCCTTTTTGATAAGGGAGAGTTCCTTGGTCTCGGACAGATCGGATACGATGGCGCCATTGGAATTCATGACGACCAGTGAACCGACCACAAAGGATCCGGCCACGGTCGTCATGATGGTTTTGATCTGTAATGCGGTCTCCAGGTCCTTGATGAACTCGGGAGACGCATCGCAGGCGACGAATCCGAGACTTTCGTTGACAGCGGCGTATACGCCGATATTAGGGTTTCCTCCGTATCTGGAAAGTCTCATCATTCAGATCACTCCTCAGCTGCTGCAGGGGCTTCCTCTGCGGGAGCCTCGACTGCTGCGGGTGCGGCGGGTTCTGCTTTCGCAGAGACCTTCTTCTCCTCTGTGGGAGCGAGTGATACCTCTACGAGTCCGTCGTCGAATTTGACCGCTCTGATGGCGACCTTGTGCGGAGGGTTGCGGATACCGTTTTCCCAGATCTTCTCATTCAGTGATGCGTCGATCCAGACGTTCTCCTCTTCCGCTTTCATGTGCCTCATTACGTATTCCCTGACCTCTTTGACAGCGCGAGCTGCCCTCTTGGTGCGGGGGGCCTGTTTTGTCTTCCTCAGGGGAACGACCATGATCCTTTCAATTTCATCAGCCATATGTTTCCCTCCTTACTCCTTAAGTTTGCCCATGCGCCACGATCTTCTCTTAGGGTGGCGAAGGAACTGCCTGTTGGTTCTGAGCATGACCCATGCAGGAACACGGCGGTTCTGTTTGATCTTCTTGTTCAGCCTGCCTTTCATTGCTGCTGGTTTAGTGGTTGACATGTTTATCTCCTCTCTATAGTGATCTCCCTCTTGCGAGGCATGATCTGCTGAAGGATCTCTCTGAGCATGGCGTCGGTGATAACTCCCTGGAGCCTGCCGCTCTGTGCAAGCTGTATAAGCTGCATCTCGACGGAATTGGCCTGTTCGGGGTTTGCGAGTTTGATATTCGCAAGTCTGTCCCTTGCTTCGGGTGTGAGTATCTGCCTGAGTACGGACTGTTTCTGCATCTCAAACTGCTTGGCCTTATCTTCCTGAGCGGCCTGGTTTTGCTGCTGCTGTTGGTATTCCGCCATTCTTTTCTGTCTAAGTGCTTCCAATTCAGGGTCTTCCATGCTAGTTCACCTTCAGTTCTTATTCATCTCGTCAAAAACCTCTTTTGCAGTGTTGTCAAGGAGTGACTGACCTGCGGGGCTGATAGCACGGCCTTGCTTGTCCTTGGATACGAGGTATCCTGCGGATTCAAGCTGCATCATGCACTTTCTGGCGATATTGCGGCTTCCTTTTACTGCCCTGTTAGGCATTGATCCTTTGTCAGCGAATCCACCGTATTCTGCGGCGAGCTTGCTGGATCCCATGGGACCTTTTACGTAGAGCTTTCTCAGGATGGAGGCGGCCCTGTTGTACCACCAATCTTCCTGGACAGGTGCTTTCTCAGTGTGCCTGCCGGTCCTTGCGAACTCAGCCCACTCAGGAGGGACGATCTTGTCGTTCTCTTTGAGTTTCTGAGCCGTCTTGAGGATAAGCTGCTCAGCAGGAACATCATAGACTGTTACCATTGTAATTCCTCTTGAATTATTCCGTCCGAACGTTCAAAAACGTTCATTATGAATAATAACGGACGAGCGTAGGCTGATTTCATATATAAGCATTGCTAAAAGCAATAATTGATAATGCCTATTCCGCACGTTCGGCCAGAGCCCCCGTACGGCGTGCAGGTGAAAAACCCGCCACGGCAATGGCCGACACATGTTCGGTCACTGATATCCGTGAATGGTACCAATACATCGCAGTATATTAACCCTCCGCGGAAAAAGTGCAAAACAAGGTTATAATAGAGAAATACAATCTCGAATCATGGATAATATGAAATTCTGCACCCAATGCGGTGCCGAAATATCCGAAAGCGATGTCTTCTGTCCCAAATGCGGACACAAAATAGGCGGACCTTCGGAAGGAACAGCAGCATATGAGGACGGCCGGAAGCAGATGGTGGCGGAGAATTCCAAAAATGCCATTATAGCCATCGTTATCCTATGTGCCCTGTGGGCAATAGTGTCGATCTACGAAGGAATATCGGCAGTGATCTCCCTCGACTATGTTATCGAAGTCCTGAAATCATACACTTCCACTTGGGATATGCTCATGGAGATCCTTACCGAACAGGACATCAGAAACATCATTTCCAGTACAAGATATGTGATGATGGCCAGCGGAATACTCGCAGCCTTAACTGCCGTGTTCACGGGAGTGAAAAGATATTATCCCGTTGCATTGTGGACATGTATTCTGTCCTCGGTACTCGGACTTATCTGCATATTCGGTATCTTCGGATTCATCGTCGTATACCTTATTACCAAGAATAAGGAAGCATTTACGAATTGAACAAACCGGACCGGGAGACCGGTCCATTCCATAAATTTTTCAAGATCATTTAGAAAGGCCCCTTGCGGGGCCTGAAAGATATTTACCAGTTCTGAGCCTGAAGCTCGAAGTATGACTGCGGGTGCTTGCACACGGGACATACTGCAGGTGCTTCCTCTCCGACGTGGAGATATCCGCAGTTCCTGCATTTCCATACGCAGACCTTGTCCTTCTTAAAGACCGCTCCGTCCTGGATGTTCTTCAGGAGAGCGAGGTATCTTGCCTCATGGGTCCTCTCGACATTTCCGACAGCCTCGAAAAGGGCTGCGATCTGTGCGAATCCCTCTGCTTTGGCGGTCTCTGCGAAGTGCTTGTACATGTCGGTGTACTCGTAGTTCTCACCGGCTGCCGCATCTTTGAGGTTCTCTGCCGTCTTAGGTACGCTTCCGTCGTGAAGCGCCTTGAACCAGAGCTTTGCGTGCTCTTTTTCGTTCTCGGCTGTCTCGAGGAAGATATCTGCGATCTGCTCGTATCCCTCTTTCTTTGCCTGAGAGGCGTAATAGGTGTATTTTGTTCTGGCCTGACATTCGCCTGCGAATGCGGTCAACAGGTTTGCTTCGGTTTTTGATCCTTTTAGCTCCATATTGTTCACCTTAGATTCTATATCTAATGTCTAATTAGTTAAAGTGTTTGCATCAACTCATCTTTTGGAGAATAATCCTTTCTTCGGATTTCCCTGGGAATCGAATTTCTTCTTCATCAGAAGATCGTAGTTCTTCTTTGCGGAAGCACTTCCGGGGTTGAGACGGAGGACCTCCTCGAGTTCGTGTTTTGCCTTGACGTAATCCTTCAGGTCGTTGAGAAGCAGAACGGCGTAGTTTTGGTGGAACTCGTACCTGTTCGGAGAGGCGGCGATCGCCTTCTCGTAGTATTCTGCGGCCTTCTGAAAGTCGAGGAATTGCATTCTGAGGAACCTCGCATATGAATTGTACACTTCGGCACTGGGCTCGAGTTCGATGACCTTCCGATATCTCTCATCGGCGATCTTACGGTCCCTTTTGTCCTTGGACAGGATCGCAAGGGATGCCTTCAGCGCATCCAGGTTATCCGGTTCGAGTTCGAATATGATCTCCATCTGGAGGTCCCCGTACTTGCGGTCATCGAGCTGGTAATACGCAATGTTAGCAAGTTCCAATCTGGGTTTGACGTTATGGGGATCTGTCTCGAGATAATCCTCGAGGGTCTTGGCGGCACCTTTCGCATTGCCGCTTTGGACCTGCCTCTTTGCCTTGGATATCGCTTCGTACGCCGGATCTGCCATAATGATGCATCAGCAAATTCGTATTTGATGGTTCCACAGAGTATTGCGGGATGCGCCCCCCTTGGTCAGATCAGTTCTTTTTCTTTTTATTGAAACAGAGGAACCAGTCGAGACAGTACTTGTTGGCATCCTTGCTCTCGACCCTCTCTTTTGCCGTACCGCAGGATCCTGCCGTGGGAATGATGGTATCGTCGCCGGGCTGCCATCCGCAGGGTGTTGCGCAGTTCTCTTTGTCTGCGGTCTGAAGTGCGATGAGTGCCCTCTTCATCTCGTCGAAATTCCTTCCGCAGGACAGAGGATAGTACATGATCAGCCTGAGCGTGCCTTGGGGATCGATGAAGAACATCGCCCTGACCGCTTGGGTATTGGACTGGCCGGGGTGGATCATACCGTATTTCTTGGCAACTTCCATGCGGATATCCTCTATAAGCGGGAATTTGACCTCGACATCCTTCATTCCGTTCCACTCGAGCTCCTGGATCTTTCTGAGCCATGCGATGTGGGCGTACAGCGAGTCGATGGACAGCCCTACGAGCTCACAGTTGAGCTTCTGAAGTTCGGGAGCCCTGTATGCAAATGTCATGAACTCCGTGGTACACACGGGGGTGAAATCTGCGGGGTGTGAGAACAGGATCACCCATTTTCCCTTGTAATCGGCAGGGAAATTGATATCTCCCTGCGTAGTCACAGCTTTGAATTCAGGTGCTTTCTCCCCGATGAGGGGCATATGAGTTACTTCTTCACACATGTCAATACCTCCGCACTTAAGCGGTTAAAAGACTATGAGTTTGGTTATATTTAATTATTGGTTTAATTAAAATCAAGTCCTCAGGGATTCGGTCTTATGGCATCTCTTACAATCATTGCAGCAGTCACAGCCTCTGCATCTCTTCTCGGAATGACAAATGCATCTCTCCTTCAGATCGCAGTTCTCCATCGTAGGGTCGCAGGGGAGACGCTTGATATCCGATAATGAAGCAAAATATGAGGAAATGTTGTCAAGAACATCGCGATTGACCTCATATTGCATGAAATACCCGCACTTTTCGCCACTGACGACCCCGCAGTCGTGAAGTATCTTCAAATACTGAGAAACTGCGGCCTCGGAGATGTCCAGCCTTCTGGAGAGCGCGCCGGCACAGAACGAATATCTCAGCAATAATTCGACTATAGAAAGACGCGTAGGGTCGGACAATGCCTTCAGCTGAGATCCCATATCGCTCATAATAACATTTGGATAAGCAATTAATTGAATAAAAATGTTTACTTGTTATTTTCGTCGTCAATACCGCCCTTGCTCTTGTAGAAACTGGAGATGATACCGTTCTTGAAACCGACATAGTAGTGGTTCACATAGATGTAAGAGGTGAATACGGAGATTATCAGCATGAAGATGGCATATCCGATGTACGTATACATGATACGCGAGAAGTCCATTCCCAGATATGCCGACATCAGCACGATCATTATGATGAATGCCACTGCGAAGAATCCCTGATAAAGCCTGCTCTTCAGACCTTTCCACAGATAGTACGGACGGGCTTGGGAATTCACATAGGCCCCTACGGATTTCATGATGCTCCAAGGAATTACCAAAGCCGAGATGAACATGGATATGAACACGGCGATGACCAGCATCTCTTCCGAAGGGATCGTCTGAAGAAGGACGGGATTGAGGAACATGTAAGAACAGATAGCCATTCCCAGCGAGAAAAGGGCTATGGACACGCTCACAAACAGGGATTTGTTGAAGGTCGTGTCATCGGCCTCAGGCTCCAATTCGACACTCTGGACGTCTATTATGTCCGGGATATAGAAGAACTTGTAAGTGAATCTCTTCTTCTTCGAATCGGTATCCTTGGATTTCTCGATGAATCTGAGGATACGGTACAGATAACTTCTGAAATAACCGACTATGACCGAAATGACCGCTATGGCCACAAGATTTGTGACAAGTAGTATGAGCATGATCGAAAGCATCAGATCAAAGAACTGCAGATTGAAATGCATGAATTCGAAATAACTGGTCAGGAACAGGGAAGGATAGAAATCCTTACCTCCGAAATAGAGCAGACCGCTGATGATCACGGGTACGACGATCAATACAAGGAAATCCAGTCCTATGTCGACCTTCTTTCTCCCGCCGAAGAATGAACAGAACACTCCCAGAATGGTGAATCCGATCACGAATCCCCCGCATATCATGTATAAGATACTGGAGAATTTGTTCGCTCCGGTGAACAGGATGAGGATAACCGAGATGATGACACAGAGAGCGAAGAATTTAGGGAAATGGGAAGTGATGAACTTGTCCAGCCTATCCTGCTTCTCGACGGTATCCCATTCTATACCGCTGTCCCGCATACTGTCAGGTATGTAGTTCTCCCTGCGCTGCCTCCTCACGCCTTTCATCAGAGGCAGATTACCCTTCTACAATAATAATGTGTGCTGACCCGCGCCTCACGCGCACGATATTTTAATAGGGGTGAGGGAATGTCGATTGTATGGCAGAACAGAAGGGTCTCAAGAACAGGGGCTACACTCACGCCGATGTCGATGAGAGGCGCAAGGCCGCCGAACAGTTCACAGGAGCCGATCTGGAAAGCGTTTCCAAATATTGTTTCAGTTCGGAAAAGGCTTCCAAGAATATCGAGAACATGATCGGTGCGATCCAGATCCCGTTGGGATATGCAGGACCCATAATGGTGAAAGGGGATAACGCCCAGGGCGAATTCCTCATACCTCTGGCAACTACCGAAGGCGCATTGGTCGCTTCGATCTCCAGAGGAATGTCGGTCATCAACGACGGAGGAGGGGCTTATGCAACCGTCACAAAGGATATGATGACCAGAGCACCCGTCTTCCGTACGAAGGACATCAAACATGCCAAAGAGACGGTCCAGTGGATAATGAACAACACCGAAAAGATCGATGAGGCCGTATCATCCACGACATCGCACGGAAAACTCATCGAGATAGAACCTTTCATAAGCGGCAGGAATCTGTATCTCAGATTCTCGTTCGATACCGGAGATGCAATGGGCATGAACATGGCCACAATAGCATCCGAGGCCGCCTGCCATGTCATAGAGGAGAACACCGGGGCAGTGACGGTATCTGTTTCCGGAAACATGTGCAGCGATAAGAAACCGGCCGCGATAAATCTCATCAGAGGGCGCGGCAAGACCGTACTGGCAGAGGCCAGGATACCGAAGGATGTGGTCGAGAAGAGGCTGCATGCGACCACAGCATCCATCGTAGATACCAATTACAGAAAGAATCTGGTCGGAAGTTCGCTTTCCGGAACGCTGGGTGCGAATGCACATGCGGCAAACATGGTCGCCGCATTCTATCTGGCCACGGGACAGGACCCCGCACAGGTCGTCGGAGGCAGTATGGCCATGACGAACTGCGAGGACGCCGACGGAGACCTTTACATCAGTGTGAGGATGCCCGCTGTCGAAGTGGGAACGGTCGGAGGAGGCACATCGCTTCCCTGCCAGTCCGAAGCGCTGAAGATGATAGATTGCCTGGGCTCAGGCAAAGCAAGAAAACTGGCAGAACTTGTCGCAGTGACGGTACTTGCCGGTGAACTTTCAACATTGGCCGCTCAGGCGGCGAGACAGCTCGGAAGGGCTCACAAACAACTTGGACGTTGATACACAATGCCGGTAATCAATTTCAAATACGACGACCTCTGCGGTCTGATAGGTGAGGATGTACCTCAGAAGACCCTTATCGAAAGGATCCCGATGATCGGTGCGGATATGCATGACACCGAAGGGAATGAGAACGAAATGTCCGTGGAATTCTTCCCGGACCGTCCCGACCTGTTCAGCGTCGAGGGTCTCGGAAGAGGAATGAGGGCCTTCCTCGGTATCAGACCCGGACTCCAGGAATACGATGTTGAGAAGACGGATATTCAGGTCGTGACCGATCCCAAGATCGAAAAGGTCAGGCCGTACTTCCTTTGCGGAGTGGTCACCGGCGTCAACATCGACGATGATTTCCTCAGATCGATAATGGAACTCCAGGAGAAACTGCATATAACGATCGGAAGGAAAAGAAGCAAGTTTGCTATCGGCATCCACGATCTGGACAAGGTCGTTCCGCCATTCACGTATACGACCGCGAAGCCTCATGACGTCAAATTCGTTCCTCTTGCAAAGACAGAGGAAATGGACCTTGAGGAAATACTCGAAAAACACGAGAAAGGCATAGGGTACGCCCATCTCCTGAAAGGATTGGACGAATATCCCATAATCTTCGACAGCAAGAAGAATGTACTGTCGTTTCCTCCGATCATCAACGGTTCGCTCACGACGGTGACCACGAAGACACACAACCTCTTCATCGACGTCACCGGAATGGACAGGAAGGCCGTGAAGGGAGCATTGGACATTGTCGTCACATCGCTTGCTGAACGCGGCGGAAAGATCGGCTCTGTCCATATGACCGGATCATACGACTGCATCTCGCCCGATCTCACCCCGATCACGCGCACCATCTCATCTTCTGAATGCCAGAAGTTCCTCGGACTCGATATCGGCAACAAAGGTGTCATAGAAGCGCTCGGCAAGATGGGAATGGATGCAAAGGTCGATCCCGAGGATAACGACAGGATAATCGTCAGATACGCCACCACAAGGCTCGACATCATGCACGATGTCGATATCTACGAAGATGTTGCGACGGGATACGGATTCGAGAACTTCGGAGGCAGATACAAACTGGACCAGACCCTCGGACACCTCAGTCCCGACACCACATTCTCGGACAGTATCAAGGATATCGTGATCGGTCTCGGATACACCGAGGTCACAACACTGACGCTCAGCAATCAAAAGGATGAATTCCAGCTTTCCGGTCTTCCCGAGCTTACGACCGTGGACATCACAAATCCCATCACAGAGGACCACACGTGCCTCAGGACATATCTCATGCCCAGTCTGATGAGGATACTCAGGCACAACAAACACCGCGACCTCCCTCAGAAGATATTCGAGGTCGGTTACGTGGTCAGGGACAACAAGACGGTCCTTCACCTCTGTGCCCTGGCAACCGCATCCAAAGTCTCCTTTACGGAGATCAAATCCGTTGCGGAATCCGTTCTCAGAGAGACCTCCACGGAGTATACCCTCTCTGCATGCGACTACCCCACATTCATCAGCGGAAGGGGAGCATTCACGGACATCGGCGGAAAACATGCAGGTGTGTTCGGCGAAGTATCGCCCAAGGTCGTCACCGACTTCGAGATCACACACCCCGTAATGATGGTCGAATTCGACCTCACTCCGATCATCTCGACCAAAGAAGGGAAGCTTTTCTGATGGACGTAGGAGAAACTTTCCCCCATTTCGTCCTTCAGGACGAAGACGGCGAGACCCTCGACAGCAAGATGCTGGAGGGGATCCGCTACGTCATCTATTTCTACCCCAAGGACGGAACATCCGGATGTACCAAAGAGGCCCTTCAGTTCACGGATGCCTTTGCCAAATTCATGTTCAGGAACATACCCGTCTTCGGCGTGAGCAGAGATTCGGTTGCAACACACAGGAAGTTCAAGGACAATAATGCCCTGAAGATCAAACTTCTCAGCGATCCGGATCATTCCCTGACGGAAGCCGTCGGAGCCTGGGGGAAGAAGATGATGTACGGCAAAGAGGTCGAAGGCGTCATCAGATCCACATTCATCGTCGGCAAGGACGGAAAGGTCGAGGCCGCCTGGACCAAGGTCAAGGTGGACGGACATGCGGATGCCGTCCTCCAAAAGGCGATCTCCCTGTTCAAAGAATCATGAGAGACGTCTGTCCAGCTCTTCCAGGATTAGGTCTGCATCTCCTACGATGAACTCATCGCACACATCCTTTATCGGAGCGTCCGGATCGATATTAACGGCGATGATCTTCTTGGCAGAATTGATGCCTGCCTTATGCTGAACGGAACCGGATATTCCGAATGCGATATAGATGTCCGGAGAGACACTGCGGCCGGACTGGCCGACCTGCCTGCTCATCGGCATCCATCCTTTGTCGACCAATGAACGGGAACATGAGACCATACCTCCGAGTTTTGAGGCGATCCTTTCGGCAGTTTCAACAGAACTCCTGCGGACGCCGTTTCCCAGGGAGATCAGAACCTTTGCCTTCGAGATATCGATCTCCGATGTCTTCTTCATGACAGAGGATATTATCTCCTTCTGCTTGGAACACACGGGCTCGCGATAGATCACGGTGCCTTTCCTTCCGATCTCCGGTTCCGGCATGGGAAAGATATCCGGTCTTAAAGTGGCCATCTGAGGGAATGACGTGGCCGAGATGGTAGCTATTATATTCCCTCCGAATGCGGGTCTGGTCATCAGCAGGTCCCTTCCGTCCATGGACAGTTCGGTGCAATCGGCGGTGAGTCCGGTAGATAATGAGGCTGCAAGTCTGGGAGCGATCTCCCTTCCCCTGAGCGTTCCTCCGATGAGGATCACGGCGGGATTGACCCTGTTGGAAACGTCCGCCAGACAATCCGCGTAGACCTCCGGACGGTATACGGAAGGGCCTCTGGTCCTTACGTGATACAGGGTGTCCACCCCGTACGAGAATATCTCATCATACAGCGGCTTGACCTCCGGACCTCCGAAAAGCACTCCGAACAGACGGGCATCGCTCATCTTCCTGAGCTTACCGAGAAGCTGGACGGAAACATCCGATATCCTGATCGAGTCTCCCTGCACAACGGTCTCGATCCATACCAGTCCCCCGTCGGCAGTCGATTGGTTGAGGTCGTATTGCTGAAGCATTCCGGGGGGAAGACCGTCCTTGCCTCCGTCTGTGCTGCATGAACCTCCCGAACATGATTCGCATCCCATCAGAATACCTCCATTATCCTGTCTGCGGCCTTCGACGGGTCTGAACCGTCGATCGTCTCGCATTCGCTTCCGACATCGGGTGTACGGGAGGAGACTATCTTTGTCCTGGAACCTTTCAGGCCTACGGAATACATGCCGAGACCGAGATCGATACGGTTCAGAACACGGATCTCCTTATCCTTCGCTTTGATATGCTGTGAGATCGAGGGAACATAACGGTTGATATCTCCTTCGGACACGGAGATCAGAGACGGCGGCTGTGCGACACAGACGCGCTCCTCATCCCTGTAATCCTGAGTTACCTCGAAATGATCGCCCTTAGATACGATATCTTTGGTGTAATAGAATTGCTGGACGCACATCATTCTGGCCAATTCGCCGGGAACCTGTGCGGTATTGCCGTCGGCGGCCTGCTCTCCGCAGAATATGAGGTCGTAATCGGGACATACCTTGGTTATGAACATATGAAGGGTCCTTGCAGTGGCATAGGTATCCGCGCCGGCAAATGCGCGGTCGGACAGAAGGTATGCCTCATCCGCACCCATCTCCAGACATCTGAGAAGAGCTTCTTTGGCCTGGTCGGGACCCATGGCGACAGCGATCACGGTATCCCCGTCCTTTCTGATCCTGCGGACAAGGTCCAGACAATACTCGCAATACGGGTCCAATATCGAAGGGACTCCCGTGCGTATCAGACTGCCGTTGGCATCGATCTCGATCTTCGTAGTATCGGGCACCTGTTTGACAGCAACGATGAACTTCATCTTATCACCATATTTCCGACATTCAGCGTCCAGGTCGGATCGAGAACATCCTTTGCAGCCTTGATCTCTTCTGCACCTTTCTCGCCGTACATCATCGTGATGTATTCATTCTTCAGCTTGCCGATACCGTGTTCGGCACTGGGCGAACCTCCGAGATCCATGGCCGCCCTGGCAAGTTCCCGGTAAGCGGTCTTGGCGCGGTCGACATCGTCCATGCTTTTGATCATGATTTCCACATGAAGATGGCCGTTGCCGATGTGACCGAAGATGACATACCGGAGATCGTACTTTTTCAGGGTCTCACGGTAGATCTCCATCATCCTGTCCAATTTGTCCAGAGGAACGGACATGTCCGTACCCATCTTGTGGATGTTGACGTCGTTCTTCTGTTTGATCTTGGCAACATGATCGAATATCGATTGCGGGACAGAGTGCCTGAATGCGAAGAATCTCTGTCTGTCGTTCTGCTCATGACCGCACCAACTGTCATCCAGTGAACCGCCGTACTTCTCCGCTATCTTGCCGATGACATCGTAGCTCCCGTAGACGGAACCGTCGTAAGGGAGATCGAAGAAGACCGCAGAACCTGCTTTCTCGGGTATGTCCGGCATTCCGGTGAATTTGGGATCGGAAATTCTGGATTCCCTGATAAGGTTCAGAGAACCTCCGTCAAAATATTCCAGGAACTCGGGAACGACATCCGAATCCCTCAGATCCTCTACGAATCCGTATGAGGAAACATCATCCGGAAAGAACATTATATTGGATATCAGAGGATGCCAGGGGGCCAGGTAGACATCGGCTTCCGTTATCACGCCGATGATGCCTTCGCTTCCTACGAACAGGTCCACGGCATCGAGGTCGGGAGATGCCATTATGCCTGTTGCATTCTTGATACCGAGTCTGAAATCGTATGATGGGACACGGACGGCGTATCCTTCGCCCAGGTCCAGGACATTATCCTTCGCGATAACATCCCCTCTTTTCAGATCGAGGACCTTTCCCGTCGAAAGGACGATCCTGATCCTTCTGACCCAATTCCTGGTGGGACCATACTTGAAAGTTCTCGGTCCCGAAGCATTTGTGGATATGTTCCCGCCGATAGAACTGTTCAATTCGGTAGGGTCTACAGGATAGAAAAGAGGAGTTTTCATTGCTTCCTCTACAGCTCCGGGAGTCAGTTCATCAAGGTCCGAGAAGGCCTTCTTGGATATCAGGGCATTGAGTTCATTGACGGTCATTGCGGGCCTGACCCTGATAAAGAACCCGCAGTCATCCTTTCCGATGCCGACGGCTCCGTTCATCATTTCCATGCCGAGGACGTCGCCGCCTTCCGGTACGGCACCGCCGCATACGCCGGTACGCATCGACGAGACTGTTATCTTCCTTCCGTTCTTTACGGAATCCTTCAGAATACCGATGACCTCTGATTCATTCTCGGGCATGTACAGCATATCTGCCCTGCCGGTCATCTTGGACTCATCGGAAAGATACGGAGAACCTGATTCCAACTTCCTGGCCGGCATCATCTTTCCTCCCAGATACGGGGGATCATCGCTGCAGTCACGGATTGCTCGGTAAGGGCCTTACGATCGATGAGCCCTTTGCTCAAAAGACCGATCGCCCCCTGTTTCTTTCCGATGTCCGTGTTGCCGTATACCTTATGGACGGCATCTCCGACGGTCATGCCTCCGCGGACAAGTTCGGCCACGGAATCGGGATACATGAAACCCATTCCCGTTCCGACGGTGATCCTTCCTTCCTTATCGAGGACCGCACAGTACTGGTAATCGTAGAGCCCATCCTCTTTCTTGAAGACCCCTGCCTCGATACCGACCGAGAGATCGTGATCTTCGAGCGCATTCCTCGCCCTGTTGATCGCTCCCGTGCGAGTTTCGTCTTCGAAAGGCTGCGGGGACACTCCGGTCTTGACATCTATGCCTGTGACACGGACACTGCCGTAGATGCGCTCCATCACGGTACGGACGGCGGCTACCTTCACATGATTGCCCGAACCCACAACGACATCCGGAACATCGGTCCTGCCGTTCCTGGCGTATCTTCCGCGCATGATGTCGGTGGAACTGATCTTCCCTCCGCATTCCGCGCCGAGCAGCGATATCACTTCGATCTGCATGGGTCTGATCCCTCTCTCGGCCCTTGAGAGGTTGATCTTCTTGGCATTCCCGAACGTTTCCTCCGAAACGACCAGTATATCCGCCTCATCCATCTCTTCCGGACCGTAGATATCTTCGATGATTATGATCGAATATCCTTTGGAAAATGTATTCAGATACTCGGACAGGGCCCTCTTTCTGAGATACAGGGGAACGATATCCGATCTGGTTTCAGATGCCATCTTGTCGGAGGTCACACCGATAAAAACGAAATCCCCGAGCTCGAATGCCTTCGAGATCAGGGCCTTGTGTCCGTCGTGAAGGACGTTGAATGTTCCGGCCACTGCCGCGATCATCGTATCACAATCCGAACATAACTATAACGGCGATCGTGATCACTATCAATGCGACCCAGATAAGGCCGAGCTTCTTGAGCTTCTTCTTAGCCTGTATCCCTGCGGTCTCCTTGCATTCCTCGCTGCAGAAGTTTCCTTCTCCGACGAATGCCTTGCCGCATTCCTCGCAATGTCTGTGCTGGGGGATCTTATCCGCGAACACGCCTGCCATGCAACCGTTATACGCGCATGTTCTTATAAAGTATCGTTAGCGAGACGTCTGTCCAACTCGTTCTGAACGATTATGATACAATGATCGGCGTGAAGGCTGTGAGGGCCTATGCATATCCTGTCCGGGCCCTTTGAAAGAAGGAGTTCTTCTTCCTCTTCAGTGAGGTCCCTGTTGTCTCCGAGGACGAATATCGGGTTCTCGGGGAATTCATAATCCTTACAGTCGACACCGTCTTCCTTGAGATAGACAAAATGTCCCTTTTCGGATAATTCTTCGATGATGTCGGAGAAGGACCTTCTGGAGATGTAGACTCCGGGCGAGGATCTGTACTCCTCTTTATCCGGCAGTTTCTTCAGAAGAGCGTTTCTGATCAATGACGATGTACTTCTCTCGTCGGGATTGAGATATCTCATATCCTCCCCGCTGAACCTTACGGTCTTGGGAGAGTCGGTTCCGCCTTCGAGGATAAGATAGACCTGAACGTCCTTGCGGAGATCATGGCTCAGGAAGAACGAGGAATTCACACATCTGCAGAGGATGTCCAGTCTTCCGGCGCCTCCGCAGATATCATCCAACTTGAAGTCACCTGTCGTCACGGCCTTATGGCCGGTTATGACGAAATAGCGCAAATGATCACTCCATGTCCTGCAGTGCGTTGGGATCCATTCCGGCCATCTGCTTCATCATCTTCTTACGCATCTTACGATCCTTACCGATGGAGCCCATCATCTTCTTGCTCTGGTTGTACTGCTTCAGAAGTTCACGGACATCATGACCGGTAACACCTGCACCGGCCGCGATCCTGTCGATACGCTTTCCCTTGATAAGAGTGGGTTCGTCCTTCTCGTTGACCGTCATGGAATCCAGGATGACCTTGTACTTGGACAGTTTTGCCTGCGAAGCATCGTAATCGATCTTGTCCTCCATCTTGCTCATACCGGGGATCATGGACATGACCTTCTGGAGGGTTCCCATCTTTGTCATAGCCTGCATCTGCTGATACATATCCGTAAGGGTAAACTTGCCGGAAAGCATGTTCTTGGCGACCTTCTCAAACGCCTCATCCTCTCCGATCTCTTCCTTCGCGATCTGAACGAGAGATGCAAGATCTCCCATCCCGAGAAGTCTGGATATGAATCTGTCTGCGTCAAAGGGCTCCAGATCGCGGATGTGCTCTCCGGTTCCGATGAATACTATCCTTGCCTTGGTCTTGGCAACTGCGGAAAGTGCTCCTCCTCCCTTTGCGGTACCGTCCATCTTTGTGAGGATGACACCTGTGACACCGACCGCATTATGGAATGCTTCGGCCTGAGGTCCGGCCTGCTGACCGACCTGTGAATCCAGAACGAGGATCCTTTCCTGGGGTTTCGCAACCGCCGCGATATCCTTCAGCTCCTGGATGAGATCGTCCTCGAGTGCATGACGTCCGGAAGTATCGATGATGATGATCTTCTTTCCGGATAATTTGGACAATCCGTTCTTGACGATCTTTGCAGCGTCCTTCTCTCCGGGTTCTCCGTAGACCTCTGCATTGACCTTCTCTCCCAGCTGTTTCAGCTGATCGAGTGCCGCCGGCCTGTAGACATCTGCACCGATGAGACCGACAGTGAAACCTTTTTTAACGAAATAATTGGCCAGTTTACCGGTCGAGGTGGTCTTACCCTGACCGTAAAGACCGACCATCATGATGGTCTGAGGCTTGAGTTCGAGTCCTTCTCCGTTATCGAGAAGACCGACAAGCTCTTCGTAGATGATCTTGTTGACATGGTCCTTGGGGCTCCTGCCTGCGGGCGGCTCCTCGTGAAGGGCACGGTCCTGTATCCTGTTCGTGAGCTCCAGCACAAGCTGGACATTCACATCTGCCTGGAGCAGGGCGCGCTGAAGCTCCCTTGCAACATCTTTGATAAGATCCTCGTCGATGACGGATGAACTGTTCACACGTCCCAAGACATCTCTGAGTGATTTTCCCAATCCTTCTAAGACCATTCGAATCGACCTCTAATTCCCTTTTGATTATATTATATTATAGGACAGCGGCAGGATAATGTCCGAACGGACCTGCAGACCGCAAAAGACCTGAATATCACAAAATAATGGATAAAAGTACGGGAAGTTGACCAGCCAGTCAGAAGGGATGGGATGCACTCTACAAAGCTAGCCAATATTCCCTGATTGTAGACATTAGTTAGTATGTATAAATACTTATCTCGGAAAACGGTCTGTTGATCTATGTGTAAAATCACGTTTTCAACTATTTCGTAATAATTTCTCCGGGTCCATACGCCTCAGTCTGAGTGAATTGGTGACCACAGATATCGACGAACATGACATTGCCAATGCAGCCAACATGGGCATTTGGGTGAATTCCGGAATGCCGAAAAGATAGAGAACGCCGGCTGCGATCGGTATACATACCGCGTTATAACAGAATGCAAAGAACAGATTCTGTTTTATATTCCTTAATGTCGCCTTTCCGATGGTCAAAGCATAAGGTACGCTGCGTACATCGTCATTCATCAGAATGACGTCTGCGGAGCTTACGGCGATATCGGTTCCGGAAGAGACCGCCATTCCGATATCTGACTGTATGAGCGCAGGAGAGTCATTTATGCCGTCCCCTACCATTGCTACGTCCTTTCCTGCGGCCTGTCTCTTCTTGACCTCGGTTATCTTTCCCTCGGGAAGGACACCGCTTTCGACATCCGTTATACCGACTTCGGAGGCGATCCTTGATGCTGCGGCAGAGGAATCTCCCGTGACCATGGTCATACCGATCCCCATGCTTTTCAGCATGCCTACCGCTTCGGCGGATGTGGACCTTATCGGGTCTGCAATGTATATCGAGCCGGAATAGCTGCCGCCGATGGCCGCACATATACGGGTCATTCCCGCAGTGTCATCTTTCGGCACTTCCGTCACGATCTCGGATATCATGGGGACGCTGCCTACGGCCACGTCCTTACCTTCCACTGAACATCTGATCCCTTTGCCGACGATGTTCTTGAAATCACTGCAAACACGGACGTCTGCGCCTTTGCTTTCGGCATATTTGGTGATGGCCTTTCCTAGAGGGTGTTCGGACCTGCTTTCCGCAGATGCGACATATGAAAGGAATTCAGAAACGTCCATCGGCGTATCCACCCTGTTGACCTCCGGATCCCCTTCGGTGAGGGTTCCCGTCTTATCGAAGATCACATGATCGATGTTCCCTGCCCTTTCCAACACCGAAGCATTCCTGAACAGGATGCCGTACTCCGCGGCCCTGCCTGTACCGACGGTAATGGCCATCGGAGTGGCCAGACCCAACGAACAGGGACATGATATGACCAGAACAGAGACCAGGATTATAAGGGAAAACTCGAGACCTTTCCCGGAAATGAACCACAGTAAAGCAGAAATCGCTGCGATCAGGATCACGACAGGAACGAATACCGCAGACACACGATCGGCTATTCTGGCGATCGGGGCCTTTGTTCCCTGGGCATCCCTTACCATACGGACGATCTGCGAGATCATGGTGTCGTTGAATTCCTTATCGACCTTTACGCGGAGCGAACCGTCGTTGTTCACGGTCCCGCTGTATACCCTGCTTCCCTCTTCCTTCACCGCAGGAATGCTCTCTCCCGTGAGCATGGACTCGTTGACGTGTCCCGAACCCTCTATGACGATACCGTCTACAGAGATGCTCTGTCCCGGCCTTATGACGGCAATATCTCCTATTTTGACATCCTTTGCTTCGATCTCGACGGTCTTTCCGTCCTTTTCTATCTCAGCTTTGTCCGGTGCAAGGTCCATAAGACCTCTGACCGCGTCTGCCGTCCTAAGCTTGGATCTGGATTCAAGATATTTGCCGACCGAGATCAAAGCGATTATCATCGCCGCCGAATCGAAGAATAACGAATCCAGGGCAGAATCGTCGCCTGTGAATATCAGATACATGCTGTACAGGCTGTAGGTCAGAGAGGCCAGAGTACCGAGAGCGATAAGGGAATCCATCGTCGGACTGCCGCGAACGATCGACGGGATACCGCGGAGATAGAATCTTCTTCCGGAATAGATCACCGGAATGCACAGTATCAATTCGATCGCAGCATATACCTTCGCATTGTCATGAAGAGGGATGTCCAGACCGAACATCGGACCCATGGACAGGAACATCAGAGGTATGGTGAATATTATTGCAACGAAGAGGTCGCGCCGCATAACCGCGTTAGCCTTCCTTTCCTTCTCGGCGATCTCCTCATCATCGCCTTCCAGAACGTCGTATCCTGCCTTTCTGATGGTCTCCGTGATATCATCGCGTGATACCCTGTCCGGATCGAACTCGGCGTATACGGTATTCTCCGAAAAATTCGCATTGACGGATATGATACCGTTCAGTTTATTGATCGCCTTCTCGATCTTGGCAGAACATGCGGCACATGACATGCCACCGGTCCTGATGACAGTCTTCTCATTCATCAGAACAGACCATGTTTGACCTTTGCCTTGAATCCCGAATCTAGAACGGCCATGACCAACTTCTCGTCCGGAACGCCGTTATGTTCTACGACGGCGGTACCTTTTTTCAGGTCCACATCGACCTTGGTAACACCGTCTACGGATGAAAGCGCTTCGGATACTGTTCCCATGCATTTTTCGCACATCATTCCCGTGATCTTCAAAGTGGTCTTTGACATATGATTAGGATATCCTAAATTGATTATTTAAGATATTGCATAAATGCAGGAATCAATGGTAATTCAAAACAAAATAAGGGGTTTGGTGTCCCCGTCCGTTCGGACGGGGTAAACAGGATCACAGGTATCCTGATTTCTGAAGCATCATAAGATCTTCGGTAGAGAGTTTCTCTCCGGCCTTGAAGCGGTCAAAGATCTCCTTTGCCTCTTTCTTGGACTCGGCATCTACTCTCTTCTTCTTGACGGCATACTTCTTGTTCCTGATGCCGGCAACGTCCTTGTCCATTTCGTGGACGGACTTGATCTGCTCGATGTGCTTTCTGTGCTCTTCGTCAGCTGCCTGTTTGCACTCGACAAACTTGGCCTGTGCTGCATCCGCCTCTTTCCTGAGTGCGTCTGCCTCTTCGTAGAGCTTCAGCATCTTATCGTGAGCGGACTGTGCCTGCTCTGCGTATTCGGACACCTGGTGGTGGCAGGCCTCGGCCTGGACCTTTGCGTCCCTGAGCTGCTGGATGACTTCCTTGACCTCTCCGTTTGCTTCGAGGGTCTTCTCTTTCTCATCGATCTGATGAGCGAGCACCGAGATCTGTTTGACGATCTCGTTCTCTTTGTCCTTTCCCAATGATTTGGTCTGCTGGGTGTACTCCAGGTCCTGAAGCTGCTTCTTAAGCTGCTTGACTGAGGGTTCTCCCTTATCTTCGGGTCCCCTCTCAGGCCTGAGCGCCGAGATCTGTTCCTTCAGAGCGGATACCTTCTGGTTCCACTCGTCCCTGACGACCTTGGTCTCTCTGACCTTCTGGTTGAACGAGTCACGCTCTTCCCTGCACTTTCCTGCCTCACCTACGAGCTCGCGGACCCTTCCGTTGAGGGCATCTCTCTTGGCCTTCCACTCTTTGGTCTGCGCGTTCAGTTCGTCTCTGAGACGCCTGTGCTTCTCTGCATCGTTGTTGACAATGCTGCGCTTTTGCTCGATATCTTCCAAATTCTCCGCAGATGCTGCCTCTCCCTCTTCAGGAGCTGCTTCCTCTGCAGGCGCTTCGGTTACCTGTGCTTCCTGTTCTGCAAGAACATCGGCTGTCTCTTTCTCTTCAACAGCCTGCTGCTGCTCTTCCTGAGAATCAATCTGCTGTGCTTCCTCCACAAACTCTTCCATAAAACATCACTCAATTGTTCGACTTGGCCATAATCGAAAGTATGACCCACTTGTAATCCCCCCTATAAACGTTCTATTTATAAGGATTCCTACTCTGAATGGCGGTCGGCACTGAAATAAGTAATTTCAGAAACGAAAAAACATAACAACATATAAAAAGAGTCAATCAATCCGACGCTTCGACGTAAAATGAACGACAATATCTGTCCCCTCGATTACAGGTACGGCAGGAAGGAGATCAAATCGATCTTCACCGAGAAGGCCCGTATCCAATATCAGATGAATGTAGAGGCCGCACTGGCCAGGGCACATGCTTCCCTGGGAACCATTTCCAAGGAAGACGCCGATGAGATCTCGCGCGTAGCAAGTCTCGACGTGGTAAGCGTCGAGAGGATCAAGGAGATCGAGAAAGACACCAACCACGACCTTATGGCCATGGTGAAAGCAATGACCGAGCAGTGCAAAGGAGATGCCGGCAAATACGTGCATCTCGGAGCGACCTCCAACGATATTGTCGATACGGCCACCGCTCAGCAGATCAAGGCCGGCCTCGAGATCATCATGGACGATGTGGACAAACTCCTGTATACGTTCGTAAAGGTGGCCAAGAGGGAAAGGGACACCCTCGAGATCGGAAGGACGCACGCACAGTACGCCATCCCTATCACATTCGGATTCAAGGTCTCCGGTTATATCGCGGAGATGCTCAGACACAGGGAGAGACTCATCGAGATCATGCCCAGGGCATGCGCGGGTAAGATGGCCGGAGCCGTCGGTACCGGAGCGGCACTCGGAAAGAACTTCCATAAGATCCAGATCGAGGTCATGAAAGACCTCGGACTCACATACGAACCTGCCGCGACACAGGTCGTGGGCCGTGACAGATACACAGAACTTGTATGTCTTATGGCCAACATTGCAACATCGCTCGAAAGATACGGAACGGAGGTCAGGAACCTTCAGAGGTCCGAGATCAAAGAGGTCGAAGAGGCTTTCAACGCCGCAAAACAGGTCGGAAGCTCAACAATGGCCCAGAAGAGGAACCCCATCAACTCCGAGAATGTCTGCGGTCTTGCGAGGATCCTCAGAGGATTCGTCACACCCACATTCGAGAACCAGGTCCTCTGGCACGAGAGGGACCTTTCCAACTCGTCCGCAGAGAGATTCACCCTCCCGCATGTGTTCATCCTTCTCGACCAGATGCTTTACAAAACAGACTGGATCTGGAACGGACTGGAGATCCACAGAGACAGGATGCTCGAGAACATCCAGCACTCCCAGGGACTTGTCATGGCGGAACCCGTCATGATGAAGCTCACCGAGAAAGGCGTCGGAAGACAGGATGCACATGAGATGGTGCGTGAGGCTTCCATGGCCGCCGTTGACAAGAACATCAACCTCAGGGAAGCACTCATGGAAAGGGACGACGTCAAGAAGTATCTGACAGAGGACGAGATCATCCATGTCATGGATGCCGCCAACTACGTCGGAGCATCCAGAGAGATCACCGACAAGATGGTCGAGGCCGTCGAGAGCGCACTTGAGAAAAAGGTGTGAACATGGTGATGTCGCCCGAGAAAAAGATGCGCGTCCGCCAGGGAGCAATACTCGGACTGATCGTCGGAGTGTTCATCTTCATATTCTTCGCATTGGTCAACTCCGCCCAGGCATGGATGTACGTAATGTTCATCCCGATCGCCTGCGGTATGGGTGCGGCAGTCCAATACGTCAAAGACGACAGCGTCGATGACGACGACTGAATCGCAATAAAACGGGGGCAAAGCCCCCTTAAAACGTTTCAGATCTTCTTTCCGGCATTGGGGCCGGGCGTAACGTAATAGATCTCTTCTACCTTGAGCTTGAGGAGATTCTTCGCAGGGAATGTCTCTTTTTTCGAGTGTGCGAATGCAACGGCATCTTCGTAATCCTTACCGGAATTCTCGACTGCAACAGAACATTTTATCTGGTAGCTGTTGGGGCATTCCGGATTCCATACATAGATGGATGCGTGGGGATTCTCTTTCACGTTCGCAAGGGTCTTATTAAGATAGTTATCGACCAACCAGAGTGTCTCGTCGTCTTTGGGAATGAGCATTCCCACAGGGACCACATTCGGCATTCCGGATGCGGATGCGGTAGCAAATGCATAGGGTTTGGTCTTCGACAGTACTTCTTTGACTTCTGAAGGCATCTTCATAGGCTTCTAATGGACTTCCAGATATTTACTTTGGACTCCCGAACCTGGTCTGACAAAGGTTTATATGCTATTTCGCAATCGTCGTGAACAACCGGAATAATATGGGCAAGTAGATCAGCCCGGTTAGATCGCATCGTTCGCAACGATGAGGCCGCGAGTTCGAATCTCGCCTTGTCCACCATTCCTTTCCATCCAGACTCTGAAAAAATGGACGGATTTATTGTCCACACCGGTTTCCCATGTATTTTTTGCGCTCTTGATAACACTACTGATGTCATCGAGATATGAACTGTGATCGTTGAAGAAAAGGAAATTTAAGATGTTTGAAGCAGAGGGATCTATCCTCTGCCGAAAGATCATGCGCCCGGACGTCTCTTCACGAAGAACACAGCCGCAGCTGCGACAGCCAGGACAACGATCGCCGCAACAACGATCAGGACGGTGTTGGAACTTCCGGAACCGCTGTTATCGTCCTTTTCATCCTCGTCATCGTCATCCGTATCCGCAGATGCACCGCTCGTAGGATCGTCTGCATCGGTAAGATCGATGTCATAATGGCTGACAAAGGTGTTCATATACGAACTCAGGATGTAGGACTCGATATCGTTTGCATTGCCGGTGTTATCGGTAGCGGAATACGTTCCCGTTACGGTGGATGGTATAATCGCTGGTACCGCTGACAGTCTTGGTGCTGCTCTTGATGGTCACCGTGTTGCCGGCCTCATCTACGATCTTGCTGCCACTTGCGGCATAGAGGTTAAGAACGGTACTGTTGCCGTTGACGATCCACTCGGAAGTAGAATCGAGGGCGATAGTAATACCTGTACCGGAGGCCGATGAGGTG
The DNA here is from genome assembly GCA_002506905.1 of Methanomassiliicoccaceae archaeon UBA328. Taxonomy (GTDB): domain Archaea; phylum Thermoplasmatota; class Thermoplasmata; order Methanomassiliicoccales; family Methanomethylophilaceae; genus Methanogranum. Next base: position 54,286 of record DAYM01000012.1, read on the forward strand.
TATGCATCCGAGTCGTATGTCGTGTAACCGGTCCACGTGCTGTTATCTGTGACGTAGAGCGTCAGGGTACTGATGTTATCGCAATAGAGTCCGCCTTCTATGGTCTCCTCGATGAAGGTGACCTCGGTGTTTCCTCCGTTGCTGCCTGACGAACCCCATCCCGCAGATGAACTGTTGCCTGCGGAGTAGATCAGATAACACTTGTCGGTGTCAAAGGTCACAGTCGTCTTCTCGAGGGTGATCGTTGCATCGGTGTTGGTGATGTAGAAGAACGATCCGGTGGACAGATTGGGTGCCTTCAGCGTACTGTTGCATACCTGCATGTCGGCTGTACCTTCGGAAGAATCTCCGGAAGTACTCTGATAGAGGATGACAGCATTGGCAACGGGATCGTTGGTCGCAGTGGATAATGTGGAAGAAAGATCGCTGTTCGAGATCTTGACATAGTTAAGACCTTCCATTCCCACGATCTGGGTTCCTTCACCGGAAGCATTTACGACCTCAATAGTACCCGTCGAATAGATCAGGGGAGAACCCTGGCCCGCAGTCGACAGGGTTGCGTTCGCTGCGTGAATGTAACCTCCGCCGGTATCGTTTGCCAAAGCGGCGCAGTGTGCTCCGGTCGTCTTTATATTAATGTCATAGATGATGGCGTATCCGCCGTCTACGGTGTAGACACCTCTGGATGAATTCTCTGTACTGGAGAATTCTATTCCGTACAGGTACAGGATACCGCCGTCATAGGCGAAGAGTCCGTTTCCGCCCTCTGCCGCAGATGACAGGTCTGAATCGCTGAGATAGATGACCACATCGCCGGCGGCGAGGACCACTGCATTCGTATCCGTCTTATCATCGGTGTCTGTTGTGTCCCCGGTCTTTGTCAGGGTCATGCCGGACATGGTAAGGATAGATGAGTTGTTGGAAAGTACGACGATCTGATCGGATGTTGTCGAGGAAAGCGAACTGGTTCCCGAATAGGTCGCCTCAGAACCGTCTGTTACGGAGTAGACGCACTGTACGACGTGGAAGTGCTCCCGCCGTCGCCTCCGCCACTTCCTCCGCCGTCGGGCGGGGATGGGGGTTCAGCAGAAGCAAACGGCACTGCTATCATCATCGCGACGATCGCGATCGCAAATACCGAGATGTACTTGAAAGTCATGGGAAAGTAATCCAGTTATGTTGTATTTACAGGATTCCATGACTTGCCGATGATCCTGTGGCAGGAAATCCGTAATGCAATACAAGATTAGTTAGCCTTATCTATTGATGCACCGATATCTTGCCGATATTGACGTGGCAAGGGAAAAAAAAGCAATATTGGTTGTCAGCTTCGGTACAAGTTACAACGAGAACCGTGCCAAGACCATAGGGGCCATCGAGAATGCCATCGCCAAAGAATTCCCTGATTGGGAGGTCAGACGCGCATTCACCAGCAAGATGATAATCAAGAAGCTTGAGAAGCGTGACGGCGAGATAATAGACTATGTCGACGAAGCCCTCGGCAGACTTATTGCAGACGGATTCAAGACAGTGGTGGTCCAGCCTACACATATCATGAACGGCCAGGAACACGAGGACATTATGCATGTTGTCTATACATACACCGACAATTTCGATAAGATCGTCATGGGAAGGCCTTTGCTTTCAACAGAAAAGGACTACGAGATCGCGGTCAAGGCCATCGAAAAGACGATCGTCAAAGAAGCGGAAAAAATGTCACAGGAAAAGACCGCCATCGTCCTTATGGGTCACGGAACCGGACATTATGCCAATTCCGCCTATTGCGAACTGCAGATGAAATTGCTTCTGATGGGCTTCCCGAATATCTTCATGACAACTGTAGAAGGATTCCCATCGTTCGAAGATACGCTGCTCCTGATGGACAGCCGCGGTTACAAGAACGTTATTCTGTCACCGTTCATGCTCGTCGCGGGAGACCATGCGAACAACGACATGGCCGGAGACGACGAGGATTCGCTCAGATCGGTTATGGCAAAACACGGATACACTCCGTTCTGCATCGTAAAGGGACTGGGAGAATATCCGGAGTTCGAAAAGATCTTTGTGGCTCACGTAAAGGATGTCATAAAGAACCTCTGAACTCCGTTTAAACCCCTTACTTCTTTTCCACGAAGGTTACCGATTGATTGATGCCGAGCAGCTCTTCCAGACCCGCTTCTATCATTCCGGTGTAGAAACTTTCCACATGCTTGGGTTCCACATAGCCGACACATTCACCGGACAGCGCAAGTCTCAACGGTATGTATGAGACCACATCCACATTGAAGTGATGGTCCGGACTGACATCGGTGGCCAGACCTATGAAGTCCTGGGGTTCGATGCCTTTGTTGCTGTCGACAAGGGCCTTGGCGAAGTCTCTGCCCGCCTTGTAAAGGAGCCCGCCGGAATCGACACCCGTCATTCTGAATGCATAATTGATGTACTTGAAGATGTTCTTCGAATAATCCTCGGGATTGACCGCATTCTCCTTCATCAGCTTCTCGATGTTCCTACCGATCTCGGGAGTCTTCTTGCAGGGGGTCAGCAAAGGCACCGACACCAATCTGTAACGCATATACTTGGTGCCGCGCTCATCATTGGCCTGTATGGCGCCGATCTCAAGCAGCTTGGCGAGATTGACATGGACCGTGACCGCAGGAATATCGAGAACATTGGAAAGCTGCTTCAATGACAGCATCTTTTTGTTCAGAGCTTCCAATATCTGAATTTGGGTATGGTTGCCGAAAAGTATCGATCTTCCGTTGACCAGATACACCGAATACTCCCAATCATCCCTGCCGGCGGAGCGTGATAAGATAGGGATCATTCCTTCCGTATATCCGGGGATCTTATTGAGACGTATGCAGGAACGGCCGTCTTCTTCCCATCCCTCGGAAACGTAATGTCTCGCATTGAGAATGGGATATACCAGCATCCTGATGGCTCCGATCAGCATGATATTGAATACCTGTGCTTCGGGCTTGATATGGTCTTCGGTCTTCTGCATGATGACAATGGAATCATCGTCGATGACCAGTTCCGTAGGGATCGGCGAATAGGACCTGACGATCTCTTCGATCAAAGCGTAGATATCGTCGGCGGACGTCTTTGCGTGTTTGTCCAGCATTGCCTGTGCAGCAAGCATTCCGAATCTTTCGATCAAAGGATTCATGTTCAGACCCATACTGAGAGGCACATAACCGATCAGGTATAGTGTTGAACCTACCATCTTGGGGTCTTTGATGATGTCCCTTATGATCTTCATCCCCATCTTCTCTGCGTTGCTGTCGATCTCCACAGATCTGGCAATAACTATGCATGATTTGTAATAAATGACCCTGCGCCTGTCCACCTCATCGTTGTAAGATGATATGAGCGACAGTCTCTAGAGTTTCATCATATTCGACTGTATCGAGGACTTTGACAGGCCGAGCTTATCGGCGATCTCCGAAACAGTCAATTTTGAACTGTCCAATAGATCCATTATTGTAATGCTGACGGGATTGGTCAGGAATCTTACTCCCTTATCTGTCCCGCATATCACATATGTGTCGCTGTACTCGATATCTGCCATTTTAATCAGCCCTTAATCGCTTTTAGAACGCACATTAATGATTGTTCTAATATATGATAAACGTCATTTTGTACCTGAGCTCGACAGGACCTGATGTAAAATAGGTATCGATACTGAATACTGGACGTAAGATAGAAATGCCCTGAGTGAATCAGTTCAGTTGTGACGCAAAAACATTTTCGGCTCAGGACATTTGTCCTAGAGCCGAACAACAATAAATCAGTACCGATTGGAACCATCGCCTGCGTAAGGGAATATTTGACGAAATTGGGCTTTGATGAGGTTTTCGGGAATGCCAAGAGAAAGGGGCATTCGCTCTTTCCGTTGGTATGTGCGATTATATCCTACCGGTTAACGGAGAACTTCTCCGTAGAGGGATGCGGAAGATGGTTGGAATCCTCGGAAGTTAGGAACGAATTGGGCATCCGCGGGAAAGTAAGTCACCGCGCCATCAACCGCGCTGTTGAACGCGCAGGCGAGATCATGCCTGAGGTGCTTACGCATTTACGGAAGGCGTTATTCTCGATGTATGATCTGGAGCATACGGACGTGAACATCGATACCACGTCCGTCGCCGTGTACGGCAAAGGCACCGGGTTGTACGATTTCGGCTATTCTAGGGATAGACGTTCTGATCTTAGACAGGTGAACTTCGGTGCCGTGGAGTTGAGGGATCCAATCAACATCCCACTCCATTTATC
>DAYM01000001.1:0-1706 GCA_002506905.1 Methanomassiliicoccaceae archaeon UBA328
CATGAGTTCGTCCACCACCTCAGGTTCGCCGACGAGACCCGCGGTGATGTTGCGAGAACGCCGTATCCCGTAGACGAAGGCGGCAAGCTGGATGCAAGAATCTGGGGCACCTTGTCCAGGGACGAGCTGGCCTCACTGAAGAACATAGAGGAGGCCGCGACGGTTGCAGAAGCCACATCCAGGACCAGGAAGCCCGCGACGCTGCCGACCGGTTACTACCAGCGCATCGACGGCCACAGCCCGGCCAATACCGACAAGGAAGCGGTCATCGGCCTCTACACCCACGACCGCGACGTCCTGCTGAAAACAAAGAGGGGATCCGCACCAGTCAGAGGCAAGAGAGCGTCCAAGAGGGTCAACGACCGCTTCCTGGACACCAACATCTCCAAGCTGAAGATGGGCGGGACCCCGGCGAACAGATCCGTCAAGAAGAAGAGAGAGGACGGGACCATGCCCAAGGCGAAGACCACGACCGCTGCGAAACCTGCTGCAACGAAACCGGCAGTATCCAAACCCAAGCCCGCGGCTCCAAAGAAGTCCGGGGTGCAGACGACCATCGGCAAGAGGAAGGTAAGATGAAGCTATACAAGCGCCGCGGGCAAGACAGATGGTCCGGATACAGGAACGAGGGCAGAAGGGGGATGTCCGGATCTGCGGAGCTCATGCCCGACGGACGGTACCAGGTCAGATACTCCCTAAGCAACGGATACGGAGAGGGCCTCAAAGGGACATTCATCTCAACGAAGCTGAAGGACGCCGAGAACATGCTGGATTCCATCCTGGACAACAGCCTCAATGTCATCCAGTACAAGCAGATCGCACCGGAGGACGATATCAAGGACTGCTACGACCGGGACGGGGATATCTTCTGCCCCAACTGCATGGGATACTATTGGATCGGCGTCGGGAACAACATCCGCGAGTGCACCACCTGCGGATGCCGCTTCAACGCCGACGATGCGACCGTCTTCTACGATCAGTGGAATCACAGTGTCTTCGACAAATACCGCGATGAGACCGAGAACAGCCGTAAGAGGATCTTCTCGAAACGCGACTGGACCGTTGCCGAGGGCGGGTTCAGATATACTCCGGAGAACTTCGATTCCGGGTACTACAACAAGCTCATGAACTACGGGAACCCCAAGGACCGGAGCAGGATCCTGAGCTTCGATCTCAGAGGCAGGCTCTTCGGAAGGAGGCTCTGACATGTTCGGATTCAGGAAGAGGTCCAGAGCAAAGAAGAGGAAGATCTTCAGCCGCAACGTACCTCCCAAGGTATACTGTCCCGAATGCGGCATGGAGCTCAATGCCATCTGCATGAAGCACAACGGCGTGGATAACGGCGAGTACTACGAGAATTACCGGTGCGACGGCTGCGGATGCCGCTTTACAGCTGTCTACGACGGCGAGGACGACGGTTCCGATTATATCATCCAGGGCGTGGAGGTCTGCAACATGAAGATCTCCCGTAACGACCGCCCCGGACACGGTCCGGCAGTGACGTCGAAAAGCGATATCGCCGCACTGAAGAGTCGGTATCCCGATTACATAACCGACGAGGTCTGTCCGTTCTGCGATTCTGAGGTGGAGATCAAGGCCTACGGCCTCTCCAAATGCCCCGAGTGCAAGCACATCATCAAACCGTGCTCCATGTGCTCGTACGAGCAGCAGTACAACGGGTGCGGCGACTGCCCATACGGGGAGGA
>DAYM01000001.1:1875-4334 GCA_002506905.1 Methanomassiliicoccaceae archaeon UBA328
GAAGGTTATCGCATCACCACCTCGTTCGTAGCAGGGAAGCGCAACCGCACGTACTTCAAGGTCGAATCCCCGGACGGACGCCTGATCCGCATGGGATCGTTCCCGTCGAGTATACCGGAACCGTCATTCTCCGATCTAGACAAAGCGTGGACAATGTCCGAGGACGATATGCGCCAGGACAGGGGCCAATGGATACGTAAGAACGGACAGTGGGTGCCGCCGTCACGCAATGAAGCGCCTATGAAGAGATACGCGATCTACCTCAACGACAATCCATACGATCCGATGTACTGCGATGCCAAGAACAAGACCGAAGCCAGGATGGCAGGTCAGCTGTACATCAGACAATGGGCGCTCCACACCACGATCGACCGCATCGAGGAGGCCTGAGATGTTCGGCCGCCTGAAGAGATCCGCGAAACATAAGAGGATCCTCTCGAAGAACGAGCGCATCATCCTTGTCGAAACGGAGCACGAGGACGGGTTCGTGGAGAAGAACCTCACCACCCTGGACCGTATGGAGAAGGAATGGGGCCCGGAGTACGAGTACTACGTCAGGAACCAGAACCCCGGCCAAGAGAGCACGCTCACCGAGCAGGTGAAGAAGCACGGAGTGGCCATCTTCGATACCAAGTACCGCACGATCACGGTCTACCAGATCACCAACGCAGACGAGGTGGCCAAGATGGTCCGCGGAGATTACGACGATCCTGACTTCGTGTGCAGGACCGACGGTGTCGAGGCGGAGTTCACATGGAGGCCAGATTACGCTCCGGAGGAAGCTCACAGCAAGATGAGAAAACTCGGCATCCCAGAAGAGTTCTACATCGACCGCGGGAGATGATCAGCAATGCCAGTAAAGCCGCCGTATCTGAAAAGGAATACGGGAAATGTTCAGCAGATTGAGAAACAAGTGCCGCAGCGCACGCAGCAAGGGAAAGAAACGTAAGGTATTGAGATCGAATAACGAAGGTTGGAGGACCAACCGCCACAGTCTCTCCGAGAGACTGATGGAATACGCCAAGATCGATACGTACGACTATTGGGACAATTACGACGACGATTGGATCTGCGTCGACGAGATGTACCGCAATCTCGGGGATCCGGCATGGGTAGATTCAACGGTCTCGCAGATCGTCGGAGACCTTGAGGAATGGGATTCCAGGGGATACAAGGAAAAGGAGTACAGGCAGCTCGTCGGTATCACCAGGAAGGATATAGTCGAACTCATGGCAGATCTGAAGGCCTACAGGAGAGGACTATGAGCTTCCTGAAGAAGCGCAGACCCCTCACGAAGACGCAGAAGCGCCAGTACATCGCTATGGCCGGGTCCATAGCATCAACCCTTTCCCTCCCTTTGGCGGTCATCGCGCTGCTGAACGAGAAGCCGGGCGTGACCGTCGAGACGGAGGATCCTGAAAGGATAATCACCAGGCTCCGTGAGGCGTACGCGAACAACCAGCTGCAGTATGCGGAGAGGTACTCGGAGGCGGTGCAGATCGTGTGCAGGAAGTACGGCGTCGGAGTGGACCGGCTGAACAGAGCGATGGCCAGGGACCCCGTTGTTGCAAAAGAGATCTACGCGACAATGGACAGGGAATTCGAGAAGGACATCAGAGCGTGGAGAAAGAAACTCGGATGAGGTTCTCTCCATGGCCCGCGATATCCATTTCATTCGCATTTACTTTTATTAGGGTAGTCCAGGTATGATCTGATGAATCCGTCGATGTCGGGTTTCACAGATGCCAATGCCGACTTTCCGGAATCAGAAGTGCTGCACTCTGCAAGATCCATGTATATCCTGTCGATATAATCCATATAGGGCCTTTCGGATGAATCGAACCATTCAAAGCCGATGTTGAACATCCGGTTCTCGGGCATATTTTTTATTTCTTTATCCATGACACTCACGAGTTCTGAGAACACCGATCTGATGATCGCGGACAAACGATCTAGGTTCTTTTCTCTCTCGACCGATTGGTCGTTAGCGAAGATCTCTCCCTTGATCTGATCGATATCGTCGCATACTCCAACGACCTCTTTGCACATGCTGCTGTAGGAGTCGAGGTACGTGTCGACGACAAAATGCACTCTGGCGAATTCTATCGAACACGCGCATAGGACGTGGACATATCCGAAGCTTTTCACATCTCCGATGTGGAACCTTATTCTTTTTACGAGTTCGAACAGGAGTTCGTATCTGTCGGGACTGCAGATCATCGCCATCGTAGCGAGCTGTTCCAATGCCTGGTAATCTAACTTAAAAGTGTTCTTCTTCCCCATCTCGATAAAATGTTTCTCTAAAACATCGAGGATGTCGAAATACAACAAGTCGAATTCTTCCGAGGGGACATCGTCGATTGCATCGCTCCATTCTGCACAGGCGCGTGAAAAATCCTTGCCGATCAACGATCTTCCTTTCTTGAATTCTCGTTTCCAACCTGATGCATTCGTGAGCA
>DAYM01000001.1:4521-28946 GCA_002506905.1 Methanomassiliicoccaceae archaeon UBA328
GAAGGGTCGAAATGTACAGTATCGTTCATTTTCGGGCCTGATAATTCTGAATCGTTTTGAACCGTCGGGGGCATTCGGGGGCATTTTGGGGGCATCGTCGTTTTTTACGAAATTCGAAAAACCGAAAAAATAAGTGGTTCTTTATAAGCTCTGACGCTCATTGTATATAAAGATATTGGAGCCACCTTGGAGATTCGAACTCCAGACCTGCTGATTACAAGTCAGCCGCACTACCGGGCTATGCAAAGGTGGCTTTGAATCGTCGGTATGAATATCTTCTTTTTAATGGTTTTCATCATGTGGCCCGAATATCGGCGGACGGCCAGTGTGATTTGGTGATTTATCTCATTTTTCGATGGATGTATCCTTCCTGTTATTATAGATACATTTATTATATCGAAGGTAATCGCCGCACTGTTACATTTCAAGGTGAATCAAATGGCAGACACCAAAAAATTAGTCAGATTGGATTACAAGGCATATTTTGCCGACACAGACAGACTCTACGACACCACGATCGAGCAGGTCGCAAAGGACGAGGGCATCTACAACGAGAAATACCACTACGCTCCCATGGCCTACGTCGTAGGTTCAAAAAAGCTCTTCCCTGCCCTCGATGCAGCCATCGAGAAGGCAGAGGTCGGCAAAGAAGTAGAAGTATCCATCCCCTGCGAAGAGGGAGCAGGAGTCAAAGACCCCAAGCTCATCGAGATCTACCCCATCAGGGACTTCTACAAGCAGGAGATCAACCCCATGCCCGGACTTCAGGTCACTCTCGGAAACAAATCCGGAACAGTCCTCTCCGTTGGTGCGGGCCGTGTAAAGGTCGACTTCAACAACCCCCTCGCGGGCCACGACCTTCTTTACAAGATCACAGTCACAGAGGTCATCGAGGACCCCCTCGAGAAGGCCAAAGCAGTTATCGAGCTCAACTTCGGCGATGCGTCCGAGTTCAAGTTCGAGTTCCCCGGAGACAAGGTCGTTGTGACCCTTCCCGAGATCACCAAGTTCCACCAGGACTGGCCGGTCGCAAGGTTCAAGATCGTCTCCGAGCTCCGCGATATCTTCAACGTCGACACGGTCGAGTTCATCGAGATCTGGTCGGTCGCTAAGAAAGAGCCCGCTGAAGAGAAGAAAGAGTAAGCGTTTCGCTTACCTTAATCATAAACCTTTTATCCAATAACCTTTTAGCCCCAGACCAACAAGCGGGCAGGTGGCCTAGTCTGGATATGGCAGCAGCCTCCTAAGCTGCAGGCCGGGGGTTCGAATCCCCTCCTGCCCGCCAATTGTTTTTCGCCGATCACAATTTTGTAAATAACGATGAACGTCTTTCGTACAAAGTATAATAATTTTATGTTTTTATTAACGGCATATACATCCATATCTAAAAAGTCTACCGAATGAATGCATGATATGTAAATTAGTAACACTTCGTCAAATAATTATCTGGCTATTGAAAAGTAAATTATGATTAGGTCAATATTATATGTAAAGTGAGCGCAACTTTATAACTGTGAAAGGATATTACGATTCTTAGATATCATGGCACTCAACAACGGACCGAAGAAAGCAGACATCGCACCCAAGTATTATGTCTGCTCTCGCTGCTCATATCATTGGAAGCCCCGTAAGACCGACAGTATCCCCCGGAACTGTCCTTCATGCAGGTCTACAATTTGGATGAAGCCTTTTGAGTTGAAGAGATGTGCCAGATGCGGTTACGAATGGGGATCCACAAGTGAAGAGCCCCGCCGCTGTCCCAGCTGCGGTACCTATCATTGGAATGAGCCCCCGAAGACATATTCGTGTCTCAGATGCGGCCATAAATGGACTGCAAAAAGGGATTGGCCCCCAAAGAGATGTCCCAAATGCAGATCTGTGGCTTGGAATACCGAGAAGAAGGAGGTTCCGAAACCCGAACCGGGAGTCGCCAAGAGCGCCATAGCCTCGATGGATGAGGAGACCGTGAAGACAGTTCTCGATGCGTACAAGAAGGGATACACCTGCACCAAGATCGCCGTAGAGACCTCCATACCGTTCAGTGTGGTCTACGGGATTATCCGTGATTCCTATGCTACAGGGTCGGTCAGGGTCTGAGAACGGATACAGGACACATACGCTCTACACCGAGCGCTTATGCCTAAGACGTTTCACCATAGCAGACGTTCCGTATTGTTATGAGAATTGGATGTCCGATCCGGATGTCACCGAGTTCCTGACCTGGGATACCCATTCTGCGGAATATGTGACCGCGTGCTACATAACATCTGTTCTCCGGGAGTATACCGTCGGATCCCTGGATTGGTGCATCACACCGCGGAAGGATAACATTCCCATAGGGAACATAGCGGCAGCACAGGATTATCCAGAGCTCAGGTACTGCGAACTGGGTTATTCGCTCTCCAAGGAGTTTTGGAATAGGGGGATAATGACCGAGGCGCTCCGTGCGGTATGTGCATGGATTTTCGATCACACGGATTATCTGTGGGTCCAGGCAAGACACGATTCGGAGAACGAGGCATCCGGCAGATGCATGGAAAAAGCAGGTATGGTAAAGGTCACGGAATTCGATGATATGTTTTCGAAAAAGCAGATCATGCGCCATTATGTGATGAGGCGCATATATCGTCCGGGATTCACTCCTTCATCTTCAGAAGAGTGAATGTGGTCATATTGTCGCTGCGGTCCTCGATGTTCTCATGGACCAATATGAGGCCGTAGTGTTCGCCCGCGTTCTTTCTGCAGACCACAGCCACATCATCGGCAAGTTTGCCTTCTGCAAGCATTTCGGCGGCATATGCGGTATCTTCGACCTCGAGTCTGCCGGTATTCGGATAGAGTCTGCTGAGATGGTCCCTGGTCTGAAGAAGGGCCTGGATGTGCGAGGATACGGTGTGTATCTCGGTGTTCGTGTTCTTCACGAATACACAATGATGGATCGGTACCGTATCGGTACAGAGTCTGGCGATGTCATCTCTGCCTCTGAGGGCCTCTTCGGTCTCCTGAACGGGGCCTGCGGTGATGTTGCTGGATGCGACAACGCCGTAATCCGATCTGCCTTCCGTAAGCGATCTGACAACTCCTTCCGAGGACATCTCGGGTATAAGTTCGGCATCCTTCCATCCATGCGATCCGGCGAATTTACCTGCCGCCTCTTCCGAATTGGAAAACGGAATTCCCATGTAGCTGATCCTGATGCCCATTGATTCCCGATGAACGAACAAATATAATAGTTTTATACCCAGAGGACCATGCTCGGTTATGTCGGACCCGAATTATCGCAAATGCAAAACGTGCAGGTTCTGTATCCATTCCGAAGATCTTTGGGTGTGTACCTTCACGGAAGGGAAGGTAGACATGGAAGGCACATGTGCCAGATATCGTCCCGGAAGCTGTGAGAACTGTCATAATTTCAGGGCCGACGGAAACTCTGCGGTATGTGCGCTCACCGGCGACGAGACCGATGCGATAAACGTATGCGTATCATACGATCCGAACGGAAGACGCTCACTTTGAGGCGTTACGTTCCTTATGGCCTTTCAGGGTATTCTTCACGCTTGCCTTTGCGCCGCTCGTTCCCGAAAGGACGTTCTTGGCCGATTCCGGAAGTCCGTAATAGACGATGTTGTCCGCAACCCCCACACAGGAGCGCATATCTTTCTTGACCCCGTTGTAGGCCTTTTGCATCGAGCCCACGACGGAATTGACCGTTTCCGTAAGGGAATATATGTTCTTCGCGATGTAATCCTTCTTGTTGACGAAGTGTTCGCAGTTTACAAGATACGGGTTATATGTGCCGTTCATGTAGTCTTCGTCAAGGTCGTCGATCGCATCGAGGATGTAGACCAATGTGGTGAGCTGTACGAACAGTTCTTCCAATTCCCCGCTTGATCTTTCTCCGGCGAAATCCGACAGTGCCACAGACAGGGATCTGCCGAATGTGTTGCCGATCCTGATAACGTCGGTGCATTTATCCGATTCGAGTTTTCTGAGTTCTTCGAAACCGTTCCCTACGATCCTGTCGTATTCGGGATAAAGCTTTTCGGCCTTGGATATCGCACGGCCGAGGACCAGGTCAATGAAATTGGTCTTCATGGAAGGTTTGTCCACGGCGTCGTCGACCAGCTCCCATTTGGTCAGGAGAATCGTATATCCTGCCATCTTCCTCATGATGTCGGAATCCGCCTTGGGATCTTGGAATACGCAGAACATCGAATGCTTGGTACCGTCGAATTCCTGAACATCCCCGGCAACGGCGTTTATGATAATCGTGTTGAAGGTCATATCGTAGTTGACCGCCGCCGTGGAGACGAGTCCGAAATTGTCCTTCAGCTGATGACATGTCTCGCAGTAGTACCTTTGGTAGATGCCCAGGTCGGAAGATGACATTTTGTTGTATTGCGGGAGCGTGTAACCGAACATGACCGTTCCTCCTAACGCGAATCATTAATATATCGGTATTGGATTAGGAACAACGTTATAATACCGATGCCAGTCGGTAGGTGAGAGAACATGTCCAACAAAAGATCATCGATCGAAGAATTGACCTCGATCTACATGAGCCAGTCTCCTGCTGCGTTCACGTCGATTGCTATGCACGCAAAAGAACCCAACGACCACAATTCCCGTGTGGATGATGCCGTTCACGGCGGAGATGACCCTTGTGACTATTCCTGTTGCAGCCAGAAAGGATACTGCAACTCTATGGGCTGGCACGCCTGCGTCATCGGCGGCGCGGTCGTCTGTTGTATCTGCTGCTGCTACTGCACACACGGATTCAACGGCGTCTGGACCTATTGGCCGTTCTGATTGAATCTTCGGTTCGGTACGTTGACACATGAATCCCTTCATTTCGGTCGTGATCAAACCGATACTGGCCTGCGATCTCGATTGCAGGCACTGTTATCACAGGCCTGAGGAAAGGGTTCCCAGCACCATAACCTATGAGGCTCTGGACAGGCTCTTCCGCATGTTATCGGAGGAGTTCGAGTCCGTATGGTTCATCTGGCATGGAGGAGAGCCGCTTATGCTCCCTCTTCAGTTCTATCGTTACGCTATCGACCTTCAGAACAAATATTTCGGAAAAGGTACACACCGCGTGGGCAATACCATTCAGACGAACGGTACCGCCATCGACCGCAAGTTCTCCAATTTCTGCAAGGAGAATCAGATCAATATCGGAGTCTCCTTCGAAGGTCCCTGTGACGGCGTTTTGAGACAGAAATGCGATCTTGTTGACAAGAATCTGACATTCCTTTCCAAGAAAGAGCACATCTTTTCGGTAAGTTCGACGATAGCCGCAGAGGATGTGGGCCGTCAGACCGAGCTTTACAGATATTTCAGGGGAAGGGATATCAACGTTTCTTTCTCGCCCGTGGTCCCTATGGGGTGCGCCGCAGATAACAGGGAGCTTGTTCCTGATGCCGATGAATACATCGCCGAGAGCATCAGGATGTTCGACGAATGGCTTTACGACAAGGATACGGATATTGCGCTGATCCCACACTATCTCTACCTTCTCAACGCACTGGGGGAGCCCGTGGATTCGGACTGTGCACACAATTCCTGTCTCACCAAATGGCTTTGCGTCTACCCCAACGGAGACCTCTATCCATGTGCGAAAGGATGCCCTTCGAAATACATGATGGGCAATCTGTTCGATATCGAAGCGATATCGGAAGCATTCGCCGGAGGCGGGTTCAGGGAGATACTTCTGGGCACAATAGCCAGAAGGGAGAAATGCAAAGCAGAGTGTGAGATATTCCGGTACTGCAACGGAGGCTGCAGCATGGATGCATCCTGCGAATGCGGGATAGAGAACAACGGCGGAGATTCATGCAGGATCTTCAAGGCCGTGTTCACTCATATCCAAAAGACCGTCGATGACATCCTGAACGAGAAGCCCGACCTTTCGCAGTACAACAGATTTGTACGCGATGCCATCGTGGGAAAGCTCGTCAACCCGAAAATAACATCTTTCTAATCAGTTGCCGCAGTAAGCGACGGCATCCACCATTATCTTGGCGCCCTTTGGGATCTTGGATACCTGTATGCATACTCTTGACGGATAGGGCTTATCGACGATCATCGAATAAATGCCGTTGACCACATCGAATGTGCCGATGTCCGTTAGGTAGACGGTGGTCCTGACGATATCCTTGGGTTCCGCACCCGAGGCTTTCAGGACGGCCGTGACATTTTCTATGACCTGTTTGGTCTGGTCTTCTATGCTGTCGGGCATCTTTCCGGTCTTGGGATCGATGGGGACCATTCCGGCGGTGAAGACGAATCCGCCTGCCTTTATCGCTTGGGAATACGGTCCCAATGCCGCAGGCGCATTCTCGGTCGAAACAGCTTCATTCGCCATAGTCTTCTCTCTCCTTTCCGATATCATTGATGTTGTACGGTGTGCTCTGGTACACGTAATAATTGAGCCAGTTTGTGAACAGAAGGGTGGCGTGGCTCTTCCATTTGAATACGGGATCGTGATGGGGATCGTCGTTCGGGAAATAGTTCTCCGGCAAGTGCGGATCCATTCCGCGTTTGAGGTCGCGCTCGTATTCGTTGGCAAGGGTGTTCTTATCATATTCCGCGTGTCCGAGGACGAACACCTGTCCCGCTTTTTCGGAGACGACCAATCCCACTCCCGCTCTGTCAGACATCGCTATTATGTGCAGATGCGGTACGCGGTTGATGTCGCTGGCATGCACTTCCGTGTGTCTCGAGTGAGGCATGTTGAAGATCTCGTCGAATCCCCTGATCAGGGGTTCCTGCTCGTTGAGAATGTAGTGTTCGAATATTCCGGACATCTTTTCTTTGAGAGAGTATTTCGGTATTCCGTAGTGATGGTATAGCCCTGCCTGGGCTCCCCAGCAGATGTGGAGCGTGGAGAACACATTCTTGACCGACCAATCCATGATCTTACAGAGTTCCGGCCAATAATCTACCTCTTCGAAGGCTATGTTCTCGACGGGTGCGCCCGTGATGATCATTCCATCGAATTTCTGATCCTTGATGTCTTCGAATGTGTAGTAGAACTTGTCAAGATATTCCTGAGATGTATTCTTGGAATTGTGTGTCGCCATCTGCAGGAAGGTTATGTCTGTCTGCAGAGGGCTGTTACTGAGAAGGCGTAACAGCTGGATCTCGGTATCCACCTTTGTGGGCATGAGATTCATTATCAGGATCTTCAACGGACGGATGTCCTGTGTGACCGCACGTTTCTCGGTCATTATGAATATATTTTCCGATTCCAGCACTGCGCCGGCCGGCAGATCGTCAGGTATCTTTATCGGCATTGGGATCCCGTGTTATGGCACTGTGTATTCACAGATGGTTATATTAGACCTTTGTTGGTACTTTTCGATATGATGCAGCGTATAGCTTCATTGGCGAGTATCATTCCGAATATCGCCGGTATGGTGGGAATGGAACCGAGTACGCTTTTTCCGTGATCGTCGGTCTCCGTGGGCCTTACAATCGGCGGTTCTTCGGAGTACACGCAGGTGATCATCGATGTATCAAGATCTCTGGTCTTCGATCTGATCGATGCGGCAAGCGGACATACCTTGGTCTTCTTCAGCGGAGCGATCTTGATAGCTTCCGGATCCATGTGAAGCGCAGCACCCATCGAAGAGAATGTTCTGATATTGTTCTCTGCAGCATATCTCAGCAGTGCCGCCTTGTTCTCAACGGTGTCAATGGCATCGATGAGAACATCAGGTCTTCCGATCAGCGATCCGAGATCGCTGTCCTTTGTCAGAAGCTCATGGATCGCTTCGAATTCGATCGTGGGGTCTATGGCCCTTGCTCTGTTCCTGGCCGCATCGGATTTGCACATTCCTATCGTATCGTGAGTGGCCAGTATCTGACGGTTCAGATTGCTTTCCGTGAACGTATCCCCGTCTATGACGCGTATGCGGCCTGCGCCTGCGCGGATCATGGCCTCGATGGCATATCCCCCGACAGCTCCCGCGCCGGCGATGACAACATATGACGAGCGCAGAAGTTCAACGCCTTCGTCTCCTATCAAAAGTGAGGTTCTGGCACTTATCCCGTTCAAGCTATCACTCTTTCCGTATTCCTTTTGGTGAGGTCGATCAGTTCCTGCGGGGTCATCCCAAGACAAGGCGACAGGGCCTCTATGAAAGCGGACATGGTGAAACAGTGGCGGTCCCTCATCGGTGCATCGGTCTCGATCAGGAGTCTGTCCTCGGGTATCTCCTTTAACAGCTGGGTGATCTTTGTCGCCGATTTCCTAAGTATCCTCGGTGAGACCGAGAAGTAGCAATCCTCTTTTTCGAAAGCTTTTATGTAGCTGTCCGGGCCGGAGAACGAATGAAGGATAATAGGCACGCCTCTGCCGTATTTTTTGACAGATCTGAGGATATCCGGGGTCTCATGTAGCATATGCATCGTGACCGGCCTGTCAATTTCCGCAGCCACTTTGAGCTGTTCGTTGAACAGTCCGATCTGCTTCTCATAGTCGGGATGCCCTTCATCCAGACCGATCTCCCCCACTCCGCTGCGAGGATGTTCTTCCAGGAATGACCTGAGCAGGTCGGGAAGATCGCTCGGAGCATCGTTGACATACCAGGGATGCATACCGTAGAACGGATAGACGCGGTCATCTTCGGCCGCGGTCTCGGATACATGTTCCCACTGATCGTATTTCGCAGTGCACGACAGGAGGATAGATGCTCCATCTATGTCGGGATATCCGCCCATGGTATCGACGTCATTCGAATGCATGTGCGCATCTGCAAAACCGGTAAGATATGTCATCTGCCCTCAGTCGTAGATATGCGTGCTGATATATTTGTCTCCGCCGTCCGGAAGGATGGCGACGATCTTCTTCTCGGGATGTTCCTTTGTGATCTCCAGAGCATACCAGACCGCCGCGCCGGATGATATTCCCGCGAATATTCCCTCTTTCCTTGCCAGCTGCCTTGTGGTCTCTATGGCATCGTCCCCTTTCACGGTGACGAATTCCGAGATCACATCCTTCTCAAGGTTTCCGGGGATGAAATTGGCTCCGATACCCTGTATCTTGTGGGGTCCCGCATGTCCTCCTGTCACCAGAGGACTTTCCGCAGGTTCGATCGCGATGACCTTGGCTTTGGATCCCATGTCTTTGACGGCAAGTCCGATACCGGATGCCGTTCCCCCCGTTCCGAATCCCGCCACAACGAAATCCACGTCGGGGAGGTCCCTCAGTATCTCTTTGCCTGTCGTGACCCTCTGGGCGCGTTTGTTCGCCTCGTTGTCGAACTGTCCGAGAACGAATCCGCCTCTCTCTCTGGCGATCTCGTTTGCTTTGTCGACCGCGCCCTGCATTCCTTCGGAACCGGGCGTGAATATGATCTCCGCACCGTATGCGGACATGTATGCCACCCGTTCCTTGGACATTGTATCGGGCATGGTCAGGATCGCATTGTACCCGCGTGCGGCCGAGATCATCGCCAATGCTATTCCGGTGTTTCCGGATGTAGGTTCTACGATGGTCCCGCCTTTTTTCAGGATGCCTTTGGCCTCGGCCTCGTTGAGCATTCCGAGGACCGCGCGGTCTTTGATCGATCCTCCGGGGTTTCCTCTTTCGATCTTTACGTAGACATGGCTTCCTTTCGGAGCTATGCTGTTGAGTCTTACCATCGGCGTCTCGCCGATCGTCTCTGTTATATCTTCATATATTGCCATGTTCACGCCTTAGTTAACAATTGTTTATTAAGCTATCCTCAGTACTCTATTCCTTTACGTGCCGAGATACCCTTATCGAAGGGATGTTTGATCATCTTCATCTCTGTTACGAGGTCTGCATAATCGATGATCTTCTGAGGGGCCTTTCTTCCGGTCAATACGATCTCGATGTTCTCGGGACGGTTCCTGAGCATATCGATGACCTCGTCGACATCTATGAGGTGTCTGGACATCGCCACGTTGCACTCGTCCAGTATGACCAGGTCATATTCGTCTGAATAGATCAGTTCCTTGGCCTTTTCAAGTGTTTTTTGGGAGACACTGATGTCATCCTCTTTGTCCACACGCTGTTTCATATGGTCGAGGCCGAGGGGGAGTATGGTGAAATTATCGAACCTTTCGGCCGCTATGTGCTCGCCGTAGTTCTCCGGAGGTTTCATGAATTGTACCATTATGACGTTCAATCCCCTTCCGGCCGCCCTGAACGCGAGTCCCAATGCAGCGGTGGTCTTTCCTTTGCCATTGCCTGTGTACACCTGCACAAGACCGAGTCCTTCCTTTATATCTGCGGAGATCTTCGACATGGATGTTGTATCGTTGTACTGACTATAATTACTTGTATGTTTGTCATGATTACGGGTCATGGGCGAGGGGCAGTATACCGATCGTGAACTGAAGACGCTGCTTACGGCAACGACGTTCGCCATCTTCCTCACCCCTTTCATGAGCATGATGCTCAACCTTGCTTTGGTGGCCATCGGAAAGGAGTTCTCCGTAGGTTCCCACTCGCTCGGCTATGTCAATACAATATTCCTTCTGACGTCGGTCATAGTGATGGTCCCCCTGACCAAAGTGGCCGATCTGTACGGAATGAAACGCACTTTCGTCGGTGGCATGCTGCTTCTGACAGTATCCTCGGTATTGGCCGCTGCATCTCCCACATTCGAGATATTCCTGATCGCCAGAGGTGCCATGGGCGTCGGTGCGGCAGGGATATCGGTGACCGCGATATCCATGATCGTGAATTATTTCCCGCCCGGAAAACGCGGCTGGGCCATCGGGATAAACACAACCGGGGTCTATCTGGGAACAGCGTTGGGACCTGCACTCGGCGGTTTCGTCACAGATCTGGCCGGTTGGAGGTTCCTGATGCTTCTGATCGTCCCCGTCACCATCGTTTCGCTGTACGCCATAGCCCATTTCAAAGTGGACCCGATCCATCCCGACGGAAAACATCTGGACGTCAGGGGTTCTATCCTCTACGGTCTGATGATATTCCTGGTGATGTTCGGTGTTATCAATCTCCCGAAATACTGGGCGCTGGCCCCCATAGGGGTCGGTACGGTGTTCTTCGCACTGTTCATTTGGTACATGAAGAGGGCGGAAGAGCCGATCATGGACATCTCAATTTACAAAAAGAAGGTCTTCAGGCGTTCCATCATAGCAACGTTCATGAATTACTCTGCATCGTATTCGGTGTCCTTCTTCCTGGCCCTGTACCTTCAGAATCTGGGATATCTGTCCGCATCACAGGCCGGGTTGCTGATGCTTCTCCAGCCGATCGTCCAGGTCCTGCTGACCGCCCGTGCGGGTTCCCTTTCGGACAAGATCGATAAACGCATCCTTCCGACCGCAGGCATGGGTACCATATCCGTAGCCGTTGCGATGATACTGTTCATGGACGTCGATGTCAATTTCGTCTATGTGGGGATAGTTCTTCTCCTGCTCGGTCTCGGATTCGCGCTGTTCTCAGCGCCGAACACATCTGCCGCAATGCAGGCAGTTCCTTCGGAAGACAGGAATCTGGCCTCCGGTTCGGTATCTCTGATGCGTCAGACGGGCATGATGACGAGCATGGGTATCGCCATGTGCTGCATATCCGTCATCCTCGGTTCTGCCGACAACATCAATCCTTCCACGTTCGGTGATTTCGTACTTGTTATGAGATCCGCATTCTCCGTCTGTTTGGTCATGTGTATCATAGGTACGGCCGTTTCTTGGTTCAGAGGCACCGATTCATCGGACTGCGGACAATGAACGGATCGTTACGTCATCATTGAATCTTCAGTTTTAGGATACATAAATTGGGAGATTTTAACTAGGATTACTGTCATTTACCGACAAATGTCAGTGAAGATGACCGGTTCCGCGCTGGAAAATTACAATTTTCAGAAGATAGTGGCAGTCGTAGGCGTCTCGCTGATGCTGATCAAGTTCTTTGCTTATTTCCTGACGTCTTCCGTTGCCATATTGACGGATGCCCTGGAAAGCATCGTGAACGTGATCGCCGCCTTCATCGGTCTGTTCGCCCTGTACCTTTCGGCACAGCCGCCCGACAGATCGCATCCTTTCGGACACGGAAAGATCGAGACCATTTCCGCATCGGTGGAAGGTACCCTTATCACCGTGGCCGGCGCTTTGATCATCGCAGAATCGGTCTACGATCTGATCTATCATCCGAATATGATCTCCGATCTCGACATAGGTCTGCTTCTGATCATATTTGCCGCCGCCGTGAATTACATCATAGGCACCATCGCCATCAGGAAGGGAAAGAAGAATCATTCTCCCGCGCTTCAGGCAAGCGGAAAGCACCTCTGCACCGATACATACTCGTCCATAGGTATCATCCTCGGACTGACGGTCGTCTTCGTCGCAATGAAGCTCGGATACGACGTCTGGTGGATGGATCCTCTGCTGGCACTTATGCTCGGAGCATTCATCATCATAACCGGTGTCCGTGTGATCAAGTCGTGTCTCGACACAATGATGGACAGGGCCGACGAGGAATTGCTCGAACAGGTGGTCGATTGTCTCAATCAGAACAGGAGCACCAAATGGATCGATATCCACAATCTCAGGATGATCAAGTACGGTACGACTCTGCATATGGAGATGCATGTGACCCTTCCGCCCAATATGACAATCAAGACCATCAAGGAAGAGGAAGAATGTCTCATGTTTGTAATATATAAGAAGTTCGGAAGCACCGTCGATCTGACGCTGTCGCCCGAACCCTGCTGCGGCTTCAACTGCAGGCATTGCATGAACGAGTGTTCCGACAGGAAGGAGGAGTTCGTCCACCTGATCGAATGGACCGTTGATAATGTCGCCCAGGACAAGCAGCACGGCGAGTCCATCAATGTTCACATTGAGATGCAGAAAAACGAATGATTTTATTATTTGAGCGGTATGTACCGCCCATGCTTTTTGGTAAGAACAAGGATGTTCCCCCGGAGGTCGCTGCCGTCTCACTCGGTAAGTGGTATTCAGAGCTCAGCGATCAGAACAAGGTCAAGCTCGGAAGATATCTGAAAACCGCAGATACCTCATCCAAATACGATTTCATCATTTCGGTAATGGATAAGGCCATCGACGACCACAATTATTCGCTTGCCGCTCTCGTAGGCGCCATGGGAAAGGATCTGAAGTTACATGATCTCCAGCACTACGATGTCAACGAAAGGATGGTCCTTGCATACTACAACCTTGAAAAGTACGAGGAATGTCTGGCATGCTGCGAGGAAGGGCTCGCAATGGTCTCATCGCTCAAGAAGCAGATCTTCGAGCGCAGCGGAGGGGAGATCCCCGACGACATGTATTGCCGCAATTACAAGATCAACGTCCTTATCGGTGTCGAATACGATTATGACGCAGGCGACAAAGCCCTGGACGAATTTTATGAGATGGGTATTCTCTCAAAAGAGGATCTGGATTACAGGAAACAGAGTACCAAGATCTTCAGGCTTCAGAAGACATTCGACGCGATATACACCGTGAAGGTCAAGGACGATCAGTGACATCCTTCCACCCGATCATGGGAAGGATATCGATGCCGGGCTCTTCGTAAGGGTGTATACCGAGGATCGTATCTATCGCGGTCTTCAGATCCTTGGAATGAACGGCGAATTCGATGCGGACCTCGTCGGCAACGGTTATCTCTCCGACCTTTCCGTTATACGGATGGGAACCTTCCAGGGTGCGCCATGTGCCTTTGACGGGAATTATCGTAAAAGCGCGGTCGTATCCGGGATACATCGGGTCCACGGAATCGGCGAGAGCATCCATCAGTTTGTCGGAATATTCCGGCGGAATGCAGACTATCACCTTATAGAGTTCCGACTCGTGCTTCATCCCTGTCACCTTTCTCATCGAGGGCCCTGGCGATGGATTCGTCATGCCCTTCTATGATCTTGGCGATCTCTTCAAGTCTGTCCTCCGCATCGGCGTTCATACGTTTGGCACCGTGTTTCAGGAACGTGACGCTCAGGAATGTTGCTAAGAACGGGATAGGAGGCATCATGTACATCATGCCGCCCAAAAGACCTGCGATCTTGTACAGATCGGGAAGGCTGAGGACCTTGGATATGAGTTTGTTGTCCGGTACGGGGTCGAGTTTTCCTCTGAGACCTTTCATGAGGAGTCTCTGGCCGCCCATGACCACCTCATAGCTCCATTGGACCTCGCTCAATACGGGTGCCGGCTGTCCCATGGGGACCGTCTTCTTTTGGAGGATCGCCTTTCTGAGATCGTCCTCGGTGCTGCCTTCGAACTCGGTCCAGTTGTAACCGACCGTGAAATTGGAATGTCCGTCGCTTGCGGATATGGGTGCCCACCTTCCGGGGAATCTGTCCATGACCATCTGGGCAAAATGATTGGAATAAAGGTCAGGATGACCGCCGTTGATAACTTCGAAAGCGTCAAGATCGATATCAAAGATCTTCTCCTTCAGCCCGTGGACATGGAAACTGAAAGGATGTGGGGCGATAGTCAGCGCTCCCTGGTCTCTTATGGCGTCTACGGTCTCTTCGATGGTCATGAAGGATTTTACATCCTCCGTAAGGCCGAAACCGATGATTTCGCCGTCATTGGTCATGATCTCGTTGCCTACGACCACGTCGATATCATCGAATTGTTTTGCGTATTTTTGAGCTTTGAATGCTCCGTTCACAGCGTTATGGTCAGTGATGCAGATGACATTCATGCCATTGCGTCTGGCACGATCGACCTGTTTTTCCGGAGAAGTAACAGACTCCGGGAATTTCATTACGCTTAGGTTTGTAAAACCGGAATAACACGTATGTACATGTGTATCCGCTTTACCCATGCGGTCCATAGACTGGGAGTGGAAAACAGGTATATAATGAAGATGGGAACGTGTTAACGACCGTATGATTTTATATTGCGTATGCATGCGACAATGCATGTCATCGCTGATCCTTCTGGGCATTCCGATAGGTCTGGTATTTTTGTATTACGGCTCGGAGTGGATGGTCGACGGTGCAAAGAAGATGGCCTTCAGGATGGGAGTGACCCCGTTCGTCGTAGGTCTTACCGTTGTAGCGTTCGGATCATCGGCACCGGAAGCAGTGACATCTTTGGTAAGCGGGAACAATCCGCAGATCATCATAGGCAATATCGTCGGCAGCAATACCGCGAACATAGGTCTTGCGATAGGTCTTGCAGCCATCATATCCCCGATCGTCTGCAAGTACAAGGAGATCAGATTCGAACTGGTGACGATGATGATATCCATATTTGTCATCACATTGCTGGCACTCAACGGATATTACAATTGGATCATCGGATTGTTCCTTGTCGCGTGTCTGTTCGCATTCGTGTATTCGGTATACGTTTTCAAGGCCAAAGGAAGGAAGGATGCCCCTGTCGAGGATAAGGAATTGGCAGAAGAGTCAAAGGATACCAGCACCCCGATCTGGAAGTCTTCGATCATGGTCGTATTGGGAATACTCGTCCTGTATGTCGGCGCCAAGGTGTTCATAGCAGGATCGGTAGAACTTGCAGGCATCATCGGCATTTCCGATCTCTTGGTCGGACTTCTGGTCGTTGCCGTGGGAACATCGCTTCCCGAGCTGTGCATTTGCCTTCTGGCGGCTTACCGTCATGAGAACGAGCTCGTCGTAAGTAATATCGTCGGAAGCATCATCTTCAATTCGTTTTTCGCACTGGGCATCGGTGCTTTGGTAGCGAACGTCCCGATCACGCATTACATGCTGGTATTCCACATGCCCGTGATGATCCTGATGGGTGCCCTGATGTTCATCATGATAAAGTCCAAAGACCGTATCAGCAGACCGAGCGGATTCCTGTTATTCGGAATATACGCGACCTATGTGGCACTGATGGCGATATTCCCCGAATTGACCTCGGGCGTTATGTGATCAGGCGTAGTAGTATTCGCCTTTGGATTTCTGTTCCCTGTCCAGTCTGGATTCGGGTTTGTTGATCCTGGGCCTGTGGCTCTCGGCGTCTCTCCTGAATGTGATATCGACGGCGGAAAGGAATTTGTTCATTCCGTCCCTCATGTCGTAAGGTCCTTCTCCGATACCGTGGTGTCCGGGTTCCCCTCCGAATACCATCATCGAATCGGAGACCATATCGAGGAAATAGATGTCGTGGTCTACGATCATCGCGCTGCGCCCGGATTTCTCCATCATCCTTCTGATGGTCTTGGCCGCATTCATCCTCTGGTTGGAATCAAGATATGCCGAGGGCTCATCGAAAAGGTACATGTCCGCTTCTGCGGCGAGACACAATGTGATGGCCACTCTCTGTAATTCTCCTCCGGACAGGTTCTTGACGTCCTTGTCCATGAGATTCTTGATTCCAAGGGGTGCTATGACCTCTCCCTGGAAGAAATTGCTGTTGACGACGTCGTATGCCTTGGCAAAGAGAACGTCTTGGACCGTGCCCTCCATCTCTCCCGAGATGTACTGGGGCTTGTAAGCTACCTTGAGAAGGGTGTCCATCTTTCCCTCGTCGGGCTTGATGACCCCTGCGAGCATCTTGACGAACGTGGTCTTACCTGTGGCGTTAGGTCCTACGATACCGACGGACTCTCCGATCTTGACCGCTCCTTTCGGCACATCGAGGGTGAACTCTTCGAAATCCTTCTTGATCCCTTCGAATTCCACAAGGTTGCCGGTCTGCCAATCCCCTCTGGGCGGCGAGGCCTCGAATTCGATGGGCCTCTCCCTGAATCTTATGTTCTCTTCCGGAAGGTATCCGTCGAGATAGACATTGATGGCCGTCCTGACCTGTCTTGCCAATGTGAACACTCCGTATGCCCCTTCGGAACCGTAGACGACATTGACGTTGTCTGCGAGGTAATCCAAAATAGCCAGATCGTGTTCGATGACTATGATCTGTTTGTCTGTGGCGAGATCTTTGATCAGTCTTGCCATCTTGACCCTCTGATAGATATCGAGGTATGACGTAGGCTCGTCGAAGAAGTAGACATCTGCCTCTTTCATCATCGTAGCGGCCATGGCAACTCTCTGCAGTTCTCCGCCGGAAAGTTTGTCGAGCTCTCTGTCCAGTACCTCGGTGAGATCGAACGTCTCTGCGGCCTGTTCCACAGTCATCCTTTCCTGGACCTTTCCGAGAAGGTCCCTGACGACACCTTTCACGGACTGCGGAAGCTTGTCCACATACTGCGGTTTCATGGCGACCCTGATCTTGCCTGCGTAGAGGTTCGAGAGATATTCGTGAAGGTCTGTGCCAGCGAAATATTTGAGGACCTCTTCTTTGGACGGCGGATCGTCATATCTTCCCAGGTTGGGGACCTCTATGCCGGACAGTATCTTGATGGCGGTGGTCTTTCCGATACCGTTGGGACCGAGGATACCTGTGATTAGGCTCTTCTTGGGGATAGGCAGTCTGTAAAGGCGGAATTGGTTCTCACCGTATTGGTGGATGAGTTCGGTCTTGAGCTCATCTGCCAGACCGATGATCTTGATCGCATCGAACTGACATTTATTGACGCAGATACCGCATCCCTGACAAAGTGTCTCGGAGATGACGGGCTTTCCCCTCTCTCCCCATGTTATGCATTCTACTCCGGTCCTCATAAGGGGACAGAATTTCTCGCATTCTTTGTTGCACTTCTTGTTTTGACATCTGTCTGTCAGTACCGCCGCTATCCGCATAAAGCGGACTATATTAAGGTCGCATATATTTTTTAGGTTTGAAGAGGAGGATTTTTCGGTCGAAAGGATTCATTCCCCGAGGTAATATGGCAATGATTATATCATAGCAGAGATAAATGTGAATCATGGAAGGCGCGACGAAGGATGTCAAGACGATGTTGGGCGATCCCCGCAAGGCGATCCTCGTCCTATCGATACCGATCGCCGTTGCGTTCCTGGTCCAATACAGCAACAATCTTGTAGATTCCCTTTGGGTCACCGGTCTCGGAGCAGAGGCGATGGCGGCATTGGGACTGGTCAATCCTGTCTATTCCGTCATAATTAGCGTCGGAAACGGTATGGCGGTCGGCGTATCTGCCGCAATGGCCCGCAACATAGGTATGGGCAGGAAAGGAAGGGCCGAGGCGATAGCATCCCAAACCATCATTCTGATCGTGCTGCTGGCACTTATCATGACGCCGATCCTGATCCTCACGGCGGAACCTGTTCTGATGATTATCGGAGCGGCGGATACCATCGATGCCTCCATGGCATACGCCATACCGCTCTACCTGTCATCTTTCATCATCATGATGAGCAGCGCGATGTCGGGTATGCTGAGGGGCGAAGGTGCGGTCAGGAAGTCCATGTACATTCAGGTAATGGCCGCAGCGGTCAATATCGTTCTCGACCCGATCCTGATCTATTGGGCGGGCATGGGGGTCGCCGGAGCCGCTTGGGCCACGGTGATCGCATGTGCCGCCTCTATACTGCTGGGTCTTTTATGGTATTCCAGGAAGACCCTGTTCATAACCCTCAGACGCAGCGACCTCAGGGTAGATCTCGGAGCCATCCGCGAGATAATGGTCGTGGGATTCCCTCAGACCTTGGAACTCATGCTGATGTCGTTGTTCAACATAGTCTACAACCTGTGCATCATATTCGTTTCGTCGTCTGCGGTGATGGCCATCTACACCGTCGTCTGGAGGATCGTGTACCTGGTCATCATCCCTGCAGAGGCAGTGGGGGGCGCAATGGTCTCTGCATGTTCCGCAGAGTTCGGAATGAAAAGATACGACATGATCAAGAAGGCATTCAGATTCTCGACCAAATTCTCTTTGATAACCACGATCGTGCTGTCTGTGTTGGTGATCCTGTTGGCAGATCCGCTGGCATCTTTGTTCACGTATGCTCCCGATATGCAGGCGCTCCACGGCGAGATGGTCAGGTTTACGAGGATCATGTTCCTGTGTGTACCTCTCCTCGCAATGGTGTTCGTCGGTTCCTCTCTGCTTCAGGCGGTCAGCCGTTCCGGTATATCGATGTGGTCTTCCCTTATCAGGAACATCGCCCTGTCCGCAGCGTTCATAGCGGTGACATTCACCGTCGGCACGTTATCGGGCCTTTGGTGGGCCATATCCATAGTCGAGATGCTCGGAGGTATTCTGATGTGGTACCTTGCGGAGTACGCGTTAAAGAGTCTCGGAAAGATGGGGCCGAAGGTCGCTTCCAAGGCCGACAGGGAATAAGAACAGTGGTCGTGCGCGCGCATATTAATGGTAATGCTTAATAACCATCTGAGCAATGAAGCGGATGGTTCAAATGTCAAAAATATGTATCAACATCGCATGGCCGTACGCGAACGGTCCCATCCACTTGGGTCACGTCGCCGGTTCTCTTCTGCCCCCGGATATCTTCAGCAGATACAACCGTCTGTTGGGAAACGAGGTGCTCATGGTCGGAGGGTCCGACCAGCATGGGACACCCATAACCGTGACGGCGGAGAAGGAAGGGGTCACTCCTGAGGTCATCGCCGAGAGATACCACAATATCAACAAAAAGGCCATCGAGGACCTTAACATAGAATACTCGCTTTTCAACAAGACCCACTGTCCGACCCATGTGGAGGTCGTACAGAAGATCTTCAAAGACCTGCTGGCCAAAGGATATCTTTACCCCATGGACACACAGCAGTACTATTGCCCCAAATGCGCCCGTTTCCTTCCCGACAGATATGTGGAAGGAACGTGTCCCAAGTGCGGGGCACAGAACGTCCGCAGCGATCAGTGCGATTCCTGCGGAACGACATTCGAACCCGGAGACCTCATCGACGCGCACTGCATCCACTGCAACAACACGCCCGAGGTCAGACTTTCGCAGCAGTATTTCCTCAAGCTCAGCGCTTTCGAACAGCCGCTTTTGGATTATCTCAAGGATAAGACCTATTGGAGATCCAACGTCAACACGTTCACCACCAATTGGCTGAAGGACGGACTTCACGACCGTGCGGTCACCAGGGACATGTCCTGGGGAGTTCCGATCCCCGTGGAGGGATGGGACGACAAGGTCATCTACGTCTGGTTCGAGGCCGTCATCGGTTACCTCAGCGCATCCGTAGAATATTCCAGGATGATCGGAAAACCCGATTATTGGAAGGAGTTCTGGATGGATTCCGAGGTAAAACACTACTATTTCATCGGAAAGGACAACATCCCCTTCCATTCCATCATCTGGCCCGCCATCCTGATGGGTATCGGAGGAATGGACCTTCCGTACGACATCCCCGCCAATGAATACCTTATGTTCAACGGCGGAAAGCTCTCAAAGAGTCGCGGCGGAGCGATCGATGTCCCGTCCGTGCTTCAGAAGTACGATGTCGATGCGATCAGGTACTATCTGTCGATCAACATGCCGGACACTCACGATTCCGAGTTCTCCTGGGAGGATTTCCAGACCAAGAACAACAGCGAGCTCGTCGCAGCGCTCGGTAATTTCTACCACAGATGCCTGAGCTTCACTCACAAGAACTTCGGAAAGATCCCCGAGGCAAAGGCCGACGACAAAGAGGTCACCGACGTGATCGGATCGGCATTCGCGGAATATAACGAATGCATTTCGAAATGCGATTTCAAGAAGGGACTGAAGGCAGCCATGGAGCTTGCCAGATTCGGAAACAGGTATTTCGACTCCATGAAACCCTGGGCGCTCATCAAAGAGAACAAGGAAGAGTGCGGAAGGGTCATGAACAGCCTTCTCAGGATCGTCAGGGCCCTTGCCATCATGATGTGGCCTTACATGCCCTCGTCCTCCCAGAAGATCTGGGGATACCTCGGATATGAGGGAAGCATCGAAGATGTCGGTTACGACATGGTCTCGCCCCTGCCGGTAGGACAGGAGCTCAAAGAGCCTGTTCCCGTGTACAAGAAGGTGGACATACCCAAGGACGAGCCGGAAAAGAAGGAAGAGAAGAAAAAGAAGCCCGTACCGGCTAAGATGCCCGAGGGCCCCTTCGGAGCCTTCAGGATGCTCGACCTCCGTGCCGGACAGATCGTTTCTGTCGAAGACCATCCCGATGCGGACAAGCTGTATCTTCTCAGGGTCGACATCGGCGAGGATGAGCCCAGGCAGATCGTTGCGGGACTCAAGGCATTCTACACGAAAGACCAGATGCTCAACCGCAGGGTGTTCGTCGTCTCGAATCTCAAACCCGCCAAACTGCGTGGCATCATGTCATCCGGTATGCTTCTTGCAGCGGATGATGAGAGCATCGGCGGTACCGCGGTCCTCCTGCTCAAACCGTCCAAGGATGTTCCGTTGGGGACCAAGATCAACTGCAGTCTCGATAACCAGTCGGACATGATCGAATACAAGGATTTCCAGAAGACCGTGATGAAGGTGTCCCGTGTCGAGAACGGAAAGTTCCTTTCTCCCGAGGGAAAGATCGAACTGCCTCCCGGTGCGCCTTCACGTGTTGCGGCCGTCATCGACGGAGATAAGATCATTCCTCTCGGAGATGGAAAGGACTGTGTTGCTACCGTCGAAAGTGACATTCTCGACGGAGCCGGTGTGAGATGAGGGCCGATCTTCACGTTCATTCAAGTTACTCCAATGACGGAGTCTCAACGCCTCAGCAGATCGTCGACAGAGCGATAGAGGTAGGTTTGGGATGTGTTGCGATCACGGATCACAACAGTTTCAAGGCTTATTATGACGTGAAGGACAACGGAAAGATAATCATCATACCGGGCGAGGAGGTCTCCTCGAAAGAGGGACATATCCTTGCCTACGGCATCAATAAGGAGATCCCGCGCGGAATGAGTATCCAGGATACCATTGATGCGATCCACGAGGCCGGCGGAGTGGCCTTTGCCGCCCATCCGTACAGGTGGTGGTCCGGTCTCGGGGAGAAAAATACCTTACAGTACGATTTTGACGGTACCGAAGCAAGGAATGCAAGGTCCGTACCGCGTGCCAACAGAAGGTCCGAGGCATTGGCAAAGAAGATCGGAAAACCGATATCTGCCGGCAGCGATGCCCACTCGCCTCCGAGGATCGGTTCCGGTTCGGTAGACCTTCCCGACGGTCTTACCACCTGGCAGGAGGTATTAGATCACATCATGAATCATGATGTCAAGGTAGACAGTACCAGCCGCGGAAGGACAGCATCGCTGAGATACGGTATCAAATCCATCGGTCAATGGATGTTCCGCGGTTTCAGGAAGATGTAAGTTCTAACTCTCCTCCCAGTATGACCGACGAATGGATGGAAATTGCATTCAATTGTTTGCGCAAAGCAGAGGAATGGTTGAAGAACGGCGATGAGATCCATATCCACCACTTCATCAAAGGACAACAGACCTTGGAGATGATTGTCGAGCACAAACAACTCCGTCTCAGTAGGTTCGACAGTATGAAGAATGGCTCCAGTGAAGGGAAGTACGCCTCAGAAGTTTTCACAGAATGCATCGAGGACCTCTTCGACCTCGGATAGCTGGACCAAACGGAAGCGAACAGCCTGAAGGAGAGCGTCGTCTACACGGACATCGTACGGATGCCCGTCCTGGACGAGAAAGAGGAGTTATTCCGGTCTGAGGATCTTCGCATGGTCCCATATGTGGTATGTTTCTCTACAAGCTTTGATGAACGTATGTGGAGGGACTACGAGGCTGCAGGCGCATTGGAGGTGATGATTACCGAGTCTCTTATCCGTGCATTCATACGCGGAAAGGACCCGAGCAGGGAGCCAGTGGACCAGGACAATTACGTCAAGTTGTTGAAGGTGCGGTACGACAGTCCCGAAACAAGAACGAAGATAAGGGAGCTCATCATGGAAGCGAAAGCCGTCGGAAACATCGACAGATGGTGCGAGACGGTCCACGCGATTTTGATGGAATGCAGGATGGGTATCAAGCCTGTCAAATTCCAGCACGAGAAGGAATACCGCCTCGTCTACCTCATGCCAGATGAACCGAAGGAGAACGACCCTGCCCTGCGTTACGTCTGCGAGACGCACTTCGATCTCTCGGGGGATGAGGTGATCGAGAACGCCTACGATCCGGAGAATGACGGCTATGTATGGGTGGACGTTACTAATTTCATTAGAGGCGTCATCCTCGAAGGATCGGATCAGTATAAGAAAAAACTGAAGGAGCTCGCAGGTTTGGGAGATCGGTTCTTCGTCTTCAACTGCGATGAACTCCCGCCTCAAGAAGCTAACAATGACATTTGACTTAGTGGATGTTCTGGTGAGAGCCTAAAATCATCCGCCATCGGGCCTTTCTTACGCAAAAGCTCTCACCTTCTGCGGGACAATGGTCTAAACCTGGCCTCTGACTTCGAATGAAGCAGAGGTCAGCCAAGCACTTTGATTTTTAGAAGTGGTCTGCAATCTACTAGTGACCAAACCAACAGAAGCAGACCGTGTCTCTGCAGACATCGGATCTTGATAAGGGTGTCGACTGCTTCTGTAGCCGTTTGGTCCTGAGGAAGTGGGACCGTGTGTCTAGCGATAGGAATAGACGTGCACTCGAAGAAGCTGACCTCCTTCGCGGTGCCGCAGGACGAAGAGAACATCAACGAATCGGAATTCTGTCTGGAGTTCAACAAGGAGTTCAAATCGACTCCGGCTGATAGGACGACTCTGAACAGGATGGCCGCTTGGTTGAATGGCAGGGAGCATCTGATCCTGATGGAGAACAGCACCAAGACCTATGAAGTGTTCTGGATCCTCACGGATCTGGGATGCGTCGTGGTGGTTGCAAATGCAAGCGACCTGTATCGGATAACCATGTCCGTCAAGAAGACGGACTACCATGATTGCAGGGAGCTGGCGCACTATGCGCGCCGCTATTTGGATGGCGAGCGGGAATTCGCGACCTGTCTCATCGTCACTGCCGAGCAGCTGAATCGGAGACAGCTCTGCAGGATCTATGCTCAGGCATCCTCCGGCCTCTCGGATCTCCGTCGCAGGATCAGATCCTACATGCTGGCCAGGGGAATAGCAGTCAGCATACCGGAGAGGGATATCGTATCGGAGGCTTCTCTCCGCGAGCTAGAGATGGTGGCGGATACATCGATGAGCCTGCTCATCGATGAGGCCAGACGTCAGAGGGACAGGATCAAGAAGATCAAAAACGAGATACTGAAGGAATTCAATAATGATGAGCTGTTCCAACTCATCTACTCCATTCCCGGTTTCGGCATAGTGACTGCATCATATCTCTCGGCCATGATCGTCGATATCGGTCGCTTCACCTCTGCTGGTGCGTTCGCCGCATACTACGGCGTGGTTCCCAAACAGAGGGAATCTGCGGACCATTCGGTCCGCTGCGGAATAAACCCGCAGAGGAGACGATATCGCAAGAGAGATGCTCGTGGACGGAACCTTCCATCACATCTCGATTGACGTGGATCGCAGATCCGACGTATCAAGATTCTACGATCGTCTGAGGAGCAGAGGATTCCCTCACAAGAAGGCCCTGATGGCTTGCGCGAACAAGATGGCGCACAAGATGTTCGCGA
>DAYM01000011.1 GCA_002506905.1 Methanomassiliicoccaceae archaeon UBA328
ATTCGTGTCTCAGAATCCAACTCTGGGCTCCCTCTCTCAAGGCCCATACCCGTCATAGGCTAGTAGGTACATTACACCCACTACTACCTGATAGGCCGCAGACCGATCCTTAAGCGCCGGAACTTTGAACCATGACTCATTCCAGGTGTCATGATCTATGGAGTATTATCCTCAATTTCCCGAGATTATCCTCCACCTAAGGGCACGTTGTCCACGTGTTACTGAGCAGTCCGCCGAGTCCATAACGACTCTCGACTCGCATGTCTTAATCGAACTCCTATAGCGGTGGCCGCCGGCAGGATCAACCGGAGTCAAATCCCAATTATATTGTATTTACGCCTTCTTGATGGATGAAAGGAAATGGCAGTTTACCATATTTCACCGCTGCTCCGTCGGACGGCACACTCTATTCGAATGATCCGTCTAACGGAACATTCGTAGCATCGAACGTCAGAATACAAGAGAGCACGCCATACGGCGGAGATCTTGATTCTCCATCTTTCGCGGGGCCTTTTCGACCCGCGCAATCCCCTGTAATCCAGGGGAGTATATAAGACTTTTCATCCCCGGTGTTTTTCACCGGAAACCACGCTAGCAGTGTCAGCCACATCACTTCGAAGCGATGCGTCCTGATTGATTCGCGCATCACCCTCGATAACTACGTGATATATAAAACTTTTC
Organism: Methanomassiliicoccaceae archaeon UBA328; assembly: GCA_002506905.1. Lineage (GTDB taxonomy): Archaea > Thermoplasmatota > Thermoplasmata > Methanomassiliicoccales > Methanomethylophilaceae > Methanogranum. The sequence continues at coordinate 682 of DAYM01000011.1, forward strand.
ATTTGGTATATTTTCACCGAACGATCAGCCTCTCCGCAACCGCTAACATGCCCTGTATGCATCCAAAGTTTTAATAGGAATACGTCTTACTCCCCCTGAAAGTGGAGGTGGCCCAGCCTGGCAAGGCGTCAGACTGCTAATCTGATGTCACCATGTGACCCGGGGGTTCGAATCCCCCCCTCCACGCTTTTTTTACCTCTGACTGTGAATTCAAATCCCATTTAAAATTTGTATATACGCGCGCGTGCAGTTACGCGCGATTGTTAACTTAAAACAATATGTAAATGGGATACGACACCGCCGCATAAGGGACAATTCGATATATTACGGATACAATACGACCCCTATGAAATTCCTAGTGCTGACCGACCTTCATCAAAAAAAGTCATGTATAGACTGGATCAACAAGGTCATTGCCGACTACAAACCCGAATTCACGATTTTTCTCGGAGATGTCACTGATTTCGGTACCGGAGAGGAAGCTGCAGAGATCATCAATATGATCGATTCAGATGTGTACGCCATCCCCGGAAACTGCGACCCGCTCGATCTTCCCGATAAGATCATGTCTGCAGCACACGATCTTCATGGCAAATCCGCCGAAATAGACGGTTATCATTTCGCAGGATTGGGCGGTTCGAACATCACGATATTCGGTACACCCTTTGAACTTGACGAAGAGACCATTTACAATAAATTGAAACCGATCTCCAAAAAGGGAATGATACTCGTCACACACGCACCTGCATTCGGTACATTCGACCATATCCCGAGCGGCGCCAGCGTCGGAAGCCCTGCAATCAAGAAGATCGCAGACGAATACAAACCCATTCTCGCACTCTCGGGCCATATCCACGAGGACCGCGGTGCCAAGATGATCAACGGGACACTGTTCTGTAATCCCGGACCCGCTAAGGAAGGATACTGCGGAATAGTGACCATCGAGAACGGAAAACCCGATGTCAAACTGATAGGGCCGTTAGACTGAGCTTTCTGAAACCATAATATTCAGAAACGCTTATATATAGAACCATAATTAGGAGACTCCGATTAAAATGGCACTACACCAAGGAAAATCCAACAGGAAGCCCACCGGTGGCAGACTCGTCTGCTGCAGGGGAAAGAGAAAATTCGAGATCAGCAGAGAGATTCAGACCACAAAGATCGGAAAACTCTCGTTAAAGCAATACCGTTCAATGGGCAGCAGCTCGAAAGTTGGAATGCTCCTCGCAGACTACGCCAATGTCCTCGACAAAAAGACGAACACCGTCAAGAGGGCAAAGATCATAAACGTCAAAGGTAACTCCGCTGACCCCAACTACATCCAGCGTAACATCATCAACAAGGGCGCTCTCATCGAGACCGACCTCGGAGATGCGATCGTTACATCCAGGCCTGGACAGTGCGGTGCAGTCAACGCCATTTTGGTCGACAACTGATTTTCCATCCCGGGCTTCGGCCCGGGTTCCAAAATAGTTTTACGATACTTGTTATCGGCTTTTTACAACAACATCCTTTTGATGGCATTAGCATCCTCAGTCCATAAATCTAATAACGTAAACGCGCTATGAGGTGTGATAATATGGCATACGATGAAGACACGGCAATCACTATCTGGCCCGAATATTTTGACATAGACCGGACACGTGCCGAAGGCAGAAGGCTCCCAAAGGCCCTGTGTGTCAAGAATCCCTCTTTGGATATCATTGCAAAGGGCGCACTGATACTGGATCTCGAATACGAGGTCCTGGACGGCAAAGCGTATCCGGCAGATTGGGCTGCAAAGAAAGGATGCGTCCGCGTCGAACGCGGAAAACTCAAGAAGACCGAGCTTCTCCCGAAGATCGGAGAGATCCTCATCAAAAATCAATGAGGCAGGATAATGATCACCGCATTGGACTCAAAGGCCATGGATGCAAATTCCGAGGCTCTCGGAGTATCTGTGGAAACATTGATGAGCAGAGCAGGCCAGGCCATAGCCGAAACGCTCAAGACCCGCTATATGGGAAAGAAGATAGCATTCGTATGCGGCAAAGGGAACAACGGGGGCGACGGTTTCGCGGCCGCTAACCTTCTTCCGCGCACAGATGTCACCGTATTGCTTCTGTCACCGTCCTCCGAAATACGCTCTCAGGAGGCTCAGAACCAATTTTCCAAATTGACCTGCCCGGTCAACAAATTCATAGGCACAGATCTCAGCCAGTTCGATGTTGTAGTGGATTGCGCTCTCGGAACCGGAGTTACCGGTATGCTCAGAGAACCGTATTCCACCTATGTCGATATCGTCAATGATTTTCCCGGAGACATAATCTCAGTGGACATTCCCTCGGGATTGGGATCGGATAAGACCGTCGTTCCGACACTGACCATCACACTTCATGACATCAAAGAGGGAATGAACCCGGAGAACAGCGGAGAGATCATCATAAAAGATATCGGGATCCCTGCCGAAGCATTCACGAAAGTAGGGCCGGGAGATATGCTCAGGTATCCTGTACCTCTAAAGACCAGCCATAAAGGCTGCAACGGCTCACTCCTCATAATAGGCGGAGGACCATACTTCGGTGCCCCTGCCATGGCTGCAATGGCCGCTATGCGCGTAGGGACCGACCTAGTAAGGATCGCTACGCCGACATACAGCTACGCCTCGATATCATCATATTCACCGGTCTTCGTAATGGAAGAACTGAAAGGCGACGTTCTCGGACCCAGCCATGTGAAAAAGCTTCTGGAGCTTGCAGAGATCAGCAACGCGGTCCTCATCGGTCCCGGATTGGGACTCGACAAGATCACTGCCGAGGCAGTGAAGGACTTCGTCAAAGAATGCAAGAAACCGATGGTCATCGATGCGGACGGACTCAATGCCCTTGGCAAGAATTTCAACAGCAACGGTACACCGGTCATTCTGACCCCCCATTCCAGGGAATTCCTGAGACTGGGAGGAACTATCGGCAGCGAACCCAAAACGCATGTCAGAATCAAGGCAACGGAAACAGGGTCCGTGATCCTTCTGAAAGGACCGTCCGATATCATATCCGACGGTGACAAGGTCAGGATCAATGAGACGGGAACACCTGCCATGACAAGCGCGGGTACGGGCGATGTGCTGAGCGGCATTGTCGCAGGATTGTTGGCCAAAGGCATGTCAGCATTCGATGCTGCCTGTTTGGGGGCATATATCTCCGGAAAGGCCGGAGAATATGCGTTCAAGAAGAGATCCTACGGCCTCATTGCCACCGATGTCATCGACAAGATACCGACCGTTCTGGCCAAAGGACTGAGATGAAGTCGATGGATCTGCAGCCGGTTCCCGGAATACCCGCTCTCAGAATGGACGAGTATCTGGTCATCACCGATCTGCATATCGGGGTTGAATCACATCTGAGGTCCAAAGGATTCCACCTTGTGTCCCGCACGGATAACATGTACGATAGGATCATAGAGGCCGCAGGCAACATATCCGGCAAACTGATAGTCCTCGGAGATGTGAAGGATTCTGTCCCGGAATCATCAAGACAGGAGTACAAGGAGATCCCGGTCTTCTTCGACAGATTATTGGAACATTTTGATTCGATAGACGTTGTAAGAGGGAATCACGATACAAATATCGAGGAGTTCCTCCCGGGACGCGTCAACATCCGTCCTGCGTCCGGAATGAAAGTGTTCGACGTGGGATTAGTACACGGCCATACCTGGCCGTCCAAGACGGTCATGGACTGCGAGACCCTGGTCATGGGACATGATCATCCGGCAGTCATGTTCAGGGACAATATAGGCAGTCAAAGTTCCGAACCGTGTTGGGTGCGCGGTCATTTCAAAGAAGGCGCACACGACGACAGATACGATAAGCTGCCAGAGACATTCATTATCGTTCCGGCATTCAACAGGATGCTGGGCGGCTCACCGGTCAATGTGATAGGGGAAGAGTTGCTCGGTCCGATCATGGGCGGCGACCTGATAGACATAGATAACGCATCCGTTCACCTTCTGGACGGCATCTGTCTCGGAAAACGTTCCGACCTGATGGTAAAAGGAAAAGACAGGTCCAGATGGAAGAACAACAACGAGCGTGACCGCCCGTCTAACCGATCCTAATTGAATTTATATAAAAATGAAGGGGCTTTCGCCCCTATTGTAGTTTCAGTTCTGCTTAAGGGTCTCGAAGACTTCACCGTCAGCGTACCTGATAGTTGCCTCAAGAGGCATCTGACCGGGCAGGCTGTGGGTTGCACAAGAGTTGCAGGGGTCGTATGCACGGAATGCCATCTCAACCATGTTGAGAAGTCCGGGCGAGACCTCGAAGTTGTGGATCAGACCCTTTGCTACCTTGGCGACATCCATGTTGATGGGACCGTTGTTGTTGGTTGTACCGACAACGAGGTTACATGCGGTAACGATACCGTCCTCATCACATGTGTAGTCGTGGGTAAGGGTTCCTCTGGGTGCTTCAACGCAACCGACACCGCGTCCTCCGGGGACGAGGTCGAACTGCTTGATGTTCGGGTCGATGAGCTTATCGTCATATGCGTCCTCGCGCAGCTTCTCTGCCGCATACAGCATCTCAATGACTCTTGCCCAGTGTGTTGCCAGTGTGAACTGGACTGATCCGGGAACGCCTGCGTTCTTGAAGAAGTCCCTGTAGTAGTCAAGCTCTGCCTGTGCGAGAGGTGTTGAAATGCTCTCACATGTGTTGAGCCTGGACAGAGGGGATGCACGGTACAGACCGTTGTCCATTCCGGGAACGAGTCCGTGGTATCCGTACTTCTTCAGGTAGGGGAACTTCTCGTAGGACCAAGGCTCTGCTGCCTCTGCGATATGATCAAGATAATCATTGCCGTCGTAGAGATCGACCTCTTTCCTGTCGTTGTCGACTACCCTTACCTTACCATCGTGGAACTCGAGCTGGTTCTTCTTGTTGACGAGACCCATGTGGTAGGTCTCGTTGTAGAACAGATCGGGGTTGGCGATGATGTCAACGTACTCTTTGTTCGCAAGGACGACGTCCTTTACCACCTGCATCGAGGTCTTTGAGAACTCGACGAGGTTGTCTGCGTATCCCTGGATCTCCTTCTGCTCCTCTTTCGAGATAGCTTTGGTAACTCCGCCGGGAACTCCCATCACAGGGTGTGTGGGCTTTCCGCCGATGATGGCCTGGATCTTCTGAGCCTCTGCACGTGCTTTCAGGACAGCTCCTCCGAGCTCGAGTCCTACTGCTGCAACGACTCCGAGAACGTTCCTCTGGGCAACAGGTGCCGCGGGTCCGCAGACGAAATCAGGTGCTGCCAGTGCGTAGAAGTGCGCAATGTGGCTGTGCACGAAGTGTGCGTGGTAGAAGGTATCCCTGATGTGGAACGCAGCCTCTGTGGGTTTTGCGTTGTAACATCCGTCGATCGCTTTTGTCGAACAGAGGTGGTGTGCTCCGGGACAGACACCGCAAAGCCTTGCGGTGATCTGATTGAGCTCGGTTACTCTCCTTCCGATACAGAATCTTTCGAATCCTCTGACCTCAGGAACCTGCCAGTATGCCTGTTTTACGTCTCCCTTGTCGTCAAGGAAGATCTCGATCTTTCCGTGTCCCTCCAGACGAGTGATAGGGTCAACGGTGATCCTGTTGGTTGTTGCTTTCTGCTTGTCATCCCAAATAATAGGTCCAGCCATTTTACTGACCTCCCTTTTCTTTGACGACGGTCTTGATCAATGCCTTTGACATTGTGAACGCGTAGAAGTAACCCAGAGGGTCCTTGATGGTGCTCATGATGTCGATGATCTTGTCCTCGCCCATGGTTGCATCGCTCTCATCGATAGGGAACAGAGATGCGATGGCGGTCAATGCGCTTGCTCCGTGTTCCTGAACTTCCTGAGAAGGTCCGTAACATCCACGGCACGGCTGTCCGACACGGGTGCATCTTGCGTTGCATCCTCCGACGGTTGCCGGTCCGAGACACAGGATACCCTGGTCCATCAGACAGAGGTCGGGATCGACATCTACCTGGTAGGGTTCTTTGATCTCAGTGATTCTTCTGAACTCCTTGTGCCTGGGGCACTCGTCACAAATTGAAGTCTTTGTAACTCCGACCTCAGTTCCCTTAGGCGGAAGTGCGACTCCGTGGTATGCGAAGTCGACGACTGCTTTCAGCAGGTATGAGATGGACTCCTGGAGAGGAGGGCATCCGGGTATGGAGTAATCCACATCAATGACCTGGTCGAGCGATTTGACCCTGTCGAACAGTACAGGCAGGGTAAGCTCTCCCTCAGGTGCCTGGTATGAGGTCTGGGGGATAACAGGTGCGTCTTTGTGGTATTCGTTATTGAAAGCTACGGACGTAGGCGTCTTGTCGTAAACGTAGTCGAGGAGTTCTTTGTGTCCTCCGGGGATCAGATTCGCGAGTGCGGGTGATCCGCCGAAGCATGCACAAGTTCCGTAAGCGACCACGATGAGCGACTTCTGCCTGAGCAGTTTCACCATGTGTTCGTTCTCGGAGTTCCTGACTGCACCGTTGATGAGAGAGACGGTAATGGATTTGTCATCCATAGCCTCGATGTCCTTCTCTTTTCCGTCAACTGCGATAGGCCACATAACGATATTGGCCATGTCGCCGATAGTCAGAATACGCTCGTTCGTATCGAGGAGCGAAACGTCGCATCCTCCGCATGCTGCTGCCCAGTAGATAGCGAGGTTGATCTTACCGTTCGGAGGTGCTCCGGGAAGGAGCTCTCCGAGATCTACTGCGGGCATGTAGTTTGCGCCCTCGGTAGGCTGTTGCCAGTCTCCCTTTGCAGCAGGCTCTGCAGCTGCCTTTGCGGATGCTGCCTTGGGTTTAGCCTCAGCTTTCTTGTCAGCTTCTGCTTTCTTGTCTTTGTTCTTCTTCTTGAATCTGTCAAAGAATGACATCACTCCACCTCCCTGAGGGGTGTGGGGCCGAGTGCTCTGATAGTCTCAACGAACTCGGTCATGGTCTTCTGGAATTTCTCTCCCTCGGAAGCGGAGACCCACTCGAGTCTCAGCCTCTTGGCATCGAATCCATACTGCTCGAGGACGAGCCTCAGCAGTGCAATTCTTCTTCTTGCTCTGTAGTTTCCGCCGATGTAGTGGCAGTCTGCAGGGTGGCATCCGAGGATGATAACTCCGTCGGCGCCTTTCGAGAATGCCCTAAGGACGAACTCGGGATCGACCCTTGCACTGCACATGGTCCTGATGATACGGAAGTTGGTCGGCATCTGAAGCCTTGCGACTCCTGCACCGTCCGCACCCGCGTATGAACACCAGTTGCAGCAGAATGCTATGATTTTAGGTTCAAAATCTGCCATAGTAATCACTGTCCCTCCACAGGGTGGTCGAGAAGAGCATCGATCTCTGCGATGATCTGCTTGCTCCTGAATCCTCTCTGCTCCATTGCTCCGGTCGGACATGCTGCTACACAGCATCCGCATCCCTTACAAAGTCCGGGGTTGACGTTTGACTTCAACCTTCCGGTCTCGGGGTCCTTGTCGATGGTGATGGCGTTGTATTCACAGCAACCCTCACAAACACCGCATCCGTCACAGATCTCGTGGTTCGATACTGCGATGATACCCTCGGAGATGAGCTTGTCCTTCGAGATGACGGTAAGCATCCTTGATGCTGCACCGGAAGCCTGTGCGATACACTCGTCCATGAATTTGGGCCAGTGTGCTGCACCTGCAACGTATACACCTTCGGTAGCGAAGTCGACAGGCCTGAGCTTCTGGTGGGCCTCGAAGAAGAATCCATCTTTGCTGATCGGGACCTTGACCATCTTGGCGATCTCTTCCTTCTCCTCACGGAGAGGTGCGATTCCGCTTGCGAGCACAAGTGTGTCAACAGGTACTTCGACATCCTCACCGAGTGTGGCGTCGTGTGCTTTGACAACGGATCCGGAGAAGTCCGGGAGTTTGTCGTCTGCACAGTATCTGAGGAACCTGACGCCGAGCTGGCATGCCTTGTAGTAGAGTTCCTCGCGGAATCCGTATGTCCTGATATCCTTGTGGATGACAGTGACGACGGCCGTGGGGTCCTTCATCTTGATCTGGATGGCTGTACGGAGTGAAGCTGCACAGCAGACACGTGAACAGTATTTCACGGTGTCAGACCTGGATCCGACACACTGGATGAATGCCACGTTCTTTCCCTTGAACTTGTCCTCTGCGAGCTGCTTCTCGGCATCCTTGATAGTGAGAACGTTCTTGTTGGAACCGTATCCGTACTCGGTGGGCTTGTAAGGTGCCGCTCCGGTTGCGAACAGGACTCCTCCTACAGGGTATTCTTTTCCGTCTGCGAGTACTACCTTGAAGTTTCCGACGAATCCGGGGATGTCCTTGATCACTGCGTTCAGGTGAACGTTGATCAATGAGCATTTGTTGACCTTGTCGATCGTCTTCTTCAGGAAGTCTGCTACACTGACTCCGTCCTCTTTGTGAGCGAAGTTACGTGCGTATCCTCCGAGCTCTTTGTCCTTCTCGAAGAGTTCCACTTCAATGCCCTGCGCTGCGATATCGAGCGCTGCGGTCATACCGGTGATTCCTCCTCCGACAATTGCTGCCTTGGGGGTGACCGGAATCTCAGATCCGGTGAGGGGCTCGAGAAGAGCTGCCTTTGCGATGGCCATTTTGATAAGGTCCTTCGATTTTACGGTTGCTGCCTCGGGGGCGTGCATGTGGATCCACGAGCACTGGTCACGGATGTTTGCCATGTTGAAGAGGTACTTGTTGAGTCCTCCGTTGCGGCATGCTTCCCTGAAGAGGGGCTCGTGTGTCCTGGGTGTACAGGATGCGACAACGACCCTGTTGAGGTCGTTCTCTTTGATAGCGTTGGAGATTGCCTCGAGACAGTCCTGTGCGCATGCGTACTGGACATCTGTGGACATTACAACGTAGGGCAGGGTCTTTGCGTACTCCGCGACAGCGGGGACGTCAACCACAGATCCGATGTTGATACCGCAGTGGCAAACCCAAACTCCGATACGGGGCTCTTTGCCTTCTACGTCCTTCTCTGCGGAGTAGACCTTGGGTGCGCAAGGCACGAAGTTCTCATCTACGATGTATGCTCCGGCCTTTGCTGCTGCACCGGATGCCTCTGCAACTGCAGTCGGGATATCCTTAGGTGCTGCGAATGCTCCTGTTACGAAGACACCTTTCTTGGTTGTCTCCAGAGGATTGAACACTGTTGTCTTACAGAATCCGTACTCGTTGAGCTCGATTCCGAGTTTGGAAGCGAGGTCCTCTGCTCCCTCGGGGGGAACAAGTCCGACGGACAGAACGACGATATCGAACTGCTCGGAAACTCCGTTGTTGTCTTTGTCGGTGTAGTTGACCGTGAGCTCCTGTGTCTCGGGGTCCTCTTCGACGTTAGCAACACGGGATGCCCTGTGCATGTTGATGCCGTACTCGTTCTCTGCCCTGTGAATGTAGGCTTCGAACTCTTTTCCGTATGATCTGATATCCATAAAGAAGATATCTTCTTTTACGTCACTGTGTTCTTTAGTGATCATTGCTTCTTTTGTCGCGTACATACAGCAGACAGAAGAGCAGTATTTCTTCCAGCCTTTCTTCTGTGACCTGGATCCGCAGCACTGAATGAATGCTACTCTCTTGGGGTCTTCGCCGGAAGAGGGCACCTTGATGTGTCCCTGTGTAGGTCCAGCAGCGCTCATCATCCTCTCGTACTCGAGTGCGGTGACGACGTTCTTGTACCTTCCGTATCCATATTCGCTGCCGTTCTCAGAGTTCCAGATGTTGAATCCTGCTGCTGCGATGATGGATCCGACCTCAAGCTCGATCTCTTCGGGCTTGTCATCATAGTGGATGGCCTTCTTACCGCAGATCTTTGCGCACACACCGCACTTGCCTGCTTTCAGCATTTTACAGTTGTCGGGATCGATGATTGCGACCCTGGGGACAGCCTGTGCATGCGGAATGTAGATGGCTTTTCTGGTGGTGAGACCATACTCAAACTGGTCGGGGATGTTCTTTGTAGGACATTTTGCGATACAGTCGCCGCAAGCAGTACATGCTGTGGGGTCGACGTATCTGGGCTTCTTCAGGAGCTTTACCTTGAAGTTGCCGGCCTCTCCGCTTACACCCAGAACCTCGTGGTATGTGAGGGTCGTGATGTTGGGATGCCCGATACAGTCTGCCATTTTCGGTGAGAGAATACAGGCGGAACAATCGTTCGTCGGGAAAGTCTTGTCCAGACGGCACATAGTTCCACCGATGGTGGGGAGTCTCTCCACCAGGTAGACGTGTATGTTCCTGTCTGCAAGATCCAACGAGGCTTGAATTCCTGCTATTCCTCCACCGATAACCATTGCCGATTTTGTCAAATCTATGCCTCCATGTTATCCAATTGGTGATTGGAATGATACCTAGAATAGGCTGACTAATTAAAACCCTTATTACACAACATTTATATTTGGACAGGGTTTTTTTACCCGCTTTTTTATAAATTGTTAGTTTCACCTTAATATAGATTGTTGGTTGGTCGTTTTTCATATGTGCCAGACGTGTTAATTGATGTTATTTTTCCATATTATCCAAAATGGTAATTCTACCATTTTGTTGGTATGTCTAACGCATACTAATTTTAAAAACGTATGCGTAAAACTAGAAACCCGTATCGATGTCTCAGAAAGATTATTAAACCAAACCTTTATCTAGTGGAATATGGAACTTGAAAACCCCGTTTTGGCGCTGGGTCTAATCGTCATATTACTCGGAGTTATAGCCATCATCTTCTACATCCAGGTCTCGATAACGAGCAAATTAAAAATTAAGGGCCTCCTAAACAAAAAAGGCGCGAGAGGCACTACCTATTTTTTGGACGAAGGCGAAGATGAAAAGAAGTGCGATATCTGCTACGGCAAGATAGAGAACGAAGAGCTTGCCGTCTGTAAATGTGGCAGACTTTTTCACAGAGCATGCGCAGAGCCTACAGGATCATGCCCGTACTGCGGGACTCCGTTCTCCGAGATGGGAGTGCGTGAACCTCAGAAGGCGAGATGTCCCGTATGCGGAAGGTTCGTTACCGGCAGCATATGCGAGTGCGGGGCCGTACTTCCCAGAAAAGACAATACGTTCCTTTGCTCATGCGGCAACCGCGTGGATGTGAACAAGCCCGTGTGCAGGAAATGCGGAGCGGTCTATGAAAGCGTCACGATGAAGACCATGAGGAAAAAAGAATGACGGTCAAATCAGAAAGGGGAAGAAGGAGATACATCCTGTTCAAATTGACATCCGACATCAGCAGAGAGGATCTTATCCGCATGGCGAACAGATCATGCGGCAAGGAGAACGCCCCCTATGTGGTCCAGTCGACCAAGGGAATGTGCATCGTCAGATGCTCTCCCGCCGAGATAGAGCATACCGTCGGCGTCATTTCGGAGGTAGACCCGGGCTGTACCTCCGTCACAACATCGGGAACACTCAGGACCATACGCTCCCGTTACCCCGAGATGCGCGTGAAAGCACGCAGGTCCTGAGCATAACAGTTTTTCGTTTCTCCCATTTATAAGCGTCGCGCGCTATACTGTTAAATATAAGGGTGCAATTGCTAGTCCCGAGTAGGAAGTATTGAACATGCAACCAGGACAAATGGCATATGACAGGGGAATAACGGTTTTCTCTCCTGACGGAAGATTGTTCCAGGTCGAGTACGCCCGCGAAGCGGTCAAGAAGGGTACAACAACCATCGGACTGAAATTCAAGGACGGAGCGATCCTCGTTGTCGATAAGAGAGTATCGAGCAAGCTCGTAGAGCCTGAATCGATCGAAAAGATCTACGACATCGACGATTACATTGGCTGTGCAACATCCGGACTCGTGGCAGACGCCAGGGTCCTTGTGGACGAAGCAAGGAAGGATGCGCAGGTACACAAAGTAAACTTCGGCGAGAACATCTCCGTAGAGATGCTCGTCAAGAAAGTATGCGACTACAAACAGCAGTTCACACAATACGGCGGAGCGCGCCCGTTCGGCACATCGCTCCTCATGGCAGGCATCGATGACCTTGGAGTACATCTCTTCGAGACGGACCCCTCGGGAGCATTGGTCGCATACAAGGCGACCTGCATCGGTTCCGGACGCCCTGTGGTCATGGACATGCTCGAGAAGGACTTCAAGGACAAGATGAGCTATGATTCCGCTCTCAAACTCGGACTCAAAGCTCTCGGTGCGGCCATCGAAGGCACACCCGCCGCAGACTCTGTCGAAGTGGGAATTGTCGAGAAGGACAAGAAGTTCAGGAGACTCTCCGAAGAGGAGATCTCCAAAGTGATCGCAAAGCTGTGATGTGATATCATGGTCACTCTCGATGATGCAATAGTCGCCAAATTGGAAAGCCACGGCGAAACATTCGAGATCCTGCTGGACCCCAAGGTCATAGACCTTATCAAAGCGGGCAAGCAGTTCGACATCACCGAATATATGGCGGTCGAGGACGTCTTCAAGAATGCCAGTAAAGGGACCCGCCCTGCAGAGGACAAGGTCAAAGAGGCATTCGGAACAGACGATATCTCCGCAATAGCAAAGAGGATCATGGAAAAGGGAGAGATCCAGATAACGGCGGAACAGCGCAAGGAGATGCTTGAGGCTAAGAAGAATCAGGTCATCACCTACATCGCCGCCAACGCCATCAACCCCCAGACCAAACTTCCGCATCCTCCCCTGAGGATCGAACTTGCCCTCGAAGAGGCCAAGTTCCATGTGGATCCGTTCAAACCGCTGGACAAAGAGATCGAAGAGGCAATGAAACTTCTCCGCCCGCTCATCCCGATCAGATTCGAGAAGAGCAGAGTCGCGATAAAGATGAAAGGAGAGGATTACGGACACTGCTACGATGTTCTTACCAGCTACGGAATGGTAGAGAAAGAGGAATGGGAGTCTGACGGTTCATGGATAGGTGTCATGGAGATACCTGCCGGACTCGTTCCCGAAATGACAGAGAAGCTGAAGCACAGGACCAAGGGAAGCGCCTCGGTCAAGCTGATCAGCTGAAATTAACATTCGCGAGAAGTGATAAAATGGAAAAAAGAAGCGCCAGGACCTCACGTGAGATCGTGGTACCCGGAGATGTGCTGGATGACAGCGGAATGAATGCGGGTAACTACACATACGTGCTGAATGGCAAAGTATACGCCGATGTTTTAGGCGTTAAGAACGTATTTCAGAACACTGTGAGCGTCATCCCCCTGGGAGGACGCTACATGCCTGTAACAGGCGACACGGTCATCGGAGTGATCGAAGATATCGGACCCTCCAACTGGCTGGTCAACATAAACGCACCCTATCCCGCGCCCCTCCATGTGAACGAAGTTCCGTGGAAGGTCGAATTCGGAGATACATCCAGATATCTGGGCCTCGGAGATGTCGTTATGCTCAAGGTCCTCATGGTGGATGAGAGCAAAAAGATCCAGGTCACAATGAAGGATTCCGGCCTCAGAAAGATCGAGGGCGGACAGCTCGTCGAGATCCCCCACTCCAAAGTGTCGAGGGTCATCGGAAAGAGCGGATCCATGATACAGATGATCAAGAACCTCACCGACTGTCGTATCTTCGTAGGACAGAACGGAAGGATCTGGGTAGATGGTGACGACGAGAACGTGCAGGCAGCCGTCGATGCGATCAAGATGATCGACGCGAACGCACAGTCGAGCAACCTCACAGAGAGAGTAAAAGAATTTATCGAGAAGAGACTCCCGCAGGCCGTAGAGAACGAAGATGAAGAGGACGAACCGGAGCCTGAAGAGGAGGAATGAATATGAGTGGACACACCGACATGGTATTGGTTAACGAAGAGGGCATAAGGATCGACGGAAGGACCGCCGAGGAACACAGGCCCATTCACATTGAAGCAGGAGTCCTCAGCAACGCTGACGGATCCGCATACTTAGAGATTGGAAAGAACAAGGTACTGGCCGCAGTTTACGGACCCAGGGAATGCCACCCCAGGCATCTTCAGGACCCTACAAAGGCTATTATCCAGTGCAAATACAACATGGAAACATTCTCTGTCAGCGACAGGAAGAGACCCGGACCCGACAGAAGGTCTATCGAGATCTCCAAGATCATCGCAGAGGCCCTCGAGAAAGTGGTCATCACAGAGCTCTACCCCCGTGCATCCATCGATGTCTACATCGAGATCCTCCAGGCAAACGCCGGAACCAGATGCGCAGGACTCACGGCAGCCTCCGTCGCACTTGCCGACGCAGGCATTCCCATGAGGGATATCGTTCCCGCCATCGCTGCGGGAAAAGCAGACGGAAAAGTGCTTCTCGACCTCAACAAAGAGGAAGACAACTACGGACAGGCGGATGTGCCTCTGGCCATCGTTCCCTCGACCGATGAGATCGTCCTCCTTCAGATGGATGGAAACATGACAAGGGAAGAGTTCGACCACGCCATCGACCTCGCATACGGCGCATGCCACGAGGTATATGATGTGCAGAAGGCCGCACTCAAACAGCGCTACGACTCCAAACTCAAACAGGAGGAATCCGAATGAGCAACCAGGTAATCGCAGAGATCAAACGCAATCACATCCTGAATCTCCTCGCCGAAGGCAAGAGGGAGGACGGACGTAAGGTCGACGAGATCAGAGAGATCAAGGTCACAACGAACTGCATCGAGAGCGCGGACGGATCCGCAAGGGTCAAGCTCGGAAAGACAGAGGTCATCGCGGGAGTCAAGATCATCCCCGGAACACCTTTCGGAGACACTCCCAACCTCGGAGTCCTCACCACCGGTGCGGAACTCATCCCCATGGCACACGCAACATTCGAATCCGGACCTCCGGGAGAGAATGCCATCGAACTCGCACGTGTCGTGGACCGCGGTATCCGTGAGTCCGGCATGGTCGACGTAGAGAAACTCTGCGTCACCCCCGGCGAGAAGGTTTGGATGGTATTCATCGACATGTACGCCCTCGATTACGACGGAAACCTGTTCGATGCAGCCAACCTCGCAGCGGTTTGTGCACTCAAAACGGCAGTCGTCCCTGCCAAGCAGTACGACCTCGGAGAGGACATGCCTCTGCCCATAACATGCACTCCCATCTCTGTAACAGAGGCAAAGGTAGGAAACCAATTAATAGTAGACCCCAATTTCGACGAAGAAACCATCGCATCTGCACGCATGACCGTGACAACAGACGACAATGGAAACTTCAGGGCCATGCAGAAAGGCGGAAAAGGAAGCATCTCACGTGCTGAACTCTCCACCTGCCTCGACAGGTCCGTCGAGATCGGTAAACAGATCAGAAAAATCATTGGGTGATAATAATGGCAAAAAGAACAGCAAAAGCAGGAACGGCCGGAAGGTTCGGAGCAAGATACGGTGTCGTTATCCGCAACAGGATAAAGACCATCGAGGCACACCAGAAAGGAAGGCACGAGTGCCCCGTCTGTCACCACGAATCGGTGAAGAGGGTTAGCTCGGGCATTTGGGAGTGCAAGCGCTGCGGTGCGAAATTCGCAGCAAGCGCATACAGCCCGAAGACCAAGAAAGAGATCTCAGCGGTCTCCGAAGAGTGAGTCCCGGTGATATCCGATGTACAGATGCGCTAAGTGCAACGAGCCTATCAGGAACGTCAACTCGCTCGGTCTCCAGTGCGAGAAATGCGGATCGAAGATCTTCTTCAAAGAGAGACCGAATGTGAAGAAGGTCCTGAAATCAGACTGAGATCATGCTGAGTGCCAAAATAAGGGTCGTCTCCGATTGTTCGGAAACGGTCCTTTCAGCCCTCGGGCCGGAATCCGGCCGCATACTTCCCCGCACGAAGGTCACACTTCACAACGAGGACGGAAATGCGGTGATCGATATCACGGCCTCGGATACGTCCGCGATGAGGGCGGCACTCAATTCATATCTCGAGTGCATCAGGATAACTGAAGACATAGGGAACATAACAAGGTGAGGAAATGAACGGCATCAGCCCTCAGTTACAGAACCAGATCACCCAGTACCAGCAGACCCAGCAGCAGCTTCAGGCCGTATCGACCCAGAAAGTCCAGATGGAGGCTCAGAAAAGGGAAATGACGAAGACATCCGAGGAACTTGCCAAAAGCACCGGAGACGTCTACAAGAACGTCGGTTCCCTCCTCATCAAGGTCGACGACAAAGAAGCTCTCAAAGCCGAGATCGATGACTCCATCGAAACGATGGAGATCAGGATCAAAGGATTGGAAAAGCAGGAGAAGAGCCTTCGCGAGAAGTACGACTCACTGCAGAATACGATCAACCAGGCCATGGGACAATCATCGGCACCTCAGTGATTATCACTTTACGGGGATCCTCCCCGGAACAAAACCCCTTTTCAATTCTACAATAATTATTATAATAGCTAACGGAATGGCCGAACATCTAAGGGATGAATATGGCCAAGGCATTAACGGTAACAGACGTCCACAAGGTCTACGGCGACAGAGAGGCTGTCAAAGGCATAAGCTTCGATGTCGAAGAGGGAGAGATCTTCGGATTGATCGGCCCCAACGGAGCCGGCAAGACCACCACGCTTCGTATGATCTGCACATTGCTCCAGATAACTTCCGGAACGATCAATGTGTGCGGGTATGACGTAAAGGAACAAGCAGATGATGTCAGAAAGATCATCAGTTACCTTCCGGAAGACGCAGGTGCATACAAGGACCTTACCGGCCGTTCATATCTCAAATTCATGGCAGAGTTCTTTGCCGATGGCGAGAAGAAGGATGCCATGGTCAAGAGAGGCATAGAGATAGCCAATCTGGGCGACAGGATCGATTCCGAGGTCGATACCTACAGCAAGGGAATGATGCGCAGACTGCTTATCGCAAGGGCCATCATGCCGTCCCCCAAATTCGCGGTCATGGACGAGGTCACATCCGGACTCGATGTTCTCAATGCCTACGAGATCAGAGAGATCATCAGGAACATCGCCAAGAACGGGGTCACCGTTCTGATATCATCCCATAACATGTTCGAGGTGGAGATCCTCTGCCACCGCATCGCAATGATCAACGAAGGAAAGATAGTCCTTTCCGGAACCCCTCAGGAACTCAAGGAGAAGTACAACGCATCCAACCTTGAGGAGGTCTTCGTCAAGGCGGTGACCCAATGAGCCATCTGATGAACATCACGAAAAAGGAACTCAAAGAGATCCTGACCCCGGGTGCGGTCATGTCCATAGTGGTCGTCATGCTCATGATGTGCTGCATCGGAGTGCTCATCAACGGCGAGATCAGCGATGCCTCCAAACTTTCGTCGATCGGTATAGTGAACGGCGACGAAGAAGGAGAATACAGCGACCTTGCCATCGAATACATCAAAGAGGTCTACATCAACAACGGGGTCGACGGGGC
Organism: Methanomassiliicoccaceae archaeon UBA328; assembly: GCA_002506905.1. Classification (GTDB taxonomy): domain Archaea; phylum Thermoplasmatota; class Thermoplasmata; order Methanomassiliicoccales; family Methanomethylophilaceae; genus Methanogranum. The sequence continues at coordinate 18,027 of DAYM01000011.1, forward strand.
CGATATCGACAAATATGTTGTCATACTCGATGCCGAATACGGCGATAATAACGCCATTATAGCTGAAGTACAGGAAAAAGGCCTGAGCTCGGCCATAGCCTTCGATCCGGACTTTTCCGAAGATATAACCGCCGGAATAGCCGGAACGATCGAAAAATACTACGTCTACAACAACGGCGGCATATTCTCAACAACTACGTCCGCGGTAAATGAGGTCCTGATCGGATACGTCAACACATACTTCTCGAATCTGCTTATCGAGGCCAACGTCGACAACCCGGACTACTCTTCGGAATTCCTTCTGAACCCGATCGACCAGAGTGTGGACCTTACCGACATCAACGGCACTGTGTACGAAGGCATCACACCTTACCAGATCTCCACGACCCTGATGGGACAGACGATGATGATCCCGCTGATCATCATGATCATCATAATCATGATCGGAAGCATTGTCATATCCTCGATGGGCAACGAAAAGGAGAACAAGACCCTTGAAACACTTCTGACACTGCCTATCAAGAGAACGACGATCGTGGCAGGAAAACTACTGGCATCTGCACTTGTAGGCCTGATCTACGGATTGGCGTATATGGTCGGCATGATGTTCTACATGGGCAGCATCACATCCGGCATCAGCGGGGTCAACCTCGCAGACTACGGATTGGCACTCGACATCACCGACTGGGTCATGCTGGGGATAATGGTATTCTTATCCATCATGGCCGCACTCGGCATGTGCATGATCCTCGGTGCATTCGTCAAGAATTACAAAGCGGCGCAGACCATGACCATGCCTATCAGCGTCCTCGCCATGATCCCGATGTTCGTCATCATGTTCGTCGGATGGGGAAAGCTTCCGATCATCGGACAGATCATCCTGTTCATCATCCCGTTCACGCATCCCATGATGGCCATGAACAACCTGATGTTCGGAGACATAACACTTGTCCTCGGGGGTATCGCATACCTGATCATATTCTCGCTTGCCATGATAGCCGTCACGGTCAAGATCTACAATTCGGACATCCTGCTGACCGGCCTTGCCCAGACCAAAACGGTAAGGACGTTCAAGAAGATCTTCGGAGGGAAGAAACATGCTGAGTGAGATCTCAAAGGCCATTTCCGGCAGGAACAAGGTCATACTCGTCCACGGCAACGCAGACATGGATGCGATTGGATCCGCATACGCAGTATCCAAATGCTTCCCGCCTGCAGACATCTATGCGCCCGGAGGAATGGACCGTGTATCCAGGATGGTCACCGAGAAACTGAACATCCCCGTACTCGATACCTGCGACCTTTCGGATTACGAACTCGTCGTTGTGGTCGATACATCTTCCCCTGAGCAGTTCAAACCCGGATCCGCGGAGATACCGCCGAACAGCGTCATCATAGACCACCACATGCCTACCGGCAAGTGGAACGGCATGCAGTACTTCTGCGACAGCAGCAGGGTGTCCTGCTGCGAGATCATCAAGGACCTCATCGACAATGAGAATACCGAGATGCCGAGAGATGTCGCTCTGGCACTTCTCGGCGGAATGCTTACGGACAGCGGACATTTCCAGTTCGCCAACCCTGCCCTGCTGCGTGAATTCGCAGATATCCTCGAGAAAAAAGGAATAGACATGGATGAGGCAATGGACCTCACCCGTGCACCGATGAACATGTCGGAAAGGATCGCCGTCATCAAGACCGCGGGACGCAGCAAGTTCGACCGTGTGAGCGATATGATCGTTGCCACATCTACCGGCAGCAGCTTCGAATCCTCCGCATGCAGAGGCCTTCTGTCCGCAGGCGCGGATGTTGCGTTCGTATGCTCCCAGAGGGGCGATGAATTCCGTCTGAGCGCGAGAGCCACGCAGGAAATGGTACGCAGGGGGATCAGCCTCGGTTCCATACTCGGAGACCTCAGCGCAGAAACAGATACCGACGGCGGAGGACACAGCGGCGCGGCAGGTCTCTCCGGTATCGGGGATGCGGACGCCATCCTTCACATGTGCATGATGAAGACGATGGACGCATTCAGAAAGATAAAGGCCGACATGTCACAGGACGATGCCGGCCAAGAATGATCTTAACGGAGTTTCTGAAGGCCTTCGAAGATCGCCTTCATTGACTCATAGTTCTCAGGGTGTGCTGTGAAGTATTCGTTCACAGGTGCCAGGACCTTCATGAGGTTCTCGGACACACCGTTCTTGAGATCCAGCGGGAAGAGCTTTCCGGAGTAGTATGCCTCGGAGACCTCTTCGTAACTGTTGAATGAGATATTGCCGCCGAATTTCTCGGGACGCGTGATGTCCATCTTTCCCAAGCGGGGGAAGATGATATACTTGCAGAGAAGCAGGACGGGGTTCTCCTCTTCCTTCTCCTTCTCCGGAGGGCAGTATGCCTTCTTCATCTTCTTTGCGATGGACTCGGCATCATCATGGATCGTGATGTTCGAATTGGGCTTGCTCTTGGACATCTTGGCAGCGGCAGGGTCCATCCTGTTGCCTCCGTCGAGTCCGGGCAGGAGAGGTGTGTGCAGTGCGATGGGTTTCTTCCATCCGAGTTTGTCTGCTACATCCCTTGCGAGCATATGAACGCGTCTCTGGTCCATTCCGGCATATGCCAGATCTACTTTGAGCATGAATATGTCCGCAGTCTGCATAAGGGGATAGAGGACCTTTGAGGAATCTACATCCGCCTCATCTTCGGAACGGCCCATGATCGTCATTGCCCTCTTGACCCTGGCCATGGAGTTTACCTTTCCGATCTTGATGACCGTCTCCCAATAATCCGCATTGTCGACAAGTTCGCTGGCGTACTTGAATTCGACCTTGTCTCTCGGAACTCCGAGAGCGATAAAGCAGTCCTCCATGTACTTGGCGCACCGTCTGATCTTATCCAGATCTCCTCCGAGCTTATCGTTGATGTAAGCGTGCCAGTCGGCCCAGAATATGATCACTTTGAATCCTGCATCGCAGAGATCCTTGATCTTGGATGTGACCATGGCCCATCCGAGGTGGACAAGTCCCGATGGTTCGAATCCGATATATGCGGTAGGATGCTCATTGATTGCAAAAAGAGCTCTGAGCTCCTCTTCGTTCACGAGTTCGTCCGCATTCCTGGTCACGAGACCTACTTTTTGATCTATGTCCATGTTGATCATATGGACTATCGTGTTCACTTATAAAAATATAAAGACAGAAAAAATGCCCCGAAAAGATCGGAAAACTAAAGGAGACAGGCAGTTGCACACCTCTGCCTGTCGTTTTTTGTTTTACTCTGCAGCTTGCGCGGAACCTGTTCCGGGCTGAACATCGATGAACCTGTTGTAGATCACGACCATCGCTGCCCATACCGCAATGACTGCGATCGCCATTCCGACACCGATCGTGCCCATCTCATACAACATCGCTGCCGTGTCTCCCGGATCGCTCATCGCCGTCAGGAATGGGAACCAAGGTACGATCTCACCGTGCCATATATGCTCCACCAACAGAGCCAGAACAGAACCCCATATCATGGTGTTGAGCCAGTTGATATGGTACTGCTCCGGGATCTTTTTTCTGAATACTGTCGTTACCAATCCGATCGCAGCCGGAACCAAAAAGCATGCCATTCATACACCTTCCGCAATTTTTTCTACTTCTTTCATATCCGAAATGTGTTTTTCTCTAAGTTTTACAACTGCCACATATACTTCCCAGACCATGAAGATCGGAACGATCATGCAGAAGCTCAATACGAGCGCTTCTGCACTGATCTCCGGATATTCTCCTCCGCCTTCCATGAAGAATGCAAGAGTATGGTCTATGAAGATACAGACAGTCAATCCCCAAAATGCCAGCGCCAGTGTGCCGATCTTATATTTGTCACAGTAGAACAGATACACTGCCGTCACAATCAGGGCCGTCATTGCTGAAATCAATAGCCACATTTGTTCTCCCTCCAATATAATATTACTAATATAATATTACGTAACACTAATTATACTTCAATTATAAATTATTATGTATATTTTAACGAAAAATATGATAGATAACCGAATAATCAGTCTAATTGTAGCTGTTTCATTAAAAGAAGGCCTCAAAAGATAAGGAACACGTGGAACCGCTCCTGATAGTCCTGATAATCCTTTTAAGCGCAGTAGGAGCGGCAGCTGGAACATTTACGGGACTGGTTCCCGGGATCCATGTCAACACCCTTGCATCCATCATGCTGATCGCATATCCTGCGATCGCTTCAGCGATCTCCGGATTCGCAGACCCTGCCTGGGTTCCCGTTCTGGTATCCGCCTGCATAATGTCGGCTTCGGTGGTCCACTCGTTCGTTGATTTCGTTCCCTCCGTATTCACCGGTGCTCCGGATCCGGACGAGGTCCTGAGCATGCTGCCGGGACACAGACTTCTGATGGTCGGTCACGGAATGGCCGCGGTAAGGGCGGCGGCCATCGGAAGCGCCATCGGCGCCGGCTGCGCTTTGCTGCTTGCCATACCGGTACAATTCATCATGATCGACGGTCTGGCCGATAAACTGGACCTGCTCACACTGTCGGTGATCCTGTTCGTTCTGTCCGTAATGATAATCAACGAACAGAAACACAGGATCTGGGCGGTATCGCTGATACTCGTATCGGGCGCCATAGGATACATCTGCATGCACGGCGGACTCCCGTGTTCGGGGATCTTGGGAGAAGGAACGCTTCTGTTCCCGCTGCTGTCGGGACTTTTCGGAATGCCGGCAATGATCATGTCGACCAGAAATGCCAGGATCCCTCCTCAGAAAGATACGGTCAAGGACCCTGTGGGCCCGGCTCCCGGGATCAAAGGCGTTCTGATGGGGTGCGTCGCAGGATGGTATCCGGGTATCACGGCCACGGCCGGAGCGTCCCTGGCCGCTGCGATAACACCTGAGAACGAACCTGCCAGATTCATTTCGATGACGGCCTCCATAGGTACTGTGACAACGGTGTTCTCTCTGATCACGCTGTCGATATCGGGAAGCGGAAGGTCCGGGACCGTTCTGGTGATCAGGGATATCGTCGGGGACAGCGTATCCGGATTCTGCTCGGAGACGTTCATGCTCCTCCTGGTGAGCGTTGCCGTCGCCATAGTGTTGGGATACTGGATCACCATAGGTGCGGGAAAGGTCATGTCCAGGGTCGCGAACAGTTTCGACATGAACAATCTTAACAAATTCATCATCGTGTTCGTGGCCGCACTCGTGCTGCTTCTCACCGGACCGTGCGGACTCCTTATCCTGTTCGTATCCACACTGATAGGGTTCATCCCCGTCATGACAGACATGAGCAGGATACCTCTGACAGGATGTCTTATGGTGCCTGTGGTCCTCAACGAGCTGGGTCTGAATGACGCTCTGATGGGGATCCTGACCTCAATCTAAATATGCACAATACTGCCTTTCTCATTCATGAGATACGAGAACGGGAGCATTTCACTTCTGCCGCTTTTCTTCATCATTGCCTTTGTGGCATTGATAGACGGGATGGATGGCAGCATAGTCAATATCGCCCTGCCCGTTCTGGCCGAAAGCCTCGGTACCGATACTGGCACCATAGCATGGGTCACGGTCACGTATTTCATGATGATCGCCGGCACCGTACTGCTGTTCGCGAAGATAGCCAGCAACGGTTCTGTGAAGAAGGTCCTCATCGGCGGAATGTTACTTTTCACAATAAGCTCGGTACTCTGCGCATTGTCGAACAGCCTTGCCCTTCTGGCCATCGCCAGGATCGTTCAGGGTACGGGAGCGGCCATGATGGGAGCCTCCACTCCGATCATCTGCGTAAGATACCTGCCTCCGAACAGACTCGCGACGGGTCTCGGGATCATCACTCTCGGAAGCGCTTTGGGTTATTCTGTCGGTCCGGCACTCGGAGGATTCATACTGAGCGCGCTGTCATGGCATTGGGTGTTCCTGATCAATATCCCCATTGCCGCGGTCATCCTGCCGATAATGTTCAGATATGTTCCGAAGGACACCGAACAGACAAAGGAACCCGTCGACCTTGCCGGCGCATTGACGTTCTTGGCCGCGATAGTCCTCGGACTGTATGCACTGGAGAGTTACGGACGTCCCGGGACCACGACCGGCGCACTCGTCTCCGCAGCTCTGTGCCTGATAACGCTGGCACTGTTCTCTGTCATAGAACTGAGAAAGAAGAGACCTCTGCTAAATGTCCGTGCCTTCAAACATTGGGAATTCGTCTTCGTCTTCATTTCGTTCATGATGATCAACCTGACATACATGGGAGTGCTCTATCTGTTCCCGTTCTATTTCGACATAAACGTGGGCTTCGATTCTCTGACCACCGGACTCTATCTGCTGATACCTTCCGTCGTCACCCTGATAATAGTCATCCCCATGTCCAGCATGTCGGATAAGAGGGGCAAGAGGCCGTTCAGCATCGCATCGTGTCTTTGCATTACCGCATCCGCGGCAATATGCTATTATGCAGTACCGGACAACAACATCCCTCTGATCGTGATAGCGCTGATACTTCTGGGAATAACCTGGTCGCTCTGCGGAGGCGCGATGGCCAGCCGCATCATCGATAAGATCTCCGAGGAGACCCGCGAGATGGGTTCGTCCCTGATGACCATAGCGATCTACGTCGGATGCGCTGTCGGAACAGCACTCTACGCGATGATGTTCATCCTTTACACCAAGAGCGGCGACATCAACTTCTCAGACCTTCCGCCGGAAACGTTCCTGAGCGGATTCCTGTTCACGCTGGCAGTCACTGTAGTACTGTGTGCGATGACCGTCATCATGTCGGCCGCAGTCAGAGATAAGGATTGAATCATTCCAGCTTGGACTGCGCCCTTGCCATGAACTTCTCGGACCTTACGACGAACCTCTCGTGGAACCCTGTGCCGATCTCGCCCTTCGAATCGAAGACCTCGACCTTGAATCTCATCCTGGCCCTGTCCACTTCGACAAGTTCCGTCCTGCATCTGACACCCATTCCCACGGGGGATGCGGATGTGTGCTTTATATCCAAAAGTGTCCCGACGGTGGTCTCCCCTTCCTGAAGCCCTGCCTCCGCACTTTCCGCGGCCGTCTCCTCGATGAGAAGGACCATGGCAGGTGTGGCATATACCGGAAGCGTGCCGCTTCCCCATGTCTTCGCAGTGTTCTCTTCAGTGACCTCAGAGGTCTTTTCGTTGACCGTTCCTAACGGGATCATGAACAGCGTGAATTTGTTTTAACGTATAATATCGCGCCTCCTACCCGCGCGCGGATGCACACAATTATTTACATCGAACCCATAATGATGAGTGATGGGACTGGACAACGATATCTACTCTGAACTCTACGAACTGCGCGAAAGGCTGCGCAGAGAACGCACATACTCCAACGGCAGGGAACCCGTCATCTGCGATGACGACGCCCTTCACGAGATAGCCGTGCGTATACCGACCAAGCTGGATGATTTCCAGGCAATCGTCGGAATAGGATCCAGGTTCGTAGAGCTTTACGGAGAGGACTTCCTGGAATTGACCAGGAAATACGCGATAACCGCGGCCAAAGGCTGCAACATGGACAGGGATGTCGCCCAGACCCTCAGAGACCTTCAAAAGAAACTGGTGAATATCAGCAGAGGGAACCGCCTTCTGTTCCAGCCCAAGATCACGAAGAAGATGGCCTTCGATCTCATCTCCGTTCCCAACCAGGACTATATGGGCCTGCTGTTCGGAAGGAAACGCACACTCAAACTGTGCGACACATCCAAAGGAAAAGAGGATGTCCTGAGATACAAACAGCTCAACGAGATCATCAGAGAGGTCAACAGGGAACAGAGGGAGAAAGGTCAGTACGACCTGTATATCGCATACCCGTTCGTCGAAGGAAAACTCTCCGGCGAGGATTTCGATGTCCGTGCCCCGTTGGCGTTGTTCCCGGTCATCCTCGAGAAGGATGCCAAGACCATCACGCTTATTGAAGACCCCAGCAGAGATACCGTATACAACAACTCCCTGGTAACGGCCTTCACCAAATTCAGCGGCAAGAACCGTCCGCTTCCCAACAACGTCATCGACGACGTTGCGGCGGAATCGTTCCTGGTCAATCTGATCCAGTTCTATGAGGAACAGGGGATGCAGATAGAATCCAGTTACGGGGTCCCGATACCGTTCACCGATTACAGGGCAGGAGAGTTCCCGAAATACAACCCCGGCGAACTGTTCATGACACAGAATATGGTCCTCGGAAAATACCCGACATATTCGAACAGCATCCAGAAGGATTTCGACGATCTGATCGCCAAAGGCGAGATCAACGGGATCCTGTCGGATCTGGTCGAGGACCTCAACCTCACAGATTACCTGTCCGAACTTCCCCACCCGCTCACCGCGGAGGACATCAAAGAAAGGGGGCTCGATACTTCGGAGACGAAGATCACATACATCAATTCGCTGAACAGCGCTCAGGAGAACGTCCTTTCCGCAATGGAGAAGAAAGATGAGCTGGTCGTACAGGGACCTCCCGGTACCGGAAAATCCCAGGTCATCACCGGCCTGATCACATCTGCAGTCACCGAAGGAAAGACCGTACTCATGGTCTCCGAGAAGAAGACCGCTCTGGATGTCGTCTACTCCAGGTTGGGAAACCTGTCGAAATACTGTCTCATGATCGACGACGTCGCCAACAAGGAACAGTTCTACAAACAGCTCGGGACCATGCTGGAAGTGGACCACCCCAAATCGGGTACCGATCTGCTTCCCCTGTCGGAAAGCATCGACAAGGATGTTGCCACACTTACAAACATAGCAGATGTCATGTACAGTCCCGGGGCCTTCGGCATCGCACCGTACAAGCTGTATTCCATGGACAGATGGCTTGATCTGACCGACAGGCGCCAGCTGGAGGATTACAGGATGATCAAGGGCGACGTGTCCTCCGTCATGCTCGGTCTGAAATACCCGACCGTCAAAGAGCTGAACAGGGTATTCATGGACAGCACCCTTATGGGCAATTTCAAGGAATACTGCGACTGCGTCGAGAAGACGCCGTGGCTCACCCATATGAAACGGGACCTCTCCGAGTACAACATCGGCGAGATGAAGGCAGACCTTATGGACCTCGAAGCGCAGATGACCGAGTGGCGCAGCAAGGGATTCATGTCCAGGCTGTTCTCCAAAGGAAAGGTCAGCCGCGAAGCGACCGCCATGCTCAACAAGTACTTCGACAACTACGGAGAGCAGACCGTGAAACAGGTCATGGACGACCCCGCGGACTTCGTGGACAGGCTGGATGACTATCCCCTGTATTCGTCGAGGGCAACGGTATACGACAAACTGGATGAGAATGAACGCATCTACGGACGCAACATCCTCTCGTTATCCAAAGATATGAAACTCTCTTTCAACGAGAGCAACGGCCAGATCTACAAATACATCCTGAACACGCATCTTCAGGAATTCGATGCGGCCAACAAGGCCATCCTTCAGGAGATACAGGACTTCGACAGCATCATCGCCGATATGGACAGGAAGATCCAGCAGAAGAAGGAACTCACACGCGACAAGGTGGAAGAGGTCCTTCAGGATAACCTCAGATACATATCCGAATCCAAAAGACGCGGAGACATCAACAGGATCATAGAGAACAAACGCAAATGGTCCCTCAACAAATTCATCAACCGCTACGGATACGAGCTCTTCAAAGGCGTCAAAGTATGGCTCCTCACACCCGAAGTGGTATCGGAGATCATCCCCTTGGAGATGGGAGTGTTCGATGTGCTCATATTCGATGAGGCCTCGCAGATGTACGTCGAGAAAGGAATACCTTCGATATACAGGGCGAAGAAGGTCGTCATCGCGGGAGACCACAAGCAGCTGCGTCCTTCCAGCCTCGGATCCGGACGTATCGATTTCGCAAACGATGACGATGACGACAGCGAGGATGATGAAGTGTCCGCAGCACTCGAGGAGGAATCCCTCCTGGATCTTGCCAGGGCACGTTACGACAACATTCTCCTGAACTTCCACTACAGGTCGAAGTACGAAGAGCTCATCGCATTCTCCAACTACGCCTTCTACAGCGGAAAGCTCTATGTGTCGCCCAACGCGGTACAGCCCGAGAGGCCTCCGATAGAGGTCTACAAGGTCAACGGTCTTTGGGAGAACAAATCCAACCTTGCGGAGGCAAAGAAGATAGTCGAGCTTCTCAAGGACTTCTTCATGCAGAGAAGGAACAACGAGACCGTCGGAATAATCACATTCAACGTCTCGCAGAGGGACCTGATCAACGATCTCATCGATGCGGAATCCGTCAAAGACCCTGCCTTCGGAAAAGCGGTGAATGACGAGATGAACCGTTTCGACAACGGAGAAGATGTCGGTCTCTTCATCAAGAACATCGAAAGTGTCCAGGGAGATGAGAGGGACGTCATCATGTTCTCCATCGGCTATGCCAAGAACAAAGAAGGCAGGCTCATGCAGAGATTCGGATGGCTCAACAACCGCGGCGGAGAGAACCGTCTCAATGTCGCCATCAGCCGTTCCAAGAAAAAGATCTTCATCGTCAGGTCGTTCGAACCGAAAGAACTCCAGGTCGACGACGCAAAGAACGACGGCCCGAGGATCCTCAAGAAATACCTCCAGTACGCCACCGCCATCAGCAACGGGGAGAAGGAACTCGCGGAGAGCATCCTCAACTCGTTCAGTAACGAACGCTGGAAGCCGGATAACATCGTCATGGGCGACTCGCCCGTACTCGACCGTGTGTACAACGCATTGGTGAGGAAGGGATACACCGTCGAAAGGGACGTCGGTATCGGAGGATATCAGATCGATCTCGCCATCAAACAGGAAGGCAGGTTCATCCTCGGAATAGAATGCGACAGCCACATCTATGAGATGTCCACCACCACAAGGGAGAGGGACTATCACAGACAGAAGTATCTGGAATCGAGAGGCTGGCATATACACAGGGTATGGACACCCGGAATGTGGAAGGATCCCGAAGGCGAGATCAACAAGATCGTTAAGGCCATCGAGACAACGAAGGTCTGATCAGACCAATCTGGCCTGTTTCACATGGAGCGTTCCGCTCCCTTTCTTCCATTCTTTCTCGGAAGACACTATCTCCAGCGGATGCGAATGCATGGGGGAATCCAAGGTCATGGACTCGTACTCTCCTCCTTCGCCCATCACGCTGATGCCGTATCTCTCACGGAGTTTCTCCAGGTCCTCCAACGCCTTCCCGTCCAACGGACGTCCGAGCCAGGATTCGTCAAGGCCTTCTGCGTAGCACCCGACGATTATAGCCTTGATGCCCGAATCGATGAACTCGCGCATGACCATGTCCTGGTCCTTCCTCCACAGGGGAGTGATCACCTTCAGACCGAAATCGCCGCAGACAAGGTTCATACGGTCCCATTGATAATCCGACCAGACCGCTCCGGTTACCACACCTTCGACATCCAGGCTCTCGAGGGCATTCCTCAGACCTTCCATATCCCCTTCCTCCGTACCGGTGCTGGTGGCAGTGACCAGGTCCACTCCCATGGACTCGGCCATCAGAGGTACCACGTTCAGATTGGGAGTATGGAATATCCATGAACCGGAATCCTCCGGAATGATGTTGACGATCATCGGGACCTCATGCCCCATCTGCCTCGCCAAATACATGGCAAAGGTGGAATCCTTGCCTCCGGAATATAAAGCGGCCAAACGCATGACCTCTGGATTGCTCAATAGTAATTTAAGGTTTCAGAACTTATCGGCGTTCAACGCCCGCAGACGACAGGACCGACCTTCTGACCGGCCTGCCACCCGAAAGAGCTACGATCAAGGATGTAACACCATGACAGCCATAGATACCCAGGCCCTCAAGAAGATAGTCGCAGAGAAAGCAGTGAACGACTATGTCAAAGACGGAATGATAGTCGGACTCGGAACTGGCTCTACTGCATATTTCGCCATCAAGAGGGTCGGAGAGCTCGTGGCATCCGGATACAAACTGACGTGCGTGGCAACATCCCACCAGACCGAAGAGCTCGCAAGGGAATCCGGGATCAACGTGGTCCCTCTGTGCGATGTCGATCATGTCGACGTCACCATAGACGGCGCCGACGAGGTCGATCCGGAACTCCAGCTCATCAAAGGTCTGGGCGGCGCACTCCTCAGAGAGAAGATCGTCGCCGCGGCGACCCTCGAGGAGATCATCGTCGTCGACGAGTCCAAGATCGTGGAAAAGCTCGGAAGCAAATGCCCCCTGCCGGTGGAGGTCGTACCGTACGGACACAACCGCACCGCATACGCCCTTTCGAGACAGGGATGCGAACCCGTGCTCAGAATGAAGGACGGAAAGATCTTCAAGACAGACGGCGGGAACTTCGTGTACGACTGCAGGTTCAAAGAGATCCCCAGCCCGTTCTTCCTAGAAACAAGGCTCAATGTCATACCGGGAGTGGTAGAGAACGGACTGTTCCTCAACACAGCAGCGGTGGTTTTGGTATCACATCCCGACGGAACCGTCACAAAGATGGAGAGGGACTGAGTTTCCTCCCAGATATAATTATATATAAGTGAGCAAAAGGGGGATAGGGTTTTAATATAACCTCCTTATTAGCAACACTTCACACTTCAGGTGATACTAATGAAGATGCCCAGAACGATTAAGACATATTGTCCTTATTGCAAGGCCCACACCGTCCATGACGTTGAAAGGGTCAAAAAGAAGAAAGCCAGCGAGCTCAAATGGGGTCAGAGGAGATTCAGAACCGTAACAGCAGGTTACGGAGGTTTCCCCAGGCCTAAGCCGGAAGGAAGGGAAAAGCCCACAAAGAGGGTCAACATCAGATACAGATGCGAGACCTGCAAGAAGGCACACCTTACCACATGCATCAGAGCAAAGAAATTCGAACTCACGGAGTGATTCAAATGGTCAACGATTTCGTTAAAGTGAAATGCCCTGACTGTGGAAACGAGCAGATCGTCTTCAGAAAGGCAGCAACAAAGGTCACATGCCACGTTTGCAACTCTGTCCTCGTCGTCCCCAAGGGCGGTGTCGGAGAGATCAAAGGCGAAGTGACTGAGGTAGTCGGCTGATGTCAAGAGCCAAAGGCTTTCCCGAGAACGGTGAGCTCGTAGTCTGCACTGTAAAGAGTGTCAAGAACTTCGGAGCCTTCGTCACCCTGGATGAATACGATGACAAAGAAGGATTCGTCCACGTAAGGGATGTTGCCACTGGCTGGGTAAAATACATCAGGGACTTTATCAGAGAAGGTCAGAAGATCGTCTGTAAAGTTCTGGGCGTCGATTCACAAAAAGGTCACATCGACCTTTCTTTAAAATCCGTTAACGAACACCAGAAAAGGGAAAAGATCCAGCAGTGGAAGAACGAGAAGAAAGCAGAGAAGCTCGTCGAGATCATCGCAGAGAGGATGTCGATCAGCGTAGACGATGCCTACGACATGTTCGGAAACCAGATGCTTGAGGATTACGAAACCCTCTACGGTGCATTCGAAAGCGTGGTTGCCTCTCCGGAAGAGTTCAGACAGGACTACTCCGGAGAATGGCTCGATACTTTTATAGATGTAGCAAAAGAGAATGTAACTCCGCCTTTCGTTCAGATAGACGGTATCCTCGATATGACCTCATCTGCACCCAACGGTGTAGAACTGATCAAGACCGCACTCCTTGCAGGACTCGACGAGGGAAAGGACGACGACGTGCACATAACATGCGTCGGATCACCCAGATACAGAGTTGTAGTCGTAGCTGCCGAGTACAAGGAGGCTGAAGACGTGATGAAGAAAGTGACCAATGCGGCCATCAAATCGCTCACATCCGCTGGCGGTGTTGCAACACTCACACGCGAGTAAGTAACATGAGATCAGAACTCAGAAAATGTACCAAATGCGGAAGATACACACTGGGCGCAGTATGTCCGCAATGCTCTTCTCCTACGGTATGCCCGGTACCAATGAGATTCTCTCCGGATGACCGCTACGGCAGTTACAGAAGAGAGGCCATCAAACAGGAGTATGGCGAGAATGGCAAGTATCATCAGATATGATTCCAAACCGGCCCTGAAAGACCCGTTCTTCATCGAGGCACTTCCCGGCATAGGCAATGTCGGCAAAGTGGCCGGAGATTTCATAGCGGATTCCGTCAAAGCGGTCAAGTTCGCATCCATCTATTCCGAGGGCCTTCCGCCGCAGGTCAATCTCGATGAGGACTCTGTCATAGACATGGCCCGCAACGAACTGTGGTACGGAAAGGTCGGAGACAGGGACGTTATATTCCTCAGAGGGGAATTCCAGGGTTCCACACCGGAAGGACAGTACTATCTGGCACAGGACGTCATGAAAGAACTTCTTAAGATGGATGTCAGGAAGATAATCACACTCGGAGGATACGGTACCGGCGCAATGGTGGACGAACCCCGCGTTCTGGGAGCTGTATCCGATAAGAGACTCAAAGAGGACCTGTCCGAATACGGAGTGGTGTTCTCTCCCAACGATCCTCAGGCAGGCATAATCGGCGCTGCGGGATTGCTCATAGGATTCGGAAAGATCTACGGTATCGATTCGGTATGTCTTATGGGTGAAACGTCCGGATTCTTCGTCGACCACAAAAGCGCAAAGGCCATCGTAGATATCCTGATGAAGATGTTCGATGTGAAATTGGACACCAAAGACCTCGAGGAAAAGGCCGGTCAGATAGATGAGCTGACGGCCAAAGTAAAAGAGGCCGAAGATCAGGACACTCATGAGGATCTCAGCTACATCGGCTGAATGATCCAGACACTCATTTTAGTGTGAGGGCAAATGACTCAGACGCTCATTATAAGGCGTGAGGGGAATCATTCAAAGTGAGATAAGTGGACGTCAAGAAGGTATTCGGGAAGACAATATTCTTCATCTTCATTGTTGCATTCGTAGCTCTGTTCAGCGTAGCATTCGGATATAAGAATGCCCTGATCGGTGTAATGATAATCGTCGCCGCGCTCATGCTTCTGGGCAGGGACATGACCTCAAAAGCGGGCTCGTCGTTCTTTTGGCTGCTGATAATCAACCTTTCCATCGGAATAGGTTCGTTCATATCGTCGTCGAATATCTGGCTCGGCCTGATCATCAACTTCTCTCTGATATTTGTACTGACATACGTACTTGCAAGCGACATGAAATCCTCGGTGGAATTCCCATTCCTCCTCGGATACATCTTGGTCCTGTCCATGCCTGTGACGGCGGAAGAACTTCCATTGAAACTGCTGGCATTGACGGCGGGTACAATTTTCATCGTAGGTCTGAATCTCCTTGTTCACAAGAAAACGCCGACCAAGATCACCGGCCATTCCGGGATCGTAGCACTCCTCGACATGGTATGCGATTCCATAGACAGAATTTCTGCCGGAGAGACCGTCGATCCGGAGATATTCAACAAAGGATCGAGATCCATCCGCTCCGGGATATTCGACAGACTGCAGAAGAGCTTCTATTCGACACCCGAAAGCAGATCCGTCATGAATATGGCCGTCTCCATCGAACAGCTCGGCAAATCCGTCTGCAGGGAGAAGATGGACGGAAAGACACTTTCCGAGATCAAAGATGTCCTGACCGCGATCAGGTCATGCACCGCACAGGAACTGTCTGTGGATGAGACACATGAAAGGATAGGAATTCACCGAACATCCGAACGATGCGCCGTTTGAGGTCATATCGGGCCTCAGCATCATCGATTACGAGCTCTGCGTCATATCGGACGGGACCGATCTGAAAAGACCGAGATACGGAACAGAAAAAGAGATCCCGAAAGAATACAGGACAAGGACGGTACTTCGCGAGGGACTGAACAGGAATTCGATGGCCTTCTCCTACGCGTTCCGTCTGGCACTGATGATCTCCTTATTCGAATTCCTTGCCGTCTACTTCGACATACTCGCTGCAAGATGGCTCGCGTTCACCTCATTGGCCATATGCACCCCATACGTTGACCGTGATATCGAAAAGGCAAAGATGAGGATAAAAGGAGCACTTGCGGGAATATTCATCTTCACCGCCATCACCCTGATAACAGACGATTATTGGATCCTCACGGGGATCATGCTTATCCTGAACTACATCTACACCCTGTACGACCCTCTGAGATATGACCTGAAGATGATGTTCACGAACATCAGCGCCCTTATCACTGCAGTGTTGGTACTTCCAGAGTTCGGGACCGGCCTGGAAGACGCCGCGACCCGTCTGATATGCATCCTTGCCGGAACCGTCATCGTGATCATCTGCAACCGCATCATATTCCCGTACCATATCCACACAGAGAACATCAGACTCGGAGAAGATCGCTGGTGCTTACAGAAGACCTCATCCGTGACCTTTCCGAGATCGCATCCGGGAAAGGCGATGAAGTGGGCAGCGCATGTGCCGTTCTGTCTGCAGACCTCATTTCCGAGAAGATCAGGGCAAATGTATTCCAATGTCCCGATGACGACATGGAGATGTTCATCCATCATCAGAGCGAGGTTGTCACCAGATGCGCATTCTACAGAAACTCGGTGAACAAGCTGTCCGATAACGACGGCAGGCTCGTTTCGGCAATAAGCAATATAGTGAGAACATACGGGTCCGGAAAGACAGACATTCTGTCTGATGCGGAAGAGGCCTTCGGAGACCTGGACAGTTTAGGATACGAGTGCGCCAAGGGCATTCTCGAGACCGTAAGGATGTATCGCAAATCCGTATCGGATCTTGAAAGATACAAGACAAAGATCGAAGAAGGATACAGACCGAAACAGATCCTCTACGCAGAAATGCATTGAACAAGAACAATAGAAAGGTTTACATTCTGAACATGTTATCATGTCAGAAAGATAGCATCCGCAGTTTGATATCAATACTTTATATTCTATCTGTTGACGACAACCTCCGGATCTCGGAAAGCCGTAGTCGTCCGAATGACCCAGACACTCATTATCGTGTGGGGGCGCCATAACTCCCAACGGAGCGATGAGCGACGGGCCAACAAGACCATACCTGTTTTAAGTCACCGT
Source organism: Methanomassiliicoccaceae archaeon UBA328 (assembly GCA_002506905.1). Classification (GTDB taxonomy): domain Archaea; phylum Thermoplasmatota; class Thermoplasmata; order Methanomassiliicoccales; family Methanomethylophilaceae; genus Methanogranum. The sequence goes on from DAYM01000011.1 coordinate 35,046, forward strand.
CTGGAGGATGTGTGACTGTCATGGAATATAATGGTAAGAAGATAGATGCGAAATTCGTATTCTGGAAGATAATATTCTTCCTGGCGCTTGTCATATTCATGGCCGTATTCTCGGCCGTGTTCGGGAGTGACAACACTCTCGTCGGCGTGATGGTGATAGTTGCCGCGCTGATGATACTCGGAAAGGACATGTCTGTCAGACCGTTCTCCAATCTGGCAGGCCTTCTGATCATCAACCTGTCCCTGGGTCTCGGAGCATATGCGACCACATTCAACCCCTGGCTGGGCCTGATCATCAACTTCGCCGTCATCTTCACGCTGACTTATGTAATGATGCATGATCTGAAGATGCCGTTCTGGTTCCCGTTCATCCTCGGATATGCATTCATACTTTCCATGCCCGTGGGCATATCGGCACTTCCGCTCCGTCTGGAATCCCTGACCGTCGGTGCCGTCTTCATAGTCGGACTGAACCTTCTGGTCAACCGCGGACGTGAAAAGAAGACCTGCCATGCAGGCATAACAGCTCTTCTGAACAGTACGATATCCGTCATAGACAAGAAGAACGCCGGAGAGGAACTGGACCTTGGATCCATAAATGCAGCCACTCAGACAACCGTATCGGCGATGTACGACAGAGTGAAGGACAGATACTTCATCAGTACCGACAGCAAATCCGTCCTGAATCTGGCAATAGCCCTGGAAGAACTCGGTCAGGCCGTTGTCGAAAAAGAACACAGCCAAAAAGACCTGGAAGACCTGAAGGCGCTAATTGAAAAGATGGCAGCCCACGAGTCCGGGGAATTGGACCTGGAAACTCTCCGCACAGAGATGGGGTCCTTCCTGGATTCCCACAGGAACATGCACTCCAGGGTCCTCCGTTCACTGCGCATAGCGGAATTCGAACTGGAGATAATGGCAGAAGGCCCGAAGAACGAAGGCAAAGAATACGAAACGGGAGAGATATCGCGCGGACTCCGCATGAAGACCTTCCTGAAAGAGAATCTTAACAAGAACTCCCTGAAGTTCACATTCTCATTCCGTTTGGCACTCATGATGTCGTTCTGGTGGTTCATAGGAGACTACTTCGATATAGAGAATGCCAGATGGCTGATGTTCACCTCCATAGCGATAGTGGCACCGTATATAGAGGGATCCTCGAAGAAATCACTGGACAGACTTGCAGGTACGGCCGTCGGTCTGACGGTGTTCATACTGATGATGCCATTCCTCAATGATGCCGCGCTCATATCTGTGATAATGCTCGCCATAGGATTCATCTACACGCTGCTGGACCCGATGAAGTATCCGATGCAGATGGCATTCAACACAGTGTCCGCAATGCTGATGGCACTCACGCTGTTCCCCGGATCCCCTATAGTATGGGAGAGGATAGCATTCATAGCGATAGGTGTAGGCGCCGTCTTCCTGGCAAACCGCATAATACTGCCGTATCACATACACGACGAGACCGTCGATCTCACCGAGAAGAGCATGTCTGCCGCAAGGGGACAGCTGCGCGATCTGAGAGATACGGTAGAAGGGAAAGGGAACAGCAGCACAAACGCCGCACTCCTCGTGAACTCCTTCGCCGTATCCGGCAAGATAAGGATGAACAACGATCAGGAACCCGATCCCGATGTATCCAAGTTCCTGAGCGTGCAGAACGAGGTCATACTCAACAGCGCGTTCATGAAGAGGGGCATAGCATTGTCCGGACTTGCTGACAGGGATAAGGAAGATGTGTTGGCCCTTCTGGACAGGTACGGTCCGGACGGCGGAAAACAGATACCGGATACAGTCCATGCCGATGGAAGCGATGCCTACAATGACACGGTGGACATTCTGAAATACTACAGAAAGTGCTGCGAACTGTCGGGAAAGATAACAAACGCCTGAGGGGTTAGGGCTTCCATTAACTATTTATACGGAAGCCCTAATCCTGTTTTTGTCCCCACTTAGCTCAGACTGGCTAGAGCGGCTGACTGTAGAGTGTTCTCGGAGAGATCCGATACAGCCGCTGAAATCAGCAGGTCCCCTGTTCAAATCAGGGAGTGGGGACCAT
>DAYM01000004.1:0-135 GCA_002506905.1 Methanomassiliicoccaceae archaeon UBA328
ACACTTGTCACATTATTGCCGATGGTCACGGATGTCAGTGCGGTACATTCTTCGAATGCATATTCGTCGATGCTTGTCACGTTGTATGTTGTGCTATCGACGGATATCGTACCAGGAATAGTAAGGCTGGTAGGC
>DAYM01000004.1:501-11006 GCA_002506905.1 Methanomassiliicoccaceae archaeon UBA328
TCCGACGATCATGCGAAGCCATAGGGCAGCTGCAGCATACCTATATCGGCTTCCCGAGGCGGATGATCATTCCTCAGGTGCATCTTCGTGCGGCCAGACCTTCTTGACGATCTCGACGTTCCCGGGAGGCAGTATCCTGGAGATCTCTTCCTCGGGCACCTGGAATTCCTTTGCTATGTCTCCCGCCATCCTTCCGCTCTTTTCGCGGCCGGGACGGATGATCATGTACTTCACGCATTCTTTGAACACATCCGTAGGTCCGCACATGATCTTCCTGTTGCCCTGGTAGTCTATCTCGCCTATGCAGAGTTCCATGGGGAGATGGTGTTCGTAATTCCTCTTACCACGGACGATGAATGCTCCGCGGGGAACGAACTCTCCCGGGTTGGGGGTCTTGCTGACCTGGTCCGGGAACACCCAGAATGCGGTTCCCTCGGAGAGTGCGGCGATCCATGATTTGGACTGGGCAAGTGCGAACTGGCACACTTCTCTCAATTCCTTGGGTGTAGCCTTCGCGCCTTCCTTCAGGATGACCGAAGGTGCACCGTGGACATCCGCATGCGCGAAGATGTCCCCTTCCTTGAGATGCTTCTTCACGACATTGTCATTTGTATGGGCATCCCTCCCCGCGACCACCATTTTGCCTGCGGGGGTGATGAACCACTTGTATCTGTCGAACCAGAACTGTTTGGTCGGCTGTGCCTTGGTAGCGGCTATCGCCTTTGCCTTGTTGATGCCCTTGAGCTTCTTCTCCAGTTCGGACCTGCTCTCGTCAAGTGCTTCCTTTGCTCTGGAGGCCTTCTCCCCAATCTCCTTTCCTTTCTGATAGATGTCGGAGGCGTTCGCATCCAGGCTCTTGGTGTAATCGAGGGTGACGGTCATTCCGCCAATCTCGGCAGTGACCATGTTCTTGGAAGGGTCCATGGACTTGACGTACGGGATCTTCATCGCGCCTTCCTTCAGCTTTTCCCATGTAAGTTTTTGGGATTGCTGGCACAGTACTTTCAGAAGTTCGTCCGTCTTCTGATATTCTGCATAGAGGACATCTGCATGCTTCTTCAGGTCGTCGCAGCTCTCGAGGTATTCGTTCACCGTTTCTTCCTGTTTGGATATCCTCTTCTCGAGCTTTTCCACTTCGGGGTCGACGTATTCCTCTTCCTTGATATCGGAGATCTGTTTGAGATATGCTCCGATCGCTTCGGACATGGTGTCGAACCTTATCGATTCGTCGCCTTCGTATATGGAGAGGTTGACAGGTGCCAGGTCGATCATCTTTCCGTCCTTGAGGAAGACGGTGGGCTGATTGTCGTTGGCAGCGTGTTCCATGACCGTGTGCATGGATGCGTACAGTCTCTTCAGGTCGTCATCTGTGATGGCTTCCTGTTTGGTGTTTTTCTCGATGCCTGCACGCTTACAGACCTCTTCGGCGTACTGGCCGCCGAGGTTGATCACGGTTGCCAGAGTTCTTACGGTATCCGCATCCGACGTGCGGAACTGTGTTATGAATTCATCTTCCGCTGCGGTGGCGGGGTCGAACCTTCCCTTGGGAATGACGTAGTCTTCCCCGGGACGTGTAGAACGGTCCCTGTATGTTTTGTGGATTAGACAGTTGACGATCTTTCCGTCCAGGACCAGCAGGACATTTCCGCCGCCGAACATCTCGAAGATCAGCTGGTATTCCGCGTTCGCTTTGAAAAGCTCCATGATGACGACCCTGTCGAATCCCATCTGGACGGTCTTTCCTATTCTGGCGTTGTCGAGGTATTTCCTCATGAAAGTTGCGAAAGAGGTCGGTGTTATCGGTGTATCGGGTCTGTCAGGTGCCAGATAAAGCCATTTCCTGTCCATGAAGAAGAGGTCCTTCTTTCCTTCGCCTGTGAAATTGATGCGAAACAGTACGTTTCCCGATCCCCATTGGAAGATCTTGTCCATGTGGGAATTCTCCAGGGCCGATAACTCAGATACGATGGAACGCACATCGAAGGAGCTCATCTCTTTCTTCATAAGCAGCGGTTAGGTGTGTCAATCTCATAAACTTTGTCGGTGAAACGGGGTTTTTCCCTATCCGCAGTTAGAAAGGTTTATACATAATCGGTAGATTAGAGTGTCCTAACGCCGCTGTGGCTAAGGGGTATAGCGACGCCTTGGTAAGGCGTAGGTCGTGGGTTCAATTCCCATCAGCGGCTCCACTTTTACATCTGCCTGTTACTTTACGGTCAGTTCTCAGCCTATTTTTAGTTATTACACGATTTAAATCAATAACTCCGTATCGAACTTCATGGAAGCCAAAATACCGGTCGACGATGCGATAAGGGAAATGACTCTGATGCTGCTTTATCTGACCCGTTTTAAAGAGGGAAAATATGATTGTTATCGCAGTTGGAAAGGGTACGATTTCGATACACTGGATGACTTGGGTGAGAAGGAATTGATCCATCAGGGAAGGCATCCTTCAAAGTTCAAGTCGATCGTTTTTACCGATGAAGGATCGGCAAAGGCGGAGCAGTTGCTGGAGAAATACGGTATCGGGAACCGATGTTCTCATAACGGTCCAAAATGATAAACGGGCCCTTTCGGGCCCTGAAAAGTTTATTCAGTGCATCAGATAGAACACGAATCCGGACCAGATCTTCGGGAAGAAGAATGTGGTCTTCTTGGGCATCCTCTTTCCGATCATCGAAAGGTCCCAGATGGTCTGGAGTTTCGGATCGTTGAGGACGATCGCGAGATCGTGCTCCTTATTCTGCATCTTCTTTTTCACGGAAGGATACTCCGCATCGAAGGAGATCTTTGCCTTGTCTTCGTCGGACTTGTACACGCCTTTGAGGATGACCTCCTGTGCGACATACGTGTCAAGTTTCCACATGGGATCGTCCTTCTTGGAGTAATCTGCTACGAAGCATTTTCCGGACTTGAACATGAGGCCCATCATGTGGTCCCTGAGTGCCTTTTCCATCTCGTCGACCGTGACCTCTTTGACGGTCATCTCCTTGGAGATCTTCGCGATGGCGTTCTTCTCCGAGATGTCTCCGGCATCCACGAGCCTGTGGGTGGGCCAGATGACCAGTCCTTTGTCGTCCGCGGCGACCATTGTGCAGAGAACGTACTGTTTCTTTTCGTCGTCGGGATTCTCCTTGGCGTAGTTGAGTGCGGTCTCGTACCTGTGGTGTCCGTCCGCGATCAGCATCTTCTGTGTTTTGAGTGCTTCGGTGATGTCCTTGCAGAGATCGGGCTCTGCGATCCTGAGGTACCTGTGCTCCACGCCCTGATCGTCGCTGTATCTGTAGACAAGCTGCGATGCCGCATCGATCCTCTTGCTGAGTTCGGGTGTGAATCCTTCGAATATCCCGAAGATGGATTCGAGGTGCGTCTCCATGTCCCTGAGGAGGTTGAGACGGTCCTCCTTCACTTTGGAGAATGTCTCCTCATGGGGGATGATGTTGCCTTCGGAGTATTCCTCTGTCCTGAGGATACCGACGAGTCCGGTCCTTACCTTCTGCGTTCCGTTGTCGTCAAAGGTCTGCTGGTACAGATAGAATGAATCGGAATCCTGTTTCAGGCTGCCATCGGCGACCATTCTGTCCAGTTCTTTCCTGGCCGAGTGGTATCTTTTGTCTGCATCCGGTCTCAGTGTGAGGTTGGTCACGCTGTCCGGGTGGCTTTGGAGCTCTTTGAGATAATCGGGTCCGATGACGTCGTAGGGTGGAGAGATACGGTCTCCTATGGGCTCTCCGGGTCTGAGGGAGGGCCTGTAACCTTTGAAAGGAAGGAATGTTACCATGGGTCGGTCTATGGGAACCGTAATATTTCAATATCGCGCGGGTACGCGTGAGAAAAGAGGAAGAAATAGGTCCGGCAGGATGCCGGACCTTTGATAATGTTCAGCAGATCCTCGGAACAGGGTCTCCGGACGGGGGTTCGAGTATCCTCCTTCCGCCGATCTCCGTTCTCAGGACTACCCTTCCGGGTCCTTCCGATGCGGTTCCGATGACGGCCGCGTTCTTTCCCTCGGGGGTCTTCCTGAGGGCTGCCACCACCTGGTCCGCCATTTCGGGGACACAGGCTATTATGGCCTTTCCTTCGTTTCCGATGCTCAGAGGACTGATGCCGAGAAGGTCGCACGCATTGACCGTTCCGTCCCTCAGGGGAATGTCCGTTTCGTTGACCTCCAATGTGAGCTTTGATTTCTCTGCCCATTCGTTGAGTGTGTTTGCCAGACCGCCTCTTGTGGGGTCCTTCATGGCGACGATGCCGCCGACCTTGAGTCCTTCCGCGATCATCTTGTTGAGCGGAGCGACATCGCTTACGATCTCGCTTTCGAATCCGTATCCTTCACGGGATGAGAGAAGTGCCACACCATGGTCTCCGACGTATCCGGATACGATGATGGCATCTCCGGGCCTGACGCTGTTGTCGGTGCACCATCTGTTCTCCACCTTCCTGTATTCGGCAGCGACCTGAAGGTCCTTGTCGAGGTAGGGGGATCTCTTTCCGACCGCGGATGTCGTCATGACCATCTGGTCTATTGCCCCGGATTCCATTACTTTGGTGTCTCCGGTCGCAATGGGCACGCCGCAATATTCGCAGGTCTTTCCCGCACTTTCCATAACCCTGTCCACGATGTCTATGTCCAGCCCTTCTTCCATGATGATGGAGCTTCCGAGACCGAGAGGCTGTGCTCCCATGACGGAAATGTCGTTGACAGTTCCTGAAACGGCTATCTTTCCGATGTCTCCTCCGGGGAAGAACAGGGGTTTTACCGTGTGACCGTCGATCGTGAAGACGATATCGTCGATGATCGCCGAGTCATCCATAGAATCCAGCGGAACTTCGGCCTTCATTTTCGGGAAGTGGGAGATGATATGTTTTGTCAGGAATTCCTGCATGATCTCTCCGCCGGCTCCGTGGTTCATGATAATCTTGGGCATGATTAGTCGGAATATCCTTCGTCCTATATTTCTTATTGTCTTGGGGACCGCAGACGGCGGGAGATCTTCTATTCTGAATTCTCTTAGTATGTATTTGCAGTCAATATTATTCTTCCATCAGGGTGAATACGGTGTTATCCGCGGCCATCATTCCGTAGTGTTCCCCTCGGTCTCTTCTACGCAGATCTCAGTCAGGTGGAACTTGCCGTCATCGCCGAACCAGCTGTAACCCATGTCCAACGCATCAGAATAGTCGGATACGATGTTGATGTAGACCTTTCCGGATCCGTCGGGGGTAAGGAAGAATGCGTTGCCTCCGGGTTCTCCGTCGATGGTCCATATTCCGGTCACAAGCGGACCGTATTGGGTCTTGAATTCGACAGGGTGCGTTTGAATTTCTCCGTGGGCATTTCCGGTCTGGCCATATGGATGAAATCTCCCGGGTCGGAGTATTTCTGGTCCTTGATCGAATGTTCGGCCGTTTCAAGGGGATAATATCTCCTGTTTTCGAATTCATAATATCTTCCGTTGCCGTCATCGAGGTTCACCGCGGGGAACATATGGTTGCCGGAGATCACCGTGATGACATCCAATCCCATATTGTATGCCAGCGCTACGAACAGTCCGGTCCTTCCGTCGCAGTCCGCTTTGCCATCGCCGAGGGACAGTACGGGCAATTCCCACAGATCCTTTCCGAAACGGGATTCGTCGGTAGCGTATTCCGTGTTCTGCATGACCATGGAAAGCGCTACGGCCGCCTTCTTTCGATCTCCTTTCCCTTTCAGTTTGTCTTTGAGCTGCCATCCGATGTCGCGTATTGCATAGTCATCGACGGTCGAATAGTACGAAAGGAAGCGAACAGACATCTCGGAGGGATACAATCCGAGATACTGGCTGCGTCCGAGATCGATGTCGGTAACGGTGTAGATCCGTTTGCCGCATCTGCAGGATACGGTCCTTCTCCTTGTCTCGGTGTTCATAGCCTTCGCTCTCTGATAATCATGAAAAGAAGGGGTTTCAGGGCCCGAAGGCCCAATAAGCGTTTCATATGGGGGCAACGAAACGGGTAAAATGTTTGTGGGATGCTTGGGGCGATAGCCCCGGTAGGATGGCTGGCGGACACTGGTATCAGACAAGATATCGGAGTTGTGTCCGCTTCCAACCGCAATGTTATGTATGTCTGATAAGTATAATAACTGAACTTTGTAATATTTGTAATAAATGTAATTATGTGCTATGACGGGCAAATCAACAATACATTAATAGACGGTAGATGATTAATGGACGGACTTGTGGGGTAGCTAGGATATCCTTTCGGCCTTCGGAGCCGAATACCCGGGTTCGAATCCCGGCAGGCCCTCCATTTTTGTTAAAATCAAAGGGTTTGGAAAAGGTTTGCTGCGGGCTTATCTTCCCTGATATTTCAGGAGCGATTCGACATCGTATCCTTTGATGGCGTCCCTTCCATGAAGTCCTTCGAGTTCGATGACGAAAGCGATCTTCTGGACCTTTCCTCCGAGGTCTTCGGCCAGGTCTATGATCGCTTTGGTGGTACCGCCCGTGGCGATGAGGTCGTCAACGATGACGACCTTGCTTCCTTTCGGGAAACTGTCTACATGCATCTCGAGGGTCGCTGTTCCGTATTCGAGATCATACTGCTCCGAGATGACCTTACGGGGAAGCTTTCCTTTCTTACGCACAAGGATGAATCCTTTCTTCATCGCATACGCGACAGGGGCTCCGAACACAAATCCTCTGGATTCCGAACCGAGGATGTAATCGAAATCCACATCCTTCAGGAGTTCACAGAGCTTATCGATGGCCAGTGAGAATCCTTCCGGATCCTGGATCAGGGTGGTGATGTCTCCGAACATGATCCCGGGCTTGGGAAAGTCGGGGATCGTGGTGATATAATCAGCCAGTTCTTTCATGGGCCCGATAATCGCCATCGCACTATTAAGATAATGGCCTTAGATTTCGAGGATACATTTATCTATTTCAAAAACGTTAGAAAATCTATGTCGGATATTCAATTCATCGAAGGCAATCTGGTGGATGTCTTAGAGGATAGAATATACCCTGCTAAGATCACCTTCGACGGAAAGAAGATAGGATCTATCAGGGAAACCGATAAAAAATACAAGAACTACATTCTGCCCGGGCTGATAGATTCTCATGTCCACATCGAATCATCACTTCTGGTGCCGTCGCGTTTTGCAGAGGCGGCAGTTCCCCGCGGAGTATGTTCTGTTATAGCCGATCCCCACGAGATCGCGAACGTTCTCGGTATGGACGGTGTAAAATTCATGATACGCGACGCGGCGCGTTCGCCTATGAAATTCAGATTCATGGCGCCGTCCTGCGTCCCGGCCACAAGATTCGAGACGTCCGGTGCGATCCTCCGGCCGGATGACATAGAGGAGCTCATGGGACAGTCCGAGATATTCGGGTTGGCCGAGATGATGAACTATCCCGGAGTGATAAACGGGGACCCGGACGTCATGGCCAAGATAGAGGTGGCGAAGAGGTACGGAAAACCTGTGGACGGACATGCGCCCGGACTGACAGGGGAGGACCTGAGGAAGTACATTGCCGCCGGAATAACCACGGATCACGAATGCACCAATGCCGAAGAGGCAAAGGAAAAGGCCGATCTCGGAATGACGATACAGGTGCGCGAGGGATCCGCATGTTCCGACATGAAGGCGCTGATACCTGCGGTGAAGGGAGGGGAGTTCTTCCTGTGCACCGACGATATCCACATAGGGAACATCCTGTACAAGGGATATATCGACAGACTTCTGAGGATGGCGGTCGGTATGGGGATCGATCCGATGGATGCGGTCAAGGCCGCTACGATCTGGCCGGCCAGGCATTATCATCTGGAAGAAGGATCGGTACGCGAAGGCGGCCCCGGAGATCTGGCGGTCGTGTCGGATCTGATCAATTTCAATGTGAATGATGTATTCATCAACGGAAGAAAGGTTGCCGAATCGAACAAGCCGTTGTTCAGGGCGAGACCGTGCGAATGCAGGACCAATATAGTCAGATACAGTACGATCGGCAACAATTTCTACATCTGCCGCACCGGAAAGAAGGCCAAGGTCAGAGTTATCGGTGTTCAGGATAAGAAGATCGCCAGTACCGCGGAGACGGCGGAATTGGAGATCAGGAACGAGATCGTGATGCCGGACCCGGAACAGGATGTGCTCCTGTTCGCTGTGGCGAACAGATATTACAGGGTCGCTCCGATGGTGGGATTCATCAGAGGATTCGGAATGAAGGAAGGTGCTTTGGCCACATCGATATCTCATGATTCGCACAATCTTGCGGCAGTGGCGACATCATACAAGCTGCTGTCCCATGCAATCAACAAGGTGTCGATGTACGGAGGTCATTATTTCACGGACGGAGAAGCGGAGTCCTGTCACACAGCGCCCATGGCGGGACTTATGAGTACCGAACCTCCGGAGATCTCGGCCAACCGCGAGACCAATCTGATATATTACGCAAGGAACCACGGGTGTAAGCTGAAGGAACCGTTCATGACGCTGGGTTTCCAGAGTCTTTTGGTCGTACCGTCTCTGAAGATGAGCGATCACGGTCTTTTCGATTCCGAGAAGTTCGAATTCGTGGATCCGGTCATAAAGGTCGAGAAGTAAGGACCTTCCCATGTGAGTTCCGATCCTGGGGGAAGGGTTCGGAACATGAACAATTATCGAAAATCGAGAAGGTCCTTGAAGGATAAAGGTCCCGATCTCCTCGGGGAGATCGGATTGCTGCGGTCATCATAACGATGGAAATGACCGTGTTCAACAGTGTAGGAAAGTGTCAACCGACCTGTCTTTCGCCGCTGTCCTCTCAACACACCTGTCATTCGTGCCGCTGGGTCCTGATGTATTACGTTTGCCTATTGTCACTCGCCTCCTGTTGATAGTATATCTATGTACAGATATATAAAGGCTGTGTTTTTCACGTAATATTTTCTGATATTCGTTGATCTCAATCAAATCTCTACGAATTTCGTAGCAATGCTGAGTAATATCTTCATTCCTTGGGATCCGCGTCCTTGTAGTAATCCGGGTCATCCTGTACGAATCTGATGTTGTAGTCGTCGCCCGTGGTCAGTTTGAGTCCGTGCGATATCAGACCGACATAGAACGGTCTTATGAATTCGAAATCCTCTCTTGTGAAATAATCGCTCTCAAGAGAGATCGTGAGAGGTATGTAGCAGGCGATCTTTGATCTGATGCCGAGAGCAGGACCGGCATAGTGCATGACCCTGAGGAAGGTCATTCCGTCGGCGATATCATATCCGTTGATGAAACCCTCCGCCATGGACCTTCCTATATGTTCCTGGACCTCGTGCATCACGAATCCGGTACGGCGGACGGCAAGGTTGATGTATCCGAATATGGCCTCGTAGTAGTTTGCAGGGTCTTTTGAGCAGGATTCGAAGAGATCTTTGTTGGCCCTCTCCTTCTGTGCCGTCTTTCCGTTGCATGTTAAAATGATCACACCGTTCATGGTGAATTCCGTGTTGGTCTTTCCGCGAACACGCGTGATTACGCCGGTCTGTTCAAGGATACCGAGGTTCCTGTGGGCGGTGACCGTCGGTATTCCGAGTGTATTGGTAACCGCTTTCAGTCCCGCATCCTCTTTCGACAGAAGTGCGATGATCTTTGTCTGGACACTGTTTCCGAACAGGATCGAATGACCGTTCGTGTAACAGATGGTAAGTCTCTTTTTCCTGATGTTCTTGTCACTGAGGAGTTTGTCCCTGATAGTGCTGTCCGGAAGTACTCCGTGGTACCGTTCGAATTTGGTCACGATCTTGCCGTCCGGACGGACGTCCGTATCGGTCACGACGAATGTGATGCCAGTGCTCTGTTTTATGGCCTCACGTATGAATCCGCAGGCGACGTCGATGCTCAGGACGTATTCCTTGGCGAATCCCTTATTCACCTTGGTGATCATCGTGATCCCGTCTTCGGTTGCGGATATCTTGATGGGAGGGAATTCGGCGGCCTTGAGGTTCGTTTCGATCGTTTCGATCGCCGAGGTGAGGTCCTTTCCGATGTAATCGTCTTTCGCGGCGTTCGCCAAAAGGATACCGCATCTTTCCATGAGCGGTCCGATGGACACTCCCGATTTGTAGAATTCTGCCGCGGTCAGAAGAAGCGACACTCTGAATTTGTTCGTTTTTTTCTTTAAAAGGACCTTTATGATGTTTTCATGGATCGATTCGGCAGAGGGAACGATAGGTGTGGCGATGATCATCGCGACAGGTACGTAGATCACTCTTCTTCTGTCGTTCTCGTCGATATATGAAGATACGAATTCTTCGGTCTCGAGTTTTTTCAGATTGGATTGTATAGAGGTCTTCTGCTGGTCCAGCGCAACCGCCAATTCGGTCACGGTCATTGCGGATTGGCGCAGCAGCCTCATTATCCCTATACTTACCTGGTTCGTAAGGTATTCGACCCCATGAGGTGTCACGTACAGGGCATAATTCTCACTATACTCTACATCCGTCATTGATGCGGGAATCAATTGGATGTTTAAAATTATTCCTAC
>DAYM01000004.1:11114-104050 GCA_002506905.1 Methanomassiliicoccaceae archaeon UBA328
TTTAAAATTATTCCTACGAAACATCAGAAATAAAGAGAAATATAATTAAAGAACGCCGGCTTTCGCCGGCGTTGGTTTCAATTGAGTTTTTCCGAGCAATACGGACAGAACTTCGGTACTTTAGGCAGTCCGCTCAGATCCTCTCCGCAGTACGGACAGACCTTGAACGCCTTCGGTGCACCGACCGATGCCGGGGCTGCCGCGGGAGCGGGTGCAGGCTGCTGCGCAGGTGCCTGGCCCTGCGTCATCGGTGAAGGCTGTCCGCAGTTGTTGCAGAACTTGTAGGGGTAGTCGTTGAGTGCACCGCACTTGGGGCACATGACCTTCTGAGGCTGACCTGCGGCCGCCTGACCCTGCTGAACGCCCTGAACGGGCTGCTGCTGAAGCTGCTGATACATCTGAGGGAACAGGAGCATACCGGTACCCATGGCCGCACCTCCCTGTGAATCTCCGATGGCGTCTGCCATCCTATCCATGACCTCGTACTTCTTGAAGGCCTCTCCGTTGGCGCTGCTGAACTGAAGATACTCGAAGACCTTTGTCTTCTCCTCTTCGGTGGTGGCGACCTCGTTGATCTTCAGGGAGAGCAGTTCGATACCCCTCTGGGTGAAGTACTGCTCGATGAGGATCTTCGTACTGGTGGATGCCTTCTCGAGGTTGCTCATGATGTCCATGTAGTACATGGACGTGAGCTGCTGGATGATCTGTTCGGCGATGAAGCTCTTCATGAAGGAGTTGACATTTCCGGTGGTGTACTGTGTCATACCTCCCAGGACCTGGGTGTAGAACACGGCCACATCGTTGATGCGGAACTGGTAATCTCCGTTGGCCATGAGCGTGATCGGGACCTGGTATTCCTGGGCCGCTTTGATCATGCTTCTGATGCCCCATTTCCCGTTGAAGATCTTCAGCGAGACGAAGACGATCCATACCTTGAACGGGGTCTCCTTGTAGCCGAGTGCCAGATTGTATAATTTGGTCAGCCACGGGATGTTCGCCGAGGTGATCATGTGTCTTCCCGGTTCCAATACGCCTTCGAGCTTTCCATCCCTGATGAACAGGGCCACCGCATGCTCAGGAACGGTAACGGACGTGATCGTCCTCAGGTCGTCGTGTTCGGACCTGTAGATTATATCGTCGGGGCCCTGGTTCTCCCAGAACACGACATTCGTCTTAGCAGTAGATGCCATTCAAATCATTCCTCCTTATCCTGGAAACCTTTCATTACGGTCTCCCTTCCAATGTAATCTTCCGAAAGCTGGTCGATGGTCCTTTCGAGGTCCCTGAGATGTCCTTTGAGCCCTTCGTTGCCGTTGTCTATGCAATCGATGATTGCCTTTGTCTGCATCTTCAGTGCCTGGACGTCGTCCATGAGCTTTGCGTCCCAGCGGATCAGACCGTCGAGTTCCTTCTCCAGTATCTTTATCGAATCGTGGAACGCGCTGTATCCTCCGGCGGCCTTTTTCACGTCTATGTAATATTTGTCCGCCTTGGACCTGATCCTTTCCGTATCTCTCATGAGGTCGGTGTCCCCGACCGTGGCCCTCTGTATCGTCACGAGGTCGTTCTTCACGGCCTCCAGCACATGTGCCACTTCTCCTCTTACCGCCCTGTCCTCATCCCTTCTCAGGTTTTTTTGTCTGTAACCTTTGTAGATGGGGATGTAGAGGGCTATCCTCTCGATGAGCGACCTGTTGTCGTTCATCTGTTCGTTTACTGTTTCGTCGATTGTCAAAGTGAAGCCTCCTTCTTGTTGTTTATGAGCGCCGCGGCAATGCCGATGACCGCTATTCCGATGAGTACGATGACCGCAATGTAGACCAATCCGAGGGACGTCATGGAGTACAGGAGTCCCGCAAGGCCCACAAGGGTCAGTACCGCACCTATTACGAGATTATACATCAGGTCGGAAGGTCCGGCGCCTGTTGTGGCGTTGCTGCTGAGTCCGGATAGTATGCACAGGGCGATACCGAAGATCAGTAATGTGCCCCAGACTATCACGAGGACGTCCTTCTTGACGGCCATGTATAGTAAGATGCCTATCGCGAATGCGATGATGAACACGCCCAGCTTTACCGCCGAGAGTGTCCTGCTGTTCAGTTCTGTCATTTGATTCCTCCTTAGATTATTATCATATCCGATACGTTGGTCCTTTTCACTCTGTCGGGTACCAATGCCCCGAAGCCTGCCGGAACGCGGAGCGTGCCGTCCGTCTCGCAGGGAATGTAGATCAGTCCTTTGACGTACGGTTTGCTGAGTTTCAGTTTGCTGTCGCCGTTCATGCGCTGTTCCAGGTAGTCCGATACCAGCCTCTCTGCCTCTCTTTTCGTGCTCAGGGGTACGGCGACCTTCCTGCCCCCCGGCGAGTTCTGGGCGAACTGGGACAGTTTTGTTATCCCCTCTCCGCCGCTGATGCTCGTTTCCGTTCCTTTGATCCCGGAGAGTATGCTCTTCTCGGGCCGGAGCCTGAAGATGTCCGTGAGAGCCGAAGCGGGATCCGAGAGACAGGTCCCGTCCGTTACGAAGTCGGCGGGGACCAGCAGGTCCTCGGTGACCTCGACGCTCTTCTTCTTCCACATGGCGCCGGTCTGGAAATTGTATTTCAGGTCAACATCCCAGAAAGGCACCAGGGTGTTCCCGGAGCCTGCGGTGATCGGAAGCGTACCGCCTCCGTTCTTCGCTTTGAGTATGTCTGCGACGTAACCGAAGATCTCGTTGTACCTGTCCTTGTTGCCGAGCAGGTATCCCCAGTTGCCCGAAGCGGGACGCTTGAATGCGAAGATCCTCTTAATGACATTGAGTATCTTCAGAGGATCGTCGACGACACCGTTGGTAACGAAACCGGCGATGTCCGAAAGAATATCCGCCATGGAGGCTTCCGCATCCACTGCCTGGTACATTATTCCCAGATTGAGGTCGGTCATGACCTTGGACTCGATATCCTTGAGGGCGCTCCCTCCTTTTTCGAACAGGGAGGCGGCGCTCATGGCATCTCCGTTCAGGAGTTTCTCGCATCCGTCGCATATCTGCGAAAGCGCATCGAAACGTTTGGAAGCGAGATCGTATCCCTTGATGGATCCGAATGCCTTGGAAGCCTCCGTGAAGTTGTTCTTCATGAGGATGTATCTTCCCGGTTTGTCCTCTTTGATGAGCTTTGAGTTGTTGATCAGAAGGGCGTATGCGGTGGCTATGTCTTCCGCGCCTTTCACGATGCTCCTGCTGGAATCGTCCACGGCCAGAGGTTCTATGCTCTTGGCCCTGGCGTTGAACTCGAACGCCTGGTTCGAATCATGTGCGGGGACGACGTTCTGATCTGTAGTGAACGGAAGCACTATCAGGGCGTTGGAGAGCAGCGTGTTCATGGCGAACCTGTATTCGCTGTACTCCATCTCGATCCTGGGCTTGATGTTCGTCGTGAATATGTTGTACCTGGCGACGGAATCCACATTCTCGGACTGTGCCAGGGAGAATCCGCCGGGCAGGGATTTGCTGATCCATGACTGGATCTGGCCCATCATCTGGTCCAGGTACGCCTGGGCGTCCATCCTCTGCTGGGTGGTGCCGCATGAAGGGCACGTCACGTAAGGGGTGTCCGATTCCAGGTCCTTCCTGTCAAGGGGGGCACCGCAGTATTTGCATCTGAGCGTTACCAGGTCCTCTGCCAACCGTTTCACCTCATTCTGATGGCCATCGAGGATGCGTGGGCACGTACCTCTGCGATCTCCATCTGGAGTCTGGCCTCTGTTGCGCGGAGGTCCCTGATGGCATCATCGTAGTATTTCCTGGAGATCGCATCGGACCTTCTGGATATCGCCGAGTAGCATGGTCTGCACACATAGACCGCTTCGAAGTTCGCGGGAGCGGATTTCAGGAGATCATCCTGGCCGTTCCTCATGAACGGGGTGATCTCGCTCGACATCGCGAGGAAATGGATGCCTTCTCCCGTGGTGGTCCTTCCGCAGATCCAACACTTTGCCGATTTGGAATATGATTCTATGAGCTGTTTGTCGTGGGAACCGTCATCGCCGGCCTGCCTGCGGTAGTTGTATGCGTTCTGCAGATATTCCGCGGCCTGTTTCGGATCGGTGAGAACCGCAGAGGATGCCAGCGTCTCATATCCGAGTGCCTGTATGCTCAGGGATTCCTTGATACCGGACATTGCGGTGTCCCCGTAGATGAGCTCGTCCGTCTTCAGGGTGTCCTTTCCGATCTTGATCTGATACTGCAGACCGAGCTGGATGAGGTCCTTTCCTTTTTTCTCCCTGACGGCGGCGTTACCGTTGGTGGACATGAGTATTATGCGCTGGGCGACCAGATCGCATTCGTCGGCCAGTCTCATGCCGTCTACCTGGGTGAGTCCGAATTCGACCATTCCCGGATTGACCGAACGCAGGTTGTTGGCCAGCGCCTTGTAGTTATTGGGATTCTCGGGGTTCTGTACCATCGCTATGATCGAGATGTAGATTGATGCGAGGGATGACTTGGAGGCGCCCTTCTCTATGCATTTGCTGAAGTCCGCCCTGGCCTTGACATACTCTTTCAGATTGATGTGGTTGACAGCCTCGTCGAAAAGTTCATCGCCCGATTTGAATAGGAATGCCATGTTACCACTTCTTCTCTAATACAGATATCTGATTATTAAACTATGGTTGTTAGAATGATGCCGTATGATATCCCGAATATCGGCGTTTCGATCGGTCAGATCCCTGCCGGGGACGGCCATAATGCCCCCGTCCGCAGCACTATTATTACTGTATGACAACATCAATTGTATGATTTGTCTATTGAAATGAAATGATGCTGTAAATAATGATAATAATTTATATATCGTTAGACAAATGTCTATTTAGTATCGTTTTTATCATTCATTTATGCGTTTTTCCAGAAACTATTATATTCTATGCGCGCATGACTACCAAATATGGCAAACAGTAGATTCAAAGCCGTCGACGAGGCCTTTGCAAAAAAGCCCGTTATCGTAGAGCCCCCAGCACCGGCAACATCCGAGTATTACGGATGCAACGTGTTCAACAGGGCAACGATGAGAAAGTATCTGTCCTCGGAAACAAGGAGGACGGTATACGAGTCGATCGAGCAGGGAGTCACATTGGACAACTCCGTTGCGGAACATGTCGCAACAGGTATGAAGCGCTGGGCGATGGACATGGGCGCTACCCATTACACCCATTGGTTCCAGCCTCTCACCGGAGGTACTGCGGAGAAGCACGACTCGTTCGCGGAACCCCGCGGACAGGGAGAATCTCTGGAGAACTTCAGCGGAAAACTGCTTTGCCAGCAGGAACCGGACGCATCGTCCTTCCCCAGCGGAGGCCTCAGGAACACATTCGAGGCAAGGGGATACACGGCATGGGATCCGTCATCGCCTGCATTCATCATGGGAGACTGTCTGTGCATTCCGACAGTATTCATATCATACACCGGAGAGGCCCTCGATTACAAGACGCCTCTTCTGAAATCGGTCAGGGCAGTGACCGCGGCAGCGGCAGATGTGCTGGAATACTTCGGCATCAAGAACGCCGTCGTCCACTCCTATCTCGGATGGGAACAGGAGTACTTCCTCGTGGATTCGAGCCTGTACGCCCAGCGCCCGGACCTGATACTTACGGACCGTACCCTCCAGGGTCACAGCAGTTCCAAATCGCAGCAGCTCGACGACCACTACTTCGGGGCCATCCCGTCCAGGGCAATGGCATTCATGAGGGATCTGGAGTACGAAAGTTACAAGCTCGGAATACCGATCAAGACAAGGCACAACGAGGTCGCGCCCAACCAGTTCGAGCTCGCACCCGTGTACGAAGAGGTCAACCTGGCCAACGATCACAACCTGCTCCTCATGTCTCTGATGAAGCAGGTGGCCGAACGTCACGGATTCAGGGTCCTTCTGCACGAGAAGCCCTTCGGACACGTGAACGGATCCGGAAAGCACTGCAACTGGTCCCTCGGTACCGAGGACGGCATCGGATTGATGTCGCCCGGAAAGACCGATGAGGAGAACCTCAGGTTCCTGGCATTCATGGCCAACGTGCTGAAGGCTGTGTACGACAACAACGCACTGCTCAAGGCCTCCATCATGACAGCCACCAACGCCCACAGGCTCGGTGCCAACGAAGCGCCTCCGGCGATAATCTCGTCCTTCCTCGGAAGGCAGGTAAGCGAAGCTTTCGAAGATCTCCTGAAGTCGAAGGACATGGTCAAGATCCGCGGAAAGAAGGGTTACAGCCTCGGTATCCCCCAGGTGCCCGAACTTCTGGTGGACAACACCGACAGGAACAGGACATCGCCTTTCGCATTCACCGGAAACAGGTTCGAATTCAGGGCCGTCGGTTCCTCGGCGAACTGCGCATCCCCGATGACCGTTCTGAACACCATCGTAGCGTACCAGCTCAAGCAGTTCAAGAAAGAGGTCGACAAGAAGATCGAGGCCGGAACACCTATCATGCAGGCCGTGCTGGACGAGACCCGTGCCACATACAAGGCATGCAAGAACGTCTGCTTCGACGGAAACGGCTATTCCGATGAATGGAAGGCCGAGGCCAAGAAGCGCGGACTCGACTGCGAGTCATCCGTTCCCCTGTCATACGATGTCTGCACCTCGAAGAAGACCGTGGCCATCTACAAGGACACATCCGTCCTCACCGAAGTGGAACTCAAGGCAAGGAACGAGGTCCGCTGGGAGATCTACGGTAAGAAGGTCGGTATCGAGGCCAGGACGATCAGCGATATGACGCTGAACCATCTGATCCCGGTAGCGATAGAATACCAGACCGCATTGCTGGACAACGTCTTCAAGGTGAAGGAGCTGTTCCCCAAGTCCGAATGGGACGCACTCGCAGGCGACGAGATCAGGCAGATCAGGACGATCTCCGAGCACACATGCGCAGCAAGGGCGCTTGCCAAGCAGGCGGACGATCTATGCGATGAACTCAAGACCATCGAGGACGCACGCGAACAGGCGATCAGATACCACGATGATGTGGTCCCGTGCATTGACGGCATGAGGGAGCATCTGGATGCTCTCGAGATGATCGTCGACGATCAGATGTGGCCCATGCCCAAGTACAGGGAGCTCCTGTTCATCAGCTGAGGTCGTCGCATGAACGGTGCCTTGGACCTCTATGACCCGTCATACGAGCAGGACTCATGCGGAGTGGGCCTTGCGGTCAATATCAGCGGAGTCAGGGACCACAGGATAGTCGAGTACGGACTCAGGATCCTGGAGAACATGGCACACCGCGGTGCGGAGAACGCCGACGGAAAGACCGGAGACGGTACCGGGATAACGGTCCAGATACCGCACGACTTCATCAAAACACTTGATATTCAGGTCCCCGAGGCCGGCAGGTACGGCACGGGGATTATTTTCTTACCCCGCGGAGACAGTGACAGAAAGGTCTGTCTTTCCATCCTCAGGGAGGAATGCGCACGTTACGGACTGTATGAGATAGCCCTAGGGATGTCTCCGTCGATCACGAGATCCCCGGGCCTCTGGCACTTGCCGCCGAACCTGTGACAGAGCAGATATTCCTCACAAGCTACGACGGTCAGGATACCCTGGAGCACAAGCTTTACGCGGTCAGGAAGAGGGCCGCCAACAGGATCGCGGCCTCCGATATGGAAGGAAAGGACGATTTCTACATCTGCAGTCTTTCGACCCGCACGATCACATACAAGGGAATGCTGACCCCGCTTCAGATCGGGTCTACTACAAGGACCTGACCGATCCGATGTTCAGGTCGTCCATAGCGATGGTCCATTCCAGATTCAGCACCAATACCATGCCCAAGTGGAAGCTGGCACAGCCTTTCCGCATGTTATGTCACAACGGCGAGATCAACACGATCAAGGGCAACAGGTAATGGATGAAGGCAAGGGAGAGCTTTCTGGAGACGCCCGAGCTTCCCGATCTGAAGGAACTGTTCCCGATAATGCAGGACGGCATGAGCGACAGTGCGACATTGGACAACGTCTTCGAATTCCTGACAATGGCGGGAATGAGCATGCCGAACGTCCTTTCGGTCCTGATCCCGGAATCTTGGAACAACAAGAACCCGATCCCGGACAGTCTGAAGGTGTATTACGAGTACAACAGCATCCTGATGGAGCCCTGGACGCTCCGGCCACCGTGCTTTTCACGGACGGAAGATACGCCGGCGGTATGCTGGACAGGAACGGCCTCCGTCCTGCCAGATATTCGATGACCAAGGACGGTATTATGATACTGGCCTCGGAATCCGGCGTCATTCAGATCCCGGACGACGATCTGGAGGAATCCGGACGTCTGATGCCCGGAAAGATGATGCTGATCGATACGCAGGAAGGCAGGGTGATCTACGACCGCGAGATCAAGGACGGTTTCGCCAATGCCTATCCTTACAGGGATTGGCTCGACCGCAACCGTTTGGAATTGGACGAGGTGTCCTCCGGAAGGACGGTAGGACGTTCCGTTGAGAATATGGATGCCATGCTCAGGGAGTTCGGATACACTCAGGAGGATACTTCGAGGATAATCCTGCCGATGATGACGCAGGCCAAGGAACCTACCGGTTCGACCGGTTCGGACGTTCCTCTGGCTATATTGTCCGAGAATCCCCAGAGGCTGTTCGGTTTCTTCAGGCAGTCATTCGCCCAGGTCACCAATCCGCCCATCGATCCGATAAGGGAGGAGCTGGTGATGTCCCTGACGGGATACATCGGTTCGATCCATCAGAACATCCTGAGTCCGAGTCCCGCCAACTGCAGGATAGTCAAGGTCAGGCACCCGATCATCACCAACAGGGAACTGGACCTTCTGAAGAATCTCAGGTACAGAGGATTCAACACGGTGTCCATCTCCATGACGTTCAGCGTTGCGGACGGTCCGGAAGGGCTGGAGAAGGCGCTGACAAGGATATGCCACGAGGCGGAAGCGGCCGTCGACAACGGCGGTTCTTACATCATACTCTCGGACAGGTCGGTGGACAGGGACCATGCCGCGATACCTTCGGTGCTCGCGGTCTCCGCGGTCCATCAGTATCTGGTCCACAACAAGAAGCGTGTCCAGACCGGCATCATCGTGGAATCCGGAGAGCCAAGGGAGGTAATGCACATCGCGCTGCTGTTCGGATACGGCGCCAATGTGGTCAATCCGTACATGTCCTATGCGCTCATCGAGAAGATGGTCGCGGAGCAGGACGATATCAAGACCGATGTCGATACCGCGGAACACAATTACATAAAGGCCCTGGAGAAGGGTCTTCTCAAGATCATGTCCAAGATGGGCATAGCGACCATCAGGTCATACCGCGGTTCGAGATTATTCGAGGCCGTAGGATTGGATAATGAGGTATGTGCCAGATACTTTGCGCATACCGTTTCCAACATCGGAGGTCTGAAGCTCGGGGACATAGCTTCCGAGGCCCTTGCGACACACAGGGAGGCATTCGAGAGCGATGAGGATCCCCTTGCTTCGGACAGGGGGATATACGGTTACAGGAAGGGCGGGGAGAAGCATGCCTGGAATCCCGATACGGTGAAGGCGCTCCATCTCGCGGTCAGGGAGAACGACGGGGAGGCCTACAGGTACTTCGCCGAGACCGAGGATTCCGGACAGTTCTTCATACGCAGTCTGATGGATGTCAAGAAGGGCAGGAGCATACCTCTGAAGGAGGTGGAATCCGCCGACAGCATCATCAGGAGGTTCGTCGCAGAGGGAATATCGTTCGGTGCGATCAGCATCGAGGCCCATACCACTTTGGCGGATGCCATGAACAGGATGGGGGCCATGAGCAACTGCGGTGAGGGCGGAGAGGCCTCCTGGAGGTTCAGGCCCAAGGACGGCAGGAACCTGAATTCCAAGGTCAAGCAGGTCGCTTCCGCAAGATTCGGCGTCACTGCAGAGTATCTGGTGAGCGCCGAGGAGATACAGATCAAGGTCGCCCAGGGCGCCAAGCCCGGTGAGGGCGGTCAGCTCATGGGATTCAAGGTGGACGATGTCATTGCTTCTACGAGACATTGCATTCCGGGGATCACGCTGATCTCGCCTCCCCCGCATCACAATCTCTACTCGATAGAGGACCTGAAGCAGCTGATCTTCGACCTCAAGTGCGTGAACCCCGCCGCAAGGATAAGCGTGAAGCTGGTATCCGAGGCAGGGGTCGGTACCGTGGCCGCGGGTGTGGCAAAGGCCGGTGCGGACGTGATCCTGATATCCGGTGCCGACGGAGGTACCGGCGCGAGTCCGCTGTCCTCTATCAGATATGCGGGAATGCCCTGGGAGCTCGGTGTCGCGGAAGCGCAGCAGACGCTGATGATCAACGGGCTGAGAGGCAGGGTCAGATTACAGGCGGACGGTCAGCTGAAGACCGGCAGGGACGTCATCATATCGGCTCTCCTGGGAGCAGAGGAATACGGTTTCGCCACGGCACCGATGGTGGCGATGGGCTGCATCATGTGCCGCAAGTGCCAGACCAATACATGTCCTGTGGGAATAGCCACTCAGGACCCTGCGAAGCGCTCCAAGTTCAGGGGAACCCCCGAGAATGTCATGAACTACTTCAGATTCGTCGCGGAGGATGTCAGGACGCAGCTGGCCCAGATGGGATTCAGGTCCCTGGACGAGATAATCGGCCGCGCGGACCTGATCGTCCGTAAGCCCGCTGCAGGAAGGAGATCGGACCTGGCCGACATCAGCGGTCTGATCGCAATGCCCGAAGGCGACAGGACATACAGGGACGGACAGCCGGACATACTCGGAGAGGTCCTCGACAAGAAGATGATCAAGGATGCGAACATCGCGATGGATGCGGGAGATTCGGTGAAGCTCGAGTACGGCATCTGCAACGTCGACCGTTCGGTCGGAGCAATGCTCTCGGGAGAGGTCACGAAGAGAGGTCTGGCACTCAAGGACAATGCCATACAAATATCGTTCAAGGGAACGGCCGGACAGAGCTTCGGGGCATTCCTTTCCAAGGGTATGACGTTCTATCTCAACGGTCAGGCCAACGACTTCGTCGGAAAGGGCCTTTCCGGAGGGAGATTGGCGGTATATCATTCCGGCCATGTTCCCAGATGCAACGTGATCGCGGGGAACACGGTATTATACGGGGCCACATCGGGAGAGGCGTACATTGCCGGTTCTGTCGGTGAGAGGTTCTGCGTACGTAACAGCGGTGCCGTTGCCGTGGCCGAAGGGGCCGGCGACCATTGCTGCGAGTACATGACAGGCGGCCGCGTGGTGATACTCGGCAAGGTCGGAAGGAACTTCGCTGCGGGAATGTCCGCCGGAATAGCGTACGTTATCAACGACGACGGGGATCTGGACCGTCACTGCAACATGGGAATGGTAGAATTGCTTCCGATGGATTCCGCCGCGGACAGGAACGAGCTCAGAGGTATCCTGGAAGATCATCTGAAGTATACCGGCAGCGAGAAGGCCAAGGCCATATTGGACGATTGGGAGAACAGCGTTACCCGCTTCCTGAAGATCATCCCGATAGAATACGAGAAGATCCTGCATTCGAAGGATTAAGCGTTCTTGATGACGATCTTCTCTGCGGTGTAGCCCTTCAGGTCGGCACCGCAGTTTTGACATACGTCTCCGCTGGAAGACGAACCGCACTTGGGGCACTGGACAGTGAATTTCAGGCCTTCCAGTGTGAACGATCCCGGAGATACGGGCGCAGTATCCGCGCTGCTTACGGGCATCTCTTCCGGAGTATCGATCTCCGTCTCGGCCATGATAGGTTCCTGTGCTGCTTCTTCAGCA
Organism: Methanomassiliicoccaceae archaeon UBA328; assembly: GCA_002506905.1. GTDB lineage: Archaea > Thermoplasmatota > Thermoplasmata > Methanomassiliicoccales > Methanomethylophilaceae > Methanogranum. Next base: position 22,879 of record DAYM01000004.1, read on the forward strand.
GGTGTTTCCGACGGTACAGGTTCTGTTACGGGCATCTCAACGGCAGATGCTTCGGCAGGTGCCGTCTCTTCGATCTCGTAGGAGCCTTCCGTCGGCTCATTCGCACCCGATTTCTTATCCTTGAGTTTCTGGGCGGCATATGCTCCCGCGCCCACGATCTTCTTGCCGCCTTTGAGGGCGAGTTTGGCGAGTACCAAGTCGTTGTCGTTGGACGATGTCATTTCCTTGAGCACTTTCTTCCATGTTCCTGCCATATCAATAAAAACGAGTTTCGTGATATATAAAACTAATCATATCATCTCATTTCCAGTGGAAACATAGGGGTAATAATACAATGATGAAGAGTATATTCTATCATAATTCACGATATTCATCGGAATATATGAACGAGGCCTTATTTTCTGTATTCCGTCGGTGTCATTTTGAGTCCTACGACTCCCGCAATGACGATGGCCAGGCAGATCGCCATACCTATGGAGACGGTCTCCAATCCGAGAAGTGCCGAAGCTATGACAGTACATACGACGCCTATGCCGATCCAGACCGCATACGCCGTTGTGAACGATACTCCCAAACGAATGGGGTACTCCAAACAGACCATGCTGAAGAAGAGGAATATTATCGTAATGATGTCCCAAACGATATTCGTGAAACTGTCGGTGTAATCAAGACCGACGGCCCATCCGACCTGCAGGAATCCGCCCAATACCAGAAGTATCCATGCAAATGCAAGCGATTTCTTGTTCATATGATACCTCCGGATACGAGTCTGACCCCTATGATCCCTATGACTATCATCGAGATGAACAGGATCCTTTTGGGCGTTATCTTCTCTTTATAGATGAAGTGGCCTGCGATCACGATACCGACCGCACCGATGCCCGCAAGGATGGCGTATGCCACACCGGGTCCTATTTCGGCCACGGCTAGTGATAAAAGGTAGAGACATAGCAAGACCAGAACTACCGCAGCGATCCCCCAACCTAGCTTTTTGAAGTTCTCTGATTTGTCCAGACATATGACCCAACAGGGCTCGATGATGCTGGCCAAGATCAGGTATATCCATGCCATGTCCATGCAATGGATATATTATCATCACATTATTAATGTATTTGGAAAGGTTTATAAACATCGGATGCAACGATTAGTACATAGGGATAAGCTATTAATAATAGAATAGTGAGGCTTTGCCCCAAAAAAGGAAATTGTATTTAACCGAACATGGGGTCGGGAATGTTCGTGTTCACGGGGATGATCCTTTTCAGATCGCCGTCGTGCTCATCAACAGTCTGCACTACCATAGAGACCAGCGAGAGGACGAGCTCCTCCGAGGGTCTTGCATTGATGTAGATGTATCCGTATTTGAAAAGGAGCCAACCGGATTCGGGATCCAACATGAACGAGCCGAACCTCAGAGAGTTGTTCAGCATGTTAAGTTGGGTGAGGACATCGTTGTAGCTGCTCATGGGTGCTTCGAATGCGAGTTTGCATCTGAAATCCACCGATGATGACGCATCGTCTATGGTGATTATGAGCGATATCGGAAGGTCGTCGCCGTTGAATACAGAATAAATCTGAAGCGCCGTTTCGTCTGCTTTGCATTTGATATCTTTGAAATCGAATGCTTTGCAAACGGTCCTGAAAACATCTTTGCCATTCTTAGCTTTGGCGAACATAATCAGTGATTGATTTAATCATAGTTAGGAGTAATGGGAGTCTCTGTCCAGCCGATCCGCGGGCAGAGGCAGGGCAATGTGTTTCAGACAGGGGTGAATCCGATCCTCTCGGACGATGCCGCGACCGCAGCCGTCATGTCACTTCATGTCCAGATGATCGGATGACGTTTTACACATAACAGGACAGTAGGAGTTAGGTATATATAGAAGAACAAACTATAACCCACTCAGACTCCACTTAATAGTGTGGAAAATACTCGGAGGAATACAAATGGGAATGGGCAACGCTCCTGTTATCATACTCAGGCAAGGAACAAAAAGAGAAAAGGGAAAAGATGCGCAGATGAACAACATCACTGCAGCAAGGACGATCGCTGACGCCGTAAGGAGCAGCCTCGGACCCAGAGGAATGGACAAAATGCTCGTGGACAGCATGGGTGACGTCGTCATCACAAACGACGGTGTGACCATCCTCAAAGAGATGGACGTACAGCACCCTGCAGCAAAGATGCTGGTCGAGGTCGCAAAGACCCAGGATGCAGAGGTCGGAGACGGAACAACAACATCCGTCATCCTCGCCGGTGAGCTTCTCAAGAAAGCGACCGACATGATCGACGCAAACGTCCACCCTACCATCATCACGGCAGGATACAGGCTTGCCAACGACAAGGCCCAGGAGGTCCTCAAGAAGGTCTCCAAGAAGGTCTCGATCAATGACGACAAACTTCTGAACCAGATCGCTCAGACAGCAATGATCAGCAAGCAGGTCAACTCATCCAAAGACTACTTCTCGAAGATGGTCGTTGAAGCAGTGAAGACCATTGTCGACAAGACAGACGACGGAAAATACTTCGCAAACCTGAAGAACATTCAGACCGTCAAAAAGGCCGGAGCCAACATGGAAGAGAGCGAGATGATCAAGGGATTGATCATCGACAAGGAACCTGTCTCCGATGCTATGCCCAAGAAGGTCAAGAACGCAAAGATCGCTCTGATCGACGCGGCATTCGAGGTCAAGAAGACCGAGATCGACGCAAAGATCCAGATCACAGACCCCGGACAGCTCAACGCATTCATCCAGGAAGAGGAGCGCATGCTGAAAGAGATGGTCGAGAATGTCAAGAAAGCAGGAGCGAACGTCGTCTTCTGTCAGAAAGGAATCGATGACCTCGCACAGCACTTCTTTGCAAAAGAGGGAATCTACGCATGCAGGCGTGTCAAGAAATCCGATATGGAGAGACTCGGCAGGTCCACAGGCGCAAGCATCCTGAACAAGATCACGGACATCACCGCTGCAGACCTCGGATTCGCGGAGAGCGTAGAGCTCAGGCGTGTCGAGGAAGAGGATATGACATTCGTTACCGGCTGCAAAGAGCCCAAGACAGTGTCCATTCTCGTCAGGGGAGGAACAAAGCACGTGGCAGATGAGGTCGAGAGGTCGCTCGTCGACGCATGGTCTGTCGTCAAGGTCTCGATCGAGGACGGAATGCTCGTCACCGGCGGAGGATCCACGGCAATGGAGATCGCAATGCAGCTCAGGGACTATGCACAGTCCATCAGCGGCAGGGAGCAGATCGCTATCGAAGCGTTTGCATCCGCAATGGAGATCATCCCCTCTACACTTGCCGAGAACGCAGGTCTCGACCCGATCAACATCGTCATCGAGATGAGGAAGCAGCACAAGTCTGGAAAGATCTACGCCGGTCTGAACCCCTTCAGCGGAAAGGTCGAAGACATGATGAAACTCGATGTCATCGAGCCCTACAGGATCGGAAGACAGGCTATCAACTCCGCAACGGACGCAGCCGTCATGATTCTCAGGATCGACGATGTCATCGCTTCCAAGGCCAGCCCCACGCCCCAGTACGGCGATGGAATGCCCGGCGGAATGGACGATTAAACCCAACAATAAACGGGGGGTAAAACCCCCTTTACTTTAAATACAGATCTGAACAGAGGCCACTCCTATGACTGATAAGTCTAAAAAAAGGACTGAAGAAAAACAGAAGGCGAAAGCGGATGCCAAGGGCGACGCGAAGGCAGAGACCGCCGTAAAGGACGATCTTGCCGAAGCTCAGGCCAAGGCCGAGGAATATCTCAGCATGGCCAGAAGGCTGCAGGCAGACTTCGATAACTATCGCAAGAGAACTCAGAAGGAGAACGAGGAGTTCCGCAAGTACGCCAATGAAGGAATGGTCAAGGAGCTGCTGTCGGTCATCGACGACATGGATCGCGCACTGGCAACGGCAAAAGAAGAGACCGACCTCGTGGTCGGTTTCAGGGGAGTGAGGAAGAACCTCATGAAGATGCTCGAGGAGAAAGGACTGAAGGAGATACCCGCTGAGGGCAAGTTCGATCCGGACCTCTACGAAGCAATGTGTACGGTAGAAGGCGACACCGACGGGCAGATCGCCCAGGTGTACCAGAAAGGGTACATGATAGACGGCCGCGTGATAAGATACGCGAAGGTCATCGTGACCAAAAAGAAAGAAGAACCTCAGGCAGCGCCTGAAAAAGAAAAAGAAGAAACAAATTAAGGAATGGTGAGCAAGTATGTCAAGAATAATCGGAATCGATCTCGGAACAAGCAACTCGGCCGCCTCCGTTATGGAAGGCGGAAGGCCGACCATGATCCCTTCGGCAGAGGGAACAAGCGTAGGAGGGAAATCATTCCCGTCCTATGTCGCATTCACAAAGGACGGACAGCTTCTTGTCGGTGAGCCGGCAAGGAGGCAGGCGGTGACAAACCCCGACGGAACCATCAAGAACGTAAAAAGGAAGATGGGTTCCAACGAGAAGGTCACGGCACTCGGAAAAGAGTACACGCCTCAGCAGATCTCTGCCTTCATCCTTCAGAAGATTAAGAAAGATGCAGAATCATACCTCGGTGAGACCGTCGACAAAGCGGTCATCACGGTACCTGCATACTTCAACGACAACCAGAGGCAGGCTACGAAAGATGCAGGTGCGATCGCCGGATTGGATGTCGTACGTATCATCAACGAGCCTACCGCAGCGGCACTCGCATACGGTCTGGACAAGACCGACAAAGAACAGAAGATCATGGTGTTCGACCTCGGAGGAGGAACCCTCGATGTCACTATCATGGACTTCAGTGACGGTGTGTTCGAGGTCATCTCGACATCCGGAGATACCCAGCTCGGAGGATCCGATATGGATGAGGCACTCACGCAGTACGTCCTCAAACAGTTCCAGAACGAGACGGGTATTGATCTATCGAAGGACAACATGGCCTTCTGGAGAGTCAGGGAAGCATGCGAGAAAGCAAAGATCGAGCTGTCTACAACCATGCAGACCGAGATCAACCTGCCTTTCATCACCGCAGATGCATCCGGACCCAAACACCTGGTGCAGACCATCACCCGTTCGAAGCTCGAAGAGCTCGTCGAACCCATCGTCGCAAGATGCAAGAAATCCATCGAGCAGGCAATGAACGATGCGCACTACACCAACGACAACATCGACAAGATCATCATGGTCGGAGGACCTACAAGGATGCCTATCGTCCAGAACTTCGTCGAGAGCATCGTCGGACCCAAGATCCAGCGCGGAATCGACCCTATGGAGTGTGTCTCCATGGGAGCGGCGATCCAGGGAGCGGTCCTGTCCGGAGAGGTCAAGGACGTGCTTCTGCTGGATGTCACGCCTCTGTCACTCGGTATCGAGACCCTCGGAGGAGTCGCAACCACTCTGATCGAGAGGAACACCACCATCCCGACCAAGAAGAGCCAGGTGTTCTCAACAGCGGCCGATAACCAGCCCTCTGTCGAGATCAATGTGGTCCAGGGTGAGAGGAAGATGGCGGCCGACAACACATCGCTCGGCAAGTTCATCCTCGACGGTATCATGCCCGCAAGGCGCGGTGTACCTCAGATCGAGGTCACATTCGATATCGACGCCAACGGTATCATCAACGTATCCGCAAAGGACAAAGGCACCGGAAAGGAACAGAAGATCACCATCGCATCGTCCAACAAGCTCAGCAAAGACGAGATCGACGACCTTGTCAAGCAGGCAGAGCAGTACTCCGAAGCAGACAAGAAGAAGGTCGAGAACATCGAGGTCAGGAACCAGGCCGATACCCTTGTGGCAACGACCCGTAAGACCATGGAAGAGCTCGGCGAGAAGGCGACCCAGGAAGAGAGGACCAACGTCGAGGACGCGGTCAAGGACCTGGAAGCCGTCAAGGACAGCGACGATACCGCCGCTATCAAGACCAAGATCGACGCACTCATGAAGGTCATGGGCCCCATGAGCGAGAGGATCTACCAGCAGTCCGGTGCGCAGCAGCAGGCAGGTGCCGAACAGGCACAGCAGAGCGCGGGCGCCCAGCAGCAACAGTCCTCACAGGGCGAATCGAAGAAGACCGGCGGCAAGGACGACGGCTTCGTCGACGCAGACTATAAGATAGTCGATGACGAGTAAGGTTTGAGAAGATGGCAGGAGAAGCGACAGACTACTACGAGATCCTCGGTGTTTCCAAGGATGCTACGCCGGACGAGATCAAATCCGCCTATCGTAAGATGGCGAAGAAGTATCATCCGGACGTATCCACAGAGCCCAAAGAGGTCGCGGAAGCCAAGTTCAAGGAGATATCCGAGGCATACGAGGTCCTTTCAGACGCCGAGAAGCGTAAGATGTACGACCAGTACGGAAAGGCCGGTGTCGAGGGTCAGTTCTCCAACGGCGGCTTCTCCTGGGACGATTTCACTCACGCGGACGATATCAGCGATATCTTCGGCGACCTCTTCGGAGGAATGTTCGGAGGAGGCGGCCGCAGCCGCGGCCAGAGGAGTTCCGCCCAGACTGGCGACTCCCTGCGCTACGACATAAGCGTGGAACTCATCGACGTGCTCAACGGAAAGGAGGTCGAGATCTCCGTCCCCCATGTTGTTTCATGCCAGGCATGCAACGGTACGGGAGGAAAGGGCGGAAAGACCGAGACCTGTCCAGACTGCGGAGGCCAGGGACGTGTCCAGAGGATGCAGCGTACACCCTTCGGGAACATGGTCTCCGTATCCGACTGTCCCAAATGCCGCGGAACAGGAAGGACCTACTCCGAAAAGTGTCCCAAATGCCGCGGACAGGGCCGTTACAGCACGACCACCAAGATCGAGATCAAGATACCCAAGGGCATCGACGAGGGCTCCCGTATAAGGGTGCCCGGAGCGGGAGATGCAGGTTACAACGGCGGAAGTCCCGGTGACCTCTACGTGCTGGTGCACGTGAAGGACAACAAGCTCTTCCAGCGTGACGGTTCCAACCTTTGGACCGAAGTGACCACAACATATCCCCGTCTGGTGCTCGGAGGCGTCGAGACGGTCAGGACCCTCGAGGGAGAGACCATCGAGCTCAAGATACCTGCGGGAACGCAGGTGGGCGGAGTTCTGAGGATCCCCGAGAAGGGACTGCCCAAGATGAACTCGTCGCTGCGCGGATACCTCTACGTGAGAGTGCGCATGGACGTTCCCCAGAGGGTCACTGCGTACGAGAAGGAATTGCTCGAAAAGCTGGATGACAAGGCGGGAACCAAGAAGACGTCGTCTTCCGGCGGGGCCAAGAAATCCAAGCTCAGACAGAAGATCGAGAATATCTAAACCCTTTAAATCAAACCTATTTTCTTTTTTGTATCACATCGGGTTGATTATGCGATCCAATAGATACATCGCACCTTTTGCTCCGAATATCGGTGATGGTCTGAAATCAACATTTGCGACCGACGGGAATCTGATATCGATGCCTTTCCTGCAGTGTTTGGAAGCCTGTTCCAGCATGGCGGTGTTCCCATCGCATAAGATCATGTTAACGAATTCCGGAAGCTCTGCGTTGATGGTATTCTCAAGATCATGTTCTTTCAGGAATTCTCTGAGTATCTCTTCGGACCTTCCGTACTTGCTATCGTACAGTCTTATCGATACAGGGACCATCGAGAGTGATTCGAACATCCATCTGGCGAGAGGATATGCCACAGACGCATCTGTGTCTATCGCAAATGTGTCTCCTTTGAGATCTGCCCTCATGGCATTCATGCAGAAGAATGCTCTCTTGCGATACTTATCCACATGTGTCAGGGCTTTGTTTCCATTCATTCCGGTAATCTTCTCTATGAGTCTGATGAGTGCATCTGTGGCATCGAAACCGATCGGTGAATAACCGAGACTGATCTCCTTGATACCGTATTCTTCGGTGTAGAGTTTCGAGGTCTCGTCGGCATATTCGGGGCATAGGACAAGATCATATTCGGCGTTGACCGATCTTTTCACCTCGTCGATCGTGCACCCCGCTCCTAAAGTGCAGATGACCTTTAATCCCATCAGGGACAGGATCTCTGTGAACTCTTCGATAACGGTCGGCCAATCTTTTTGGAGTACGCTCAGTCCAAGGATGTTGACTGTATTCTTCTCCATGATGTGATCGGAAGGTGCCAGCAGTCTGACCATATCGGCGAGCATATGGTCTATCCCGTAGCTGAGAGGTTCGGACATCATGGAGGCATCAAGGGATATTGCCCTGGAATCCAGTTTGTTCACGGATATCGCCTTGTTGCAATCATCGCCTATCAATGATGCTCCGGGAGAGCATACCACGGCGATGAATTCCGAATCGCCTCTTCCGACAAATTCCAATGCGGACTCGATCTTATCGTATGATCCGTAAATGTAATCGGTGGATATGATCCCCGTACAGGGGATCCTGGAGGATCCGCGATAGAAAGGAACGCCGATGTTCATGTTCTCTTTCGGGCGGGGATAGCTTTTGCTTGAGAGTATGTTCAGGTTCTTACGGCAGCCGTCCGGTCCGTGAAGTATGACCTCTGCATCCTTTATTCCTTCTATGGCCATTATTGCGCCTACGAATCCGTCAGGTCTTGCATCCATTCAATCACCCCAAGAGAGCCAGCCTTCCTTTTCATTCGCGATAAGGATGTTGCTCATATATTCCAGATAATAGATCGATGCCTTGTGGGATATGCATTCCTGAGGTATGATGCACGTCTTGAAAGGCAATCCTCTTGTCAGCATACTGTGCCCAATCACAAGGTCAGGTACTTCGGATATTATCCTTCCTGATATCTCCCTGATGTCGTTCCCGATGCGGATATTCAATTGTTTGGAGAAACGGGAATAGAACGGACAGCAGTTCCTGCCCATGGTCATGATGTCAACGCTTATGACCTCTGCACCCGCATCCAAGAGGGTCTCCAAGGCCCAGTCTATTTCCATCATATCCGTTGACAGTACAGCGATACGTTTTTCGGACAGTGCCTTTCTGTAGTATTCCAATGCGGTATTGTATTTCTCATTCACGGACCCTATGGCCGGAGCAGCAAGTTCTTCTTTACCAATCTTATTGCATACGGATTCGATCCATTCGACCGTCTGGCTATGTCCTTTGGGCAAAGGTTCTTTGAAGATATCCTGCATCAGCGGAGAATGGAAGCTGAATAAGGTTGATGAAGATCAGAGGGAGATCTTCGATGGATTGAAAATAAGGCTTCCGTGATCATGGCATCCATATCATTGCTTCCAGGTGACGTTCTGTCTTTTTTAGGTTCGGATTCGAACTGAGAAATTCTGCGATGATCTGTCCTTCTTTTGAATCTATGGTCACGTTTGCGAGCCTGCAGCATGATTTTATAGCATGATCTTCAGAAAAGACGAAAGGCTCGTTTATATCAACAGATGTCCAAATCGATCTTCCGTGATCTAACAGATAATCTTTTGCATTGAAGATCTTGAAATTGGGTTCGATATCCAGTTTTTTCAGAACGGAATATCCGAAATCACTGTCTTTGCGGCTCGGACCAATGTACGCGCATATGCCGGAAGACAATTCTTCTAATTTTTTCATCCCCGGTTCCCCATACATGGGAGGGCACAGACATGACAAGGCAATGTCGAATTTCTTGCCGGCGTATGATATACAGTCCCTATTTACACATTCTATGTTGTCGATTTTCGATGACGAACATGCAGCTCTTAGTTTGTCCAGCATTTCTTCGCAGGAATCTACAGCGGTTACGCTGTGGGCGATCTCCGATAATTTGATGGCATGTGTGCCGGGACCGCATCCCAGATCCACCGCGGAGTCTACTGGCAGATCTATCATTCTGCCTATGGCCCCGATTGTTTTCGTGACGCGGTTCGCATTGGGATTTAAAGGATATCTGCCGGCTATATCCTTTCATATGTTTTCGTTCATTTCTTCTCGAATATGAGGATCTCTGACGTATCGTCATAGTCAAAGCGGTCCATCAGATACAATTTGTTCTCCATCATGCTACGGATATATTCTTTTCCGTCTTCATAACCATGATGGTGTTTCGCGTTTTTTCCGGAATATGCATTTTCATGCAGATCTACTTCCACACAGTGATCGTAGTTCTTTCCGAATTTGTTTGCAATGAATGTTTTCCAACCTTCTCTGTCCTTTGATCAATTAACATTTGTGATCTTTGCGGTCTTTCATTCGAACAGTTTGTCGTAGGTCCTTCTCTGGAGCATGAATGCAGGCAATTGTATTCAAATAAATTATTTTATAATTTTTAAGCTGTTTTCCTGCAGAAAATTACAATTTCTATGTTATTTTATCGGCTCTTCGGTGTGGTCTGCGCGCGAGGCATTATCATTTCTTCACATGCCACTTTCTGCGTGTTCAGCCGATTGTATTGCTGAAAGCAGAATAGGTTTCCCGGAAACTTTTCGGGAATGTTTTTTTTGCATACCTTTGCTTCAAAATTCATTCCTTCCGGAGCGAGGCATCTTCCTTCGGCGATCTCGATATCTTTCATTGTTCCAATAATTGTGTTGGTGAATACAAAAACCCGATTTTGAATATAATGATTGTATTTCTGAATATAATCGCGAGATGATAGGAACAAACAGTTTTCGATCTCCGAAAATCTTCACAGGATCTCATCACGCGGATCCAAACACGGGCCCGTCGATGAATGAAAAGAAAGTCGGTCCGGGGAGCAGGCAGAATGTATTAATATCATCAAAGGGTACCACACCCGATGATATCCAGTACGCTGATGTGGGTCATATTCGGCATAATAGTCGTTGTGCTCTTGGCCCTCGATCTCGGAGTTTTCAATCGCGGTTCAAAACACATTCCCGTGAAGAAAGCTCTGGAGATGACGGCGGTCTGGATAACGATCGCTCTTCTTTTTGCGGTTTTCATCTATTATGAGATGGGTGCGGAGAAGACCACGGAATATCTTGCGGCGTATGTCGTCGAGAAGGCGATGAGTGTCGATAACATCTTCGTTTTCATCGTGATCTTCTCATATTTCTCGATCCCGGACGAATATCAGCACGAAGCACTGTTCTACGGTGTGGTCGGAGCGATAGTATTCCGTGCGATATTCATCTTCGTCGGAGCGGAATTGCTGAATACCTTCGATTTCGTGATGTACATCTTCGGAATAATATTACTGATAATGGCAATCAAGACGACCTTCGGCAAGAAGGATGACAGCAAGGAAAGTTTTGCCGTCAGATTAAGCCATCACATACGGTCGTCGCCGGAATTGGACGGTACCAAATTATTCACCGTGAGGAACGGCGTCAGAATGGCAACGCCTCTGTTCATATGCATCATCGTCATCGAACTTTCCGATATCATATTCGCATTCGATTCCATTCCGGCCTGTCTTTCGATATCGACGGATATGTTCATCGTGTACACGTCCAACATCTTTGCTATCATGGGACTGAGGTCGCTGTATTTCGCGCTGAGAGGAATGATGGAGTCCCTGAAGTACATGAAATACGGTCTCGGAGTGATCCTTGCATTCGTGGGAATAAAGATGCTGGTATCCGACTTCTACCACGTGTCCGTAGGAATGTCCCTGGCGTTCATCTTGGCAGTGCTGGCCATTACGATCCTTGCATCGTATCTGGTCAGGCCGAAGGCTACGGAGACATCCTGACCGGATGAATAGTATGCGCCGGCCGGTGACGCATTTCATGCGGACCTTCGGAGCATGAATACAGCGCCCGTACCCAGACAAATAAAATTACAATTTTTAAGCTGTTTTCCTGCAGAAAATTACAATAATAAAGTTAATTTCCGACGGCCTTCCGACCGCCGGTGTATTGTTTCAAAGGTCCGATGAGGGAAGAGTGCCGTTCAGATACTGTTCGTATCCGTACAGGTCGAGCAGTCCGTGTCCGGAGAGGTTGAACACGATGTTCTTCGCCTCGCCGGTCTTCTTGCACTCGAGTGCCTTGTCGATCGCGGCCTTCAGTGCGTGGCAGGATTCCGGTGCGGGTATGATGCCCTCGGTGCGTGCCATGAGTACTCCTGCTGCGAACGTCTCTGTCTGATCGTACGAGACGGCCTTCACGAATCCCTGGTCATATGCCGCGGAGACCAAAGGTGCCATTCCGTGGTACCTGAGTCCTCCAGCGTGGATGGACGGCGGGATGTAGCTCGAACCGAGGGTGTACATCATCAGGAGAGGCGTCATTCCCGCGGTGTCTCCGTAGTCGTACCTGAAGTCGCCTTCGGTGAGCGAAGGTGCCGCTTTGGGTTCTACGGCGATGATCTCGCAGTCTGATTTCTTTCCTCTGAGCCTGTCTCCGATGAACGGGAAGGTGAATCCTCCGAAGTTGGAGCCTCCTCCCACGCAGGCGATGAGACAATCGGGTTCGATCTCTCCGGCCTCCAGCTGTTTCTGGAGTTCGAGACCGATGACGGTCTGGTGGAGCATGACGTGGTTCATGACGCTTCCGAGCGCGTAGCATGTTCCGTCATCCTTCGTTGCCATCTCGCATGCTTCGCTGATCGCTATTCCGAGGGATCCGGATGTGTCCGGGTGCTCTTTGAGTACCTTCTTTCCGAATTCGGTGTACTCGCTGGGCGAAGCGTATACCGTTCCGCCGTAGGTGTTGATGATTGTCGTCCTCAGGGGCTTTGCTTCGAAACTGCCCTTGACCATGAATATGGTGGATTTGATATCATAGAGGTTGGAGACCATTGCGAGGGCGGTTCCCCACTGTCCCGCACCGGTCTCGGTGGTGAGTGTGTGGATACCTGCCTCTGCGTTGTAATACGCCTGTGCCAGCGCGGTGTTTCCCTTGTGGCTTCCGAGCGGCGAGAGGTCCTCTCTTTTGAAGTAGATCCTGGCGGGCGTCTTGAGATATTTCTCGAGGCGGAATGCCCTTTGGAGAGGCGACGGGCGGTTGAGTGCTATGAGTCCGTCCCTGACCTCTTCGGGAATGTCTATGTATCTTTCTGTGGACGCTTCCTGCTGGATGATCGTCTTGCAGAAGATCGGTGCGAAGTCTTCTGGCTTCGCGGGTTCTTTTGTCACCGGGTTTAGCGGGGGCTGGAGTTTGGGGATATCTGCGGCCAGGTTGTACCAGCGTTTGGGGATATCTTCGATGTCCAGACTGATTCTTGCGTTCTCTGGGAATGCCATGATAATAGAGATTTATGGTCCATATATAATATTTGTTACATTGATGTATATTTTTATACATCAAATCCTTTTGACAAAAGATAATAATTTAGGCATCCCGAAAAGTATATATTGTGATTTAGGTATTCTTAAAATAAGGTATTGGAATGGCAAAGATAGCTGTTGTTTATTGGTCAGAGACAGGGAACACCGAGCAGATGGCCGAGGGCGTTGCGGAAGGGATAAGGTCCGCCGGCTCCGAGGTCGCTCTCGTACCCGCGGCGGATTTCGATCCTGCCACCTGCGGGAATTATGATGCAATCGCTTTCGGCTGCCCCGCTATGGGCACCGAGGTGCTCGAGGAGGATGTCTTCGAACCCATGTACGAGAGGGCCGAGCCCTATCTGTCTGGGAAGAAGATAGCATTGTTCGGCTCCTATGATTGGGGAGACGGAGGATGGATGAGGGAGTGGGTCGACCGCGCCGAAGGCGTCGGAGCGAACGTCGTGAGCAATCTGATAGTGAATCTCACTCCCGGGGAGGCCGAGTTGAACGAGTGCAGGGAGGTAGGTAAAAAGCTGGCAGGATGAACACGCGTATGATCGCCATGGGCGGCAGAGTGTATTCTGCCGTCCGGCGGGGTACCGGCCGTCTCAGCAAGGCCGGACCCCGTATTTTCCGCATAGATTGCTCTATAGTTCGCTTAAGATCTGATAACAGGGCCTCTAAGGTTCGAGGTCGTTGCCTCATTTGCTAATATATCTTGAAAAGCATCCTTTCGTTCCTTACAATGTGTGAAAAAGTTGCAATCGAATGTAATTATTTTCAACATTGCATTACAAGAAATTCAAATATCTATGTTCGGGAATCCCGAGAGGACCTGATTTTCGATCAGTTGATGTGGGTGCAGTTTCCATACGTACAACGAATGGAAAAGCCCCGGAATTCACTCAATTGGAGATAGATTTCGTTGTGAACAAAGGGAACGAGTGCATCTACATCCAATCCGCTTATTCCGTTCCCGACGCAGAGAAGCACGATCAGGAGATAAGGCCCTTCCTGAAGGTCGGAGATTCTTTCCGGAAGATCATCGTAGTGAACGGAGATGAAAAGCCCTGGGTCGACGACAACGGCATAGTGGCTGTCGGTGTCAGAAGATCTCTTCTGGATGAATCGCTGATCGGGTGAATTCGGACGGTCGTATGCGGTAGAACATGAGATGGTAATCCAAATTTATTGCAATAATGCAGTAAATTTGGATTACACACAGGTCACACATCCCATCAACATTGTCCGAGGAAAGGACCGAGCCGTTCCCCTGAGTCGGAGGTCCGCCGCTTTTGCGGATGTGTTCAGAAGATCCTGTAATACAATCTCCCGTAGCATTTGCATGGGGCTCCGCACATGGGGCAGTCGTGTCCCTTGGGGGATGTGACGAATTGGTTCCAATAACCTATGAGAGCGAAGGAACGGGTTATTCCGAGTGTGTTCCTCAGGATATGGTCGATGTTCGCGTGGCCGTGGACGTCTTCCCAGGCCATTGCGGTCATGATCTCAGCTCCATCTCTTTCAAACTGTGCCAGACACGCTTCCGACATGATCCTTCCTACCCCGAGCCCTCTTGCGTTCTCGGATACGGATACCGAATCCAGAAGCCCTATCTTCTTTTTCGAAAGGAGCATCTCGCGCTCGGGGGAATGCGGGAGTCTAAGTCTGTCGTCGACCTCTTCCGGACCGAATTCCTTGCAGATGGAGAATCCCAGAACATGGCCGTTCTCACGTGCCACCATGCAGAATCCGTCCTTCGGTTCTATCATTTCCTCGAAGTCCTCTGCGGACAGATAATCGGAGCCCAGTTCCCTGAGGGAGATCTTCAGGGCTTCCGGGATATCTTCGGATGTGATGAGACCGACCGTTATCATGCGGGATGGGAGGCACGGGCATAATATGATGGTTTCGGCCGACTGCAGAAAAGGTCGTATCAATTGATATGAAATCTGTGTGACTTCGGTTGGGCTGTAGGTTTATCGGAAAGTCTGTCGAGAGGTTTCCGGAGGTGTTGATCGGCGTGGCGGATATTTTTGAGGGATCTGCGAAGGAAAAGAATTGGGTCGTTTTTATAAAGGAATAAAAGGTGAACGGAAGGTCCGAAGACCCTCCGTTCGTTTCGATCATGCCTTCTTGGCACCCTTCCTGACAACGAAGAAGTACGCCAGAACTCCGATGAGTGCCACGGCGATCACCGCAACGACGATGATGACTGTCGTGTTTCCGCCGTCGGAAGGCGTCGGTGTCGGCGTGGGTGTCGAGGTGATCACGTATCCGGAGATGCCTTCCTCGACCTCCTTCAGGGTGTAGCCGTGTCCGGCGATGTCCGATGCGGATGTGAGAAGGACGCCGTCCGTGTCATAGAACGGATACTCGAAAGCATCCGTTCCGATGGACGTTACCGTGGCCGGAATGATGACATTCTCGAGCTTGGAACAATCGACGAACATGTTGTCTCCGATCCTGGTCAGGCTGCTGCCGAGATTTGCGGTCTCGAGGGAGTAGCAGCGTTCGAAGACGCCCGCTCCCGCAGTGTTCAGGCTGTCGGGGAAATTGACGCTCTCCAGACGGTAACAGTTGGAGAAGGCCTGTTCTCCCAGGTTGTTCATTCCTTCCGAAAGGCTCAGATCGGCAAGGGTGAAGCAGTTGACGAATGCGGCAACGCCGACGGTACTGACATTCTTGGGTATGTCCACGGAAGTGAGCGATACGCACCCGGAGAAAGCTGCCTGTCCGATCGATGTGACGCTTTCGGGTATCGTAATGCTCTTGAGCAGAACGCAGTCGACGAAGGCTCCGTCGCCGATCGATGTAATGGTATCCGGCAGGGTGACCGACTGCACTCTGGTGTTCTGGAATGCACCCATGCTGATGCCGGTGACACCCTTTCCGACCGAAACGGATGTTATGGAGTATCCGTAATTATACTTCTCGGATATCCACTTGGCATCGCCCATATCGCCGTTCCCGGTGATGGTGAGTATGTTGTTCTCAAGGGTCCAGGTGGCTTCTCCCGTTGTGCCGCTGCCGTTGTAGTAGTCTATTCCGCTTGTGTTGTACTCGTCTTCCGAAAGGCCGAAACCGTCTGATCCCAGAAGTGTCGCCTCTTTCGTGACGGCGTCGGCGAATTCGAAATAGATGCTGTTCCCGTATTCGGTGTAACCGTTGGCGAAGCAGCCGATATCGGATCCGATGTTGCTGCCGTTCGCAATTGCGGTTATCCAGGCATCGTTGCCCGTGACCGTTATCTTCGCAAGGCTTACGCAGTGTCCGAAAGCGGTATCGCCTATGGCGGTGACCGTATCGGGGATGGTGAAGGATGTCAGAGAGCGGCACCCGTCGAATGTGCTGATCCCGATGGATGTGATATTTCCTTCGAACGTTACGCCGATGAGTGAAAGGCAATTTTTGAACAGGGAGTCCGGGAGTTCGGTCACTTCTTTTCCGAGTGTCATCGTCTGAAGGGATCCGCAGTCCTGGAAGGCGCCGGACCCGAGTTCTGTCACGGACTCGGAGACGATCACGGAAGTAAGTGCCAATCATCCTCTGAACGCCTGGCTGCCGATGGAGGTGACATTGTTCCCGATGATCACGGATGTGAGCGTCAGGCAGTCTGCGAAGGCCGCGTTCCTGACGGCGGTGACGTTGTACAATGTGCCGTCGATGGTGACGTTATCTTTCACGGCAGCGCCCCCATCGGAATCGAGCTCGTCCATGTCGTATCCTACGGCAGTTACGCTGCTTCCGTCGATCGCGTACAATACGCCGTCCTCTTCGAGATCGTATTTCACCATTGCATCGGACCCGTCGACGGCGAAGACGGCGGCGGCAATGGTCCCTGTGGCTTCGGTCGCATTGGGACAGAAAGATTACGGAAAAGCTCTCGTCGGGTTTTCGTATACCGTCCGTATATGCGTAATCATTTCCGTTGTGCTATCCATCCTGGTGATACTGTTTGCCGATCCCCTGTCATATGTGTTCACATATTCTGAGGGAATGGAGTATCTTCAGTCGGAATTTGTCAAGGTCATTCGCATCTACGGATTCGTGATCCTGTTTCTGGTAGTGATCGATGTATGCTCCAGTATTCTACAGACCCTTCAATTCTCACAATTGGCTGTTGTTACGATGTTCTTCAGAGAGAGTCTTTTCATCCTGTTCTATTGGATCTCCACATTTTTCTCCATGGACGCTGTATATTGGTCATTGCTGATCGCTGAAGGAATAGGTGCGGTGATCATGGCGGTGTTCGCAATATATGCGGTAAGAAAGAGATCGTACGATTACCCGAGAACTCCCAAGCCTATTGCGACCTGATGTGGATGTCGGAGTCATCGGATGACATGATCGGCCTTTCGACGGGATTAGGTTTTTCTAATCTCTCTTCCTTTGTCTCAATATGGTCAACGGTCAATACAGATGCCCTTCCGGCGACGAAGGGAAACAGGTCATATCCTCTATGAACGAACATCATGCTCCGCTCACGGATTGGGCCCTTTCCAATCTTCCCGATATCGATCCGAAATGGATATTGGATATCGGCTGCGGAGGCGGTATGCTCATCGGAAAGCTCGCCGAGAGGTATCCGGAGGCGTTGATCGACGGCGTCGACATCTCTGCGGAATCCGTGAAGGCCACCGCGGACAACAATCCCCGCATTGCGGCCGAAGGCAGGCTCCACGTGCTCAAAGCATCGGTGTCCGACCTTCCATACGACAAAGGGACGTTCGACCTTGTGACGGCAGTAGAGACGTATTTCTTCTGGCCGAACCCCGAATTGGATATATTCTCTGCCGCGGAGAGACTGGTTCCCGGAGGCGTGATGATGATCGCTTCCGAAGCGTATCCCGACCCGGAATTCGACGAGGTCAATAATAGGCATTCCGAAGAGTATGGAATGAAACTGCTTCCGAACGAGAGGTTGCAGGATATAATGTCCGGAGCGGGACTGAGGACGGAGTTCTTCACCGTGAAGGAGAAGAATTGGGTCGTGTTCATCGGAAAGAAGGAGTGATCCATGGTTGCGGATCCGTCGTACGTGCCGAAGGACGGACGTTCTGTCATTTACTTTGCGGGAGGGTGCTTCTGGGGAGTGGAGAAGGCGTTCTCGGTCATGCGCGGTGTGACGGATACCGAATGCGGTTACGCGAACGGGTTTGACAGACTCATCCCGGATTACATGCTGGTTTGTTCCGGGAAGTACGGTTATTTGGAAGCCGTGAGGGTGGAGTACGATCCGAAGATCATCGGATCGGACCTTCTGCTGGCGGCGTTCTTCATGATCATCGATCCCACGGACCGGGACAGACAGGGGAACGATATCGGGCACCAGTACAACACGGGGATCTACTGGACGGACGAGAGTACCGGCAGGTCCGTGAAAGCGTTCACGGAACAGGAGAGGAAGAAGTACAAGGTGTTCTACACCGAGATCGGTCCGCTGGAGAGGTTCACCGTCGCGGAACCGGAGCACCAGGATTATCTCGACAGGAATCCCGGAGGGTACTGTCATGTTCCGGAGAGGACGATCAGGGTGCTGAGGATGTTCTGAGATCAGATCGTTTTATTCTTCTGCAAATTTGTCAACGGCCGGAGTTCCTGCGCTGTACTCCGATCACCAAAAGATCGGTGATCTGCGGATTTTGATAATCTTTGAAACGATCGTAGTATCATGGATTTGGAGTATAATCTGAAGAAATTGGATGACTGGTATGAGAATGTTCAGGATGATGTTTTCTCAATATCGATCGGACCTGGAAATCTGATGGAGATCATCTTGTATAATTCCCGTAATCTGAGAGTGCAGGATAAACTGGAATTGTTTGGTTCCCTGGATGATTTTCTGTGTTTGGTTGCAGAGTTTGCGGAGATAAGAATAGAGAAATTCTTCCGGGAAGAGGATCAGTGAATAATAGATCCTGAGACGATCGGATCTCATGGATCAGTATGTTCACGTAGAATGTCCAAAGTGCGGAGGGTATGTTCTTGCTGCAGATATGAAATATTGCGAGTCTTCGGAGGAGGAGAGATTCGAGTATTATGTTTGCGGGTGCGGGTGTAGGTTCGGAGTAAGATATTTTGTTGACGGGTGAGGAATAATGCTCACTTGGTACGAAAAAACTTGCATAGTTTTATGATCTGATAGTGTGTATTTAGGTATGCCGTAAAACAGGTCGTGCGATCATCGTAGTTGATAGTTATTCCTGGACAGTTGAAGACAACAACAATGCAGTAAAGAGGACAGATCTGTCTGTTTTCAAAAATCACGGTACGGCCATTCCGGTAGATGTTAGGTTTTTCTTCGGAGTGGACGATTTCAAAAAGGGCCAACACAGATCAGTAGTTTTGGTTTTTGATGGAAATAGATATCAGGCTAAATTGGAAAAGACCAATTCAACCGCAAATCAGGCCAGATTGATGTGGAATTTGGACCTTTCTCGTGCATTCAATAACAAGTATCCGAATGTTCTGAAAACCGGGTTATATCCTGAATTAAAGATTATGAAGATCAACGATTCGGAATATCATCTGGAGTTCAATAACAAACTTACGCTTCATGAAGTAATAGAACGTGATCTTCAGACGGAAGATAACAATACGGTGATTTCCGGAGGAGTGGAAGGGGAGAAAAAGCTCGTTATCGGAACCAGATATGAGCGTAACAGCAAAAACCGTGAGGATGCCATCGAGATTCATGGATTAAAGTGTGCCGTATGCGGTTTTGATTTCGGTGAAGCATATGGTGATGCAGGAAAGGATTACATCGAAGTTCACCATCTCGTTCCTCTTTCAGAAAAAGGAGCTCCTCAGAAGGTCAATCCGGAAACCGATCTGGTGTGTGTCTGTTCCAATTGTCATAGAATGATACACAGAAGGAAAGGCCAGGTTTATTCAGTCGAAGAGCTGAGAGAGAAGATGATCGAGTGCGGCAGCATTCAGGAGATTGATGGTCAACTAATTTTATCGAGGAAGGCCGTCTTAAGAAAGTGAGCCAGTCGATAGTTAAAGCACACTGAGCACGACATCTGATACAGCATCATATCTGCATAATTGGCCATTTTTCTTTTACACGATTCAACAATTCATCTTGACGATTTTCTATGTCTTTTATAGTCCATTCATCTAGGTTCGCAAGAGCTTTTGTATCCGGGATATCTGATTTCAAATACTCTTTTTTCTTAACATTAAATGTTGAATTTTTAATGCGTTCGTTCAGGGTATGGTGGAGTAACGTCATATTCCCGATTCTGCGACAATATTCTTCGTGTTCGTCTTCTTCAATATTCCATTCACCTATTGATAAAGGCATGATGTGTTCTAGATGAACTGTTTGACCATTGGGAGATACAATGGTCTCCGAGTGTTCATGTTCATACAGGGATCTTAGAATGATTTTAGCTTCCTTATCTTTGGGATCATATGTGGCGAATTTGCTTTCTATCTCTGGATCTTTCGCAGTGAGTTTTATTATCCGTTCAACTACTGATTTGGTGTTCAGTTCATCATTGGTGTCTCTAATGCAATCTTTGAGAATTCAGTTTCATTTTTATTTGCTACATAGCCCATAATTGCTTGATTTCTTACGATAAGACACTCAATCGCATTCAATATCTTGGATATGTCCTCTTTTGATGCATTTTTTGCGCAGGCTGCCAATATTATGGGGTAAAAAGATGTGGCACCTAGGCCCCCTGTAGTTTTTAGGCATTCTACTGATTTCTGATCAATGAAATCATTTGTTCTTGGATATACAAGGTATAGGTAATTTTGATATGAATTGAACATGTGCTTTAGAAACTCATCCGCGTCGTCACCTAATTCATAGGATATCGCTCTAAACAGTGTTTTGCTTCTGACGAATTCGTGGGATGCATTCCAATAGTACCTAAAAAACTTGGAAATATCGGCGCTCTTAATCGAGGAAAATTCACTCGTCATTGTCATCCACTTTTCCTTTACAGAGTCAATATTGCGGGCATTTCTAAAAAAGTAATTTTTCAGCAGGTCCTTCACTTCTAATTCTTTGCCACGAGAATTGAGTGTTTCAAATAGTATGCAAGCTTGTCTGAAATTGTCTGTTTCCACGACTGAAACCTTGAATCTTTTTACAAACGCGCTCCTATATTTTCCAACAATTTGACTTTGTCATCAAAAGAAAGTCCTTCTAGCAATTCTGATATGTACTTGAATATGTAAGCATAGGCTGCTGCAATTCTTTTGTTGGATTTATTACTGGCTTTAATGCTGTGATCTCCATCAATTATGTAATCTTTGAAGAAGACTTTGTTGGATCCGCCCATTGTTAAATTGGCACGCAAATCGCCGTTTTCTTGTTTTTCACCAACACATTCACGAAGAGCGTACGTCATTTCCCAGAGGTTTTCTGCTTTGGAATTTTCTTCCTTTAGTTTTTCTGCGATATCCCATATTACTTTTAGATAAATCACTGAAGTGCACAACCTTTGTTGTCCATCTATTATGTAGCGCGTATTGTTTCCAAAGTGAGTTTTGATTTGTCCATACAGATATTCTTCATCATTGCTGTTGATAAAGGAGTGCAAATCGCTAAGAAAGTCAGCAACCTCTTCATTTGTCCATGAATAGTCTCTTTGATAATCAGGGACAACAATTTTTTTCTCCAAAAGATCTTTCATTGGTTCTGTTGCCCATTTCATCTCGCTCATGGTACCAAAGTGGCATGGTTCAAAAAGTAAATAGATCTCTTGGAAAATAGTGTACACATTGTGCACTGTTCGGTAGTGTACCATTGCAGTTATTGAGCAATATACGTGAATAAGGAGTCATCAATTGTACATCTAAGTTTCATTGGAATATTCACAACACTCTCTCCGCCGGTCTCCGATTCTTTCATCTTATCGACAATCGGATCAACCAATCCCATGTAGTAAAAGTCCGTTCCTTCTCCGTCTGCCTTCTTGACAAACAAAGGAATAACCATGCCGGTTTTCCTGTAATTTCTGATCGCTACAACTTCCGGGCTGTCCATCTTCACTCTCGAACGTGTGATCCAGCTGAAAGTGTTCCTGTCGATGAAACGGTCATCGTACTTCGTGGTCTCGCTGATATCTTCGTCTTTATTGTATGTAACGAAAATCGGACATGTGTTGTGCTTAATCCTGTAACCGTAGATCGTAGAATACTCGTTCTTATCCCAATTCAGGATTCTGCAGACGTCCGATCTGGAATATTTGGAAAACAGAACAAATCCAGCTTCATCGCAATCGGAATATTCTTTCCTGTTGATCTCCAATCCGCATTTGATCACGTCTTCGAAATACGATTTGAACGGGAGATCCCGGAGGTACTCCGACAGAACCGGACTGAGCACAAGTTTGTTTTCTCTTTTTACAATCAGGTTTCTGTAAGGATATTTTTTCGCAGTCGCTTCCACAACGAATCCGCCGGTAAGAATGGAAACCGCAGACTCGATCGATTTCTTACTGTATCCTCTGGACAGCAGATCTTCGATTCTGATCTTCCCATTCCTGACCACCTCGTTCAGTATCACCAATTCTTCCGGTCTTTTTCCGTTCAGGAATTGTGTAGAGACAAATCTGAGAACTTTGATTTCGTCTTCGGACATCTTATCCGTTGCGATTTTCAGTTTGTTTCTGAAATCATACAGGCTTTCGGAGTAATCCACGACAACTCTGGGATCCAGCGATCCGTTCTCGTACAATTCGACCAAAGTCGGATCCCTTCCCAATCTCACTTTCATGTTGCTGTACTCGTATTTCAGAGTAGCCAGCTTGGAAAGATTCGTTCTGTTGATGCAATCGTAGATCCTGTCTTTCGTGATCGTATCGAAGTTGACGCTGGAGCATCCGGGAACGATGCTGTTGCCGCTTATCAGATATCTGCGGGCGTTGTCTTTGTTGCAGGACCTGTCTCCGGAGAACGCAATTGGAATCAGGAAATTGTTGGTGTAATTTCCGATGAAGTCTATGATGACCACGTAGTCTTTGTTATTCGCCTTACGGAGGCCTCTTCCGAGCTGCTGAACGAACACGATGGCCGATTCCGTAGGTCTGAGCATGAGGATCTGATTGATGGCGGGAATGTCCACTCCTTCGTTGAAGATATTGACCGTTAGAATATAGTCCAAACAATCGTCGCCGGTGTCCTTTTCAAGTCTTTCGACCGCAGCCTCTCTTTCGTCGGGAGTGTTGTTTGCGGAAAGTGCCAGAGTTCTCAATCCTCTATCATTCATCTTATCGGAAAGAACTCTCGCTTCGTCTGTTCTGCTGCAGAAGATCAATCCCTTCACTCTGCCGCCGGTATGCGAGTAATAGTCGGCTTTGTCAAGGATGTGTTTGACACGTTCGTCGGATGTCAGCGTGTTGAATGATGTGTTGTCGTCCAGAGCCTTTCCGTTCACG
Source organism: Methanomassiliicoccaceae archaeon UBA328 (assembly GCA_002506905.1). GTDB lineage: Archaea > Thermoplasmatota > Thermoplasmata > Methanomassiliicoccales > Methanomethylophilaceae > Methanogranum. The sequence goes on from DAYM01000004.1 coordinate 46,431, forward strand.
GTGATATCGGAAATTCCGAAATAATGGAAGGGACAGAGCATATCCTGTTCCATAGCCTTCTGAAGTCTGATTTCGTATGCTATGGTGTGATCGAATAAAGCAAAAACATCTCCTCCGTCCATTCTCTCCGGAGTTGCGGTCATTCCGAGCATGAATTTCGGACGGAAATAGTCGATGATGCGTTTGTAGGAATCCGAGAATGCGTGATGGGCTTCATCGCACACGATGTAATCGAAGTGATCTCTTTGGAAATGTTCCATCACTTCTTTTTTCGACATTGTCTGGATGGTTGAAAACAGCATATCCGCGTTGTAATCCTTGCTGTTGCCGGACAGAATTCCGTATGTGAATTTTGACCCCAGGACTTTGCCGTAGCTGTTCTTTGCATCTTTCAGAATCTGTTCTCTGTGAACCAGAAACAGGACTTTTTTGGCACCGAATTCTCTGACGTCGAAAGCCGAAAGATAGGTTTTTCCCGTACCTGTAGCGGATATCAGAAGAGCTCTGTCTTTGCCGTCACGGTGTATTTTATCCAGATTGATCAGAGCCTCTTTCTGCATATCGTTGGGCTGGAGAAGATCGTATCCTTTTTCGGTGAAGATTTCCTTTGAACGTTCCATCCTGGCTCTTTTGTATCTCGGGATGTAATCATCGATCCATTCGTCGGTGAGAACGGTAGAATCCGACCACATTGTTTCGAATTCGGATATCGTATCTCTGAGGAGTTCTCCGTCGTCTAAAGAAGACAATTTCAGATTCCATTCTTTGTTGACTGCGAGAGCATCCGCGGTAAGATTGGAGCTTCCGATGATCATCGTGTCAACATCTTTTCCGTGGAAGATGTAGCCTTTTGTGTGGAAGCTGTCCTTCTCGTACATTCTGATTTCGAAATCGGTGTTTTTCAGCAGCCATTTCAGAGCGTTCGGATCGCTGAAATTCAGATAATCGGTTGTGATTATGCGTCCTTTGACCTGACGTTCTTTCAATTCTTCGAATTTCTGGAACAGTCCTGTGATTCCGCCCATTGTTATGAATGCAACGGAGAAGTCGAAAGATTCGCATTTGTCCAGTTCGGAAACGATGGATGTGCTGACTTTGATCTTCTTTTCAAAATCGTTGTAGATCAGCTTTGGCCTGTATGATTCGTTTGATTCTTTGTCTTTATCGACTATTGCAGTAATGGCCGATTCAGACAGAATGTCCGCCAGAGAATCATCAGGATTCATTGATTGGAAAGCTGCGGCATGGCTAATTAAGGTATCGGTGTTAGAACTAATTTGAATGATTATAGAGCCCATCTCGACTATTATGTTCACTATTTGAATTTCTGAGTCTGTTTTCAATTAGTTTATGTTTTTTAAGATAAATGCGCCCTAGTTATCATTAAATATACAGCTATTAATTACATATTGGATGTTTAATCCAATATGCTTATTAACGAGTAGTCGAAACAAGAAAATTTTCGATGAAACTAATAAATACTGAGAGAAAAAATGGATAAAAAAGTATCAGCCATAATAGTAGTGGTGATTCTTCTCGCTGCAGGACTCACAGGCGCTATTTATGTTTTGAATAATAATAACAAAGAAACGTCAGTGAGTTATGCAGGAGACGTCAAGATCTACGGAAATGCAAATAATGACGATACTATCAGCAGTGCAGATATCGATGTATTGAATGATCTGATAGTTAATCAAAATTATACTGAAACCGACTATCCCTACGCGGATGCTGACCAGGATGGAGAAATAACTGCTTCCGATGTCGAAGTCGTTCAGAATATAATCGATGGAAAGGAGACGATCATTTACTACGTCAATTATTTTGATTCAGTAAGGACGATTCACTATCCCATTACAGGAACGATCGGTACGAGCTTCTGACAGCAGGCAGAGCTTACAGTCATACTGGGAATTTGGGATAAGGTAGCTGCCGTCGATACAAGTACGCAGTCAAATGCATCTAATGCAGAGAAATATCCAGGTATCGAAAATCTTTTTGATCTCGGAAGCAGGGATGCAATGACCGCAGAAGCAATTCTGGCTAGCGGAATATCTGCATTGATCTGTCATGGAAATGCTTCCTCATCTACTGAGGATTTGATTACAGACTTTGAAGAAGCAGGTAAGACAATAGATATTATTTGTCTTGGATGGGAAGGAATGAATTGCCTTTCAACTGCTTTGATGATGGGAATATTCTTCCAGGTGGAAGATGCGGCACATGAATATGTTGATTGGTGTAATGGTATTCTTAACAAACTGAAAACAGCCATTGACACTCTCGATGAAGACGATGTAGCTACGGTCATACTTCCGTTGATGTACACAAAGCAGTCTTCGAATATCAGGATCGAGTGTGAAGGTACTGGTTCATATTCATTGGTCAGTCAGATTGCAAATGTTGTTGATCTTGAAGATGCTACATATGAGACTAAGAACAGAGCTTACAGAACGGCAGAATGGTTCCTCTCTGAAAATGAAAATGGTCTTTTTGATTATATTCTGATTATGGAGGAAGGAAGCGGTCTGGGTTCTACGAATGAATCATATAATGCGCGTTTCGAGGCGTCCATTGAATATTTTGTTCAGTGTCCCGCATATGAGCAGGGGAGAATTGGAGGAACAACATACGGATTCGGCGGTTTCTCTGGATTCTCACTATTGACATATGTGGCATTTGTGCTGTACCCGCAACTCTTTACCGAGGATCAGGGTCTGGAAGACAGGCAGTATTGGTTCGATAATTTCACCAACCAGACGGTTGATGTGAACAACATGGCCTGGCGTTACACCGGAACAGCATATGAAGAGTATGTTGATAGGATGGACAGTTGAATAATCAGCGTCCCTTCAGGGACGCTTCTTTCTTTTAATTAATATGACAGAAAATAAGAGCGAATCTTATAGCGAGTGTGTCGTTGATTCCATAGCGTTGTGGAAGGACGATTCCGAGAAAGCCAAGGAAGAGCGCGTCAGTGCTAATCGTGAATATAAAAGAAGTACTGCTGTAAAGCTGTCATTCATTGTTATCTGCGGTTTGATTGCCATAGTTGTTATGGGAGTATCTCTGACCGCTGGGCAGTATGATATTGGTTTTTTTGAGTCGTTTGAGATTGTTTATCAGCATATCACTGGCAATATTCAGGATGTGACCAAGGACTATGTGATCTGGGATCTGCGTATGCCCAGGATAATGACTGGAGTTCTTACCGGAGCTGCCCTGGCGGTTGCAGGTGCGACCATGCAGAGCGTTTTAAAGAATCCGCTGGCAGATCCATATACTACAGGTATATCGTCCGGAGCGGGTTTCGGTGCAACACTTGCGATATGATAGGAGTATCATTTGCAAACGGCGGATACATGGTCGTGGCCAATGCGTTTATTTTCTCATTAGTGCCAACGGGTGTAATCATACTTGTATCGAAGATGAAGGGTGCATCGCCGACGACTATGATCATGGCGGGAATCGCAGTCATGTACATTTTTAATGCATGTACATCGTTGATCAAAATGTACGCAAATCCCGATGCCTTATCCAGTCTTTTCCAGTGGACAGTAGGTTCTCTGGACGGTACCAGATGGGAAGATGTAATGGTCATGATGCCATTTGTTATCGTCGGAATAATTGCGATACAGCTGTTATCCAGACAACTTAATGTTTTGATGCCGGGGGATGAAAGTGCAAAGATGCTTGGTGTCGATGCAGACAAATTGCGTATGATTACCATCATTCTGATCGCTCTGATCTCTGCAACTGTAGTAAGTTTCACAGGTCTGATCGGATTTATCTGACTTGTGTGTCCGCATATCGTAAGGTTGTTCATTGGATCTGATAACCGTTATTTGATCCCGGCATCTTTGGCATTCGGTGTGGCATTGTTACTTTTCGCCGATCTGGTCGGCCGTACAATCATTGTGCCCAGTGTATTGCCTGTAGGTATCGTAACTGCATTCATTGGAGGTCCATTGTTCTTGTACCTGATCGTGAAGCAGAAAAAGAGTGCGTGGTGATATCATGGAGCTAGTAATGAAAGATCTGTGTTATCGTTACGGTGATGGGCCGATGATATTGAACAACATCAATCTGACATTCGAAGGCAGTAAGCTGTATTGTATCATTGGGCCGAATGGAGTGGGAAAGTCAACCCTGGTCAAATGCATGAACAAGCTTTTGAAACCTGTGTCTGGAGATGTGTTGATCGATGAAAAGAGCATATCCGATTATTCCTTTAAGGATCTGGCACAGTTTATGAGTTTCATCCCTGTTTCTCAAGGATATAGTTTCAGGATGACTGTTATGGATGTTGTTCTGCTCGGAAGATATGATCCTAAGAAATGGAGGACTGACGAGGAAGATCTGGACATAGTTCATAGATCTCTTAAATTGATGGACATGGAAGATTATTCTATGAGGGACATCAATGGGTTGTCAGCGGGTCAATGTCAAAAAGTGAATCTTTGTAAAGGGTTGGTCCAAGAACCGAAGATTATGATTCTGGATGAACCCACATCAAATCTGGATGTCAAACACCAGATGTATGTGACCGAGCTACTCAAAGCAATATCTCGGGAATCAGATATGATGGTTATTATGATCAGTCATGATTTGAACATAGCTGCCCAGTTTGCAGATGAGATCATTATGATGTCTGAGCCAGGCGTTGTGTACAAGGATGGAAGGCCCGAGGAAGTAATCTCAGCAGAATCAATCTCTAAGGTCTACGGAGTAGATTGTGAAGTGATAACCCATTTGGGGAAGCCTCATGTTCTTCTAAACAGTGCATTGTCTAAGAGACAGATGAATGAAATGGCCAAGCGCGATGTTGAAACTGTTAACTAAACTTTTTATCGAGGAGAAATCCTCGTTTTTTCTTTAACTCGGTAGCGTCAAAAACGTATACTCAACGCTACCGAGTTGGAGGAATTGAAATGGTTTGTGGCCTCCCGCGTCTGTCTATGTTCAGAAGAACTCGAATCCTCCCGACAGATCTCCTTTCTCTGCGCACTCTTCCAGATGATCCGCGAACTCGTTCGCGAAACCCGGCGCAAAGCATTCAAGAAGTCCGTCCTGCGGGGTCCTGAGGCCTTCGATGACCGTTCCGAGATATTCCTTTGCGTCATCCGTCTTTCCGAATGTTTCCAGCAGGAAGATGTCGGACTGTATCAATACCAAGTTGTTGTAAAGATGCATCCTGGCGCATCTCTCGGTATCTTTCATGTGGACATATCCGCGTCCGTTCAGATCGAGGAAGTCGTCGATATCAAGGTTCCTGGCATCGAAGACATCTGCGAGGATATCGTCCCTGTTCATGCTTATGGTATCGCTCAGGGCCTTTCTCACAGATCTCATGATCTTTTCTTCGCCGATCTCTTCGGCGATCGTTATCATGGCCGCGATCATCTGTTCGTTCTCAAGGCAATTCAATTTCATTTCCAATTCCGACACGTTTGTTGTCATAATTGCAACAGGGCCGGAAATCCACTTAAAAAGCGGATACTACAATTAGTACTGTACGTCATAGGCTCGAAAAAAAGGGGATGATGGTATCGAACGATCCGGTCATTCGGCGCGTTTGCTTATGGTAAGATTCTCGACACCTTTCTCTTTTACGAGAGCTTCGATGCTGTCGGCGCAATAGTCTGCGGTCCTCTGGACATCTTCCGGAATGTTACCTTCCTTCGTCCTCAGTCCGACGACTATCTCGCACAGGAATTGTCTGATGTCGTCGTAGCGCTTAGCGGCATAGAGCATGGAGATCTCCTTTCTGAATCTGTTACTCAGTTCCGAGCGCATTTCGTCAACGGATGCATAGGCGAGATTCTCTTTGATGGAGATGACATCGTCGAATATCTCGTCGGGATCGACCTCTATTGCCTCTGTGACCTTCTCGGCGACGACCTCGAATACCTTGTCCTCTCCGATCTTCTCGGCCAAGCCTATTATGATATCAATTAAGTTGTGATCATCGAGAAATTGCAAAGTGGATTCGAGTTCTGTACAATTAGGAGACACACATAATAAAGTACAGTATTGATATTAAAGCAATATGATGTTACTTTTTACAATTGTACGTAACACTCATACGAATTATCCCTTTATTCATTGAAAACTGTTCCCTGGCCGTCGTACGAAGGCCAGGGAACATCATCAATATCGTCACTCTTCGGCGATGCCTTCGATGCGTCTGCACATGTACGCGTATATCAGGGAGATGGCGAACATGACGATACCGAATATCGCGGATAACCAGGATCCGAGATGCTCCGGAAGGGCGTCGGCAACAGGTTCGCAGTACGCAAGTACCATTCCCAACGAGAACAGGACATAAGAGACGGAAAGCATGGCGAACGTGCGGTCCTCATCCTGCCAGGAGCGGACAGCTATTGCAACGAACACTATCGCACCGATAAGGTCGAGTATCCAGAGGCAGCAGCAGGAGAAGTTCAGAAATACCGCAATGGCGAATATTATGTTGATGTCTCCGACGGCCATCATCGCGATCGGCTGCAGTTTGACGCCTCTGCTGAATGCGAAAAGTCCCACGGCGATAACGGCGATATCCAATACGGCACACACGATGAAATACAGCGTACCATCGATGCCTTAGGGTCCGATAACGGTGCCCAGGACGTAAAGGGAGATCACCAGGGTGATCAGTCCCATCAATATTGTACCGAAACTCAGGACGGAGGCGGCCCCGTCGAGGCCGGTGTTCTTCTGATCGGTCATGCATCTCATAATAAACTAAATGTGTATAAAACTATCATAAGGAAAGGTTCGTTCCGACGGCTGGCGCCGTCGGAACTGTTGTTTTGAAGTTTCAGAGATCGTCCTCGTCGTAGTCCTCATTCGGTTCACTTACGGTGTACCAGCAGGATACGGCGTAGATCAAGGAGATCGCGAACGCGACGAATCCGAAGAATATGACCATCCACGTTCCGAAGTCTCCGGGAAGCCAGTCTGCGACAGTAGAATAACCGGTCAGAATGAATCCGAGGCAGTACATCAGAAGTGCGATCGCGAACACGGCGAACGTCTTGTCCTTCTCGTGCCATGACATCGTTGCCACGACGGCGAGGATGATGGCTTCCAGAACATCTATGAACCACAGTGTGGTCGCATCCGCGCCGGCATATTCGGCGTATGCGAATCCGATATTGGCGCATCCCAGGACCAGCATGGCGATGGCCTGCGGAGCAAGTCCGTTCCTGAATGCGAATATTCCCGCGATCACCACTCCGATCCCGAAGAATATGGATATGATATCGTATCCCTTGAGATCCATGGAAAAACTGCTTGTAACATCGCCGAGCATGAATGCGGAGACGAGCGCAACGTTGATTCCCAACAGGATGGTACCTGCGGTGAAGACAGAGATCATCTCACCCAGACGGGTGGTCTCATTGTCAGTTATAAGATATGAACCGATGTTTTTGCATATTAATACTATTGCAATATTTCAGTACAAAAAATACCAGATGATGCCGATCACATCATATCCGCATCAGCGAATTGACTGTCGAACAGCGTTCTGTAGAATCCGTTGTGTTCGAGAAGTTCCTCATGCGTTCCGGACTCGATGATCCTTCCGTCGTTGATCACAAGGATGTGGCTCGCGTTCCTTATGGTAGATAGACGGTGCGCAATGACGAACGAGGTCTTTCCCCTGGTGAGCTTGTTCATCGCTTCCTGTATACGCTTCTCCGTCCTCGTATCGACCGAGCTCGTCGCTTCGTCCAGTATGACTATGGGGGCATCCTTCAGTATCGCCCTGGCGATCACCAGCTGCTGTTTCTGTCCAACAGACATGGCGGTATCGCTTTCCAGGACCGTATCGTAACCTTCAGGCAGGGTCTCGATGAAATCGTCTATTCCGACCGCCTTGCAGCAATCCACGACATCTTCCGTACTCGCATCCTTCATCGTGAATCTCACGTTATCCGCAACAGTCCCTTCGAACACCCACGGATCCTGGAGGACCATCGAGAACTGTTCGCGGACCTGTGCTCTGGACATCTTCCTGGAAGATATCCCGTCTATGAGGATATCTCCGGAATCCACGTCGTAGAACCTTATCAGCAGGTTGATCAGGGTGGTCTTTCCCGCACCGGTCGGTCCCACGATCGCGATGGTGTCTCCCGGTCTGACCTTCAGGTTCAGACCGTGGATGATCTCGTTTTCCGGATCGTATCCGAAACGGACGTCCCTGAACTCGATCTCTCCCTTGGCCTTCATGAATCCCTTCAGTTCGGGGACCTCTTCCATATCATCTTCCGCAAGCAGGGCGAAGATACGTTCGGACGCGGAAGCCACCGACTGCATCCTGGCAATGATATCGGCTATTTCCGCGATAGGCCTGGTGAACTGTTTTATGTACACGATGAACGCAACGATGGTACCGAATCCGATCATCCCGTCCAAGATCATCATCGAACCGACGATACAGACTATGACATATCCCAGATTGCTGATGAAATGCATGATCTCCGGGACCGTTCCCGTTATGACCCTCGCCTTGAATGCGGAGTCGAACAGCCTCTGGTTGACCACATCGAACAGTTCGTCGTTCTTTTTCCTGTTGTTGTATGTTTTGACGATATCGTGTCCGTAATACACTTCTTCGACTATCCCGTTGACCACTCCGAGGTCATTTTGCTGTGCGATGAAGAATTTCTGGGTGTGGTGGGTGACGAACCAAATGATCGCGAATCCCGCTACCGACGGCAGGGCGGCGAACAGTGCCAGACGCCATTCCGTATACAGCATCATGACGAACGAGCCGATAAGCATCGTCAGCGATACGATCAACATGCTGAAGCACTCGGCGGAACCGGTACGCAGGGCGTCGGTGTCGTTCGACATGCGGCTCATCAGGTCTCCGGTGTTGTGGGATTCGATGTATCCCAACGGAACATCGTTGAATTTCTTTGTGAGGTCGCGGCGTGCTTTGTCTCCGACCCTTTCCGATGCGGCGCCTATAACATAAGGCTCCAATATCGAGAAGATCAGACTTACGCTGTAGATCAGGATCAGAAGAAGACCTATGGAGGCGACCCATTTCACATCGACGGGAGAGTATGTCTGTATGCTCTCCGATATGCCGTCCGCGATCATGCTCAGATACTGCGGACCGATAAGTGCCAGTACAGAAGATATCACTGCAAATGTGATACCGAGGTACAATGCCCTGCGTTCCTTTCCCATATAGATCAGGAGGCTCTTCATGGCATTTCCGAGATCTTTCGGTTTATCTCCTCCGCGGGCCCACTGCGGTCCTTTTCTCAGGGGAGGTCCTTCCGGCGGACGGCTCACAATGCCACCTCCCTTTCCAATTGCGAATCGGCTATCTCCCTGTAGACATCGCAGGTCCTAAGGAGCTCGTCGTGGGTACCGGATCCGATTATCTTTCCCTTGTCCATCACAAGGATGCGGTCCGCATCCATTATGGAACCGACCCTCTGTGCGACGATGATCTTCGTAGAACCTGCAGTTTCTTTGGTAAGGGCGGCCCTGAGGTCGCTGTCCGTCTTGTAATCCAGAGCGGAGAACGAATCGTCGAAAAGATATATTTCCGGTCTTTTGCAGAGTGCGCGGGCGATCGAGATCCTCTGTTTCTGTCCTCCGGAAAGGTTTCTGCCGTGCTGCGAGATCAATTGGTCCAGACCCTTCGGAAGTTTCTTCACGAAATTCTCGGCCTGCGCAATCTCCAACGCTTTCTCCGTATCCTCCGGGGATCTGAGGTCCGAACTCGCGCCGTAGTTGACGTTGTTCCCGACGGTATCCGAGAAGATGATGCTGTCCTGGGGAACGTATCCGATCTTGGCATACAGTTCGTCCAGGGTGTACTGTCTGATGTCGACGCCATCGATGAGGACCTCCCCTTCGGTGGCATCGTATAATCTCGAGATCAGTTTGACGAGTGTGGATTTTCCGCTTCCCGTGGAACCCACGATGGCCAGTGCCTCTCCCTTGCCGATCTTGAATGATATGTCCGATAGGATCTCTTTATCCGTGCCGGGATAGCAGAATCCGACGTTTTTGAATTCAACATCTCCGGGAGATCTCGGTTCTGCCCCGGGCCCGTCACGTACGCTCGGGGTGTAATCGATGACCTCCTCGATACGGCGCGCGGACACCATTGCGGTGGCGGCACCGCGCAATATCCCGGTGGCCATCATTATCGATGAGATGACCTGGGTGGCGTATGATGTGAACACGATCATGTCCGAGAAAAGGATCATCTGTTCGGTCTGTTCCATGACCCCGTTGATGATCAGTGCGCCTGCCCAATAGATCGCCAATGTGAGGAAGTTCAGCATGGATGACGGTATCGCATGCATGGGCGACATTAGCCTGACAGCCGATACGCAGTTGTCCAGCAGTCTTTCGCTGGTAACGTCGAATTGGTCTCCGCGGCATTCTTCCGCGTTGTAGGAACGGATGGTCCTCATTCCGTCCAGGTTCTCCCTGGTCTCGCGGTTGACATCGTCCATCAGCCACTGTATCTTCCTCAGATACGGGATGCCGTAATGCATGATGGCGGTGATGCTGATCAGCATGACCAGCATGGCGATGACGGTCATCGTCGTCCATTCGAACGCGCTGCCGGAGATCTTCAATATGGCCCAAACGGCCATTATCGGGGCCTTGATGACCACTTGGATAGCTCTCGCGACGAAACGCTGCAGATGATAGATGTCGTTGGTGGACCTTGTGATAAGGGATGCGGCGGAGAATCTGTCGATATCCTGTTTCGAGAAGCTTTCGACATTCTCGAACTGCAATTTCCTGAGTGTACGGCACAGGGCGGTGGCGACTCTGGTCGCCAAGATCGTTGTGATAATTGCAAGTGCCAGGCTGGCAAATGCACAGCCGAGCATCTTCATCCCGTCATCTACGATGATGCCGGTATCAACGCCCATCTGCAGATGGTCGGTGATCTCGCTCATGTATTCGGGGATCCTCAGATCGAAGTATACCTGACCGGCTATCAGCAGCAGGCATGCTGCCATCATTAACCAATCTACTTTTCTGAGGTACTTGAATATCATATTATCACGCGATCAGCATCTGTATCCGCTTATCCGCAAGGTCGTTGGACGTATCTTCCAATAAGAATGTCCCGGTCTGTATTTATCTTTATAGTGACGTCTGTCGGCAGGCCGGGGTCATATCCGTATCTTCAATGGGAGATCGGTTCGTAATCCAATTCGGAACACGCATCAGTAGCTTCCAACTTGAATATCACGGGCCTGAGTCCGTCGTTGCAGCTGCATATCGCCACACCCGGTTTCCTGATCTAATCTCCGAAGTAGAACGTCTCCTTTCCGGCGCCGTGCGCAAGGGCGAACACGTATTGGTAGATCGCTTTCCAGGCCTCGTCGCAGAATCCTTCCGGTTTGGCGTAATCCGCGTAGAACACATCTCCTTCCCTTAGCATGGGGCATTTCCCGAGGCCTTCGGCACCGTATTCCTCGGCGAGGTCCTCGTTGAACATCGTCCGGATGACCGTTATCTTGACCTTTCTCATGAATAAAGAATGGAGGTCGTTGTTAATCAATATATAGAAATGTATCGGGGGCCGAAGCCCCCTGTGAAAGCGGTTTTCATTCATCCAGATGGAATATGACGCCCATGTCTGAGTACTCGCCGTCAAGATATTCGGCGTAACAGAATCCGATAAGGACCTTGTCATGGAACATAGCGGCCGCATTCATGATCAGGGATCTTTCTCCGTAATACAGGCCCATGCCGAAGCGTTCCATCATCGTGACGGTGACGGTCTCTTCCTTGTACGTTATCTCTTTCGTGCCCGTATCTTCCATATCTATGATGGCACCGGATTCGATAAAGAAGTAGAACACGGAGTAAGCATCGTCGGATGTTCCGATCAGGAGCGTTCCGTCGTGTTCGCCGAGGACCTCGATCTCTATGGAGTCCTCCCCGTTGGAGAAAGTACCGAGTGACAGGCCGACAAGTCCGGACGGGACGTATTCCTCATGTGCACGCAGATCATAGGATACAAGGGTGTATACAGTGACCTTATTCTCTCCGAAATAGATCATCCTGTACAGCGCATTGTTGCACTGGCCGGAATCGTCCTGTCCCACAACATATTCGAAATTTTCGTTCGTATAGATGTCCACCGTGACCTTTCCGTCGCAGGTCTTTATCTTCTCTGTTGCCGTCAGTTCGCCGGAATAGGAAAATGCGTTGCCTTTGAGGATCGTTTCTTTCATGGTCATTCCCGAGGAAAGATTGAATTGGTTGTTCTCCAGGCTCCAATATGTGTCGCTGTTCTCCGATAGGACCTCTATGTGATATTCGTCGGTCTCGTAGAGGACGGGCACATCATCTTGGTACACGTAGTTCTCGACCATGTAATCCGCAGTGGTGCCTATTCCGGGGTTTTCGAAAGTGGCTCCGTCTTCGGAGGGGTTGTCATTCGATTGTTTGATGAGCGCTCCGACGGTTGCGGAGCCCACTGCCAAAAGAATGACCAGAATGATCGCGGCAAGGGCATTCAGTGATGCTTTATTATCGCCGGACAATGTCTTCATGGATTGAAATGGCGGTTATTCCAGGTAAAGGAGATGGTAGAAAAAATAAGAGTGGGGCCGGAGCCCCGGTTTAAAGATCAGAGATCTGTGTTCGTATAATATTTACTGACCTCAGCGTCGTCGAAGCTATCTCCATACGAAACATCTTCCATCATGATTATGGTCGCTGCTCCGTCTATTGTACTGACAAATACATTGACGGCTCCGTTAGATGGTTTACCTTCGACGGTCACGGAACCAACATCGATAGAGTAGCCGTGAGCTTCATAGGTAACATCGCCTATCGTCTTTGTCGTCGTTCCAAGGTCTCTGTCGTATATGGGAACTAAGTTGCTGCTGTTGACTGCAAAGCATCCATCCATTATTTCATACGTGAATTCGAGGAAATAGGTTCCCTTGTATTCGCCCACGACTTCCAGACCAGTTGTTTTGCTTGAATCTGTAGAAGACTTGAATGTGCCGATCACGAGTCCGATATCCTCGGGAGTGTAGTCTTCGGAAGATTTCAGGACATACTTTGTGAGGCTTAGTGTGCTGTTATCATTATCGTTCACTATTTTGTAAACTGCGAGATTTTTCTTTCCGGAATCTGCCTGACCGACGTAGGCAACATTGTCATTTTCATCTTCGTACACATCGACAGTAACCGTTCCGTCTATTGTGTCCATTGTTTCTGTTCTGACTTTGGTGGAACTGGCTGTATCGAAGACTGAATCATAAGAGATCATGACCATTTCGAAATCAGTCATTGAAGCGATAACGGTACTCTCCATTACGGGTGCGTTTTTGTCGTATCCGACACACTTCATAGTCATTTTAAGGGATACTTCCGTTTCTGAAAGAAATCCGGTTCCTTCATATGTTATCGAAGTTCCAACTCCGAAGTCCTCAAAAGTCGCGCCGTCGTCTGAAGTGTTTTTGTTTTTCTCGTAATAAGTATAACCAACAACTCCTGCGATCAAAAGGATGGCCACGACAACTATTGCGGCAAGCGCTCCGCCTGCCTGTTTATTCATTCTTTTAGCGTGAATATTCTCACCATGAAAGTACTCGGTTATAGACTATATTATAATTATCCGCATTTTCGAAAGAACATGGGCCGATCGGTTCCGAAAATACGTAACCGCGGAACAACAGTATCGTACTGTCCGTTCCAAATAAACATGTTATATACGGGTGCGTGCGCCCGTTCTTTGGCGCCGTTACTCACAGCCAGAAAGAAACGATACGGTTCTCACAGCATCGATCCGAAGCAGAAATCATGATGAGATGTATCTCGCCTTATCATACGAATCGTTGCTGCCGGTCAGCGTTTCGATGCACACGCAGATGTCGTTCTGATCGGTGTAGACATGTATCAGGCTCTTGTTGTCCGCTCCGGCCACCGTTTCGGTGTAATGGACCTTGGACCATTTGGTGACATCCACATCCGTACCGTTCAGGGTCAGGACGGTCTTCTCTTCTTCGGCGCAATCGGCCGGAAGGCCGGTCTCCTTGTCGACGATCAGGAATTCGTTTGTGCCGTCGAATGTCATGATGTACGTTCTTTCGGACTCTCCGATGTACCATGCCTTAAGCACGGTGAGTGCTTTCGCATTCTCGAGTTCGAATGTACCGTAGATCGTACCGATCTTTTCCGACAGGACGATATCTTCGTGGCAAAGTATGCAGTATCCCGCGAGCACGGATGTCCTGCCATCGGTCTGTACGGTCTTGTAGACCTTGTATATGCAGTCCGGATCGGTGTAGTAGGTCAGTTTCTCGATGGAATCGTAGTAGACATCGACCGTTTTGTTACCGTCGCACGTTCCTATTGTTTCTGTTCCCAGATAATCGGAATCGTCTGGGACGGCGAACACATCGTAGTAATGATACAGTTTCTCGGAGAACACACTGTGGGTGTATCCGTCATATTCCGCGGAGTAGTTCGTTTCCCCGACGGCCAGCATTCCGATGGCCCCTTCGCCGACGCATTCGAAAGAGGCTGTCCCTTTGGCCACGGCCTCTCCGTCGTTGAAAGTGAAATCGTAGTGAATGAAAGAACCCAGTCCCGGATCGGAGAATGTTGCGCCTTCTTCCGTATAGCGTTCCTTCCAATCCGCGGTGTCTTCGCCGTCAAGGAGATACACAACGCCGATGCCTGCGGCGATCAGGGCTGCCGCTGCGATGACGGCTATCATTGCAACAGATGCGCTGCCCGGACAACGGCGTTCTCCGTACATGTACCAGCAACGGACGAAGTTCTGCAGTATTTTTTAGGTTACGAAGATAATTTTTAACCGATTTCAATTTCTTGACGGATATCAAGAAGTCGGCGATCGGATGTCGTCAAAGAAGAGTGGTAATGGCGCCGAGGGAGAGATTCGAACTCCCGAGGTCAGGGACCAGCGGTTTTCGAGACCGCCGCCATACCGGGCTTGGCTACCTCGGCTATGCGCAAACAATCCACTCTTTGTATTAAAGACTGTTGCTTTCAGGGCGGGAAAAGACCTTTTTCTCTCTGACGTCCCAATAGATAGTCAGGGATCTTTCCGAGGCCTTCTCGCGTATCATTCCGTCAACGGATATCGATTGGAGATGATCACGGACCATTTGTTCGGTCCTTTCGTTAAGCACTCTGGACCTGAAGTGTCCCATGGAATGTTTCCTGAACGCCTCTTCCGGGGTTATCAGACGGTCCAGTATCCTGTCCTCGTAGTACAGCTGCGGTTCGTATCCGGCGCACCAGAGGTACTCCGTTATCAGGGCGGACCTCTCCATGCGGTCCAAAGGTCTCTCTCCGAACAGTTCTCCGATACTTTCGTCGATATTGTTGCGGTTCCCGAAATGCATGGTAATGTAGCACATCCCCCTGCTGACCGAGAGCATCTTCTCCAGGGATTTCGGGGAATCGACGGCCGGGGTGTAACGGGCGAAGACCAGGTCGTACTTCTCTTTCAGGATGTCGTCGTCGCGGTCCTTCGTCCAATCGTCGACATAGAACGATACGTTCTTTATTCCCGCAGAATCGCGTTTGGAAACGGCCTTGGATATCATCTCGCCGGAGAAGTCGAGACCGGCCACATCGCCGGTCTTCTCTGCAAGTGCCAGCGAGTACCTTCCGGTGCCGCATCCGATATCGAGGACACGTGTATCTCTGTTGAGTTCGCAGGTCCTGCCGATAAGATCGAGAAAGTCATCCTTTCCGAATTCGGCCGGAGGCATATCTCCGAAAAGGACCGATTTCCTGTCCCATATCTCCGGTCCCGCCGACGGCGGCGGATCGGAGTTCTTCCATCTTCTTACGACATCATCGATATCCATGCTATTACCTGAAACGTCTTCCTTCATATATCATGGCGTTCATGCCATTTCGGGGACTTACATGGAAGAGCAGGAACAGTATTTGGTCACGGATATCGAACTAACGGTCCGCAGATATTTTGGAGATCTGAAGGACAGTATCTCCGTCCAGATGCTGGATAACGATTGGAATGCGGTGTTCCTTCCCCAGACCGATTCCCGCGGTGAATTCTTCGTCGTATACATCCGCGAGATGGGCGGAGAGACATTCATGATCACCGACAACGGACGCGCCATGGACGCCGTCGGAGAGTCCGGAAGCCTGTTCCCGGATCAGGATATAGAATCGATGCTGACGGCCGTCGCCGCGGCCAACTGGGTGGAATACGATTCGCGTCAGCTTTGGGTGGATGCGGACAGGACCGATCTCGGAGAGGCCGTCGGCCGTATGCTCCGCGTGATGATGTTCGCAGACGGACTCTGTGCCATCTGAATCTGGCATATTTGTCATATTTCCTGATTATTGGCACACAGTTTATATACTTCGATGCCAAGCACCTGAATCGATCAGTCACATGGCTATGTCCAAAAAAGACCTGACCAAGCACAACAAGACCAAGAAGGCAGAACTCGAGAAGAAAGCATCTTCCGGTGACGCCAACGCTCAGAGGAAACTTGACAAGCTTGGAAAAAAGAAATGATCCTCATATCAGAATCGTTCCGAACAAACACCTTTCTGCGGAGACCGTGCCGGGGATTCCGGCACGGGTCTCACGCGTAACTTATAAGCATAGATAATTATCAAGGGTCTGACGAATATGACCGATATCATCGAGCAGATTAAGGCCGCCAAACGTGCGGCGATCGTTCTTTCCGCCGAGGACACATCATCCAAGGACGATGCGCTTCTCGCAATGGCGAATGCGCTGGACAAGAACCGCGCAAGGATCCTGGAGGCGAACGCAAAGGACATGCAGGCCGCGGAAGAGCTCAAGGTTCAGGGGAAGATGAGCGATGCGCTTGTCAAGAGACTCAAGGTCACCGATGAGAAGATCTCCGGAATGATAGACGGTATCGAGGACGTCGTAGAACTGGCCGACCCGGTCGGAGAAACGATGGCCACATTGGAACTAGACAGCGATCTGGTACTCTATCAGATGAGATGTCCGATCGGTCTCATCGGCGTGATATTCGAATCGCGTCCGGACGTGGTCCCCCAGATAATGTCGCTCTGTCTGAAGAGCGGAAACGCGGTAGCCTTCAAAGGAGGTTCCGAAGCACTCAACACGATCAAAGCATTGTTCGACATACTGACCGATGCGATCGAAGAGGCGGGAATCTCGAAGGAGGCGTTCGTGCTCATGGAGACAAGGGACGATATCTCAAGCATCCTGTCCCTGGACAAATACATAGACCTTCTCATCCCGAGGGGTTCCAACGAATTCGTTAGATACATTCAGAACAATACCAAGATCCCGGTCCTCGGACATGCAGCCGGAATATGCCACATCTATGTAGATTCCGATGCGGATATCGATCTGGCACTCGACGTGACCCTGGATTCCAAAATACAATATCCCGCCGTATGCAACGCGGTGGAGACGCTTCTCGTCAACAGGTCAGTGGCCGAGGATTTCCTCCCGGAGATGGCGGAGGATTTCGCAGAGGCCGGTGTGGAGATGAGAGCAGATCCCGATGTAAAAGAGATCCTTTCGGATTTCAGCACGGTGCCCGCAAAGGAATCCGATTGGGATTCGGAATACAACGATCTCATAATCTCCATCAAGATGGTGGATTCCGTAGACGAAGCGATAGATTTCATCAACACGCACGGTTCGCATCACACTGATGCGATCATCACCGAAGACAAGGTAAAACAGCTTCAGTTCACCAAATTGGTGGATTCGGCAGATGTGTTCATCAACGCATCCACAAGGTTTGCGGACGGGTACAGATTTGGAAAGGGTGCGGAAGTAGGTATCAGCACCAACAAGATCCACGCCCGCGGTCCCGTGGGAATGGAGGGGCTGGTGATCTACAAGTACGTCCTGGTCGGAAAAGGCCAGATGGTAAAGGATTACGTGGGGAACGACGCAAAGAAGTTCACCCACACTCCCATGAACAGGAAATTCGAACTGTGATGAACATGGACAGGAAAGAGATACTCGGAGAGGTCGGCAGGGTTGTCGTCAAGGTCGGTACGTCATCGATCACAATGGGCGGAGATACGGTATCCTCCGAGTTCATGGATTCCGTCGCCGAACAGGTGAGGAAGCTCAGGGACGGGGGCAAAGAGGTACTTATCGTCACATCCGGGGCCATAGGCATCGGGCTGAAGGCCATGAACGCCAAACCCAAGCCCAAGGAGATCCCGGTAAGGCAGGCGGCGGCATCCGTCGGACAGAGCATCCTCATGCAGAAATGGAACGACAGTTTCCAGAAGCAGGGCATAGTCGTCGCGCAGATCCTGATCACCCTCAACGATTATTCCGACAGGGAGACCATACTCAACCTGAACAATACGATAGACAGTCTTCTGAGCTACAATGTGGTCCCGATCTTCAACGAGAACGATGCTATATGCGTCAAGGAGATCGGTCCCATGTTCGGAGACAACGATACGCTTTCGGCCGTCATAGCCAGCAGAGCGGATGCAGATCTGTTGGTGATCCTTTCCGATGTCGACGGCCTGTATACGAAGAACCCTTCCCTTCACGAGGATGCGGCGTTCATTCCCACGGTCACCGAGCTGACTCCGGAGATACTCGAAATGGCCGGAGATACCATGTCGAGCACGGGTACCGGCGGAATGAGGACAAAGCTCAAGGCTGCGGCCATCTGCAAGGATGCGGGCTGCAGGATGATCATCGCCCTCAGCACGGAGAAGGACGTCCTTCTCAGGGCAGCGACAGGCGAGGATATCGGAACGGTATTCGTCTCGGACACGCACATCAGCAAGAAGAAACGCTGGATGAAGGCGGCCCATTCCATGGGGACCGTGGTCATAGACGACGGCGCAATGAAGGCCCTGACAGAACACAGATCGTTGCTCCCGGTAGGTGTGAAGGAGGTCACCGGCCAGTTCTCCAAAGGCGACGTCATCGATATCGTCTGCAAAGGAGAGATCGTAGCCAAAGCAACTCCGAATTACAGTTCCGAAGAGATATCCAGGATAAGGGGCATGCACAGCGACAGGATCAGGGATGTTCTCGGAAAATGTCCCTACAACGATGTGGCTCTCAGCGAGAACATCGCTTTGATGTGAAACGTAAATGAAGAAGATACTGGTGGGCCCGGCCGGATTTGAACCGGCGACCTCCACCATGTCAAGGTGGCGTCATAACCCCTAGACCACGAGCCCAGTATCCACTCGTATCCGCTCTTCATTATTAAACCTTATGACGGTCTGATTATCAAATTCAACGGAAAGACGACCGTTTTTGACAAAAACAGGATGTCCGAACTCATTTGAAAAGGCCGATCCTGCAGTACTGTCTTTCCTTAGTATAGCACCTTATTTGTATGAGTTCTTCATTGGAGAATCATGGCAGAGTTCTCGAGAAGGACCAAAGATGTCAACATACTGACGGGAGACCCGAAGAAGGCGATCGTTGCAATGATCGTCCCTATAACAATAGCTTTGGTCATCCAGACTCTGAACAATATGATCGACTCGGTCTGGGTTGCCGGATTGGGTTCTACCGCCCTCGCCGCGGTCGGTGTCGTGTTCCCTATATTCTTCATACTTGTCGCAATAGGAAACGGTATCGGTATCGGTGCTTCCCAGGCAATAGCCAGAAGGATCGGTGCGAAAGATACCGAAGGCGCGGACAAGGCAGCCGTCCAGGGTGTCATGCTGACAATAGCCGCCGGCGTGATAATGACCGTCGTCCTGTTCATAGCCGCACCGTACATCCTGGTAGCGATAGGCGGAGCGGATTATCTCGACGAATGTCTGGCATACGCATACCCGGTCATCCTGGGATGCATAGTGTTCTTCATGTCCGGATATCTGACGAACCTTCTCAGGTCCGAAGGCGCGGCCAAGAGGTCGATGAACATCCAGATCCTGGCGGCGGCGATCAACATAGTTCTCGATCCCATATTCATCTACATCTTCGGATGGGGACTGATGGGGGCCGCGGTGGCAACACTTCTGGCTATGTTCATATCCCTTCTCATTTGTGTCTATTGGTATAAGATCAAGAAGGACACCTATCTCAAACTCTCGTTCAGCGGATTCAGATTCGACCGTGTCATCTGTAAGGACATCTTCTCGGTGGGACTTCCCGCCGCGATGGAAATGCTCCTGATCTCGGTCACATCGATGATAATGAACATCATCGTCGTTGGTGTGGGAGGTACGGACGGAGTGGCGATCTTCACATCCGCCTGGAGGATCATCAACATGCTGATGATCCCGATGATGGCTGTGTCGCAGGCCATGGTCCCGGTGTGCGCCGCAAGTTACGGAGCAAGACGCGTGGACAGGATCGATACCACATACAAGTACGCGGTGAAACTGATACTGTTGGTGATGATCGCGATAACCGCTGTAACGCTGATCTTCGCGCCGCAGATATGCGTAATGTTCACATATTCCGATAACACGGCCGGACTCAGGGACGGAATGGTGGAGATGCTCAGGATAATGGTGCTGGCACTTCCGCTGATGGGTCTGGGATTCGTAAGTTCCGGATTCTTCCAGGCTCTCGGAATGGGAATGAAATCACTCATTTCCACCCTGTTCAGGAACTTGCTTCAGATCCCCATCTGTATCTATCTGGCCACATTCGGCATCCTGTCCTACATCTGGGTAGGGGCGGCCACGGCAGAGATCTTCGGTTCGGTGGTCATGGGATTCTGGGGATTCCTCCTTCTGAAGTACATGCTCAGAGAATGGAAGTCGCACGGCGGTTCGCCTGCCGAATGACCACATTTTTATGATACCACTATCATGGGGCATCCATCATGATAACCCTGGGCATTGAAGGCACGGCGCACACTCTCGGAGTGGGTGTCGTGGATTCCGAGAAGAAGGTCCTGTCCAACGTTCTGGACATGTACAGACCGCCGGAAGGCGGGCTCCATCCCAGAGAGGCGGCGAACCATCATGCAGATGTCGTCGCGGATATCATAACCAGGTCCGTCAAGGAAGCCGGTATCACGCTCAATGATGTGGATCTTATCTCATTCTCTATGGGTCCAGGACTCGGACCCTGTCTCAGGGTCGCGGCAACTGCCGCACGTTCGTTATCGTGCCGTCTCGGAATACCGATCATCGGCGTGAATCACTGCATAGCGCACATCGAGATAGGCAACGCGACTACCGGTTGCACCGATCCGGTCCTCCTCTATGCTTCGGGCGGAAATACCCAGATCATCGCATATTCCGATAAGAGATACCGTATCTTCGGAGAGACGCAGGATGTGGGTATCGGCAACATGCTTGACAAGCTCGGAAGGGAGCTCGGTCTCGGTTTCTATGCCGGTCCGACCATTGAGAAATTGGCCAAGGGAGGAGACAGGCTTCTCGATCTCCCTTATTCCGTAAAAGGGATGGACATCTCTTTCTCGGGCATCATGACCGCTGCGCTGGCACTCAAGGATCGCGGAGAACGTTTGGAAGACATCGCCATGTCCGTCCAGGAAACGGCGTTCGGAATGCTCACGGAGGTCACAGAACGCGCGATGGCCCATGTGGGAAAAGATGAGGTCCTTCTCGGAGGCGGTGTCGCCCAGAACATGCGCCTGAGGGAGATGGTCGATACCATGGCCAAGGAACGCGGTGCGAAGATGTACTGTCCGGACAGAAGGTTCTGCATGGACAACGGGGCCATGATAGCGTGGCTCGGGAATATAATGTACAACTCCGGGGTCAGGATGTCCATAGAGGACACCGAGGTCAGGCAGAGATTCAGGACCGACGAGGTCAGTGTCACGTGGCGCTGATCTGAGCACCCAGTATCTTGTCCAGACAATCCAAGAACTCTTCCAGTCTGGAGGATTCGAACGAACCGCCGCTGGCTATTTTGTGTCCGCCGCCGTTCCCGCCTACGGATTCGCAGGAAAGCCTCATTGCGACGGAAAGGTCCACACCTCTGTCGAGCTGGTCCCAAGTTCCTCTTGACGATATTTTGGCAAGGCTTTCGGACGTGTTGATACCGATGGTGGGTTTCGACGGAACTCCGATGAAGTTCATTGCTATGCCGCATACGATGCCGGTGAATCCGGATTGGGAGCTGTCGAACCATTGGAAGTTCTCCCTCTGTTTCAATCCGTTCTTCTCCAACATGAGGACGCCGTCCATGATCTGCCTCTTGGATACGGTCTCGAGTTCCATGGCCTTGCTGCAGCAATCCCTGTCTCCCATTCCGAGGCCGACGCCGACGCCGTTGAGTCCGAGACGTCCGCAGCCGTTCATGAGGGATGCCAGTGCTTCGGCGTCCATGTTCCAATCCCTGAGGAAATACCTCTGGCGGGATACCTCGTTAAGGGTCTGCTGGCTCACTCCCTGCTGAACAAGTTTCACGGCTATGAGGGAGGTGAGTTTCCTTTTCTCCTCGTCCGTGAGGTCTTTGTAATGTTTGTTGTGTGCGATGCCCGCATCGTCCAGGAGCTTTGTGACGCCTTCTTCGCAGCCGCTCACTCCGCGGATGTAGGGGTCTGTGGACATGAACAATGCCGAACTCAGGTCCCCGTAAGGTATGAGCGAACCGTCCATGACCTCCACAAGGCCTCTTTTCACGCCTTCTTCGAGAAGGTAGACGTTGAGCCCGAGGATGCCGTTGATATGCTGTCTGTCTCCCGCGATGCCTCCGAACGCGACCTGCACCAGGTCCCAGTTCTTCTCGCTCAGTGTGATGGCGAATAAGAAAGCCATCGTTGCTCCGCACCCCGAGGTCATGCCGTCGATCCCGTAAAGATGCGGGTTCGCGTAGCAGATCCTCTCTGCCTTGTCCACGATGGTGTGGTGGTCCAGGACCACGATGTCGCGGTCCATCGCATCGAGTTCCCTGATGTAGGAAGCTCCGAGATCGCTGATGACGATGCATTCTGCGGGAGTATTCCTGATGATCTCCATGTTGGGATCGTTCAGGGTAGTGAAAAGCGTGACCCTGAATTCCTTTCCCTCACGGAGAAGCGCCTTTGCGATGATCGAGGCGGCAGTTATGCCGTCGGCATCGTAATGTGAGTATACCTGAATGTAATCGTGGCTGCGGACGATGTCCGCAGCTTTAGATAAATGATTAAGAAGTTTGGAAGGTAGGACGGAATCGTCCATGGTCCTCACTTAAGCATGAGCTCTGCGTTGCTGAGCGAATACTTCCAGGTCATGGGGAGAACGCCGTTACGTTTGTAGTAGCGCTCCAGTCTCCTGATCCTGGCTTCGATGAGGTCGAGTCCCCTCTTGTTGGCGACATCTCCCTTGTTGTCCCTCATGTGGACACTAAGGTTGATCGCACGCCTCATGAGGTTCGAGAGGTCTTCAGGAAGTGTTGCGGCAACACCTTTCTCTTTCATGATCTCTGTGACCGTTTTGCCGGTTGCGAGTTTCACGTTAGGTACACCGTACTGATCTCTGAGGATAAGTCCGATCTTTGCGGAAACCATTCCTTCTTTAGCGAAGCTGACGATGAGGTCCTCGATTTCGGTGGCACTGAGAGGAACCCACGACGGGTTTTCGCTGATCATAGGGCGCTTCGAACAGGATTTGCCCTTCTTTCTTGTTTGCATTCTTGCCATATTTTGATTCTCCGATCAATTATATAGGCGGCGAGGCTTAATAGGATGGAAGGTCAACGAGTATTAAAAGGTTGCACCTGTCCGTTGAATGGATCAACTGTCAACATGTCGGATAGCAATCTCGAAATAGGTATTCTTTTTTTGTAAAAAAAGGGCGTCTGTTATTCCCTCATGAAAGATGCAATCGGAAGACCGTATGGATCTCAGAGTGATATCGGAGCGCCCAACCATCTAGACGATCTCGAGAAAAGATTCGACAGGGTCTCCCGCTGACCGTCACCAAGGCGGATTGCCGGTCCTGTCGAGGGTATCGTTGTATTCTTTGACGTACTGATGCGTCAGGATCAGACCTGCGATCCACACGACCAGACATCCCAGGAACGGTAACAGGAAAAAGAAACCGAGAGCGAAACAGACGATGTTCAGGATCATCAGGATCATTCCCTCCAAAGATTTTCCGACCACAAATACTCCCAATCCCGGGAAAATTATGCTGAGGATCATCATGATCCCCTCATCCCTCATCCCTGTGTTCCGAATACTTGGGCTGACTTCCTCTGGCACCGGCGCTGGGATCGTTCCTCGTAGTATCGTTGGGATCGAATCCGGGGCCTTCGGTCTTGGGAAGCTCTTTTCCGCAGATGACGCAGAACATCGACGTATCGTCGTTCTTCGCACCGCAGTACGGACAATAGGACATGATGAATCAATCGGGTCGGCCGTATTTACAATTTGTCGGTCAACGTGCCTCGTTGACGGCATTCCGGGCCCAGGGAACGGTATCTTCGTACTCTTCCCTGTCAAACGAGAGATCCTTCGGCAGTTCGGAGAACAGTTCCGTCTTCATCTCGCATTCGTCAGATACCTTATCCAAAAGAACAGCGGCGCACACGTCGCAGTATCCGATATCCCTGGTCTTGACGATCCTGATATCATGGCCGGATTCTTCGATGAATTCCCTTCTGGCGGCCTGTTCGGAGGTTTCCCCATCCTCTACATGGCCTCCCGGCATCTCCCATCCTTTTCTCTTCGGATGGTACACCATCAGGAACACCCCGTCCCTGAAAGCAATGGCATAGGCGGTCCTGTGGGTCATTTCAATCCTTCCTGAAAACGATCATCTGATGTGAATCCTCGAAAGGTTCCAGACTCCTGGAATCGAGGATCCTGTAGCCTCTCTTTTTCAAGGTCTCCTCGGACATTCTGAATACGGCCGCGGGTGCGGATGTGACGTCTTCGGACCTCGCCTTGATGGCGACCATTCCCGTTCTTGCTCCGAACATCTCCATGTTATCGGCGATTATTCCGGCTTGGTTCTTTTGGGCCACGTCCGCATAGACGATATCGATGCCGTCGACCGCGAATTGGTATTCGGACGGATTGGTGGCATCTGCGAGTATGGGCATCATGTTCGGTCTGCGGTCGCATGTCTTCACCAGTTCCCTGAACATGCGGGGGGCGAATTCGACGCAGAACACCTTCCCTTCCGAAACGATATCGGAAACATGGGACGGGGTCGTACCGCTGGAAGCTCCGAGATACAATACCCTGCTGTCCTTTCTGAACGGGAATTCCCTGCCGTTATTGGTCAGATACGCAGACAGTTTGCTTCTGCGCGGGGACCATTCGCGGTATTCCTTCCCGTCTTTGGATACCAGACGTTCCCCGTACACTCTGTTTCCGGGGTCCGCGGACAATGTGAAAAGTCTTCCGCGGTCGGAGAATACTGTATCTGAGGTTCCGTCCAAAGGTTCCATGGCAGGCCGATGGGTGTGCCGATATATTGAATCTTTGAGGTTCACAGGAGCCTTTCAATTTCTCAGGCATCCTATGGGCAGTACGAAGACCCCGTCCTCGCGGACATACGCATATTCCGTACTGGTTATTACCGCCATGAAGGATGGGTTTCCCACATTGTCCGTGTTGACAGTTGTTGAACCCGTGAGGATATACAGTCCCGTTTCATTTCTCAGATCGACGCTGAGCCTCACCGAGTCCCAAAGCTGCGGCGCTACCTGCCATTCGCCTATCAGCCGCGGATTGTCTCCCTTGAGAAGTTCAGAAGGTTTCAATTTTGCAAGGGCCGGATTCCTGTCCTTTGATCTCAGTCCTGCATTCTCAGAACACTTTTTGACAGTTGCGAGGCCGTTGTTGTTTTCCCACACCATTTAGGGCCCATGATCAATACGGCGCCAAATGCTTCCAGATCATCTTTCAATTCTTCATCTGCAAGTCTTGGGATGTATCCGGTCATGTGTTGATCATAGTGTTCCGAGTATGATATGTATCGGTTTTGCGGCATTGTTATTCGATACATCCGGCCCATTTATTTCACAAAAAACCGTTGTTGCCGACAAAACTATAACCGCACGCGTGCAATGCAGTAACCATCATGACACTCATGGAGACCCTGAGAGCGATCGCAGATGCGGTAGAGGATGCCATTTCGAAGATCCCCGACGGAGAGAGGGGATCCCCTCTCGGTATGGGGGCGGACGGCACGACAACATCGCAGATCGACAAGATCGCAGAGAATACGGTCCTCGATTACATCGTAAGGAACAATGTGCCTCTGAACATTCTCAGTGAGGAGATAGGGTTCGTCGATAACGGAGCATCGGAGACGCTGGTCCTCGACCCCATAGACGGAACGTCCAACGCTATCGCAGGCGTACCTATGTTCACGATCTCCATGGCGGTCGGAAAGGACAGGCTCAGCAACATCCACACGGCGCTCCTCAGGAATCTGGTCACAGAGGACGAGATGGTCGCCGAGAAAGGAAAAGGGGCCTTCAAGAACGGAGTTCCCATGCATGTGGCATCGAACGTCGATGTAAGGGAGCTGTGCCTTCTCATATATCTCGGCAAGAGCGCCCATCCCGATTCGTTCGCTTTGGCGAAAAGGGTCAGTTCTTCGCGTTCCTACGGCTGCGCATCCTTGGAGATGGAATTGGTCGCCGAAGGCAAGGCCGAGGCGTACTACATGAATTCCGAGAAGTACAGCAGGGAGATCAGGGTCGTGGACATCGCCGCGAGCTATCTTCTGCTGAAGGAGGCCGGCGGAGAGATCCTGGACCTCGAAGGGAAGCCTTTCGACATGCCTTTCGATCTCGAGATACGTTCCAACTTCATCGCATTCTGCGAGAGGAAGGTCTATGATTTCATCATGAAGAAGGAGAGCCGCACGGAGAAGCACGTATACGGCATCTGCGCGAACATGAACATCTCCAACGTCGTGGATTACGCCAACCGCGTGATCAAGGCGCTCAGCGGGCAGGAGATAGTCCTCGAAGAGGACATCGCCAAGGCGCTGAACAGGCCCGGTACCCCGTTGGGGGACATGGAGGTCGACATTATGATCACCATCGGCGGAGACGGTACGATCCTCAGGACCCTAATGAAGAACGATGCCCCCCTCGTAGGCATCAATGCGGGAGGCGTGGGTTTCCTGGCAGATGTCGACGTGGAAGATATCGAAGAAGGCATCAAAAGACTGGTCAGCGGAGATTACACGATCGAGGAAAGGACCAGGGTGGTCGCCCGTTGCAACAGCGAGGACCTCGCAGATGCGGTCAACGAGGTCGTTGTACACACGGATACCATCGCGAAGATCAGGCATTTCAAGGTCTACGTGGACGATCATCTCATGACCGAGGTCCGTGCGGACGGTATCATCGTTTCCACGCCCACCGGTTCTACATGCTACGCAATGAGCCTCGGTGCCCCGATCATCGATCCGAAGGTCAACGGCATGGTCATCGTCCCGATGGCGGCCTACAAGTTCGCATCAAGGCCTTTCGTGGTCCCCATCGGAGCGAAGGTCACCATAGAATCCATCACCGACAGGGGATGCCTTATAGTCGCGGACGGACAGGAGGAGTTCCCCATGGAAGGGAAGAGCTCCGTCACGATCATGGCATCCGGCCGCAAGTCCAGATTCATAATGTTCAATACGGATTTCTACAGGCGCGTGCGTGAGAAGTTGGTGAACGCTATATGAAGAAGATATACGGTGTAAGTGTGGATTTCATCGACGGGTTCAACGCATCTGCCAAATCCACCTATCCCGACGAGTTCATCTGTTTTCACAGGGCGGAGGAAGGGGTCGTCACGGAGATGGTCCTTGTTCCCGGTTCGGTATTCGGAGAGAGCCACAGTTTCATAAACGAATGGATGGCGCCGGTGGATTTCGAGATGTCCGGTTCGGCCCATTCCCATCCGGGTTATTCCAACGAGGCCTCGGATGCGGATCTGACGTTCTTCAGCCACATGGGCGGGGTGCATTTCATAACGTGCCAGCCTTACGACAGAACCAGCTGGAAAGCGTACAATTCGAGCGGCGAGGTCATAGAACTGGAACTCGTCTTCTGATCAGAGACATTTGATGACCATTTCTTTGGCCTGTTCCATCATACATACGGCGTAGGCCTTGTCTTTGGCCTCCGAGACGATGTCGACGTAACCGTCGCTGTCCGTGCTGAAGGAAATGGAGAACCAGCCGAATTCCAATTCGACCCTCCATCCTTTCACGGTATAGACTCCAGAGCAGTCTAGCTTCGAGATCTCATTGTCGATCTTCTTGCTGAACATCTCGCGGTTGGCAGTAGGGGAATGTACGACATGCTGGTCTTTGACGGTGCCCAATCCTATCGGGGCGTAGCGGACGACATCGTTCAATACCACATACTTGGGGAACGATGTTGTCGTGTTGCGTATGCTGTTGCTTCCGGAGAGTTCGGAAAGGATGGTACCTGTGAGAATACCGTCGGGGCAGAGCGAATGATCGGCGTAGATGAATTCCCAATCATCGGTGACGCCGAGGCCTCCGTTGTCTTTCAGAGCGGATGTGGTGGCCTCCATGCTTCCGTCGGTCTTGATGATCTTCCTGGAACCTGTTTCTTGGACGTCGGTCTTGATCTTGCCGATATTTCCCCAGAATGCATCGGTGATGAGCGAGGTGGAATCCACGGGTATTACCAGTACGGACGGTTTGAGATACAGAAGGAGAAGTGCCAGGGTCTCTTCGGGGGAGATATATCTTCCTCCCTCGTCGATAAGGGCCATACGGGTGCCGTTCCCGTTGAGGGCGATACCGACGGTACCGAGGTTGGCAGCGACCAATTCGTTCATATCGGAGATATCGGTCTTGCTGATACCGGGCTGTCTGGGCCTGTATTCGGGATCGACCTGACCGTTCAGACAGACAAGGTCGCATCCGATCCCTGCGAGGACCTGGGGTGCGCATTTCGCGGTGCAGTTGCATCCGCAGTCCAGAATGAGGGGGGAGCCATGCGCATCGCGTCCTTTCGTCAGCCTGCCGATGTATCTTTTGGCGACATTTGTGAGCGGGCGGACCTTTCCTACGTTCTTGTAATCCTGAAGGGTTAAGGTATGCTCGTTGTATCTGGTTATGATGTTCCTGTACATCTCGTTGTTGAATTCGGCGCCGTCGGAATCATACATTACGACATCGGCGATCTTGCCGGTGCTGTCGGGAGAACCGATCATGACGGTGCAGTCCATGTTCTTTGCGGACAGAAGTACCGCGGGAGCCGGCATGACACCTGCATCCC
The DNA here is from genome assembly GCA_002506905.1 of Methanomassiliicoccaceae archaeon UBA328. Lineage (GTDB taxonomy): Archaea > Thermoplasmatota > Thermoplasmata > Methanomassiliicoccales > Methanomethylophilaceae > Methanogranum. The sequence goes on from DAYM01000004.1 coordinate 75,595, forward strand.
AGACGTTCGTTCCTACTGCAAGCAGACCCGATACCAGGGCATTCCTCATCATCATGCTGCTCGGATCCATATCGATCCCGATGGCAACGTCTTTACCTTTTCCGCCAAGGATATTTCCGAGTATGATCATGTCTTCGGGCGTCGGACGCCTGCTCTTTGCGGCGGCTAGACTGACGGCCGATATTGCTTCTCCCATGACAATTGGTAGAGAGTAACGTCTTGATATTATTTGTCATGGTGACTTTTTGTGTCTGGCTCATTTTTTGTTACTCGGAAACCTTCAAAAATACCCAAAATCGTCATTTTTTCGCATAACCTTTATATACCTCACACCTGAATATTTTTTCCGGCATGCCATCTGGCATGAGGGAGGGAAAATCCAATGGTAATGGAAAAAATCGATCTCGCAAAAGCAAAGACAATTGCGAACAACAAAGGACTGAAACCTGGAAAGGTCAAAGGTACTCAGGGTGTGCAGTTCACGAAAGGAAAGAACAACAGACTTGATGTCATCGACTGGGCAGAGTTCGAGCAGATCCTTAAAAAGAGGGGACTTGCCATCTACGAGTCCGGTGGATGGATGAAGATCATGAAAGTGTAAGCTTTCTGACAACACCGTAAACTTTCCTGCATGCCTGTGAGGGGCATGCAAACAACCTTTTCAACGATTCTGAATTGTCTGCGACGGCAATCGCAAGCATTAATTATAAGGAAGCAATTGGCATTCTTACTGCAAGGGTAGTCAAGCCTGGCCAACGACGTTAGGTTCAGGGCCTAATCCTTAGTGGTCCGTGGGTTCAAATCCCATCCCTTGCACTCATATATTATTCAGCATCTCATCATCCGGGCAGGGCCTTTAATTCTGTTCTGATGATCATCTGCGCATGTCTGGCACATGTAAATAAAAGTGATCCTCTCCCTGACGGGAGAGGAGGTATTGATCGGTTTATGCGTGGTTGACAGCGATATCGGGAACAGATATCGGTTCTTCTTTCCGTACGTTGTCCACAGGTTCGTCGTCATAGGCTTTGGAGAGGAATGTAGGATAGTATGCGATGTTCAGCAATCCGGTCTTGGGATGGCGGCTTACTGCTGCCTTGACATTGTAGATCTCTTGGATCATATCTTCCGTGATGACCTTTTCGGGCGTACCTTCCATGATAATGCGGCCGTCCTTGATAACGTAAAGCCTGTCGCAGTACTGTGCAGCAAGATTCAGATCGTGCATGGCGCAAAGGGCCGTACAATGAAGACTTTTGACGATATCCAAGACCTCTAACTGATATTCGATATCAAGGTGGTTAGTCGGTTCGTCCAATACCAGACAGGGCGTTTGCTGTGCAAGTGCCCGTGCAAGGATGATGCGCTGCTGCTCTCCTCCCGAAAGCGATGAGAATGCCCTGTCTGCAAATTCCAGCATATTGACCTTTTTAAGGGCATTTCTGACGATCTCGCGATCTTCTTCGTTATCGGTCTCCATTGCCTTTTTATGAGGGGTTCTGCCCATCATAACGACGTCTTCGACCCTGAATTCGAAGTTGTAGTAGTTATGTTGGGTGACAACTGCCATTTTCAAAGCACTCTCGCGGAGATGCATAACATCCAACGGTATGTCGTCTATCAGAATCTCCCCGGAGTCCCTTTTCATCACGCGGTAAATGGATTTCAGCAACGTGGATTTGCCGCTTCCGTTCGGTCCCAAAAGACCTACGAACTCGCCGTCATTCACATGTATGGTGGCTTCATTCACTATGCGTTTGGTGGGAACCGAAACGTCTACTTCTTTTGTTACTATGTCCATCAGCTACCAGCTCCGAAACTGTAAGATTTCTTGATCATAATGTATGCGAACACGGGTGCACCGCAGATGGCGGTAATGATACCGATCGGTATCTCCGAGACGGTTAACGAGCGCGCAAAGATGTCGGCGACCATCATGAATATCGCTCCCAGGAGGATCGATATCGGATAGAGTTTCCAATGGTTGGTCCCAACCAGTGCACGGCCTATATGCGGTATGATCAGACCGACGAATCCGATCAGTCCGCAGTTGCATACCAAAATGGCTACCATGAACGCGGTGATCAGAATGTAGGCCTTTCTGAGGGTCGAAAGATTGATCCCCAGCGTGGTTGCGGTATCGTCTCCCAACATCATTGCGTTAAGGTTACGCAGCTGTGTCAGGAAGAACACGATACAGATGACAAGGGGGACCGCGCACATGACAACGGTATCGAAACCAGTCGTGCTCAGGGAACCCATAAGCCAGAATGTAAGGTCCCTCATCTGGGTGGCGTTAGGTGCCAGATATACGATGAGATTTGAGAAAGCACCGCATAATGATGCGATAATTACTCCGGAAAGGACCAATTTCGTCGATGTGATCTTTCCTCCCACCGCAGATAACGTGAATACGGCTATCGATGCTAGATCGCACCGATGAATGCAAATGCTTCCACACCGAAAGACGCAAAGATCGTTCCCGCAAGCACGGATGAACCGAGAAGGATCGCGAACGTTGCACCCAACGATGCTCCTGACGATATACCCAATATGTACGGATTGGCAAGAGGATTCTGGACCATTGCCTGTATGACAACTCCCACAAGTGCCAATCCGGCGCCGACCACAAGTCCGAGCATTCCGCGGGGAGCATAGAGCTGCCAAACGATCGCTACGGTAGCAGGACGTATATCAGAAATATCGCCGTATCCGAATATCTTGTTCAATAGTATACGCACAACTTCATCGAACGGAACAGACACTGCACCGGTAAACGTCGAATAGGCTAGAACGACGATCATGACCAATACGAGGAGAATGATCAGTCCTACTGTTGATATGTTCCCTAGTTTTTTCATAGACTGTACCTTATTAAATTAAGTAAAGGGTTTGGAAATGGTTTTTTTTGATCTGATCAGGTCAAGATATCCACAAGAATGTCGAGGGTATCGATCACCGTGGGATCGGCACCATACGAAATACTGAGGTTCATCGAGTAATATTCTCCATTGGTGATAGCAGGAGATGCAGCCAGAACAGAATCGGCTTTCCAAGCGTTCACGGTCTCATCCAGAGTGTTGTCACCGTAACAGATGACGAACAGTACGTCGATGGTCTCTGCTCTGTCGTATAATACAGCGAGAGATGTTCCGCTTCCCGTATCGCTGAAGACATTGGTAACGCCGCACTCGTCAAGAATGCTGTTGATGAATGCCTTGTTGTAGAACCATACTCCGTCGGCTTCGGGAACGCCGTCTTCCATGGCATATGACAGAGTGCTGTTCTTCAGAAGTTCTTTGACCTCATCAATCTTGTCTTCCAGTGAATCCATGTATTTGTCGGTCTGATCCTTTACATTGAAGATGTTTCCGATGTTTTTGTAGTCAAGTTCCATTCCTTCGATGGAATCCATGTCGACCATGGTACGGAGGGACCAGACGTTGCATCCCAGAGCGTTCCAGTAGCTGGGGGATCCGAGTTTGGCATCTGACCATGCTACCCATGCTATAACGCAGTCGGGTTCCCAATCGGTCAGGACAGCCTGGCTGATGTTGCCGGTAAGAATGTGATCGCTTCCGATCCTTTCTGCGACCTCTTTATATTCATCCTGGAGATCTTCTGGCACTTCTTCTTCCATATAGTAGATTCCGATGATCCTGTCGCCGAGACCGAAGTAAAGAAGGATGTCGAGTGCAGTGTTGCATCCAACGACCACCCTTTCAGGTACTTCTTCATATGTCTGTTCAGCAGTGTTTCCGCTATAGTCTGTAGGTGTGACAATGGTTATCGCACCGTCGCTGTATGTGCCTTTGTTGTTACCGTTCATGCTTATAACAACATATACCGCACCTGCAGCGATCACTATTACAACGACCGCAATGGTGCGATCTGCATTTTCGAGAGACTCATAATATCTCTGTTAAATGTAAACCATGTGGAAATATATAAGTTGGATGTATATTCCAAGTTATATGTTGTAAATAATATCAAAAATATTATTTCAATATAGAATTGAATATCTGGGGCGAGTTCTGATTGAGAATAATGTAAAAGAATGGATAATGTACAAATTATACAGTCTGTGGTCGAATGTCAACATAGTTGAAAAATCAGATCATTTATTGAAATCGTATCATCGGATCCTGCCGATCTTTTCAAGGACATGCTTAGCATAGGAGCAGTTGGGCGCGATCTTCCATCCGTTCGCGTCCGCCATTCCGATGACGGAATCCACAAGGATCCTTCCGTATCCGTTGCCCTCGTATTCCCTGCGGACGACCGTATGATCGATATCGATCGTATCGTCGGAGACCATGACGAACGAGACGTATCCCGCCTCTTTTCCGTCGATCTGCAGGGAGAATCTCCCTCCGTCATCCGTCTTCTCGAAAACTGTCTTCGGTCCCGTCATAATTCAGCCTCACTGTATGATTGAGATGGTGATCCCTATCGCCATGACAACGATCAGTACAGCGGCCACTTTGACCCAATACCAATCCTTCTCGCTGATGAGGGATACGAATGTAGTAAGTATTCCCAGGAACGGGGCGCAGATAAGTGCCAGTATGCCGAACCAAAGGATGTCGGTGCTGTCTGTCAGAAGTCCGATGACTATGACGGCTATGCCTATGCATACGCAAAGCCTCAGTACGAATGCGGTGGATCCGGAATCGTTCACATTATCCCTCCCGCTTTCAGAAGTTCCAATACCGAGATGATCAGCAGGACGACGGCCAGATATTTTCTCATGGAGGTCGCCTTCAGACGTCCGGATATCCTGACCCCGATCAACGCACCGATGAATGCCCCTATGGCCATTCCCGCGGCGTAATCCAGAAGGATGCTGCCGTTCAGAAGGTAGATGATCACACCGGAGAACGCGGTGATCCCGATCATGTAGTTGCTTGTGGCGCTGGCCACTTTGATCGGAACATGCATGTACAGATTCATCAGCGGGACCTTGATCGCTCCGCCGCCTACGCCCGTCATCGATGCAAGCACTCCGGCCGCACCGCACCCGAGCATTCCGCCTTTGATGTTGTCCACCTTGTACCTGTGCTTCTCTCCGTCGTCTCCCGCATATTCGAAGACGAGCGGGTCGTCGTTATCGGAGATCTCCGGTTCATTCACGACCTCCTTGTGCTTCAGCATGTGAAGGGCACTGTAGATAAGCATGGCCGAGAAGACGCACAACAAGAGCCAGTCTGCCATTATCCCTGCCAACAAAGCACCGATTATGGCGCCTATGGCAGTGGTTATCTCCAACAGAAGTCCGAGTCTGATGTTGGACCTTCCCTCTTTCACATAAGATGATGCGGCACCCACGGAGGACGTCACGATACCTACAAGACTGACTGCGACGGCATCGCTCGCGGACAGTCCGAAGACTATCGTGAGGAACGGCATGAAGATGATACCTCCCCCGAGACCGAACAATGCGCCTACGATGCCGGCGAATATGCCGACAGCCATGAGGGCCAGAATGATCACGGGGTCCATGTACAGGCGATGTACGGGCGGAATATAAACATGATTGTCCTCAAAATTCGATACGAAATCCTTTATACGGTCGGCAGATAACAGTACTCTGTGGCAGTGATACTTGTCAGATATTCGGAGATAGGCCTCAAGAGCATTCCTGTAAGGACCCGTTTTGAGAATCGTCTAAAGGACAATATGCTGACAATGCTCGCGGCGGACGGGGTCGAGGCCCTGGTCACCAAAGGCGAGGCAAGATTCTATGTCGAGGCCACAGATATCGATGCGGCGGTCAGATCGCTGAGGAAGGTATTCGGTATCGCATCGGTCTCCGTTGCGGAGGTCACCACAGCGGATATGAACGATATCTGCAAAGCGGCAGCCGATTATTCTCAGGGAAAGGTGCATTCCGGTCAGACGTTCGCCGTGAAGGCGAGGCGTGAGGGAAACCACCACCCGTTCACAAGCATGGATGTCGGCCGTGAGGCAGGTTCTGCGATATTCGAGGCCAATGAAGGCCTGAAGGTCGATCTCACGAACCCCGAGAAGATATTCTATGTGGAGGTCAGGAACAACAAGACCTACATCTTCGACACGTATGTGAAGTGTCACGCAGGTCTTCCCATAGGGACCCAGGGACGCGTCATCGCGGAGATAAACAACGACCGCGGAATAGTATCCGCATGGCTTATGATGAAACGCGGATGCAAGGTCATAGTCAGATCTGAGATCGACTGTTCGATCCTGGAGAGCTACGACCCCGATCTCAAGGAGATCGCACTCGACGCCAACGATCCCAAGAAGGTCTTCGGATACGTCTGGGGAACGTCCTTGGACGAGCTTCAGGATGTGGACGTCTCCAAGTACGGTATACCGGTCTATTTCCCGACGATCGGCATGTCCGATGAGGAAGTGGCCGACCTTTTGAAGATGATCAGGGACGTTTGATCATACGGCGGCCGCAGGCGGAGGGTAAGCCTTCTCTCTGGTGCGGACGGAACGGACCGTTACGATAAGATTGACTGCCAGTGTTATCACGTTCACGCAATTTACAGACCAGTAGATCGCATCCATGGAAATGCCGGATGCGGCCCAATAGAACGACAGGAACAGGATCTCCCTGAACACGCTGATCGTCATTGCATAATGGGCGAATCTTAGGGACTGCTGTATCGCGGAGCATATTCCGTTTCCCGATATGACAACTGTCACGAAGGCGTAGATCATCAGGGCCTTTGTCATCTCCGTATGCATCGGGGCTATCTCGGGGGACTGCGCATACATGGATGTGAGAGGTCCTGCGAAAATGAACAGGACGATCCCGAGCATCAGCGATATGCCCATGGCCAATTTGGCCGAATATCTGAAACCGAGCTTGGCCTTTTCGAAATCATTCTGTCCCTGGGCGGCGGATGTTATCGGTATCATCGCAGCGGCTATCGCCGTCGACGGGATACATGCCAGCGTTACGAAATAGAACGAATAGTGGTAGGCTATCATACCCGCGTCCCCTCCGCAGGCGTACACCAACGCGTTCTCGGGATCATCAGCAGCGGCACGATCAAAAGCTGGAACGAATTCGGCGCTCCGACGGTCAGTATGTCCGATATCTGTTCGCGGACGAATCTGAATCCTTTGAACGACGGACGTACATACATTATTCCTCCGAGGTACCAATAGAATCCTATCGCGGTGACCGCTATGTACGATATCACGGTCGCGAATGCCGCACCCATAAGACCGAGGTCCAGTCCGTAGATGAGGATAGGGTCGAGCACGATGTTGATCAGAGCGGCCATCACTGACAGCATCATCGATCTCTTGGCGGCCCCTTCGGACCTCAATTACCTGATCATTATCCCGTTCATTATCACGGGGTAGCTGCAGATTATGAACGGCATGACATACTGTTTTCTCAGTTCGGTATCGTCCCCGCCGCTGATGAAATCAAGAAGGGGGGTCTGGGCGAAGAACATGATGACCGTCATCGCGACGGAGATTGCGATCGACAGGACTATGATCTGGGTGCAGAGGCTGTTCGCGCGTTCTCTGTTCCCGGAAATGCACGTGCTATCGCTGTGGATGCGCCCACTCCGAGACCCGCTCCCACCGCCACGATCATCCTGTAGATCGGAGATGCCAGCGATTGGGCGGCCAGCGGTGCGGCGCCCAATCCGGAACACCAGTACGAGTCTATGAAAAGCTGGAGTTCGCATACGAGATAAGAGATGAACAACGGTACGGCCATTGCTATTATGGCCATCTTTGGGTCGCTGAGCATGACGCTCAGGTCCTTTGTCTCAATTGCCGATCTCTCACCTCCGCGATAATGTGGCGTATATATCCAATGGACTTATTTAACAACTTGTTAACACATTATACGGAATAGTAATATCGACCCTTGTGGCAGGTCGCATCGAAGATCAAGAAGTGTGCCCGCCCTGAAGGGCGGGCTGTAATTGTAAAAAGTTTGGGAAAAAGGCTTACTTTGTCCTTCCCTGATTCGCGTTGACAGAGGGTCTGACGTGTTCCGCACCCTTACCCTTGTTCCTGAGTCCGCGACCGGTAACTCCAGCACCTGTAAGTCCGCGGTATACACGGTTGGTGTTGGCCTTGTTGCAGATCCAGTTGATCTTGGGGTCCGCCTTGATGACGGGGTGTGCGGGGTCGACGAGGATGACCTCATACCACTCCTGCTGTCCGTCTGCTCCTACCCAGTAGGAATTCAGGACCTCGAGGTTGGGGAATCTCTTGGCTGTCCTCTCTTCTGCCATTCTCTGGAGGCTCTTGCCGGTGGTGATCTGATTGATACCGCGGCGCTTAGCCCTCCTTCCTGCTCTGATCGTTCTCTTCTGGAAGGATCCCTTTCTGACCCTTGCCCTGACGACAACGTATCCCTGCTTTGCTTTGAAACCGAGAGCTCTTGCCCTGTCGAGACGCGTAGGCCTCTCGATGCGGAGGAAGTTCTCTTCTCTCCTCCACTGGATCCTTCTCTCATAGTTCAATGCTTTAACGTAACCCTTGTTGGGGTTCTTCCAGGCATCCCCGATGTAGGAGTACATGCTCTTACCGTTGACGGGGCGCTGTTCCTGAGTCTCTTCGCTCATAATAATCACCTTTGCGGATTCACCATTCAAGGCACATTTCCGACAGAACTCTTTGGCTCTGTAAATAAGGTTGAAGATAATGACCTATATAAACCCTCTTTATAGGGAAGTACTCTGTTCAGCGATCCGGACCCTGTTTCTCCGAACAGTCTGTCATATGCGCTCGGATCTTAATCATCGATATGCTTTCGAAATTCTGTCTACATGTCGACTAAATTTCGAAAGGCGTTAGAGATCCAGTAAGATTATCTTTCGATCGTAGGCCACTTCAGAATATGTATCGAGCATGAGAATTTCAAGTATCTTTTTTCATGGTTTACTAGTAAACTACATATAAAGAATTGGTTTACTAGTGAACCTGGTGATAGAATGGCCGATGAAACGGAGAAGTTGGATTGGACCAACATCGATCCTAAATTGCGTACCATGATCATGGTGGGCCTGGCTCTCGGCATGCTGATGGCATGTCTTGACAGTACGATCGTGTCCACATCGTTGAAGACGATAGCGGAAGACCTCGGAGGCATGGAGCTTTATGCATGGGTGTTCACTGCCTACATGCTGTGCGAGACAGTGATGATACCCATAGCAGGTAAGCTTTCAGATCACTATGGTCGCAAACCTTTGCTTATTTTCGGCACTGTGATATTCATGGTCGGTTCGGTTCTGGCAGGGTTATCGGGTTCCATGATGGAATTGATAGTGTTTCGCGGGATGCAGGGGATCGGCGGCGGTATCTTGGTACCGGTCGCCACCGCGGCAGTGGCAGATCTGTACTCTCCTCAGGCGAGAGGAAGGATGCAGGGCATATTGGGCGCAATATTCGGAGTAGGGTCGGCCATAGGGCCTTTGATAGGAGGATACCTCACGGATGCTATCAGCTGGCACTGGTGTTTCTTCATAAACATACCTATCGGGATAGCGGTGCTTCTCCTGACGATGAAGAAATTTCCCGCAGTGAATGCGGATACGCTTCACAAGATCGATTACAGGGGAATAGGCGTTCTGGCAGTGTTCTTGGCGGATCTGTTGCTGATGTTCACCTGGGGAGGAGACAAATACGCGTGGTTAAGTACTGAAATAATAACGATGGCCCTGGTGGCCGCGGTATTGCTGGCTCTTTTCATATTCGTGGAGAGGAAGGTCGACGACCCTGTGATAAAGCCCAGCCTGTTCAAGAATCATACTATCGTCTATTGTGCGATCACGATGCTGATCTTCGGAATAGCGATGATGGGTACGATGGCATACATGTCTATTTTCCTGCAGACCGTGCTCGGATACACGGCGACGGAATCAGGTCTCATACAGATAGCGATGGTCGCCGGAATGATGATCGCATCGATGTCCAGCGGTGTTTTGATGGTCCGCACGGGCTCTAAGATATGGCTGGTTTCCGGAGCGGTCATCACTGCGGCAGGCATGCTGCTGATGTCGACCCTGCACGGAGGAAGCGGGATCTATGAGATCCTGGCATATCTCTTCATCATGGGGGTGGGGCTCGGATGCATGATGTCTGTGTTGATGACAGTTACCCAGAACGCGGCAGATCTCGGCGAGATGGGAATGACGACATCCATGGTGAATCTCTTCCGTTCGATCGGATCCACCGTGGCTACGGGTCTGTTTGCCACTTTCATAGCCTCATCCTTCAGCGGAGGGCTGGCGAACGTGCTGCCTGAAGAGATATGGGCCATATATCCGCACAATACGCAGATCCTCAACTATCTGACGGATCCCACTTTGCTTCCGTATGTGGGCGACATAATATCGACCTATGGATCCAGCATATGCTATGCGTTCGCCATAGGATCGGTGATCATGCTGTTCACGCTGATCTTCATACCGAAGATGAAGAACGACAGAGGAGTGAAGGAGATCCACCGGAAGACCAAAGCTGCGGAGATCGAAGCGAAGTGACAGAACCCCTGCCGCCTCCGAATGACCTCCGGAGACGGCACAAACGATTATCAAAACAAACAGCATTGCGGCATCAGTATGATAGTGAACGATCTTAACAATCCCAGTGTGATGAAGAAATTCGTCTATGCATACGTATCGGACAGGTTGAAAGGCACCAATGTACTTCCTTCATGGGGGCCGTTCATAATAGCCATAGGCGGTATGGACGGGGCATCCCAGAAGGATCTGTCGGAAGAATTGGATGTCAACAAATCTTTCACTACTCGCATAGTAAGGATCCTCATAGATGAGGGTATAGTGGTCAACAGAGGCGATTGCAGGGAGTTCGATCTGGTACTTACCGAGAAAGGTATGAATCTGCGGACCGAACTGATCGGATATCTGACAGATTGCAGGGATTATCTGTCATCGGACTTCAATGAAAAGGAATTGGAAGCATTCAAGATATGCAATCAAAAGATCCTGAATAAGATCGATGAATACTATCGGAGCAGGGGCAGGTAATTCTCCGGTCAGAAGAAATCATCCAGGCTGGTGCTCTTCTTCTGAGGTTTCCTCGGTGCTACCGGTTCCTTCTTCTTCGGCTTCGGAGGCTTATCGAAACTGTCGAAAAGCGTGGCCTGCTGACTTCCCAGAAGAAGGTCCTTTTCCGTCCATCCGAAGACCTCGGTGATCCTGGAGGACGTCTGTGCCAGACGTTCCGCATAATACTTGTAATCGGGAGTTCCTTTGAACTCGACGCCGCTCATGAAAGGTTCCACTTCCTGAGGCGTCTTGCCGGCATCGGTGACGATCCACGAGACCTTCATTCCCGGAATGAAGTCGTAGCCCATCTTCTTCAGTTTGATGGCGGCCTGAACGTTCGCCATCCTTTCCGGATTCTTGTAAGTGTTGAACTCCTTGCAGGTCCTGGATATCACAAGTTCAGACGGGTCCACATGTCCCGACAGGACATCCTGGACGGTCTTCTTCACAAGTGCCACCGCGCCCGCATCGTCTTCGTCGAGGATCTTCTCGAAGATGTCCGTCAGCAGTTCGCTCTGAAGGTCGAACGAATCCGATCTCCTCGTCTCGTAACCTCTGATGAAGAGCTCATCGCTGGCCTCGGGCCAGACGATCCTTCCGACGTACCTTTTCTTCGCACCGTGTGTGAACAGCGGTTCGAAGATCTTCTCGAATTCTAAAGTACCTCCGTTGCGGGTGTACTTCTCGGACATCTCGGTTCCGAACTTTATTGAACCTTCCAGTTCATGGAACGGGGATTGGATGAATACCGAATCCGTATCCGAATAGATGACCGGATTGCCTTCGCTCTCGACATCCTTGATGATGGACTTCACGTTGTCCCTTGCGAAAGATGTGATCGCGGCGCCGATCTTCTTGTCGGTGAATCTGTAGAACGAGGAGGCGAACACCCCGTAGAATGTGTTCATCAGCACCTTGACCGCGGCCTGAAGACCGTCCAGGTAGTGATGTTCGTACGGATCCGTCGTGGCCTTCATCCTCTTCTTGATGTCGTCCCTCTGGTCCATCAGACCCGACAGGATCTGCGGAAGGATGCCCACCTTGACCGAAGGCGACAGGAATCTGGCACCCGACGGTGCGACTATCTCCCCGTCCGGAGACAATGTGGTGAAACAGATGTTCTTCGCTATGATCAGCGACGGATACATCGACTTGAAATCTTCGACGCAGACCCAATGGTAGAGCCCCGGCGTCATCGTGTGGACGTAGCCGCCTTCGATGGCCTCCGATTCGGCGTTCCTCCTTCCCATGAGGGGCACTCCGATCTTGTTCCTGTCGGCCGCACGGATGAGAAGCGAATCGGCAAGCTGCGACGATCCCGCGGTGAGGACATCCTCCAGCGGAAGCTTCGAGACCGCCGCCAGGTCCATGCCTTTCCTGAGGGTTCCGACCCTCAGCAGGATCTTCAGTGCCAGCTCAGCATCTTTGAAACAGTATTTGATGACCTTCGCCCTGTCCCTGGCCCATTCTTCGTCCATGTGTTTGGGATCGACATCCAGTTTGGTCTCGCCCAGGACCTCCAGGGAAACGGCATTCAGTGTCTCCTGTTTGGGACGGAGTTCCTTCTTCGCCGCCCACCAGGCATCGGTGATCATCCTTCCCTTGACCCTCCAGAACCTGTTGCTGACAAGCCTCGGCTGTCCGCCGTCGCGTCCCCAGGGGAGGGCATCCTTCATCTTGTTCGCTTCGGCCCTCTCGATGATCTTCCTGATATCGTAGTTGTCGATGTTGTATCCGGTTATTACGTCCGGGTCTTCTCTTTCGATAAGTTTTGCGAAGCCCTCGATGATATCCTTTTCCAGACCAGATAATGATTCGCAGTTGCGTATGATGTCGTCCTCGCCGATCACCGTGCATATGGTGTAGATGAAGCCGTGTTCGACGCTGTTCTCGATATCGAAAGACAGGATCCTCAGGCCCGGATCGAAGGGTTCGATGTTCTCGAACGAGGACATCCTGATCGTAAGGTCGGTGACGTATGTGTCTTCGACCTCATCCCCGGTCACCCTGATGCAGGCGCCCATGTCCATGTCGTAGACGAATCTGTGATGGAACGGTATGTCCGCCGCCAGGACATGGTATCCTTTGTTCTTCCAGTCCTTTCTGTATTCGGGGACCTTCCAGGGATACTTCACGGTCACCTTGGCGACCTCGTGCTCCTCTCCCTTGTAGTACAATGTGTCCCTTTCGGAGGAGACGACGTCCTCGTCCCTCTTCAGGATCTTGTCGACGGTCTCGTCCGGGTCGACCACGTAATAATACGCTTTGTAATCGGAGTACAGGATGGTTATCGACTTCTTGTCGCGCGTCTTTCCGAAGAGTTCGATAGAGACGTCATCGTCCCTGTTGCGGTACGATGCACTCAGAAGTCTTACATCCCATGTACCCATGATAACCTCATTTGTTTGCGACGATCCTGATGACGTCCCCGTCCTGCAGGATGTAGTCCGCACCGACGGTACGTTTGGTCTTCGCGTTCACGGCTCTGATGAATTTGTCTCCCAGATCGGAGTGGACCCTGTATGCGAGGTCCTTTGCGGTGAATCCCCTGGGCACCAGGAAACAGTCCGGGAGGACCCTTCCGAAGTGGTCTGTGTATTTCGTCTCGTCCTCAACGGGATAGACGGCGATGTAGTCGAGCACCTTGAAGACGCCGGTCTCGATACAGGTCTGAATGCCTGTTCCGCCGTATTTCTTCATGTTCTCGGCCATGTATTCGAGGGCCTTCTTCTGACCTTCGTTGATCTTGACGCCTTCCTTGATCTTGAATTCAGCATCTCCGGCGTTGTATTCGATGAGTCCCGCGGCCGCTGCCTTCTTGAGTGCCAGTTCGGTCTCTGCAAGGGTAGGGACGGTCATATCCCCCATCTCCTTCAGCTTGGAGATGTTCTCTTCCGATGCAAGGTCTGCCTTATTCATCGCGATGATCATGGGTTTCGATATCGCCCTGATCTCCGTGCAGAGGTCCAGGAGTATGTCGTCATCCCATTGGGTCGGGTCGGCAGGCAGCTCCACATGCTTGAGCGCCTCTTTGATCTGTGCTTCCGTGATATTCAGTCCGGCAAGTCTTTCTTCCAGGATGACCTCCTGTTTGGTACCCTGCATCTTCGCCTGTCTGGCTATTCTGCCGAGACCGTTCTTGATGATCTCTCTCATCCAGTATTCGATCTCTTTTCTGAGGAATTTGACATCCTCCGTGGGGTCGTATGTTCCGGGGTCTCCGGGGTTTCCCTCGAGATCGGTGGAACCGCTCGCATCGACGACGTTCACCAGGGCATCGGCCTGTCTGAGGTCGTCCAGGAACTTGTTTCCGAGACCTTTTCCGTCCCAGGCACCCGGTACCAATCCGGCAACGTCCAGGAGTTCCACCGGTACCATCCTCGTGCCGTTGACGCAGAGCGAGTTGTGAGGGGTGCATTGGACCCCGAGCTCCTTGCACGGGCACGATGTGCGCACATATGCGACACCTTTGTTCGGTTCGATTGTTGTGAACGGATAGTTGGCTATCTCGACGGGTGCCATGGTGGCGGCGCCGAAGAATGTGGATTTTCCTACGTTTGGTTTTCCTACGATCCCTATTTGCATGTGATCACCGTCAGTTATGTATTCGCGTTATTTGATTATACCGCGCGTGCGACCGATATTATTATCATCGTCGCGGAGTATGACGCGTCATGAACCTGCAAGAGATGTTCCTGATAGCTTCGTCGTTGATCCTGGTGGGTATCACGGTCGTTATGCTCTACGGATTCTACAGATCGAGCAAGAACGGCAAGCTCAAGTGAGACCGCAGACGTACATGGTTTTTCGATATCCCGGGTACGATCATTAGTTGTAGGAAAGATATAAAACGCGTAAGGCGGCGGTATATCTGCAATTCACGCATCTAAGCTGTTCGGATCCAGAAGGAAATCGAGGATAATTTGGTGGCATATTACAGTAAATTACGATTAGCACGATTCATGACCTTGTTTCTCTAATCTGCAGATCGTGCAGGTCTGCTCGTTGATGGACGCTGTCCCGGAATACAGGCAGTTCAGTTCTGATGTCTGAGGTCGTAGACCGCATCGGTCAGTTCGCCGATCTCGGCGGGCCTGAGCGATTCCACGCGTGCGTCCAGGTACGGCAGGTCCGCATCCTTGGGGATGATCCCTGCAGCTTTCAGCGAGGTCCCGATCTTCTTCCTTCTGTGGTTGAATGTGACCTCGGTTATCTTGAAGAATAATCTTTCGTCCTTCACCGTGAAAGGTGCGGGACGCGGAACGATCTCCACCAATGCGGAATCCACTTTCGGGGCGGGGTTGAATCTCGAACGCGGGACCTTCTCGAGTATCCTGCATTCGGCCCTGAAGAAAAGGTTAACCGTCAGGCGGGAGTAGTCCGGACTGCCGACATCCGCTACCATCCTGTCCGCGAATTCCTTCTGCACCATGACCACGGCCTTCTTGAAATCGTAATCGAGGAGCTTGAAGATGATCGGGGTGGATACGCTGTACGGAAGGTTGCTGACGAACTTGTCAAAAGGCGGGAAATCAATCTTGACGGCGTCTCCCTCTATCAGTTCGATCCTGTCTCCGTACGTTTCTCCGATGTACTGTGTCAGAGTGGAATCCAATTCGATACAGGTGACGTGGTCCGAGACCTCTATGAGCTTTCTGGTCAGAACTCCCAGGCCCGGTCCAACTTCGAGGACGCGGTCTGTCTTGGCAATATCGGCGTATCCGACATGGCGTTCTGCCACGCGGTCGTCTATAAGGAAGTTCTGACCCTTGCTCTTTTTCGGGACGATGCCGGTCTCGGAGATCAGCCGTCTCATGTCGTTATCGCTCATCTCGACACGAACAGGTAACGCTTTCTGTCGGGGTCCCTGATCTCCAGCACGATACGCGCCGCGATCAGCTTCTCGGGTGTCTTGATCGCCGGAACTCTTGTTGCGAGGTCTGCGAAGTCCTTGAACGCTCCGTTCCTGGACTTGTCGTCGAGGATGGCCTGCATGGTCTTCTTTCCCAGTCCGGGAAGCTCTTCCAACAGGTGTTTGCGCATGGAGATCGGTTCGGCCTCGTTGTAGAATCTGATGAATCTTGTCTCGTTGGCCTTGACGATCGCTTCGACCGCGTAGTCCAGTTCCGCATTTGCTGCACGGGAGAGTTCCTGTGCACCGATACGTTTCTTGACGTGGTCGATCTCTGTCCTCTTGGAGTTGTCCTTTCCGATATAGACGCGGTCTCCGATGTTGATGGACGCTTTGGGCACGAGTTCGAAAAGTTTGAACTCGTTGTCTCCTACGGCGTAGCACAGGGGCTCCTTCTTTCCGAAGTTACCTCCCGGTGTTCCCATCGGCAAATAATCTAGAATATATGCGTACTCTTCCATAGAATCCCTCCCTGTAATCGATTCACAGGTATTTACTTACTATCTCGATGACCTTATTGGTCGCCGCGGCGTCGAGCGCGATCCTCTCTTTCGAAAGGATGGCGCGGACGTCCTCGGGATACTGAGGAAGCATGTCCGCAATCTTGACAGCGACGTATTCGGTTATATCGGGGATCTCACTGACCTCCGCGATGATAGCCTTTGCGTCCTCTGTCGAAATAGGGCAAACCGTCCTCGCGTGTTCCATAGCGGCCTTCTGCGTAGTAAGGAGTTCTCTTTTCTCGTTCTCTGCAGTGAGGAGGTCTCTGACCTCCGCCAGGCTTACGTACTGTTCGGACATATGTTTACCTCTTTGGTCGATTTGAAATTCAGTTTACGTTCTTTACAAGGTGCTCAGGGCGTGCAACTACGATCTTTGTCTTGTTGCCGTCTTTGACGCTTACCTCGTAAGCGGCTCCCCTGGGGCCGATGATGACGCCGGTGAGTCCGTGGAATCTGGAGAAGGGCATTCCCTTGTGGACACTGGGGTCGATGATGATGTTGACCTTCTCTCCTGCCTCAAAGGTCTGGAAGGCCTTTGTGATGGGCGAGAGTCCGCGTGCCCTTACGTTTTTCTTAAGGACCTGACGGGTCTTTGTCCTTGTTCCTCTGGATGCTTGCATTTTAATCCCTCATTGGTTGTTCTTGATAGTCGATGGCTAACACATCGAGGGTCTCCACCTTACAGGGGATTCCCAATGCCTCGGAGAAATTGGGGTTCGTCCTTCCGTCATCGCCAGACACGAATTCCTTCACATATGTTCCGGATTCCGTCTTCAGGGTCAGTTCGAATGTGTCGTCCCCAGTCACTTCCGCCTCTACCCAGTGGATTGTCCTGTGTCTCACAAGGTCGGCACGACGGTGCTCGACCCTCTGTGGAGTCCTCTGGTCGATGTGGACATTCTTGAACGCTAAGGAGACCTCAATCACTCTTTCTTTATTAACCTTACCCTGCGCTTTTACCTTTACGTGGTAGGTTTTGTCGGGGTCGGACCCTTTATAGAGCTGCACGGCCCCCCTAGGTACGAAATGCAGACTGTTGTATTTTGCCAATTCCGACTTGTTTGCCTCGGCCTCGAGCTCGTCTAGGTCGATGTCCCTGATACGGGGCTTGCTGATCTCGAGTACGAACGGTCTTCCCTCGCCGAGCATGCAGGCGTCGATATCCTCCCTGCCCATGCCGTGGAAGAAGTGCTCCTCTCCGTCAGCCATCTTAAGGGCGATGTCTCCGATGATCTCCTGGACGGAGGTCTGGTACATCTTTCCCGTGTTATTGCATCTGGGACATCCCTTGCCGTGGCATACTCTGCACGGCCAGATGGTCTGCGGGATCTCCCTGCTCAATTTGTTGTAACGTCCGGCTATGAATATGGGCGCGATGTCCAGTGCGACATCCGCGAACCTGGTGTCGACGCATGCGACGACCTGGGGCTGTTTGAACTCCACGGCGCGGTTGATCTTAGGAAGTGCCAGTTTTCCGACCTCGCGGTTCAGCTCGGTCTTGATGGACTCCGGATTCTCCAGGCCGTATTCCTCCCAGATCTCCTTCTCTTTCTTGATGACCTCCGGTTCAACTCTGCAGCCGACCAGGAAGTTGTCCGATTCGACATCGTTGATCTTCTCGGCGACCTCGTCGGAGAACCTCTCCATAAGGTCGAAGACATTCTCGCAGAGGGAGCAGAACTCGGGCGCGGGTATATCGATGCCCTCTTCCTTCAGTCCCTCGCGGATCATCCTTCCGCGTTCGTCGTTGGTCATTCCCGTGCCTACTTTGCCGAACATCCTGCCCAGGCAGTGGTCGCACAGTTCCAGTTTGGCCAGTTTCTCGGCCGTCTCAAGATTGTCTCTGACCCAGTCTTCCATATGGATCCCTCAGAGATCGAAGCCCATCTCGGCTATTCTGAGCCTGGGGCGTTCGCTTTCAAGATAATGATACACGGTCGCGTGCTCGCTGCCGTTGAGGATGAGTTCCACGGCGTGCTTTGCGACAGGAAGGCTTACGGAGTTGCCGATGAGGCATACGGTGTTGCCGTAGACCGACATGTAGCAGCCGGTCAGGTCCTCTATGAGCTGTCTGGTCTTGCCGCCGGTACCGATGAGCCTTCCCCTGATCCTTCCGAGCTGGTTGGACCTGTCGCCTACGACCTCTTTGAGATCGATGACGTCGAAATACTCATCGTCGTCGAACAGCCTTGTGGCCTTGTCGGGGTTGAATCCCCTGCCGATGGCCTTTATGACATCCATCAACTGGAGTGCCTTGAGAGGGTCCACTCCCTCTTTTTCTTCGTTGAAGGTAACTTCGCCTTCTTTGTCCACTATGATCTTGATCCCGGAGATGCTCTCGAGCATCTTCTTGGTCTCTCCGCCTTTGCCGATGATGGTACCTACACGGTCGGCGGGTATTCTGATAGATCTCATTCTTCCTCATCCTCTTCTTCATCGTCCGAGCCGTTGACGGTCTCGTCGAATATTGTATTTGTATCGATTATGTCCGCTCCCCTGTTCCTGAAGAAGCGGTTGACGTTCTCAATGTCCCTTCTGAGAAGGTCTTTGGCATTGAAGTAGTCGTTCGTCATTGCCTGTCCGCAGTCGATCAGTATGGGCTGACCGTCCTGGACCAGTATGTTGTATTCGCTCAGGTCTCCGTGGACAAGATGGGCTTCCTGCCATCCGTCTATGATGAACGATACGACCTCGTCGTACATGTCCGTGGGATCGTCCATCGGCCAGTCCTTGAGCTGCGGTGCGGGTCCGTTCTCGTTCCCGATGAATTCCATCAGGAGACAGTTCTTCTCGAATGTGATAGGTTCCGGCACGGGTATTCCCGCCTCGGAGTATCTCTGGAGGTTCCTGAACTCTTTGTTGACCCAGGCATAGATCATCCTCCAGTGGTTCCCGCCGGTACCTTTGAACCTGGGGTCGCCCTCGATGTATTTGCTGATCCTCTTGAAGGTCGCCGTGGACGTCCTGAAGATCTTCAGTGCGAAGGGTTCTCCTTCCTCGTCCTCGGTGTAGAACACATTGCCTTCTTTTCCCGTGGAGATAGGGTAGTGGATGGCATCGATGAATCCGCCGGTCATGAGATCGTAGACGGTCATGAGGGTCTTCTTGTCGAAGACCTCTCCCTCGGTCTGTCTCTCGTCCCCGGTCTTATTCGTCTTGAGTGCGTCGACACGCCTCTCGAGGTAAGCGTACTTCTCGTCGTATGAGGGCATCGGTCACACTTTCCTGACTCAGAATATGTCCAGATTCTTCGGCACTTTGCCTTTCTTGCTGAGGTTGACGGCCTGTGTCCTGGTGTACCTGAACCTGACGTCGCATTTGTCGGGCTGGAAATCCCAAAGGGCGATGATGAGAAGATCTCCCTCTCTTATCCACATCCTCTTCTTGATCTTTCCCGGGATACGGCCGACACGGGACTCTCCGTCCTCGCACATGACCTTGATCTTCGATGCTCCGAGGAGCTGGTCGGCGATGCCGAACATCTCCCCTTCTTTGATATTCGGAAGACGTACACGTGAAACGTCCTCTTCTGTACTCTCAAAAGGTGCCTCTGTTGCTACCATGATTGCTATCTCCTATAAGGGGTTAGGTTATCTCGCCTATATTATATACTTTTGGTACACAACTGCATTGGAGAGGATGATTTTTCGATAATTTAGGATATTTTGGCAAAAAATCCAGCGGAAAGTATTTTAAATAATGGGCAGTATGGCGGATTAAGCTCCGGTAGTGTAGCGGCCAATCATTCGGCCCTTTCGAGGCCGACACACGGGTTCAAATCCCGTCCGGAGCACCATTCCATTCTCAATAATTGCTTAACAGGAGCTTTGTCCTGTATTTGTCGCTCTTTTCCGCGATCTCCGTGACATTGTCCTGGTCCACGATATGGGCCTCCGGAAGTTTGCGGGGGTTCGCCGCGAGCATGGCATTCATCAGCCTTCTGTCTGGGCAATCTCTCTTCCTGAGGGTCTCCCTGTCCCAATTGGAGATGAGATCGAATACGGCCTCTATGCCTTCGTTGTAGAATTCTGCGACCAATACGGCGGCCGCCGTACAGTCTCTGGACATGACCGCGACATTACATCCGTGGACGGCGAACTCGCTGCCGTTGAATGACAGTGCCAGACCGCTGCCGTCACGCACAAGGTCCATAGCCTGATAATCGTTCATATCGCCGCCGATGTAGGCGGTGCCGTCGAAGTCGATCATCGTTCTTTTCCTGATGTCGAGAAGCGAATATGCCTTCTCGTTGGAACCGAGAGGAAGGGAGGCATCCATCAGCGAGCTGCTTTCGGTGTTCTTCAGTTTGCTGTCCATGATGTTGTCCAGAATGGTGATCATCTTGCTGTCGTCGGCGTCCATGGCGACCGGCGTGTTCAGCCTGTAGATGTTCCTGGGCATCCTCAGCGCGGTGATCGTTCCCGCGTATTCCCTGATGCTGCGGCCTTCGGGACGTTTCATGTCGTAATCGTCGAGACACAGGGTGGAATTCTTGAACACACTGACCGGAAGGTCCAGTGCATCAGACAGTGCCAGCACCTGATGTTCGTACTGTGTCGTAAGTACGAATGTAGGCAGTGTGTCGGTGAGATAGTTCATCACATGCTCTGCCTGGGGCATGAGTCTGAGGGACTCTTTGCAGGTCTGCAGGACGCCGTAATCCGTGGCGCCGAAGGCCTTCAGGAACGGCGGGATCTCCCTCATGACGTTACCGGACCTTCCGTCCCTGTTCAGGACATAGGATACGATCTCCTCGTATCTGGAGACGAGGTCGTAGAATCTGTCCCCGTCCCTGATGTATTTGGTACAGATATCACGGGTGCTGTTGTTGGTCTGGAGGAATCCGATGCAGCTGCATATCAGCTGTTTGTCGTGAATGAAACCGAGTTCTTCCATTGGGTCGTATGCAGCCATTTTATCTTTCCTCAGATCGAGTCGTCCACTTCCCTGCTGAGATCGTACGGGCCGTCCAGCTTGGAATCTCCGCAGTACAGTCTCTTGTCCTTTATACGGACCTTTCCGTCTGCGAAGAGTTTGATCGTTGAAACTATGAGCGGGAGTTCGCGCTTGGCGCCGTCCTCCCTGATCTTTTTGAAGAGGGGTTCATCCGTTCCCTCTTTTGCTATGATGTCGTCGAGTGAGGAGGTCTCCAGCTTCCTGTCAAGCTGTGCCCACAGCGCATCGTAATCCCCTCCCCTGATCGGGAATCCGCAGTATGTCAGGGCATCGCCCCTGTCCCATTCCTTGGTGCAGATATGGATCATGACGCCCTGTCTGTCCGCTCTTTCCCTGATGAGTTTCCAAATGACCTCCTGCCAGGTCCCCTTGGGGCCGTCGGGAAGCGCGGGATGAAGATTGAGCATGTCGTACTTCTCGCAGGTCTCGTCGTCCATCCAGAGCATGTATCCGGCAAGTATGCCGAGGTCGAATCCGTATTTCCCGGTCCTTTCTCTCAGGACCTTTCCGTATTCGTTCCTCCAGGCGACCTCGTCGGTCCCCCAGAGATCCGGTCTGAACTTCTTCCATGACTCGGCGATGAGCGGGATGCCGTAGCCTTCCACCTCGTCGAAGAACATCTGTCTCTGCTCCTTCCTCGGATTGGGTTCTTCGGTGTTGTCCCAATTGCAGAACACGAACGAGATGTCGATGTCCAACGTACCGTTCTGTTTGCCGTCCATGACGGTCTTGAGAAGATTGCGGGATCCGGGACCTCTTCCCGTTGAAAACCAACCGAGCTTCAGAGCTGACATTACATCAGCGTAAGCCATCACAGTATATCAAAAAATCGTGATTCAAACATCGAATATGACGGTGACGGAAGGGGTATCGGGGTCGATGTCCATCATATGGTACGTGACCGCTTTGATCTCGGACCTCACCCTGTGTTTGGAGCGGTCCAGCTTCTCGCCTTTTGCCTTGCATATGACGTCGTTTCCTTCGAACCCGACATCGAATTCCTTCAGGATGACGTTGTCGCAGTCCTCTATGAAGAGCAGTTCCGAGAGGAATGCGTAGAGTCTGTCCTCGATATCCTCTTCGGATATCCTGATATCGACCTCTTCCGTCGTATCTACGGTGGAAAGGTCGACCGTCTGGTCGAACAGGGCATAGCCTGCGTTGCCGAAGCATTCCTCCAGCGTTTTCCCGTAGGCCTTGACCATCAGATCGGCCGTGTGGTCCATCAGCTCGTATCTCTGCACATCCTCCCCGAGATGCGTATTGATTGATAACTTCTTCCGTCCGAACGTATCCGTTTACCTGACCAACGAATTCTATTCAAAAGATCCTATTTGTTTTCGAATTTCAAATAATTGGTACGATTTACGTAAAATCAATGCGTAAACCCTTAATATAACGCAAGCAGTCCCCCCGCACATGCGCATAGCAATCATAGGGTGCGGCTCGATCGGTTCGAAGCTCGCGAAAGCAGCCGACGAGATGCCCGAGGTCAAGAGGATCTATCTCATCGACGTAGACAAAGCGGCGATCGAGAAGGTCGCTGCAGGACTCAACAAAGCATTCATCATCGATTCCTTGGAAGAGGAACTTTATCACTGCGACCTTGTCGTAGAGGCCGCTTCGCAGGCAGCTGCCAAACAATTCCTTCCCAAAGTAGTGGCAAGGGGTGTGGACATGATGATCATGTCCGTAGGTTCCCTTGTGGACGATGACTTCAGGAAGATGGTGTTCGAGAAGGCGAAGGTCACAGATGCCAAGATCTACATCCCCACGGGTGCTCTCTGCGGTGTCGACGGTCTCAGGTCCGCATCCGTGGACGAGATCGAGTCAGTTCACCTTACGACGATGAAAGGACCGAAATCCCTCGCCGGAGTCCAGTATCTCATCGATCAGGGGATCGATGTGGACAATCTCAAGGAAAGGACCGTCGTCTATTCCGGTCCTGCGAGAGAGGCTGTCAAAGTGTTCCCCAAGAACGTGAACGTTGCGGCGACAGTGAGTCTTCTCGGTATCGGATTCGATAAGACCCAGGTATCCATTGTTCTGGATCCCGCCATCAAGAGCAACTCCCACGAGCTCAGGGTCAAGGGAAGATTCGGAGAGATGGTATGTCACACATACAACCTGCTCGAGCCGGAGAACCCCAAGACATCGCACCTTGCAAGCCTCTCTGCCATTGCGGCACTGAAGAGGATCGTAAGGAACGAGTGGTTCGGCATCTGAAGGTCCCGTTCGATACAAACCTTTTAGTCAAACCTCCTTCATTTTCACATCATGTCAAAAACAAGGGCCGAGAGGCTGATGTCGAACTGCGACGGCATGGATGCCGTTGTCATACTGAACGACGGAGAGCCGTTCCTTGATTCCACTTTCTGGTATCTCACCGAGCAGACGTCCGGCTGTTTCGAGGGCACGGTCGCCATCGTCACCAAGGACGGAAAGCTCCATACCATCACAGGTTCTCTCGAAGAGGAGACCGCCAGGACGGGAAAGGGGGAGGTCCATATATACACGTCGCGCGACGACAGGGAGAACACCATCAAAGGTCTTCTGAAGGGATGCAAGAAGATCGGTTTCAACTACCACAGCGCAACATATGCCACGGTGAACTATATTCAGAGGCTCATGGGAGACATAGAGGTCGTCAATGCAGGCAAGGGCATTTCCGAGACCGTTGCGATCAAGGACGAGAAGGAGATCGAGGCTACAAGGAAAGCATGCAGGATATCTTCCAAGGTCGCATGCGAGATCCCGGACATGCTCCGCGAGGGCATGACCGAGAAGGAGATGGGAGCCATGATGGACAGCAGGATGAGGGAGCTCGGAGGTACCGGCAACGCATTCGATACCATCGCGGCATTCGGCGAGAATGCTTCCCAACCCCATTACATGCCCGGTGACAGAAAGCTCAAAAAAGGAGATGTGGCACTATTTGATTTCGGTACCAAGTACGACAGGTATTGTTCGGATATGACGCGCACCGTCTTCTTCGGGGAGCCTCCGGAAGTTCTCAAACGCGCATACGAGATCGTAAGGGAAGCGCAGCAGGCAGGATTCGACACATACCGCGACGGAGCGGGTGCGAAAGAGGCAGACATCGTTGCGAGGAAGATCATCGACGAGAGCGAGTTCAAAGGCAGGTTCATCCACACATTCGGACACGGCATCGGTCAGGAGGTCCATCAGGACATCTCCGTGTACGCGAGATCCGAACAGATCCTCCGCGCCGGAAACATCGTCTCCGCGGAGCCGGGAGTGTATCTTCCGGGGATCGGCGGGATAAGGATCGAGGACACATGCCTGATCAAAAAGGATGGAGCAGAGAGGCTCACAAGCTTCCCGCATGAATTGACGATAATCTGATCACTCAGGGGGACGGAGGCTGCCACGGCGTCGCCGATCCCTCTGAAAGGATCTTTGAACACATACCTGAGAGCACGTGTGTTCCCTTCTTTCTCCAATATGCCCGCATACACACTATTCACTAATTTCATGTAATCCGAATTGCTCGGCATGATTTCGTCAAGGTACGGTCCATTTCTCTTATGAACCGAGGCGTTTGCGGTATTGAATGCCCAGTGCCAATTCCGGATGAAAAGGTACTTTCTTCTTGTGTCTGACCTGATAACCATCCACTACGTATTTCGAGCGATCCAACAGATTGTTATCTTCAGATATAACAATTGAATTAGTTGGTTGAATTTATACTTAAAATTTTTTTATTGTGATGTTTTCATATCACAATCAGCCTTTTGAAAGGTCAAAAACATTTCTCGAGGAAGATCTGCTGCCTGTCGCCGGCGTCTTCCATATCTGCACATTCGCCGATGATCTTCCCGATCTTTATGTGAGGGTATTTGGTGACCGGACGGCTGTCATCTCCGCTGAGCGGGGTGGGACCGAAGAATATGCAAAGCGCACCGACCTTCGGCCAGTATGCTATGTCCCCCTTATCGAACACCGTCCTCTCTTTGCCGGTGATCTTTGCATCAAGGGGCATTTCGAAATAGATCTCGCAGCCCAGCATATTGATCTGGGCCTTAAAAGGTAAGGAAAGCCAGATGGCGTTGGAGACATCGGAGTCGTCAAGCTCGGCGTTATATTCGCCGTTCCTTGTACGGATCCTGATGTTGCTCACAGCGTCACCCGGCAGTAATGGTTTCAGTTCTTCCTTTCGAAGAGCTGCCTGATCTCGCGGCCGGTGACCTCGAGCTGGAGCTTGCTTTCGTCGGCTTCCATCGTCTTGAGGTTGACAAGGCCTGCTGCCCACTCTGCGCGCCACTCGTCCTTGAATTTACCGGACTCGATGTCGTCGAGGATGGTCCTCATTCCTTTGTAGGACTCGGGTGTGATGACCCTGTCCCTTCTTGTCATACCGCCGAACTCGGCTGTGTTGGAGACTCCGTCCCACATTCCCATGAATCCGCCCTTGTTGATGAGGTCGGTGATGAGTTTGGTCTCGTGGAGAACTTCGAAGTATGCCATTTCCGGAGGGTATCCTCCGTCGACCAGTGTCTTGAATCCTGCAGCGATCATTGCCGTCATTCCTCCGCAGAGGACGGACTGCTCACCGAACAGGTCGGTGTATGTCTCGTTGTCGAAGGTTGTCTCGAAGACACCTGCGCGGGTTGCTCCGAGGCCCTTTGCGAGTGCAAGGGCGATCTTCTTTGCGTTGCCGGTTGCATCCTGGTGGACACAAACGAGAGCGGGGACTCCGAATCCCTCGAGGAACTGGACCCTCTCCATTGCTCCGGGGGACTTGGGTGCCATCATGATGACATCGACGTCCTTCGGGGGCTGGATGAGCTTGTATGTGATCGCGAATCCGTGTGCGAATTCGAGTGCTGCGCCCTTCTTGAGGTTGGGTGCGACGAAATCTTTGTAGATATCGGGCTGGATCTCGTCGGGGAGAAGCATAAGGACGACATCTGCGCCTTTGACCGCGTCTGCGAATTCTGCGACTTTAAGTCCGTCTTCCTGTGCGACATGCCAGGATTTTCCGGTCTTCCTGACACCGACGATAACGTCGAGTCCGGAGTCGTGGAAGCAAAGGGCCTGTGCCCTTCCCTGGGATCCGTATCCCAGGACGGCGATCTTCTTTCCTTTGAGGACATTAATGTCCACATCTGCATCATGGAATATGTGCATCATTTCACCTGATAGATGGGGTTTAAGTGCTCACTACACTAAAAGGTATCGCACGCACGCCTAATGGATTAGGTCCGATATAGGGTCCTGTTCAGAGTTTGCAGCGGCCCTTGATTATCGGTAACTGTGGGTTCGGAGGGAGCATCGGAGTGATGTTCTCGTTGGGGTCCACCCTGATATCGATGAGACATGTCCTGTCGCAGTCGAAAGCGGTCTTGAATGCATCGTTGATCTCTCCCGCCTTCTCCACACATATTCCTTTTGCGCCGAATGCTTCGGCGACCTTGACGAAATCGGGGTCTGCATCGAGCTTCGTCTCGCTGTATCTTGAATTCCAGAACAGGTTCTGCCACTGTTTGACCATTCCGAGCCAGCCGTTGTTCAGCAGGCAGATGACCACGGGCAGGTCCTCCGCGATCGATGTCGCGAGCTCCTGGATGACCATGAGAAGGCCTCCGTCGCCGGTAATGGTGACCACTTTGGAATCCGGTCTTGCAGCTTTCGCGCCTATTGCGGAAGGGAGTCCGAATCCCATGGTACCGAAACTTCCGGACGATATGAACTGTCTGGGGCGCCTGATGTCGAGATAGTGCATGGCCCACATCTGGTTCTGTCCCACGTCTGTGGTGACGATGACGTCGTCATCGAGGAATTTGTTGAGCTCGAACATGACCTTCTGGGGAATGATCGGGCTGGTATCGTAATCGAAGTTGCAGGCGCATTTCTTCTTGATGTTCCTGACCCTGGTGTCCCATTCGGTATGGACGTCCTTGTATCCGCCGAGGGCGTCTATGAGCATCTGGGTGCCTTTCTTGGCATCGCAAAGCAGATTGACTGACGGGTGATTCGAGTGCTTCTTGAATTCCACCGCATCGATGTCGATATGGATGACCTTGCAGTTCGCGGGATCGGTATGTGCGCTGAACGTCCTGTCGGAGAACTTGGTGCCTATCGCGATGATGAGGTCGGAGTTCTTGAAGATGTCCAGTGCGCCGAGCCTTCCATGCATTCCGAGAGGGCCCATGTTCAGAGGGTGTTCGGAAGGAACCGCTCCCAGTCCCATCATGGGTGTGACTATCGGGATGTTCGTCATCTCGGCAAGTTTCCTGACCTCTTCGCAGGCGTTTCCGCCGATGACACCGCCGCCGATCATCATTACGGGCCTGTTGGCCTTTCTGATCCATTCGACGGCCTCCTGAAGTCCGGAGACGTCTGTAGCGACGGGTTTGATGGTGAATGTGGCCTCATCGATGAGGCTCTCGTCTATATCCGCATTGACCTGGTCGACGGGTATGTCGATGTGAACGGGTCCGGGCCTGCCTGTCTGGCATATCTCCCATGCCTCTGCAACGGTGTGCGGGAGTCTGTTGATGTCCAATACACGGAAGTTGTGTTTTGTAATGGGCATCATGAGACTGTATGCATCCACTTCCTGGAATGCTCCCAGTCCGAGCGAGCCGGTGCCGACCTGTCCGGTGAGGGCGATCATAGGGGACGAATCTGCGAACGCGGTCGCAATACCGGTGACGAGATTCGTCGCACCGGGACCGCTTGTCGCCAGGCACACGCCGGGTATACCGGATGTTCTGGCATATGCGTCTGCCATGTGTGCGGCGCATTGCTCATGCCTTACGAGGACGTGTCTGATGGACGAGTCCATTATCTCGTCATAGATGGGTATGACCACTCCTCCGGGGTATCCGAACACGGTCTCGACATTTCTGTCCTCCAGCGTTTTAAGCAATGCTCTTGATCCTTTCATGATCTAACTTCCGAAGTTGGAATATTCCTCATCTTAATTATAAGTAGTGAAGGAGAAAAGCGGAAAAGAAAGTGAATAAGGCCTCCGAAGAGGCCGGTTTGTTAATTCGAAGATCAGATCTTCAGCTTGCCGGTCT
>DAYM01000002.1:0-3187 GCA_002506905.1 Methanomassiliicoccaceae archaeon UBA328
ACCGTATCCCAGAGACTGTTCGAGGACCGGTGCAGACAGCTCATAGGCTTCAAGGGGGATGTCGATGCAAGGCAGGCCCTCGTCGATGAAACGCTGAGACTCGCCATCTGCGTTTCAGACAACATCGACGATACCGAGGGGATGATTCCCGACGTGCTGGATCATCTCCAGGACAACGGCGGGGACCCCGATCCGATGAAGGCGATCTCGTACATCGCCAACAATCTGAAGGAGGACCGCGCACGTGCGACTCGTATTCGAGCTTCGTCACGTACAGGCGCATAGGCAACCGCACGCGCAAGCCCAGAAGACCCCAGATCGCCAATTCCTTCGTTCCCTTGGTAGATGATGACGGGCCGGTCGAGGCGATAGTCATCACCCCCGAGGACGATGGCATCGAAGAGGAACCTGAAGAGGAACCCGAGGACGTATCGGACAGCGCGTTCGACGAATCCGAAGAGGAGTCCGAGGAAGAAGAGGAAACGGACGACGCGTCCGAAGAGCAGAAGGATCGATTGCCATGATCGAATCCATACTGCCGGTGCTTCTGGCGTTCGTTTCGCTGGGAGCATTCGAACTCGGTACCCGTGTACGCGAACGCGTGCACGTGGTCATGCCTTACAAGGACCCCGTGACCCTTCTGATATTCTCCCTCTGTCTATCGCCGGTGATAGCGGCATGGTTCGGATACGGGTTCATGGATCCGTCGAACATCTGGTATATCTCGTTCATCATAGCGTCCCTCTCATGCTACTCCCTCGCGTACATACGCGGGGAATTGGACATGATGTGACCAGGTAGATGCCGCAGCCATAATCGTCGAGGTGATCGGAGTACCATTCGGTATTGGACATCTTCGTCATTATTCCGAGGGCTATGGCCCTGTCAAAGGTGGTCTCTCCGATGTAGTATGTCTTGTGATAGACCGTGTCCTTCAATATCTCGTAATTCAGCCTGTCGTAATAAGGTTCCACATACGAGCTCAAAGCGACAGCTACGGTTGCATGGCTGGGCAGAAGACATATGCCCGTACTGTATCCTAATTCGCAGTATATCGTTGCGGCAAGCAATGAAGTGTCCTCACAGTCTCTCGCTCCGTAGAATATTGTCTCCATCGGGTATGCGTAATATTCTGAGTTGCCTTTGCCGTAAATGTACTGGTCAGCATTGATGTAATCGTTGAACGGAGGGTATTCGTAACAGCATTGTACGAATGCGAGTATGAAATCCGCGAAATCCTGACCTTCCGTGTCTGCATTGGAACCGTATTCGGAAAGGTACAGATCGGTCAGCTGTTCGCATATCGATGATACCGTTCCCGTGTTATCTGTGGCAAAATCCGTCATGTTGTCATGATTCCATGTGCCTCTGTAGTTGACATCGGAATCACGATATGCCTTGTATTCGGAATATTCGAAATCGATCGACAGCCCATAATTCACGGAATCATAGGTCCAGGCATAATCCCTTTCCAGCGTGCCGTCGATCATCAAATATCCGGAGTAAAAGGTTCCGCCGGTGTCGCCTTCGTTCTCATAACACATGACACTGACAACTGAAGATGAGGGGCCGTAACTGCCCCAATACAGGACAGGTTCTTCTTTTTCGATAGTGGTCCCGTTATTTTCAGTAAATTTGTATCCGCCGAGTTCACTTTTGATCGTATACGCAGTATCGTCCGGGTCCGAAAGATGCCATTCGTAATAGCCGTATTTCGATGATATGTCATCGTTCAGAGTGAACAGTATACTGTTTTTCTCGACATTTTCGAACTCGTGCACGCCTTCCGAAAGGACGATGGTCCCGTCGCTGAGCGCATTGGTGGCATAATATTCGTAATCGTAGATCTCGCCCGTGGTCTCGGAGTAGATGCCGTCATCCGTGATGATCTTGAATCCGTAGTATCCGCCGACCGCTGTGAGTATCAATATTGCCGCAACGGCAACGGCCAAGACCTTGGTTCCGCTGACGCGGGGTTTGGAATTGTATGCGCTCTGATGGTCCGGTGCAGGAGTGCTCTGAATGTAAGGCTGCCGGACATTCTCCAATGAGCAGCCGCATTTGGTGCAGAACCTTGAATCCTCGGGAATTATGAGGCTCCCGCATTGCGGACAGTACATGCTCGTGCATTCTCCTCGGAAGGTAATATGCTTTCGGAAAAAATGGGGGAAAAGGTTTGGAAGGGGTTTATCGGTGAGCTTATTCTACAGGGTAGAATCCGTACTGGCCTTTTCCGAGGTAATCGGAGTACCACGAATAGGAGCCGTGTTCGGACGAGTAGTAGCCCATTACTCCGAGTGCGATGAAGTATGTCGCAGTCGTCTCACCGGCGTAGTATGTCTCACCGTCAACGGTCTGCGACAGGATCTCCTGTGCGTTGCTGTATGTAGGCATATCATAATCGCTTAGCGCGACACCGACTATTGCGTGTCCGGGAAGGAGACCGACAGCCGCATCGTATCCTGCAGCTTCGTAGACAGCCGCCGCAAGTATGGATGTGTCCTCGCAGTCTCCGCCGCTCTGATAGATCGTTTCCATCGGGTAGGCGAAGTATTCGTCCTGTCCGTAAGTCACTGAATCGTACATGTATGTGTAACAGTACTGCACGAATGCCACTATGAAGTTGGCGAAATCCTGTCCTGTGATATCCGCATTCGATCCGTATTTCTCCTGGTAGAGGGAGATTAGATTGTTTGCGATTTCCTGAACAGTTCCGGACGAGTCGGTCACGAAGTTGGTAATTAGCGAGTAGTTGGTCACCGCTCTCGAATCCGTATCGAGGGTTGCGTAGTACTTGTAATCCCCATAGTCATAGGTGACGGAGAATTCATATGAATTTCCGCTGTATGTCCATGAGTACTCGGTCGTTATATCTCCGTCCACGGAGAATTCTCCGCTGTAGACCGTTCCGCTTCCGTTCGCGTTCACAGTGGTGTAACAGGCGACTTTGACGGTATAATCTCCGGGTTCGCAGCTTGACCAATACAGTACGGCTTCTTCTTTTGCGACACGCGACGACGTACCGCTGTCATTGTCGTAAAGGGTCCAAACGAAGTACGTATATTGCGAGGCGACGTCCTCATTGAGGATGAATTCGACGCATTCCTTTTCTTCTCCGTTGAATTCGTGTGTTGTGTAATCCCATGAAAAGATGCCTTCCGAGAAGGCACCGTTCACGGTGTAAGTG
>DAYM01000002.1:3383-57768 GCA_002506905.1 Methanomassiliicoccaceae archaeon UBA328
AATGCGGCCGCTATCTTCATTCCATTCTTTTTCTTATTGTTGGCTTTAGGCGCGGTGTAGATAGGCGCCATATAGTATGGAGCATCGTAACGACGGTCCTCCATAATGGGCTGAACTGTTTCGGGATAGTAGACATGGGTCTGACCCTGGTCCTCTTCCTGGCAGTTTCCGTTCTGTATGTGCTCCGTATACAATATCGCGCGGCCGGGAAGAGCGCTTCCGCAGCTAGGGCAGTAGCAGGCCTCCTCTTCATCGATCTGATAACCGCATTTCGGGCAGAACATGGGCTCTTCATTTCATTTCATGGATTTAAATGTATTTGCTCAAAATAGAAAATATTATACAATTAGGATAATATAAGTTTTTGGGTGTATATTTGTACATGGTTTTGGCAGGATATTCATACTGCGTTCAAAAACAAAGATCCAAAAGAAGAAGGTTTAAGAAAAAGGTTTTTGAGGGTCCGATCATGCCATAAGGCTTGCGGACCTGAGTTCTGCTGCGATCTTGTCGACAGCACGGACGACGTCTTCGGGTACTTTGGCGCCGGTACAGACCATCTTACCGGATCCGAAGAGAAGAACGACGACCTTGGGTTCATCGAGCCTGTAGACCAGACCGGGGAACTGTTCAGGTTCGTATTCGACCTTCTCGAGTCCGAGTGTGATAGCAACTGTGTTAAGATTGATCTCCTGCTCGAGGTCTGAAGATGCGACGATGTTCTGGACCTCGATCTTGGGCTCGATCATGATCTTGATCTTGGCCTTCTCAAGATCCTTTGCGACCTTGCTGATCGCGACCTTGACATCATCGAGGCTCTTTGCACCCGTACAGACGACCTTTCCGCTTCTGAAGAGAAGGGTCGCGGTCTTGGGTTCTTTGAGCCTGTAGACGAGTCCGGGGAATTGCTGAGGGTTGTACTCTGCACCGTCAAGGGCATCCTCAATGTCATTAAGATTGAGCTCCTGTCCAAGGGATGTGGACGCTACAACATTCTCGATTTTCATTTTAGCCAACTTTTCACCACTATTGCCCTATTTAAATATCCTTTATATACTTTTTGAGAAGAAGCCTATTTTTTGCTCACTGTCGATGTAAAATCGGAATAAAGAGTGCTCTGTAGTTCGGAAGAATGAGAATGGAGTCGGGAGAGGGGATCGAACCCCCGTATCAGGATCTGCAGTCCCGCACATAGCCGCTGTGTTATCCCGACTTGATTCTCCCGATAGAATTACCGTATAAAAGGGTTGTTGATGATTTGGACCGCCAGAATTAATACGCAGGCCTGCAATGGAGGTGTATGCACTGCAAGGATGTCTCGATACACGATGTCGATATCGATCTAGATCTTTCCAACATCTGTGCCCTCATGGACAATTGGAAGGCCTATAAGAGGACCGAATACATCGTTTTCCGCAACAGGGAACAGCTTGCGGTGGTGAGGATAGAGAGGGAAAAGGGAAAGGACCTTTTCCAAGACCTTTCCGCATACGAGATAGTATCCCTTCCCGAGGAGACGGTGTACTACGAGGATCCTCACTTGGACATACTCAATCCTTCCGCTTTGGCCAGGGTCCAGGTGAAATATCCCGGCAAGACCGTTGTCGTTAAGGGGATGTTCTCGCACATCAACTTCGTAAAGGACCTCAAACCCCTCAGGCTGCGCGTGATCGATAATATCCCTCCGGCGCCTTCCAAGCTCGGCGTATTGGTCAAGATGGGATTGGCATCCGGTTTCGTAGACCATCCGATCATAGACGAGGATGTGGACATCTCCATGGCGGCATGCGTCAAGGACGTAAGGACCGAGGCCGTCATGTTCCCTTGCAAGGTTTCCGGACTCAGCGCGGATATGCCGTATTATTTTCTGGATGAAGCTCCGGAACTGAAGCACAAGGTGACCCTTATCGGATGCAATCTCTCAAAGAGGATCTACGAGTCCCTGTATCACTCGGATGTGCCTTTCATCAATGTCTGTCCCATGGACAATGTTCCCGATGACGGTGTGCCCACGATATTGAAGTGCTGTAAGGTCAAAGAAGGTCACACGAGAGAGGGCAATACGGTAATGGTGCCTTGGGGGGCAACGGTGCCCGAGGTGGTCGGGGCGATCAACGACCTCTTTTCAGAATAAGTCGCGTCCGCGGGCGTATGCCTTGTATCCTTCGTCGGCCTTTCCCATTTTGCAGAGGATATCTCCCAACGCATACCAGGAATCCGCATCTTCCGGATCTTTCTCCAGATGTCTCTTCAAATGGGCCACGGCATCTTCGTACATGCCTTTGTCGGCAAGTTCCTTCGCCACCGTGCGTCCATTGGATTCGTCGTCCACGATACGGACGTATTCCCTCTTTGCCTTTCTGAGAAGTACATCCAGGGAATTCTCGGTAAGCCATGGATACCTCTCTCTGAGGGTCTTTCTGAATTTGAGTTCCTCGGCGGTATCGGTATCGCCCCTGGTCCCTTTGAAGATACTGAACGGTACTTTCACGGTCTGTTTGCCGTGATCGATGACGATGTACCTCGCTGAGGATACGATGGAGATCACCTGAACTTGACCAAACGTCCGCATTCGTCCCTTTTGCAGGTTCCGAAGTCCTTCATCTTCGAGATCTGTTCCCTTGTGAACACAGGTCCGTCCTTGCAGACGCGCTGGTCGTCTATGACGCAGCATCCGCATACGCCGGCCCCGCATTTCATGTGTCTCTCGAGCGAGAGCTGGCAGTCGAGATCGAGTTCCTCGCATGCCTTGTACAGATAGTAGAGCATGACCTCGGGTCCGCATGCGATGACGCAGTCGTACTGGTTCTCGGCGCATTTCTCCTTCATGAGCTGGACGGCATTTCCGTGGAAGCCCCTGCTTCCGTCATTCGTGGATATCCACAGGTTCGAGGAGTATTTCGTTGCCAGATCGTCCATTATGATGTCCTTGTCGGTGCGTGCACCGATGATCGTATCGGCTCCTGTCTCCTTGACCGCAGGTATTATCGAAGCGACTCCGACGCCGCCTCCGACGATGAGATATCTCCTTCCCTTCTTCAGGTCGTATCCGTTACCGTAAGGGCCTCTGAGCCTGAGGGTGTCGTTGATGGTGAGTTCGTGAAGCCTCTTGGTCGATTCGCCGATGGCCTTCACCGTGATGCTCTTGATCCTTCCTGTTTTCGACAGGGACATGGGGATCTCTTCCATTCCGGGGACCCAGATCATAGCGAACTGTCCGGGCTGTGCCTTCGCATCCCATTGGAACTCGAAGGTCTTTGTATCATAACATTCGTTGTGGACCCCGATGATCTTTCCGTAATCAGTCATTGGCAACACCTACCATTTCTCCGATAGAGGAGTAATTGTTGTCGAACATGAAGGCCTCCAGACCCTTGTTTATCATGTTGAATACATCGGGGCCGTTCTTCGCTACCGCGCTTCCAACCTGGAAAGCGCATGCGCCGGCCATGATATATTGAAGTGCATCGTGGGCATCGGATATCCCTCCGACACCGATGACGGGTATGTCGAGTGCGGCGTAGAGGTCGTATACCGCCCTCACTCCGACAGCTCTGACGGCCGGTCCCGAGAGTCCGCCGAACTTGTTGCTGAGGACGGGTCTTCTGAGTTCGGGGGAGATCACCATGGCTTTGAGCGTATTGATGGCCACCACCGCGTCGCCGCCTGCTTCCTGGACCGCGACACCTATGTCTGCGACAGAATCCGTATTGGGCGTGAGCTTTGCCCAGACGGGGATCTTGACGGCATCTTTCACCGCGCCGACGATCTTCTTGACGGTCGCAGGATCGGTACCGAGCTCCATTCCGTATCCTTTGGCGTGAGGGCATGAGAGGTTGAGTTCCACAGCGCACGCGCCGTAGTCCTCCATCTTACCTGCGAGTTTGGCGAATTCATCTGCATTCGCACCGTAGATAGAACCGATGATGGGTCCTGCCTTAACAGCGACATCCATTTCGTCTTTGAACAGGTCGATGCCGGGATTCGGAAGCCCCATAGCGTTGACGAATCCGCCCTTGACCTCCGTGAAACATGGATTCTGATGACCCGCTTTAGGCTCCAGACCGATCGATTTGGTTACCACAGCACCAGCGCCGCTGGATAACATACGGACCATAGACGGTCCCGTCTCATCCATAATACCGGAAGCGACCATGCCCGGTCCCTTCAGCTTCACCTTTCCAATCGAGGTCTCTAGAGTCATACTGCCCCTTATATCGCGTAACCCATTAAAATACTTCCAATGTATGGCGGCGTATTATGAACGTATCGGATGTCCGCAACGATTTCCCGACGATGAGGAAAGGCAAAGGTGTCTACTTGGACAGCGCATGCCAATCGCTTAGGCCGGACAGGGTCATCGACGCGGTCATGGAGTACTATACCGAATGCCCTTCGTGCGGAGGCCGCAGCGTACACAGCATGTCTACGGCAGTTTCCGTCAGAACGGATGAGACCAGGGAGGCCTTGGCCGGATTCTTCGGTACGGACGATCCCGATTGTTACATATTTACCAAGAATTGCACCGAAGGCATCAACACCGTCGCATACGGTTTGGATATCAAAAAGGGCGATGTTGTGGTCACCACCGATACCGAGCACAACTCCAATCACGTTCCCTGGCTTGTCCTGGCCGATGAACGCGGCGTGAAGAGGAGATTCTCGGTTTCCAAAGAGGATGGCGAGTTCGATATGGATTCGTTCCTCGAGCAGATGTGCCGTGATGTGAGACTTGTATCCGTTCAGCACTGCAGCAATGTTACCGGATGCGTCACGCCCGTCAGGGAGATCGCGGAGATCGCCCACGACTGCGGCGCCTTGGTCCTTGTGGACGGTTCCCAGGCGGCCCCTCATTTCAAAGTCGATCTGGAAAAACTCGATGTGGATTTCTATTCAGCTTCGATACACAAGATGCTGGGCCCTTCCGGTATGGGTTTCCTGTACGGAAAGAAGGACCTGCTGAAGCAGCTGCGCCCTCTCGTGTACGGCGGAGGAGCTGTAGGCCGTACGACATATTCGGACGTCCAGCTCGCCCCGGTACCGGATAAGTTCGAGGCAGGTCTTCAGAATTATGCGGGCATCTTCGGTACCAAGGCCGCTTTGGAATACATTTCCGATATCGGTTTCGATGACATCGTGAAACATGAGAGATCATTGATGAAGAAGATCTTCGAAGGACTGGAAGACGTCAAAGGTCTGAGCATAGTAGGTCCCGACAGGCCCGAAAGAAGATGCGGGATCTTCGCCTTTAACATCAACGGTCTGCTTTCCCATGATATCGCCATGATGCTCGATAATATGGACGGTATAATGATAAGGTCGGGAATGCATTGTTCGCATCCCCTTTACGAATCCAGAGGACTCGTCGGAAGTGCACGTGCCTCAACGTACATCTACAATAACGACGAGGACATCTCAAGGTTCGTGACCGCAGTAAGGAAGATCGCAGAAGAGTTCGGCGATCATTGAATCGTTATCGTGAGCGAATCATTCTCGCGCACGATATCGACTATATCGTTGTATGTAAGTTCGAAATATCCTGTGCTGTGTTCTGTCAGCGACAGATAGTCCTTCTCACCGCCTGTTATGATCACTTTATGGCCGTCCAATACCAGGCCGTAATCCGCACTGGGAAGGATGTCCCAACCGCGCAGGTGCATGGTATCGGTCTCGGAGTCCCAGAACGAATCCAGCATGGAGGCTATACTGTCCGAGACCTCTGTCATGTTCTCTTCTTCCATGCTGTCGTAGATGCCGTTCACGGGAACTATCACCGCCGCAAGCAGGATCGCACCGCACGCGATGAGTGCGACACGGGAAAGGGTGAACTCCATCATACCAGACTCACCCCCACGCCGTACTTGCCGTTTTGATCCTGGCACTCTATCAGTATGGTGCAATTTCCGCTTACTTCCAGACTGTCTCCGAATATGCAGACGGAAGGTCTTTGGAGGTAGATGCGTCCGGTCTCTTTATCGCCGTGATAGATGCCTATCGTGTATGCGTCGGCACCTTCGCCGCCCAGTTTGATATAGCATTCCCTGTCGATATCCACTTCCACCGTAACACAGCCTCCGACGCCGGAATAATAGACCTTTGATATAGCCTCGGAGACCTTTTCGGCCTCTGATTCAGCGGCCATAGAAGTATTGTCGTCTTCGAGGGAAGTGACCATCCCGGAAAGGACCGGGATGGAAATAGAAAGGATTAGGAAGGCTATTGTCAGTCTCAGGGGGAAACCGATCATTGCCTTCCTGTTCATCTTCATGAGATCACCGCGATCCTCGCAGAGTTGTTCGATCCGTAATCGGACTGGTTGACCTCGACAGAGATGAATCCCACATTGCTTCCTCTTAATGTGATATGGAGGTTGTCAAAGTGTGCGTTCCCTGTGCTGTCTGTGATGGCGTATGCGGTCGATCCGTCGCTGTACATGACACCGAGGCCGTTAAGCGAAACGAGTGCGTTTGCGATGGGATTTCCGTCCTGGTCTGCGACATAGATGTCAACGGTAGCGTCATTGGTCATCGTATTGCCGTTCAGGGTGATCTGTCCCGGGACGATGTCTACCGTGTCTATCGAATTAGGCGTATCGATATTGCCCATCCATCCGAGCAGGATAGCTGTTCCCATAGTTGCGATTATGATCACGATCATAAGCTGAAGAGGAAGACCTTCTATGCTTCCCTTCTTGTTCTTGTTGAGTTTCATGAGTCTCTTTATTTGTCTCATGAATGATGATTCGTCATGAATCACTATAAAAGACGGATTCTACAGTTAGCATACCGCGATACTAACTCAGGATCACGTATCGTTTTTCAGTTCGGATGAGTGTATGACGGAATGTTTTGCACCTGAAGGCAGCAGTTCGCTTTTCATAACCCTTATCTCCGTGCATGGGGTGGTCAGGAACACGGTATCGGAATATCTGCCGAGGATATCGGACAGATCGGTGCGTCCGTTCACTCTGCCGACGGTGAGATGGGGTTTGAACGGTTTCTTGTCATGGTATATTCCTGCGGCATCAAGGTCAAGGCTGATCCTGTCGGCTATGGTCTTGAGCGGGATATCAGTCTCTATTCCCGTCCACACGATGCGCGGATCTCCTTTTTCGGGAAATGTGCTTATGCCTTTGACGGTTATCTCGGAAGGTCCGATGTCTGCTACGGCATTGTCGACGCATCTCTCGATATCCCTGATCTTTCTTTCTTCCACATATCCGATGAAACAAAGGGTCAGATGCATTTGGGCCTTGGAGGGGGTCCGTATCTTTCCTGTCTTCCTCAGATCGGAAAATAATCCGTCCATCTCGTCTTTGACGGGGATCGGTACCGAAATGAATACTCTGACAGTCATATGTCCGAGAATGCAACTCAAACGTTTATATTCTCGTCAGCTATCCGTGTATCATGGCAGACAAGGTCAAAGCACATACAGACAGGACCCCGACGGACAAGTTCGTTGCGGCATTCCCTGCTATCGCATTCGTGATCGTAGCGGCAATGATAGCAGTCGTCTATATTCTGAAATAAACCGCTTAAAAGGGATATTTCGGCCCCTTCGCGGGGCCGGGTATTATTTCATTCCGATGAATGTTTCTGATTTCTCAGGCGCAGGAGGGCTTTCTTTGCACCGAAGTGTCCGACCGTAGCGGCTTTGTTGTACCACTTCTTTGCTTCCTGAAGATTCTTTTCGGTTCCGATGCCCTCTTCGTAATACCTTCCGATGATGAACATAGATTCCGGATCGCCGTTCTCTGCGGAGAACATGTACGAGTCGAAGGGACTTCCCTCTCCTTTGACAATGACCTTCTTTCCGGTGTATCCTTCGACGATCTGTTTGGAAAGCGTGTGTCCTTTCTCTGCCGCTCTGGTATACCAGACAAGCGCCTTCTGTTCGTCGGCCTTTGTTCCGACGCCGTTGGCGTAACAGTATCCCACGTAGTACTGGCAGATCGCGTTGTCGTTCTCTGCGCCTTTCATGTACCACTCGAATGCCTTCTTGTCGTTCCTGTCGACCGCTCCGGTATCGCCTTCCATGTAGCAGTTGGCGACGAACAGCTGTGATTTGGCATAGTTCCTCTCGCCGAGGAGGCTGTGAAGTTCGAAGGCCTTTTTCATGTCCCTCTTGACCCCTCTTCCTCTGGCGTAGCATTCCGCGACTATGTAGATGGATTTGTTGAATCCGTCTTCTGCGGACCTTTTGCAATAGTTGAATCCTTTGGTCTCGTCCTTCTCCACGCCGGTGCCGGAAATGTACATGTTTCCGATCATGTGGCTTGCGAGAGAGTAACCGTGATCGGCAGACCTTTCGTAGTAATATGCGGCCTTTGCGGGATTCTTCTTGTATCCTGTGCCGTAATTGTAATTCTCGGCGGTCATGAACTCGCCGTACGGGTCTCCGAGGTCTGCTGCCTTCTTGTACCATTCGACAGCTTTCTTCTCATCCTTCTTGACCGTCTTGCCTTTGATGTAGAGCTGTGCAAGCATGATCATGGCATCGGTGCAGCCTTTCTCGGCGGCATCGTTGGCGAGTTCGAGACCTTTTTCCTTATCCCTTTCGACGCCTACTCCGCCCATGTAACATCTTGAGAGCCCGTATTCGGCATAGACGCAACCGTTGTTGTAGGAAACCGAATACC
The DNA here is from genome assembly GCA_002506905.1 of Methanomassiliicoccaceae archaeon UBA328. Taxonomy (GTDB): domain Archaea; phylum Thermoplasmatota; class Thermoplasmata; order Methanomassiliicoccales; family Methanomethylophilaceae; genus Methanogranum. The sequence continues at coordinate 12,025 of DAYM01000002.1, forward strand.
AGCTGTTCGCGAATATGGGGTCGGTATTTACTCCGACTCCGTCCATGTAACATCTGCCGACATGATACTGGCCCATGCAGATCCCTTTGTCCGCCATTGCGCTGTATATGCCGAAAGCCTTTTCGGGGTCCTTGTTCACGCCGTTGCCGTATTCATAGCATCTGCCGAGTTCGCATTTTGCTTTGACGGATCCTCTGTCGGCGGCCTCTTTGAGTATTGCCGCTCCCTCTGTCCTGTTCCTGTCGGTACCTGTTCCCCTGAGGGTGCAGAGTCCCTTCATGCAGAGGGCATCGACATTGCCCTGATCTGCCGAAAGACAGAACATGCGATAGGCCTCGGATGCGTTGAATTCAGTGCCTATTCCGATGTTGTAGAACGCTCCCAGCATGTATTCTGAGCTGGGGCAGCCCTCATCGGCCTTTTTCTTGTAATATGCAAATATCTTCCTGTCCGTAGGCACCGATGAATCTTCAAAGATCCTTTCGAGTGCCTCATGCGATTCGGTGTTTCCCTTGAGGGCAGCCTTGGAATACCAGACAATGGATTCGTGGGGGTCTTTCTTGACCGCGATACCATTTTCATAGCAGTTTCCAATGACGTATTCTGCCAAGGTGTGGCCGAGTGCGGCGGCCTTCATATACCAATCGAAAGCCTGCTTCTCGTCGACCTCTACATCGTTTGATCCCATAGCGTAGATCTGACCAAGTTCAAAGCACGAATTGATGTCCCCTGCTTTCGCTTTGTCAATGATGTCTTGTGGTACGGACATGAGATTTCCGTATTCAGCCTGTTATTATAATATCTTCTATGTAGAAAAAGAAAAGACAGTCCTGATACGGACTGAGATAGAGCGGGGATCTGCCGGAATCGGCAGAAAAGTTGGAGGTATTCTCCAATTATGCGATCATTCCTTAGGCTTGTAAAGACCGGCGATCTTCGCATGTGCGAGGACATGGCCGTCCATTGCACGCTTCAGATCGTTCAGGTAGAAACCGTCCTTGAGTCCCGTCTCTCTGTCCAGGGCGAATACTTTCAGCGTATACAGGTGTTCCTTGTCCGGCGGTGCGGGACCCCCGTATCCGGATGCTTCCTGTACCGTGCTGTTGCCTGCACAGCTGTGGCAGCTGTTCACGCCCTGTGAGAAATCTTTGGCACTGACGGATTCGTTCTCTTCGACCTTCGTTCTCTTCAGGTCTGCGATGAGCCAATGGACCCACGTGAATCCGCATACGCGGACCGCATCGTCGTCATCGAAGATCACAGCAAAGGATCCGGTCCCCTCGGGGGCATCATGTATCTCGAAAGACATCGAGTATGTCGGCATTCCTTTTGCATCGAACTGCGTCCCTCTCGATCCGTATCTGTCGAGTATCCTGCCGTTCTCTATCGCTGAGCTTGTCACATACATTTTGCTTTTTCCTCCATTATTTGATCCAATCTGTGGTTCCTGAACCACAGTGCGACGTCCGTAGACACCAGAATGATGTTTATTACGTAGAATACGACAACGTAGTTCACGCTGTCGATCGCGAACTTGTTCGCTATACCGAAGAGGTATCCGATTATCAGTATAAGCATGAATCCCAGGCTTTTACCTTTGGATGTTCTGGCCCTTATGGATTTCAATATGGATACCGGCCATGCGGCCGCGAAACACAGCAGCATGACGACTTCCAGGATTCCTGTTTCCAATATCATTTGATCTTCACCATCTCGTAGCTGCCGTCGCCCATTCCGAGCTCTTTCGAATGTTCGAAGTGGGACTGCCAGTGGGTGTTCGGATTTGTTACCGCGAATATATCATCGGGTTTCACATGATCGCAGGCAATATCCAATCTGCTTCCCTGGATCATAGGCTGTTCCTGGGAGAGTTCCGTACATGCCCTGTCGATGGCTACGGGATCGAACGAAGCGAAGAATCCGAGGTTGGGGATGATCGGCATATCGTTCTCCGCATGACAGTCGCAGTAGGGAGATACGTCGGTAACGATCGATATATGGAAATTGGGCTTTCCCGCGATGACCGCTTTGGAATACTCCACGATCTTCTTGTTGATGATATCCATTTTCTCATCGAACTGGGCCCCTATCGCATCGAAAGGACACATTCCTATGCATCTTCCGCATCCGGCACATTTGTCCTGGTCGATGAATGCCTTTTTGTCGCTGACCGAGATCGCATCCTGTGCACAGACGCTCATGCATCTCTTGCATCCTTTGCATTTATCGGTATTCACCTTGGGTTTGCCGGAGGTGTGGAGTTCCATCTTTCCCCTGCGCGAGGCGCATCCCATTCCCAGATTCTTCAGGGCGCCGCCGATCCCGGTGAGTTCGTGGCATTTGAAATGGTTGAGTGTTATGATCATATCCGCGTCTGCTACTGCACGGCCTATCTTCGCAGTTTGGGTGTATACGCCGCCTTCGACGGGGAGTTCTACATCGTCCGTTCCTTTCAGTCCGTCTCCGATGATGGTTTGACATCCGGTCGTGACGGAGTTGAATCCGTTGAGCTCCGCGTTTTGAAGGTGTTCGACGGCATTCTTCCTCATACCTACGTACAGGGTGTTGCAGTCGACCATGAAAGGTATTCCGCCCTTAGATCTCACGATGTCGGATATGACCTTCACATAATTGGGTCTGAGGAAGGCCAGATTGCCGTATTCTCCGAAATGGATCTTGATGGCAACGAATTTTTTCTTCATATCGATATCTTCGATGCCTGCGGCCCTTATGAGTCTGTCCAACTTCTTCAGAAGACTGTCCTGCGGCTTTGCCTGCATATCCGTAAAATACACCTTAGATGTCATTTCAATTGATTTCTGCGATGTTTTTTTCAGTATAAAATTAGTATCTCGAAACGCATTTTCTGGAGTGTCCGCCGTACATCAACCTATATAAATTATCTCATTTCGGACATTTGCAGACCGCATGTATTTTAAATGAGACAAACGCATCCTTTATAAAGGGAATGATTGAAATACTGGAATTAATTCGACCGCTCTGCAAGATAATTCTTGCGAGGTGGAATTCAATGTACACAATGAGTCCCTTTGCAGGTCCCCTCATGTCCGATGAGGAAGCAATGAAGAAATATGTAGACGAGAAACACTGGGGTCTCACCGTCAGTATTGATCTCGGAGAGTGCGATCACGATAAGATCTCCTCCAAAGAGCACATTACTCAGTTCGCGATCGACATCTGTAAATACATCGACATGAAGAGATACGGTGAGCCCATGGTCGTCTTCTTCGGAGACGAGCCCAAGGTCCAGGGATATTCACTTGTCCAGCTTATCGAGACATCTCAGATCTCGGGACACTTCGCAGAAGATACCGACAGGGCATTCATCGATGTGTTCAGCTGCAAACAGTTCCCCCCTGAGAAGACCGCCGAGTACGTACAGAAATACTTCGGTGCGAAGAAGATGCAGTACGCCATCTGCTTCAGGGATATCTGAATAAATCATTTCGGTCCGGACCCCTGCGTCCGGACCGCCTTCAACTTCTATCATTCGTTATTTCTATCTGTTCGCATATTGCGTGTCTATGAGGACACTGATTCTGAACGGATCCCCCAGGAAAGAGGGCAATACTTCCGCGCTTGTCGATAAGATCGTTGAAAAACTCAGGGCCGGAGGCATCGAGCCCACGGTAGTTTCCCTGTATGATAAGGATATCAAAGGCTGCTGCAACTGCGGAGCATGTCAGAAGGCAGTGCTGAAGGACCATTGCACCATGAAGGATGATATGGCCCGCGTATACGAGGAGTTCCTGTATGCTGAGACCGTTATCCTGGCCAGTCCGATCTATATGTGGCAGATGACGCCCTGCGCACTGGCTGTACTGAACCGCCTCCATGCGTTATGTCAGGCAGGGGACTTCTCCTACAATGCCATGAAAGGCAAGAGAATGGCCTTCGTTTCCACTATGGGCGACGGAGTGGAATGCGCCGACAGCGCCGTGACCGGGGTCATGGACATGTGCGACTACTTCAAGATGGACTATCGCGGGACTGTGAGGATACCCTGTGCCAAGAGGGACGATATCCTGTCCGGTAAGTACGACGAAACGATCGATTCCTTTGTCTCGAAGCTCTGATCAGTCGTAGTTTCTCTTATCGGTAACGTGATTCGCCTTGCCTTCGAATCTCTTGAGGGTGCCCGGCAGCATGAGTTTGACCGTGGTCTTCAGGTTGAGGATGTCCTTCAGCCTGGCCTCGGTGATCTTCGTCATCTTGGCGAGCTCGGTCATGTTATCGGTAAGGGATCTTTCTTCGAGCTCTATCTCGACGACCATATCGTCCATGTAGTTCTCGTTTGTGAGTATGATGTGATAGAACGGACTGAGGAAATCGAATTCTCCGATGACCGCCTCTATCTGCGAGGGGAACACGTTGATACCTCTGACGACCAGCATGTCGTCGGACCTTCCCGTTATCCTTCCGAGCCTCGGGTGTGTCCTGCCGCATTCGCACTTCTCCCAGGTGAGGGAAGTGACATCTCCTATCTTGTATCTGATAAGGGGGAATGCCTCTTTCTGAAGCATTGTGATGACAAGGTCTCCCTCTTCGCCGTCGGCGCAGGGTTCTCCGTCCTTGTCGAGGATCTCCATATAGCAGTAATCCGCCCAGACATGGGATCCGCATTGTTTGTCGCATTCCAGGAAACTGGGGCCGTAGATCTCGCTGGCCCCGTAGCAGTTGTGTACTTTGATACCTGTGCGGTCCTGCAGTTTTCTCCTCATGCTCTCCGACCATGGCTCTCCGCCGGCAATAGCCAGTCTGACCTTCGTATCCTTACGGAGATCGACCCCCTGGCTCTCACAGACGTCGGCGATATGGAACATGTATGACGGGGTACCTGCGATAACGGTCACAGGCAGGTCCTGCATCATCTGGATCTGCCTTTTGGTATTTCCGGTACCGATCGGCAATACGGTGGCTCCGATACGTTCGGCCCCGTAATGGACACCAAGACCTCCGGTGAAAAGTCCGTATCCGTGGAAGTTCTGAAGCATATCCTTTCTGGACATTCCGAAAGCGACCATTCCCCTTGCGAGACACTCGCTCCAATCGTCGAGGTCCTTCTGAGTGTAGGAGACGACGGTAGGGCGTCCGGTCGTTCCGGACGATACGTGCACCCTCACGAGGTCTTCGTAGGGTTTGACGAACAGTTTGTCGGGATAATTGTCCCTGAGATCGGTCTTTTTCATCATAGGGACCTTTCTGAACGCTTCGAAGCTGTCAATGTCTTCGGGTGTCAGTCCCGCCTCCTTCATTTTGTCATGGAAGAATTTGGAGGAGTCGTACATTGTACGGACCTCTTTCTTGAGGAGGGAAAGCTGAAGCTTCTGAAGCTCCTCGCGGGGCATGGTCTCGATCTCTTTGTTCCTGAACGCCATTGTGTATCACCGGTCGTGCTAATCTATGACACGATAGCGTGACTAACTGTGACATGGCTTAAATATATTACTCAAAGAAAAGGGATGCTGAAAGAGGTTTACGGGAGGATGACGGACCCTGCAACTCTGAGCTTGCCGCCTTCGAGATACATGATCACGCACTTGTCCCCGGGTTTGTGGATGATGTCCGACTCGATGTCGAATGTGACGGTCGCGGACCTGAAGTCCGAACCGTTGTCCACTGCGGTGATTCTGCTGGGGACCATCTGCATCCAGTGACCGAGATGGACGACCATTCCTTCCTTGAGGGGAGATGCCCAGTATTTCACCAGCGAGACCTTTCCGGTCAGGCTGCGGGTCATCTTCACTGACGGGTCTGTGGTGGCGACGAATCCTCTGTCGAGTTCTTCGGAGTCAACGCCTCTGAGGGCGAGTCCGACGTGGTCTCCCTTGACTCCGTCGTCGGCATCGATATCATGCTTCTGGATGGATTTGAGGACGACCTCTTTCTTGAGAGGATAGATCATCATCTTGTCGTGTTTTTTGAAGTGTCCGTCGATGACGGAACCGAGCACGACCGTGCCCACTCCCTTGACGTTGAAATGACTGTCGATAGGACATGATCCGCAAGATCCCTCGCCGGCCTGCCTTCCTTCGGCGCATGCCATTGCTATGAGGTCTTCGCGTATCTTCACGGCGTCCTCTTCGATGTATTTGTATCCCTCCATGCATGTTCCGCTGAGAAGGGGAGCAAGCTGTTCCGGCTGGATGTAGTTCCTGAGGATGATCCACCCGTCTTTGATACCGAATTCGTCGACCATCACGATGGTCTCTCCGAGTTGGGCATCGATCTTGTCGACGACCATGATGACGAATTCCGACATTCCGACGGAATAGAACAGGGACGACAGTTTCTCCGGATATTTCGAAGGCTCGATGAGTGTGACCGAGTCGCTGCCTTTCTTCAGTTCGAAGAAGGTCATGTCGGTAACGGTGCCTTTCTTTCCGATCTGCCCGGCAAAGTCTTTGGCACCGACAACGGCAACATTGAGGTTTCCCATCAGATCTCCGACCCTTTGATGAGCTTGATGCCTGCCGCTTTGAGTGCGGTTACGGCCTTCTGGGGGTCATCGACCCTGATGAAGAGGCCTTCGCCGCCTTTTGCGGAGTAGGCGTATCCGTACTCGATGTTGATGTTGGCCTTTCCGAGGACATCTGCCGCTTCGAAGAGCGAGCCGGGGGCGTTCCCGATGGCTACGCCGATGATCTCGGTCTTCCTTACGATGGCGCCTTTGGCCCTGATCTTCTCGTATGATTCCTCGGGATCGTCGACGATGGCCCTGAGAATACCGAATTCGGTCGATTCGGCAAGGTTGCAGGCCTTCATGTTTATTTTGCAGTCTTTGAAGATGCCGGCCACCGCTGCAAGGCGGCCCGGTTCGTTGTTAACGAATATGGAAAGTTGTGTGATTATCTCATCTGTCATTCATATCACCCTGTTGTCTATTACCCTCTTGGCCTTGCCCTCGAATCTGGGAAGGTCTCCGGGTGCATTTAATTCTACTTCAACAGCGATGTTTAGATATTTCTTTAATTCGGACTCTATGTGAGACCTGAGTTTGATCATATCTTCGATCTTATCGCTGAATACTTCCGGTTTGATCTCGACCTGGAGGCGCATACGGTCAAGGGCGCCTTCCCTGGAGACGTAGATCATGTACTGGTTTTCGACCTCGGGTATCTGGAGAAGCGTGTACTCGATCTGCGATGGGAACACGTTGATACCGCGGATGATGAGCATATCGTCCGATCTTCCGGATATCCTTCCGATCCTCGGGGATGTCCTGCCGCATTCGCAGGGCTCGTGCGTGATGCTGGTGATATCCTTTATGCGGTATCTCACCAGAGGCATTGCCTCTTTCTTGAGCATGGTCACGACCATCTCTCCTTTGTCGCCGTCGTTACAGGGTTCTCCCGTCTCGGGGTCGATGATCTCGACATACATGATGTCTGCCGGGATGTGGATGCCTTCGCGTTTTTCGCATTCCGTGAACATGGGTCCGGCCATCTCGGATGTTCCGTAGATATCGTAGGCCTTGATGCCGGTCTCTTCCTCGATGTGCTGTCTCATGCTCTCGGACCAGGGTTCCGCTCCCAATGTGGCGACCCTGAGCTTTGTATCGTTCTTTATGCTGACGCCCATCTTCTTTGCGGTATCCATCAGGTGAATGAAGTACGACGGCGTGCAGGCGATGGCCGTTACTTCGAGGTCCTGCATGAGCTCTATCTGTCTCTCCGTGTTACCTGTGCTGGTGGGAAGTACGGTCGCTCCGACCTTCTCTGCACCGTAGTGGGCACCGAGACCGCCGGTGAAAAGTCCGTATCCGTATGACACCTGCATGGTATCTTCCGGTCCGATACCGATGGACGTAAAGGATCTGGCTAGCGCCTCGCTCCAATAATCGAGGTCGTCCCTCGTGTATCCTACGAGTGTGGGCTTACCGCTTGTACCGGACGATACATGGTATCTTACTATCTCGTTGTTGGGTACGGTGAACATCTTTGTGGGGTAGTTGTCCCTCAGGTCCTGTTTGTACATGAATGGCAGTTTTCTGATGTCAGACAGTGTCTTGATGTCGTCGGGATGTACTTTCTCCGCCTTCATCCTGTCGTGGTAGAACTGGTTGAAGCTGTACAGATTGTTGATGAGCTTCTTCAGTTCGATATACTGCATCTTCTCGAGGTCTTCCCTCGGCATGCATTCCATTCTCGGGTTCCAGAACATTTGATCATTCACCTTTTGGTTGCCCGGCAATCGGGGTTTTCATATATATGTCGTTCTTCCATACACCCACATGCGCGATGGCGGCCGTTGCAGAGAGGAACAGCGTGAATCCTGGGACAGATTTTATTCGGAGAATAAGCGCCCGTGGAGAGGCGTAGGCAAACTTCCCGGATTGGAGGTCTCCGAAGGCGACAGGGCATTGGACATAGGATGCGGCAACGGAAAGACCGCTTCCGCCCTGATACAGGCCGGCGTATCGGTAACTGGTATAGATTTCTCTCCCAATGCGATACATTATTGCGAGCAGTCATTCGGAGATCGTGCAAAGTTCATTACTTGCGATTCATCATCCCTTACGTTCCCCGACAGCAGTTTCGAAATAGTGACGCTGGTACATGTGCTGGAACACTTGGACGATAAGCAGCTGTCCGATACGGTATCGGAGGTCTCGAGGGTCTTGGTACCGGGCGGGAAGGTGCTTGTGAGGGCATTCGAGGTCAGCGATATGAGGGCGGGCGGTTCGGACTCGAATGTCCGCGGCAACGGCATCTCTTACAGATATTTCACCGAAGAGCAGATACTGTCCCTTTTCGACGGATTCGAGGTCATTCATTCCGATACCGTCAGCGAGAAGATGAGGTTCGGCGGGGTCAGAGTGCGTGTAGAGGCGGTCTTGCGTAAACTATCTTAAATATCATCTCCTTTTACTGTTAAAGTGATAGGTATGGACAGTTTGGAAGACGACGTTCAGAAACAGCCCCGCGATCCCCTCATGTTGGGTATCGGAGCACTCATTCTCGGAGTGATCGCTATTGTATCCGATTTCGTATTGGGTCAGGCCATTGCAGGTCTGGGTATCGGTGCTGTCGGACTGGTGTTCGGAGGATACGCTGTCAACTATGCGAACCGCTCGATAGGCGATAAGAACAGGATGGTATCCATGGTCCTTTCCGCCGTCGGTCTCTTTGCATCGATGATCGGTTTCATCTACGGACTTGCAGGTCTTGTGTGATCGTATGGCCGTATACAGAGGAAAATACATACTCGAAGGTCTGGGAGACATCTCTCCGGAGATGATGAAGGACCTGGACCTTGCATACGGGATATGTATGGGATACCGTGACGAATTCGAATGTAAGATGTGCGGCAAATGCTGCCATCAGCCGAATATCATAATCCAGCCGCAGGAGGTCGATAGGATCTCCCATGCCGCTGGTATCCCGCTCTATGATTTTGTTTCAGGATATCTCAGGCGTACGCCGGACGGCAGGATGCTGTTCACCCACACCGCGCCCTGTGCTTTCTTGGGAAAGGATAACAAGTGCACGATATGGGAGGACAGGCCGGAGATCTGCGATGATTTCCCGTTCGCGGTGTCCATGTTCATGAGCCGCGTCTATCTGGCTATAACCAACCCGGGCGCAGACATCATGGACCTCATTTCCTATATGGACGATACATGGCCCTGCACAAAGGCCATCAAGTCCAGTATCGCCGAGAAGGTCGAATGTGCCAGAAAGGCACGTGCGGCCGGTCAGTGACGTTCAATGAAATCGATGACCTGCGGAATATAATCATCGGAAGGAACGAGGTGTCCTACGGCGGGTATCCTCAGACGTTCGCATCCCGCTATCATATCCGCAAGGGCATCCCCTTCTCTTACATCGACCATTATGTCGTCCATTCCGTGAACACAGAAGGTCGGAGCTTTGATCTCCGATGCGGTGTCTGTGGTATCGTGGCTGTTGATGGCAGCAAACTGGTCCTTGATCTTTTTCAGATCGGTATATTCGGCCATTTTGATCGGAGAATTCCTTTCCTCTTTCATTCTGAAGTAATCCTCTGTGTATCCCAATCCGTTGACCAGGCGGGAAAAGGTCTCGCAGGAGCCGGTCTTCTCCATCTCATCAACGCCGGTCCCCAAAATGTATGCTGTCCTAGAGGGTCTGCGCCTGTACGTCGAAACAAGGGTAAGGGTCCTGACACGCTTAGGATGTCTGATCGCGATGTTCTGCGCAACATGCGATCCCATGGACCATCCCAATATGTGCGCGCTTCCGAAATTCAAATGTTCCAGAAGTGCAACGACATCATCGGCCATGAGGTCGATGGTGACATCGCCGTCATACTCTGTCTTGCCCGAACCGCGGTTATCAACGGAGATCACTGTGAATCTGTCCGATAGTATCTCGGTAGCTCTTCTCCAGAATCTTGTATCTCCGCCGAATCCCGTTATCAGGACGATGGGATCCCCTTCTCCCGAGATCTCGTAATAGTAGCGGATGCCGTTGATGTCAGCTGTTGGCATGATGGACCTCTTCTGTTGAGTTAAATATGTTTAACTATTTAATTCGAACAGGTTATATCCCTGCAGTACTTCGTGGGATTTAGTGGTTTCAATGAAGGTAGTAGCATTCAACTGCAGTCCGAGGAAGGACGGCAACACGGCTCATATGATAAAAGCGGTCTTGGACGTTCTTCAGTCCGAGGGTATCATCACCGAATTCGTGCAGGTCGGAGGTAACGACATACACGGATGCAGGGCATGCGGGGCGTGCAAGAAGAACAAGAACATGAAATGCGTGATGGATGACGATATCGTCAACGAATGCGCCAAGAAGATGGCTGAGGCAGACGGCATCATCATCGGTTCGCCTACTTATTTCGCAGACCTGACGCCGGAAGCAAAAGCACTCATCGACAGGTGCGGATATGTTCTCAGAGGAAACGGAAATCCTCTCAGGAGAAAGGTCGCCGCATCGGTATGTGCGGTCAGGCGCGCAGGTTCGATCCACGTTCTCGATTCGATCAATCACTTCTTCACGATCAACGAGATGGTCATCGTCAGTTCATCATACTGGAACATGTCGACCTCACGCGATATCGGCGATTTTGAGAAGGACGAGGAAGGCGTCCGCACAATGAACGCCCTCGGTAAGAATATGGCCTGGGCCTTAAAGAAGCTTAACAGTTGAAAATGATATTCCGGGTCCGTGTTTCCGGACCCGGATATCTGATCAGTTTGATTTTTTACCCTGATTCGCAACGCCGTTGATCTTGGCGTTGATGGCATCCTGGTCCCCGAGATAGTATTTCGCGGTAACATTCATATCGTCATCGAATTCGTAGACGAGCGGTATCCCGGTAGGGATGTTGACACCGACGATATCTTTGTCGGACAGTCCGTCGAAATATTTCACCAGTGCACGGAGCGAATTGCCGTGAGCTGTGATCAGGACCCTCTTTCCCGCTTTGATCTGAGGTACGATCTCTCCTTCATAATAGGGGATGACGCGGGCTATCGTATCTTTCAAGCTCTCCGTGAGGGGGATGTCCTTCTTATCGACATCGCGGAACATGGGCGAAAGCGCTGAATTGCGGGGATCGTCCTCTTTGAGGCTCGGAGGCTGCACATCGAATGAGCGTCTCCAGATCTTTACCTGGTCCTCTCCGTATTTCAAAGCGGTCTCGGATTTGTTGAGTCCCTGAAGCGCTCCGTAGTGCCTTTCGTTGAGTTTCCAAGATTTGTACACAGGCAGCCACTCGCGGTCCATTTCCTCGAGTGCCAGATTGAGTGTGTGGATAGCTCTTTTGAGATATGACGTATAGCAGACATCGAAATCGTACCCGTTCTCCTTTAGCACCTTTCCCGCATCGGCAGCCTCTTTCCTTCCTTTGTCCGAAAGGTCTACGTCCGTCCATCCCGTGAAAAGGTTCTCCTTGTTCCAAACGCTCTCTCCGTGTCTGATAAGCACTAACTTCATTTCGATCCTCTGCGGCCTCAGTCCGCATTTCCCTGATACCGCTCGGGCTTTATTATTCTGATGCCTCAGAACAGTTCCAGGACCGTTATCAGTTGGTCTCCGTATGTGACCGTGGTGCTTTTTGTGCATTTTGAGACAGGGGTTCCGTCTCCGTTTCCTACAGTCATCGTGTGATCTTTGTAGGTCAATGTCATCTTGTATGAGCCCGGCAGTCCCGAAGCGGCATCCAATAGATCAGTCAGATATTCGATGGTAAGCTGATCGCCGCTTATTACTGAGGCCGCGAACAGATCGGGCGCGGAGACAAGTACGGTGTCTTCGGAATCCGTGATATCGCACAGACTGAATTTCGACGACAGGATCTGCTCGCTGATATCGGAGGCGTCAAGGCCTATGTCATCGTCATGGTCCGTATTAATGGCGTACATTCCCGCAAACACGATCATCATGATGGTGATGAAGATCATTGCGTCCATCACTCCGGTGATGCCTTTCCTGTCCTTTCTCAGACGCATACTGCCACCTCGAATAGCACGGGTATGGAACGTCCGTCATCGGCTTTTATCGTGACCAGGTATCTGTCGGAGAACATCGAACCGTCCAGTGTTCCGCAGGATACGGTCAGGTCGCAGTCTATGAATCCTCCCGGGACAGTACAGAGTATGGAAACGCCGGTATAGCCGTTCTTCTGTACGTAAGCTTCCGTATCGCCGTTGTATTTCAGTTCGCTGCATTCGATCGAAAAATCATTTATTATCTCTTCATTGAATGTCAGATCGTCACTGCTGTTGTTGGAATTGAGGACGAATGCTCCCAGGAAAAGGGTCAGTACGACGGTCACGATCATGACCGACATCATCGCCTCCGGGAAACCTATGTCCCCTTTCTTGTCGAATCTCATATAAAGAATAAATTCGGGAAAGGGGTTATAAACCGACAGATACAGTTAGTCAGTTAATTGATCGGTTTGAGGTATGTGCCGTAGTTGATACCGCCGCACATCTCGGTGATCTTTCCCTTCTTGGTGAGATCGTTCTCGGCATAGGCCTCGGCAACTATCTTGGCAAGCTGCGAGGGCCTCTTCCTGAGATCTATTCCCGCGGATTCTATTCCCATGCCGCCTATCTCTTTCATGTAAGGCAGAAGGAACAGATCGGATGAATTGATGATGTGGGAAAGTCCGAACTCGTCCCTGTATACGGGGAACTCGAATTCTTTCTCGTCCTTCAGTATGCCGTTGTGCATGTTGGGGTCCCTGGTACACATGAGTTCCGTCCTTCCGAAGACCATGAGTTCCAATCTTCCCGGAGTGTGCTGGGCAAGCCATTCCGCTTCGTTCTTGGAGATCTCTGCGGACAGGGTGGTCTGATAGAGTTCTGCCGTGAAACTGCTGTTGAGGCAGTTCATTATGTAGCTTCCGTATACGCGGTCGTCTTCTTCGCGGACGACCTCTCCCGGACCGTGTATCATGTATGTTCCGTCCGTGCGGATGCCGGAGGGATAGAATCTTGGCATGTTCGTCACGCATTCGACGTTGGCCTTATCGCACATCCTCTTGGCGATCTTCAGGTGTTCGCTCAGATCGAAGTATACGCGGTCTGCGTAAGGCAGGATCGTATCCAGCGTCTTGAGTGAATTGACGTAGAACGACAGTTCCGGTCTTCTTTTGGGGCGTTCGACCGTCTCCCTGCGTATCTTGACGGGATATCTGGACATGTCTCCCGTAAGCTTGGGTGCCTCTCCTACGAGGTTCTTTATGACATCGATCTCGGGATCGTAGGTCCTGTAGATGTCGTAGGTACCGTCCGGTATACCGAACGGCGAGGTGATCTTACCGACGTTCGTAAGTTTGAAACCGCCGATCTTCTCGTCCCCTCTGAATATCGAGATGCCGTCCTTCACATGGACCTTGGCAATCAGGTCCGCGCTGTTGAATCTGCGGTCGGCGATCTCCACCGTTCCGAGGTAGTATCCGCGATTGTCTGCGAATTTGTATTGCACCGGAGAAACGACGCCGCCGAGATATCCGGGGCCGAATCCTCTGTTGAAGACTGTTTTCAGCAGATCATCGGTCTCCCTCATCTCTTCCGCGGTGGCGCCCCTGTTCGCCATGGAATAGACCTTGGTGGCAAGATATGCATAGGCCTGGCTTCTCATCCTTCCTTCGATCTTGGCCGATGTGACGCCGATGGATTCCAATTTCTTCAGCCAGTCCACTCCGTAGAGGTCGGCATTGCTCAGAAGATATCCTTCCCTGTCATCCATGAAGTATTTCTTTCTGCAGGGCTGGGCGCATTGACCTCTGTTGCCGCTCCTTCCGCCTACGATGCTGGAGAAGAGACAGCCTCCCGATATGCAGTAGCACATCGCACCCTGTACGAACACTTCGGTCTCGACCGGGGAGTCTTTGACCGCTTCCGCGATCTCTTCGAAGGTCATCTCCCTCGAAAGGACGGCACGGTCCATGCCATGTCTGGAGCACCATTCGAGTCCGGACGCGCTGTGTATGCCCATCTGCGTGGATGCGTGTTTGGAAATGTCGTATCTGGAGATATTTTTCAAAAGGCCGAGATCTTGGATCAGTATGGCATCGGCGCCTATGTCGGTAAGGAACTTGACGTAACCTACCGCGTCATCCATTTCGGAGTCCTTCACGAGGGTGTTGACCGTTACGTATACCTTCACGCGATTGTCGTGGGCATAGTTTACCGCCCCTTGTAATTCCTGGTCCGAAAAGTTGTCGGCGAATGCCCTGGCCCCGAATGCTTTTCCTCCGAGGTAGACTGCATCGCATCCTCCTTTGATAGATGCTGCAAGTCCTTCGGGTGAGCCTGCCGGCGATAGTATCTCCATATCACGGTGATTGTAGGGCTTATTTAAAGTCTTATGGCGCGGTCTCAACTTTGACGTTGTTTGCTTGGGTCTTGATCTTATTCATATCTTCGCCGGTCAGCACCAACAACGGGTTTCCATCGTTAATGAGGGATCTCGCTCTCGCGCGGCAAAAATTGGACGTGGTCGGATTGGATGCGGTTGCCATCGCCTTGAGCGCCCATATGTCGGGATTATCTTCGTACCTCTTGATGTATATATTGATGAATTTTATGCATTCATCGCAACGGTCATCATCATAGAGCTGTTTTATCATCTTGATCCTCGATATGACCTTGTCGTTGTCTGTTTCTTTCATGATCCCAGATATTGATATTATCCGTGTCCATGATATAAACAGATTTCTATGCAAACATAACAAAAAAATGTATTATCGATTATATTGGACATCTAGTTATAGTACAGTTAGCCCCCCGTTCATATACCGAATGCCTTCCGTGTTAGAAACATGGAATCATTAACAGTAATGTTAGGAAAGAAGCAGAAGTCCTCCCCCATCTCGGTCGAGGACGATGTTCTCTGTATAGACTGCAGGGGCTGCAGGGCAGTTCCCGAGATAAGATCGCCCGACTGCATCAGATGTATCGTCAGGTGCATATCGCAGAGCGGAAATGCAGAGAGGATAAAGCTCAGGACCAGCAGGGACCTGGAAATATCGGGCCCTGCGGCAGAGATACTCTGCGAACTTTCATTTTTGGACAGGACCGCAGACAATATGAACGGACACAACAAGCCGCGTTCCTGCGCAAACTGCGAATACAGCTGCGACAGGATCTTTGATATCGCATGGCAGGGATTCCCGGATCCGTATTTCGAGTCTGCCAGAGGCAAACTGATGAGATTCAGGGCCGAGGACCAGATGTGTTCGACATGTCTTCAGAAGACCTACCGCGCATTGGACCAGGCCGAGCTCGGCCTCAAGAACATAAAGAAGAAGGCGGCCCTCACAGCGGCAAGGGGGAGATGAGATGGCCCGTATACTTCCCGCTATCAGAGGTTTCATCTCTAAGGGATCGCAGCCCTATCCCGACGGCGATTATGTGAGTTCCAACGGAATGCTGATCCTCAATGATTACAGCGACGCAGATAATCTGAATTACCACAGGAACAAGAAGGATTCCCCTATCCTCAGACCCGGATTATGGAAGGCCGGAAACCGCGAACCCATCGACCGCGGAGGATTTGATGATGCATTTTACGATGAGGACATACGCGATGAGGAACCGTATCCCGAGCCGGAATCTGTCAGAGAGCCGGTCGGCAGAGGCCCCGTCATCATAAACCCCCGGGATACTCCGGAGAAAGTATCGGATGTAAGGACCAGGAATTACCTCAACCGTCAGTCCTCCGGATCGTTCATGGACGATTTCTACAGAATAGCCGAGAACAATACAAGGACGAAGCCGATCTATGCAGATTGTTGGCTTATTGGAAAGAGAACGGAATTGGAAAAGGTCGCGGAATATGACACTCCGAGCGGAAAGGTCCTCATCGGTATCGCACCGGACGGAGAGATGGAATACAATCTCCTTCCCAATGAATACCTCCATCCGGATTCCCTCAACGCCATCATCGGTGCGACCATCGACAGCGTCAGAGAGAGTTTCAGGAAGAACGGGGGAAGGCTTGACAGGTCCTCCGTCACGAGTATGGCAAGAGGCATCCTCATGGATTCCTCGGATACGATCGAGGCCGTTTACGGAAGCGATACATGCAATCTTGAGGCCGCCATCGGTGAGATATGCGATATCGTTTACAGATACACCGTAGGTCTCGGCATATTCGATACGCTTTTGGCCGATTCCAAGCTGGAAGACATCTACATCGATGCTCCCTGCGACAAGAACCGTATTCACGTCACAATGAACGGCATCGCCGGTGTGAACTCCCATATCCGCTGCAGGACAAACCTCATCGTGGACAGGAAGGAGGTCATGAATCTGATCAACGTCCTGAAGAGGGAGAGCGGACTTCCTTTCTGTGAATCCAACCCTATTTTGGAGACCGATATGAGCATGCATGATGCAAGGGCGACCGTCGTGGGATTTCCTATGAGCCCCAACGGGGACGCGGTAGCCATCAGAAAGCATTCTTCCCGCCCCTGGACACTTACAAGGCTTATCGCCAACGGGACCATAGACGCAAAGACCGCCGGTCTTCTGTCATTCCTTGTGGACAACCGCGTAACCTTCCTGGTGTGCGGAGCAAGGGGAGCCGGAAAGAGTTCGCTTCTTTCCGCTTTGCTTTTCGAGTTCCCTCTTTCGCAGAGGATACTCACCATCGAGGATACGCTAGAGCTTCCCGGAGAGATGATGAGAAGGATGGGATACAAGGTGCAGTCCATGCTCATAGACGACAGGATGAGCGGCAGCGACCTTTCCAGGGCAGATGAGGCGCTCAGGGTATCTCTCAGGATGGGAGAATCCGCGATCATCCTCGGAGAGGTCAGGGGAGAAGAGGCGAAGACCCTCTATCAGAGCATGAGGACCGGCCGTGCGGGAAGTTCCATCATGGGAACGATCCACGGAGATTCCGCTCAGACCGTCTACGAACGTGTTGTACATGACATGAATATCTCTCCCGAGGCATTCATGGCGACCGAGGTCCTGATAACATTGGGAACGGTCCGCGACAGGAGGACGGGCAATCAGATAAGGAAGATGAACGAGGTCGTTGCCACCGACACGACCCCCGGGACCTTCATAGACATCACACAGAACGACAAGCTGTTCGGTTCCCCGATGATGTGCCGTGTGCTCTCGACATCCCAGCTTTCCAAGGCGGAGGCTGTGAAAGAGATGAGGGCCAGAGGAATGATCAGGGCATATCTCGCCGATGTCGGTAACAATTACGGCGAGGAATACTTCGATCCCGAATGGATAGCACTTTCAAACGATCTCATAGCCAAGAACAGAGGCGGAACGGCAGATGACATGCTCAGAGCATTCAAGGAAAGATTCCGTTCGATGACAGGAGTGGGTGAGTGAGATGTTCGCATCCTCCAAGAAGACGGTCAAGGATCCGAAGTATCTTCTGAACGAGGGACCGACGGTCATCGGAATGATGTCCGTCGTGATCGACAGCGGAGGTTCGCTGGACACTGCGGTAAGGAATGTCTCGCGTGACGGACCCCGCGGTGCAAGACCTCTGTTCAAGAGCGTCGTCTATGATGCGGATACAAGACAGATCCCGGACATCAAGGCAGGTCTCACATCCGCCATATCCTCGCTTCCGGAATCCCTGTCCGCGTTCAGGCGTTCACTTCACATGGTGATAGCCGCATCGGAATCCAACGATGCCAACGAAAGGGCCAGGATGCTGAAGGATGCATCCGATATCTCCATTGCCGGTCTCAAGGAGACGGGAGAGACATACAGTTCTTCGCTGAACACTCCCTGTATGGTGGTCTTCGCTTTGGGTATCATGGTCCCCATGGTCCTCATGTCCATCCTGCCGATGCTCAACATCGGAGGGATGTTCGGCGGAACACCGATAGATTCCAATCTGGTATCCATTCTGACCCTGGCAGGTATCCCCGCCGTCATCGTGACGACGATCCTCGGTGTGAAGGAGAAGAATCCCTTCATGCTGCCTGTGTCGGGTTCATTCGATATCAAGTACATCATC
Source organism: Methanomassiliicoccaceae archaeon UBA328 (assembly GCA_002506905.1). GTDB lineage: Archaea > Thermoplasmatota > Thermoplasmata > Methanomassiliicoccales > Methanomethylophilaceae > Methanogranum. Next base: position 30,492 of record DAYM01000002.1, read on the forward strand.
CCCTTTGTGATAGCGATCCCTGCCGCATTTGCCATCTACTCGTATACGGGAAAGGTCGATACGGCTGTCATCATCTCCACATCTGTCTCCGGACTTCTGGTGTTCGCATCGATGTATCCCGAGGTCAGAAAGGAGAAGCTGAGGGCCAAACAGGAAAGGTATCTGAAGGATTCGGTCTTCGAATTGGGAAACAGGCTGATCTCCGGCGAGAACTTCGAGACCGCATTGGTATCGGCTATCGCAGTAAGGTCCGAATGCGCATCGCTTGCCGAATCCATGAAGAGGGAGCTGATGATGTCCAGAGGCGACAACTGTGCCGCTATCAGGACTGCGATCGGAAACATATCCCCCTTCGTGGCAGACCTCCTCTGCGACATATGCAGGTGCTCGGTCAAGGATATCAGGGACGCGGGACGTCTTGCCATATCCGTCGGAAGACAGCTTCAGGACCAGGAAACGGTCAGGAAGAGCATCGGAAACAAGCTGAAGAGCATGGTCGATATGATGACCGGTACTGCAATGGTGTTCGCACCTCTGGTTCTCGGTATGAGTGTTTCCATGCTCGGTCCGCTTACCGAAATAATGGACGGGGCGGACATGAGCGGAACATCGATCACTCTTTCCGTGTATCTGGCGGAACTGTGCATACTGATCTCGTTCCTGACCGCTTACCTGAACGGAAAGCCGGAACCCAAGGAGATCGTCTACCGTATCGGTATGATGCTCCCGGTGGCAATGATGGTGTTCCTGGTGTGTACCAGGATATCATTTTGAAAAACGGGGGAGACCCCACCTTATTCATCTTTTATGTTTTCTGTCGAAACAAGGAATCTGTTGATGATCATCGGGATGTATTCGAGCGTGAGCTTGTTCACGGTGGCTTCCACAACGGCATCTATGTTCTCCATGGGGAGGTCGAACAGGGCACAGAATGTCTTCAGCAGGACCTTGAGCTCCTTAGAATATCCCTTATGGGGGTTGTAGCGGTAATCAGATGCGAAACTTCCAAGTTCACCGACGACGGCCAGCATGTTGCGTCTGACATCGTCCTTCTTGATGGGGATGGATGCGAAATCACTGAAGCTCATGATCCATTCGCATTTCATCCTGTGGATCTCCAGCATGATGTTCCTGGAGCGGTGTCCCTCATCGATAATCTGTGCTATCTTCTTGTTGCTGGAGACAGCCAGAAGTTCGAGGGCCAGAGGGAACGCCAATGCGCTGACGACATCTGCATTCGAATCGAATTGTTCGCGGAACAGGTCGAAGGCCGATCCGTAGATCACAACAAAACACTCTCTGAGGATGTCATATTTGTCTTCGAAGAGATTGTAGATGCTGCCTACCTTCATTCCGGTGGCATTCTCTATGTCTTTGATCGTGGTATTGTCATATCCCTTTTCGAGAAAGATCGGGATGACCTCTGCCGCGATCGTCCTCTTTGCCTTGTCCCTTTTTGCAAGGACAAGGGAACTCGTATGCTTCGGCTCGGCTTCGTTAGTTGCCATACATATCAGATTGGATTATGTGATATCCTGCCTTGAAGGTTTTGATTTTTTGAATTAATTAAATAATATTCAATTTTTTTGTGGATCGCGCCATACATATGAAGTTATTGAGCATGGGATTTTATCGAAGGTTGACCATCGGGTATTGTGAATGTATACTCCCTGTACAGGATATTCCTTCTGCTGATGGTACTGACAGTTGCAGCATGCATATCGATCCCGGCGTTCTATCCGTACGGTACCTTTGTTCATCTCGACGGCATCGCGGGTGCGATCGATCACGCAGACCTTTGGATGTCTATGGATCCGCTGTCCGCCATAGTGTACGGGATGGGGGACCTGTTCTGCCATCAGGAGATGGCCAGATCATTCATCGTCAACGGTTCTCAGATGCCTTTCTGCATAAGGGACATCTCGATCTTCATAGGCATCATAATATCTATGGCGGCATGGGAGGTCATGCAGCTTTATGTCGATCCTCTAAGCAGGAAGGTCCTGATCACGGCGTTCATCCTGATATTCATAATGGCGGCGGATTGGGCCGTCGGACAGCATACGGACATGTCATCCATGCTTCTCAGGGAGGCGACGGGCATTCTGGCAGGTCTCGGCATAGGTACCCTGATCAAGGCATATTGCGACCGCAGCTATCAGATCTCCATGGGGATAAGACGGTAACGCTATTATCTTAGATATCGATTTGAAATTATGTTCCTCAGATCCAAATATAAGGTTCCTTACAGGATCGCAGAATACGAGAGACACATTCCGGACCATGAAGAGTACATCAAGAGGGAGTTCATGGTCGACTCCGAAGGATATGCGACGATCGACATGGTGGACTATGACGGAATGGAATGATCCCATGTCCTACGGGGATCAGAGATCCGTTAATTCGGAGATATTCGATTATCTCGGGAGGAAGGCATTCAACATTCCGGTGGAATATCCCATCCGTATCAATGTCAAAGGATCCAAACTTCCGGAGATGGAAAAGGACAGGATCAAGTCCATGGTCCGCGAGCATTATACTCTCGATCTTTGGGAGCAGAAGATCAATGCAAGAAAGAATTGGCATATCGCCATAGGTCTGGCCGTTCTCGGCGCGGTGCTGCTGGTCATCGCATTCGGCATGGACAGGGCGGTCTACGGAGATGTTCTGTCGGAGATGCTGATGATCGTGGCCACATTCACCTTCTGGGAAGCCGCCGATTATTTCCTTCTTGTGCGTTCGGAGATACAGATACAGAGACTGTACGCAGGTCAGATGGCAACTGCGGACATAATCTTCGAAGAAGAAAAGGAATGAGTTTTTAAGTGGTTTGGCGAAGTGCGATCACTCGCACTTTGTCCATCCGCAGGCCTTGCAGATGTTGCAGCCGCCTTCGAACTGAAGCTCCTCGCCGCACTTGGGGCAGGGGTTCAGGACGACATTCTTGGGGGCGTTCTTGTCCTTGGGGACGAACGGAATTCCGTTGACCTCCCTCTGCATCTCCTGATACATGTCGATGAGGGCGTATCCGACCGCCATAGGGCAGCAGGATCCCTTGCTTGTATCGTGCTTGGTGAAGTTACGGACGGCGTACGAGGGACATGAACCGCAGCTCTTGAGCTGGTCCACGATGGCCTCGATATCACAGCCGCTCCTTGCGGCCAGCGAGATCATCCTTGACAGTCCGATCATGAAGTTGTTACATCCGCCGGTGGATCCCTTGTTGAGATAGGCCTCGAGAAGTTCGCCGGTGTGGGGATCGAAGAATGCGGTACAGTGAAGACTTCCGCATCCCGTCATGAGCTTTCTCTTCTTTCCGACGACATCGTCTGCGACGTTCTCGACGAATCCCCTCTTGGGTTTATCCTTGGGGAGCGAGGATGCGACCTCCTGCTTCTTCTTCTCTTCCTTCTCCTTGGGTGAAAGGATACCGAGACGCTTGCATCCGTCCCTGAACACGGTCACACCTTTGCAGCCTATCTCCCAGGCGTACATGTAAAGGTCGAAGACCTCGTTCTCGGGGAACGAATTGGGCAGGTTCACGGTGGAGCTGATGGACGCATCGATATGCATCTGCCAGGTTCCCTGCTGTTTAAGACGCTGTTTGTAGTCAAGGTTCTGAGCCGTTACGAAGAACGGAGGCAGCTCGGCATCATCGGTGATGTTGTGCGCTTCCATGTACTCTTTGACAACGGGTGTGTACACCTTGTAGAAATCATCATGTCCGGAGAGGGACACGGTCCTTCTCTCGTAGTAATTTGCGAATATGGGCTCTATTCCGCCGGAGATACCGAGCATTGTCGAGAGTGTTCCGGTAGGTGCGATGGTGAGCAGCTGCGAGTTCCTTATTCCGTACTTCTCGACGAGTTCTTTGGTCTCCGGGGACGCGTTGTAGATGAAGTAAGGTGAGGCCATAAGCTGTTCGATGTTGCACTTGGGGAACTTTCCGCGTTCCTTTGCGAGGAGGGCGGAGGTCTTGAGGGCCTCATCGGCCATGACGAATCCGATCTTGTCGCAGTAGTCCATCGCTTCTTTGGAACCGTATGTGAGTTCGAGTTTGATGAGCATGTCCGCAAGTCCCATGATTCCGAGTCCGATCTGCCTCCAGTCGTTGACGGAATCCCTCTGTTCCTGCAACGGGTGAAGCGGAAGTCCCTCTTCGAGGACATCATTGAGGCCTCTGACGCAGATGGCGACGGCCTCCCTGAATCCTTCCAGGTCGAACTCCTTTCCTTTGACGAAAGCGGCAAGGTTTATGCTTCCGAGGAGACAGCTTCCTCCTGCCGGAAGGGGTTCTTCCGCACAGGGGTTGGTCCCTGCATAATGATAGTTGGGGAATTCGCTGAGGAGATTCCAGGACTCGATCCTGTCCCAGAAAAGACATCCGGGCTCTCCGTAATCCCAGTTCGCATAGCACATCTTCTTGAAGAATTCGAATGCGCTGAGCTGTTTGACGACCTTGGAGTCCGTTTCGGGGCGCTGGAAGCTCTGTTCGAACGTTTTTTTGTTCTTCACAGCCTCCATGAATTTGTCGGTCATGCGGATCGACATGTTGGCCTTGGTGGCCCTTTCAACATCGGTCTTGACGGACATGAACTCTTCGAGGTCGGGGTGTTCGCATGAGATCGTGAGCATGAGCGCGCCTCTTCTTCCGTGCTGACCGATAAGGCCGGTGACCATAGAGTAGAGGTCTGTGAACGATACTGCACCGGAGGTTTCCGATGCGGTGTTGTTGATCTTGGCACCTCTCGGCGCAAGTTTGGAGAGATCGATACCGACGCCTCCGCCGTAACTGAATGTTCTGGCGAGTTTTCCGGCCGTTTCGAAAATGGATTCTATGGAATCTTCTGGCGGTGTGACAACGTAACAGTTGGACAATGTTACCTTGAGTCCTGTCTTCTGAAGTCCTCTGTTTGCGAGGATCCTTCCCCCGAACAGGAACTTCTTTTGTATGATCATATCTTTGATATCCGAATCTCCGCTGCTTACGCGGTCAAGCCACTGATCGAAGGTCTCTCCGCTGTAACAGTACTTCTTCTGCCAAATATCAATTCCCAGTTTATTGTCTTCGCCCAACCACTGTTCGACTTCCATTTTCTCACTGCTCAACGAGGCATGGAAAGGGCAGATTAAAAACTTTGGTTGGTAACTTTTTGGATGTTAAAATTGTTTATCTGGACAGTTTGTCGTAATATCATAACACTCGTATGAATCTCGTTTTTTGTGGATGCATAAAAGCATCCATCTTTACTGCGGGCTCTGGGTCTTTTTAGCGGTATTCGCAGTTGGATGGATACATGTTTCGAACGGTCTGAAAAACCGCGCCTATCAAAAACACACATCATTTAATATGTTCCGCCCTTTCGCAGATTTTCATCCGAAAATAATGTTCCCGACATGTGAAATAACAGGGGAATGATATTCAACGATCTTGCAGAAACCCCCTTGCGCGACCGTCGGCAGATGATCCCGCATACGGGAATTTTCAACCAACGATGTTGTTGGATGTCCCTTTATTCCCACCATTTCCTGGTTGGTCGGTCATGACTTTAAACGCAGTATCATTCGCAGCTGCTATGTACTGCCCCAGCTGTAAAAAGGAGTTCTGCGCATGTCAATTGAGCATCTGCCCGCTCTGCGGCGGAGTGCCCATCTATACTGAATGATGCCGGTCTCCGGGGATGCCCGGGACCCGAACTTCAGTGTAGAAACCCTTATAACTGAGGAATCAATCATCTGTACTGCGTCTATTTTTGCAGGATGCATTTTAATCGATTTCGAAGGGAAGGACATGATTGACGAGAATGTTGTTAAGACAGGTACGACTACGATAGGGCTCAAATTAAAGGACGGAGTCATTTTGGCATCCGACCAGAGGGCCACGATGCAGAACCTTATTGCTTCAAGCACCGTACAGAAGGTCTACCCTCTTGCAGACAACCTCGGAATGACCATCGCAGGTGTCGTCGGAGACGCACAGCTCATGGTCAGGTACATGCAGAGCGAGATATCGATTTATTCAATGAAGAAAGGAGGTCAGATGTCTGTCAAGACCGCATCGACCCTTGTAGGATCCGTTATCCGCCAGGGCCTCTATCTCGGTCTTATTGTCGGAGGATTCGATACCACCGGCGGACATGTCTACAGCATCGACGGAGCAGGAGGGGTCATCGAGGACAACTATATCTCGGTCGGTTCCGGATCTGTCTTCGCACTCGGTGCCCTCGAGGCCGCATTCAGGCCAGACCTCGGAAAGAAAGAAGGCATCGATGTCGCCATCACTGCACTCAACTCCGCAAGGAGAAGAGACAACTGCACCGGTGACGGAATGCTTATCGCATACATCGGCCCCAAAGGATTCGAATGGATCCCTCAGGACCAGATTAAAGATCGCTGCGCCGAGATCGGTTTCAATTACCCGAACTGATCCAAGGCGTTTTTCAAACCTTTTCCCATAAACATTTCATACAGCTGGATTTCAAATGAACCCCGATAGATTATTCGACGGCCTCAGAGAGGACGTCAGAAAGAATGCACCGGAAGATATGGATATCACTGACATCGAGTTCGAAGCGTCGGTCATTGCCATATACACCAAGGATTACGAGAAGTATTCCGAGAACAACGATGTAGCGAAGAGCTTGGCCCAGGCACTGAGAAGAAGGGTGGACATCAGACCCGACCCCTCTATGTTGGAAGACGTCAACGAGGTGGACGAGAAGATCCGTTCCATGATCCCCTCTTCTGCAGAGCTATTCGATATCAATTTCATTCCCGAGACGGGAGAGGCCATAATCGAGGCTATCAACCCCAACGAGGTCGTAGGAAAGGAGGGAAAGCTCCTCGGAGACCTCAAGAAGGAGTCCGGATGGAATGTGAAGGTCATCCGTGCGCCTCCGATACCGTCCAAGACGGTCTCGGATGTGAGAGGATATCTCCGCCACGAGCAGGATGAGAGAAGAGCGATGCTGAAATCCGTCGCCCGCAGGCTGGCAAGGCCCACCCTTAACGGCGAGCAATGGGTCAGGATGACGACCATGGGAGGGTTCAGACAGGTCGGAAGGTCCGCCACGCTGCTTATGACCAGGGATTCCAAGATCCTCATCGATTGCGGACTCGATCCGGGGAGCGATGCAACACCTTATTTTGCGATCCCCGAGGCACAGCCCCTCAGCGATCTCGATGCAGTCGTTATCACACACGCACACCTGGATCACTGCGGAACGCTTCCCGCACTTTTCAAATACGGTTATGAAGGGCCTGTCTACTGCACTCCGCCCACCAGGGACCTGATGGCCCTTCTTCAGCTGGATAACATCAAACTGGGATTCGGCGAGGCCAAGAAGATCCTCTACGAGGCCCAGCATGTCAGGAAGGAGATCCTTCACACTATCACGCTCAAATACAACGAGACCACGGACATCACCCCCGATGTGAGACTCACATTCCACAACGCGGGACATATCCTCGGTTCCGCTATAGCCCATTTCCACATCGGAGACGGTCTGCACAATGTCGCTTTCACCGGCGATACCAAATACGAGAAGACCTGGCTTTTTAACCCGGCAAACAACAGGTTCCCCAGACTGGAGACGCTTGTCATCGAGTCCACGTACGGAGGACACAACGATTTCCAGCCTTCGCGTGTGGATGCTTCCGACGAGATGCGCGAGCTTCTGACAGAGGCATTGGCCCACAACGGAAAGGTCCTGATTCCCGTCTTCGCAGTGGGAAGGTCGCAGGAGGTTATGCTCGTCATAGAAGAGCTCATCCGTACCGGAAGGCTCCCCAACGTCCCCGTCTATCTGGACGGAATGATCTGGGAAGCAACGGCCATCCATACGGCATATCCCGAGTATCTCAACAGTCAGCTGAGGTCTCAGATCTTCCAGCAGAACGAGAACCCCTTCCTTTCGTCGATCTTCCACCGTGTGGAGACGTCTGCGATGAGAGAGGAGATATGCCATTCGCCCGATCCCTGCATCGTCCTCGCTACAAGCGGTATGATGTCCGGAGGTCCGGTCATGGAGTACTTCAAGGAATGGTGCGATGACCCCAACAACTCGCTTTTATTCGTTGGATATCAGTCCGAGGGAAGCATGGGACGTACGATCCAGAGGGGAAGGAAGGAGATCACACTCAATTCCAAGGGAAGGACCATGGACCTCCAGATCAAGATGAATGTCGTCACGGTTGACGGATTCTCCGGCCACTCCGACAGGAAGCAGCTGATGAAATACATCTCATCGCTCGAGCCCAGGCCGGACAGGATCGTCATCGGTCACGGAGAGGACAGGAAATGTACGGATCTGGCCTCCTCCATCTACAAGAAATTCAACATCGAGACCAAGGCCCCTCAGAACCTTGAGACCATCAGACTCAGGTGATACCATGAGGTCGGTCGTTGCAATATCCGGTGCATCCGGCAGCATCTACGGGATCAGGCTCCTTCAGGAGCTTCCCGGAGTGAAGATACTGGTGATGTCGGAGACGGCCAAGGCCATTGTTCCCGAGGAGACGGGTCTTTCCGTCGAGCAGGTGTATGCAATGGCGGACAAGGTGTACGAGGATACCGATCTCTTTGCCTCGATAGCATCGGGATCGTTCGAGTACGACTGCATGTTCGTCATTCCCTGCAGCGAATCCTCCGTAGCGAAATACGCCTGCGGAATAGCCGACACCCTGATCTCCAGGGCGGTGTCCGTATGCATCAAGGAGGGCAGGAAGCTCATCCTCGTTCCCAGAGAGACGCCCAAGAGCGCGATCATGCTTGAGAACGAACTCAAGCTGGCCAGACTCGGCGTTGTCATGATGGATGCCAATCCCGGATTCTATCCCGGACCCAAGACCGTCGACGATATGGTGAACTTCATCGTCGGCAGGTGTCTCGACCGTGCCGGCGTGAAGAACGCACTTTATAAAAAATGGGAATGACCCTTTCGGGTCTTAACAGGTTTATTCAATGAAGATCGCAGGCCTTCCTGGTACTGCGACCTTCGCTTTCTTCTGAGGATCGTACAGATCGGGTTCGTCCGCGCTGCAGACCCTGACCTTCGTACCGAGCTCATCGGAGAGGAATTCCTCGCACGATCTGAGAAGTGCGGTCTCGTCGAGTTCGACGATGGGTCTCTTCGCATCTGCGGTCGATCTCATGAATTCGGTGGCGGTCTTCTTCGCAAATTCGGAGACCGCTTTTCCGTTCTTCCTCATGTTCTCGTCTGCCATGCACTTCTTGGTAAGCGACGGAATGTCCAGCTTGCCCTCTTCCATCATGGAGAGTGCGAGTTTCATGACGTCCACCTTCCACGAGGGCGAGGTGTACAGGATGATCTGTTCAGGTTCGATCGCAGCCACTTTCCTGATCTGGGCGATGTCCGACATGACATCTCTGACAAGGTCCTCGCCGTATTCGGCCGCTGCGGATATCTGTCTGGGCTCGGGGAGCAGTGCTGCGGATACCATGCCTTCGAATCCGGCCTTGGACCAGAGTTCCTCCGCGATATGGGGTGTGATGGGCATCATGCTCATGATCCATATCCTGAGGGCCTCGTTGAGGGTCTCCCTGTTCTTTCCGCCCCTTCTGTTGTACCATCTGATGTCATTGAGCATCTCGTAGTACGCGACCGTGGCCATTGCCCTGAGGTCGTATTTCTCCATCGCCGTGCGGATCTCGGAGATGTGCGTGTTGAACCTCGAGAGGAGCCAATCGTCGATATCGGACTTGGGAGCATCGGATTCCGACGCGATCAGGTCCTCGACGGTACCCATGATCTTGTCAAGTCTCTGACGGTACGTCATGACGATGTCCTCATCCCATTCGACATCCACGAACATGGATGCCACATGGGCGTAATACAGCCTCATCGCGTCCACTCCGAATTTCTTCGCTGCGCCGGGGATAGGCTGTGCACCGCCTTTGGATTTCGAGATCTTGTTCTTCTTTCCGGTGATGTACCAATTGACGATGATGCCCTTGGGCTGCATATCATCGGGAAGGATGGCCCTGTGATTCATCAGGAACACCGGGAAGTGAACGGTCATGTGCTCTTTGCCGCCCAGGTTGATATCCAGGGGGTACCAGTAGTGGACGTCCTTTCTGATCTCCTCAAGAAGGTCTTCGGATATGCCCGTGGACTTGGACACGGAAGCGAGTTCGCCTTTGTCCAGAACGACATAATCGAAGAACTCCTCGGTCATGTTCTCGGGCTTGATCCTGCCTTCGTTGGCATAGAGCGATATCGTGTAGTAAAGAGGGTACAGGGTGGAATCGGAGATGGCCTCGATGATCCATTTGTCATCGAACGGGAACCTGGTACCGAGCCAGTTGCCCTGTCTGACGCATGCCCTTTCGCGGAACCAGTTGAGGACGCCGTGGACGTTCTCATAGTACTCGGGAGGGTTGATGTCCATGTCTTTGCAGTGTTCGGAGGTCTCGTCCGTAAGTTTCTGATCCCCGTAGTTGATGAACCACTGGTCGTCGATCCTTCTGATGTGGACGGGCTGTCCGCATCTGCAGACGACCTCTTCGGTCAGATCGTAGAACAGTTCTGCCTCGCCGGCATCGATCATGGCCTGTTTCATCTTGTCCTTGGCCTCTTCGACGCGCATTCCGGCGAATTCTCCGCAGGTGTCCTTCATCTTACCCATGTGGTAGCCGTCCTTGTACACCTGTTTCTTGGCATCCACAAGTTTGGGATCTCCGGGCTGGGTGATGTTCAGTCTGTCGATCATATCCTTGGCGGGGAAGTCTCCGTATCCTTTCATGGTGATGATCGAGATAGGTACGACAGAATCGATGAGCTCCTGGGAAAGTCCGTATTCGGAGATCATCTTGGGATCCTTCTTCACCGCTTCCAGCGAGATCCAGTCGTCGGGAGCGTCTGACGGGACGGATGTCACAAGTCCGGTACCGACGGTCGGGTCGCAGAATGTTGCGGGGAACACGGGGATCTCGCGGTGGATCATGGGCGCTTCGCACTTCCAGCCGATCATCTCCTTACCGGGAATGGTGCCGACAACTTCTACACCGTCCTTCTGCAGCTGCAGTTTCTCGGCAGCCTGGGGAGATACGATCCATGTTTCGCCGTTCTTCGAGATCTTCTTGTATTCCACTTCGGGGTTCACCCAGAAACAGACCTGTCCGTAGACGGTCTCCGGCCTGAGTGTAGCGGCAACCAGGAATTCGCTGCCGTGTTTGAATTTGAGAAGCGTGTATTCTTGGGTCTCGGCATTTCCGCCCTTGGAGATATCTGTCTCCGAGGCATCGACTGCAACGGGACCGCAGTTGGGGCAGGCGGGTGCGTAATAGGGTTTCTGGATGAGAAGTCCCTGTTCCTTGAGCTTCCTGAACTGCCACTGGATGAATTTTCCGTAATCGGGGAAGAGAGTGCATGTGAATCTCCTCCAATCTGCGAGGAATCCGAATCTCTTCCAGTAATCCTCGACATAGACCTCGTTGAAGAATTTGACAACGCCCATGGGATCCTTGAGCTGTTCCAGTTTTTCTTCGGTACATCCGTTCCTTTCGAGATAGTCTATGAATTCCTCGTTATTGTTCCTGACCTTTGCGGACAGGCTGATCGCACCGTTTCCGGTGGCGTGCGTTCCGACCGGGAACAGCACGTTGAATCCTGTCATACGCTTGTACCTGCAGATGGCATCGGTATAGGTGTATCCTCTGAGGTGACCGACGTGAAGGTATCCGGTAACTCCCGGATACGCGAAGATCATCATGAATTTAGGTTTCTTCTCATCCCTGTTGGCAAGGTTCAGACCCTCATCGATCCATTTCTCTTGCCATTTCTTTTCCATCGCGGTATAGTCGTATGCCATTAGATCCCTTCAATAGCTTATGGCGCTTGTATAAACACGCGCGATATATAATTTAGGGATAATAGAGGTCGATCATAACGGATCATCCATTTCCTCTTCTGTCAGACAGACAGATCATATGGTGCCTTCTTTCACCAGCAATCGAAGGAGATCTTTGTCGATTTTTGCTACCATTTATATACTGAATACATCATATACAAATTATTGAAGGGGAGAGCGATAATATCGTCTCTTCTCTGTCCGACAAAATCTGAAGTTTGTCTTACACTGTCGGACATTTTAAATACTATCATTGTGATGTAAGTAACAGCGCGAAGGGGTGGGACTCTGCGAGCTAAAAAAGAACAGTGATGAAATATGGCCGAAGAAGGAACCAAGGTTACCATCAGGATGGGACTTGAGGAAATCCAGAAAATGGAGGACTTCATGGCTGATAACGACATTGGCAACAGATCAGATTTCATCCGCGAAGCGATCAGCAGCTACATCGCCGATCAAAAGGTGAAGGCTGCTGGCGGATCGGAAGGTGGGATCTTCGTTCACCTGACCGATGAGCAGTTGGGTATCCTCAAAGGGATAGAGATGGATGGGACTTGCTCTATCTCTGCCGAGGAATTCGCAAGGAAGTGTATCACTGATGTGATCGTTCCGGCCGAGATCCAACAGGAAGTCATCATGAGGGCCGTAAGGGCCTCTCAGATGGCAAAGAACCTCAAATGAGGGTCAGAAGGGATGGGATTACGATCGTCCGGCAGTCGGATGGGAACGCTTCGGCGCGTCTGTCCGGCGATCGATAAACGCTTTACAAAAGGGGATGCACGAAATGTCAGAAGATATTCGGGGCGCAGCAGCGCTCGAGCCGCGTGTCGCGGTACTGGGAGTCGGAGGAGCGGGATGCAATGTCGTCAGCTATCTCAGGGATTCTCTTACAACGTTCGATACCATAGCAGTCAATACAGACAAGACTGCGCTCATGTCAGCATCCGCCGATAAGAAGATCTACATTTGCAAGGAGGTCACCAGGGGTGAAGGCACTCACGGTGACACCAGACTCGGTAAGAAGTGCGCACAGGTGCATGAGGAAGAGATCCGTCAGGCACTTGTCGGTCACGATGCCGTATTCATTGTTGCGGGACTCGGAGGAGGAACAGGTACCGGAGCGGTATCCGTTATCGCCGATCTTTGCAGCCAGATGAGGATGATGGTTTTCAGCATAGTCATCGAACCGTTCTCTTTCGAGACATCCAAACTCAGTTCTGCCGCCGAGGGACTTCGTAACCTCAGAAGCGTCTGCAGGAATGTCACAAGATTCCAGAATAACCTGATCGTCGGACAGATGCCCGATTTCACTCTGGACTCGGCTTTCGGTGAGGTCAACTCCTGTATCGCCAGGTACATCAAGGCCTCCGCCGACAAGATCCCCGGATTCATCAGAAATGAGCTTGACACCGTCGCAAGGACGATGCCCAAGAAGGAACAGTCTGAATTCAGCGATATCGTTGATATCAGAAAGGCTTCCGCAGTTCAGTACTGAACTGTAAAACCGTTTCTCTTCCTCTTCATTTTCTTATATTACTCGTTATAACTCCAGATCGACAGTTGAGAGTTATCAGTAAAAATGTAAGGGTGAGGGCCGAAGCCCTCTTTGATCAGTGTTTCATCGAGTCGTAGCCCATGTCGAATGCTTTGGCATTCAGGTCCTTGAACTTCTCCGGGACGGTTTCCATAAGGGTTTCCTTGAGAAGGTCCTTGGACAGGGGGAATCCGTCGGTGGCGGCAACGGCGCCGATCATGACGGCATTTGCCGCAACGGCCTTTCCCGCATCTATGGCGATCTTGGTCGCTTCGATGGTCACGACGTGAGGATTCATCTTCTTGACGGAGCTTACGAGTTCGTTGATATCGGGGTATTCTTCGAATCCGGCAGCGACCATCGAGGGGAACACAGGATCGAGATTCATCAGGATCTTGGAATCCTTGTTTCCGAGCGACAGCGATCTGCATGTTTCGACAGGTTCGAATCCCATGATCAGGTCTGCGCCGCCGGTACACTCGAGAGGACTGATGACGTTGTCACCGAAACGGAGTGTAGACAGGACGCTTCCGCCTCTCTGGGCCATTCCGTGAACTTCGCTCATGGATACTTTGTATCCGGCCTTCATGGCCGCATTTCCGAGGACCATCGATGCAAGAAGGACACCCTGTCCTCCGACTCCGACGATCTGGACGCTGTATTTCATTGTTTCACCTCGCTGATGGCTCCCTTGGGACACACATTGGCGCACATTCCGCATCCTATGCACTGAGTGACATCCGCCGAAAGCGTTCCGTCCTTGTTCTTGATGAGGGCGGGACACGCGATCATCTTCAGGCAGGTGTAGCACTTTATGCACTTCTCGGTGTCGACGGTACATTTCTTGGCTACGAGCTTCTTCTGTTTCTTCAGCTCTAGAGGACATGCCCTCTTGGAGATGACAACTGCAACGCCGTCGTATTCAAGAGCGTCCTTCATGACCTGTACGGCCTTCTTCACATCATAAGGATCGACGGTCTCGACGAACTTGACCCCGACACCTTTGACCATGGTCTCGATGTCTATGGCTTCGGTGTTCACATTTCCGAACGCCCTTCCGGTTCCCGGATTGGGCTGGTGGCCGGTCATAGCGGTGGTCCTGTTGTCCAGGATGACCATTACGATCTTGTGGTTGTTGAACAGAGCGGATGTGAGGGGAGGTATTCCCGCGTGGAAGAATGTCGAATCTCCGAGGAATGCCACGGCCTTTTGGTCCGTTGCCTGGGAGAAACCTCCGGCAGCTCCGGCTCCGCCGCCCATACAGATGATGAAATCGGCGGTGTTGAACGGAGGCTGTACACCGAGGGTGTAGCATCCGATATCGGAGCAGTATACGTGATCAGTGTTTCCCATTGCCTTCTTGGCGGCCGCGTACATTCCCCTGTGGGGACAGCCGGCACAGAGTGTCGGAGGCCTTCCCGGAAGTTTGACGCCGCATTGGGCCATGGGAACGGGCATTTCTTCGACCTTGATCAGTTCGGAGATGCCTTTCATGGTGTCCGGTGAGAACTCCCACTGTCTGGGGAGGTGTCCGGACCTCTTTCCGTAAACGGGTACATTCAGCTGGTTCTGGGCGCAGATACGGAGTACCTGGTCCTCGAGGAAGGGTTCGAGCTCCTCGACCACGATGATGTATTTCTTTCCCTTGATGAATTCGGCGATCTTCTTTTCGGGGAGAGGGTTGGTGAATCCCAGCTTCAATATCGAAGCGCCGGATGTGAATTCTTTTACATATGTGTAAGAGACACCGGATGTGATGATACCGACATCTCCCGAACCTTCTACATAGTTGAGAGGGGAGATCTCGGACAGTTCCTGTGCTTTCTTGTTGAGTTCAAGGAGTCTTACCCTGTTCAGCTTGGCGAATGCGGGGATGTTGACGAAACGTTTGTCGTCCTTGTCAAAATGTCCTTTTGCAGGAGAGTACTCGACGGTTCCGAAGGAGACGACGGAACGTGCGTGATTTACCCTGGTGGTCGTTCTGAAGATCACCGGGAGTGTGAGTTCCTCCGACATTTTGTATCCCTCTCTGATCATGTCCTTTCCTTCCTGGGGTGTGGACGGTTCGATCATCGGGAGCATTGAAAGTGTGGCGTAGTATCTGTTGTCCTGCTCGTTCTGCGAACTGTGAGCGGACGGGTCATCGGCCGACATGATAAGCATTCCCGCTCTGACACCCGCGTAGGCCAGTGTCATCATGGGGTCTGCGGCCACGTTGAGTCCGACATGTTTCATGAAGGTGAACGATCTGACTCCGGATGATGCCGCCGCGGCCGCGGTCTCAAGGGCCACTTTCTCATTTGATGAGAATTCAAAGTACATTCCGGCCTTGTCGGCCATTGTCTCGAGTATGTTTCCGATCTCGGAAGAAGGTGTTCCGGGATATGTTGCAGCGAATTTGACTCCCGCTTCGATGAGGCCTCTCGTTATTGCTTCATTTCCCAGAAGGAGCTGCTTTCCGTCTTTCGCCAAGATGTCTGTCATTTAATGTCTCCGGGACCCTGGTATTAATTATCCCAATATATTATCTTTTGACAGGAGACCTTTCATCATAACAAAATAATATTAAGAAGGGGATGTTTGAGGGTAATCAAGCAGGGGTAGCCAAGCTAGGAAACGGCGCAGGACTTAGGATCCTGTTCTTAGTGATACAGGGGTTCAAATCCCCTCCCTTGCACCTTCTCCATTATATTCAATATCGATTAAATTGGTTGTACGTTTGGAATAAGCATGTCGGTATTTATCCTAATATGGAAAATCATACACATTAGTATAATATATTGATATTCATTTTCAATTCTAAGGAAAGAGTCTTATGAACAAAAACACAATTTCCACAATTGCGATTCTGGTGGTTCTTATCGTTGGACAGGGAGCGATCATCCTTTATGATTCGTCCCTTAATGATAAAGAGGACACCGGGACATCATATACGGTTCTCTCAAGGGTAAACACTGAGGGTTCCGGATTGTATATTGATTCAGAATATGTTACCAGCGCGGGAGTTATCCGCAATGATGTCAGTTTCTACAACGTAGACAGCAGCGATCCGAGCAATCCCTTCTTTTACACAGATAAGACAAATGAACATGCCTGGGTCGGCCTGGTAATGGGTACTCCCGGAACAACAAGTATTCAGCATATTTATCTTCAGCAGATCGTGGAGGCAACCGGTTTGTCTTTCATCCCCTATACCGAAGGGGCGGACACATCCATATCCTGCAATTGCGTGTATTATGTTAGCAGTGTAACGAATGCGTCTATTGCAACAAGCGACACTACAACTATCGACGGAGGTATTCTTTGGGAGCCTCAATATTCGATGATCATTACTGTAGATAAGTTTGATGAATTGGCACTTACCGGAGACTTCTATCCCAATCACACATGCTGTGTTCTCGCAGGGGCTACAAAGTATATCAACAACCACGCTGACGTTACACAGAGATTCCTGGCCGCATATGTGAAGGCCGTAGATTGGATGGAACTTGCGTTAGATGATACCACAAGTGAAGAATATTCGAAACTCGTTGAAATTTGTTCGAAGTACACGACTGGAATTTCAAACAATATCATTATGAACGCATTAAGCAACATCATCTACACCTATGGTGATGATGATGGTAAACTGACATCGCTCAAGGCCGATGTTGCCGATCTTGTTCAGAGTCTGAACAATCTTGGAAATTTGAAAGTGTCTTTGAACAGCTTGGGTTTCTCAAAAAATGATATTATTGCTTCGGAACAGTTTGCAAATAAGTTTGTGGATGATTCCTACCTCAGCACAGTGACAACCAATCTGGCTTCCGATGAGAAATACTATTATTCGAGTGCACATACAACAATAGCCGTAGCTGCCATTACGGGAGATATCCACCAAATCGGATTCCGTGTTGCAGCAGAGCTTGGTTATTTTGATAAGTGCGGTATCAATATTGTTCTGGTCGCAGAAACAAATGGTGCCGGTGTTGCAACGGCACTTCAAAATGGTGAAGCTAATTTCGGATTTATCGGAGCTCCGCCCGCGACGATCACATCGATCAACAGTAAGCTGATATCAGAGTGATACCATGGATTTCAAGTATGACAAGCACAACAAATATCACAGGGCCGTCAGAAGTCTATTGATAATAGCAATCTCGATGGTTCTCTTCGTAGAGATTTGGTGGGTGCTGTCGATATTGGCTAACACACCGGCCGTTCCGTCTCCGTTGGAGACATGGAATGCATTGATCGATCTGATCAATAACGGTGACAGTATCACACAGAAAAGTCTGGGGCAGTATGTCGGATCCAGTATGGCAACTTTCCTCAAGGGTTTCCTCTTGGCGTTGGTCGTTGCTATCCCTATAGGTTTGATCTTGGGTACATTCAAAACATTGAATGCCTTCGCGAATCCTATCATCGAGGTACTCAGGCCGATCGCGCCTATTGCATGGGCACCTATCCTGATCCTTGCCATCAACTACAGTACGGGTCCGATGTTGGTCGTGTTTGTCGGTATTTTCTTCCCCTTATTGACCAACGTGGTCTTTGGTGTAAGTAAGATCGACGGTTCCCTTGTGGATGCGGCCAAAACATTAGGGGCGTCCAATTCACAGATCTTCATGAAGGTCCTGATGCCGTCTACCGTTCCGTATATCATGAACGGAGTCAAGATCGGATTGGGAATCGGCTGGATGTGTATTGTGGCTGCAGAGTTATATGCACCTACATTGGCCGGAATCGGATTCTATTTATCGGAGCAGGCTACATTGGGATATTGGCCAGGTGCCTTTGCGGCAATTGTAGTGATTGCAGTATTGGGACTTTTGACAACCGGTGTGGCAGAATATATCCATAAGATTATCACAAAGAGAATGGGGATTGATGTCTGATGACCGGAGATAATGAACAGGGAGAAATGATCAGGGAAGGTCCCGCATACAGAAGTAAGGATCGCGTCAGAGCAGACCGTACCGATGAGTTATACAAGGACATTCCCGAAGGCGATGTTCTGATGTCGATAAAGGACCTCAGGGTGGTTTATCAGACAGACGATACAAAAACCGTGGCTGTTGACGACTTTACTTTGGATGTAAAGAAAGGAGAGTTGATCTCGATCGTCGGACCATCCGGTTGCGGAAAGACAACTATCCTCAGGGCAATTGCCGGTCTGCTTCAGCCAACCAGCGGAAAGATCACGATCGGAGATAAGGAATGTACCGCACCAGGTTCCGACAGAGGAATGGTATTTCAGGACTTCGCACTTTTCCCATGGAGAAGTGTCAGGAAAAATGTCGAATTCGGTATGGAGATAGCCGGTGTTCCCAAGGAAGAGCGCGAACAAAGGGCAGATCGTTATATCAAAGCGGTCGGTCTTGAGCGCTTTGCCGATTCTCGCGTACATGAATTATCCGGAGGTATGAAGCAGCGTGTCGGTATCGCCCGTGCATTGGTCATGCATCCTGCGGTCATCCTTATGGATGAGCCCTTTGGAGCATTGGATGCACAGACCAGGAATATCATGCAGGAGGAATTGGTTCGTATCTTGGCCAAGACCGAGAGGACAATTCTTTTCGTTACGCACTCTGTGGATGAGGCTGTATATATTTCGGATAGGATCGTGATCCTGACGAAACGTCCTGCTACGATATTAGAGGTCGTTGACGTACCTTGGCCGAGATCCAGGGATCGTGCCAGTCCTGATTTTGTTCAGCTTAGAAAGCATATTCTAGAGGAACTGGAAAAAGAGAACGTCATGGACAATTGAAACTTATTCGGGGCTTCGGCCCCCATTTTTCATAATAATGGTAAGCAAGGGGTAACTCGTTTTGCTGTGCAGAAAGAAGTTTGATAAATTCCCTTGCTAAATGGTTTTTTTGATTCCAAGGATCGGTCTAATCGAGACAGATCAGTTCGGAGTTACCGGCGTGAGGTACCGGTCGGTCTGCCTTGGAATCAGCTTAGTTACAATGAGTAACTATTAAGCAAGTTATATAACGAATTTATGATATATATAACTAATTAATTGGATTTATATGCCAATTAACAAACAATGAACTAATGCCGATCCGAAAGAACGAAAATATTCGAAGAAACAGAAAAAATGGTCCCGCCTCACCATGGCGATAGGAGGCGGGCGATAATCTATGAACAAAAAATCAAACGTTGCTACTTTTTTCCGACTTATACCTCCCGGTTCGTTTTAGATACTTGATACATGTTGACGCTCAGAAATGGACAGGTGAGATGTCCCATCTGAGCAGAAATAAAATGGGATTATCTGTATTTATATGTATTGGTATATACGTCCAATATCAATTCTAAATATACATAAAATCCAAACAAAAAATGTAAAAAGGGGGAGAACCCCCCTGAAATATGTTTACTGCTTTGCGGCAAGTCTGAGGTTATCGTACTTGAAGACCTTGTCCGGGCAAGAGAACTGACATCTGTAACAGGCTGTTCCGAGGCAGTTCTTTGTTTTGACGGTGATGGTCTTGTCAGGTCCGACGGTAAGTGCGTGTTCGGGGCATTCCTTCTCGCACTTCTTACAGCCGGTACATCCAGGCATGGAACCCACAAGTTCGGTTCCGATATCATGGATGATACGGAGTCCTCTGGGACCGAGATCGGGGATATCACGCTGCACCATACGGTGAACCGTGGTCTTTCCCCTGGGCTTAGGAAGCTCCTGGATACCGACCATTGCGTTGTTGGCATTGTACATCTCCATGGACATTCCCTCATCCCAATAGGAGAGTTCCTGCATGTAGATCTGCTCGAAGGTCTTGTCCTTTGCGAACATGACGTGGTTGGCCCTGATGCTGTCTGCGATGGTCTGGAGTTCGTCCAGAAGTTCAGGGTTCCTGAGGACATCCGTGGCCATTGCAAGTGATGTGTTACCCCACTGGTAGATCGTGGATGCGGAAGGAGGAACAAGACCGATGGCCCTTGCCTTCTCTGCATCTACATAAGTACCTGAGGCACCGCACATGTACACGGTCTTCATGTCTTCGAATTTGATACCGGCGTGCTCCAGAAGTGTGAAGTGTCCGGCCCTCATCGCACCGATGGCCTTTGCGGCCTCGCTGATGTCGTGGCTGTCGACGTAGTATCCGTCCTGGAGCGTCATCCTGCCGTCATCGGTAGTGAGTTTTCCCTTTCTCCAGAGGTGTTCTTCCAAGGCAACAGATACGGCGGCAATGACTCCGGTACCTGTGATACCTTTGGCCTTTCCGTGCATGGGTCCTTCCTCACGGACCATTCCGAGACCGAAATCGATAAGATCTCCGTCCTGAGGGATGATATCGTCATCCAGGACTTTACATCTCCATGCGAAGTCGTACTCCAGATCGCTGATGGCGCCTGGTCCGGCAAGCATACCGCATTTGATGGACTGTCCTTCCATTGCAGGTCCTGCAGCCGCCGATCCGGTGTAAACATCGTCTCCGACCTTCAACGCCATTTCTGCATTGGTTCCGTAATCGGTGACCATACAGTTCTCTTTCTGCTCCAGGAATCCGCTCTTGTACATCATGGCAAGGGCATCGGCTCCGATCTCGTGTCTGATGGACGGAGGTACGTAGAGTTCTGTTCCGTCGGGAACATCCATTCCCACATCGACGGCGGAGTAAACTCCGGCGTCTCTTTTCTGATCGACAATGCCTCTTGCTTTGTGTGCGTTCTCTCCGGCAAATGCAAGATCGTCAACAGGAATTCCCTGGAACAGGGAAAGCTGTATGGGGTTTCCGCAGATACTGACTTTCTCTACTTGTTTCAGATCGATATCCAGGGTCTTGATGACCTTGTTCACGGTGTCCATGAGGATCTCATGGGCCATGTCCGTTCCGACGTTGATGCAGAATGTCAGGTGGTCCATAATGTTGGCACCCGGCAAAGGGTGGCATTCTGTGACCGATGTCGAGAGGATTTTGCCGTCCGACAGGTCTACAGCATGGGCCCTGGTTCCGCTGGTTCCGATATCTAGGGATATTCCGTAACTCATATTCATTCCTTCTTTTTCTTAAATTTGTCCAGGAAAGATTTCTTGGGATCTGTTTCTTCTTTGCGCTTTGCCTCACACTCTGCACAATGGCACTCGCCGTCATCGTCGTGGTGATGGTGGTGTTCGTGCTCGTGGTCATGGCAATGGCATTCCTCACCGTCTTCGTGGTGATGGTGGTGTTCGTGCTCACGCTCTGCTTCGCATTCGGCGCAGTGGCATTCTTCGCCGTGGTCGTGGTGATGGTGGTGGGGCTGATCGATATTGCAGTCGATACCGCTGTCCTCCAGGAAATGCATCATGTGGTGCTCGAGTTCATGGGAGTCCACATCGAGGACCGCAGCCATGAAGTTGTATTTTGCCGATTCGCAGGGGTCGAGTGTTCCGTGGTGTTCGACACCGTTGTCCAGGTCGGTAAGGTTCAGTGTGATTCCTTTTCCGTCTTCCTGGTAGATGGCCACCTTTATGTGACCGAGGAGACAGCCTGCCTCATGCTGGACGTACTCTCCGGTCCTGATCATGACCTTGTCGAACCTGGCCTCGACATCTGCATTGAAACCTTCGATGATTCCGGTGAGACCTGCGGATGCACCGCCTGCCTGTGCGATCGAAGTGGGTTTGCCGTTGCGTTTTGCTTCGCATTCGGGGCAGTGGCATTCGCCGTCATCGTCGTGGTGATGGTGGTGTTCGTGACAGTGACACTCGCTCTCTTTGGCGGTGTCTTTTTCCTTCTTATCTTTTCCAAACATATTCAGACCTTCATTTTCTCATAGACCTTATCGAGATTCTCGCCGGTCTTGTTGGATACGGGTATGACCTCTTTGTCGGGGAACTGATGTTTCAGCCATGCTGTGGCCTCTTCGATCTCTCCGTTCTTGGCAAGGTCGCATTTGTTCAGAAGGATGAATTCCGAACCATGCATCTGTCTTTTGAAGAATTCTTCTTTTTTCTTTATGAGGTCTTTGAATCTCTCGATATCGGCGATGCCGATAACGATCGTCTCATCGGGGTCGATCATTGAGATGTGTACAAGGTCTGCGACCTTGTGGGGGAGTGCGAGTCCTGTGGGCTCGATGATGATTATGTCAGGGTCGATATCGCTCTTGATGCTCTTAAGTGCATTCTGGAGTGTGCCTGACAGCGAACAGCAGATGCAACCGTTGGGAAGTTCTATCGCGTCATATCCGCCGGCCTTGAGTGTGGCTCCGTCCACACCGATCTCTCCGGCTTCATTGACTATGATCGCTACTTTTTTGCCCTCTTGGCTGTACTTTGAAGCAAGCTTCATAAGAAGGGTGGTCTTCCCACTTCCGAGGAATCCGCCCAGTATGTATACGTACATGTTTTTATGTTATGCACGGGGGTGTATTTATCACTTTTACCTATCCCTAAATCTGTGGTTGGTAAATATCCGTTAATAATAATCTCATTATTAAATGACATTGTCAAAGAAAACCAATTTACGACTTACTTATATTACATATATATCAATAATCAACTTCCTGGGGATAGGCAGTTCTATGGATACAAGGCATCCAACCTTTTCGGGTCAAAAATTAAATGTTGTTTTAATCATCATATTTATACTTAGTTACTTCATATATAAGATACGGATATGTCATCCATCCATCAAATTAGTTAAATAGTAACCAATAGTATATTAGTTTTGTCGTTGGGACGTCCATATCGGCCTAATGAAAAATTGGAGGAAAAAACATGATAGACTACAAAGGAGTAGACTTTGGGAAGATTCTCAAACGTTACGACATAGGGTCTCAGAACGAAACAACACCCGAGTCGGTAGCAAAGAAGATGCTGCCTTCGGATCCTGTCTTCAAGAAGGTCGCGGAGTGCGTCCTTTACATGAAGTTCAAGGACGTCGGACCCGCTGTTGCGGAAGCTCTGAAATCGAAACCTGCGCTTGACGTCATCAATGACGGACTCGTCGTCGGTATGGAATGTGTTGCGAAACTTTACGCAGAGCACATTTACTATCTGCCTGAGATCATGATGGCAGCAAAGACAATGGAGATCGGTATCGCACTCGCTGAGAAACAGATCCCCGGAGGAAGAGAGACAAAAGGACTCGTTGTTATGCATGCAGCAGAGGGAGACCCCCACGACATCGGTAAGAACATTGCCGCAGTTATGCTCAGGTCGTCCGGATACTCTGTTATCGACATGGGTAAGGACGTAGCCGTCAACGATGTCGTTGATGAAGTTGTCAAATCCAAACCTATGTTGGTCACCGGTACAGCACTTATGACCACAACTATGACCGCATTCCCCCGTGCAGCTGAGATCCTCAGAGGCAAGGGAATTGATATCCCCTTCATGGCAGCAGGCGGTGCAGTGAACAGGGACTTTGCTGAGTCGTTCGACCTCGGTATCTATTCCGAGAAAGCACCTCAGACACCCCCGATCGCTGACAAGATCAAGGCCGGATACGACTGGAGAAAGGTCAGGGAAGAGTGGGATAGCATTGTAGGCGGTGAGTGAAATGGCAACGACAAAATACACAAAGATGGCATACAAGGATGCAGACGAGATGGTATTCGGTACCGCAAAAACACCTGTGTCCTACGGTTTCGGAATCAAAGTTGGAGCAGGCAGGGTCATACCCGAGCTTAACTATGCTCCCAGGCCCGGATCTGAGAAAGATCCCGAGAGACTCAGAAAAGAGTATGTCGATTACATCTCCAAGGACGTCCTGAACAGAGCAGTAACAGCAGGTTTCCCTGATGTTCAGCTCGAGACCGAGTGGGTCTCTCAGATGGGTAACCCCAAAATGGCAACACCTGTTGTCGCAGGTCAGGAAGAGATCTGTGAGAAATTCCACGAGGAATACGGAATCAACTGTGCAGTAAGGCAGACAATCCCCGACCAGCGTGAGGCAGAAGAAGGTCTCCGCCTGGGAATGAAAGGCAGACACACATACCCTGAGGCATTGTTCCAGGCTTGTGAAGTAGCCTGTGAGAACGGCGCAGACGTGTTCTCCGTCGAGTCCATGGGTGGAAAAGAGCTTGCAGATTACGCGATCACCAACGGAGATATCGTTGCATTCCTGTTCGGTATCGGATACCTCGGATCCATCGATATGGAGTACATCTGGTCCCAGTTCGTTGACATCTGTAAGAAGAACAAGACCATTGCAGGAGGAGACACCAACTGTGCAGGAGCTAACACCTCTATGTTCATGGCCGGCGGATTCCTTGACAACGATGTTCAGAAGACATACTCTGCAGTTACCAGATGCATTGCATCCGCAAGGACACTTGTCGCTTGGGAGTGCGGAGCATCCGGACCTGACAAAGACTGTGGATATGAAGGACCTATCTGTAAGTCCATCGCAGGAAAGCCTACAGCTCAGGAAGGAAAGAACTGTCAGTGTGCACACTGTGATCTTCAGGGTAACCTGATGGCACAGTGCTGTGACCTTTGGTCCAACGAGTCCGTCGAGTACCACCCCGAATTCGGAGGATCCTCTGTCCAGTGCTGGCTCGGATCACTCGGATACGAAGTATCCCTGATGAACACAGCAATTGCGACCGGAAACGAGAAGACCCTCAGGGATCTGTACATGATCTCTGACCGTGAGCGTGGACCTGAGGGACACGTCCTTGCATACGACAACGCATACAAGGTCGGACAGGCTATCGCTTCGAACGGAAACAGCTACTACCTCCGTGCAAAGGCAGCCGGACTTACCGCAGCAAAGATCATCAAGGCCAACAATGACTCCAAGGAACTGCCTCTGACCAACAAGCAGAGGGATGTGCTTCTCGGAATCATAAAGGACCTCGAGGCATTGCCCGACGACGAGGACAAGTTCTTCGAGTACTGCGACAAGAAGTATTCCGATCTCGTTCCCAACTACAACAAGAAGAACTACGGATTCTGATCCTAGGACTTCCTGTGGGAAAAATCAAACTTTTTACCATTTTTTTCATTTTTTGATTGATTTTTCACCATGCATTTATACATTTTATCCTTCGCAGGGATGAAATTTAAATTGAATATAGATTTATTAATGTCGTACTATTTCATATGGAAAATAAATATTCCTTTTAAGATAATGTTTGACACAGTCAAACATTAACAAATGTTGGCAATAATGGATAGTTGGATATACCTAACACAATTGATATTTAAAATTTGTTATTATTTGACATGGATATTTAATTCATCCAGAAAATAACTTTAAATGTCAGAGTAAATTCACTAGTGAAGACGTGTAAAAACGTCTTATTGGAGAAATACACATGCTTAGTTGTGAAGGAGCAGATTTTACCCAAGTCGTAAAGAGATATGACATTGACAGTCAGGTCATTGCGACTCCGGAAGAAATGGCCAAGAAAATGCTGCCTAAAGACGAAGTGTTCAGGAAGGTCGCTGAAGAAGTCCTCTACATGAGGTTCAAGACCGTCGGACCCGTCGTTATGGAGGCACTCAAACAGAGAAACCCTCTCGATGTTATCAACGAGGGACTCGTTGCAGGCATGGAAGTCGTTGCAAAGCTGTACGCAGAGCACGTATACTACCTCCCTGAGATCATGATGGCCGCAAAGACCATGGAGATCGGAATCGCACTCGCTGAGAAGCAGGTTCCCGGAGGAAGAGAGACCAAAGGAACAGTCATCATGCACGCTGCCGAGGGAGACCCCCACGACATCGGAAAGAACATCGCAGCCGTTATGGTCAGGTCCTCAGGATACACCGTTATCGACATGGGCCGTGATGTGCCGATCGTAGACTTCATCGCAAAGGTAGAAGAGGTCAAGCCCCTCTTCGCCAGCGGAACCGCACTCATGACAACCACAATGTCTGCATTCCCCGAAGAGGCAAAGATCCTCAAAGAGAAGGGAATCAACATGCCCCTTATGGGCTGCGGCGGTGCTGTTAACAGAGAGTACGCCAACTCGTACGACCTCGGAATCTATTCCGAGAAGGCCCCCCAGACACCCCTCATCGCGGAGAAGATCCGCCAGGGATACGACTGGAAGAGAGTAAGAGACGAGTGGGACAGCATTGTAGGAGGTCAGTGAAATGGCAGTAAAGAGATACACAAAGATGGCATACGACTCCGCAGACGACATGGTCTTCGGACGTTCAAAATCACCCGTATCATACGGATTCGGACTTAAGATCGGAGCAGGCAAAGTTATCCCCGAGATCAACTACGCCCCCAGGCCCGGAACCGAGAAAGACCCTGAGAAACTCAGGAAAGAGTACGTCGACTACATCTCAAAGGATATCCTCGACAGGGCTGTAACAGCCGGTTTCCCCGACGTCCAGCTCGAGACCGAGTGGGTCTCTCAGATGAATCAGGTCAAGCTGTCCGCACCTGTTGTTGCAGGCCAGGAAGAGATCTGTGAGAAATACCACG
Organism: Methanomassiliicoccaceae archaeon UBA328; assembly: GCA_002506905.1. GTDB lineage: Archaea > Thermoplasmatota > Thermoplasmata > Methanomassiliicoccales > Methanomethylophilaceae > Methanogranum. The sequence goes on from DAYM01000002.1 coordinate 57,270, forward strand.
AGGAATACGGAATCAACTGTGGTGTCAGGCAGACAATCCCCGACCAGCGTGAGGCCGACCACGGACTCCGCCCCGGCATGGACAAGAACAAAGCATACCCCGAGAAACTCTTCGAGTGTGCTGAGATCGCTTGTGAGAACGGCGCAGACAACTTCTCCATCGAGTCTGTCGGTGGAAAAGAGTTCGCAGACTACGCAGTCACAAACGGTGACATCATAGCTTTCCTCTTCGGTGTCGGATACCTCGGATCCATCGATATGACCTGGATCTGGGAACAGTTCGTTGACATTTGTAAGAAGAACAAGACAACCCCCGGAGGAGACACTAACTGTTCCGGAGCAAACGTCGCTATGTTCATGGCCGGCGGAATGATGGACAACGATGTTCAGAGGACCTTCTCCGCAGTTACCAGGTGTATCGCGGCAGCAAGGACACTTTGCGCATGGGAAGTCGGAGCACTCGGACCTGACAAGGACTGTGGATACGAGGGAATCATCGT
>DAYM01000002.1:57946-80789 GCA_002506905.1 Methanomassiliicoccaceae archaeon UBA328
GATCTTCAGGGTAACCTGATGGCACAGTGCTGTGACCTTTGGTCCAACGAGTCCGTCGAGTACCACCCCGAATTCGGAGGATCCTCTGTCCAGTGCTGGCTCGGATCACTCGGATACGAGTGCGCTCTGATGAACACATCACTCCAGATGAAACAGGAGAAGACCCTCAGGGATCTCTACATGTACGCTGACAGGTCCAGAGGACCTGAGGCATACGTACTTGCATACGACAACGCATACAAGGTCGGACAGGCCATTGCAGCAGAGGGAGAGCACCTGTACAACAGGTCACTCGCAGCCGGACTTACCGGTGCGAAGATCATCCTCAACGGATACGAGAAAAAAGAGCTCGGTCTTACCAACAAGCAGCTTGACACCCTCAAGGACATCATCAAGAAGTTCGAGGCCCTGCCTGCAGAAGAAGACAAGTTCGTCGAGTACGCTGTTAAGGAATTCAAGGACGTCCCCAACTTCACTATGAAGAACTACGGACTCTGATTTCTGTCTCTAAACTTTTTACGGAGGCTTCGGCCTCCGGCCCTCCCGGGATCTTTTGAACGTTATGATCTCTCTTATTATTCGCGCCTATACTGATCTTCGATGCTCATTTCCTGTTCCATTCATTCAATATCAATGAATTGGTATGATTTCCAAATGGAAATTTCTTAGCAAAAGTATCTAGAACGCTTTTTACGGCGATCTGTATTGCAGGTATCTCTTTACTAGGGTAAGGTATGTGTCGTCGATTCTATGGCTATTCTGTGAGCATATTCTTGGGTTATATGCATAGAAGATACTCAAAAATAATAATTTACGAATATTCGGTATTTCATAAAGATAAATCGAGTATAGGTCGGACCATTATTGGTAACGGGTGTTGGTTAACAAATCAAAATCTTTGCGATTGTAAGGATGAAAGAAAACATCCAATAAGAGGACCATCTCATTGAAGACAAAAATTAGGGTAGAGGGGTGTTGCCCCTCTGGGGATCAGAAGCGCCTGAATACTATTCCGACACCAAGGACGAGTGCTGCAACGATTATGATGCTCACAGCGATCCTCTGTGTTCTGTCGTCCGTATCGACGAATGATTCAACAGTTGCGTCTCCGTCCACTGTGAATTTGTAATCGTCGGCTGCAGAGACGTCTATGGTCAGATAGTTCTCGCTGTCTACCATGATCGCGGGGTATGCCGTTCCATTGCTGTCGGTCACTGTGTAGGTGCTGCCCTCGACTCCGGCTCCTCCGATGGAGTAGAGATTGAGTGCGACCTGGGTTCCGAACACGAGGTAGTCTCCGTTCATGTCAAGAGCGATAGTGGATGTCTTGACATAGGTGTTGTTTCCGATCGTCTCGCGGTCGGTGTAGTTGAATCCTACAAGATAGTTGACGGATGCAGAATCGGGAGAATACGGATAGGCGACCGAAGTGTCGATAGTGTACTCGTAATAGACCTTGGTCGTATTATTGTACGTAGTACTGACCTGGAAGGTCACAACGACATCCTTGTTTTTGAGAGCATTCATCACATTCTCGGGAAGTACAGGGTCGGCCTGACATTCTGCGAGCGTGGTCTCCATAACAATTTCGCCGTTGTCTTCAGCATTATTGATGGCAGTGACGAGGTCGCTGTAGCTGGTCACAGTTTCGGCGTCGGAAGCTCCTTTAGATGTGGGAGCGTCAGCAATGATGACGACGAATATGAATGACAATGCTACCAATGCGGCCGCCAATGTCGATACTGTTTTTTTGGATTTGGTGTTCATATAATCCCCTACTCATTATTATTGCGTTACAATACGCTTTGGCATATATAGTCTTCTTTGTTTCTTCTATTATATAGTAGCTATAAATATGACTATTGGAGTTTTGGAGTTGGGTCAGATCTATGTCGGGCTATGAGTCTGTATCCGGATATTCGGAATGTGAGGTCAAGATCAAGGGATCGAGATTCATCTCATGTTCGGGGCCCTGTCCCGATGAGGCCGGGATCGGGCGGTTCTTGGAGAATGTCCGTTCCAGATATCCGTCGGCCACGCACTACTGTTATGCGGCGATCTTCAACGGGACCGACAGGAGTGAGAGGTTCAGCGATAACGGCGAACCGTCCGGTACGGCAGGAAGGCCGATGATGGACGTTCTCAGGAATTCAGGACTTACGGATACTGTCGTTGTAGTCGTCAGATATTTCGGCGGGACCCTTCTCGGCACGGGCGGTCTCGTACAGGCATATTCCGGCGGTACGAAGGATGTGCTAGATATCGCTGGGCGTACAGAATCTGTCCTATGCAAGGTCTATCGGATAACGGTCGGTTATTCCGAATACGGGCATATCTCTGCAAGTGCGGCATCGATATCCGTCGGAACACCTGCGGTCGGATACGGAAGCGCAGTGACGGTTCGGTTCTGCATACGCGACGAGGAATCCGACAGGTTCGAGGAAATAGTCCGCGATGTTACAAAGGGGACCGTCAAGGCATATTCTTCGGGAAGGGAATATGTTCCAAAAAATTGAACAGATATGATGGGGTTTGTTATCAGTTCCGGTAACAAATAACGCCTATTATGCAACAAACTCCATTGTAGGCCCTAGAACGGCATTATTTCCGATTCGGCATTAAAAACCGTAGGGTACGAAAAAACAAATAAAATCGATTGTAGGCCTGTTCTAGGCCCGTTTATCAGCTGATAAGGCGGAACAGGTACGATACCTTCGTCTTTAGCTTGTATTTGAACGGCATACTCTCGTATTCGTCGCAGGAATACTCCGTACAATAATTCAGATCGTGCATGAACACCTCATACATTTCGTTGCGGAGTTCCTTGGAATAGATCATCACGTTGGTCTCGAAATTAAGTCTCAGCGAACGGTCGTCCATATTTGCGGATCCCACGGAAAGGAAGGCGTCGTCGCATATCAGCGTCTTGGCGTGATCGAAACCGTTCTGATGAAGGAATATCCGGACCCCGAACTTCATCAGCTCATTGGCTGCGTTAAGGGTGTTCCAATGAACGAAGATGTGGTCTCCGACGGCAGGTACAATTATTCTTACATCGGCCCCGGACATTGCGGCGCATTTGATGTTCTCGGTGAGCATATCGTCGGGAGACAGATAAGGTGTCGTGATGTAGAGGATCTTCCTGGCCTCTCTGGTCATCATGATGTACTGCGTCCTTACGGGGTTGTTCTCGAAGGTATCCGGACCTCCGGAGACCGTCTGGACCCTGATATTTCCTTTGTGCTCATACGGATCTTTGGTCAGGAATAATGTAGGATCCTCGATCTTGTCCTTCTTTGCGGCGTAATTCCAGTCGGACATGACCCTTACGGACAGAGGAATGATCGCTCCGCCTTCTATTCTGACAGAAGCGTCCCTCCAGTAGCCGAAGCGTCCCTGATGGACGTATTCCTTTCCTATGTTGTATCCTCCGCAGTATGCGACCTTTCCGTCTATGACCGCGATCTTACGGTGGTTCCTGTGATTCTTCTTCGGACTGAAGACCAGTTTGACGGGGACATGGAAAAGTGCGAAGTGTCCGCCGGCTTTCCTGAATCTGCGAATGCCGTCCTTGGGTCCTTTTCCGTTGCCGAAAGCATCGGTAAGGAGATAGACCGGGATCCCCGCTTCGACCTTGTCGGTGAGGATCCTCATCAGTTCATTGCCGATCTCGTCATCACGCAGGATGTAATACTGGAAGAGAATGAATTTCTCTGCCTTTTCAAGGTCTGCGAAAAGCATCTCCATCTTCTTGTTGCCTTCGGTGATCAATTCAACGGAATTGTTCGCGGAATATCCCCATCCGCCTGCGTTGCGGATGGTCCTGGCGAATCTGCGTATGTCGGGGTCCTCGAGGTCCGTATCGGCATCGATGGCATCGAATTCCTCTTTGCATTGTTCGGCCATCTTTTCGTCTTCGTACCCTTTGAGAGTGAACGCATGGCGCCTATATACAGTGCATCCGACGAAAAGATAGAGGATCACACCGATGAACGGAACGATAAGGATTATTACCAGCCAGGCGACGAAGGACCTCGGATCCATCCTCTCCATGAATATGAGGACGAATATGGTGATGATGTCGACGATGGCAAGAAGCCAGACAAGGTCCGACAGCACGTGCATTAACGTAAACAGATACGTCAGCATAGGTTCGGTAATGCCCGGCATAAAACTGCAACGGCCTTACGGTATTTATTGGTTCTATTTTACGGGTGTAAAGAGTGGCGGTCCCCATCACTTTTATCCGTTGGTCAGCGGATATGGGTCGTATGGCAGATGAAAAGCCCGTTAAGGCAAGCAAACATGTGTGTCTCTGTAAAGGTCCGATGACAATGATATCCTCCGATCCGGAACTGGATATCATCCGCGCCATGGACGATATGAACTGCATGAAGCTTCTGCGCGGGCTGTCAAAAGAACCTGCCAGATCTCCGTTCACCGACGGACTTTACGGTATGGATTACAAGACAACGGCAGATGCGATACGCAGACTGTCCGGTGTAGGTCTGGTGTGTTCCAATAGGGACGGACCCTACCACATATATTTCATCAATCCTGCCAGGGTCTCGGAGATGGTTGATTTCTTCAAAGGTCTCGTTCATGAGTAAGGATATGCTGAAGGAGTTGACGGTACTGTGAAGGTAGGTTCCTGGTTCGAGTATGCCGTCTCGATAGAAGAGACGGGCAAAGGCACGGCAGTATTTTCGGAAAGATATGTGCTGGAGTCAGCAGACGGTTCGAAATTGTTGTTCAGACTGTATTGCGGAGACGGCGACTGCGGTACTGTCGAAGGCGGCATGGATCTTGTGAACGGGATCTTCGACAGGTCCGGTCTCAGGAAAGAGCGGACCGAGACATTGGATTATTCCGATGACAAGGTATGCACGGATCTTCTGGTATCCGACCGCTGCGGCGGCGGTGAGAGGATCTGGCTGGGTCCCGACGGGATCGCATACAAGGATGAGAGGATGCAGATGTGGTCCAAAGGCGCGATCCATAGGGAGACGCGTACTTTGACCGCTTATTCGATACAGTGATAATATGGCATTTGACGGAAGGATGAACATCATTGAGATAAATGATGACGAGAAGACGGTGTATTTCGAGACATGGAAGCCGAAGAAGATCACAGGCACGAAGATGGGAGGTATTTTCGGAGTGAGCGATTTCTCCACTCCTTTCAAGGTTGCCTGCGAATTGGCAAGGATCTATCCCGGAGATCCCCCGAACAAGTACATCGATGCAGGCAACATCCTCGAGCCTGTTCTGAGGGATTATCTGGGTCACAGCGTGACAAGGATGCTCGCCGGTCCGCTCGGTGTTCCGGAAGGATCGAATATAGTAGTGGAACCTCCCGTTGAAAAAGAGATGTGCCAGTATGATCATTTCCACGATAACGATATGTTCGGCGGCATGGTCGACGGATACATAACGTTGGACGGGAAGAGGAATTCCATCCTGGAGATCAAGACCTCCGGCAACATGGAGAAATGGCTCGATGCCGACGGCAATGTGACCGTTGTGCCCGATTCGTACATGATGCAGGCGTCGCTGTATGCCGAGCTGTCGCATCTCGACCGCATCGTATTCCTGGTCGGTTTCCTGCAGGAAGATGATTACAGATGGCCCACTAGGTGGAAGCCCACCCCCGAGAATACAAGTATCATCATTGTCGATAAGATGCCCGATATCAGGAAAAAGATGGAGGAGGCCGAGGAATGGTTCAGAGAGTATGTCGTCAACGGCTATACTCCCGAGTGGACCGATAAGGATGCGGAACTTATGAAGTATCTGCGTGCAAAGCCGAAGCCTCAGAAGAGACGCTGATCATTCCAGGATCAGGAATCTCTTCATTAGGCCCGATCCTTTCCATCTATCTTCGAGGCCCAGACAGGAGTATCCTCCGCCAAGGTATACGGCGGCAAGGGCCAGGATGTAGACCAAATGGTACTCCAGCAGAGGGTTGTCCGAAGGCGGCAGTATCGACAGCGTGAAGAAGATCATGAGAATGACCGCAAAAAACGTTGTGAGCTTTTCGGCAATGCCGAGGATCAGTGTGATCCCGAGGCAGAGCAATCCCGCCATCATCAATATATCGCATATCTGATAAGCGCCTGCCAGCCAGTGGAAGAATCCTGAGAATCATCAGTTGAGTCCCATCATATAGGCATAGCTCGGAGAACAGCCGTCGATCCAGCCGTATCCCGCAGGTGTGGCCAACCCCAATCCCAGCAGTTTGTCGAAGAACGACCATAGGAGCATCAGTCCTAACACAATTCTTATTCCGGCCAGCGGTCCGGCCGCTCCCGCGGCGCGGACGCTGTTAATCGCAGGACACGATTTCATAGATAATCCATATCCGTATCTTCGAACTGGCTATTATAAAGTGTGCTGTAGAATCCGCCTTTTGCAAGCAATTCGTCATGGGAACCCTGTTCTATGATGTTGCCGTCCTTCATCACGAATATGATATCGGAATTGCGGATGGTGGACAGTCTGTGGGCGATGACGAAGGAGGTCCTCTTCTCGGTGAGCATGTCCATGGCTTCCTGAATGATCCTCTCCGTCCTCGTATCGACAGAGCTGGTGGCTTCGTCAAGTATCAGCAGGGGCGAATCTTCGATCATGGCACGTGCGATGGTCAGCTGCTGTTTCTGTCCGGCGGACAATCCGGCCATGTTGCTCAGCACCGTATCATAACCGTTGGGAAGGGTCTCGATGTAGTGATGGATACCGACGGCCTTACAGGCGTTGATTATCTGTTCGTCCGAGATGCCCTTTTTGCAGTAGACGATGTTCTCTTTGATCGTGCCTTCGAACAGCCAGGTATCCTGCAGGACCATGCAGAACTGATCATGGACGTTGGCCCTGGTCAGTTCCTTTGTGGATATCCCGTCGATCAGGATGTCTCCGCTGTCCGTCTCATAGAAACGCATGAGCAGATTGACGATCGTGGTCTTTCCGGCTCCCGTAGGGCCTACTATGGCCACTTTCTGGCCGGCGGATATCTTTGCCGAGAATCCGTGGATGACCTCCTTTCCGGGAAGGTAACCGAAACGGACGTCCCTGAATTCCACATCTCCTTTGACGTGCTCGAGTCTCTTCGTCTTTCCGCTCTCGTCTTTCTGTTCTTCGGCGTCGATGAACTCGAAGACACGTTCGGATGCCGCCGCTACCGACTGCATTCCGGTGAATGCCTGTGCTATCTGGCCGAAAGGCTGTGTGAACAGGCGGATGTATATCATGAACGATACGACGATACCGAACGAGATCGTGCCGTTGATGGTCATGACCGAACCTACGATACAGACTGCAACATAACCGAAGTTTCCGATGAAATTCATCAGAGGCATCATCACTCCCGAAAAGAACTGTGACTTGAACGCGCTGGAGAACAGATCGTTGTTGATGGTATCGAACTTTTCCGCAGCCTCTTTCTCCCCGTTGTACGCTTTGACGATATTGTGGGCGGAGTATATCTCCTCCACATGGCCGTTCATGGCACCGAGATTCTTCTGCTGGATGTCGAAATATTTCTGCGACCTCTTGATGATGAATCCCATCAGTCCGAAACCGAATGCCGTGGCAAGGACCGCCGTGACCATGAGGATGAGGTTGGTGTACCCCATCATGATCAGGGAACCGAAAAGCAGGGTGAACGAGGTCACCAGCATTCCGATGCTCATGTTCAGCGACTGGCCGATGGTGTCGATATCGTTTGTGACACGGCTGAGGATATCTCCTTTTGACATCCTGTCAAGGTATGACAGAGGCAGCTTGTTGATCTTGACCGACATATCCCTGCGTAGATTCCTTGCGGTCCTCTGGGCCACAGTTGCCAGGATGTAGTTCTGGATGTAAGCAAGGATGAAATAGACGGCGTAGATGCCTATCAGGAACATTCCGATGGCCGCTATGCCTTCAAGATCGATGTTTCCGGAGATTATTCCGGCCGTGATCATATCCGTGACATCGCCGAGTTTGTCGGGGCCGATCAGGGTGATGGCCGTACCGAAGCAGGCCAGTATTATCGCTGTGAGCACGTATTTCTTATAGACTCCCATATAGGAGAACAGTTTGGACCAGGCCAGTTTGAAGTCCTTTGGTTTCTCTCCTGCGCCCGGAGGTCCGTGCGGTCCGCGTTTCTGGTGCCTGCGGCATTTGGTCTCGCTGTCCTCGCTCATTCTCCCATCTCCTCAGCGGTAAGCTGCGATGCGGCGATCTCGTGATAGACCGGGCAGTTCTTCAGAAGGTCGGAATGTCTTCCGATGCCGGCGATCTTCCCTTCTTCCATAACGACGATCTTGTCCGCTTCCATTATGGTCCCTATCCTCTGGGAAACGATCAGAGTGGTAACTCCCGAGGTCTCTTTCTTAAGGGCCTCCCTCAGGACACGGTCGGTCCTGTAATCGAGAGCTGAGAACGAGTCGTCGAAGATGTATATCTCCGGCTTCCTGCAGACGGCACGTGCGATCGATATACGCTGTTTCTGACCGCCTGAAAGGTTTGTACCGCCTTGGGAGATCTCCGATCCGTATCCGTCCTCCATCTTCTCGACGAATTCCTTTCCCTGGGCGATCTCCACTGCCTTTTTCACATCCTCTTCCGTGCGTTCTTCCGAAGTGTCCCCGTATCTGACATTGTAATCTACTGTTCCGGTGAACATCATCGATCTCTGAGGAACGTATCCTATCTTCCTGTGGAGGGCTTCCAGCGTGTAATCCCTGACATCGATCCCGTCCACCAGGACCTCTCCGCTTGTTGCATCGTAGAAGCGGGGGATCAGATTGATCAGGGTGCTCTTTCCGCAGCCGGTTGAACCGATAAATGCTACGGTCTCGCCTTTTTTCACATCGATATTGATGTCTTTGAGGATCATATCTGCGGCTCCGGGATATCCGAAACCGACATTTTTGAATGTGATCTCCCCTTCCTTTCCGGCAGGGGATACGGTGACCGTTCCGTCCTTGATGGAGGATTCGGTGTTGATGACCTCCTCCACACGCTTGGCCGCGACCATAGCACGGGGCAGGATGTTCATGATCACCACGGTCATCATGAATGCTCCGATGATCTGCATCGCATAAGCGGAGAACACGACCATGTCGGAGAACAGGGTCATCTGGGTCTGGATGTTGCCGGATGCGGCTATGATGACAGCACCGATCCAATATATTGAAAGCGAAAGGAGGCTCATGGTCAGCGTCAAACCCGGCATCATAAGTGCCATGGCGCGGCTGGTGAACAGATTCGTAGCGGTGAGTTCCTCATTTGCCCTGTCGAACTTCTCTTCCTGGTAGTCCTCTGCGTTATATGCGCGGACCACGCGCACGCCGGAGAGATTCTCTTCGGTCACACGGTTGAGATTGTCGGTAAGCCACTGTATCTTTTTGAAACGGGGTACCACGAACACCATTACCAGCACGATGGCGGCGATTATGACCATCACGGCAACGCCAGTGGCCGCTGTCCATTGCCAGCTCTTTCCCAGAATCTTTGTGAGTGCCCAGACGGCCATGATCGGGGCCCTGATGACGACCTGCAGCCCCATTGCGACGGTCATCTGTATCTGTGTTATGTCGTTGGTAGAGCGGGTGATCAGACTCGATGCCGAGAATTTGTTTATCTCGTTCATTGAATACGTCTCTACCTTGTCGAATTCCAATTTGCGGAGTCTTTTCGAGAGTGAGGCTGCGATGTATGCAGCGGTGTATCCGGTGATGATGGCGGCGATAAGACTTCCGAACGAACAGGCGATCATCCAGTAACCCTGGGTCAGGACCTCGCTGACCGTTCCTCCGGTCTGTATGAGGAGGGTGATCTCCGACATGTATCCGGGGATTTGAAGTTCGAGACCGACCTGGAGTGCAATGAGCAGGACGCACAGGACCGCAAGCGCCCACTCCTTCTTCTGCAGATATTTCAGTATCATTTTTCTTCGGTCCCGATCTTGTCCGCAAGCGTGCGGTGTATCTTGGTCATGCAGATCCTGAAGGTCTCCAATTCTTCCCTGCTCAGATCGGAGGTCATCATGTCGGTGACCTCATGCAGGTTATTCCCGATCACGGAACACATGTCCCTTCCCCTGTCGGTCAGGACTATCGAATATCTGCTGCCGTTACCGGTGTTTTCGGCCAATCCGTTATCGATCAGGAGTTTCACGGTCCTTGTCGTAAGGGCCTTATCGACCATGACCTCGTCCGATAGTTGTTTCAGGTTGATGCCGTCATGCTGCCCTATAGCAAGTATGAAGGGGCCCTGCGATGCCGTGACGCCGTACGGGGCAAGTCTTTCGTTCATCTCTTTGTCGATGAATGTCTTTATGATTCGCGGATGGGGCAAAAGAAAGCAATTCATTGACTTGTCAATCTCACTCATTGAGGTTGACATATCAATCATGTATATAAGCCCGATGCGGGGACGAAGAATGTATATCGGGGCCGTTCATTCTGAGGGTCAATGACCCTGGAATGCCTGATAGCCCTCATTGTCTTCCTGGTGACCTACGCGCTCATCGCATTGCGCAAGATCCCCGGAACGAAGATAGGGCGTGCGGGCATAGCACTGATCGGCGGTGCTTTGATGATCGTCCTCGGCATTCTGCCGTTCACAGAGATCTGGACGTACATCAATTACGAGCTACTTCTGCTTCTTTTCGGGATGATGCTCATCGTTGCCGGTCTGGAATCCGTCGGTTTCTTTGATATAATTGTCAAAAGGCTCATCGCAGGCGGCAGCGGCCGCAGGAAATTCCTGGTATCCTTGATGTTATTGTCCGCAACACTGTCTGCCCTGATGCTCAACGATGCGGTAGTCTTGTTGCTCACTCCGGTGACGGTCAAATGCTGCCGCATACTCAAGGCGGATCCAGTTCCGTTCCTGGTAGGATTGTTCATATCTTCCAATATCGGAAGCGTCGCGACCGCTGTCGGAAATCCTCAGAATGCATATATCGCAACACAGGCGGGCATAACATTCATAGAATTCTCCGTAAGGATGCTCCCTCTGATGCTCATCACGATATTCGTCGCCGTCGCAATGATCGTATTGTTCTTCAGGAAGGACCTGGACAGGATAAAGGATACCGGTAACACAGATGAGATAGAGGAGGCTGAAAAGGACCCTTTGAGACTGAAGGCAATGTTCGTCCTGCTTCTGGCAACGGTGATCCTCTTTACTCTGTCGGATATGCTTGGCATTCCTCTGTATGTTGTCGCTTTGATATCCGGAGCGGTTGCATTGCTGATAGGAATGACCAAGGGTGTGAAGAGAGCGGTCTGGATGGTCAGGAGGGTCGATTGGTCGATCATTTTGTTCTTCGTAGGTCTCTTCGTATTGATGGGCGGTGTGGTAACATCCGGTCTGCTGACGCAGATCACCGGGCTCTTCCCGGGATTCGGGGAAGGGGAGACACCTTCCATCGCAGGACTGACAGCATTGTCTGCCGTATTGTCCAATCTATTCAGCAACGTCCCTTCGGTGATCCTGATAAGCGAGATGATTCCGTCGCAGGAAGTGTTTTGGATCACATTGGCGGCCTCTTCGACCCTGGCAGGCAATGCGACGCTCATCGGTGCCGCCGCCAATATGATTGTTGCCGAAGGGGCTGAGAAGTATAACGTAAAATTGGACTTTTGGCGCGCAGTCAAGATCGGGCTCCCGGTTGCCATAGTATCATTGCTGATAACAATAGTTTACATGGAATTCATATTCTAAACGCAATTTTTGCGTAATATTTCACTTGCCAGACATTTTTCAGTCAGTAACAATACAAAATCTTTATATACTTACTACTAGATGCTTTCTTAATTGGATGCTAAGGCCAATTGCATTAATTTGTGGTTGGTCCGGGTTCAACTTAAGGTGATAAAATGGCAGACAACAAAGTTGCTATGTATGCCGCGGTCGGTCTTGTAGTAGGAATACTGATCGGCGCAGGCGTAGGTTATGTTCTTTTCCACTCTTCAGGATCGGACAACAATGAAACTTACTGGTTCTATCTGAATTTCGGAGAGAGCAATGCAGAAAACGGATGGTATTCCGGAGATGCTACCAATGCAACAGACGGATTCGATGCTGCAATGCACAAAGCAGGATTCGAGTACGAAGTAAGCTCATATGGATACATCGGCACTATCGACGGTGTCGGAACATCCGGATGGTATCTCTGTTCATATTCGTACTCTGAAACAAGTGAAGATGCAGCAGAAGCCAGTATTCTTTATGCCTCTGTATCGTTCGGAACACTTACATACTCCAACGGATGGAAATCATTCTCGGGATATGGTATAGACGACTCAGGATTGAAGTTGTTCGAGAGCAATTCTACGATCTTCTACTTCTCTGTATACAACTCTGATTGGAGTGCAAGCTCACCTGTTTCTGATACAGAATGGATGGCCGGCGGTCCCTTCGTGTCCGCATAAAACAATTCCCGGGGCGAAAGCCCCTTTAAACCTCTTACCTGAAACGATCAGATCCTTGTTCTGACGAATGGAAGACAGGGACTGTCCGGTTGTGTGAAATTATGGCGAACGGTTATGAGCGGAAAGTGATCATCACAGCAGTTATCTTACTCGCAGGTACTTTCCTGACCCTTTTCGCAGGAACAGGAACTTCAGCATCATTATACCAATCTCCGGGGACAGTCATTGATTTCGGAGATCGGAATACTGTTTGGACCGAATTGGATCTGAACGAATATTCCGACCCATATGACGTATTGGAAGCAGCCTGTTCTGCCAATTATTACGATTATCTTGTGGATGAGTCCAGTACCATCATTATGATAGACGGCATCGAGGCGGATTCCACACATTCATGGGACCTGTGGGTTGTGGTCCTGGGAGAAACAGAGTGGACCAAACTGTCTGTAATGTATGATGCGGACCTATCAGAATACGCTGTGTCGTCATGGGCATATACGGAAAACGGGGCAGAACCGACAGTAGGTGTAGACGCGGCCGGAAACAGTATTTACGGATACGCACAAGCCTCAACAACCGTTGCCTTATCTCCATCCATTACAGAGATAATAGGTGCATTGGGCGGAGTCAACACCCTGGTGGGTACAGACAAATACAGCAATTATCCGGAAGAAGTTGTGGAACTTCAAGAATCAGGCGACATAGCGATCGTCGGGGACTATACAACGCCTGTATACGAGAACATTGTAAAGACCGATCCGGATATCGTGTATTGCGATAGTTCTCAGTACAATCATATAACAATGAACAGTACCTTAAGAAATGCCAACATCGTCAGCATTCTGTTATACGACGGTACGGGTTTCGATACGATATTGGATAATATCTACATAGTCGGTCTGACAATGGGCTATAATTGGGCCGCCGAGTCTTTGATCGAAGATATGCTGGCATGTATGGACGAGATCGCCGATGAAAGCATGTCCAGTGAAAGTATCATGGCCGCGTTGTCTCCGGATGCGGCAACATGGGTGGCCGGTACATACACTTATGTCGATGATGTTATCAATGAGATTTCGTGTACAAATGTATTCAGCGGAGATGTCGGTTGGGTTCACATAAATCCTGAGATGATCGCTCGTCTGAACCCTTCATACATAGTTATCATTACATCATCATTCTCTGCTACACAAGAGGATTATGATCAGATCCTAAGCATTCTGTCCAGTGAATGGAAGTCAACAGATGCATACAAGAACGGTCACATCTACGTTATCTGTGAAAGTGCGGCCGATATGGCACAAAGGGCCGGACCGAGGAATGTCCAATTGATGGAGCTTATGTCGGTGATAGTCAACTCCGATTCCGACATTCCGAATTATTTTGGTGACAATTACAGGGATTATTTGACAATAACAAAGGATTATTGAGGAGATATAATGAACAAAATAACGATACTGGGTCTTATTGCAATGCTTGCATTGTGTTCAGCCTTGGTTATTGCGGCAGATGATTCCGAAGGTGCTTCCGGTGAAACATGCAGCGTGTTAATAGATTCGGGAAACGGAGACACCTGCTGGTCAGATGTCACATATTCGAGCGATGACAAGATCGGCGAGGTATTGCAGGAAGCTGCCAGCAGAAACGATATGAAATATGTGTACTCCGGCAGTTCGATCATTATTGACGGTCTGTCAATATCTACTGTCGGTGGAGGAAACGGTGATCCGTCATTCACAAAATCCGGAACGTCATCTGTCAAAGTGACATGTATCTGGCACCTGTATGTATGGGAAGATTCCGATTGGAAAGAGATCTCTGTATCGAATGTATCCTCAGCGATTTCATATGAGAATATTGCCATCGGTTTCTATCCCGACGATTGTGTTCCGACCGATACTCCGGATGTGAAAAATTCCTGGGTCATGTACCAGGGAGACTCAGCACAGACCGGAAATCAAACCGCAACATACTCCGCCGAAGATGAAGGCTCCGTGATCTGGAGCAATGTCCTCGGCGGGCAGAGAGGGGTCTATGATACGATACTTGTTGCCGATGGGTATGTGATCGTAAAATACGGAACAGGTATGGAATCCAGTGAATACAGTAAATATGTTGCATCGCTGGTATGTTATGATGCAGAAACCGGAGATGAAAAGTGGAGTTTCACATACCCTGCGCTTCTCTATTATGAGACAGCTACGCCGGTGGTTGTTTCGGGATATGTCTATTTGCAGACCACGACAGGTTACATTTTCAAGATACCATTGGAGGTAGCACAAAAAGACCTTTATGACAGTATTACGACCTTCAACGGCGTCTCATATAACGATACCGATCTTGAAAATAGAGATACCGCAATACCCTATGAGACCGGAGCCACCCTTGTAGGTTTCAAGTACACTGCCGGTCCCGGATCGCTGATATATGATTCGGGGTGCATATACTGCAGCTGTTCGAACGGTATGGTATACTGTTTCAGTCTGGACCTGGAGCTTATATGGTCCTATCAGACCGGCGGACACACATACTATACTGCTCCTACGATAGTCGGAGATCATCTCTATGCAGGTGCCTTAAACGGTTATTTGTATGTACTCAATAAGTACACAGGTGAAGAGATAGCAACACAGTTGGTGTACCAGGTCAATAATCATGGTTTATTATTCGGTTCAGTTGCAAACATCCATGCATTCGAGTCTGATGACGGTTACGATGTTATCGTGGCCTTTAACAGCGGAAGAGGGATGAACGCCACCAGCGGCGGTATGGCCGTTTACAGTTTCAACGGAACAGAACTTACACAGGTGTTCTATGATTCCGAAACATTCGGTCTGACTGGGAATTCTGTATCGGCCCTTATGACAGATTCATTCATTGGAGTTGTTTTTGATGCGGGAAACGGATTGTATCTCCTCGACGTATCCGGAAATTATACGCTGCTGAATGACACGTTGTACAGCACTCATGCGGCCATAACCGTCGTAAATGACGAGCATCTGTACATTACAAGTTATTCTTCCGGAAATCCAACCTATATTCTGAATACGGAAGGAAAGATCCTTTACTACTTCGATCAACCCAAGGAGGTCACAAATTATTGTATGAGTCCGGCTGTGGTCATGGGCGATTACGTTTACTTGGCAAATGATGAGGGAATGTATTGTGTTTACGGTGAGTTCAATGATTATGTCGCATCCGGCGGAAAGGGAATGCAATTGTACCAGATCCTGGCTATTGTGCTGATCGTTGTACTGGTTATCCTTGCAGCGCTTTATTGTGTGCTCAGATTCGCTATGAAGAAGGACAAGCCGTTCAAGTTCATCGGCGATAAGTTCAGGCATTACATATTCGGTGAGGATATTTCCCACAATACCAAGGCCAGACACAGGCTGAAGTTCGTTCTTTTGATCGGTCTCACCGGTACTCTTCTGATGTTCATAGCCTGTCTCTGCATGGGTCCCGGCTCTATCATGTCGGTGCCCGATATGTTCGGAAACCTGTTCTCCGCGATAAGCAAGGGCGGACAGAATCTGACGTACGAGGAACTGGCAGTCTACAATTCAAGGCTTCCCAGGACGTTGGCGGCTCTTGCCGTCGGTATCGGTCTGTCCATCGCGGGTGCGATGTATCAGGCGATCATCCGCAATCCGCTGGTCGATCCTTACATAATGGGTGTGTCGGCCGGAGCAGGTACCGCCGCGGTCGCCGTCATCGCATTCGATTTCACATTCTTCGGACTCTTCGCCGCAAGTTCCGTCTACCTCGTGGCATTGACCGCGATGGTGGGAGGTGTCGTCGCATTCGCGATCACGATGTTCCTGGCCGAAAAGGCCGGAGGTTCGTCTGTGAACTATGTTCTGGCGGGAGTTGTCGTCGGATTGGCATTCTCTGCGGTACAGACACTCATGCTGTCGCTGTCCGGAGAACATCTTACGGACTCTATCTCATGGCTGTTCGGATCCTTCGCCAATATCAACTGGACGCAGGTATGGCTCGTGGTCATCCCGGCCATAACGATGTCTCTGGTACCGTTGATCTGGGCAAAGGAATTCAATCTGGTACTGCTGGGAGAGGATCAGGCCAAACAGATGGGTCTCGATGTTGTCAGATTCAACCGTATCATGCTTATCCTCGCTTCGATACTCACGTCTGTCTGTGTCGCATTCTGCGGTATAATCGGATTCGTCGGATTGGTCATACCCCATCTGTGCCGTATGGTCCTCGGCGGAGATCACCGTCTGGTGCTCCCCGCATCGATCGCATTCGGCGGAATACTGATGATGGGAGCAGATCTTCTGGCAAGGATGATGATGTACGGACAGGAACTGCCCGTAGGTGCCATCACCACCATCATCGGAGTGCCGGTGTTTGCTTATCTTCTTATTAAGAGAGGGAGGATGTACGATGGATGAACCTGTGAAGCATAACGACAGCTGTCTGCTGGAGATCGAACATCTGGAGAAGGTGTACGAGGATGACGGTTACCGCGCGGTGCGCGATGTGTCCTTCAAGATCCCTTCCGGACTCCTGGTCGGATTGATCGGCCCCAACGGATGCGGAAAGACGACCATGATGAAGTGCATCAACAGGATGCATGAGGCCACGTCCGGCGATATCCGTATCGACGGCGAGACCGTTCTCGACAAGACCCCTCTGGAGGTTTCCAAGCTGGTATCCAATGTTCCCGCGGAGCTGAAAGCAAGTTTCGGCCTTACCGTTCTGGAAACCGTGATGCTGGGAAGATATCCCTATCTGAAGAACGTGTGGTGGGAGACTGAAGAGGATGAGACGATGGTGATGGAGGCGCTGAAGAAATTCGGTGTTGCGCATCTGAAGGACCGTCCTCTCAACATGCTCTCATCGGGAGAAAGACAGCGTGTGCTTATCGCAAAGGCCTATGTCCAGGAGCCCAGGCTCATGCTTGTGGATGAACCTACCTCGCATTTGGATATGAAGTACAAACTCGAGGTCATGGAATATCTCAGGGCGATGGTCAAGACGGACATGACGATCTTGGTCGCAGAGCACGACATCTCGCTTATGGCAAGATACTGCGATCTGTGCATCATCATGAAGAAAGGCGAGCTCGTAGCCATCGGGGATCCGAAGAAGATCATCACCGAGAAACTGATAGAAGAGGTCTACGAGGTCAGTGCCAACGTCGATCTTGACAGGGACGGCGAACTGTATGTTCTTCCCAAGAGGTACATCGGAGATTACAAGATCTGATCCCTGATCCGGCCGGATCCGACGGGTCCGGCCGCCAATCATTTTTTCAACTATCAGATAAATTCCTCTCTTTGGGACTGTTCGGCAGCAACCGCACCGCAGGTCTGGCCCTGATGGTCGTAGGTGCCACCTCTTTTATTGTCGCCTTTGTGTTGTTGAATTACCTGCTTCAGTCCGATGAGTTGGAGTTGTCTTGGTGATATCGTTCCTTTTCACTTTGGCAGCGGGTGCGATAGAATTCACGGACGGTCTGATGATATTCCGTTCCCATCACAGTAAGATAGAGATCATCGAAGAGTATCTCAAGATCTCGGCGATCGTCATTCTGATAGATGTCGTCGGCGAATTGATATTCGGTCTGATGGAGGGTGAGGATATCCTGGATGAATCATTCTCTTTCGCTGTCTCTCTGTTATCCCTCCGATGATGTTCTTCATGGTGGTTTCTGTTAATAGAAAGAGGAAAGGCAATTTTGATAAGGCGATATGGGCAGTCTGTCTGATATTCTATACGTGAATGTTCATATGGACGGTATATCAGTTCGCTTCGTCACTCGATGTAAGTTATATCGAATATCTTGCGATCATATTCCTTGATTTCATCTGCATGGCGTCCATCTACTATTTTGTGTTCTCGGCCCTGATATCGAAGGAGTTCAGAAGAGAATACGGTATTCTGAAGGATGCGGACGTTTCCCTGTGAGATGACCATTGTTTTATACTGTATTTTCGATGTGGAATCATAATGTACGACAGGAACATCCCGCTTCTCTGCGATTATTACGAATACACTATGAGCAATGGGTATGAGGAATTCGGTCTGGGCGACCGTATCGTTTATTTCGATATATTCTTCAGACGCATTCCCGACAACGGCGGATTCGCCATCGCCGCAGGTCTAGAACAGCTGATAGATTATCTTAAGGATCTGCATTTTTCCGAGAGCGATATAGAATTCCTGCGTTCCAAGGGAATATTCGGAGAGAAGTTCCTTAATTTCCTGAAGGATTTCCGTTTCACAGGCGATGTATGGGCCATACCGGAAGGAACTCCCGTGTTCCCCGGCGAACCTATCGTTACGATCAGGGCAAGGGCATCCGAGGCCCAGATACTGGAGACATTCTCCCTTCTGACCATCAACCATCAGACGCTGATAGCAACAAAGGCCAACCGTATAGTGAGGGCTGCAGACGGGAGGACGGTCCTGGAATTCGGTTCCAGAAGGGCCCAGGGAACAGATGCCGCGATACTGGGTGCCAGGGCCGCATATATCGCAGGTTGCGGCGGAACCGCATGTACCGTCACCGACAAATGGTACGGTGTTCCGGCAAGCGGTACGATGGCGCATTCATGGGTGCAGATGTTCGATTCCGAGTACGAGGCATTCAAGGCCTTCTGCGAACTCTATCCTACGAATGCGACATTGCTCGTGGATACCTACAACACGCTGAAAAGCGGAGTGCCGAATGCGATTAGGGCATTCAAAGAGGTACTTCTGCCCAAGGGCATAACCAAATGTGCCATACGTCTCGATTCGGGCGATTTCTCGTTCCTTACCCGCAAGGCAAGGAAGATGCTCGACGATGCGGGGCTCAAAGATTGCAAGATCGTGGTTTCCAATGCCCTCGACGAGTGGCTGATCCGCGATCTGCTCGATCAGGGCGCATGCATCGATGCGTTCGGTGTAGGAGACAATCTTATCACATCTCACAGCGAGCCGGTCTTCAACGGCGTCTACAAGCTTGTTGCCATGGAAGACCCGGACGGCAAGATCGTTCCCAAGATCAAGATCTCCGAGAACGTCGAAAAGATCACTACGCCGCATTTCAAGAAGGTCTACAGACTCTTCGGTCCCGACGGGATGGCGATAGCCGATCAGATCTGCGTTCACGATGAGGTCATCGATGATTCCAAGCCTCTCGAGATATTCGATCCCGACGTTACCTGGAAGAAGAGCCTTCTTACGGATTTCACTGCAAAAGAGCTCATGGTCCCTATTTTCAAAGACGGGAAACTCGTCTATGACATGCCCCCGCTGGATGAGATCAGGAAATACTGCAGGGAACAGACTGATACGCTCTGGGACGAGGTAAAGCGTTTCGCGAATCCCCATTGTTACTATGTGGATCTTTCGAAAGAACTCTGGGAGATCAAACAGGACCTGATCAGATCTCACTGATCGATATCCTTGGCGATCTTCTCATTGTGCTTACCGTGTTCGTGTTCGATACCGATGACCCCGGCAATGATGAGAACTACGCAGATCATCTTTGAGACCGTAAGGGAATCGTTGAACAATATCAGGCCGGCGATCAGGCTTCCGATGGCGCCTATACCTACCCAGACCGAATAAGCGGAACCCGCCGGCAGACTGGCCACAAGTCCTTTGTTAAGCAGGAGTGTGCTGATCACAAGCAGAACTGCAGTGGGTATGAGCCAGATCCAGTCCGTGAAACCATTGGACATCTTCAGGGTTATGGCCCATCCGGTCTCGAACAGTCCGCCTATGGCAATATATGTCCATGGATTCATCAGACACCTCCCGCAAGTCCGACGGCGCCGATTATGATAAGTCCCACGTACAAAGCAATGCGTTTGGTGATCTGTTCTTTGAAGAGCAGGGCACCGAGACCGACGGCACATACGGCACCGATCCCGGTCCAGACGGCATATGCGATGCCCACCGGTACCGAGGTCATTGCGAATGACAAGCAAAGCGGACTGGCGAACATGACGACAACAGCCAATACGGAATAACCCAGATGTTTGAAGTTATCTGATTTCTTCAACGCAAGAAGCCATACCGGTTCCAGCAGACCTCCGACGATTATCCATATTATCGCACTGAGCTCGTACATTTGTATTCGACGATACTGCCCTACCTGTATTTATTTGTGCATGCCCATCCGCAGGTCATGGGAAACGGGATGTCTCCGAGGGAGCGCGTGCTCTCGGCAATATCTATGCATGAGACGGACAGGAAGCCTGCCGCCATCTTCACTCAGAGTGCCACCGTGAGTCAGATGGAGCGTTGCGGAGTGTATTGGCCCGAGGCCAATTACGATCCTTCACAAATGGCGGTATTGGCTTCACAGGCGCGTTTTCTCGGTTTTGATTCCGTCAGGGTGCCTTTCTGTCTGACGATAGAGGCCGAAAGACTCGGAAGTACGGTGGACAAAGGTTCCGGAGGCAGTACTCCAGTTGTCCGCGGTCAAAGGTACTTATTCGCTCCCGGCACCGATGAGGCTCCCGACATGGACCTTATGGGGCCGGACGAATTCATTTCCGGCGGCAGACCCAAGACCGTCATCGATGCGGTCGCTCTGCTCAGCCGCGATCTCGGCAGCGAATATCCCGTTATTGCAGGGATGACCGGTCCGATGACGATATTGGCAGGTCTGATATCGGCGGAGAGTCTTCTGATTGCGATAATGATGGAAGAACCTGCCGTAGAGGAATATCTGAAGAAGATAACCGTGATCTCTGGGGAGTATGTCAGTGCGCTCTCGGATGCGGGGGCAGATGTGATACAGATGTCCGAGGGACTTGCATCGCCCGACATGCTCATGCCCGGCGAATTCGACAGATTCTCCGGCCGTTTCGTAAGGGATATATTCCTTGCCGGCGGACCGGACACCTACACCTCTCTGCACATCTGCGGAGATACCACGGCCGTTCTCAGGAAAATGTCATCGACAGGAGCGAACTGCCTGTCTATCGAGGAAAAGGTAGATCCGTTCGAGGCCAGAAGGCTTGTGGGGAACAATTCTGCGCTTGTAGGCAATGTCGGAGCGGTATTCCCTCTGATGTCCGGAACCGCGGCAGAATGCTCGGAGGCCGTAAAACTCTCCATGGATGCGGGATTCGATGTCATTGCTCCCGGATGCGGGCTTCCTGCCAAGACGCCTGATGAGAACCTCAGGGCCATGTCGGATACGGTCAGGACTTATAGGTCCCGATCCTCCAGATGATATCTTCTGCGCCCCTCGGTCTTCTTTCCGTATTCTATCGCTTCCACGGGACATCTGGCGATGCACGACATGCACAATGTGCACTCCTTTCCCCAAACGGGCCTTCCGCTGACCATTTTGATATTGTTAAGAGGACAGTTCTCGGTGCATTTGCCGCATGAGGTGCATTTGTCGGTGGTACGGAACTTTTGCGGCTTAACGCAAAATCTGTAGAACAACGGATTTACGACGGCACTTTTGAAGATATTGCGGGGTTTGTCATCGGAGAGGATACACCCGTCAAGAATGGCCTCTGCCAGACCTTTCACCCTTTTATCGGCTGCGGCGATCTTTTTCTTGCAGGTCTGTTCATCATCGATATCGAACATCGTGAGAAGGTTCTCCGGCATACATACGGAGGCCATTCCTCTGTAGGTGAAACCTTTTTGGACACACAGTTTCTTGATGTATCTTTCGGAACTGCCCGGTTCGCTGTCGCAGGTGAGGATGAAATAGGCATCCTTGTTCCCTTTGAAGTTCGTCTTCATGATGAAGTCCTGAACTATCCTGGGCAGATCCCAAGCATAGACAGGCGATACGAATACCAACGGCCTGTCTGTTCTGATAGGCTCCCTGTTCTTTTTCCTGATCAGTTCATTCATCGAGACGATCTCATCATCTATGATGCTTGCTACTACTTTCGCAGCGTGCATACTGTTGCCCGTACCGCTGAAACAAATGATCATGATCATCGGTAATACAGTTGCTGATATGATATACTTATCATATCCGCAATAATAGATTTAACGGAATATTTCAGTAATATAGTATTATTAAGAAAGTTAAAATCGTATTGTCGTTCATCATGTATGTACATTATTTATTTTTTTCCGAATGATCGGTGAGGTACTGTATTGATTTATAAAGATATAAATATCAACGTAATAATCAGATTCGTTATTAATTTTGTTTAATCTTTTGGAAGTACTAATTCTCTTAATATTGAATTGTTAATAATTTCATCAAATAAGGATAATATTTATCTGTACAAACCTGAGCTCGACACTCGATTCTGATTTTGGGAAAATTTGACACTTGAGCGTTCGCTAGTCACGCCTTGTTTTCTTCTACATTTTTCCCTCCGTTTCCGGTCCTCGGGGGGCTTTCAGCCCCCGGAAACACCTGAAATGACCACAACATCCCTGAGTATTCTCGAGTTTAGAGGCTCGAAATT
>DAYM01000009.1 GCA_002506905.1 Methanomassiliicoccaceae archaeon UBA328
GAGTGGACTGGGCGAGATTTGAACTCGCGACTTCTTGCTTGCAAAGCAAGCGATCTTCCAGCTGATCTACCAGCCCAACTAGAAACCAGGAGACTGGCAATAAATATATATCTTTCGCAAGAATCGGGTCTAGTATCACGGAATCCGGAGCCCGAATCGAGGCATTCCGGGGAGTTGATAAAAAATGTACGGAAAAAGCATTAGATTGGAGAGGATCGTGGACAGGAACACAGGCAACTGCGTCATTGTCCCCATGGACCATGGTGTATCGATCGGACCCGTTCAGGGATTGATCGACATGAAGAAAACAGTAGACGATGTTGCCAACGGCGGCGCGACAGCTGTACTCATGCACAAGGGTCTTATCCGCTTTAGTCACCGTACAAGCGGCCGTGACATAGGACTCATTCTGCACCTGTCCGCATCTACGGACATTGGAGTGACATCCAACAGCAAGACACTCGTCGCCACCGTCGAGGAAGGCCTCAAGGTCGGTGCCGATGCCGTGTCAGTTCATATAAACGTAGGGGCCGAGACAGAATCGAAGATGCTGTCCGATCTCGGAATGGTCTCACAGCAGTGCACGGACTGGGGAATGCCCCTGGTCGTCATGGCATACCCCCGCGGACCTACCATCAAAGATTCATACGACCCCCAGGTCGTCGCACATGCGGCAAGGGTAGCTACCGAACTCGGCGCAGATATCGTCAAGTGCAGCTACACCGGGGACGTCAGATCGTTCGAAAAAGTGGTTGACGGAGCTCTCGCACCGGTCGTCATCGCAGGCGGCCCCAAGATGAACTCGGATATGGATATCCTCAACATGGTCTATGATTCGCTTCAGGCCGGAGGACACGGCGTCTCCATCGGACGCAACGTGTTCCAGCACCACGATGTGGAAGCGATGACCAGAGCAATATCGGATATCATCCTCCACGGCGCAACAGCCAAAGAGGCATACGCCCAGCTGGAGTGAACAGATGTCCAAAGAGATCTGGATCAAGGCCGACGGCCCCGATGACAGAGAGGACAGGAAGGACCTCGTCATCAATGCATTGGAGTGCGGCATCACAAATGCGATCGTAAGGCCGGAAGACAAGGATTTCTCCTCTTTCGGAAACGTCAAACTCGTGTACATGGAAAACGGAAAACTTTCCGACGGCTCTATGTACGTAGAGCTCAGAAAACCCGAAGACCAGGACAAAGCACTCGCCCTTGCCGGCAAATGCAAAGCCGTCATCCTCGGAACATCCGAATGGACGATCATCCCCCTCGAGAACATGATCGCCAAATTCCACAAGACGGATACGAAGGTCTTCGCCTGCGCATCCGATGTGGAACAGGCCAAGACATTCCTGACCACCCTCGAAAAAGGTGTGGACGGAGTGGTCGTCACGGTCGGTTCCGGAGACGAGGTCAGGCCGTTCGCCAACCTTTGCATGGAATCGGCCGATGTGGAACTCACGCCTCTGAAGGTCACAGACATCAGACCCATCGAAATGGGAGACAGGGTCTGTGTCGATACGGTCACGATGATGCACCCCGGAGAGGGAATGCTCATCGGTTCCGCAGCATCATGTCTGTTCCTTGTACAGTCAGAAAGCGAAGACAACGGATACGTCAACGCCAGACCCTTCAGGGTCAATGCCGGTGCCGTACACGCATATGTCCTCGGTCCCGAAGGAAAGACCAGCTACCTTGCCGAACTCAGGTCCGGCAAGACGATAGTCCTGGTCAATGCAGAAGGAAAGACCAGGCTTTCAAGCGTCGGAAGATGCAAGATCGAACAGAGGCCTCTTCTTATTCTTGAGGCTACGGACGGAAAAGGAAAGTACACCACGATCCTCCAGAATGCAGAGACAGTCAAACTGGTCGGACCCAAAGGCGCCATCTCCGTTTCGAAGATCAAGCCCAGGGACGAGGTCTACGCAAGGCTCGAGGACGGCGGACGTCACTTCGGAATGAAGATCGACGAGACCATCACAGAGATATGACCGGCAGGATCTGCGCATCACTGAGTTCCTACACGGGAAAGGAAGACCTATCCGATACCGACCTTGTAGAGATCAGACTGGACCTTATCGGAAAGGTCCCGGACATTCCGGACAAGGAACTGCTGGTAACATTCCGCAACGGCATCGATCTCTCGATCCTGCCGAAGGACTTCAACGGAATGATCGATATCGGAGAGGAACCCCGTCCGGTCACGGACCTTCGTGTTGTCTCATCGTATCATGATTATGAGGCCACACCGTCCGAGGATCGGATCTTGGAGAAACTGAATTCCATGACCGGAGACATACGCAAAGGCGCGTTCTCCGTCAAAGGATTCACCGACCTTCACAACATATACAACGTATCAAAGAGGATCGGCAAACCCCATGTCCTTCTGGGAATGGGTGAATTCGGGGCCGTTACAAGGATCAGAAAGGACATCCTGAACAACGAGTTCTCGTTCGGATACATCGGAGAGCCCACCGCTCCCGGTCAATTCAGCGTAAAAGAGATGAAAGAACTCGGCGACGGATGCATAATCACCGGAATAATCGGCGATCCCCTGTCCAAATCCAAATCACCTCAGATGCAGAACGCGGCATTCAGAAATTGCGGCATACGCGGAACATATCTCAGATTCGAGACCTCCGACCTGGCCCATGCCGCGGATGTCATCAGAGAGTACAATATCCGCGGGACCAACGTCACGATCCCGCACAAACACAATATCATAGATCAGCTGGACTGTTTGGATAAGGCAGCGGAGAAGGCCGGAGCAGTCAACACCATCGTCAACGACGAAGGCCATCTGAAAGGATACAACACAGACATCATCGGGATCGAGACCTCTTTGTCAAGAGCGGGATTCGATCCCAAAGGAAAGAGAGCTGTCATCATGGGTTCCGGCGGGGCCGCCAGAGCGTGCACCTATCTCCTTACGGAGAAGGGCTGCCGTGTGACGATCACCGGAAGGAACGATGCAACAGGAAGGGGGCTGGCCAAAGAATTCGGATGCGAATTCAAATCCGGCGGCTCTGTTTCCGTCCAGATGCATGATCTGATAGTGAACTGTACACCTGTCGGAATGTACGGCAATGGAGATTATCCGTTGAGACTCGACCATCTGAACAGGGACCATACCGTGTTCGATATGGTATACGGCAAGAATACACCTATATTGTCAAAAGCAATATCCGTGGGCGCTAAGACCGCGACAGGTGAGGATATGCTTGCCGGCCAGGGAGCAGCATCTTTCGAACTTTGGACCGGCAGGAACGGCCAGTTCGACATAATGAGGAGCGTATTGCAATGACTGGAAAAAGCATCTCACACGGAGCGATCACTGTTATCAATGCCATGCCTGTGGGCATCGGAGCCACCATCGGAGTGGAACTTGAGACCAGGGCCGAATTCACTCCCGGCGGAGATAAGAGAATAGTGACCATAGTCAATGACCCCGGAGAGGACACGAAAATGGCCGAATACTGCGTTGAAGAAGCGTATAAGGTCATGAAGAAGGAAGAACCGGCCGGATGGACACTGACCATCGATTCCCAGATCCCTGTTTCCAGAGGACTCAAAAGCTCAAGCTCGGCATGCAACGCAATATTGCATGCAGTCTTTGACGAATACAAACACAAGATCGACACTGTGGAACTTGTGAAACACGGTGTCAAATGCGCCAAAAAGGCAAAGGTGACCGTAACGGGATCGTTCGACGATGCCTGCGGCTGCGAACTCGGTGGCCTGGTGATAACCAACAACACGGAGAACAAGCTTCTGGTCCACAAGGACATCGAGACGTACGATGTGGTCATCTACGTACCCGAACGCAAGATCAGGAAGAACACTCTCGATGTGGAGAACCTCCGCGCACTGGACAACCAGATATGCGCCGCCATAGGAATAGCAGACGGATATCCGCTCAATGCCATGACCATGAACGGACGTATCATATCCGAAGCATCTGGCGTAGACAACTCGGTTGCCGAGAAAGCACTTCAGGACGGAGCGCTCGGAGCGGGCATGTCCGGATCCGGACCTGCCATCGCCATGGTCTTCAACGAAGGAAGAGGCCAGGCATATATCGACCGCAGCGGTCTCAAAAATACAATTCTAACCAAAACAAGAGGGATCCAATCATGAAAATGACATTCAGGGGCGGCAGCCTTTCCGGAAGTGTTTCCACCCCGCCGTCCAAAAGCCACACCCACCGTGCATTCTTCCTTGCCGCAATGGCAAAAGGACACAGCGTCATAGAGAACGTCCTGCTGTCCGAAGACACCAAAGCAACACTCAGAGCATGCGAAGCGATGGGTGCAAAGGTGACAGTGGGAGAGGGAAGGAACAGTTTCGAAGGCGCAACGGTCACCATAGACGGAGGTGAGCTGCATGCTCCCGAGGAGATAATCTATGCAGCCAACTCCGGAACGACCATGCGTCTCATGGCCGGCATCGCATCGATGTTCGACAAAGAGATCACCATCGACGGTGACGCATCCCTCAGAAAAAGACCGATAAAACCTCTCCTGGATTCGCTGGCCATGGCCGGGGTCAAGGTTGGTTCCGAGGACGGATACCCGCCCATCACGGTCCAGGGACCCAACAACGGAGGACATATCGATATAGACGGTTCCGTCAGTTCACAGTTCCTCACGGCCATTCTCATAACTGCACCCATGCTAGAGAATGATACGGAACTCGTTGCACACGGTGACCTCATTTCGGATCCCTATCTCGACCTTACTCAGGAAATGATGAAGAAGGCAGGAGCCCACAGCAAGAGAAAGAAGAACACATTCACGGTCAGAGGCGGATCAGGATATCTGCCTTTCAGCTACCATGTCCCGGCCGATTTCTCATCCGCCGCATTCGCCCTTGTCGGCGGAGCGCTCAACGGAGACAATGTCACGGTCACCGACATTGATATGACCGATCCTCAGGGAGACCGCCGTATAGTAGATATCCTGAAGACCTGCGGAGCAGACATACACCTCTCCGGCAGCGACATCACCGTTTCGAAAGGCCAGATCAGGGCACAGACCCTGGACATGGGAAACACTCCCGATCTGTTCCCGATCGTGGCCGTACTTCTGAGCACGGCAAAAGGAACAAGCACCCTCAAGGGCGCGCCTCAGCTCAGACTCAAGGAAAGCGACCGTATCAAGACCACGGTGACAATGCTCAAGGCCCTCGGTGCAGACATCGAAGAGACCGATGACGGTTGCATCATACACGGAAAAGAGAGACTCGCCGGCGGGACCGTGGACAGTTTCAACGATCACAGGATCATGATGTCTGCGGCAATTGCATCTATCGTATGCAACAACCCGGTCGTAATAGAGAATGCCGACTGCTACTCCATATCATATCCGGACTTCCCGGAAGACATGAAGAGCATCGGAATGAACATTGAAGTGTGAATATGTATCAATTCGGCGAGAAGATCAGATTCGACCTATTCGGAAAGAGTCATGCAGACTGCGTCGGCGGTATCCTTGAAGGACTTCCGGCAGGAGTCAGAATCGACGAGACCGAAATAGCGGAAGCAGTGGCACTCAGGAAGCCTGTGGCCAAGATCGGAACGCCCAGGGCCGAAGATGACAAGGTAGAGATCGTACAGGGACTGACCGACGGAAAGACCGACGGAAATCCTCTCCTTATAATCATTAGGAACAAGAACACGGACGGCTCGAAATATCTCAAATTCAGCACGACGCCCAGGCCCGGTCATGCAGATCTGCCGGCACTGGTCAAGTTCCCGGAACATGATATCCGCGGCGGCGGACAGTTCTCCGGAAGGCTTACAGTGGCCATTGTCGCCACAGGCAACATCTGCGAACAGTTCAACAGATCATTCGGTATCGAGACCGCGGCATATACATCATCGATCGGAAACATCGAAGATAAAGATGACAGAAGCTTCGAAGAGGCCAGAGGATCACGCGTTTACCCCACCAGATCGTGCACGGAAGACCTTGATAAGAAGATGTACGGAGACATTGTAGCCGCCGGAAACGACGGCGACAGCGTCGGAGGTACGGTGACCTGTATCACTGAGGGGCTCCCCATAGGTTTCGGAGGGATCTGGTTCGATGCATTGGACGCACTCATTGCCAAAGCGATGTTCGGAATTCCGGCATGCAAGGGAATAGAATTCGGAAAAGGATTCGGCCTCGGCAGGATGAGGGGATCTCAGAGCAACGATCCGTATTATTACGATAACGGGGTCAGGACCAGGACCAACAACATGGGAGGGATCGTCGGAGGCATGAGCGACGGAGCACCTATGGTCTTCCGTACGGTCTTCAAACCTACTCCATCCATAGCCAAAGAACAGGATACGGTCGATCTGGACAGAAACTGCAATGACAAGGTGGCAGTTACCGGAAGACACGATCCGTGTATCGTTCCGAGGGCTGTTATTGTTGTAGAATGCATGACCGCATTGGTCATTGCAGATCAGATAATGAAAGAAAAAGTAATGGAATGAATCCCGCCCTGTGAGACGGGACCCACTCCTGTTTAATCCAGATAGGCTCCGTTCGCACCGTTTGATACGAGCTTCCTGTATTTCTTCTGAACACCGGTGACCGGACGTTCGACGATCTTGACCTTCGCGAGACGGACTTTGATCTCTTCGTCAGAAAGTCTGACATTGAGCTTCCTCTCAGGAATGTCTATGTCGATGATATCTCCGTCCTCGACGATCGCGATGGGTCCTTTCTCATATGCTTCGGGCGATACGTGTCCGATAGCTCCTCCTCTGGAAGCTCCGGAGAACCTTCCGTCGGTGATCAGTGCGACCGAATCTCCGAGTCCCCTTCCGATGATCAGACTTGTGGGCGAGAGCATCTCGGGCATTCCGGGAGCTCCTTTGGGTCCCTCGTACCTGATAACGACCACATCGCCGGAAACGATCTTTCCAGATACGATGGCTTCCCTTGCCTCATCCTCGGAATTGAATGGCCTGGCCTTTCCGCTGAACTTCATCATCTTGGGGTCGACGGCTGCCTGTTTGACGACCGATCCGAGAGGTGCAAGGTTTCCTTTCAGAACTGCGATACCGCCCTGCTTGTGGTAGGGGTTATCGAGAGGCCTGAGGACATTCTCGTCCTTGACAACAGCCTCTTTGGCGATCTGTATGATCGAAGTACCGTTGATGGTAGGCCTGTCAACGAGATATTTCTGAAGCCTGTTAAGGATAGCGGGAACTCCGCCTGCGTTATCCAGATCCCGGATGGTGAAAGGCCCGGCAGGCCTGAGGCTTGTGATATGGGGGATCTCCCTTGAGATCTCATCGAATGTATCGAGTGTGACAGGACATCCGAAATCCTTTGAGATCGCGGGAATGTGAAGTGCAGTGTTCGTAGAACCGCCGATCGCCATGTCCACACAAATGGCATTGCGGAATGAATCCTCATTGACGATATCCCTGGGCTTGATGTTCTTCTTTACAAGTTCGACGATACGCTTTCCTGCCTCTCTGGCAAGATCGAGTTTCTTCTTATCCACTGCCAGCGAGGTTCCGCAGCCGGTTGGGCTCATTCCCAGTGTCTCTGTAAGGCAAGCCATGGTGTTTGCAGTGAAAAGACCTGAACAGCTTCCCCTTCCCGGACATGAGATGCATTCGACCTCATGAACGCGCTCTTTGTCTGCTTTTCCTGCAGAGTATTCTCCGAGTACTTCGAAAACAGACTGGAGATCGTATGATTTGCCATCTTTCTTTCCTGCTTCCATGGCACCGCCGGTGACCATGATGGAAGGCAGATTCATCCTTCCGGCAGCCATGAGCATACCGGGAGTAACCTTGTCACAGTTAGTGACACCGATCCAGCCGTCAAAAGCATGGCCCAATACCATGACCTCACAACAGTCTGAAATGACCTCTCTTGAGATGAGCGAGTATCTCATTCCCTCATGTCCCATTGCAATACCGTCGCAGACTGCCGGAACACCGAAGATGAAGGGCTTTCCGCCTGCTTCGATGATACCCTCTTTGACTGCCTGTACGATCTCATTCAGGTGAATGTGACCCGGAACGATCTCGTTCCATGAATTTGCAATACCGATAAAGGGCTTATCGAAGTCCTCATCAACCAATCCATCGGCCCTGAGAAGACTCCTGGCCGGTGCGGCATCCATACCTTTTCTGACTACTTCACTCTTCATGTGAATACTCCGTGTATGCGAAAACGAAACACACGGTATATAGTTATGTTTGCAACAGATAATTTTCACAAAGCCTGTTTACATCGGCAGAAAGACCTGTTCGATGAATGATCGGAATAATTAAAGTAAAAGGGGCCGAAGCCCCGTGAAATGAAATGGTTTTATGCGCTGCGGAGAACGATCTCGATGTTGACGCCATCGGGAACTTCGATCCTCATGAGCTGCCTAAGGGCACGCTCGTCAGCATCGAGGTCGATGAGCCTCTTGTGGATACGCATCTCCCAGCGGTCCCAGGTCTCGCTCCCCTCTCCGTCAGGACTTTTCCTGCACGGGACCTTGAGCTTCTTCGTGGGAAGAGGCACAGGGCCGCGGATGGCCACGCCAGTTCTCTGGGAGATCCCTTTGATCTGTTCGCAGACCTTGTCGACCTTTGCGGGGTCGGTTCCGCTTAGAGAGATTCTTGCACGCTGTGACATGTGAGATTACCTTCAGTTGGACTTCTCAACAGAGATGCACATTCCGGCTGCAACGGTCTGTCCCATATCACGGATAGCAAATCTTCCGAGCGGGGGGAAGTCCTTTGCGGTCTCGATGACCATGGGCTTTGTGGGCTCGACCTTGACAACTGCGATGTCTCCGGTCTTGAGGAAATCAGGGTGCTCCTGTTTTGCCTGTCCGGACTTGGGGTCAATCGTCTTGATGAGCTCAACGAACCTGCATGCGGTCTGGCATGTGTGGCAGTGGAACACAGGTGTGTATCCGACTGTGATGACAGACGGGTGGTTCAGAACGACGATCTGTGCTGTGAATGATTTCGCAACGCTCGGAGGGTTGTCAACAGGTCCTGCGACATCTCCTCTCTTAACATCGTTCTTTGCGACTCCACGGACGTTGAATCCGACGTTGTCTCCGGGAACTGCCTGGGGCAGTTGCTCGTGGTGCTCTTCGATGGATTTGATCTCTCCCTTAACGTGTGAAGGCTCGAACATGACAGTCATGTTGGGTTTCAGGATACCGGTCTCAACACGTCCGACAGGGACAGTTCCGATACCGGTGATGGTGTAGACATCCTGGATAGGAAGCCTGAGGGGTTTCTCTGTGTGCTTCTCGGGAACCTTGAGGTTGTTGAGTGCCTGGAAGAGAGTGGGTCCCTTGTACCAAGGTGTGTTAGCGGACAGTGCCTTGATGTTGTCTCCCATGTATGCGGAGACGGGAATGAAGGGTACTTCATCGGTCTTGATTCCGACCATTTTCATGATCTTGATCATTGCTTCGACAGCTGCCTTGTATTTGTCTTCTTCGTATTTCACTGCATCCATCTTGTTGATGGTGACGATGATCTGTTTGACACCAAGGGTGGTTGCAAGGAAGACGTGCTCCTTTGTCTGTGCCTGAGGTCCCTCGATAGCGGAACAGGTGATGATTGCTGCATCTGCCTGGGATGTTCCGGTGATCATGTTCTTAACGAAGTCACGGTGTCCGGGTGCGTCGATGACGGTGAAGTAGTATTTGTCGGTGTAGAATTTCTTGTGTGCTACATCGATAGTAACTCCTCTCTCCCTCTCTTCTTTCAGGCCGTCCATGACCCATGCGAAGTAGAAAGATCCTTTACCTTTCTCTTCTGCTTCTTTCTTGTATTTCTCAACTATGTGGGGGTCGATTGCACCGGCTTCGAGGAGAATCCTTCCGGTAAGGGTGGATTTTCCGTGATCGACGTGTCCGATGATGACCAGATTCATGTGCTCTTTCTCTGCCATTTTTCTTTCCTCCTATTTATATAGGTTTTAGCTACCGATTAAGGTGGTTATATAAAAAGTTTACAGACCCGAGTAGTAACTCGCGTCGTAGGGTTCGGGGTTCAGTCCCTTACGGGTCCTGATCTCCGCAACGATCTTCTTCTGCAGTTCGGGCGGAACCTGCTTGAAACCTGCGTTCTCTGTGGACCAGAGCGCACGGCCCTGTGTTGCTCCACGGATATCGGATGCGAATCCGAACATGTCCGCGACAGGACATTCTGCAGATACGGTAGCGTCTGCTCCGTCCTGGCCCATCTCAAGGATGGTACCGCGGCGCTGGTTGATCAAGTTGACCGCTCCTCCCATATAGTCCGGAGGTACACTGATGAAGACGTGCTGCATAGGCTCCAGAAGGATCCTTCCTGCCTGACACATCGCACCATATATACCGTCCCTGACCGCAGGGATGACCTGTGCGGGTCCCCTGTGGATCGTATCCTCATGGAGTTTTGCATCCATGAGCTTGACCTTGAGGCCAGAGACCTTCTCTGCTGCGAGAGGTCCTTTCGACATAGCCTCTTCGAAGGACTGTTTGATGAGTTCCATTGTCTCGTGAAGGTACTGGATACCTTTGGTACAGTCGATCAGAACATTGTTCTTCTTGAACATGACCACTCCTTTGGCCTCATCCTGGGATACTCCGAGGTCCTGAAGCTGGTGAGCGAGGGCCTTGGGGTCCTTGATCTTTGCATCTGGGTCGATGTCTCCTTTGCGGATAGCATCGATTACGGATTCTTCCAGAGGCTCTACGAGGAAGTAGAACTTGTTGTGCTTGTTGGGTGATTTACCCTCGAACTCCGAGGGGTTCTTTCCTTTGACGCCTTCCTGGTAAACGACGATCGGAGGTGAGGAGATGATCTCTACACCCTGTTCGTTCACGATACGGTATTCTGTGATCTCCAGGTGGAGTTCACCCATACCGGAAAGCAGGTGTTCGCCGGTCTCGTTGTTGATCTCGATATTGAGTGAAGGGTCTGCCTTTGCGATGGTCCTGAGAACCTCGACCAGCTTGGGGAGGTCCTTCATGTTCTTCGCTTCGATGGCTTTGGTAACGACAGGCTCGGAGTAGTGGGACATTCTCTCGAAAGGCTCCGTGTCCTTGATCGTCGAAACTGTGGATCCTGCAATAGCATCCTTGAGTCCGGTAACTGCGATAATGTTTCCTGCCTCTGCCTCTTCGATCGGGATCCTGTCTGCTCCGACCATCATTGCGACGGTCTGAACCCTCTGGGGGTTGGGCATTCCGGACACGTAAAGGGTCATACCTTTCCTGACTGTTCCTGAGAACAGCCTTCCGATGGCGACCTCTCCTGCGTGGGGGTCCATGATGATCTTTGTTACCATCATAGAGACATCTCCCTTAGGATCGCAGTTCATCATCTCTTTACCGATGGCGTGTTCCAGATCTCCCTTCCAGATGGTGGGGATACGGATCTTCTGAGCATCTACGGGGTTCGGAACGTGATGGATGGCCATCTCGAGAACGACCTCGTGGAGCGGGATCTTCTTTGCGAGCTCTTTCTGTCCGCCTTCCCTTGCGCAGTAGTCGAAGATATCACTGAATGTCATACCTGTCTTCTGCATGTAGGGTGCGGAAATAGCCCAGTTGTTGTAAGCGGATCCGAATGCAACGGTTCCGCCCTGGATACTGACCTGCCACTCTTTGTTGAGAGGTGCGGGGAGGTTGTTCATGACCTTCACGTTGAATTCGTGAACGATCTTGGAGAACTTCTCGATCATCATCTCTTTGGTGACCTGCTGCTCGACGATCATCCTGTCCACCTTATTGATGAACAGCATGGGCCTTACACGCTCTTTCAGTGCCTGCCTGATAACTGTCTCTGTCTGAGGCATGATACCCTCGACCGCACAGCAGAGGATGTAAACACCATCGAGAGCCCTCATGGCCCTTGTGACGTCTCCTCCGAAGTCGACGTGACCGGGAGTGTCGATAAGGTTGATCAGGTAGTCGTGTCCTTCATAGGTGTGGACCATCGATGCGCTTGCAGCGTTGATGGTGATTCCCCTTGCGGACTCCTGCTCGTCGTAGTCGAGAACACGCTGTTCTCCGGCGAGGTCGGCAGACATCATTCCCGCACCTGCGATCAGGTTGTCTGAGAATGTTGTCTTTCCGTGATCGATATGAGCGGCAGTTCCGAGATTCCTGATGTATTCAGGAGCCTTCATGATCTGCTGCGCTTTTTTCATGTTGTCTTCTTTACGGCCCATGTTCACTCACCTAGTTCATCTGGCCGACTGCGCGACACGCTCGATCTCTTCTTTCTTCGCAACGGAGAAAGAGGTCATGTCACCTTTTGCGGCAAGAAGGATCTCGTCTGCGAGGACGTCGTAGACTGCCTTCTTGTTCTTTGTGGACGCTGCAACAACGCCTGTTGAAAGGTTACGAAGTACGATATCAAGTCTCCTCTGAGGGGAGATATCGACTGCTTTGGGAACGGAGATTCCACCGAACTGAAGTCTTGTGACCTCTTCACGGGGTGCGGCGTTCTCGAGAGCCTCGATCAGTACCTGAACGGGGTTCTTCTTGGTCTTCTTTGCCACGATATCGAAAGCCTCGCTGACTGCTTTGTAGGCTTTCATTTTCTTTCCGGTGTATTTCTCGGTCCTCATTATGTTGTTGATCAGCCTCTCTACGATGCTGAGCTTGGACTTTCCGAACCACCTGTTTGCATGCTTACCGCCCGAGTGAGGCACATTCGTGGGTGTGAGGTCTATGTATTTTGCCAATCCGCCATCGTTGACGATAACCTCGGACGTATCGTATTTTCCAAATATGAGCGCTTTCTGCGCAACGATCTCATCTGACATTCAATTCACCTTACCGGCTTGTCTGTTCTGCCTCTGACCATTTCGTTCAGAGCGACATTGTTGACTTTGATTACCTTGTAACGGACTCCGGGAATATCTCCGTATGAACGGCCCATCCTTCCGCCGATACCTTCGACCATGACCTCGTCATGCTCGTCTATGAAATTGATAGCTCCGTCTCCGACCGCAAAAGCCGTGATCTGACGTCCGTTCTTGATAAGCTGAACTTTGACACACTTACGAATAGCGGAGTTAGGCTGCTTTGCCTCGATTCCGACCTTCTCAAGCACAATTCCACGTGCCTGGGATGATCCCTCGAGCGGATCGGATTTCTCCCTAAGTTTCAGTACTCTCTTCTTATATCCCCTGTCCAGCCAGCGGAATTTCTGGCGGTCAGTCCTCATTTTTCTTGCGGTATTTAGACCTCTACCCAAATTTTCACCTTCGTTTGAAGTATTTCGACACGATACTGTTATCGTATTTAAAGCGAATGCCCATAGCATTAGCTTTACGCTAACGTGGGCTAACAGTAATTAATATTTAACACCTTTTACAAACCGCAGAGAAGACGGCTGTAACCAACAGGCATTAACGGGGTGTGGTACGTTCTCGTTATATTAAATCCTTCCCACTGTCCGAACAGATACGGCATTCATCCCATCATTCTATATCAAACATCTACCATTTTTTCGAATGATGAAACATTTGTCGGATAATTAGGTTTATCTATAATCAAATAAT
This sequence comes from Methanomassiliicoccaceae archaeon UBA328, assembly GCA_002506905.1. Classification (GTDB taxonomy): domain Archaea; phylum Thermoplasmatota; class Thermoplasmata; order Methanomassiliicoccales; family Methanomethylophilaceae; genus Methanogranum. The sequence goes on from DAYM01000009.1 coordinate 13,533, forward strand.
ACGATTATCCCCGTTGATTTGAATGAAGTTGATCTTTGTCAGCGGCGGAGTCATTTCTGGATTGGGAAAAGGGATAACGGCGTCCTCAATAGGACGCCTTCTGAAAGCGAGGGGACTTAAGGTATCGGCGATCAAGATCGATCCGTACCTGAACATCGATGCCGGGACCATGAATCCGTTCGAGCACGGTGAGGTCTATGTCCTCAATGACGGCGGAGAGGTCGATCTGGACCTCGGAAATTATGAAAGATTCATGGATCTTGAACTGGGAAGCGATCACAGCATCACCACCGGCAAGATCTACAAGAGCGTCATCGAGAACGAAAGACACGGGGAATATCTCGGAAAGACGGTACAGATAATACCGCACATAACGGACGAGATCAAGAGACGTATCGCCAATGTGGCACGCGATTCCGGCGCGGATGTCGTGATCATCGAACTGGGCGGCACAGTGGGAGATATCGAATCCATGCCTTTCCTGGAAGCTGCCAGACAGTTGGGGAGAGACCTCGGAAGAGGAGAGAACATCATGTTCGTACACACCACCCTCATACCCATCATGGGTTCCGTCGGGGAGGAAAAGACAAAACCTACCCAGCACTCCGTCAAAGAGCTTATGGGAATGGGAATAGGACCCGATATCATCATCGGGAGATGCTCCAGGTCCCTTACCCAGACGGCCAAAGCAAAGATCGCCATGTTCTGCGATGTCGATGAGAAGGCAGTGATATCCACTCCGGATGCACGTTCGATATACGAAGTGCCTCTGATACTCGAAAGCCAGGGCGTTGCGGATTACATCATAGACAGGATGAAGCTCAAGCCTCTGACAACGAAGAGGAACATGAAGGATTGGGAAAGCTTCCTCAACAACATATTGGAGCCGAAGAAGACCGTGACCATAGCACTGGTCGGAAAATACACGGCGCTGGCGGACTCGTATCTGAGTCAATTGGAAGCGCTTACCCACACAGGTGCGAAACGCAGCTGTAAGCCTGCGGTGAAATTCATCGACAGCGACGATCTCCTCCATAACGAACCCGCATCCCTCCTTTCGGATGTGGACGGAATATTGGTGCCCGGAGGATTCGGTATCAGAGGGGTCGAAGGAAAGATCGCCGCTGCACAGTACGCCCGTGAGAACGGGATCCCTTTCCTGGGAGTGTGCCTGGGATTCCAGATCGCCACCGTGGAGATATCCAGACATGTGCTCGGTCTTGAAGAGGCCAACAGTACGGAGTTCGATCCGGAAACACCGGACCCGGTGATCTCCCTCATGCACGAACAGGAGAACATCGAGGACATGGGAGCCACAATGCGCCTGGGTGCCCAGACCGTAATGGTCGCCAAAGGATCCAAGGCGAATGACCTGTACGGAAAGACCGTGATATCAGAAAGGCACAGACACAGATACGAGGTCAACCCGAATTACATCCAGCGCCTGGAAGAGGCCGGCTGGAAGTTCACCGGAAAGTCCGATGACGGCAGGAGGATGGAGATCGGAGAGCTTGAAGGCCACCCCTACTTCGTCGCTTCGCAGTTCCATCCGGAATTCAGATCCAGACCGATGAATCCGTCGCCTCTACACCTGGGTCTGATCGACGCTGCCATCAGATTCAAGGACGATAAGACCGGCACCCAATAAGGAGAATAAGGTCGCGTGCGCATACAAGCTTTTATAAGTAGTGTGAGAATAAGGCGATACCATGGCATCTGATGACGATTATTTGGCCTTGCTCGACAGAGCTAAGGATGAACTGCCCGAGACTATCGAGAACCACGAAAGGTTCACACTTCCCGAACTGGACATCATCCAGGAAGGAAAGATCACGATATTCAGGAACTTCATTGACGTCACAGACAAGCTCAGGAGAGATCCCCAGCATGTCCTTCAGTTCCTTTTGAAAGAGCTGGGAACCCCCGGAAGCCTCGAAGGCCGCAGAGCGGTCTTCAAAGCCAAGATCAACCCTCAGAACATCAATGATAAGATCCAGAACTACACCGAGACATACGTCATCTGCTCGGAATGCGGACTTCCGGATACCAAGATGGTCAAAGAGGACAGGACACTTATCCTTGAATGCGAAGCTTGCGGTGCACGCAGGTCCATCAATGTCAGGAAAGCGGCAAGGGTCGACAGCCCCAACCACCTCAGAGAGGGAGACATCATCGAGCTCACCATCACGAATGTGGGAAGGAAAGGAGACGGTGTCGGAAAACTCATGGACTACCTGATCATCGTACCGGGAACCGCAAAAGGCAACACAATCCATGTGAAAATCACCAACATCTCTGCAAAGACCGCCTTCGGTATGGTCACGACAGAACCTACCACACGTTGATCCATGAGATATTTTGTGGAGTCTTACGGCTGCACGATGAATTACGGTGAAGGCAGGCAGCTGGCCGAACGCATGGAAGCCATGGGTCACGAACCCGTGGACAGTGCCGACGATGCAGACATAGTCATTCTCAACACCTGTACTGTAGTGGAAGCTACGGAAAAGAAGATGATCAAACGCATGGGCGAGCTCAGGAGGGCCGGCAAGAAGGTCATCGTCACAGGTTGCATGGCCAAGGCCCAGCCCAACAGGATCATGATCCGTCTTCCGGATTCTGTGATCCTGCCTCCCGACAGATACGATGAATTCGATTCCGTTGTCAGAGAGAACTACGGCTGCGGAGAATATACCGCGGAACCCGACTACGGAAGTTCGGGGATCATCCCCATAGCTCAGGGATGTCTCGGAAACTGCTCCTACTGTATAACAAGGATCGCCAGAGGAAAACTGTCCAGTTTCCCCGAGAAGGAGATCCTCCAAAGGTTCGAGACCATGGTCAATAACGGCGTCAGAGAGATCCTTGTCACCGCCCAGGACACCGCATGTTACGGCCGCGATAACGGTACCGACCTTGCAGAACTGATCGGGAAGATGCTCCGCACCGACGGAGACTACCGCATCAGGATCGGCATGATGAATCCCAACGGATTGGAACCCATTCTCGACAGACTGCTCGATGCCATCGACGACCCGCGCGTCTACAAGTTCTTCCATATACCTGTCCAAAGCGGCAGCGACGATGTCCTCGGAAACATGAGAAGACATTACACCGTCGAAAGGTTCATGGACACTGTCGGAAGGATCCGCTGCAGATACCCCGATGTGAGTATCGCAACGGATATGATCGTCGGATTCCCGGGAGAGACGGACGGAGATTTCGAAAAGAGTCTGAACCTCATGAGGGAGCTCAGGGCAGACACCGTCAACATCACAAGGTTCTCGGCCAGACCGGGTACGGATGCCGCGTCCATGGAACAGATCCATGGCAGGATATCCGCGGAAAGGTCCGCAAAGATGACCGAAGTCAAGAATGAAGTTGAATACGATGTTAACTCGGCCCTCATCGGAAAAAGATTCAGGGTACTTGTGACCGAGAACGGCAAAGAAGGTACGGTGATAACACGTACCGAGAACTACAGACCGATTGCGATCGAGGGCAATATCCTCCTCGGCGAATTCCTTGATGCCGAAGTGACCGGCTGTGCCTCGACATACCTTGTCGGAAAAAGGTTATAATAATTGAAGGAACGTAAAGCGAAAACAACAGTCCCGTGGTGTAGCGGTCAATCATGCTGGCCTTTGGAGCCGGCGACTCCGGTTCGAATCCGGACGGGACTACCTTGTTTTCGCATAACAGACTTAAAACATCACATCCATTATGCATTATGATCGAATACTTGAAGATCTTCGACGGACAGTTCAGATCCTCTCAGGCCGACGATGCGGATTGGATCAGGGCAAGTTCTCCCGATGAAGAAGAGATCAGGCATATATCTGACCTGACAGGCATCGATGAATTCGATCTCAGACTCCCTATGAAAAGGAACAGGGGTTCGGCATACACTTCCGAAGACGGATACAACATACTCCTTTTGGATGCTCCTTATGACAACAAAGAGGGGAATTCCATGTACAACACCTCTTCCATCGCCATCTTTCATATGGACGGAAAACTCGTGACCGTCTCACAGAAAAAGAGCGATATCCTGACCGATTTCATTGAAAACCCCCGAAGAATCTCTCATCTGACAGACAGATGGACATGATCCTTCTTCTGATACTCGCCATAATGCAGAGATATTTCGATTACATCAACAAGATCAACGACAGAAGAAGGGGAATAGAGAAAAGGGTGGCAAAGAAGGTCAACGACGAAGATGTCTATGCCCTTCATCAGATGGAGTCGAGCCTGATATACTTCATCACTTCACTGAGATCACTTCAGCCCGTTATGGACAAGGTTCAGAAGAACCTTGAAGGAAAGATCGACGACACTACTGACGACATACTGCAAAACGTCATAATAATGCTCGCCCAGAACAGTGAGAGGGCTACGATCTTCAAAGAGGTCGTCGAGGGTGCCAGAAACCTCTGCAATACGATGGTCTCCAATGACCTGAACGACATAATGAAGCTGCTTACGGTCATCACATTAGTGCTGTCCATACCCGTCCTGATAGCTGGAATATACGGAATGAACGTCGCTCTGCCCATGAGCGACTACAGATACGGATTCGAAGTGGTCTGTATCCTGATGGTCATCTCTACGGTGGCCGTCATGTGGGTATTGAGAAAGAAAAGGATATTATGATCTCAGGATCGCTTTTTCACAGCGGTGCAGTACTCGATCAGCGGATAGAGCTGATCTTCCGATACGAATGTACCGCCGTGCTTTATCACATCTCTCAGGACATCACCCTGCTGGCCCTTGCATTTGAAGTGAGTGAACAAACAGATCACGGACAGTAGGAACTTCTCGGATGGTTTCAGACACGAACGGTCGATGCATCCCATGCAATAGTAAACGGGGACCGTGATGTTGTTCTTATGTTCGATGCTGTGAATGATATCCTCACTCGGATAATTGAGACCGACCGCACAGACGGCAAGGAGGTTTCCGTGATTTAATTGATCGTAACCATTGAGCTTGCCGCCGCCGGAGATCCAGCCGAAGAAAACGATATCTCCGTCTGGTACGGGCCCGGTGATGGAGACACAGTTGCACTTCATGATCTTGGCAAACATTTCTGCATAGGTCTTTGAAGACCTGGAGCGGGAACAATATACAGCAGACAGACTCATAGAAAAGCCTCTAAACAGAGAAAAATGAAAAGATATGATAGATATGACGTTCGATGCTACGTTTAGTGTATGGTAAACTACCTTCGGAATTGGAGGGAAATCCGTTTAGAGATTTCCTTGCCAAATTATCGCATTGTGTTTTTGAGAGGGTGGGGCTAGGCCCCACCCTGCGTAGGAGGTGATCCATCTGCAGGTTCCCCTACAGATACCTTGTTACGACTTAACCTTCCTTGCTAAATCTCAGTTCAACAACCCTAGTTAGAGGCAGCTTCACTGAAACCCAACTCGGATGGTTTGACGGGCGGTGTGTGCAAGGAGCAGGGGCATATTCACCGCGAGTTGTTGATTCGCGATTACTACGGAATCCAGCTTCATGAGGGTGAGTTACAACCCTCAATCCGAACTACGGACGGGTTTCGAGATTACCTTCACCTTTCGGTGTCGGAACCCATTGTCCCGCCCTTTGTAGCGCGCGTGTAGCCCAGGAGATTCAGGGCATGCTGACCTACCGTTGACCTCTCCTTCCTCTGGCTTAGCGCCAGCGGTCCCAATAATGTGCCTCCGTTCCGGAGAACGGAGTAGCAAATATTAGTGAGGGTCTCGTTCGTTATCTCACTTAAGAGAACGCCTTACGGTACGAACTGACGACGGCCATGCACCACTTCTCTGAAAATCGAGCAAGGTCATTAGCCTGGCTTTCATGTAACAGTCTCCCCTGGTGAGTTTTCCGGTGTTGAATCCAATTAAACCGCACGCTCCTCCCGTTGCGGTGCTCCCCCGCCAATTCCTTTAAGTTTCATCCTTGCGGACGTACTCCCCAAGTAGCAGACTTAACAACTTCTCTCCGGCACTGAGCACCCCCGAAGGGTTCCCAACACCAAGTCTGCAGCGTTTACACCCTGGACTACCGGGGTATCTAATCCCGTTTGCGACCCAGGGCTTCGTCCCTCACCGTCGGATCCGTTCTAGCAAGACGCCTTCGCCACCGGTGGTCCTTCTAGGATTACAGGATTTTACCCCTACCCCAGAAGTACCTCTTGCCTCTCCCGGTCCCAAGTTCAACAGTCTCTCCGGAATTCGGAAGGTTAAGCCCTCCGATTTACCCAGAGATTTATTGAACCGGCTACGAACGTTTTAGACTCAATAATATCGACCACCACTTGGGCTGCGGGTATTACCGCGGCGGCTGGCACCCGTCTTACCCAGCCCTTATTCCTTCAGTTATCTACGCTGAAGAAAAGCCAACACAAAATGCATTGGCACTAGGAATTCCCTCATCGGAGTTGCCTCCATTGTGAAGTTTTCGCGACTGCTGCGCCCCGTAGGGCCTGGATTCGTGTCTCAGAATCCA